>NZ_PNYB01000059.1 GCF_002879855.1 Trinickia soli | reverse complement strand
CAGTCCGCCTCGGTGACGGGCGACAAGCTGTTCGCGCTCCCACTGCTTTGCGTGACCGGACCGTCCAGATAGATCGCGGTGCCCTTCAGGTGAATGCCCGCCGCGTCGATCGTGATCGTCCCGCCCGGACCGATCAGTTGTGCCGTTGACGAGCCCGACAAGCTCGCCTGCCCCTGATCCGTGATGCGAAGCTGGTTGCTGTCGGGGCTCGATACGGACGCCGGCAACTGGGGGGCAAAGTCCGGCGATGGCTCGATGGGATTCGCTTGATCAGCCTTGACCGCATCGCCCACGGCCTTCCCGCGCACTGTCACCGTGTACGCATGTCCGACGTGAGCGGTCCAATCCTGCACCACCCGGTCCGTCCGGCTCATGCCCACCGTGCTGGCCATCTGCAAGCCAACGTTGCGCAGATACAGGCCGCCAACGTTGACGTTGCGTGCCATCCCGACGTTGAGCATCGCGCCCAGTCCCACGCTCTTAACCGAGGCCAGCGACACCGTCTCGAGCTTGTATCCGCCCGTGCTCAGCTTCCAGTGGCGGCCAATCTGCGCCGTCTCGTCCCTGCCTACCGACTTGCCACGGTCGTGACCAACGGTATGCGATTCGTCGTTCTCGACCTCGATGCGTTGATCCTTCTCGGCATGAATCCAGACTTCTTCCTGCCCGCGCTTGTCTTCGAAGCGGATCGCGTTCGCGTTGGCAGACGTGCCCCCTTTACTCGAACGCGTGAGCATGCCACTTTGCGTGGCGTTGGCCGGCAATGCCCACGGTGGCGTGTTCACCGCGTTGTAGACGCGAGAGATAATCAGCGGGCGGTCTGGATCTCCGTCCATAAACAACACGACCGCCTCTTCCCCGATCCGCGGAATCTGGATCATGCCGAAGCCTTTGCCCGCCCACGACTGCCCCACACGCAGCCACGGCGAGCTGCGCTGATCCTTTTGGCCGAGCCGGTCCCAGTTAAATTGCACCTTCACGCGGCCTAGCGCGTCCGTGTAGATCTCCTCGCCTTTCGGGCCTACCACGGTCACGGTCTGCGGTCCCGCAATCACCGGACGCTCGATCGTGAGCGCCGGCCGATAAGGAATCTTTTTGCGGATGCAGGTGAAGCTGCAGCTATATGTCGCTGCTCCATCGCCTGCTTGATAGTTGTTCTGCCCCGTATGCGTGACCGTGACCAACATGAATTGCCGGTTCTCCGGCTGCATATCCGTGTGGTCGTAATGGCCCTTGAGCTCGAAGTAGCGCCTTGGCATTAGCCGACGGCTCGTCGTCACACCGGAGAAGACCTTGCTGCCGGCCGCGAGTGCCTCGGCCCGAAAACGCGCCAGCTCGTCACCGCGGGCGCCCGCTGGGTATGCATGCGCGCCGAGGTAATCGTAGATTTCGTACGAAGGCACGTCGCCTTGCTCGATGGACGCGCGCTGCACCGCCGAGCGGCGCGCCCCGGGCACCTTGTAGTCGGCCGTCTTCAGCGCGATGGTGCCCGACTCCAGTTGCCTCGATCCATGAAACGACGTGATGACGTCAATATCGTCCAGGATCTCGTCCTGCGAATACGGCAGCGACGCACTCAACCCGTCGATCGGTTTGGCATTGGTCGAGCTGTCCGTGACGATGAGCGTGTGGCCGCTCTTCGTGTGCTCGAAATAGAAGAACAGCCCTTCCTCTTCCATCAGGCGCAGGGCAAAGTTCAGATCGGTTTCCCGGTACTGGGTGCAGTAGCTTCGGTTAGCCGTTCCCTTCGACAGCCGAAACTCGAACGAGGCGAGCGCGCCGTACGCCTGAAACACCTCGGAGAGGATGCTCTGGACAGTCTGTTCTTGGAAGATCCGGATGTCCTGGCGGCGCGAGAGCATCCACAGCCACGGACGCAGTGTCGCGCGATAGGTCGTGAGGCCACCGTCCGTATCCAGGTGCGAGAAGTTCGTGACGTAGCCGTGAAAGTACCGCTTCTCCGAACTCGCCAACGCCGCCGTCAACTCAAGGCTGATCGTCACGGGCTGCCCAAGCATCTGCTTCAGTTCGATATTGAAGTCCTGCGATGCAAAGCGCACGTCAATCTCGAAAACCACCGACAACCCCTCGGTGCAGTGAAAATCAAGCGGCACCAGTTCCGAACGGCCGGTCATCGG
>NZ_PNYB01000058.1 GCF_002879855.1 Trinickia soli | reverse complement strand
CGCATGGACCACCTCGACTGGCTCGAGGCGGAATCGATCCACATCCTGCGCGAGCTCGTGGCCGAGTGCAGCAAGCCTGCGCTGCTGTTTTCGGGCGGCAAGGACTCGGTGGTCGTGCTGCATCTGGCGCTCAAGGCGTTCGGCCTTGGCGCGAACCGTAAAACGTCGTTGCCGTTCCCGCTCGTTCACATCGACACGGGGCACAACTATCCCGAAGTGATCGACTTCCGCGATCGTCGTGCAGAAGAAATCGGCGCACAGCTCGTTGTCGGTCACGTCGAGGATTCGATCAAGCGCGGCACGGTGCGGCTGCGTCGCGAGACCGATTCGCGCAACGCCGCGCAGGCGGTCACGCTGCTCGAGACGATCGAGCAGCACGGCTTTACGGCGATGATCGGCGGCGCGCGGCGCGATGAAGAAAAAGCGCGCGCCAAAGAGCGCATCTTCTCGTTCCGCGACGAATTCGGCCAATGGGATCCGAAGGCGCAGCGCCCCGAATTGTGGAGCCTGTACAACGCGCGCCTGCACCGCGGCGAGCACCTGCGCGTGTTCCCGATTTCGAACTGGACCGAGCTCGACATCTGGCAATACATCGCGCGCGAAGGGCTGGAGCTGCCCCCGATCTACTACGCGCACGAGCGCGAGATCGTGCGCCGCAACGGGCTGCTCGTGCCCGTGACGCCGCTCACGCCGATGCGCGAGGGCGAGACGAGCGAGACGGCGCTCGTGCGTTTCCGCACCGTGGGCGACATCAGCTGCACGTGCCCGGTCGAAAGCGATGCCGACGACGTGGAGAAGATCATCGCCGAGACGGCCGTGACCGACATCACCGAGCGCGGCGCCACGCGCATGGACGATCAGGCGTCCGAAGCGGCGATGGAACAGCGCAAGAAGCAAGGCTACTTCTAAGCAGCACACCGACAATCGAAAGAACGGGATCGAGAATCATGAGTACTCCTCATCAACCGGCAGACCTCGGCGTGCTGCGTTTCATCACCGCGGGCAGCGTGGACGACGGCAAGAGCACGTTGATCGGTCGCCTGCTGTACGACAGCAAAGCGGTGCTATCGGATCAACTGTCGGCGCTCTCGCGTGCGAAGAACAAGCGCACCGTGGGCGACGAAATCGATTTGTCGTTGCTGACCGACGGCCTGGAAGCCGAGCGCGAGCAGGGCATCACGATCGACGTGGCCTATCGCTACTTCGCCACGGCGCGGCGCAAGTTCATCATCGCCGACACGCCGGGCCACGAGCAGTACACGCGCAACATGGTGACGGGCGCTTCGACGGCGCATGCGGCGATCATCCTGATCGACGCCACGCGTGTGACGAAGGACGAAGAAGGCCGCACGATCCTGCTGCCGCAGACGAAACGCCACAGCGCGATCGTGAAGCTGCTGGGCTTGCAGCACGTGATCGTGGCGATCAACAAGATGGACCTGATCGACTACAGCGAGACGCGCTTCAACGAGATCCGCGACGCCTATGTGGAGCTTGCGCGTCAGTTGGGTCTGGCCGACGTGTTGTTCGTGCCCGTGTCTGCGCTCAAGGGCGACAACATCGTGCTCCCGAGCGAGCGCATGCCCTGGTATGCGGGCGAGCCGCTGCTCGACGTGCTCGAACAGCTGCCGGTGGAGCAGGCGAGTGGCGATGGGCTGCGCTTTCCGGTGCAGTGGGTGGCACGTCAGGACGGCGCGAGTGCCGACGACTTCCGCGGCTACATGGGCCGCGTGGAAGCGGGCGAAGTGCGGGTGGGCGATACGATCGTGGTGCTGCCCGCGCAGCGCGAGGCGACGGTGACCGAGATCATCGCGCCGGTGCCCGGCGGCACGGCGCAGGTCGATCGCGCGTTTGCAGGGCAGACGGTCACGCTGCGACTCTCCGAAGACGTCGACGTTTCGCGCGGCGATACGTTCGTTGCGGCGCAAAGCGCGCCGCAACCGGCCCGGAAGCTCCAGGCGGATTTGTGCTGGTTCGATGACGAGCCGCTTTCGACGCAGCGCAAGTACCTGCTCAAGCAAACGACGAATACGGTCTTCGCGCGTATCGGCGCAATCGAGGAAGTGCTCGACGTGCATACGTTGTTGCATACGAGCGAGAAAGCGGTCATCGCCATGAACGACATCGGCCGCGTGGCGTTGACGCTGCAAAAGCCGATCGTTTGCGATACCTACGACGCGCATGCGGCGACGGGTGCGTTCGTGTTGATCGATGA
>NZ_PNYB01000057.1 GCF_002879855.1 Trinickia soli | reverse complement strand
GGACTAAACCGCTCGCGCGGTAGGGGCTACGGTCCGGCGCTGGAGGTCAGGGAGAGGCCGGTCACGCGGCTTTATGTTGGCGAATGAGGCAATCCGCCTCGTTCTTCAACAGGAGCCGAATCATGACCTCCTTACCGGCAAACGCCAGCCCACTACGCCAGCGCATGATCGACGACATGCGCATGCGCCAGCTTGCCCCGAAGACGCAGGAGAGCTATCTGCGCATCGTGCGCGAGTTCGCCCGGTTTCTCGAGCGCTCGCCCGACATGGCCACCGTCGAGGACCTGCGGCGCTACCAGCTCTATCTGGTCGATCACGGCACCTCACCCGTCTCACTGAACCGCGCGATCACCGGCCTGAAGTTCTTCTTCACCGTCACGCTCGACCGGCCCGAGCTGATGGTCAGGATGCAGCCGGTGCGCGTGCCCCGCGTATTGCCCGTGGTGCTCAGTCCCGATGAAGTGCGGCGGCTCATCGAGGCAGCCGGCAACCTGAAGCACCAGACCGCGCTGTCGGTCGCGTACGGCGCGGGGCTACGCGCCAGCGAAGTGGTCGCGCTGAAGGTCACCGACGTCGACAGCGAGCGCATGACACTGCGTATCGAGCAGGGCAAGGGCCGCCGCGACCGCTACGCGATGCTCTCACCTGTGCTGCTCGAGCGTCTGCGTGTGTGGTGGCGCGTGGCCCGCGCGCAGGGCAAGATGCTCGATGGCGGGTGGCTGTTTCCCGGGCTCGATCCGGTCGATCCCCTGAGCACACGGCAACTGAATCGCGCCATCCACGCCGCCGCCGAGGCCGCACACATCGACAAGCGCGTGTCCATGCACACGCTGCGCCATAGCTTCGCGACACACCTGCTTGAACAGAAGGTGGACATCCGCGTGATCCAGGTGCTGCTCGGCCATGCGAAGCTCGAGAACACCGCGCTTTACGTCCAGGTGGCCACCGACCTGCTGCACGAGGTCACCAGTCCGCTGGACCGTCTGCCCTCCGAGTAGGCCCGCGCGCTGTAGCGCCTCATGCTGGAGGTTGCGGACATCTTCCGCAGCCACGGGCCAGCGTGGCGGGCCACAACGCACCTGAGCCTGGGGCAGCTGAAGGTCATGTCAGCCATCGAACGGTGCCGCACGGCGGCACTGGGCGGACATGTGCTGCGCTGTTCAGGCTGCGCGAGGACAGAGGTGTCCTTCAACTCGTGCCGCAACCGGCATTGCCCGAAGTGCCAGGCCAGCGCCGCCCAGCGCTGGCTGGAGGCACGCCAGGCCGATCTGCTACCCGTCGAATACTTCCACGTCGTCTTCACGCTTCCCGCGCCTGTCAGCGCGATCGCCTGGTACAACAAACGGATCATCTACGGCCTGCTGCTCGACATTGCCGCCGACACGCTGCGCACGATCGCGGCCGACCCCAGGCATCTCGGCGCGCAGATCGGGGCCACGCTCGTACTGCACACCTGGGGCTCGGCACTCACGCATCATCCCCACGTGCACGGCATCGTACCGGGCGGCGGACTCTCGCCCGATGGCGAGCGCTGGATCGCCTGCCGGCCCGGCTTCTTCCTGCCGGTGCGCGTGCTCTCACGCCTGTTTCGCCGGCGCTTCCTCGAAGCGCTCGAAGTGGCCCACCGGCATCGCCAGCTACAGTTCTTCGGCGAGTACACCGGGCTCGCGGACCCCGCCACCTTTGCCCGGTGGCTTGCGCCGCTGCGTACCTGCGAATGGGTGGTCTACGCCAAGCGCCCGTTCGCCGGACCGAAGGCGGTGCTCGAGTACCTCTCACGCTACACGCACCGCGTTGCCATCTCCAACCAGCGCCTCGTCGCCTTCGATGAGCACGGTGTCACGTTCCGCTGGAAGGACTACCGCGCGAAGGGACGCACCCGCTACAAGACCATGACCCTCGAAACCGGCGAATTCATGCGCCGCTTCCTGCTTCATGTGCTGCCCGGCGGCTTCCATCGCATCCGTCACTACGGGCTGCTCGCCAACCCCGTGCGCCGCGCCAGGCTCGCCAGGGTGCGCGATCTGCTGCACGCCGCACCCGGGATCAGCCCGTCACCGGACGACGCCACCGTCGAAACCCGGCCCGTCTTCATCTGCCGGCACTGCGGCGCACCGATGATCGTCGTCGACATCCTCGCGCGCAGCGCCCCGATCCGCGCACCGCCAATGCGCCGGGAGCAGACATGAACTCCACGGTTCCCCGACATCCGAACCGAGCGTCGGCTTTGCGGCAACGCGGCCCACGAGTGGACGTTTGCGCGTGTCGCTTCTCGAAGCGCTTCGCCCGCCCGCTTCATCATCTCGAATGCACGACTGCACCGCTTCGCTCTGGCGTTAGCGACGGTCCGGCACATCGCCTGAACGCGCCGCATCCGGCACCGCTGAGTATCCCGGCCTATCAATCGCCATAGCCGCGAAGACTTCAAGCGCTTCGGGGCACTCCGCGGTTTCCTCCATCGAGGCTTATTCGACGCCTGCCCACACGCGCGGCGGCACCGTCACATTCCTGTGGCCGATGGCAGGCATCGAATAACCCTTAACG
>NZ_PNYB01000056.1 GCF_002879855.1 Trinickia soli | reverse complement strand
TGCGTATTTCGGCGAACGTGACCGCCGATTTCGGGAACGTGACCGATTCGGCGGGGTTGGGCGTTGCGCGGTGTTGATTGTAGATTTCCTTGTTAGTTCTGGTCGAGTTCGGGCTCCAGGACGTTGGGTCTTGGGGATGCTTTTCTGAGGGATTCACCGGTGAGCGTGATCCGGTGATGACGCTGCATGAGGCGGTCGAGCATTGCGTCGGCGATGGTTTCGTCGCCGATCCATCCATGCCAGTGCTCAATCGGTAACTGGCTGGTGACGATGGTCGCCTTTCCCGCCGAGCGGTCATCGATCATCTCGAGCAGATCATTTCGAACCATCGCATCGAGGGGCGCCATTCCCCAATCGTCCAGTAGAAGCACGTCAACACGGGCGACCTGCAGCAGCCATTTTGTGAAGCCTCCATTGCCGTGCAGAACGCGAAGCTCCTCGCCAAGTCGCGGCACGCGCAGATACAAGGCCGAATGCCCGCGCCGGCAAGCGTATTGGGCCAGGGCGCAAGCGAGCCACGATTTCCCAGCGCCGGTTGGGCCGCTGATGAGCAGGCTGTAGCCGGCTTCCACCCAGTCACCGAGTGCGAGGCTCGTGAGCGAGCGCGGATCGACGCCACGGCCAACGCGCGTGTCGAGATCTTCAATGGCGGCTTGCGGATACTTGAGGCGCGCCTGCTTGAGCAGTCGGGTACGACGGCGATCATCACGCCAGCTGGCTTCCCGGTCGACCAGCAGTGACAGGCGTTCCTCGAAGCTCAGGCTGGCCGCACCGGGCTGCGTCAGCTGTTCTTCCAGGCCGTCAGCGAAACCGTCGAGCTTCAGGGTGCGCAGTTGCGTCAGTGTCTGTTGCATCATCATGGTGGGTCTTCTTTATTGGTAGTAGCCGGGGCCGCGTACATGCGCGTGGCTCGGGCTGATCCAGTCGGCAGGCGTTGCCACTGCAGCGCGGTCGCGGTTGTTGATCAGGATGTCGCGCACATGGCGGTAACGGTGCACGCCCAGCTCCAGTGCTAGCGCACAGGCGGCTTCGAGACGTTCGCGGCCATAGCGACGTGAGAGCGAGAGCAATCCGAGGCACGCCCGATAGCCGTGTTCCGGATGGCGTTGCTCCTGCAGCAGCCGGGTAACAAGCGCGCCGGTTGCCGCGCCGATCTGCTGTCCCCAATGAATCAGCCGCTGAGGAGTCCATTGCAGATGAGCGCGGTGCGCCGCCGGCATGTGCTCGACGACGGTGGTGTAGCCGCCTGCGCTGTCGTTGCGTGCGTGGCTGGCGACACGGCGACCGCGATGCAGCAGTTCGACAGCGCCGGCTGTGATGCGCGCGTCGAGCTTGAGACCGACCAGCGCGTGCGGCACGCTGTAGCGGTGTTTGTTGATCTCGACGTGATAGTCGATGTGAACCGTCACTGTCTTGAAGCGCGCGAGCTCGTAGGGCTGTGCCGGCAGCGGCTGCAGTGCCGGCGCGTCCAGCTGGGCGAATGCGCTGGCGCGACATCCCGGCAGCTTCTGGAACGGCCTCTCATTCAGGTTCTCGAGCAGCGGGCGGATCGCCTCATTGACCGAGTGGATCGACTCAAACCGGTGATGACGCAGGCGCGCCATGATCCAGCGTTCGACGACCTGGACCGCAACCTCTACCTTTGGTTTGTCCTGCGGACGATATACGCGCGCAGGAAGGAATGACGTGCCGTAGTGACGCGCAAAGTCCAGCACGGTGTCGCCGGCGCGAGGTTCATAGCGATCGGGATCGGCAATCATCGCGCGCGGGTTATCCGGCACGATCAACTGCGGCACGCCACCATAGAAGGTCAGCGCGCGACCAATGCCGCCCAGCCAGTCCTCCATCGTTTCGGCCGGCGTCGCACACGCGAATGTGTAGCTCGATGCGCCCATGGCCGCCACAAAGATGTGCGCGCGGCGTCCAGTCGTCAGCGGCAACGTGGGGCCGGCGAAGTCGACAAACAGCTTCTCGCCGGCGCGGTGAATCTGACGCATCGAGCGCTTCAGGCGTTTCGTGAACGCCTTGTAGTGCTCGCAGAACTGCGTATAGCGGTAGGTCTGCCGGTCTGCGAACTCGGCCTGGTACTCCTCCCACAGCAACGTCAACGTCATGCCCTTGCGACGCAGCTCCTGATGGATGCGTCCGTAGTCGGGCTGGGCGTAGCCTGCTGGCCCGGTGGGCTTGCCGAGAAGCCGCCGCTCGAGTTCGCCTTCATCCATATCGCAGGCGCTTGTCCAGTCCAACCCGGCGGCACCGGCTAGTCCGATGTACTTCGTGACGACGCCCTTGGATATGCCCAGTGACGCGGCGATCCGATCGTGCGAGAAGCCGCCGTCGAATTTAAGTCGTAAAACGTCCTTGATCATGCGCATGTTCATCCGGTGCGCGGGCATGCTCTCTCCGGCAAAAGCCGGCGAGCATAGCCCGCGTGGTTGATGTCATGCGCAACGCCAATCCTGCCTTCCGGTCCGCTCGGTCACGTTCCCGAAATGCCCGGTCACGTTACCGAAATCGCCGGTCACCATCCCGAAACGGCCGGTCACGTTCGTCCGAAATACGCAGC
>NZ_PNYB01000055.1 GCF_002879855.1 Trinickia soli | reverse complement strand
GGCAGGCCCGGCAGCGGACGCAGCACGATCTTTTGCGGCAGATCGTTCAGGTTCGTCAGGCAGGCGAGACCGTTCTTGCCGTTGATGTTCATCGCATCCGAACCGCACACGCCCTCGCGGCACGAGCGACGGAACGACAGCGTCTCGTCCAGCGCCTTCAGCTTGACGAGCGCATCGAGCAGCATGCGGTCGCCGACCCCGATTTCGAGGTCATACGTCTGCATGCGCGGCGCGGCGTCCTTGTCCGGATCGTAGCGGTAGATTTCGAAAGTACGTTTTGCCATTTCGCGTGTGTCCTATGATTTCGCCGGCTTAGAAGGTACGCGCCTTCGGCGGCACGGATTCGACCGTCAACGGCTTCATATGAACCGGCTTGTAGTCGAGGCGATCGCCTTCGCTGAACCACAGCGTGTGGCGCAGCCAGTTGACGTCGTCGCGTTCTTCGTAGTCGCTCTGTGCATGCGCGCCGCGGCTTTCCTTGCGCGCTTCGGCCGATACCATCGTCGCACGGGCGACCTCGATCAGGTTCGCAAGCTCGAGCGCTTCGACGCGAGCCGTGTTGAACACCTTCGATTTGTCCTTCAAATGAACGTGGTTGACGCGCTCGGCAACTTCCTTGATCTTCTCCACGCCTTCCGCGAGCAGCTTCGATGTGCGGAACACGCCGGCGTGCGATTGCATCGTCGAACGGATATCGCCCGCGATCTCCTGCGTGTACTCGCCCGAGCTCGACTTCTCGAGCTTGTCGAGGCGCGACAGCGCGAAATCGGCGGCATCAGCGGGCAGAGGCTTGTGTTCCTTGAGATCCTTGACGTGCTTGACGATGTGGTTGCCCGCGGCGCGGCCGAACACGACCAGGTCGAGCAACGAGTTCGTACCGAGACGATTTGCGCCATGCACGGACACGCACGAGCATTCGCCGACAGCGTAGAAACCGTTGACGACTTCCTCGTGGCCGCGCGGCGTACCCACGACCTGGCCATGAATGTTCGTCGGGATGCCGCCCATTTGGTAGTGGATCGTCGGCACGACCGGGATCGGCTCCTTGATGCAGTCGACGTTCGCGAACTTCAACGCAATTTCGCGAATCGACGGCAGGCGCTTCATGATCGTCTCGGCGCCGATGTGCGACAGATCGAGCAGCACGTGATCCTTGTTCGGACCCACGCCGCGGCCTTCCTTGATTTCCTGGTCCATCGAACGCGAGACGAAATCGCGCGGCGCCAGGTCCTTCAGCGTCGGCGCGTAGCGCTCCATGAAGCGTTCGCCGTTCGAGTTGCGCAAGATGCCGCCCTCGCCGCGCACACCTTCGGTGATCAGCACGCCCGCGCCGGCCACGCCGGTCGGATGGAACTGCCAGAACTCCATGTCCTGCAAAGCGATGCCCGAACGGGCCGCCATGCCGAGGCCGTCGCCGGTATTGATGAAGGCGTTCGTCGATGCCGCGAAGATCCGGCCCGCGCCGCCCGTGGCGAACAGCGTGCATTTGCCTTCGAGAATGTAGACGTCGCCCGTTTCCATTTCGAGCGCCGTCACGCCGAGCACGTCGCCGTCCGCATCGCGGATCAGATCGAGCGCCATCCATTCGACGAAGAATTGCGTCTTCGCTGCGACGTTTTGCTGATAGAGCGTATGCAGCAGCGCGTGACCGGTGCGGTCGGCCGCCGCACAGGCGCGCTGCACGGGCTTCTCGCCGTAGTTGGCCGTATGGCCGCCGAACGGACGCTGATAGATCGTGCCGTCCGCGTTACGGTCGAACGGCATGCCGAAGTGTTCGAGTTCGTAGACGGCGTTCGGCGCCTCGCGGCACATGAATTCGATCGCGTCTTGATCGCCGAGCCAGTCGGAACCCTTGATCGTGTCGTAGAAGTGGTAATGCCAGTTGTCTTCGCTCATGTTGCCGAGCGATGCGCCGATCCCGCCTTGCGCGGCGACCGTGTGCGAGCGCGTGGGAAACACTTTCGACAGCACGCAGACCGACAAACCGGCGCGCGCCAGTTGCAGCGAAGCGCGCATCCCCGAGCCGCCCGCGCCGACGATGACCACGTCGAAGCGGCGACGCGGCAGAGAATTCTTGATTGCGACCATTCTTTTACACTCTCCAGAGAATCTGCGCAGCGTAGCCCGCACATGCAAGCAGCCATACGATCGTCAGCGCCTGCAATACGAGGCGCGTGCCGACGGGCTTCACATAGTCCATCCAGATATCGCGCACGCCCACCCACGCGTGGTAGAAGAGCGAGAGCAACGTGACGAACGTCGCGAGCTTCATCCATTGAGTGGCAAAGATCGAGGCCCAGCCGTCGTAAGAGAAGTCTTGCGCGCCGAAGAACCAGGCGAGCAGGATGACGGTGTAGACCGCCATCACGGCGGCGGTGATGCGTTGTGCGAGCCAGTCGCGCAGGCCATAGTGCGCGCCGACGACAAGGCGCTTCGAGCCGATTCGGGTATTGGCAGCCATGTTGTTAGAAAGCTCCGAACAGTTTGAGCGCAAAGGCGATCGTCAAGACCGACGACACGACGAAGACCACCACGGAAGTGCGCTTGCCGCTTTCCTTCGTCACCGCATCGTGATTCGTATCCATCACGAGATGGCGAATGCCAGCGCAGAAGTGAAAGAGGAAAGCCCACGCCAGCCCGAGCGTGATCAGCTTGACGATGATGTTGGACAGGAAGCCCTTGAAGACTTCGAAGCTCAGTTCGGAAGTAAGGCTCTGACTGAAGAGGTACAGCAGGAACGGAAGGAAAAGAAACAATGCAGCACCGCTGAC
>NZ_PNYB01000054.1 GCF_002879855.1 Trinickia soli | reverse complement strand
AACAAGTTATGCCTGATGACCACAGCGAGTTGGTACCACCCCTTCCCATCCCGAACAGGACCGTGAAACGACTCCACGCCGATGATAGTGCGGATTCCCGTGTGAAAGTAGGTAATCGTCAGGCTCCCCTTGCCAGTCAGAGCTAGCGCGTTAGCGCTTACTCTGACCAATGCACCGCAAGTAGCACCCAAACCCCCGACAGTCATAGCGCTCTCGGGGGTTTGTGCTTTGGTGCCGCACAAGCCTCGCTCTTGCATCGCATCCTCATACCCACCCCCGACAGCGTCAACGCTCCCGGCGGTGGGTGCTTTGCGCACGCGAACAATTTAATGCCGCTCAAAAGCGGCTCGCCATTCCGTACGCAAAGCCGTTGAAACTACCAAAGCCGTAGCCGACGCGCGCCCGCCCCTGAGAGCCGATCCCATTGACACTAGCGCTTGATCCCCTCTGCCAGATATCGCTGAGCCAGGCGTACCCAATACGTGGTTCCCACGGGCAGTAGCTCGTCATTGAAGTCGTAGCTGGCGTTATGCAGCATGCAGGGCCCGGCGCCGTGGCCGGTGTCACGATGTCCTCCGTCGCCGTTCCCAAGGAAGGCATAACATCCTGGCTTCGCCTGCAGCATGAAAGCAAAGTCCTCGGCCCCCATCGTCGGTTCTGTCCGATCCTCGACGTTCTCGGCGCCCACGAGTTCCCGCATGACCTCGACCGCAAATCGCGTCTCATCGGCGCTATTGACCGTAGGCGGATAGTTGCGGTTGAACGAGACTGTTGCGGAACAATCGAATGCTGACGCTGTCGCCTCGGCGATTTTCACCATTTTCGATTCGATCAGATCGAGCGTCTCAGTCGTGAATGTACGCGCTGTACCCGCGAGCCACGCATCATTCGGAATCACATTCACTGCATCGCCCGCGTGAATTTGTGTAATCGATAGCACCGCGGTATCAATAGGTTTCTTATTGCGCGTAATGATGCTTTGCAATGCATTCCCAATTTGGATCGCTGCGAACACCGGATCGCGCCCATTGTGCGGCATGGCCGCATGCGCCCCGATCCCTTTCACATCGATACGGAATTCATTGCTGGACGCCATAATCGGCCCCTCTGTCACGCCGAATGTCCCTGCCGGCATTCCAGGCCAGTTGTGAATCCCGAAAACGGCATCAACGGGGAACTGCGTGAACAAACCGTCCTCGATCATGGCGCGCGCGCCGGCGCCGCCTTCCTCGGCCGGTTGGAAAATAAAGACAATCGTCCCGTCGAAATCGCCATGTTGCGATAGATATCTCGCAGCGCCGAGCAACATCGCCGTATGGCCATCGTGCCCGCAAGCATGCATTTTTCCCGGCGTCTGGGAGCGATGGGCGAACGTGTTGAGTTCTTGAATCGGTAACGCATCCATATCCGCTCGCAATCCGACGGACCTCATCCCCGTTCCGCGCTGCAACACGCCCACCACGCCTGTCTTACCTAGCCCGCGATGCACGCGGAGCCCCCACTTTTCGAGACACTGCGCGACGAGATCGGCCGTCTGCGTTTCTTCGTATCGGAGTTCGGGATGAGCGTGGATGCTTCGTCGGAGCGATTGGATTTCGTCTCGCGCGGCCAGGACTTCGGGAATGAGTTTCATGATGCGTTCGACTGTTGGATGTAGTTCGAGAATGTAGGACTGCCATCGAACGAACCATTCTACGCCGAACTGCCGATTGCCAAATTGGCGCGGCCCGTTGCCGCAAAAGGAATAAAATTGTCGGCCAGCCTCCCGCGTCAAAGCTTCCAACCGAACGCACACATGAATGCGCCCCTCGAATTCGCCCGCGCCGTTTGCCCGCACGATTGTCCCGATACCTGCGCCATGCGCGTCACCGTGGCCGATGGGCGCGCGATCAAAGTTGTCGGCGACCCCGGTCATGCTCCCACTCAGGGCGTGCTTTGCACGAAAGTCAGCCGCTACCCCGAGCGCGTGCATCATGAGCAGCGCCTGACGGTCCCACTGAAGCGCGTCGGCCGCAAAGGCGAAGGCCGCTTCGAGCCCATCAGCTGGGACGAAGCGCTCGCTTATGCCGCGCAGCGCCTTTTGCCGATCGTTCAGCAAGACCCCGAAGCGCTGTTGCCATACAGCTATGCCGGCACGATGGGCCTCGTTCAAGGCGAGAGCATCGCGCAACGCTTCTTTCACAAGCTCGGAGCGTCGCGGCTCGACCGCACGATTTGCTCGGCCGCCGGTATGGCGGGACTCAAATACACGTACGGCGGTGCGCTCGGGATGCACCTCGAATTTTTCGAGGAGAGCGAACTCATTCTCATCTGGGGCGCCAATCCGATCGTATCCAGCCTGCATTTTTGGACGCGTGCCCAAGAGGCCAAACGACGCGGCGCCCGACTCGTCGCTATCGACCCCTACCGGTCGCTCACGGCCGAAAAGTGTCATCAGCACATTGCCCTTCGCCCGGGTACCGACGCGGCCTTCGCGCTCGGGATGATGCACGTGCTGATCGCTGAGGATTTGATCGATCACGCGTACGTGGCCGAGCACACGGTCGGATTCGAGGCGTTGAAAGCGCGCGCTGCCGACTATCCGCCGGCGCGCGCGGCGCAAATCTGCGGCGTCGACGAAAAGGAACTGATCGAGCTCGCCCGCCTTTACGGCAAAACGCGCAAAGCGGCGATTCGTTTGAATTACGGCATGCAACGCGTACGCGGCGGAGCCAACGCCACGCGCGCGATCGCGTGCCTGCCGTCGCTGACCGGCGCGTGGCGCGATCGCGCGGGCGGTCTGCTGCTGTCGTCCTCAGGTTGGACGCCGTTCGATACGACCGCCCTGCAGCGGCCCGATTTGCTTCCCGGCTGGCCGAACAAGCTGCCGCGCATCATCAACATGAATGCGATCGGCGATGCCTTGCTGCACCAGGGCGACGCGAGCTTCGGCCCGAAGGTGCGGGCCGTCATCGTCTACAACTCGAATCCGGTCGCTGTCGCGCCCGACTCGGCCCGCGTCGCCGCCGGCTTCGCGCGTGAAGACCTCTTCACGATCGTCCTCGAGCATTTTCAGACAGACACGGCGGATTACGCCGACCTCGTTTTGCCGGCCACGACGCAGCTTGAGCATTTTGACGTTCATCGGTCTTATGGTCACACCTATGTGATGGTGAATCAGCCAGCGATTGCTCCCGTAGGCCAGGCACGCCCCAATACCGAGATTTTTCGCGCCCTCGCGCGGCACATGGGGCTGGACGATCCAGCGCTATTCGAAAGCGACGAATCAATCGGCCAAAGCGCGCTGCGCTGGGACGATCCGGCGCTCGCCGGCGTCGATTGGGCGAAACTGAACGAAACCGGTTGGGCGAAGCTGAACGTGGCGGACGCGCCGTTCGCCGAGGGCGGTTTTCGCACGCCATCGGGGAAATGTGAGTTCGTGAGTAGCTTGCTCGAGCGGGACGGCGTCGACCCGCTCCCCGACTATCTGCCGCCCTACGAGTCGGCCGACGGGGCGCCCGAGCTCGCCGCCCGCTATC
>NZ_PNYB01000053.1 GCF_002879855.1 Trinickia soli | reverse complement strand
GCATGGCTGCGGAGAATCAGTGGGGGCTGGGTAACGGTCGAGCGCTTGAAGACGGTTGCGCAGAACGTGCCGGTTCTGGCGAATATCTTTGCCGCGGTCGATGCCGTGATGGACATCAGGGCGATGATCGAGCACGGCGACAAACCGGTCGACGCATTCGACTGGCTCAATCTGGGCCTGGATCTGATCGGCATTGTGCCGGTGCCGCTTGGCACGGCCGAACTGCGCATGGGCGCGCGGCCGTTGCTCAAGCTCATTCGCCAGAAAGCGGCGGAGAACGGTAAAGCGTTGTTGGAAGGTGGCGCGCAGGTGCTTGGTACGGCCGTGATCGATGGGCTCGTGGCGCATCTGAATGAGCGCTATGCAGGCGAAATCGAATCGTTCCTCGCGTTGGTGAAGGGCAAACTCAATGAAATGCTCGAGCATGGCGCGACGCTGATCGGCGAATTGATGACGGCGCTCGCCGATTTGTTCGAGCGCGCGGCCGGCGAGAAGGGATTCAGCATCGCGGGCAATATCCATGCGGCCGAGCGCCATGCAAGCGAAGTCTCGGCGGGCTTTGCCGCTTACGATGCGAAGCAGGCGATGCATGGCATCGGTGGCCTCATTGTCGATTGGGTCAAGATCAACGGCAAGGAGACGCTCAACGCCGCCACCGAAACGGCGAAATTCATCGACTCCGATTACGGCCACGATCTGAAAGTCATGTCGGCGGATCTGCGCAAGCGCATTCCCGAAGTGAAGCAGCGTGTGCGCAGTTTGAGCGGCAATGAGATCGGGCAGATCGGCTGGCTCATTCAGATCGGCGAAGACGGCGTGGCCCGGTGGCGCCAGAAGAATCCGAAGCACCATGTGTTGGGTATTCCGAGTTCGGGCAAAACCAAGGTCGTCGAGCAACGCGCGGAAGGCGCGCTCGATGAACTGGAAAAAACCGCGCCCGCCAAACACCCGGGTGCGGAACATTGCAAGCTGCACTGCCCGGTGGCGTCGCCCGCGCAGGAGAGCGGGCGCTCGGTAGGCTTTGCCCTTGGCGATGAAAAAATCGAGCACGTCGACTTCTCGATTGCGGGGCCGATGCCGATCGTCTGGCAGCGCACCTATCGCTCGTTCTTCGATGCCAATGATGACGAGGGGCCGCTCGGGGCGCGCTGGATCACGCCTTATACGACGCGGTTCGATATCGAGGAATCGAAGCTCGTGTATCACGATGCGGCGGGGCGCAGCGTCGATTACCCGTTGCTGGCGGTGGGGCGTTCTTACGACAACCTTGCAGCCGATCTGACGATCACGCGGCTCGATGAAGGTTCGCTCGCCTTGAACCGCGGCCATGAGCTGCTCGAACTGTTCGAGAAAGCGGGCGATCGCTTTCGGCTGCGGCTCATTCGCGACCGCAAGGGCAACCAGATCATCGTCGACTACGACGACAAGGGCCGGCTCTTTCGCCTGATGCTGCCGGCCACGCAGGTGGCGTTCAAATACGACGATCGGTCGCGCATTGTCGAGGCGGGGCAGTACGACGCCAATGGCGATTTGGTTGCGAAACTCGCGCGTTACACCTACGACGCAGAGAACGACCTGGTGCTTGCGGCCGACCGCTACGGCAACAAGTGGCAGTACCAGTACAGCCATCACCTGGTCACGCGCTATACGGACCGCACCGGGCGCGGGACGAACCTGCAATGGGACGGCACGCACGCGAAGGCCAAATGCGTGCGCGAATGGCTCGACGACGGCAGCGATGAAATCCGCCTGGCCTGGCATCCGGATTTCCGGCGCGTCGATGTGACCGACGGGTTGGGCCAGCGCACGCAGCACTACTACGACATCAAGGGCTACACCTTCCGCATCGTCCACCCCGACGGCAGCGAAGAGTGGATGTATCGCGACCAGAACGACAACCTGACGCAATACATCCATCGCGACGGCGGCATCGAGCGCATGGCCTACGACGGGCGCGGCAACCTGATTCGTCATCACCGGGTGGATGGCAGCGTCGTCGAGATGGCGTACGACGCCAAAGAGCAGATGATTGCGCTGACCGACCCGCATGGGAACGTCTGGCATCAAGAGTACGACGACAAGGGCAACCTGACGGCGCAGATCGATCCGCTCGGCCACAAGACCGAGTACGGCTACAACGAGCAAGGGCTCGTGACGTCGGTCAAGGATGCCAAGGGAGGCGTCAAGCAACTGGCCTACGATGGTTCGGGGCAGGTTACGCGCTACACCGATTGCTCGGGCAAGACCACCAAGTGGACTTACGACGCGGATGGGCGCCTGACGGCAACGATCGATGCGGCCGGCAACGCGACGACATACCGCTACGGTGAGAACGGGCAGCTTGCGCAAGTGCAATCGCCCGCGGGCATCGAGCAGATTCACTACGACGCCGAAGGGCGGCTGCGCGGCCATACCGATCCGCTCGGCCGTAACACGCGCTACCAATACGATGCGGCCGGACGGATTGCGAACCGCGTCGATGCGCTCGATCAAACGATCGCGTATCGGTACGACCGGCTGGGGCGCCTGACCACGCTTGTCGATGCGAACCAGGCGACGTACAGCTTCGCCTACGATCCGGTGGGGCGTCTGCTCGAGGAGGTCGCGTTCGACGGCAAGAGGACGCGCTACACCTACGACGAAGCCAACGGGCGGCTGACATCGATCGACGAGGCGGGGCAGATCACGCAGGTCGAATACGACCGCGGCGGCAGGCTCTCGAAGCGCACCTCGGGCGCGAGCGAGGAACGCTTTGCCTACGATCAGAGCGGACGGCTGATCGATGCGCAAAACCGCTACAGCCATATCCAACGGTTCTTCGATCCGGTGGGCAACCTGGTGCGCGAACACCACGCATACAGGCTCTTCGATCAGGCTAAAAGCTACGTCTGGCATCACCGGTACGACGAACTGGGCAACCGCATCCAGACGATCCGCCCCGATGGTCATGCGATCGATTGGCTCACTTACGGCTCGGGGCATGTTCACGGGATGCTGCTCGATGGCGAGGAGCGCATTCAATTCGAGCGTGACGATCTGCATCGGGAGACGCGGCGCACGCTGGGCAGTCGCTTAGGACTGCGAACGGTTTATGACCCGGCGGGCCGGGTGATTCAAACGGCGCTGCAACGCGAGAAGGCGCCGATGCCGATCGTCGATCGGCGCTATCGCTACGATGCGGCGGGGCAGCTGACACAGATCGAGGACAGCACCAAGGGCTATATCGACTATCGGTATGACCCGGTGGGCAGGCTCGTGGAAGCGGCGAGCCCGTGGAGCCGCGAGCGCTTTGCGTTCGATCCGGCGAGCAATATCGTGGATGTGCCGGCCGATACGCAGGAGCGTGCTCCACGCATGATGCAGGCGGTGTACCGGCCGCGGGAGGAGAGCACGCTGCCGGAGCAGGTGCCGAAGATCCTGGGCAATCTGCTCAAGCAATACGCGGGGATGCACTTCGCGTATGACGAGCGGGGCAACCTCATTTCCAGGCGCACGCCCGCGGGTGAGCAGAAGTACGAGTGGGATGCGTTCAATCGCCTGATGACGGCGATGATCAAGGAGGGCGAGCGGCGCACGTCGGCGAGCTACTTCTATGATGCGCTGGGTCGGCGCATTGCCAAGAGCGTGAACGGAGAGCGCACGCTGTTCGGTTGGGATGGCGACACGCTCGCGTACGAGAGCACGGAGCACGGCAGCACGCACTATGTGTATGAAGCGGGCTCGTTCGTGCCGCTTGCGCAGTTCGTGACGAACACGCCCGTGCAGGGTATCGATACACCGGTTTGGAAGCCGACCGATCGCTATCTGCCGGAAGAAGATCCGCTGCAACGCGTTGCGCAGGCGGCATCGCCTGCACACGTCTTCTACTACCACTGTGATCATATCGGCACGCCGTATATGATGA
>NZ_PNYB01000052.1 GCF_002879855.1 Trinickia soli | reverse complement strand
CGCGGGCGGGAGTTGTCCACCGCCGTGCCGGCCGTGGACAACTCCCGCTTTCCGATAGAGATACAGCGACCCCTGAACCCCCACACCACCTACCGGTTCAGACTCCTCTCAGGATTGGAAAATACTCGGGGCGCTTGCGTAGGGCTTAGGTCATTGGGCGCGCCTGCCGACTTTCACGATCCTGACGATTTCTTGTACTTGCCGTGCGAGGGTGGGCGGGACGGGCGCGTCGCCGCGCAGCACCGCCTCGATCCAGCGCGCCGTGGTGTCGGCATCGCGCGCGGCCGGCAGTTCGGGGCCGGCATCGCCGTCTGCACCGCGTTCTGGCGAGACGAGCGTTTCGGCGGCGCCGTCGTGCAGCCAATCGATCTGTACCTGCCGGCGCGTGTCGGCCACGGCTTCGCCCTCCGTGCCGCGGGCGAGCAACGCGCCCCCGGCGGCGGCTTCGGGATGGCCCAGGAAGAGTTCGGCAAGACTGTCGCGGTAGGCTGGGTGCGTGTAATTGACGAGCCGCAAACCGGCAGGCGCGAACGGCTGCAGGATCTTGATCAGGGTGTGGGTCGAGTTGCGCACGCCCATGATGCGTCGTAACGCGAGCAGGCGGGCCAGCTTCGGCGCAAGCACCTCGACGGGCGCAAAGGCGAGTTGGCGGCTGGCCAGGCCCGCTTCGATGTCGGCACGCGAGCCGGCCGGCTCGATCCCGAGACGCGCGAAGATTTCTGCGCTCGTGATACGGCCTGGGTCCTCGGTTACGCCGTGCACGAGCGTGGGCACCCCTTCGCGCGCCAGCAGCATCGCAAGAAGCGGGACGAGGTTCGGCTGCTTGCGCGCCCCGTTGTAGCTCGGGATCGAAACGGCGCCGGCCGCCCGGATCGGCGTGATCGACGCCTGGGCGGCCGTGAGCATGGCCGCAAGTTCGTCAGCCGTTTCACCCTTGAGGCGGTACGCCAGCAAGACGGCGCCCAGTTCGAGGTCGGACACGCGGCCGTCAAGCATTGCGCTGTAGAGCGAACGGGTATCTTCGGGCGAGAGCGCGCGAGCGCCATGCGGGCCGCGCCCGATTTCCTTGATGAAGCGGGCGCAGGGGAACGGCTCGGCGGGGAGGGTTTCTGTCATGACGCGCGGGGCAAGCGTGAGTTGCCGTTCGAAAGTTGATGAAAACTCCACGAGTACCGCATTCGTCGCGATCTGGCAAGCCGCAGCGCTCGATCGGGGGCGGCGAGACGGGTAGGGATCGCGTGCGGCGCGTCTCTCTTCACATTGACGCGCCGCCCACGCGCTTTCGGTGGTCGCGCTAAACTCGACGTTTTCACCCGTTGCCGGCCGGATTGACGTGCAGCCCGTATGAACGCCAAGGAGAATGCGATGGAGTATGTCTTTGCCCCGGCGCCGATCGTCGCCGTGCCGATAGCCGAGAGCATCGACAGCGCGAGCGCTCACGAATGCTTCCCGGTCCGCCGAATTTATTGCGTGGGCCGCAACTACGCGGCGCACGCGCGCGAAATGGGCCACGATCCCGATCGGGAGCCGCCATTCTTCTTTACCAAACCGGCAGACGCCGTCGTGTACGTTGCGCCAGGCACGACCGGCGAATTCCCGTACCCGTCGTGCACGAGCGACGTGCATCACGAGATGGAGCTCGTCGTCGCGATCGGCCGGGCCGGCCGGGATATTCCCGTCGAGCAGGCGCTCGCTCACGTATATGGCTACGCGCTCGGCCTCGACATGACGCGCCGCGACCTGCAAGCGCAAGCGAAGAAACTGGGCCGCCCGTGGGATGTGGCGAAAGGCTTCGATCACGGCGCGCCGCTCGGTCCGATCCATCCCGTGTCGCGCGTCGGACATATCGCGCAAGGCGCGATCTGGCTCAAGGTCAACGGTGTGGACAAGCAGCGCTCGGATGTCTCGCAGCTTATCTGGTCGACCGCGGAAACCATCACGTACCTGTCGACGCTGTTCGAGCTTCGGCCCGGAGATCTGATCTTCACGGGGACGCCTGAAGGCGTCGGTGCAGTCGTGCGCGGCGACCTGATGACGGGATCTGTCGAAGGGTTGGGTGAGTTGAGCGTTCGCGTGGTGTGACCGCGCTGCACGGCTGGACTGCATCACGGACGCAAACGATAGGGCCGGAGCAGTTGCCGAACGGCAAACGCCGACTCTGGCCGAAGGGAGACATGGATGAAACTTTATAGCTATTTCCGCAGCTCGGCCTCGTATCGTGTGCGCATCGCGCTGAATTTGAAGAGCCTGCCTTACGAGTACGCCGCCGTGCATCTGCTGCGTGGCGGCGGGGAGCAACTGAGCGCCGACTATCGGCGCATCTGCCCGGACGGCGTCGTACCGTCGCTCGTCGATGGGGAAGCGGTGCTGCAACAATCGCTGGCGATCATCGAGTACCTCGAGGAGACGCACCCGAATCCGCCGCTATTGCCCGATACCGCGGTCGATCGCGCCTATGTCCGCGCGATCGCGCTGCAGATTGCTTGCGAAATCCACCCGCTGAACAATCTGCGCGTGCTCAAGTATCTGAAGCACGAGCTGGGCGTCTCGGACGAGGCAAAAGACGCCTGGTACAAGCACTGGCTGGACAACGGATTCGCGGTGCTCGAAGCGCGGCTCGCATCGGATTCGCGCACAGGCAGCTTCGTCTATGGCGATACGCCGACGATGGCCGACCTCGCGCTCGTGCCACAGGTGTTCAACGCGTTGCGTTTCAAAGTCGATCTGCAGCCTTATCCGACGATTCAACGGATCTACGACGAGGCGATGCGGCATGACGCGTTCGTGCGCGCATCGCCGGAACAGCAGCCGGACGCCGAGTGACGCGCGATCAAACGTAGTCGAGCGGAAGACCGACAGGCGCGCGGTTCGGCAGCGAAACGCGCGCTACGGCGGGAAGCGCTTAGCCGAGCAGCGCGTCGGCGAATTCTTCGGCGCTGAAGGGTTGCAGGTCTTCGACCTTTTCGCCCACGCCGATGAAGTAAACGGGCACGGGGCGCTGGCGCGCGATCGCCGCCAAAATGCCGCCCTTGGCCGTGCCGTCGAGCTTCGTGACGATCAGGCCCGTCAGCGATAGCGCGTCGTCGAACGCCTTGACCTGGGCCAAGGCGTTTTGCCCCGTGTTGGCGTCGATGACGAGCAACACTTCGTGCGGCGCGCCATCGAAAGCCTTGCCGATCACGCGCTTGACCTTGCGCAACTCCTCCATCAAATGCAGCTGCGTCGGTAAGCGGCCGGCCGTATCGGCCATCACGACGTCGATCTTGCGCGCGCGCGCGGCGCTGACGGCATCGAAGATCACGGCGGCCGGATCGCCGCTTTCCTGTGCGACGACGGTCACCTTATTGCGCTCGCCCCAGATGGCGAGTTGCTCGCGCGCGGCGGCGCGGAACGTATCGCCGGCTGCGAGCAGCACTGACTGGTCGAAGCGCTGCAGATGCTTGGCCAGTTTCCCGATGCTCGTCGTCTTGCCCGCGCCGTTGACGCCCGCGATCATCATCACGAGCGGTTGCGCACGGCCGAGCACGAGCGAGCGCTCGAGCGGCTTCAGCAGATCGATGAGCAACGTGCGCAACGCCGCCTTGACCTGCAAGGGATCGGTCAGCCGCTCGCTGCGCACTTTTTCGTGCAACGCGCCAAGCAGGAAATCAGTCGCTTCGACGCCCGCATCCGACATCAGCAGCGCCGTTTCCAGTTCCTCGTAGAGATCGTCATCGATCTTCGTCCGTACGAAGATGCCCGTGAGGCCGGCGCTCGTCTTCGACAGCCCCGAACGCAGCCGCGCGAGCCATGTCTGCTTTTGCCCGGGTTCCGGCGTGGGCGGCGGGACGATCTCCTCGGTTTCGACCTCGTCGGCCGATACCGGCTCACCCGATTCGACATACAAATAGCCGTCGGCGGCGACGAGCGGCGGCGCCACTTCGAGCGCGCGCGGCAGCAGTTGCTCGCCGAACGGCGGATCGAGAAACACCACGTCGAACGAGC
>NZ_PNYB01000051.1 GCF_002879855.1 Trinickia soli | reverse complement strand
TCAAGCGACGCGATCTTTAAAAATTTACAGCCGATAAGTGTGGGCGCTTGATAGCGAACGCGAGGTTGGGTCTTCGGATCTGGCCGATAGCGAAAGTATCAAGTCTCACACTAGTATTGAGGTAGGGTTCATCGAAAGATGAATTCGATTTCGTCAGTACATTGAGTGAGCGACCGATTCTATTGAATCGAAAACAGTAACAGGTTTGAACTGAAGAGTTTGATCCTGGCTCAGATTGAACGCTGGCGGCATGCCTTACACATGCAAGTCGAACGGCAGCACGGGGGCAACCCTGGTGGCGAGTGGCGAACGGGTGAGTAATACATCGGAACGTGTCCTGGAGTGGGGGATAGCCCGGCGAAAGCCGGATTAATACCGCATACGCTCTATGGAGGAAAGCGGGGGATCTTCGGACCTCGCGCTCAAGGGGCGGCCGATGGCGGATTAGCTAGTTGGTAGGGTAAAGGCCTACCAAGGCGACGATCCGTAGCTGGTCTGAGAGGACGACCAGCCACACTGGGACTGAGACACGGCCCAGACTCCTACGGGAGGCAGCAGTGGGGAATTTTGGACAATGGGGGCAACCCTGATCCAGCAATGCCGCGTGTGTGAAGAAGGCCTTCGGGTTGTAAAGCACTTTTGTCCGGAAAGAAATCCTCTGGGTTAATACCCCGGGGGGATGACGGTACCGGAAGAATAAGCACCGGCTAACTACGTGCCAGCAGCCGCGGTAATACGTAGGGTGCGAGCGTTAATCGGAATTACTGGGCGTAAAGCGTGCGCAGGCGGTCCGCTAAGACCGATGTGAAATCCCCGGGCTTAACCTGGGAACTGCATTGGTGACTGGCGGGCTAGAGTGTGGCAGAGGGGGGTAGAATTCCACGTGTAGCAGTGAAATGCGTAGAGATGTGGAGGAATACCGATGGCGAAGGCAGCCCCCTGGGCTAACACTGACGCTCATGCACGAAAGCGTGGGGAGCAAACAGGATTAGATACCCTGGTAGTCCACGCCCTAAACGATGTCAACTAGTTGTTGGGGATTCATTTCCTTAGTAACGTAGCTAACGCGTGAAGTTGACCGCCTGGGGAGTACGGTCGCAAGATTAAAACTCAAAGGAATTGACGGGGACCCGCACAAGCGGTGGATGATGTGGATTAATTCGATGCAACGCGAAAAACCTTACCTACCCTTGACATGGACGGAATCTTGCTGAGAGGTGAGAGTGCTCGAAAGAGAACCGTCGCACAGGTGCTGCATGGCTGTCGTCAGCTCGTGTCGTGAGATGTTGGGTTAAGTCCCGCAACGAGCGCAACCCTTGTCTCTAGTTGCTACGAAAGGGCACTCTAGAGAGACTGCCGGTGACAAACCGGAGGAAGGTGGGGATGACGTCAAGTCCTCATGGCCCTTATGGGTAGGGCTTCACACGTCATACAATGGTCGGAACAGAGGGTTGCCAACCCGCGAGGGGGAGCTAATCCCAGAAAACCGATCGTAGTCCGGATTGCACTCTGCAACTCGAGTGCATGAAGCTGGAATCGCTAGTAATCGCGGATCAGCATGCCGCGGTGAATACGTTCCCGGGTCTTGTACACACCGCCCGTCACACCATGGGAGTGGGTTTTACCAGAAGTGGCTAGTCTAACCGCAAGGAGGACGGTCACCACGGTAGGATTCATGACTGGGGTGAAGTCGTAACAAGGTAGCCGTATCGGAAGGTGCGGCTGGATCACCTCCTTTCTCGAGCTTACGTGTTCAACGTTAAGCGCCCACAGCTTATCGGCTGTAGATCAAGACAGACTCAGGGGTCTGTAGCTCAGTCGGTTAGAGCACCGTCTTGATAAGGCGGGGGTCGTTGGTTCGAATCCAACCAGACCCACCAATTGTCTGGCGCAAGAAACCTGAGCAGTCTCTGTATGGGGGCATAGCTCAGCTGGGAGAGCACCTGCTTTGCAAGCAGGGGGTCGTCGGTTCGATCCCGTCTGCCTCCACCATCCCCGCCATCGTTAGCGCTTGAGCGCTTGCGAGGGGGGCGATCCCCGAAGGGGGACAATCTTCAATGCCAAGTATTCAGCCCTGAGTATTTTGCATTGGCGATTGAGCCAGTCAGAGCGACTGAAGTAGTGAGTCGGCTGTCGATCTTTAACAATCTGGAAGAAGTAGTAATGGATATTGGAAGCGTCTTGAGATGGACGTGGAAGATATCGATGGGTAGTGATTGTATCCAAAGTATTTAAGTGATCTTAACGTCACTTGGAATACGGCACAACGCGAGAACTCAAACCTGTAGCGGAGCGGAGACGCTCTCGTTATAGGGTCAAGCGAACAAGTGCATGTGGTGGATGCCTTGGCGATCACAGGCGATGAAGGACGCGGTAGCCTGCGAAAAGCCCCGGGGAGCTGGCAAACGAGCTTTGATCCGGGGATGTCCGAATGGGGAAACCCACTCCGTATGGAGTATCCATAGCTGAATACATAGGCTATGAGAGGCGAACGCGGTGAACTGAAACATCTAAGTAACCGCAGGAAAAGAAATCAACCGAGATTCCCAAAGTAGTGGCGAGCGAAATGGGAAGAGCCTGTACGTGTTATCTGTGTTGTTAGCTGAACGCTCTGGAAAGTGCGGCCATAGCAGGTGATAGCCCTGTAAGCGAAAACAGTATGGAAGGACTAGGCGTACGACAAGTAGGGCGGGACACGTGAAATCCTGTCTGAAGATGGGGGGACCATCCTCCAAGGCTAAATACTCGTGATCGACCGATAGTGAACCAGTACCGTGAGGGAAAGGCGAAAAGAACCCCGGGAGGGGAGTGAAATAGATCCTGAAACCGCATGCATACAAACAGTCGGAGCCTCGTAAGGGGTGACGGCGTACCTTTTGTATAATGGGTCAGCGACTTACGTTCAGTAGCAAGCTTAACCGATTAGGGCAGGCGTAGCGAAAGCGAGTCCGAATAGGGCGTTCAGTTGCTGGGCGTAGACCCGAAACCAGATGATCTATCCATGGCCAGGTTGAAGGTGCGGTAACACGTACTGGAGGACCGAACCCACTAACGTTGAAAAGTTAGGGGATGAGCTGTGGATAGGGGTGAAAGGCTAAACAAATCTGGAAATAGCTGGTTCTCTCCGAAAACTATTTAGGTAGTGCCTCGTGTATCACCTTCGGGGGTAGAGCACTGTCATGGTTGAAGGGTCCATTGCGGATTACTTCGCCATAGCAAACTCCGAATACCGAAGAGTGCAATCACGGGAGACAGACATCGGGTGCTAACGTCCGGTGTCAAGAGGGAAACAACCCAGACCGCCAGCTAAGGTCCCCAAATATGGCTAAGTGGGAAACGAAGTGGGAAGGCTAAAACAGTCAGGAGGTTGGCTTAGAAGCAGCCACCCTTTAAAGAAAGCGTAATAGCTCACTGATCGAGTCGTCCTGCGCGGAAGATGTAACGGGGCTAAGCCATATACCGAAGCTGCGGATACGCACGAAAGTGCGTGTGGTAGGAGAGCGTTCCGTAAGCCTGCGAAGGTGCCTTGTAAAGGGTGCTGGAGGTATCGGAAGTGCGAATGCTGACATGAGTAGCGATAAAGGGGGTGAAAGGCCCCCTCGCCGTAAGCCCAAGGTTTCCTACGCAACGTTCATCGGCGTAGGGTGAGTCGGCCCCTAAGGCGAGGCAGAAATGCGTAGCTGATGGGAAGCAGGTCAATATTCCTGCACCATTGTTAGATGCGATGGGGGGACGGATCGCGGAAGGTTGTCCGGGTGTTGGAAGTCCCGGTCGCTGCATTGGAGAAGGTGCTTAGGCAAATCCGGGCACGTAATTCAAGGGTGTGGCGCGAGCGGCCTAGTGCTGCGAAGCAATCGGAAGTGGTTCCAAGAAAAGCCTCTAAGCTTCAGTCTAATGATGACCGTACCGCAAACCGACACAGGTGGGCGAGATGAGTATTCTAAGGCGCTTGAGAGAACTCGGGAGAAGGAACTCGGCAAATTGGTACCGTAACTTCGGGATAAGGTACGCCCTTGTAGCTTGACTGGCCTGCGCCAGGAGGGTGAAAGGGTTGCAATAAACTGGTGGCTGCGACTGTTTAATAAAAACACAGCACTCTGCAAACACGAAAGTGGACGTATAGGGTGTGACGCCTGCCCGGTGCCGGAAGATTAAATGATGGGGTGCAAGCTCTTGATTGAAGTCCCGGTAAACGGCGGCCGTAACTATAACGGTCCTAAGGTAGCGAAATTCCTTGTCGGGTAAGTTCCGACCTGCACGAATGGCGTAACGATGGCCACACTGTCTCCTCCCGAGACTCAGCGAAGTTGAAGTGTTTGTGATGATGCAATCTACCCGCGGCTAGACGGAAAGACCCCATGAACCTTTACTGTAGCTTTGCATTGGACTTTGAACCGATCTGTGTAGGATAGGTGGGAGGCTATGAAGCGTGAACGCCAGTTTGCGTGGAGCCGTCCTTGAAATACCACCCTGGTTTGTTTGAGGTTCTAACCTTGGCCCGTGATCCGGGTCGGGGACAGTGCATGGTAGGCAGTTTGACTGGGGCGGTCTCCTCCCAAAGCGTAACGGAGGAGTACGAAGGTACGCTAGGTACGGTCGGAAATCGTGCTGATAGTGCAATGGCATAAGCGTGCTTAACTGCGAGACCGACAAGTCGAGCAGGTGCGAAAGCAGGTCATAGTGATCCGGTGGTTCTGTATGGAAGGGCCATCGCTCAACGGATAAAAGGTACTCTGGGGATAACAGGCTGATACCGCCCAAGAGTTCATATCGACGGCGGTGTTTGGCACCTCGATGTCGGCTCATCTCATCCTGGGGCTGTAGCCGGTCCCAAGGGTATGGCTGTTCGCCATTTAAAGAGGTACGTGAGCTGGGTTTAAAACGTCGTGAGACAGTTTGGTCCCTATCTGCCGTGGGCGTTGGATATTTGAAGGGGGCTGCTCCTAGTACGAGAGGACCGGAGTGGACGAACCTCTGGTGTACCGGTTGTCACGCCAGTGGCATCGCCGGGTAGCTATGTTCGGAAGAGATAACCGCTGAAAGCATCTAAGCGGGAAACTCGCCTTAAGATGAGATATCCCCGGGGCTTCGAGCCCCTTGAAGGGTCGTTCAAGACCAGGACGTTGATAGGTCGGGTGTGTACATGCAGTAATGCATTGAGCTAACCGATACTAATTGCCCGTACGGCTTGATCCTATAACCGGAGCGTCTTATTCCCATAGTCGGGATAAGATCGTGACAGGTTTGATCCTCGCAGTGCCACACAATCACTGCCCCATCGATCACCCATCCATTACACCGGGCTCAGCGCCCGATACTTCTTCCCGGATTGGCTGTGCGCCCACCCGCGCCGCAGCAACAAGTTATGCCTGATGACCACAGCGAGTTGGTACCACCCCTTCCCATCCCGAACAGGACCGTGAAACGACTCCACGCCGATGATAGTGCGGATTCCCGTGTGAAAGTAGGTAATCGTCAGGCTCC
>NZ_PNYB01000050.1 GCF_002879855.1 Trinickia soli | reverse complement strand
GTCATGATTCGGCTCCTGTTGAAGAACGAGGCGGATTGCCTCATTCGCCAACATAAAGCCGCGTGACCGGCCTCTCCCTGACCTCCAGCGCCGGACCGTAGCCCCTACCGCGCGAGCGGTTTAGTCCACCGACCCAAATTTGCCGGTCGAGCGCGGAGCCTTGAGCGGCTGGTTTGGGAAGTCAACCGGCCGCGCATCGCAACCCGGATCAGAACTTATTTGCGGGCCAGTGGAAGCGCGGAAAGTTCGATACCGGCCATACAGCATCATCGACACCAGAGCGGCCAACCAACACTCGTGAACACCTCATTAAGCCAAGGCGCGAACCGCACCTGACACCCGTATGCTCGAGCCTGCTTCCGGGGGGATTTCCACATGGATGCGGCTCCGCATCCCCATGTCCTCGCCCTGAATGATGTCGACTGTGCCGTCCCTCAGCCACCCTGCATCCCGTAGGTAGCCAGCCAAGGCCGCTGCTGCCGCTCCGGTCGCGGGGTCTTCGTACACACCGCCCGCCGCGAAGGGATTGCGAGCGTGAAACAGCCGTTGATGCTCTGCGTGCACCAGCGCGATCGTCGTAAAGCCGTGAGTAAGCATCAATTCGCGGCCAACATTAAGGTCATAGTGCATTTCAGACAGACGGGCACGCTCGGCGAGTGCCAGGACGAGGTGCTTTGCACCACCTTGAGCAATCGCAGGGGGCAGGCGCGGATCAAGGTCGCCTTGCGTATAGCCAAACAGTGCCAGCGCATCGCGTACCAGATCAGGCGGTGCCGGCTCACTGTGGGTCGACGGCGAATGTAAGGCTGCGACCAATGCTGCACCGTCACGACGCCCTTCGACCGTTATTTCCGCCTTGTTGAGGCGCAGGTGAAACAGCCCGTCTCCTTCACGCCGAGCAAGTGCAGCTCCCAGTGCGATGGTCGCATGTCCACAGAAGGGAACCTCGATTTCGGGTGCGAAATAGCGTACCCGCCAGGCACCGCTGAGCGGCGCCGCGAATGCCGTTTCGGAATAGCCAACCTCCGCTGCCGTTGCTTGCATGGTGGGAACATCCGGCAGCACCTCACAAATCACGACACCAGCGGGATTGCCACCGGCATTGCCATCAGCGAACGAGGCCAGTCGTTCGACAGTGAAAAGGCTGGACGGCGCAGCATGGTGTTCTGTCGTTGTCATTGTTCGTTACCAAGTGGTGAATGAATGCGTGGCGGATCGTTGAATCCGATTCCGAGCGATTTTCGCAACTTCGCATCCTCGGCACACGCGACGACACGAAGCTCAAATACGGGAAGCGCGGCGAGGATGCGGATATGAAGACGTTCAAGCCTGCAGGCCGAGCATTTGAAACCTTGGGCTCCGTGAGCCATGCCATCTCTCGGACTACCGGCCGCTTGGCGCTTTCTTATCATTGAAAACCGGCTCGACGACCGCCCTCAGGTTGCCACTGACACTCGAATGTCGGCACCAGAGCCCTGGCGACCGGCTGATGATGGTCGCACTGTGCCCCACAGCCGAGCACGAGGATCGTCTCGGGCTCATGCCTCATTCAAAAGGCATAAATCGACCGGTTGAATCCGCAACCCTGACGGGACGTTCGCGCGTATCGAATGACCGTCCGCAATGTGGTAACGATCAGCCCTTGAAGGGGGCGCGCGCGGTCTGGACTCGATTGCCGCCTTCAACCGCTTTCGACCAGTTGCATTACGATGTCCCTAGCCGAATTGAGATGCGCGATGGTCATCGAGCGGGCTCCACGCGCATTCCGTACGCGGCATGCCTGCAGAATGCTCTTGTGCTCGACTTGGAACGACGGTGTATCCACAAGCAACGTGTCTTGCAGGCGCTCATAGCGTTCGACTTGGCTGCGTAGTTCAGCAATCACCTTCAACTGACGTTCGTTACCGCAGCGCGAATACAGGAGCGCGTGGAATTCCCGGTTGAGTTCGCCCTGTCTTGCCGCCAAACTCGCATCGCCAAGCAGGCGATGGACGAGTTCGGCGCGCGCGACGGTCTCGTTGTCGAGTCGTTTCACGCTTCGATAGATTGCATCCCCTTCGAGCAGTGCCCGCAAGTCGTAGATTTCCTTCACGTCCGACGCTGTCAGCATATGTACGACGGCGCCGCGATTCCTGAAGGTATCCAACAGACCCTCGCGCTCCAGTTGCTGAATGGCCTCGCGCATCGGAATCCTGCTGATTCCGAACCTTTCGGCCAGGTTTCGTTCGACCAACCGGTCTCCGCCTTTCAACTCCCCGTCCATAATCATTTTCCGCAGCGACTCGGCTACCGTGTCCGCCGTGGAGTCGAATTTTGTATCCATGATCGAAGATCCGATGGCCTGGAATAATGGTATACCAAATTAGAATCCGGTGCCAAAATGGTCCGCAGTTCAGTGCGACAAGTGACGTCTTGCTGGTCCACTTTCGCTATTCAACGTTTCGTCTCGATGGAGAGCACAATGGCATACGGTGAACACAAATACCGCGTTTCCGTGCAATGGACGGGCAACCAAGGGAGCGGGACATCGGGATACCGCCTGTACAGCCGCGACCACATTATTCGCTCAGGTACCAAACCGGACATTTCCGGTTCGTCCGATGCCGCGTTTTACGGAGACTCGACACGTTGGAACCCCGAGGACCTGCTTTTGGCTTCGGCATCGGCTTGCCATAAGCTCTGGTACCTGCATTTGTGTGCCGACGCGGGCATCTGCGTCCTTGACTATGTCGATGACGCTGAAGGAACGATGATTGACAACCCCGAACAGGGACGATTCACGGAAATGGTCTTACACCCCCGGGTCATCATTCGCGCCGGCGATGACCGTGAGTTGGCCGCCAGTTTGCACCAAGAAGCTCACAAGAAGTGCTACGTGGCGAACTCTGTCAATTTCCCCATCCGCTGCGAACCCACCATCGAGTCAGCCAGCACCTGAGTGGCGATCGAAGCGGCGCTTCTGCGTTTGATATCGGACACTCATCGGCGGGTCGAAAATGACTGAAGGCGGTCGAAGGACTAAACCGCTCGCGCGGTAGGGGCTACGGTCCAACGCTGGAAGTCATGGAGAGGCCGGTCGCGCGGCTTTATGTTGGCGAATGAGGCAATCCGCCTCGTTCTTCAGCAGGAGTCCCATCATGACCTCCTCACAGTCAAACGTCAGTCCACTGCGTCAGCGCATGATTGACGACATGCGCATGCGCCAGCTTTCGCCCAAGACGCAGGCCAACTATCTGCGCATCGTGCGCGAGTTTGCCCGATACCTCGGGCGCTCACCTGATACCGCCACCGTCGAGGACCTGCGCCGCTACCAGCTCCATCTGGTCGACCACGGCACATCGGCCGTGTCGCTGAACCACGCGATCACCGGCCTGAAGTTCTTCTTCACAGTCACGCTCGACCGGCCCGAGCTGATGGTCAGAATGCATCCGGTGCGCGTGCCCCGCATATTGCCCGTCGTGCTCAGCCCCGATGAGGTCCGGCGCCTCATCGAGGCGGCCGGCAACCTGAAGCACCAGACCGCGCTGTCGGTCGCGTACGGCGCGGGGCTACGCGCCAGCGAAGTGGTCGCGCTGAAGGTCACCGACGTCGACAGCGAACGCATGACACTGCGCATCGAGCAAGGCAAGGGCCGCCGCGACCGCTATGCGATGCTCTCACCGGTGCTGCTCGAGCGTCTGCGTGCGTGGTGGCGCGTGGCGCGTGCGCAGGGCAAGATGCTCGATGGCGGGTGGCTGTTTCCCGGCCTCGATCCGCTCGATCAGTTGAGCACGCGGCAACTGAACCGCGCCACTCATGCCGCCGCCGAGGCGGCGCACATCGACAAGCGCGTGTCCATGCACACGCTTCGGCATAGCTTTGCGACACACCTGCTTGAACAGAAGGTGGACATCCGCGTGATCCAGGTGCTGCTCGGCCATGCGAAGCTCGAGAACACCGCGCTCTACCTCCAGGTCGCCACCGACCTGCTGCGCGAGGTCACCAGTCCGCTGGACCGGCTGCCCTCCGAGTAGGCCCGCGCGCTGTAGCGCCTCATGCTGGAGGTTGCGGACATCTTCCGCAGCCACGGGCCAGCGTGGCGGGCCACGACACACCTGAGCCTGGGGCAGCTGAACGTCATGTCAGCCATCGAACAGTGCCGCAGCGCGGCGCTGGGCGGACACGTGCTGCGCTGTTCAGGCTGCGCAAGGACAGAGGTGTCCTTCAACTCGTGCCGCAACCGGCATTGCCCGAAGTGCCAGGCCAGCGCAGCACACCGCTGGCTGGAGGCACGCCAGGCCGATCTGCTGCCCGTCGAATACTTCCACGTCGTCTTCACGCTGCCCGCGCCCGTCAGCGCCATCGCCTGGTACAACAAGCGGATCATCTACGGCCTGCTGCTCGACATCGCCTTTGAGACGCTGCGCACGATCGCCGCCGATCCCAAACACCTCCGCGCCCAGATCGGGGCCACGCTCGTACTGCATACCTGGGGCTCGGCCCTCACGCATCACCCACATGTGCACGGCATCGTGCCCGGTGGCGGGCTGTCGCCCGATGGTGAGCGCTGGATCGCCTGCCGGCCCGGCTTCTTCCTGCCGGTGCGCGTGCTCTCACGCCTGTTCCGCCGACGCTTCCTCGAAGCGCTCGAACTGGCCCACCGCAATCGCCAGCTACAGTTCTTCGGCGAGTACACCGGGCTCGCGGACCCCGCCACCTTTGCCCGGTGGCTGGCACCGCTGCGTACCTGCGAATGGGTGGTCTACGCCAAGCGCCCGTTCGCCGGACCGAAGGCGGTGCTCGAGTACCTCTCACGCTACACGCACCGCGTCGCCATCTCCAACCAGCGTCTGCTCGCCTTCGACGAGCGCGGCGTGACGTTCCGCTGGAAGGACTATCGCGCGAAGGGGCGCACCCGCTACAAGACCATGACGCTAGAGGCCAGCGAATTCATGCGCCGCTTCCTGCTCCATGTGCTGCCCGGTGGTTTCCATCGCATCCGTCACTACGGGCTGCTCGCCAACCCGGTCCGACGCGCCAGTCTCGCCAAGATGCGCGGCCTGCTGCACGTCGCACCCGCCATCGACCCGTCACCGGACACCACCATCGCTACCCGGCCCGTCTTCATCTGCCGCCACTGCGGCGCGCCGATGATCGTCATCCACGTGCTCGCGCGCAGCGCCCCAATCCGCGCACCCCCAACGCACCGGGAGCAGACATGAACTCCACGGTTCCCCGATATCCGAACCGACCGTCGGCTTTGCGGCAACGCGGCCCACGAGCGGACGTTTGCGCGTGTCACGTCACCACGCTCCTCGCACGGCCGCCTCGTCATCGCGATTACACGACGGCACCGCTTCGCTACCCTGTCAGCGCCCAGCCAGCATCCAACTCCGTCGAGTTGCACCCGACACGATCAAGCATCCCCGCCTATCAATCGCCATAGCCGCGAAATCTCCAACCGCATCGGGGCACTCCGCGGTTTCCTCCATCGGGCTTATTCGACGCCTGCCGACATGTGCAGAGGTATGCACATTCATGCACCCGATGGCAGGCATCGAATAAACCTTAACGAACACCGTCGGTGCGTATTCGATCGACAGCGCAATCGCTGCCGCGATGGTAGTCACTGAGCCGCGGTTCCTGGCGCCGTCTTCGCTTGCGAAACTCGGCACATCAGCGGTCGGCAACTTCCGCGAGATCTCATCTGAACGGACTCGACGGAAATCGCCCTCCCATGCGCTCGTGCGCTCCATTGACAGGCAGGCACTTAGGCGCCCTGCAACATCTACCCGAATTCCGCAAGCGTGACCGGCACCTTGTTTGGGGCGGCAGCGCAACGCCCCCCCCGAGCCGGGCGCGGGACGCAGCATCAACCGAAGCGTGGCTCGCCAACGACGCGAGCCATTTCAGTAGAATTCAGCCACAAAGCCGGAGGATATGAACGCTCCAGGCTGGAAATTGCATTCGCTCGAAGACGACCTGAAAGGGCATTGGTCAATTTGGGTCAACGGAAACTGGCGGCTGACCTTCACGTTCGAAGGTACGCACGCGATCCTGTTCGATTACCAGGACTATCATTAAGGTGATTGTTATGACGATGATGCACAATCCTGCGCACCCGGGCGAGGTGCTGCGGGAATGGATCCCTGAGGACATGACCGTGGGGCAGGCGGCGGAGGCGTTGCAGATCAATCGCGTTACGCTATCCAACGTGCTGAACGGCAAGTCGGGCGTGACGGCCAGTTTCGCGCTTAGGCTTGCTGCATGGCTCGGCACGTCGCCCGAGATGTGGGTCGGCATGCAGGCGCAATGGGATTTGT
>NZ_PNYB01000004.1 GCF_002879855.1 Trinickia soli | reverse complement strand
CGTCGGCAGCGTCAGAGGTGTATAAGAGACAGGAGCTGCGGAAATAGCTATAAAGTTTCATCCATGTCTCCCTTCGGCCAGAGTCGGCGTTGCGGCGACGGCCGGGGTCGCCGGCGCAACGGGTGCCGTAGCAGGGACATCGCCGGGCTGCGGCGACGGCGCTTCTGCTGCTGGCGTATCGGGTGCGGTGTCGGCGGCTTTGCCGCCCTTGAAGCGTTTGAAAAAACTGAACATGGTGTGCCGTGATGGGTGCCGTGGCGAGCTGCCTTCGGCGGCAATGGGTGGTGCGTGGGCCGCGCGTGCGCCGCGGCGGACCGGCAATGCGGCAATGCGCTCGAAAGCCGCTATTTTAACAGGCGCGCCGGCTTCGCTCCTCGCCGATGCAGCGGCTGTGGTAACGTTGGCCGTCGCGTCTGGGCGGGTATGACCGCCGTCCGCCGCCGTCCACGGTTCGTTCGCCAATCCATCAGTCAATCCATCCGCTCATCGCTTTCGTTCGCATGCCTCGTTCCTCATCCGCCTCCCGCGCCTCTGGCGCGACGCCCGCCCGCGGCAAGCCGCACACCGTTCGCATCATCGGCGGAGACTGGAAGCGCACGTCGTTGCAAGTGCTCGACCTCGAAGGCTTGCGGCCTACGCCCGATCGCGTGCGCGAAACGCTGTTCAATTGGCTCGGCCAGCGGCTCGACGGCTGGCGCTGCCTCGATCTGTTCGCCGGCACGGGAGCGCTCGGCTTCGAAGCGGCGTCGCGTGGCGCAGGGCGCGTGCTGGTGGTCGAGCGCAACGCGAAGGCCGCACGTCAGCTGCGGGAGATCCGCGAGCGCTTGTCCGCGCACACGGTCGAGGTTGTCGAGGCCGACGGCCTGCGGCTCGCGGCCGGGTTGCCGCCCGGCTCGTTCGACGTGGTGTTTCTCGATCCGCCGTTCGGCGAGCAACTGCTGCCGCGCGCGCTCGAAGTGGCGCCGCCGCTCGTCGCCGCCGACGGCTATTTGTATGTCGAATCGGGTGAGCCGCTTGAAACGCAGTCCGGTGCCCACGCCGATACGCTGGCCGGATGGCGGATCATCAGGCAAGGTAAGGCGGGTGCTGTCTTCTATTATTTGCTGCAGCGCGAAAATGATGAATAATGCGCCTTTCCAACAGCAAGCGACGCCGGCCACATCACGCCGCGTCACGGCCGGCGGCGTCCTCGGGATGGTCTGGCCGCGTCCCAACAGGATGATGACAGGAGATGGTCCATGGTAGTCGCCGTGTACCCGGGTACATTCGATCCGCTCACGCGCGGTCACGAGGATCTCGTTCGACGCGCGTCGAGTATTTTCGATACGCTCGTCGTCGGCGTAGCCGACAGTCGCAACAAGAAACCGTTCTTCACGCTGCAGGAGCGGCTCGACATTGCACGAGAAGTGTTGGGCCACTATCCGAACGTGCAAGTGATGAGCTTCAAAGGCTTGCTGAAGGATTTCGTGAGGGCGAACAACGCGCGTGTCATCGTGCGTGGTTTGCGCGCCGTGTCCGACTTCGAGTATGAGTTTCAGATGGCGGGCATGAACCGCTATTTGTTGCCCGATGTCGAGACGATGTTCATGACGCCGTCGGATCAGTATCAGTTCATCTCGGGCACGATCGTGCGAGAGATTGCCCAACTGGGCGGCGACGTCAGCAAGTTCGTGTTCCCTTCGGTCGAGAAATGGCTCAAGGACAAAGTGGCGGAGATGACGCAAGGTTCGTCGGATCAGTCGTAGTCGCCCCTGGCTGCCGTGATTGAAGTCGGTCGGCCGCAAGCTGCACGCTCATCCTTCGGTTCGCAACGCTCCGGCCACAACGTGCGCTGGGGCGAAAAGCTATAATAAGCACGTTATTTGCCAGCGAAGTTGGTGCCAGTATGGCCCTCATGATTACCGACGAGTGCATCAATTGCGACGTTTGCGAGCCCGAGTGCCCGAACGACGCAATCTCGATGGGGTCCGAGATCTATGTGATCGACCCTGCGAAATGCACCGAATGCGTCGGCCATTTCGACGAACCGCAGTGCCGTCAGGTCTGTCCCGTCGAATGCATTCCAAATGACCCGCAGTATCTCGAGACGCCCGACGGCCTGCTCGCGAAATATCACGCGCTCCAGGCCGCCAAGGCCGTTGCCGGCAAAGATTAAGCGCGGGCATCTGCGCCGCCGGCACGTTGTTGCGGTCCTCGGGTTCGCCGATCGATCTGCCCGCTCGCTGCGGGGCCCCGCGTGGCGCTCGAAGCGATCGGCTTGATGCATCCAGTGGCGCTTCAGCCCCCGCTGTGAAGCTGCATCATCGCGCGCTCGGGCGCGCCCTTCACGACATGCGGCATGACGGCGAGCGAACGCTCGATGGCCGCGTCGATCACATCCTGTTCTTCCTTGCGCGGCGGCTTCAGCACGAAGTTGGCGACATCGGGCTTCGCGCCCGCGCGCGCGCTCTCCGGAATCAGATCGCGCGGATGGCCGATGCCGATCCGCAACCGCCAATACTGCTGCGACGACAAGTGCGCGGAGATGTCTTTGAGCCCGTTGTGTCCACCGCTGCCGCCGCCGAGCTTCAGCTTGACGGCGCCTGGCGGCAGATCGAGTTCGTCGTGTGCGACGAGGATTTCGTCGGGCAGGATCTTGAAGAAGTGGGCCACGGCGACGACCGACTGCCCCGAACGGTTCATGTAGGTCTGCGGCTCGAGCAGATGGACTTCCTCGCCGTGAAGGCGCGCTTTCGCGTAGAAGCCGTGGAAACGTCGTTCGTCGCGTAGCGTGGCGCCTGCCTCGCGCGCGAGCTGGTCGACGAGCCAAAAGCCGGCATTGTGCCGCGTGGCCGTGTATTCCGCGCCCGGATTGCCGAGACCGACGATGAGCTTGATCATGCTTTGATGCCGGCGGGCCGGCCCGATAACGAAGAGGGTAGCGTGACGAAAAAAAACCCGCCGGGCAAGCCGCGGCGGGTCACATCGTCCGTTCGATTAAAACGGATCGAGAGGATAGGCGTGGATAGCGCGCTTAGGCGGCCGGCGTTTCGCCTTCCGCAGCGGCTTCCGCCGCAGCCGCACCAGCCGGAACAGCGGCCGAGGCGATCACGGGGTTTTCGCTTTCGATGTGCGCGACGAGCGAGACGCCCTTCGGCAGCGTGATGTCCTTCGCGTGCAGCGATTGACCGGCTTCGACCTTCGCGAGGTCGAGCTCGACGAACTCAGGCAGGTCGCCCGGCAGGCACTCGATTTCGACTTCGGTCACGACGTGCGAAATGATCGCACCGCCGAGCTTCACGGCAGGATTCGTTTCCTGATTCATGAAGTGAACCGGCACCTTCGTGTGCAGCTTCTTGTTCGGGTCGACGCGTTGGAAGTCGACGTGCAGCACGAGCTGACGGAACGGATGGTATTGCACGTCACGCAGCAGCACGCGCGACGACTTGCCGGCCACTTCGAGGTCGAGGATCGACGAGTGGAAGGCTTCCTTCTTCAGCGCATGCCACAGCGCGTTGTGATCGAGTTCGATCAATTGCGGTTCAGCGGCTGCGCCATACACGATCCCCGGCGTCTTGCCGGAGTTGCGCAGGCGGCGGCTCGCACCCGTACCTTGCAGGTTGCGCTCGAAAGCGACGACTTTCATGTTCAATCTCCATAGCTGCCCGCGACCAGGCAGTGAAACGGAGCCTTTCCAGGTTGCCATCGAATGAGGCAGCTGGTCGGGCTCCGATTGAAAACGGCGCGATTCGGTGACCGAACCGCGCCCGGTTGCCGAAGCCGCTACTGATGCGGCGGCTTCGACGAATACGGTGCTACGTTTTGCTTCAGCTTTCGGCGAACAGCGACATCACCGAGTCGCCGCGACGAATGCGCGAGAACGTCTCGGCCAACAGGCCTGCGCACGAGAGCGAACGGATCTTGGCGCAGACGCGTGCTTCTTCGCTGAGCGGGATCGTATCGGTGACGACGAGTTCGTCGAGCGACGAATTGGTGATGCGCTCGGCGGCGCCGCCCGACAAAACCGGGTGCGTCGCATAGGCGACGACCTGCTTCGCGCCGCGCTCCTTGAGCACTTGCGCCGCTTTGCAGAGCGTGCCGGCGGTATCGACCATGTCGTCCATGATGACGCAGGTGCGACCTTCGACTTCACCGATGATGTTCATCACTTCGGCAACGTTCGCCTTCGGACGACGCTTGTCGATGATGGCCAGATCGCAATTCAACTGCTTCGCCAGCGCGCGGGCGCGGACCACGCCGCCGACATCGGGCGACACGACGAGCAGATTCTCGTAGTTCTGCTTGCGCAGATCGCCGAGCAGCACGGGCGTCGCATAGATGTTGTCGACCGGAATGTCGAAGAAGCCTTGAATCTGATCGGCGTGCAGATCCATCGTGATGATCCGATCGACGCCGGCGATTTCCAGCATGTTGGCGATGACCTTCGCCGAGATCGCCACGCGCGCCGAACGCGGGCGCCGATCCTGGCGGGCATAGCCGAAGTAGGGGATGGCTGCGGTGATCCGGCCAGCCGACGCGCGCTTGAGCGCATCGACCATGATCATCAATTCCATCAGGTTGTCGTTCGTCGGCGCGCAGGTCGATTGCAGGACGAAGACGTCCTTGCCGCGCACATTTTCCTGGATCTCGACCTGGATCTCGCCGTCGGAAAAACGGCTGACCATTGCTTTGCCGAGGGGAATGCCGAGGATTTTGACGACTTCCTGTGCAAGCGCCGGATTTGCGTTGCCAGTAAAAACCATCAGGCCGTCATGGCTGCTCATCATGCACCTGCTGCTGGAGGCGGGAACTGCGGGAATGTTTGGCAGGGGAGGAAGGACTCGAACCCTCGCATGCCGGAATCAAAATCCGGTGCCTTGACCAACTTGGCGACTCCCCTACACTGACTCTGAGCTTCGTCGAACCTGCGGGACAGTTCCGACGATGCAAAACCTATGACGCGAATGCGAAGAGTGGATGCGTATCCAAACTCGATGCCACGGCGCTGATCCAATCTGCTGGCAGCTTGGCTTGCGCCGCTTTCGCTTCGCCGATGCTCCGGAACGCGGCAAAAACACTCGAGCCCGATCCGGTCATCCGCGCCGGCGCGATGGATTCAAACCATTCAAGCACCTGCGCAACTTCCGCGTATTTTCCCACGACAACAGGCTGCATGTCATTCCGACCGAAGCTTTCCGGCCATCTTGCGCTGCAGCTTTGCTGTGCAAGAAAGTCCGTAATTGTGACGGGTTCCGAATCTCTTGTCAACGACTTGTCGGAAAAAACCGCAGCCGTGGGGACATGCACCTTCGGTGTGACTACCAGGAAGTAGCGCGGCGGCAATTGTACAGCCTCCAGCGCTTCCCCGACACCTTCCGCGAACGCGTTTTTTCCGAAGACGAAGAATGGGACATCGGCGCCCAGTTGCAGCCCCAACGCTTGCAGCACGTCACGGGCCAGACCGAGCTTCCAGAGCCGATTGAGCGCGAGCAACGTCGTCGCGGCGTCCGAGCTGCCGCCGCCGAGCCCCGCCCCCATCGGCAAGTGCTTTTCGATTTCGATGTCGACGCCGAGGTCGGTGCCCGTGTGCTGCTTGAGCAATCGGGCCGCGCGGACCACGAGATCGCTCGCTTCGGGCACGCCGGGGACGTCGGTCTTGCGGCGCACCTGGCCGTCCGTGCGCAGCGTGAAATGCAGGACGTCGCCCCAGTCGATCAATTGGAACGCCGTCTGCAGCGTGTGATAGCCGTCGGGCCGGCGGCCCGTCACGTGCAGGAACAGATTGAGTTTGGCGGGGGCCGCGCACTCGCGCAGCGAATCGGTCGTTTCGATCATGGGGAAAGCAGTACGAGACGGGCAGCGAGACGAGAGGCGCGCGTTCAGTGGTCGAGCACGAGCTTGATATCGAGCGGCGGATCCTGTCGCGTCAGATCGAGGCGCTTGACGCCCGACGCCGGCGCATCGGCATAAGCCAGATACTGAATGGTCCAGCCTTCCTGGTCGATTTCCTTCAGGCGCGAGGTTTGGTCGGGGTCGACGATCGTCTTCGCGTGCGAGCTCGGCGCGGGCGACGAGGCGAGCCAGTAGCGCAACCCCTCGACCGGCAACGCGAAGCCCAGCGTGTGTTGCATCAGGTCGCTGACATTGTCGGCCGTGACGGGCTGACGGTTCGGCAGTTCGAGCGAGGCCGTCGACGGCGAAGACGTGACGATGGCCAGCGTTTGACCCAGCGGGTTCAACAGCTGCAACGTGACGGTATCGCCCTGCTGCTGCCAATCGAAGTTGCCGTAGGCGTTGCGCGTCTGGCCGTTTTGGTCGACGTAGCGGACGGCGAAGCGCCCGTGATAGACGTTCGTGGTTTGCGTCGAAAGCTCGGGTGTGGCGTTTGACGTCGACGGACCGTGCGCGGGATTGACCGCGCATCCGGCGAGGGCGAGGGCGAGCGCGGCCGCCGCTCCCAGCGAAGCGCGGCGTGCGAGGCGAAAAGCGAGAGACGAAGCGTACATCAGAGATTGCCGGCGTTGACTTGGAAGCGTTCGAGCGTCTTGACGAGCGTGTCGTTGTCGGGCTCGAGCTTATGGGCGCTGCGCCATGCGTCGAGCGCTTGCTGTTGCTCGCCGCTCTTCCAGAGCACCTCGCCCAGGTGCGCACCGATCTCGGCGTTCGGCTGGATATCGAAGGCGCGCCTGAGCAGTTTCGCGGCGTCGGCCGTATCGCCCTTGCGATACTTGACCCACCCGAGACTGTCCATGATGAACGCATCGTTCGGCGCCAGCGCCGATGCCTTTTCGATCAGCTTGTCCGCTTCGTCCAGGCGTTGATTGCGATCGGCCAGCGAGTAGCCGAGCGCGTTATAGGCTTGCGGGTTATCCGGCTGTTCCTTGATGAGCGAGCGCAGCACGCTTTCCATCAGATCGTAGTGGCCGTTCTTTTCGGCCGCCATCGCGTAGTCGTATTGGATCTCGGGATCGTCAGGGAACGCTTTGTTCGCTTCGGACAGCCGCTCTTCGGCTTCGCGATAGCGCTTCGCATCGAAAAGAATCGCCGCGTCGCTGCGCGCGACGAGCGCTTTATCGTGCGGATCCTGCGGCTCGATCGCGTCGAGGATCTTGCGCGCATCGTCGACTTTGCCGGCCTTGGCCAGCAACTGCGCACGCGTCACGCGCGCCGTGACGTATTGCGGGCTCGACGGCTGGACTTTGTCGAGCCACTTGCCCGCGTCGTCCTCATGCTTTTGCTCGAGCGCGAGCTGTGCAAGGTAAAGGTAGGCTTGACCCGGATCGGCCCCCGGCGTCTTTTCCGTCAGGTCGGCGTATTGCGTCAGGTACTTCTGCGCCGCGTCGTACCGTTTTTGTTGAACCTTGATGAGGCCGAGCGCGAGCAGCGGCATCGGATCGTGCGCGTCCATCGAGCGCAGCGCCTCGAACTGCTTTTGCGCGTCATCGAGCCTGTCGCTTGTCAGATAGAGCTGCGCCAGCGCCAGGCGGGCGTCGCGCGTTTTCGGGTTTTGCCTGACGTACGACTCGAACGACGCGATGGCCTCCTTACGCTCGTCCGGGCCCATCTGGCCCAGCGAAAGGGCGGCAGGCAGAAAGTCGGGCTTGAGCTTGAGCGCGCGTTCGAACGATGCGCGCGCGCCGGGGCGATCGTCGGCGAGCAACTGCTGACGCCCGATCGCCAGTTGCGCTTCGGGCCGGCCCATATCCCCTTTCAGCAGATCCTGCAGAACCTGTAGGCCGCCGACGCGGTTCGGCCCGCGCGAGAGCAGCGTCTGCAACGCGAGCAGCGCGTTGCCACGGTTATCCGTAGGAACTTTCGCGAGTTCGCTCGCAAGCAGCGGCTTCGCGTCGTCGGGCTTGCCCGACAGCACGAGCAGCGACGCGTCGATCTGGACTGCACGCTCGGAATCGGGCGCGTACTCGTGCCACAGCTGCGCGGCCGCCAATGCGTCGGACGGGCTCTGGGCGGCCAGGGCGATCTGCACGGCGCGTTCGGCCATGCGCGGATCGTGCGTGTCGCGTGCGAGCGCGAGATACGTTTGGTACGCGGGCGCCGGCTCATTGCGTTGGAGTGCAATTTCGGCCGCCAGCACCTGGAAGACGATCTGGCTCGACAGCCGAACGCCGGGCAGATCTTTCTTCTCTGCGGGCAGCGCAGGCCCGAACAGATCGGCCGGGCTTGCGGAACTATCGTCCGACGGCACCGGATCCTGAGCATGCGCGGGAAGCGCACCGAGCGCGAAAGCGCACAGAACGGCGCCGACGAGACGGTTCGCGGGCGCCGCGCGCCAAGCGGGGCGGGCGCCGACCGGGCGCTTGAAGAGCTGCTTGATGGGCAAAATCATGGAGATCCGTTCGAGGTTTCGGTCGATTGTAACGCGCTCGCTACAATACACGCAGATTGGACAATGCAAGTTACAGACCTATCCGCACCCATTTAGACATGCCAGAGCTGCCGGAAGTTGAAGTCACCAGACGCGGCATCGAGCCGTACGTTACGGGCCGCCTCGTCGAGCGCGTCGACGTGCGCACGGTTGCGCTGCGCTGGCCCGTCCCGCCCGACCTGGGGCGCTTGCTCGCGCGCCAGGCCGTGCGCAAAGTCGAGCGGCGCGGCAAGTATCTGCTGTTCGAAACCGATGCGGGCTGGTTCATCGTCCATCTTGGTATGACGGGCACGCTGCGTGTGCTGCCGCACGAACAGGCGCCGGGGCCGGCCAAGCACGATCACATCGACTGGATTTTCGACGAATTCGTGCTCCGTTATCGCGATCCGCGCCGGTTCGGCGCGGTGCTTTGGCATGCGCGCGCCGACGGGGACGTGTATCGGCATCCGCTGCTTGCGAGCCTGGGCGTCGAACCCTTCACGGACGCGTTCTGCGGCGAACTCATTTTCCAGCGTACCCGAGGACGCACGGTCTCGATCAAGCAGGTGTTGCTCGCGGGCGAGATCGTCGTCGGCGTCGGCAACATCTATGCGTCCGAAAGCCTGTTTCGCGCCGGCATTCGGCCGACCACGGCCGCGGGACGCGTGTCGCGGGCGCGCTGCGAACGTCTGGCCGATGCGGTGCGCGCGACGCTGGCCGCTGCGATCGAGCGCGGCGGCAGCACGTTGCGGGATTTCGTCGGCAGCGACGGCGCGAGCGGCTATTTCCAGCTCGACTGCTTCGTCTACGATCGCGCCGGCGAGCCGTGCCGCGTGTGCGGCGCCCCGATTCGCCAGATCGTCCAGGGTCAACGCTCCACCTACTACTGCGCGCACTGCCAGCGCTGACACCTTACCGCTCATGTCCGCTTCTCCGATTGTCATTGCCCCAGCCGCCACGCCGCTGCACGACGCGTTCGCCGCGCGGCTCATCGACTGGCAGCGCCGCCACGGCCGCCACGATCTTCCCTGGCAGAACACGCGCGATCCCTACCGCATCTGGTTGTCCGAGATCATGCTGCAGCAAACGCAGGTATCGACGGTCATTCCCTATTACGCAAAGTTTCTCGCCCGCTTTCCCGATGTCGCCGCATTGGCGTCGGCATCGATCGACGAAGTCATGGCCTTGTGGGCCGGGCTCGGCTACTACTCGCGTGCCCGCAATCTGCATCGGTGCGCGCAGGCGGTGATGGAGCGTCACGGTGGCGTGTTCCCCGTCGAGCCCGAGCAATTGGCGGAACTTCCGGGCATTGGTCGCTCGACGGCGGCGGCGATCGCCTCGTTCGCGTTTGGCGCACGGGCGACGATTTTGGACGGGAACGTCAAGCGCGTGCTCGCCCGCGTGTTCGGAATCGAAGGTTTTCCAGGCGAAAAACGCGTCGAAAATGCGATGTGGGCGCTGGCCGGGCGTTTGATGCCAACCAGCGCGGCGTCGAACGACGACGTGAGCGCCTACACCCAAGGGCTCATGGATCTCGGGGCGACACTGTGCGTGCGCGGCAAGCCCGAGTGCGGGCGTTGTCCGTTTGCCGTCGACTGCGTGGCCCAGGCCACGGGCCGTCAACGCGAATTGCCGGCCGCACGGCCGAAGAAGGCCGTGCCGACGCGCCGCACGTGGATGCTCGTGTTGCGTGACGGCGCGTCGGTGCTGCTCGAGAAGCGGCCGCCGTCCGGTATCTGGGGCGGCCTATGGAGCTTGCCGGAAGCCGCTGACGAATTGTCCCTGGCCGAGCGGGCCCGAGCCTTCGGCGCTGCCCAGGGCTTCGAGCGCCTGGCGCCGCTTACGCACACGTTTACGCATTTCAGGCTCGACATCGAACCGCGCTGCGCCGCCCTCGCCGTGGGGGACGAAGCGAGCACGCTCGAGGCGCGGGACGACGAGACCGCCTGGGTGCCGCTCGCGCGGATCGATGACTACGGCGTGCCGGCGCCTGTGCGCAAATTGCTCGATGCGCTCAAGGGCTCGCTGCTCTGACTTCACCAACCATAGGGCCGGTGCGGCCCACAACGCGCGGCGGGCGGCGCCGCCCGCGCGCCTACAGCAGTTGATGCTGCTGCATGTAGTGATGGACGGCGTCGATGCGCGTATTGGCGTCCGTCAACTCCATCAGCTTTTGGCGGGCGCGCAGCGGAATCTGCAGTATTTCGGAAAGGCGATTGGAGACCCAGCTCGGATCGTCGAAGCGATAAGGCTCCGCAAACGGCACGCCGTCGGGATCGCGCTCGCGCAGCGTATCGATGATACGTTCGAGCACTTCGGCGCAGGCGCCGAATTTGGCCAGCGCCTCGCCGCCTTCGAGCGGGACATCGGCAGGCAGCGGCTCGGCCATGCCGACGAGCAAACCGCTCGGTTCTTTCCGGTGCGATAGCAGACGAAAGCGCTGGGTCCCGCGTGCGCGCACGAGCAGCATGCCGTAATCGTCGACATCGCATTGCTCGATGGATGCGAGCGTCCCGATCGCTTCGGGCACGCATGGGACATTTTCCTGCGCGACTTCGCCGCCGCTTTTGAGCAGGCAGACGCCGAACGGCGCGCCTTCGCGCAGACAATCGCGCGCCATATCGAGGTAGCGCGCTTCGAAGATCTTCAGCGGAAGCAGCCCATCCGGAAACAGCACGGTGTGCAGTGGAAAGAGCGGGAGGTCAGCGTAGACGGCAGGAGTATGGGACATAGCGCACGCTTCGAATGGCCGCGTATGTCGCGGCGGGTTGGGCCGTCAACGGCTCATGCCACTAACCTCGACGATTCGTCGACGGCGACCGGTGCATCGCGATGCCGGACGATCACGGTCGCCTCGCGCGAAAGACGCGCGGCGAGTGTCTCGGCGATGAACACGGAGCGGTGCTGGCCGCCCGTGCAACCGATGGCGACGGTCAAATAGCTGCGGTTGTCCTCACGAAAACGCGGCAGCCATTTCATGACGAACGCGTGGATGTCGTCGATCATTTCCTGCACGATCGGCAACGCCTCGAGGTAATCGATGACGGGCTGATCGCGCCCGGTCAGCGGGCGCAGACGATGATCATAGTACGGGTTCGGCAGGGCGCGCACGTCAAAAACGAAATCGGCGTCGAGCGGCAGGCCGCGCTTGAACCCGAATGATTCGAACATCAGCATCAGACCTTCGCGCTGCTCCTCGATGAAGCGCGTCACCCACGCGCGCAACACGTTCGCGCGCAGATTGCTCGTATCGATCTGATGGCCGAACTCCGCGAGCGGCGCGACGAGTTCGCGCTCGCGCTCGATCGCCTCCTCCAGCGACGCCAGCAAGCCGACATCGGCGTCGTGCGCCGGCGTGCCCGAGAGCGGGTGCCGACGGCGCGTTTCTGAAAACCGCTGGATCAGCGATTGTGTGCTCGCGTTGAGAAACAGCACGCGCACGTCGTGCTCGCTGGCCAGGTCGCGGATGATGCCAGGCATTTCGTCGAGCGAAGCGCTGGAGCGCGCGTCGATCGCCACGGCCAGCCGCTCATGGCGATCGTCCTCGCTCGCGAGATACTGCGTGAGCGCGGGCAGAAAGCGCGGCGGCAGGTTATCGACGCAGTAATAGCCCGCGTCGGCGAGGGCGTTCAACGCGACGGATTTGCCGGAGCCGGAAATGCCGGTGATCAGAACGATGCGCATGGGTAAGAACCAGTTCGTTTCATCATAGCACTTGCATCCCGGCTCGACCGATGCCCATGCACCTGGTTTTTGCGAGCCGGAAGGAAAGACGTGGACGCCGGCTCGCGCATGGGCTACATGAGCTTGCCGGGAAGTTGACTATCGGGATCCTGCATCGCGATCCGTTGCCGATCCATGAAATCGCGCAAAGTGTCGATGCCACGCAACTGCAGGATCGTGTTGCGCACGGCCGCCTCGACCAGCACAGCCAGGTTGCGGCCCGCCGCCACCTGGATCGTCACTTTACTGATCGGCAGCCCCAGCACGTCGACAGTCTGGCTTTCGAGCGGCAGCCGCTGGAATTCGCCGTCGGGCCTGCGTACGAGCTGGACGATCAGCTTGAGCTTCATTTTGCGGCGCACGGCCGTTTCACCGAAGATCGTCTTGATGTCGAGCAGGCCGAGGCCGCGCACTTCGAGCAGGTTTTGCAGCAGCGGCGGGCAGCGTCCCTCGACGAAGTCGGGGCCGAGGCGGACGAAATCGACGGCATCGTCGGCGACGAGCCCGTGCCCGCGGCTGATGAGTTCGAGGCCGAGCTCGCTTTTGCCGAGGCCCGAATCGCCCGTCAGCAACACCCCCATGCCGAGGATGTCGAGAAACACGCCGTGGAGCGTCGCGCGCGGGGCGAGAATGCGCGACATATAGAGGCGCAGACTGTCGATGACAGCCGCCGGCGACATCGGCGTCGTGAACAGCGGCGTGGACGAGCGCGTGCAGCGCAGGACGAGTTCGGGCGGCGCCGCGACGCCGCCGGCCACCACGAGAAACGGCGGTTCCAATGCGATCAACTCGGCCATGTGGCGCGAGCGGTCCTCATCGGTTTGCCGCTGGTAGTAGTTGACTTCGGCCTCGCCGAGCACCTGGATCCGGTTGGGGTGGATCAGATTCAAGTGGCCGACCAGGTCGGCGCTCGATGTGGCATTGGCGACCGTTTCGGCCGAGAAGCCGCGCTCCCAGCCCTCGTGCCCCGTCAGCCAGCTCAATTTGAGCATGGCGGCGTTGTCGTCGAAAATGCTTTGGGCGTTGATGCTGGACGTATCCATGAATCCGTGGCTCCAGGTTGACCGCGACGTGCGGCGACGAAATGCGTCTGCCTGCCCGCCAAGGCCGATGAGCGGCGCCGATCCGATCGGGCGCCGTGCCGGGCACCGGAGCGCGAGCTCCGGCGTTACGGCAAGCTCAAGGGTGCCATTGGGTCAGCAGGCGATGCAACTCTTCGCGATTTTGCTCGGTGTGCAGGCGCTCGCGCGCTTCGCGGTCGGACAACAGCTGCGCGATTTCCGAAAGGATTTCCAAATGCTGCTGCGTGGCCTGTTCGGGCACGAGCAGGAAGATCAAAAGCGAGACCGGCTGCCCGTCGGGCGATTCGAACGGGATCGGCTGATCGAGGCGCACGAACGCGGCGAGCGGCTGCTTGAGCCCCTTGATGCGCCCGTGGGGGATCGCGACGCCTTCGCCCAGCGCTGTGGAGCCGAGCCGTTCGCGTGCGAAAAGATTGTCGGTGACTGCGCTGCGGGCGATTCCGTTCTGGTTTTCGAAAATCAAACCCGCTTGCTCGAACACACGCTTCTTGCTGGTGACTGAAAGGCCGATAACGACGTTTTCGAGCGGAAGAAATTTGGCTAAACGATTCATGTTGGCAGGCTAACGCGTCGCCTGGGCGCTCCTCGCGGCAACTGGCTGATTGTCGATTTTCGGCCGTTCGCGCCGGCTCGCAGGTCCGGCGCCGACGGGCTGCGATGCGGCCGGCTGCCCCTCAATAACCGGCACATTATAGAACAGGGCCGAAGCAGATGGTGCGCCGGCCAGGCGCGAGCCCCCACGCGCGCGACGGCATGAAAAAAGCCGCCCGATCGGGCGGCTTCTGCGCGGGGTGAGACGGTCTCGGCGTCGACCGCCGTCTTAAGGCTGGGCTTGCTCGCCTGCCAGGGGCACGTCTTGATGTTTGATGGCGTCGTGCTGATGTTCCTGAATGCGCCCTTTATGGCGTACGACCTGCCTATCGAGCCGATCGACCATGAGATCGATCGCCGCGTACAGATCGCCGTTGGCGCTTTCGATAAAGATATCCTTGCCCTTTAAGTGAAGGCTGATTTCAACCTTCTGCCGCTTATCCTTTTCCTTATGGTTGTCGACCGAGAGGACCACATTGCCATCGATCACCTGATCGAAATGTCTTAGCACCTTGTCGAGCTTGGTGATCACGTATTCTCGCAACGCCGGCGTGACTTCGAGATGGTGTCCACTGATCTTCAGATTCATAGTGCTCTCCAAACAAATGGCTGCCTGGCACCATCGGTGCGGCATCGCCGGTCGGGAGCGGCCCGCTCGAGTCATCACCCCGCGTGACTGACGAGCGGCGGGTCGTATCGGCCGGCCTATTCCGCTGATGGTCAGGGCCGGTAAACGCCTTCCGCAAAACGCAGAAAGCTCAAAGAGACTTGCGCAAATTGACTGCGGGGATCTTAAGTGCTTCGCGGTACTTGGCGACCGTCCGGCGTGCGACCACGAATCCTTGCTCCGCCAGCAGTTCGGCTATGCGGCTGTCCGAAAGAGGAGTTTTTGAGTCTTCGGCTCCTATCAGTTGCTTGATGAGTGCGCGAATGGCCGTTGAAGAGGCCGCGCCCCCCGTGTCGGTTGATACGTGCGAACCAAAGAAGTACTTGAACTCCAGCGTCCCAAATGGGGTGAGCATGTACTTCCCGGTTGTCACACGCGATACCGTCGATTCGTGTAGGCCCAGCGTATCAGCAATTTCTCGCAAAACCAAGGGGCGCATCGCGATTTCGCCGTGCGCGAAAAAATTCTTCTGGCGCTCGACGATCGCCTGCGCCACGCGCAGGATCGTCTCGAACCGCTGCTGGATATTTTTGATGAGCCAGCGGGCTTCCTGCAGTTGCTGGCGCAACGAGCCGCTGCCCGGATCGCCCCGGTTGTTGCGCAAGATGTTCGCGTAGAGATGGTTGATGCGCAAGCGCGGCACCACCTCGGGGTTCAGTTCGGCCTGCCAGCCGTTCGAGGTTTTCCTGACCATGATGTCGGGCACGACGTAATCGGCCTCGGCCTTCCCGTACGCGGCGCCCGGGAACGGCTCCAGCGAGCGGATCAGGGCATGCGCCTCGCGCAACTCGTCGTCGGTTGCCTTCAACTGCTTGCGCAAGCGCGTGAAATCACGCGCCGCCAGCAATTCGAGATGATTGGCGGTGATCTCGAGTGCGAGCTTGCGCGTGGGCGAATCGGGCAGCCGCAGCAACTGCAGCCTCAGGCATTCCGACGCCGAGCGCGCCCCCGCGCCGGCGGGATCGAAGCTTTGCAGCAGCGCCAGCGCCGCGCCGAGTTCGTCCAGGTCGACCTCGAGTTCTTCGGGCAAATCGGCCAGCACTTCTTCGAGCGACGATGTCAGATAGCCGTCGTCGTCGAGCGATTCGATCAGGAACAGGACGAGCGCGCGGTCGCGCGGGCCTGCCTGCGTGACGCGCAGCTGCGCCGTGAGATGGTCGCGCAACGTGATTGTCGATTCGTGGATCTGCAGCGGTGGCAGATCGTCGTCGTCGGAGGCGCCCGACGAGCGACCGTAATCGTCGAGGTTCCACTGCGACGAATCGCCGCCGTCGCTCGAGCCGAGTGAACCGTAGTCGTCCGAGCCGGCGTTCGCCCCGTCGTTGCCATCCGCGCGCTCGGCCGATTCGGACGGGCTGGCGCCGCTCATCGGTTCGGGCGCCGAAGAAGTCGGCGCTTGCGCGATGACAGAGCCGTCGGAGGCGACGCGCAGCGGGCTGGCAATCCATTCGTCTTCGGATTCGAGCAGCGGATTTTGCGCGACGGCCATCGCGACCTCCTGCTGCAATTCGAGCGTGGACAGCTGCAGCAGCCGGATGGACTGTTGCAGTTGTGGGGTCAGCGCAAGATGCTGCGATAGGCGGAGTTGGAGGCTGGCTTTCATGGCAATGTGTCTTTCATTGTAGAGACTTTGCCACGCGCCGGGAACCTCGCGGCGCCGTTCCGTCGCGTCGCAGGGCGGCACGCCGCGGGCACGCCGCCCGCGGTCAGTAAGAATTGCGCTCGAGTGATCCGGACCTTACATCCGGAAGTGCTCGCCGAGATAGACGCGGCGAACGTTCTCGTTTTCGATAATTTCGTGCGGTGCGCCGGCCGCGAGCACCGAGCCGTCGCTGATGATGTAGGCGTGATCGCAGATGCCGAGCGTCTCACGCACGTTGTGATCGGTGATCAACACGCCGATGTTGCGCTGTTTCAGGAACTTGACGATCTTTTGAATCTCGAGCACCGCGATCGGATCGACGCCGGCGAACGGCTCGTCGAGCAGAATGAAGCTCGGATTGGTAGCGAGCGCGCGTGCGATTTCGACGCGACGGCGTTCGCCGCCCGACAGTGAAAGAGCCGGGTTTTCCCTCAGGTGCGACACCTGCAATTCTTCGAGCAGCGCTTCCGTGCGCGCTTCGATCGCCGCTTTCGCGAGGCGCTTGCCGTTTTCGTCGTGTTGCAGCTCGAGTACCGCGCGGATGTTCTCTTCGACCGTCAGCTTGCGAAATACCGAGGCTTCCTGGGGCAGATACGACAACCCGAGCGCCGCGCGTTTGTGGATCGGCAGCAGGCTGATCGATTTGCCGTCGAGGACGATTTCGCCGGCATCGAGCGGAACGAGCCCGACGATCATGTAGAACGACGTGGTCTTGCCCGCGCCGTTGGGGCCGAGCAGGCCGACGACTTCGCCGCTTTTTACGTCGAGCGAGACGTCCTTGACGACCGTGCGCGTGCCGTAGCGCTTCTTAAGATTACGTACGACGAGCGAGCTTGCCGCACGGCGCGGCTCGCCCGCGCCTGCGACGTCCGTCGTCGCGGCGGTGGTGGATAGCGTGTTCACTGCGGCACGGTCCCTTGAATGTGCGACGCGGGCGCGAGCGTGGCGGGCGCGCCCGTGAGCGGCGCCGCCGCACCGTTGCGCGGCGAGAGCATCGCGCGCACGCGGCCGCTCGGGTTGCCTGGCCCCGCCACGTCCTTGCCCGCGCGAGCCGTGTAGAAGTCGTTCTGGCCGTCGTAGGTGATGACGCTGCCGTGGACTTCGTCGACCAGCGTCGTCAGGCCCTGCAGGCGGCGGACCGTCGCGCGCGTGGTCAGCGTCGTCAGGTCTTGCTTGCCATCGTAGTCGATCCGCTCGGCGTTGCCTTCGACATATTCATCGACGCCTTCGCGCTTTTGGCGGAAATAGGCGAGGTCTTTGCTGCCGGGCGCCATCGTGCCCGTCGCGTATTGGTAGCCTTGCGGATCCTGGCGCACGTCGACGCGATCGGCCTTGATCAGGATCGTGCCCTTGGTCGCCACCACGTGGCCTGTAAAGATCGTGACCTGTTTCAGATCGTCGTAGGTCATGTTGTCCGCTTCGATATTCAGCGGTTTATCCTTATCGGCGCGCTCGGCGTGAGCGGCGGGGCCGAACGCAAGGCAGGCGAGCGCGGCGAGCGCCGCTGCGAGGGCGACGCGCGCTGGCTGGCGTCCGAGAGAGAAGAACGATTCGTTCATGCAGTCACGCTACGAAAAGATGGGCCCGTTACTTCGTCCCGGCATTGGCGCTGCCGCCGCCCGAGATATCGGAAGCCGCGATGGCGCCTCGGACATTGCCCGAAAGCTGCATCACGCGGGTGACATTGTTGTAGTTCATGGCGCTGGCCGTCGCGATGGACAGGCCGCGCCGAAGTTTAACCGGCTTTTCCGTCTCGATCACATCGTCGTTCACCAGCACGCGGAAATGAACCGAGTCGGCTTGCATTTCAGGATCGCCCGCGCCGGCCGCGCGGACGATGCGCGCGTTGTCGTACAGATCGACGATCGAGGCGTCGCCGTTGACGGTGCCGCGCTCGCCCGTTGCCGTGATGATCGGCCTGCCGGGCTGGAAGGCCCGCACGGCCGGATGCGTGAGGTCGCTGTTTTCGTCGTCCTCGTAATGCACCATCTTCGCCGCCGTCAGCCGATATTGCGTGGCGCCCGATTGGTCGAGTTCCGAGATGGAGAAGTTATCGGCGAAGTAATCGGGGGTATGCGTCTTGACGCCGCCGTCGCCGTGCGACGCGGGCGGCCGTGTCGCCTGCAGCAGCCAGTAAGTGCCGCCCGCAAGCGCAGCGAGGGCGATCACCGACAGCAGCGACGCGAAGCGCGAGGGATTCATGCGCGCGCCGCTCCGCAAGCGGCCGCGAGCAGCGCTTCGTAGCGGTTCTGCGCGCGCAGCAGCGCATCGCAGACCTCGCGCGCCGCGCCTTGCCCGCCGCGCGCCTCCGATACCCAATGCGCGCGAGCGATGACGTCCGGATGCGCGTTGGCGGGCGCCGCGGCAAACCCGCAACGTGTCATCACGCCGAGGTCGGGCCAATCGTCGCCCATATAGCCGCACTGCTCGTCCGTGACGTTCGCTTCGCGCATCAACTCGACGAATGCGGCGACTTTATCGGCCGCGCCCTGATAGATGTGCGAGATGCGCAATTCCTGCGCGCGCGCGAGCACGATGTCGGAGCGGCGGCCCGTGATGATCGCGGTTTGGATACCCGCTTCGCCAAGCAGCTTCAGACCATGGCCATCCATTGTGTTGAACGACTTCATGGTGTCGCCCTGAGCCGTAAACATCAGGCTGCCGTCGGTCAACACGCCGTCGACATCGAAAATCATGAGCTTGACGCGGCTTGCGCGTTCGGTTGCCGTGAGGGGCGCGGCGGCCATCAGATCACCTTCTTCGAAAACAGATCGTGCATGTTCAGCGCGCCGATCAGCCTGCCTTCGCTGTCGACCACGAGCATCTGATTGATGCGGTGCCGCTCCATCGATTCGACGGCCTCTACGGCGAGATGATCGGGGCCGATCGTACGCGGCTTGCGTGTCATGACGTCGACGATCGGCAAATCGCGGAAATCGCCCGTCCGTTCGAGAACGCGGCGCAAATCGCCATCGGTGAAAATGCCCTCGACCTGGTTCGCCTCGTTGACGATCGCCGTCATGCCCATGCGCTTGGCCGTCAATTGGAACAGCGCGTCGCGCACCGTAGCGGCCGCGCTCACTTTCGGCAGTTGGTCGCCCGTGCGCATCACGTCGCGTACGTAGGTGAGCAGGCGCCGGCCCAGCGCGCCGCCGGGATGCGAGCGCGCGAAATCGTCGGCGCCGAAGCCGCGGGCGTCGAGCACCGCCATCGCCAGCGCGTCGCCGAGCGCGAGCGCCGCCGTCGTGCTGGCCGTAGGGGCGAGATCGAGCGGGCACGCTTCTTTCGACACGCCGGCGTACAGATGAACGTCGGCGAGCTGGGCCAGCGACGACTGGGGCCGTCCTGTCATGGCGATCAGCTTCGAGCCGAGCCGTTTGACGAGCGGCAGGATCGCGACGAGTTCTTCCGATTCGCCGGAATTGGAAAGCGCGACGAAGACGTCGTCCTTCGTGACCATGCCGAGATCGCCGTGGCTCGCTTCCGCCGGATGCACGAAGAACGCGGGCGTGCCCGTGCTCGCCAGCGTGGCGGCCAGCTTGCGTGCGATGTGGCCGGATTTGCCGATGCCCGAGACGACGACGCGACCGCGGCAGCCCAGAAGTAAGTCGACCGCGGCGACAAAGCGCTCGTCGACCTGATCGCGAAGCCCGCGGATCGCGTCGGCTTCGATGTCGAGGACTTCCCGGGCGAGCGCCAACGCCCGGTCGCCATTGATTTTCGCTATCATTCGCCGGAGTATAGCAAAGGCGTTGTTCGCCGCGCCGGGCCGCCATTGGCCGCCTATCGCGCCCCAACCCGGGGCGCGGGCCCTTGCGCTCAAATCCGCCGGATGCGCGTTGTATCAGCCGTATCCGCGCTTCGCTGACGAACGAGGACGCTTAGCACGTGATTTCTCCGCTCGAGATGACGCTTTTCCTGCTGCTTGCGTCAGTAGTGGGCGTCGTATTGTTCCGCTCGTTGAATCTGCCGCCGATGCTCGGGTATCTGGCGGTCGGCATCGTCGTCGGGCCCCACGCGCTCGGCCTCGCGCCCGATTCGGAGCGCGCGCAGAACCTGGCCGAGTTCGGCGTCGTCTTCCTCATGTTTTCTATCGGGCTCGAGTTTTCGCTCGCCAAGCTGCGTGCGATGCGCTCGCTCGTGTTCGGGCTCGGGCTGTTGCAGGTGATCGGCACCGTGGGCGTCTCGGTGCTCGTCGGGATGCTGCTCGAGCGTTGGGTGCATGTGACCTGGCAGGGCAGCATCGCGCTCGGCGGTGCGCTGGCGATGTCCTCGACGGCGATCGTCAGCAAGATGCTGGCCGAGCGCCTCGAAATCGAGACGGAGCACGGGCGTAACATCTTCGGCGTGCTGCTGTTTCAGGATCTGGCCGTGGTGCCTTTGCTGATCGTCATCGCAGCGCTCGGCGGCGACTCGCATGACCTCGCCAAGACGCTGGGCATTGCCGCGCTCAAAATCGTCGTCGCGCTGTCGCTGCTGCTCTATGTGGGGCAGCGCTTCATGACGCGCTGGTTCAATGTCGTCGCGCGGCGGCGCTCGCAGGAGCTGTTCGTGCTGAACCTGCTGCTCGTCACGCTCGGCGCCGCGTTCATCACCGACAAGTTTGGTCTCTCGCTCGCGCTCGGCGCATTCATCGCCGGCATGCTGATTGCCGAAACGCCCTACCGCCATCAGGTGGAAGAGGACATCAAACCGTTTCGCGACGTACTGCTGGGGCTCTTCTTCGTCACGACGGGCATGTTGCTCGACCCGCGCGTGCTGATCGCGCATCCGCTACTGGTGCTGGCGTTTCTGATTGCGCCGATGCTGCTCAAGATCGTCATGATCACGGGGCTCGCGCGGCTGTTCGGCGCGACGCCGGGCGTGGCGATGCGAACCGGGCTCGGTTTGGCGCAGGCGGGCGAGTTTGGCTTCGTGCTGCTCAACCTCATTCTCGACAAACATCTTGTCGCCACCACGCTGCTGCAGGCGATTCTCGCGGCGATGTTGCTGTCGATGCTCGCTGCGCCGTTCCTGATCCAGAACGCCGATCGCATCGTTCTGCGCCTTTCGTCGACGGAATGGATGCAGCAGTCGCTCCTCATGACGCGCATCGCGACGCAAAGTCTGCGGCAAAATGCCCACGTCATCATTTGCGGTTACGGCCGGGCAGGGCAGAACCTCGCGCGGATGCTCGAACATGAAGGGCTGCCCTACGTTGCGCTCGATCTCGACCCCGATCGTGTGACGGCCGCAGCGGCCGCGGGCGAATCGGTCGTGTTCGGCGATGCGGCGCGGCGGGAATCGCTCGTCGCGGCCGGCATCCATCGCGCAGCGGCGGTAGCCGTAACCTACGCGAACACCCCGTCGGCGCTGCGCGTGCTGCACCACGTACATGAGCTGGAGCCGGCATTGCCCGTCATCGTCCGCACGGTCGACGATGCCGATCTCGAGAAACTGCTCGCAGCCGGGGCGACCGAAGTCATCCCCGAGATCGTCGAGGGCAGCCTGATGCTGGCGTCGCATACGCTCGTGCTGATGGGCGTGCCGATGCGGCGCGTCGTGCGGCGCGCCGAGGAACTGCGCGATGCGCGTTACAGCCTGCTGCGCGGCTACTTTCACGGCGCCGACGATCCGGGCGACGAGGACGGCCACGATCAGGTGCGGCTACAATCCGTAGCGGTCGACGGCAATGCGGACGCCGTGGGGCGCACGCTCGAAGAAATCGGGCTGGCCTCGATGGGCGTCGAGGTCACGGCGATTCGGCGGCACGGTATTCGCGGCGTCGAGCCGGGTCCCGAAACCAAGCTGCGCGAGTCCGACATCCTCGTGCTGCGCGGGCTGCCCGATGCGCTTGCGTTGGCGGAAGAGCGGTTGTCGCGCAATCGCCGCGCCGGGGCGCCGGCCACGGCCGCCTGAGCGCGGCCCTTCAGTGCCGCCCATGGTTGTTATTCGTCCATTTCCATTTTTGATTTTATTGACCGATTACTGCCGCCCGCCGCACGGACGGCCGAATCACTGCGGAGAATGCCATGTGCAATGCGCCCGCGGACGCGCCCCACGACGCCGCCGCTTTCATCAAGAGCCAAGTGCGCACGATTCCCGACTGGCCGCTGCCCGGCGTGCAGTTTCGCGACATCACGCCGCTGTTGCAGCGGCCGAAGACGCTGCGTGTGCTCATCGATCTGTTCATCGAGCGCTATGTCGAAGCGAAGCTCGACTATGTGGCGGGTCTCGACGCGCGCGGCTTCATCATCGCCCCGATCGTCGCTTATGAGCTGAACCTCGGCTTCATTCCGATTCGCAAGATCGGCAAGCTGCCGTACAAGACGGTGTCCGAGTCGTATGCACTCGAATACGGCACGGCCACCGTCGAGATTCACGAAGATGCCTGCGAGCCTGGCAACCGCGTCGTGATCGTCGACGATCTGATTGCGACCGGCGGTACGATGATGGCCGGCAAGAAGCTGCTCGAGCGGCTCGGGGCGGTTGTCGTCGAAGGGGCGGCGATCGTCGATCTGCCGGACCTCGGCGGTTCGAAGCTGTTGCGAGAGAACGGTCTGCCGATTTATACGGTGACCGATTTTCCCGGTCATTGAACGAGATCGCGATGCCTGACCTTGCGCTGTTTCTTGCCGCTTCGGCGGCGATCACGGTGGCTCCCGGCCCCGACAATCTGCAGGTGCTCGCTCGCGGCATTTCGCAGGGGCGCGCCGCAGGCCTCGTGGCCGCGCTCGGTTTTGCGGCCGGGTTGACGTTTCACACCACGTTGGCCGCTTTCGGTATCGCCGCGCTGTTGCGTTCGTCGCCGCTCGCATTCGAGGTCGTCAAGCTCGCCGGCGGCCTCTATCTCGTCTGGATCGGCATCAAAGCTTTGAGAAGCCAAGGCCTCGCGAGCGCTCACGAGCGACCGCCCCAGCCGTTGTCGGTCGTGTTTCGTCAGAGCGTCGTCGGCAACATGATGAACCCCAAGGTCACGTTGTTCTTTGTCGTCTTCCTGCCGCAGTTCGTCAATCCGAACGGCACGCAGCGCATTGCCGTGCAGATGATCGAGCTCGGGCTCGTCTTCATGCTGCAGACGCTGGCGATCTTTTCGGCGTTCGGCTTGTTCGCCGGTACGCTTGGGGTTTGGCTCAAGCGGCGTCCGCGCGCCGGTGTCTGGCTCGATCGGCTGGCCGGCGCGACGTTCATCGCGCTCGGATTGCGGGTTGCGTTGCGGGATTGATGGGCATCGACGTGCGCGAGACGGGCTGCTCGATCGAAGCACACACCGATCCTTTTGCTCAGGAGTTCTAATGAGTTTGCCTTGCATTGCCGGTGCCCGCCGCTTCGAGGCGCATGCGCACCGACCGTTCTTCATGGCTTCGGAGCAGGTCGGATGGATTCGCGAGCGTGACGTCGCGCTGCTGACTCATTGGCCCGACGTGTTCGAAATCGATGCGGCGGCGGTCAGGCTGTCTGCCCGCTTCGATACGGATGCCGATCGTCGCTCGGCCGCGCTGGCCGCCGTGATCGGCGCGCTGGCGGGGCAGGGGGCCATCATCGGTTGGCGCGACGAGACATACGCGATCCGCAACGCGTTCGACGCTGCGCCGCTGGCATATATCGAGCGCGCCGCGGCGCGCTTTTTCGGCACGATGACGTACGCGGTTCATTTGAACGGCATCGTAAAATACGCCGATCGCGCGCCGCAACTGTGGATCGCGCGGCGCAGCGAGACGAAGGCGACCGATCCGGGCATGCTCGATAACGTCGTTGCGGGCGGCATTGCATGGGGGCTGTCGATCGAAGAGACGATCGTCAAGGAGTGTTGGGAAGAAGCCGGCATCGAAGCCGACCTTGCCCGGAAGGCCGAGCGCGGCCGTACCGTCCATGTGCTGCAGTCGCTGCCCGAAGGCACGCAGGCCGAGCAGATTTTCGTCTACGACTTGCCGATGCCCGAGGATTTCGCGCCGCGCAACCAGGACGGCGAAGTGGGCGAGCACCGGCTTGCGCGGGTCGACGAAGTGGCGCGCTGGGTCGAAGAAGGACGGCTGACCGTCGACGCGAGCCTCGCCACGCTCGATTGCATGCTGCGCCACCGCTGGATCGACGAGGACGCGTGCGCGGGCATCGAAGCATTGTTCGCGGCGCCGCTTGTCGTGCGCTGATGCGGCGCGTGAGTCAAACACTGAGGAGTCAACCAGGTCATGTCGACCCAACATAGCTTCATTTTGAAACTGTCGTGCCCCGATCGGCCCGGCATCGTACATGCAGTTTCGGGCTTTCTGTTCGACCGCGGCGCCAACATTCTCGACTCGGCGCAGTTCGGCGATAGCCATACCGGCGAATTCTTCATGCGCGTCCATTTCCAGCAGGTGGGCGGCGACCCGGGGCTCGACACGCTGCGCGAGGCGTTCGCGCCGCTCGCAAACGAGTTTTCGATGCGCTCGGAGATTCACGATGCGGCACTCAAGCCGAAGGTCGTGATCATGGTGTCGAAGATCGGCCATTGCTTGAACGATCTGTTGTTCCGCTATCGCACGGGTCAACTGCCGATCGACATTCCCGCGATCATCTCGAACCACAAAGACTTTTATCAACTCGCGGCGAGCTACAACATTCCGTTTCACCACTTTCCGCTGACCGAATCGACGGCGCGGGCAAAAGCTGCGCAAGAGGCGCGCGTGCTCGAAGTGATCGATCAGCATGCGGCCGATCTCGTCGTGCTGGCGCGCTACATGCAGATCTTGTCGCCGAATTTGTGCGAGCACCTGTCGGGGCGCGCGATCAACATTCATCACTCGTTCCTGCCGAGCTTCAAGGGGGCGAAACCGTACTACCAGGCGTTCGATCGTGGCGTGAAGCTGATCGGCGCGACGGCGCATTACGTCACGACCGATCTCGACGAAGGTCCGATCATCGAACAGGAAGTGGAGCGCGTCGATCACAGCATGACGCCTGATCAATTGACGGCGATCGGTCGCGATGTCGAATGCGTCACGCTCGCGCGCGCGGTGAAATGGCACGTCGAACATCGGATCGTGCTGAACGGCACGAAGACGGTGGTGTTTCGGTGAGGTCGTTAGGAATCGGAATGGTGTGTTGCTATTCCCCCATGCAGCTATCGGAATCTCCGATTGTTAGACACCACGCCTCCGAAGGCAGCGGCGATTTGCGCCGGAGCGTTCACAGAAGGTCGAGCGCGCCGGGCAGTGCCCGCCCGCGAACGAGTTCAGCCCCGTTCTGAGCCGAGACGAAAATCAATTGCACGAAGCTGTTTGTCGGTGCGTAGTGCAGGAAGACGCTTTCCAGCACACGAGCGAATGTGCTCATCGAGCAGTCGCAAAGGCATGCCTCGTCGATGCGATGCGCACGCGCATGCCACGCATCATCATGGGCTGCGGGTCCGCCGAAACCCATTCGAGCGCGCATTCGCGGGAAAGATGTCTCAGACTGTCGATGTGACGCTTGGCCGACCCCGAATGCAGAGGGGCATGTGCCGATAACAGCTGCTTGAAAGCCGGCAAGCCCGCCTGGCATAGGCTCAGAGGGCCGGCCGACAGCATGGCGACCATGTCCCAGAGTTGATCGCGCGCGTGCGGGCGCTCGATGCTTTGAGTCGGTGGGTGCAACAGCGAAACGCGGCCGGTCTGCGCCTCGTTCTCGTAGACGAAATCACCTTCCGCGTTTTGGACCCCCAGGCTTGCAGGCAATTTGCCGTTGCTGCAGGTCAGATCGATGTTGCTCTGCGTTCCGGCGGGATGGCACGGCTGGCCGTTCGAATCGACGAACGAAAGCAACATGTCGTGCTCTGTCGCGTCTTCGGCAAGCATCTTGTCTCGTTCGACGAGCCAAAACATGCCGGTATCACTCGGTTGCCTGTGGTGAGAGAGCGATAGATAAGGTTCGATTTTCGTAGCGATCGCTCCCTTGTGCGTCTCTACCATCAATCGGACCTCGTCGACCCGGTACACCGATGCGTCCGAGCGGCCCAATTCACTGGGCACGATTGGATAGGCGGGCGATTCTGTGCCGTCCAGCGTGATGGGCTCGGATGGGACGGCGAACAAGTTGATAACGGGCGTGCAAAACAATGTGAAGTTTGCAGCGCTGATCGTTTGCAGAATCTGAGCCAGGTGCGAATCGCGATGCACGCTCCCGATCGGAAGATGCAGCGTCACGCTATGACACTTGCCGGCGATGTGCAGCAGCGCCAATAGATCGACTTCAATGAAGTCGAATTTTTCAGGGAGCGAAAAGTATTCGAGGAGGACGCGATAAAGCGATTCGCGACCGTCGCACTTTTCCGTGAGTGCGTCGTCCGGTTCGAAGCCGGGGGCTGATATCGGTACGGGGTCCAAGGCGATCCAGGCTCCGTTTTCATCGACTTCGACGAACGCGTTCGATGTGCGCAGCAACACCGTATCGATCGTCGCGGCGACAGTGCGGCGGTTGCCGTCGACGAACAAGCGAACGCGCTCGGGGACGCTGCTGCTCGATAGCATGGCGGCCGACAGCCCTGCGAATTTCATCGATAGGATGCCGGTCGTCTCTTCCGGTAGCCGAACGTTGGCCGGTGCCGATGTCGCTGGCGCATAACGCGCATCGGCTATCCTGATCGGGCCGAAATCAACGTCGTACACCGTTCGAAATCGATAGTTGTCTGTGCGTGTGTTGAGCTGGGTGCCGCGTCTTACGGTGAGGGGCCTGGCCAGCTTCTCGATGGCCGCGCTGCCTGCGAAGCATGCAATGGAGCAAGACGGGAACGGGCGCAGATACTCAGGACGAAGAATTTCGAGCAGCCCGGTCGGCAGTTCGGGGTAATCGTCGTTGATTCGCGCGCTCACGCGCGCACTGAGCAGCGCGGCCGATTGAATCAAGCGTTCGATGTGCGGGTCGTCGGAGTGCTCGCCGGAGATCGAGAGTCGAGCCGCGGCTTCCGGATTGCGTTGCGCGAATTCGGAAAGGGAACTGCGCAATATTGCCAGCTCGCGACTCGTAGTCGGGGAGAAGGTCGTCGATCCCGTCTGTCATGGCTGGATCCGCACCGATGCGGTTGTGCTCGAAATGAGCGTGGCGCCGCAGGAAGTCTTGTGGCCGTCGAAGGCGACTGGTTTGCCGTCGATCAGAATGTCTGGGTCTCCTTCGACGATCACGCAGTGATCATGTCCGGGCAGCGGGCACGTGCATTCGTCGCCAACGCATGCGACTTCACGATCCGTGACGATCGATTGCTCTTGTCCAGTCATTACCTTGCCGCCGTGCGATGTCGAGTCGCCTTTACGAATTACGCCGCGCATGCTTTTTACCTCCGGTTGGTTCAACCTCCCGCCGCGATTGCAGCGCGGCGCAGGGCAATTGAATAACGGGAAGCTGTAACCCGGGGCGGGGCGCGAAATTTTGAGACTAAATTACCGTGCGGGCCGGAGAAGCGGCAATGCAAGAGGGGGCGACCGAACGTTGGCGTCTTCTGTTGCGCTAGTCGAACGGATTGGCGTTGTTGTGTGCTTGTTCCCACTGTGCCCTGCGTTCGGGATCGGGCGGGCTGACCATGATGATCGTCGCCCGGCCATCAGGACGGCGCGTGATCGTTGCGCTCGTGGCGCCATCGGCATAACCGGCGATGAGGCCCAACCCCATCTGGACCATCGTCGAACTCACGCCCGTATCGGCGATGCGGCGGCCGATGTCGTAGCCCTCGTGAGCATCACCGGGATCAGGGGCGGTTTTGCCGATTGCGGCCAGCGCTTGTGTCAGTGGGATGACCCATTCGCGATCGCCCGACGTGTCGTAGAACACACGCTTCGGTGTGACGCCTTCGGGCAACGTTGCGAGCGCCTGCTCCCAGCCCGTCTTGAGCGCGTCGGCTTGGTCGACTCTTCTTAGCGGCTTCCGTTCGTCGGTTGTGAGCTTTACATCGACGGGACGATGCAGGTAGCCAATCAGTGGAGCATTGTCGAATTGCTTGAGTTGCCATTGCTCCCAGCGGATCGGGAGATAAGCGGATGGCGTGAACTGACCCGGACCTTGGTTGTCGATCGTTTTCCAGAAAGCAGGTAGTTGCTCGTGCCACCAGCTGGCTTGCATGGTGCCGGGGGTGGATGCCTTGTCCCAACCTTGACTCTTGGCCTGTGCGCGGTAGTACGCATCGAAGCCATCGGGACCTCGGCCGTCGTTCTTTTGCCAGTAATAGTCCCAGAGCTTAGCGCCATCGCTGCCGCCTGAGCTTTCGACAGCGAAGGGACGGATAAGCCGATCGACTCGATCCGAGCGTGAAACCACCATTACGGCGACGCTATCGGGAATCTCGGGGACATATTCCCACCGAGGCAGAGGCTTTTCGTCGGGAGTCCCAATCAAGCTTCGCAGCATCGAACCATCTTCGCCGAACAATACGGCTTCGGGCACATCCGGGTGCTTGTCAAAGAACTCGAACAGTTTTTCGATCATGCTGACGGGGTCGGTTGTGTCTGCGGCCTCCTGCCAAAGGAAGAGAGTCGCGCCGAGCCCAGCCTTCTGCCGGCCGTCGGAGATACTCTCGGCAGCAAGGGATGGAGTCTTCCCATCGCTGCGTGGCCCCCATACGAAGACCGGCACCGGCCAGCGTTGGACGGCGCGTTTGGCGCCGTATTCGAAGGCGACAGTTTCTGCCGCGCCCAAGTCGATCAATCGTTGGTCCGCACCGTCCGCATAGTCTTTGGGATCATGCGACCGATACGACGCGAAGTTGTTGGCCTTTGCCTCCACTTCGCGCCAGACTTCGTCGCTTGACTTCTTGCCAACGGTTACCGCGAGCCCGCGCACCTCAAGTGTGAATCGCTGGCCCGTTTGAGCGAGCCGGGATTGCGCTTGGCCGGGCATCGCGCTCACGGTCGCGCGCGTGTCCACTGTTCCATTCAAAGCATTGTTCGCTTGCACCCGGTGTATCCACGCGAAATGTGCGCCATATGCAGCTAATGCGAGACCAAGTGCGACCAGTATCCCGTTCCGAATGTTGCTGCCCATGCCTATAGCGTCCTCTCCGGTGGCTTGCCAGATACGGTAGTAATGATTCATGACGAGAAACGTCCACAGTGCCGTCAGCATTGCGAACGCCAACACGTAGGGCCAAATGCGCGGTCGTGCCATCATCGCGACACCCCCGGAAAGGCGGACCAATCGACGGGCGAGGCAGCTGGGGGCGAAGACGGGTTTTCCTGCTCGTCGATCGTCTCACTCGTGACCAACGGTGGCATGGTCTCCAGTGGAACGACCGACTCCGGCGGAAAGATGCCTTCTTGGTAGTATTTTCTGTTTGCCTCGATAGACATCGTCTCCTTCAGTCGTTACGACGATGCCCGTGACGGGATATGTGCGCGGAAGGTCGACGCTCGGATCGTAGGAAGGTACAAGCGGCGCCATGCGCGGCACCGCGCTGAACGTGTTCTCGTAGCGGCTCTGCGTCGAATCGCCCCAGACAGTTGGGCGATCGGGCGTATCGAGCGAAACGGGCGGCGAATCGAACGACCAACGGCTCGCCTCGAACAGCGCCTGCGCCTGCTCGTTCAGCTCCTTCGACAGATTGTTCTGGGCGCGATGATGCAAGCTCGTGATCGTGATGCGCAGATCGTGTTTCGCCGACCGATCGAAGTCCTCATAGCCCGTCACTTCGATCCATTCGCCGATGGCCAGATCCCGCACGCCGCTGACGCCATCGACGCGCAGTGCGCGCGCACCGTGCGACTTCACGCGGGCAAGGCCGATGCGATCGTAGTCGTTGCGCGAGTCGGCAATATGGGGCGCGTCGATGCGCGAATCCATCAGCAACCGAGCCAGGTCGTTGCTCGCGCTGCCCTGATCGACGCGTGTCGGCCCTTGAATGCTGTCCATCCTGCCGGGCTTGTGGTCCCAGCTATGGCGACGTATCGAGCCGGGCACAAGGTGTTGACTCGTGCAGAGCAAGATGACGGAGTCGCGCTCGCCGATCGCGGCGTCAGGCCGGCAATCGACCGTGCCGACCGAAGAGCGCCTGAGCTTGTTTGCGTTGTCGTACAGCACCAGCGTATGCGCAGTGTCCCCCGACTGGTCAGACTCGTTCTGGCCGGGCTTGCCGGCGCGCACGAACCAGCCGATACCTTCTCTTCGACAGAGCCGGCGAATGAGCGCAGCATCCGATTCATCGAACTGGATGGTCTGCTCGCGCGCGGGGAACCGGGCGAGGTCCGGAACGACACTGTGATCACGCCATCGCCAATGAGGCCTGCATTGCGCTCGCGTTAGCTATCAAGCGAGCCGCAGATAAACCAGCTCGCGCTTGATATACGCATAGAAGATCGGTGCGGCGATGAGCCCTGGCACGCCGGCGGCGGCTTCCATGACGAGCATGGCCAGCAACAGCTCCCAGGCGCGCGCCTCGATTTGCCCCCCGACGATTCTCGCGTTCAGGAAGTATTCGAATTTATGGATCAGCACGAGAAACACGAGTGAGGAAATCGCAGTCGGCAGGCTGACCGCGAGCGAGACGGCCACGATCAGCGTATTCGAAATCAGATTGCCGATGACGGGCAGCAGGCCGGCGATGAACGTGACGAGCACGAGCGTCTTCGACAGCGGCAACTGCTGATGAAAAACCGGCAACGCAACGAGCAGATAAAGCGCCGTGAATACCGCGTTGATGGTCGAGATTTTGACCTGTGCGAAGACGATGCGCCGGAACGCATCGGCGAAGCGGGACGCGCGTGAGGCGAGCGCGGTCGACAGCGGCAACCGTTGCGTGTGTCGTTCGCCTGTAATGGCGATCATGGCTCCGATGATCATGCCGAACAAAACATGACCGAAGCCGCGCGCGACATTCTTGCCACCTTGCTGCAACTGCGCCATGTGCGTATGCACGAGCATGCCGGCTTTTTCTTTGATCTGCGAGACGTCGCCGGGCAACATGGCCGATAGCCATTCGGGCGAGCGCGCCCGTGCCTGAGCGACGATTTGCATGACCTGATCGAGCTGGTTCTGAATGTTCGGCACCGTGTGCTCGAAGTGCTCGACGATGCCGATGGCAAGACCCGCCAGGCCGCCCACCACGACCGCGGCGATGACGACGACGGCGACCCAGCGCGCCCGCCCGCTCGACATGTGCCGTTCGATGCTCGGCGCGATCGTATGAACGAGCTGATAGACGAGCATACCGGCGAGCAACGCGCCGAGCAGCTTGAAGTGCAAAACCGCCCACATGCCGAAAAAAGCCAGCAGGTAGCTGCCGATCTCGACCGCCGACAGGCTCGGCAGGCTCATGTCGCTCGTGAGCCGCACGGGCCGCCCGCCGACCTCCCGGATGCGGGTATCTTCGGGTGCCTCGTTGCGCTTAACCATGATGTTCCTGAACTCCAACCGATGTCGGGTGGCTCGACACCGACTGGCGTGTCGAACCGCGAACGGCCGCCGTGCTCAACGGCGTCCGAGCAGCGGCGCGAGATACCGTCCCGTAAAGCTCGCCTTCGATTTTGCGATGGTCTCGGGCGTGCCCTGGGCGATGATCTGCCCGCCGCCCGCCCCGCCTTCCGGGCCGAGATCGATGACCCAGTCCGCGGTTTTGATCACGTCGAGATTATGCTCGATGATCACGACCGTGTTGCCATGATCGCGCAACCGATGAATGACTTCCAGTAGCAGCGCGATATCGTGGAAGTGCAGGCCCGTCGTAGGCTCGTCCAGAATGTAGAGCGTGCGGCCCGTGTCGCGCTTGGACAGCTCCAGCGAGAGTTTGACGCGTTGCGCTTCGCCGCCCGAAAGCGTCGTGGCCGACTGCCCAAGGCGGATATAGCCGAGGCCGACGTCGAGCAGCGTCTTGAGCTTGCGCGCAATGACAGGCACGGCGCCGAAGAACTCGTGCGCATGCTCGACCGTCATATCGAGCACTTCGCTGATGTTCTTGCCTTTGTAATGAACTTCGAGCGTTTCCCGGTTGTAGCGCTTGCCGTGACAAACGTCGCACGGCACATAGACGTCGGGCAGGAAGTGCATTTCCACTTTCAGCACGCCGTCGCCCTGACACGCTTCGCAGCGTCCGCCCTTGACGTTGAACGAGAACCGGCCCGGGTCGTAGCCGCGCTCCTTCGCGGATGGCACGCCGGCGAACAACTCGCGAATCGGCGTGAACACGCCGGTGTACGTCGCCGGATTCGAGCGAGGCGTGCGGCCGATCGGCGATTGATCGACATTGATGACCTTGTCGAAGTGCTCGAGCCCTTCGATTTGTTCATACGGCGCCGGCTCGGCCGACGAGCCGTACAAGTGCTGCGCAACGGCGTGATAAAGCGTGTCGTTGATGAGCGTCGACTTGCCCGAACCGGACACGCCGCTGATGCAGGTCAGCAGCCCGACCGGCAGATCGAGCGTGACGCGCTTGAGGTTGTTGCCGTGCGCCTCGACAATGCGCAGGCGCCGTTCATCGGGCTCCTTGCGCTCGTCGGGAAATTCGATGCGGCGCTCGCCTGCCAGGTATTGGCCCGTCAGGGAGGCCGGGTCTTTCTGCACTTGCCTGGGCGTTCCTTCGGCGATGATCATGCCGCCGTGTTCACCTGCGCCGGGCCCCATGTCGACGACATAATCGGCCATCCGAATCATGTCCTCGTCGTGTTCGACGACGATGACCGAATTGCCGAGATCGCGCAGATGCTTGAGCGTGGCGATCAAACGGTCGTTGTCGCGCTGATGCAGGCCGATCGACGGTTCGTCGAGCACATACATGACGCCGGTCAGGCCCGAGCCGATTTGCGAGGCGAGCCGGATGCGCTGCGCTTCGCCGCCCGAGAGCGTGTCGGCGCTGCGCTCGAGCGACAGGTAGTCGAGCCCGACATTGTTGAGGAACATGAGCCGGGCGACGATCTCCTTGACGACTTTTTCGCCGATCTCGCGCTTGGCGCCTTCGAGCTTCAGCGTTTGGAAGTAGCCGAGCGTGTCGCGCAGCGGCCAGCCGCTCACCTCATAGATCGCGCGCGCGTCGCCGTCCATGCCGAGGCGAACGAAGCGCGCTTCGCGGCGCAAGCGCGTGCCGTCGCACGAGGGGCAGGCCTGATTGTTCTGGTACTTCGCGAGTTCTTCGCGCACCGCGGCCGAGTCCGTTTCGCGGTAGCGGCGTTCGAGGTTCGGAATGATGCCTTCGAACACATGCTCGCGAACCGTCGCGCGCCCGCGTTCGTTGATATAGGAAAACGGAATCTGCTCTTTGCCCGAACCGAACAGGATCAATTTGCGAATCTTCTCGGGCAATTCCTCGAAGGGCGTATCGATGTCGAAGTCGTAATACGCCGCGAGGCTTTGCAACATCTGAAAGTAGAACTGATTGCGGCGATCCCAGCCCTTGACCGCGCCGGCGGCCAGCGACAGCGACGGGTGGGCGACGACGCGCTTCGGATCGAAGAACGTGATCTGGCCGAGGCCGTCGCAGTCGGGGCACGCGCCCATCGGATTGTTGAACGAGAACAGTCGTGGCTCGAGCTCGGGCAAGGAGTACGAACAGATCGGGCAGGCGAATTTCGAGCTGAACAGATGCTCTTTGCCCGTGTCCATTTCGAGCGCGATTGCACGCCCGTCGGCGAGGCGCAGTGCCGTTTCGAACGATTCCGCCAGACGTTGTTTCATGTCGGCGCGCACCTTCAGGCGATCGACGACGACATCGATCGAATGCTTGTCGTTCTTCTTGAGCTTGGGCAGCGAATCGACGTCGTAGATCTGCGCGGTGCCTTCGTTGGCCGCACCGCCGCCCGAGCGGATGCGGAACCGGATGAAACCCTGCGCCTGCATCTGCTCGAACAGCTCGGCATGCTCGCCTTTGCGGTTGGCCACCACGGGCGCGAGGATCATGAGCTTCGTTTCCTCGGGCAGCGCGAGCGCGGCGTCGACCATCTGCGAGACGCTTTGCGCTTCGAGCGCGATTTCGTGCTCTGGACAGTACGGCGTACCGACGCGTGCATACAGCAGACGCAGATAGTCGTGGATTTCGGTGACGGTGCCCACCGTCGAGCGCGGATTGTGAGACGTCGCCTTCTGTTCGATCGAAATGGCGGGCGAAAGCCCTTCGATGAGGTCGACGTCGGGCTTCTCCATCAACTGCAGGAACTGGCGCGCGTAGGCCGAGAGGCTTTCCACGTAACGGCGCTGACCCTCTGCATAAAGAGTGTCGAACGCCAGCGACGACTTGCCCGATCCGGACAGGCCCGTGATCACGATGAGCTGGTGGCGAGGCAGATCGAGATTGACGTTCTTCAGGTTGTGGGTGCGCGCCCCACGGATACGAATTTGTTCCATGAACCTGGACTTCAGCGAAGAAGGAGAGGGGGCCAAACCTGCTACTATAACGACTTTTCCAGGCTTCCGTTACGGTGTGCTTACAGCCCATGAAGTGCACGGGTTCGTGAGTTCTCGCTGAAGTCCCGGCAAGCAGTCCCGGCAAGAAGCCCGTAAGGGGAAATCCTCTTGCAGGGGACACCCGAACGGGATTCACTTTGGGGCGGGCAACAGCCTGACGACGTCACTACCGTTCTCACGCTCCTCTTCGTTCCCACGCTCGCTTTCGATGTCGAATCCGCCCATTACATCCTCGCGTATGAGCGCGCCCGAATTGCGCGCTACCGTTTCGCTTGCCGGCATTTTCGCGCTGCGCATGCTGGGACTGTTCATGATCATGCCGGTCTTCTCGGTTTACGCGAAGACGATCCCCGGCGGCGACAACGTGCTCCTCGTCGGCATTGCGCTCGGCGCTTACGGCGTGACGCAGTCGCTGCTTTACATTTTCTATGGCTGGGCGTCCGACAAGCTCGGACGCAAACCGGTCATCGCGACCGGGCTCGTGATCTTCGCGCTCGGCAGTTTCGTGGCGGCGATGGCGCACGATATGACGTGGATCATCGTCGGCCGCGTCATTCAGGGGATGGGGGCCGTATCGTCGGCTGTGATCGCCTGCATTGCCGATCTGACCGCCGACGAGCACCGCACCAAGGCCATGGCGATGGTGGGCGGCAGCATCGGCATCTCGTTCGCCATCGCGATCGTCGGTGCGCCGATCGTTTATCAGTGGATCGGCATGAACGGCCTGTTTGCGCTCGTGGGCGTGCTTTCGCTCCTGGCCGTGGGCGTCGTGCTGTGGGTGGTGCCGCACGCGCCCAAGCCTGTCCATGTGCGCGCCCCGTTCGCCGAAGTGCTGCAAAACGTCGAACTGTTGCGTTTGAATTTCGGCGTGCTGGTGTTGCACGCGACGCAGACGGCGCTCTTTCTGGTCGTGCCGCGAATCCTGGTCGCGGAGGGTTTGCCGGTCGCGTCCCATTGGGAAGTGTATTTGCCCGTCATGGGCCTGTCGTTCGTGATGATGGTGCCGGCCATCATCGCGGCCGAGAAGCGGGGCAAGATGAAGCCCGTGCTCTGCGGTGCCATCGGTCTTATCCTGATCGGTCAATTGTTGCTGGGCACGGCGCCGCATACGATCTTGTCCGTGGCTGCGATTCTGTTCGTGTACTTTCTTGGCTTCAATATTCTCGAGGCATCGCAGCCCTCGCTCGTGTCGAAGCTCGCACCGGGCGCGCGCAAGGGTGCGGCGGCGGGCGTCTACAACACGACGCAGTCGATCGGCCTCGCGCTGGGGGGCATCGTGGGGGGCTGGCTGATGCGGTCGGTCGGCCAAAACGCCGTCTTCTTCGCGTGCTCGGGGCTCGTTCTCGGCTGGCTTATAATCGCCGCCAACATGAAGCCTGTTCGTAAGGCTTGACGCGATCGGGCGCGGCGCATGCTTGGTTTTCGGGCTGCGGGCGCGGTCGCGTAGGATTAACTGGAGATACTCATGGCATCCGTAAACAAGGTCATCCTCGTCGGCAATCTCGGCGCCGATCCTGAAATTCGTTACCTGCCGAGCGGGGACGCCATTGCCAATATCCGGCTTGCCACGACCGATCGCTACAAAGACAAGGCATCGGGCGATTTCAAGGAAGCGACGGAGTGGCACCGCGTCGCGTTCTTCGGGCGTCTGGCCGAGATCGTCGGCGAATATCTGAAGAAGGGCTCGTCCGTTTATATCGAAGGGCGTTTGCGTACGCGCAAGTGGCAGGGGCAGGACGGTCAGGATCGTTACTCGACCGAAATCGTCGCCGATCAGATGCAAATGCTGGGTGGCCGCGGTGGTTCGGGCGGCGGCGGCATGGGTGGGGGCGATGACGGCGGCTACAGCCGCGAGCCGGCCGAGCAGCGCGGCGGCGGGCGTTCGGCGGCCGGTGGCGGCGCGCGCAGCGGCGGCGGTGCCGGTGCAAGCCGGCCGAGCCAGCCGGCCGGTGGCGGCGGGCTTGACGATATGGATGACGATATTCCGTTCTAAGAGGAACTTCGCCGCCCTGCTGTAAAGATGGCCCCCGATTTCTTATTCAAATCAACGATTTGGGTGAGACTCCGGGGCCGTTTGCTTTTGATCTCTCGCCCGGGCCGTTGCCAGCCGCGGGTGTTGCCTTCGTAGGAGGTCGAGGCTTTCCAAACGCCGCCTTGCGGATCTTGGCCCGCAGCGCGCCGCGCGGCACTCACGAGATCGTGTACCTCACCTGGGGCCCGCTCTTATAAAGGTCTCTGGCGAGCGCCAGAATCTGGTCGCGGTTGCGGTCGAAGGCCGCAAGCAACGCGGGCTCGCCAGAATCCATGTCGGAGTTCAGTTTCGCCAGCATCGCATCCTCGACCAGAAAGGTAATCTCGCGCGAAGAATTGTCGTAGCCCCAGAAGCACACACAGTGTCTGGAAGCGTCGTAGGTGCGACTGGGATTGGGAAAGTTGAGTGTCGCATCACTTGTCCTCATCTCTCCCTCCTGACAGGTATAACGGCCGCTTGCTGGCACTGACATTGATGCGGGCGTCGTTTTCGCTCCGCTTCCGGGCGCGCTCGATTTCCGCACGCCTCAGTGTCAAGGCGTGCACTGAGCATGCGCCCGATACCACAGCCCTGCAAGCGCTATCGACAGTCCATCCATCTGAACATTGATTGATCGCAGGGATGGGCCGATCGCGGTGCGTTGGCGCTCGGGTTTTTGGCGAGCGGGTTCATCACGGCCTACGTCTACACGCCGGAGTTGTACCCCACGAGCATTCGTGCACTGGGTTGCGGTATGGGCGGGGCATGGTTGAAGGTGGCCGCGATCTTTGCGCCGACGATCGTTTCGAAGACGATGATCGGCGGCAACCTCAACATGGCGTTCTATATCCTCGCGGCCGTGCCGTTCCTTGCGGCGTTGACGGTCCACTTTCTCGGCGTCGAAACGAAGCGCAAGGTCCTCGAGCAGTTGGAGGCGTGAGCCTAAGGCGACATCAGCGCGCCACGAGCGCGCAATGATCGATGGTCCGAGCGTCGTATTCGGCGGTGACCTCGAAGCCTGCATCGTTCAACCACTTGATGTGGTCTCGCGCCGGATACGCCATGCCCTGGCCGCTCGCGACGGTGACGAAGTAGAGCGACGACTTGACCGACTGCAAACCGCCCGTCTCATCGTCATCGCACATGAGCGACCAGACGAACAACTGGCCCGCGTCCCGCAGATAAGCGCGCGATTTCTGATACAGAAACTGGATCTTCTCGGGTGAAAAGATTTCGAGGACATGCGAAAAAATCACGCCATCGCAGCCTTGGGGCCACGAATCTGTGAACATGTCGACGGCTTCGCACGTGACGCGGTCCGACAGGCCCTGCGCCCGAATGTTCTCGCGCGCTTTCTCGATCACGGATGGCAAGTCGATCAGGGTCACCTTCAACGACGGATAGCGTTCGCAGAGGCGAATCGCATTGGTGCCGTCGCCGCCGCCGACGTCGAGCAGCCTCGTCACTTCACCGAACTCCTTCACCGCCATCATGCGCGGCGACAGCCTCGTATAAGCGCCCATCCCGTCATGAAAGAGACGTTCCAATGCGGGATCGACCGCCATGCGCCCATAGAGCGTCGGCGCATCGCCAGGGAACTCGTCGAGACCCGCGTTGCGCCCTTCGCGCAAAGCCTGCGTGAAATGCAGGCAAGCGCGATGTTGAATCTTGTCGTTCAAATGAACGAAGGGCACCATCGATTGCGCAGACCCGCGCAGCAGGCAGCGTCGCGCGAGCGCCGAGTTCGTCATCTTGCCGGTATCGTCGACTTCAATCAGCTTCAATTGCTTCAAGCCGAGCACCAGTACGCGGCAGCCATGCGCGTCGATCTCCAATTGCCGTGGCAATGAGGCCAGCGTTGCGCCGCGTTCGATCGCATCGAATACGCCAAGGTCGCATGCGCTCGAGAGCACCTGCGTCTTGATGTAGCCGTTCATCATTTCACACAGCGATTGCCACTCTTCCCACGACAATTCTTCCATTGCTGGATATCCTCGCTTCAAAAGGTTATGGATCAAGCCGTCGATCAAACGGTTGCGACGGAATCGTCAAACAACTGCGCTTTGCGTTGCGCGAGCCGCGCCTCGATGTGCTGCGCTTCACTTGTGGCCAAGCGATGCGCATTCCACCGCAGGTAGCATTCGAGTTCATGCACGCGCATGCCGAGCGACGTCGATTCGCCGTCGATGAACAGCGCATCGTGCAGCGCCATCGCGCGAATCACGAACAGCGGCACGTCCGCGCGCATCGGCCGAAATGTCGGAGAATGCGCACCGGCCACCGTGCTGGCGGGATGAAACTCGCCGAGCATCAGGCCGCACTCCATATAAAACGGCTTCAGAATTGCATGCGCGCAATCGATGAATTTGTAATAGGTGTCGGCGTTCAAGCCGATCGGAAAGATCGCGAGCGATAGCAAGTCGCTCGATTCCGCCCGCTGTGTGGCCAACTGATCGAACACTCGCGGCATTCGCATCAACGTGTCGATGTAGATATCGAACGACATGTCCGCGGCATCGAAGGCGCAAAACAGCAAAGCGCGCTCTTCATGCGCCGGCTTCGCGAAAGGGCAGACGGCGCCTTTGCGCCCAAGATCGGCATGAGGCCGCATGATGAATCGCTGCATCCACCCAAGTCCTTTGACATAGGTGGCGCGCAATGTGGGGTCCGCGATAGCGTCGATCTCGGTCGATCCGCGCAGCGATCGCTCGATCTGCGCAAGCGCGAGAGAAACCGATTCCTCACCCGGTGGCTTGGTCTTATCGTTCATATCGGGCTTCCTTAGTTAAAATCTTTGAGGTTCGTGCGTCGCTCTTCGTCGAGCATGTCCTTGAAGAGGCGCCCCCATTCGTAGTCGATTCGATCGGGATGGAACGGGAACACGCCGGCGCCTGGCGTGAAAGTCAGTTCGCCGAAAAACACTTTGCCGTCGGGCACGTAAAGGTCGACGCGTACAAAGCCGAGGCCGTCCGCGAGACGTGTGGCGAGACGAATGATTTCGTCCCAGTGCGGAGGGACGGGCAGCGGAACTCTGCTTTGCGGATAGTGGCCGACGGCGATATCGACGCGATTCCAATCGACATCGAACACGTCGCCATGCGGCGTGCCGAAACGGTCGGAAACGATGCCCGCGTAGATAATGGGTTTTCCGTTCGCGTCTCGGCCGAACATATTCATCTTCAGATCGGCCGGCACATGCCCATTGCAATCGAGCAGCAATCGTTCGAAGTAAAGCTTCGGCTTGATCGGTCGATAGTGCCGTTCGCGGGAAGCGCGTGAAAAATCCTCGGCGAGCCATTGATTGGCAAGGCAGCTCAATTCTTCGAATGAAACGCGCTGTTTATCTTCGACGATCCTGACGTAGCCGCAGCCATGATTCGCTTTCATGACGAATGCGGTGGGCAGCGCGTCGAATACGGCGCGATCGAACACGTCGGGCGTTGCGATCAGCTCGATCAGGTGTTCTTCGCCGATACGTTCTTTGACGAACTCGCGCACCGCGAGCTTATCGGCGAGCAGGGTCCAATGCGGTTCCGGATTCCGACAGCGTTGCAGGATGAATTCGTTGAACGTCTGGGGCGCAGCCAGGCGGGGAATACGGCCGACGCGACGCCAATGGGAAAGCGCGAGAAAAAGGGTGTCGGGCATGAGGCGCTTTGCGGTGCGCCATGTGGCTCGCAGGGCCGTCTCGAGCGCCACGCGCGGCGGCGAAGGCACGCGGCCGTCCGAATGCTCGCCGTTTGCCGCCGCGCGAGCCTCGACGCGCGCCGTCCGTGTCGTGCGGGCAGCGTGAAGCAGCACGAGTGCTGCGCTATCGCAGCCGGCTCGCTCGATCGGGCCCGATCGGTGCGGATCGGGTTCGGCTATGTTCGGCATGTCTATCCCTTCCCCTGACTGGCGTGTTTTGGGTTGCTTGGATGCACAGAGATAGAACCATTGCGCTTGGGGGCGAGCAACAAGGCGAGCCGGAAGTCGGGAATGTTTGGCGCTTTATGACGTGATTATTCGGCGTGTTGTTGCAGAGCAATTTTTGCTTACAGAATTAGCGAATTTGTTTAGTGTTGTTACTCATAACGTCAGCGTTATGAGACCCGCGCGCTATCGGTGATAGGTCGGATGAAAGCTTTAGTGTTGGCAAGTGTGTCATGTCCGATGTTTGGGATACGGCTTTTTCGGACAACTGTGCTGTGTATGAAAGCATGGGCACAAAAGGCGGAGAAGCTTGCAAGAAATAAATCAACAATTGAGGTCACGACGGGCCAGGTCGATGCGATTGAGTTGCGGCGGCGCTTCGGCCAAACCCAATCGGCCACGCCGGCCGTCGTGATGCCGGCGTGCGTGCTTCATTTTGCAGGAAGCGTGCCGCGCGGGACGGTAAGTGCTTGAATCGAAAGGCTGATCGGTAAGTTCGAAAGGGTGCGATTTATTGGGCAGACAAATCAATCGAACCCTCTGAACGATCTGATTTGAGCCGCTATAATGCGGCGCATCGCCTCATCCCGACTGTTCATGCCCCGATTTCTTTGCGCCTTGTTCATCTGTTTTGGTCTGATCGCACCCGCGATTGCGCAGGAGTCCGAAACATCACGCGCCAACGTAGCGGCGGCCTCGGTTGCCGCGCGCTCGGGAGGTGACCCGGTCGTCGATGAGACGCTCGCCGTGGAGCGCGCCGGCGTCGCCGCAAAGCCGGCGGCCGATGCTCCGGCTGCGGCAAGCGGCCCCGCCGTCGGGCAAATGCAGCGGGTGCGCGACCTGCTGACCCAGAAGTTCGGGCTGGCCCGCGCGAAAGCAGAGCAGATCTCGTCGGCGGTCATGTCGTCGGCTTCCAAGTACTCGTTGCCGCCGGCACTCGTGTTGGCGATCATCTCGATCGAGTCGCGCTTTCGGGATCACGCGCACGGTGCCCACGGTGCGACGGGCCTGATGCAGGTCGTGCCTGCCGCACATAAGCGTCTCGTCAAAAATCTCGACCTGACCGAGCCGGCTGCGAACATCGAAGCCGGCTCGGCCATTTTGCACGGCTACCTGGAATCGGCACGCGGCGACCTTGACGCTGCTCTCAAAAGCTATGGCGGCTCGACCGCCTATGCACGAAAGGTGAGTCTGCGCGTGAAGGATTTCCAAACGGCTGGCGCGGCGAGCGATGCCGACGCCGCCACCGGCACGAGCGCATCGCAGCAGTGAATGGCGCGGCGTCGCGTGCGCCCATTCCGCTTTCGGCTCTTTTCAGCAACACCGGTGCGCAAACCCCGCACTTTGCGCCAAGACCCCCTGATTTACCGGATATGGGACGTCGCACTTCTTGCATGCTCTGCTAGAATCCGAGACGTCATGCGGCAAAATATGCAGGACTCCAAAATAATTAGCGAATTCGCAACGCCGGGCCAATTTCGAACGTCGGGAAACAGAACATGAATTGGCTCCGTCCACTTATTGTCGCTTCGGTCGCGCTTGGCTCCATGGCCTACGCTGACGCCACCCAATGGACCGCATTGAAGAGCGCCAGCGACCTGGCCTACGCCGTCGATATCGATAGCGTTGCAACCGATTCCGACGGCTACGTCGAATACACGGCGAAAACGACCTGGAAGGCGCCCGCGATGATGCCCGGCGCGAATGCGCCCGTCGCCGTGTCGGTTATGCGATATCAAGTCGATTGCGCCGGCAAGCAGTGGCGCCCGCTCGAAACGCATTATCTGGATGCGCACGGTGCGCCGGCGGGTGCGTTGCGCTCGCCCGATTCGGCATGGGTTGCCGTCAGCCCGGGCACGGTCGTCGACACGATGTTCCGCAAGGTCTGCTGAGCGGCAGGTTGGTGCGCTCGGACGCGCGCTGTCGCTGATTGTTCTAGTATGTGGGAGGCCGCGGGTGTGATGCGGATGCGACGGCATCGGCGGCGTCTACTGACAGGGGAATAACATGCATGCAATGCGAAAGTTAAATGTCGCCGTACTGTTGTGGGCGTTCGCGTCCGGCGCTGCTCTGGCCGATACGGTCGCGCTCAAGGCGAATCTGCAACCGTCGAGCGAGGTGCCGCCCACCACATCCAAGGGGAGCGGCGCGCTGGAGGGCCAGCTAGATACGTCGAGCAAAGTGCTCAAGTGGCACATCACCTACGAAGGCCTGACGGGCCCGGCCACAGCGGCGCATTTCCACGGGCCCGCGGCCGTGGGTAGTAACGCTGCACCCGTCGTTCCTATCCCGAAAGACAAATTGGCAAGCCCGATCTCCGGCGAGCAAACCTTGACGGACCAGCAGGTAAACGAGCTCACGGCCGGCAAGTGGTACTTCAACGTCCACACCAAGGCGAACCCGGCTGGCGAGATTCGCGGCCAGGTCACACCGCAATAACGCGCGTTTAACGTTCGGGAGTGTCCGCTCGCGTCCAATACGGCGGCACCGGTGCGCTTAACATGGCGATTGTCGATCGTCATTCGTGGGGTGTGCCGCGATGAGCTGGCAAAGCGCGGTGGCCTGCTGGCTGCTCAAACGGCAGTTCCGTCCCGAAACGCTCAAACCGCATGTGAGCGTGGAGCGCGCCCGCGCCCACGCCGCTGCTCGCCTGCGACGGGTGTCGGTGCCAGCCGGCTGGCGGCTCGTCGTGCGCGATCGAGCCGCCGATGCCCCGTTGCGGGGCGAGTGGCTCGAACGCGAGGCCGACCTCGCGCAACACGTAGCAGTGCGCACGATGTTGTATTGCCACGGCGGCGGCTATTACTTCTGTTCTCCGGCCTCGCACCGGCCCCTCGTCTTTCGCCTCGCTGCGCGCTCGGGCGCGCGCACGTTTTCGCTCGATTACCGTCTGGCGCCCGAGCATCCCTTTCCTGCGGCGCTCGAGGATGCGCTGGCGGCCTATCGAGCGTTGCTCGCCGACGGCACGCCTGCCGAGTCGATCGTGATCGCCGGAGATTCGGCGGGCGGCGGCCTTGCCCTGGCGACGCTCGTTGCGTTGCGCGATGCGGGCGATCCGTTGCCGGCGGCCGGCGTACTGTTTTCTCCGTGGACCGACCTCGCGGCAACGGGGGCGACGATCGAGTCGAACGACGGGCTCGACCCGATGTTCTGCGGCGCTGCAATCGGTCGCGCGGCGCGGTTCTATATTGGCGATGCGGATCCTACCGACCCCTATCTCTCTCCGCTTTATGCCGATTTCACCGGGTTGCCGCCGCTCCTGATTCAGGTCGGCAGCACCGAAGTGTTGCTCGACGATGCGCGCCGCGTCGCCGACGGCGCACGCGCCGCGGGCGTGAAGGTCGAGTTCGAGGTGTGGCCTGCAATGCCGCATGTTTGGCATCTTTGGACGCCTTACGTGCCAGAGGCAAAGGCCGCGCTCGAGCGGGCGGCGCAATTCATCCGTCTGCACGCGGCCGAGCGCACCGCTCAGGTCGAGGTGGACTCCACGGCGCGATAGGCGGCCTGCACGGCGTCGGCGCCGTAGCGGCGTTCGAGCCGACGCACGGCGAAATGCCCGTGCGCCGTTTGCTGAAAGTGATCGATGAACACGGTGTTGACGACAGCGCCCAGCACGGCGCCGATCGCCGGGATCGACTTCGCCGCGACCTGCTCGCTCACCTGCGCCGAAAAACGCGCGGCAATGGTGTTCATCAAACGCACCAGTGCCGGCGCCCCATGCGCTGCGACGCCCTTGCTCGCCAATTCCGACGACGCTTTCGAAATCGCCTGCGCGAGTGCGCCGCGCGCAATGAAATAACCGAGGTCGGTCTCCTCATCCTTCGCGCTGCGGCCCATACCGAAGACGGCGAGGCACTGCAGCCGCGCTTCGGCGGCGCGCAAATCCTCGCCTTCGCTGCGCGCGATGTCGCAAATCGACCGGAACATCAGCGTGGTCGTCACGGGCAACTCGGCCGGCAGCGCCAGCAAGCCGAACGCGCCGCCGGCAGCTCCGGTCGTGGCGACGGCGACTTTATGCAGCCAATCGCGCGGCTTGGCGTTCTCGGCGGCGCCGGGCGCGGACGTGCCCTCGCTGCCGGTCAGATAGGGCGCGCCGAGCGTCGCAACAGCCGCCTGCAGGGTTTTGTCGAGCGCGCGCCGCGTCGCGTCGGCGATCGTGTCCTGCGCGAGCGCCGGCAACCGCGTCATGAGCCGCTCGATCGGCGCGCCGACGGCCGCGGCGAGTTTCATCGTCAGCGGCTGCGTTTCGAGCGCCCGTTTGGCCAGCGCCAGCGTGGCGAGGTCCTCGGCGGTGAGTCCTGAGACGGCGAAAGGGATCGGTTCCATTGGCGAAATTGACGAACGAACCACGAAGTTGCGTAAAGATGAGCAAGGAGCCGGCCGCGTAGCCGCCTGCGAATTGTAGGCTCTCATGCTATCATTTCGCATTCTTTGACTGATCAACGATTGCGGTTGCAAAAAATGGCCGTCTATACCGGTGCCCAGCACTCGCGCGGGCAATTGCTGCCGTTCCGGGAGTCGCTGCTGGCGATGCTCGGCATCTCGTTCGTGACGATGCTCGTCGCGTTCGATCAAACCGTGGTCGGTACCGCGCTACCGACGATCGTCGCCGAACTGCGAGGGTTCGAGCTCTACGCGTGGGTTGCCACATCGTATTTGCTGACATCGGTGATTACCGTCCCGATCTTCGGCAGACTCGGCGACTATTTCGGGCGCAAGCCGTTCGTCATCGCGTCCATCGTCGTCTTCACCGGCGCTTCGGTGCTATGCGGCGCCGCGAACAGCATGCTCTTTCTCGTGTTGGCGCGCGCGCTGCAGGGGATCGGCGGCGGCATGCTCGTCGGCACGGCATTCGCCTGCATTCCCGATCTCTTTCCGGACTCGGTGGTGCGCCTGCGCTGGCAGGTGCTCATGAGTTCCGCGTTCGGCATCGCCAATGCGATCGGCCCGTCGCTCGGTGGTTTTCTGACGCAGTACTACGGCTGGCGCTCCGCGTTCTATGTGAATCTGCCGGTCGGTTTGCTGTCGCTGATTTTCGTTTGGCGTTACCTGCCGCATCTGCGTCACATCGAAACGCGCGGCAGGATCCGCCTCGATTGGCCCGGCTCGCTGCTGATCGCAATCGCGCTCGGCTCGCTGCAGTTGTTTGTCGAATCGCTGTCGCAGCACGGTTTTTCGGCTGGCGTCGCCGCGCTGGCGGTGCTGGCCGTGGTCGCGGCAATCGGTTTGTGGAAGTGGGAAGCGCGCTCGGAGCAGCCGATTCTCCCGCCCGACATGTTCGCCAACCGTAGTCTCGCCGCGCTCTTCACGCTCTCGTTGCTGGGCGGGTTCTCGATGTTCTCGCTGATTTTCTATGCGCCGCTGCTGCTCCAGGGCGGCTTCGGGCTGTCGCCGAAGGATGCCGGCATCGTCGTCACGCCGCTTGTCGTGTTCATTACGATTGGCAGCATCGTCAACGGCCGCATCGTCACGCGCATCCGGCGCCCGAACGCGATGCTCTACATCGGCTGTGCGCTCGTGGCCTGCGCCTGCGCCGGGACCGCGCTCACCACGCGTGCCACGCCGCACGCGCTGCTGATGGGGCTCATGATGCTCTGCGGCGTGGGGCTGGGCTTCGTGTTGCCGAACCTGACCGTGTTCGCGCAGGAAACGGCCGGACGCGAGCACCTCGGCATCGCTACGGCGCTGCTGCAGTCGCTGCGCATGATCGGCGGGATGTTCGGCACGGCCGTCACGGGGACGCTGATCACGCATCTCTATGCGCGCGGCGTGCGCAACGCGCTGACCGCCGACGATGCGATGCAGTGGTGGCCGACCATGCGCGACCCGCAGATTCTCGTCAACCACGAAGCGCAACAGACGCTGCTCGGTGCGTTGGGGCGAGCGGGGCACGACGGCGCGGCACTCTTGGAACTGGCGCGCGAAGCGCTCGTCGGCGCGATTCACATGGGTATCGCCGTCGCGGCCTTGGTTGCGCTCGTCGCGCTCTGGCAGTGTCGGCGCGTGCCGCACGTCAGCATCACGCGCAGGGCGGAGCCCGCGCCCGCGGCGGAATAATCGGGAAACAAAGGTTGCATCATGGAAGATTACGTCGCCATCGTTCATCAGTTCGGCCGGACCTACCGCGCCTTCCTATCGGCCTTCGAGGCTCACGTCGGGCATGCGATGCCGCGTTGGCGCATCTTGCTCGCGTTGACCGATGCCGACGGAGAGTGGTCGCAGAAGCGGCTCGTCGAACGCTTGCGGATCGACCCGGGCGCGCTCACGCGGCAGTTGAAGGCGCTCGAGGCGATCGGCTGGATCGAGCGCAGCATCGACGCGCGCGACAACCGCATCACGAACGTGCGATTGACCGACATCGGGCGTAGCGCAGTGGACGCGAGCCTGCCGCAGCGCAATGCGTTCCTGCGTGAGACGATGGGTTCGCTGCCCGACGATGCGCTCGCCGCGCTCTCCGACGCGTTGACGAAACTCGAAACGCGCATCGGCGACGTTGCGCAATGCCTGCCGTTGTCGACCGAGGACGCCGAGTGCATCGATCCTGTCGCTGAGACGGACACGACCAACCCGCCGCAGGCCGCGCCGATCCGCTGAGGTCATCCCGATGCGATTCGCCGCAATCAGAAAAACGTTTCGATGACTTCCGTGACGCGGTAGCTCCGATCGACGACGAGCAACTGACGCCACTTGTCGAACGTCAGGCACGGGTGCGAAATGTCGAAGGAGAGCATGTCGCCCACCTTCAGATCGGCGCCCGGCGCGATGCGCAGATAGGCGTGCTGGTCCATCATCCCCGTCACTTCCCAGCCTTCGCTCTGCGCGATCGTGCGCGGCGCACGCGCGCCCGAGCCGGGCCGATAGTGGCGCGCGGGCACCGGCATGCCGGCGTCGAAGGCGGCATCGCGTTTGCCGAATCCGACGATCGCGCGATCGGCTTCGGGAATCGACTGGACGTAGGCCCAAAGCTGCAGCGCCGGCAGCAGCGCCTCGCCCATCTTCCTGGCGATCGGATTGCGCGCAAGGATCTCCGTTTGCGCTTTCTTGTAGACGCCGACGTCGTGCGTCAGATAACAGCCGGGCCGCAGGACGACTTCGATTTCGCCGGCTTTCGATTCGGCTGCGAATTCCTCCGCCACCACGTCGTACCACGCCGACCCGGCGCCCGACAGCACGGCCGGCGTGCGAGCGAATCGGCCCTCGGCGGCGAACTGCCGCGTGGCCTGCACTGCGCGGCGCAAGAACGTACGCACGGCTTGTTCGTCGGCGATGATGCCTTCATACAGCTCGATGCCCGCCAGCACGAGCGTCCCCTCATGGCCCGCGATGGCTGCCGCCACCGCTTGGAGCTGAGCTTCGTCGCGCACACCGGTGCGGCCGCCCGGTATGCCGAGTTCGATCAGCACCTGCAGCCGGCGGCCCGCCGCTTTGAAGAACGCCCCCAGTTGATTGACGCCGTCGACCGAATCGACGAGGCAGAAGAATTCGAAATCCGGGTCGCTCAGCAGTTCGGCGATCATCGCCATGTTGTGTTTGCCGACGAGCTGATTGGCCATCAGCACGCGTTCGATGCCGCCGTGGTAAGCCGCCCGTGATTGATGCGCCGTCGCAAGCGTGATGCCCCAGGCGCCCGTTTCGATCTGGCGCCGGAACAGTTGCGGAGCCATCGTCGTCTTGCCGTGCGGTGCAAGCCTGACACCGTATTCGGTAACGAAATCCTGCATCCATTTGAGGTTGTGCTCGATGCGGTCCGCGTACAGCACGGCGGCGGGCAGACTCACGTCCTCGTCCAGCAGGTTCCATTCGAGGTTCGCCGCTTGTTCGAGTGGCACGCTCGAGCTGGGGACCGTGCCGAGCCCTTTGCCGAGTGGATCGATGGAGGCGGTCGAGTAGCTCGTGATCGTCAGTGTCATTGGAATCGTCCTGATGAAATCGCACGCCAGCGCCAAAGGCGGCATACGAGGCTCCCATGGTACCGAAAGTGCGAGTAGGATTGCCCGAATCGTCGGCGTCGCGGTGCGTCGTTGCGCCCGCCGCCGTTCGGCGCCCCCTACGCCTATCCGCATTCGCAGTCGCTTTCGTATCCGGAGACGCCCCATGCATTCTCACCCCGAAGCCGCCGACACGCTGATTTACGGCGCCACGCTCTACGATGGCACGGGCAAGCCCCCTGTCGTGCGCGACCTCGCGATTCGCGGCGACAAGATCGCGGCCGTCGGCAATCTGTCGAATTGGATCGCGGAAGAAATCATCGAAGCGGACGGCCGTGCGCTTGCGCCGGGCTTCATCGACGTCCACACGCACGACGACACCCATGTCATCCGCGAGCCGCAAATGCTGCCCAAGCTCTCGCAGGGCGTGACGACGGTTATCGTCGGTAACTGCGGCATCAGCGCGTCGCCCGTGTCGCTGCGTGGGGAGCCGCCCGATCCGATGAACCTGCTCGGCGAGCGCGATACGTTTCGCTATCCGACGTTCGGCGCCTACGTCGAGGCCGTCAATGCCGCGCGTCCGGCCGTCAACGTGGCGGCGCTCGTCGGCCATACGGCCCTGCGCAGCAACCATATGGACCGGCTCGACCGTGCCGCGACGCCGGCCGAGATCGACGCCATGCGAGCGCAATTGACCGAGGCGCTCGACCATGGCGCGCTCGGACTGAGCTCAGGGCTCGCCTATGCCTCGGCGTTCAGCGCGCCGACCGAAGAAGTGATGGCGCTTGCCGAACCGCTTGCACAAGCGGGCGCGCTTTACGCGACGCACATGCGCAGCGAATTCGACGCCATCCTGGACGCCTTCGACGAAGCCTGCCGCATCGGTCGCCATGCGCGCGTGCCTGTCGTCGTCTCACATCTGAAATGCGCGGGGCCGCGCAATTGGGGGCGCAGCCTCGAGGTGCTCGCTGCGCTCGAGCACGCGCGGGCCGAACAGCGCATCGGCTGCGACTGCTACCCCTACGATCGCAGTTCCACCACGCTCGATTTGAAACAGGTTACGGGCGAGATCGAGATCACCATCACGTGGTCGACACCGCATCCCGAAGCCTCGGGCAAGCTGCTGTCAAAGATTGCGAACGAATGGGGCGTGACGCAGCAAGAGGCGGCGCAGCGCCTGCAGCCGGCCGGCGCGGTGTACCACAACATGTCCGAGCAAGATGTGCGGCGCATTCTCGCGCATCCGGCCACGATGGTGGGCTCGGACGGCCTGCCCAACGATCCGCTGCCGCATCCGCGGCTGTGGGGCACCTTCCCGCGCGTGCTCGGCCATTACGCGCGCGACGTGAAATTGATCCCGCTCGAGGAAGCGGTGCGCAAGATGACGGGGTTGTCGGCGCGACGCTTCGGTCTCGAGCGCCGTGGAGAGATCCATGTCGGCTTCCACGCCGATCTCGTGCTGTTCGATCCCGCGCGCGTGCGCGATGCAGCGACGTTCGACAACCCGCGCCAGGTAGCCGACGGCATCGACGCCGTGTGGGTGAACGGCGCGCTTTCGTATCGGGAGCGGGAAGTATCGGGCGCGCGTGCGGGCCGCTTCGTCCCACGCGGTGCGCCGGCGGCCGGCGACGCGAAGCAGGGCGCCGCCGAGCCGTTCTGAACGGAAGACAGCCGCCCGGGGTGCCCGGGTGTCCCCTCGGCCCCTCTCGCCCCGCCGCTATGGGATTCGCTACTGACGCGCCGTGCGCGCGTTGTCGGGCATCGGCAGGTTGTAGTTGGTGCGGAACGGATTGATGTCGAGCCCGCCGCGGCGCGTGTAGCGCGCATAGACGGCGAGCTTGACGGGGCGGCATTCGCGCAGGATGTCGATGAAAATCCGCTCGACGCATTGCTCGTGAAAGCCCGTGTGCGAGCGATACGAAATGATGTAGCGCAACAGGCCCGCATGGTCGATCTGCGGGCCGACGTAGTGAATCTGTACGCTGCCCCAATCGGGCTGGCCCGTCACAGGGCAATTCGACTTCAGCAGGTTCGAGTACAGCGTTTCCTCGACGGGCGCCTCGTCGAGCGCCGCTTTGAGCAGCGTCGGATCGGGCTGATAGACATCGGCGTCGAGATCGAGCCGATCGAGCGAGAGCCCGTCGAGTTCGTCGAATTCAAGCTTGGCGAACTCGGCCGGCGTGCTCAAGCGCACGGAAACGGTCGCGCCGCATGCCGCGGAGACGTCGCGCTTGAGGGTATCGCGCAGCGCGTCGATCGACTCGATGCGGGTCTGCGCGAACGAGCCGAGGTAGAGCTTGAACGACTTCGATTCGACGATGTTCGCCGATTCGGCGGGGACGAAGAACGTCGCGATCGCGATTTGCGGCTTGCCGCGCGCGTTGAGCCAGGACAGCTCGTAGGCGTTCCAGATGTCGGTACCGAAGAACGGCAGCGCGGCCGTGATGCCGATCGCCTCGCGCGCGCGGCCGCGGGCGATCGGGAACAGCAGCGCCGGATCGTACTGTTCGGTGTAGGTCGTGCTCTTGCCGAGCGGGGAGTGTTCGGGAGTCATTGCGTTCGCTTGATCAAGGGCACCGCCTGGAGCGCGCGGCGATGTCGCCTCATGCAAGAAAGAGCCGATAAACGGGATTGTCGCTCTCGTCCCAATGCGGGTAGCCGAGCGTCGACAAGAAGCGAGCGAACGCTTCGTTGTCGGCCTGCGGCACTTGAATGCCGACCAGAATCGAGCTGTAATCCGCGCCCTGGTTGCGGTAGTGGAACAGGCTGATGTTCCAGTCGGGCGCCATTGACGACAGGAACTTGATCAGCGCGCCGGGCCGTTCGGGAAATTCGAAACGGAACAGGCGCTCATCGCGCGCGAGCGGCGAGCGGCCGCCGACCATGTAGCGGATGTGCTGCTTCGAGAGCTCGTCGCCCGTCAGATCTACGGTCGCAAAACCGTGCTGCTCGAACGAGCTGGCGATCTGGGCCGATTCGCCGCGGCTCTTGATCTGCACGCCGACGAAAATATGGGCGGCGCTGGCATCGGCGATCCGGTAGTTGAACTCGGTGACGCTGCGCTCGCCGCCGACGAGTTCGCAAAACCGCTTGAAGCTGCCGCGTTCCTCGGGAATCGTCACGGCGAACACGGCTTCGCGCGCCTCGCCCACTTCGGCGCGCTCGGCCACGAAGCGCATGCGGTCGAAATTCATGTTGGCGCCCGACGTGACCGCGACGAGCGTCTGGCCCGTCACGCCCGTGCGTTCGGCGTATTGCTTCGCGCCGGCCACGGATAAAGCGCCGGCCGGTTCGAGCACGCTGCGCGTGTCCTGGAAGACGTCCTTGATCGCGGCGCACAGCGCATCGGTGTTGACGATCAGGACATCGTCGAGCAACTGCTTGCAGAGGCGGAACGTCTCTTCGCCGACGAGCTTGACCGCTGTGCCGTCGGAGAAGAGTCCCACCTCGGGCAGCGTCACGCGTTCGCCGGCTTTGACCGACTGCGCCATGGCGCACGAGTCTTCCGTTTGAACGCCGATGACTTTGATGTCGGGACGCACGGCTTTGACGTAAGCGGCGATGCCGGCGGCCAGGCCGCCGCCGCCGATCGGCACGAAGATCGCGTGAATGGGCGCCTGATGCTGGCTCAGGATCTCCATCGCGACCGTGCCCTGGCCCGCGATCACGTACGGATCGTCGAACGGATGCACGAACGTGAGCCCGCGCGCCCTCTGCAATTCGATCGCATGCGCGTAGGCGTCGCTATACGATTCGCCCGCCTGCACGACTTCCACGGTGGGGCCGCCATGCGCGCGCACGGCATCGACTTTCACCTGCGGGGTCGTGACCGGCACGACGATGACGGCTTTCACGCCCATACGCGCTGCCGAAAACGCGACGCCCTGCGCGTGGTTGCCGGCAGAAGCGGTGATCACGCCGCGCGCGAGCGCGTCGGCGTCGATATGAATCATCTTGTTGTATGCGCCGCGCAGCTTGAACGAGAAGACGGGCTGGTTGTCTTCGCGCTTCAGAAAGACGCGGTTGGATAAGCGGGCCGACAAGTGGCGCGCCGGTTCGAGTTCCGTTTCGTGCGCAACGTCATAGACGCGGGCGGTCAGGATTTTCTTCAGGTAATCGTGGGAAGACGAGGACATGGGCAGTTGCGCGTGCGGCGCTTGGCGTGACGGACGATGGGAAAACGTCAATGATAGCGCCAACGGTCGGTGCCTTTCGTCCCTTATCGGTGCAATAAAGTCCCGCCGAAGGCAAAAATGGAATTGACCGGACGGACGGTCGGTGAGTGGGGCGGCGATTGTCCGACCGCCGCGCCAGCCGGCCGTTCGGGAGGCGGGCGCGAGATACATTGACCGTCAACGTATATTGAAATGATGCGGTAGAATTCTGTTTTAAAACCAGGACCGGATAATGCGCTGGCAGCCACGGACCGCCCCACTCACCCCAGCCCCGCGGGAAGCGCGACCCGCGGCGCAGCGGCACGCCCGTCACGCACGATCGTGCGGCTAGTGCAACGCTGAGTCGTGCCGGCAACGCTTGCGCCTACCCGCGCCGCGGCCGCCCGCTCCCAACGCCCAGTTTCCAGAAATCATTGCGCGTGACGCGCATTGCCGGCCGCAAGTCGATCGACACTGTGCCCGGCTTATCGATCCGTCCGACCATGAACGCACCTCAAGTCTTCGACCCGAATGGCGCTGCGGCTTTCGTCGCCGCAGAAGCCGAGCCTCGCTTGCGCGAGATTCCGTACAACTACACCTCGTTTTCCGATCGGGAGATCGTGATTCGCCTGCTCGGCGACGAACCGTGGAGAGTGCTCGACGAGTTGCGCGCCGAGCGCCGCACGGGTCGATCGGCGCGTATGTTGTATGAGGTGCTCGGCGATATCTGGGTGGTGCGCCGCAATCCCTATCTGCAGGACGACCTGCTCGACAATCCGAAGCGGCGCGCGTTGCTGATCGAGGCGCTGAACCACCGCTTGAACGAGATCGAGAAGCGCCGTCGCGCCGATCTGATCGAGCATGGCGACGAAGCGGGGCTCGAACGTGCGGCGCGCGTCGAGATGCTCGTCGCGGCGGCGCGCAGCGCCGTCGAGGCATTCGCCGCCGAGTTCGGCGCGATGGCCGAGCTGCGCCGCCGGGCGATGAAGGTGCTCGGCCGTTGCACGCAGAAGGACAACATCCGCTTCGACGGTCTCTCGCGCGTCTCGCACGTGACCGATGCAACCGATTGGCGCGTCGAGTATCCGTTCGTCGTGTTGACGCCCGACACGGAAGCGGAGATCGCAGGTCTGATCAAAGCCTGCTTCGAACTCGGGTTGACGGTGATCCCGCGAGGCGGCGGCACGGGCTACACGGGCGGTGCGGTCCCGCTCACGCCGTTTTCGGCCGTCGTCAATACCGAAAAGCTGGAGCAGCTTGGCGCAGTCGAACTGACGGAGTTGCCCGGCGTGCCTGCCAAGACGCCGACGATCTTCTCGGGCGCCGGCGTCGTCACGCGTCGCGTGACGGAGGCGGCCGAGGCGGCCGGTTACGTGTTCGCCGTCGACCCCACTTCGCTCGACGCTTCCTGCATCGGCGGCAACGTGGCGATGAACGCGGGCGGCAAGAAGGCAGTGCTGTGGGGCACGGCGCTCGATAACCTCGCCTGGTGGCGGATGGTCGATCCGCAGGGCAACTGGCTCGAAGTCACGCGGCTCGAGCACAACCGCGGCAAGATCCACGATGTCGACGTGGCGCGCTTCGAACTGAAATGGTTCGACGGCAATTTCGGTCCGGGCGAGCGCCTGCTGCGCACGGAAACGCTCTCGATCGAAGGTCGGCGCTTCCGCAAGGAGGGACTCGGCAAGGACGTGACCGACAAATTCCTGGCGGGCCTGCCCGGCGTGCAGAAGGAAGGATGCGACGGCTTGATCACGTCGGCGCGCTGGGTGCTGCACAAGATGCCGGCCCACACGCGCACGGTCTGCCTCGAATTCTTCGGTCAGGCGCGCGAGGCGATTCCCAGCATCGTCGAAATCAAGGACTACCTGTTCGAGACGTCCAAGCGCGGCGGCGCCATCCTCGCCGGGCTCGAACATCTCGACGAGCGCTATCTGCGCGCGGTCGGCTATGCGACGAAGTCCAAGCGCAACGCGTTTCCGAAGATGGTGCTGATCGGCGATATCGTCGGCGACGACGCTGACGCGGTAGCGGCGGCGACGTCGGAGGTCGTGCGCATGGCGAACGGCAAGAGCGGCGAGGGTTTCGTGGCGGTCAACGCGGAAGCGCGCAAGCGCTTCTGGCTCGACCGTAGCCGCACGGCCGCGATCGCCAAGCATACGAATGCGTTCAAGATCAATGAAGACGTCGTGATTCCGCTGAACCGGATGGGCGAGTACACCGACGGCATCGAGCGCATCAACATCGAGCTGTCGATCAAGAACAAGCTGCAACTGATCGACGCCCTCGAATCGTTCTTCAAAGGCGGCAATCTGCCGCTCGGCAAGACCGACGACGCAAACGAAATCCCGAGCGCCGAGCTGCTCGAAGACCGCGTGCAGCAAGCGCTGGAACTCTTGCAACGCGTGCGTGGGCGCTGGACGTTCCTGCGCGACAAGCTCGATCTGTCGCTGCGCGAGGCGCAACATTATCTCGTGCAACTCGGCTACGAGGCCCTCGCGGAAAAGTTCGCCGATCGCGCGGACGCCCAGCCGGACGCGAGCGTTTTCCACGTGACGCAGGATCGAACGATTCGCGTCTCATGGAAGCAGGAAATCCGCGCGGAGCTGCGCCAGATCTTCAACGGCGGCGAGTTCAAGCCGATCCTCGACGAAGCGCAGGCGATCCACAAGCGCGTGCTGCGTGGCCGCGTGTTCGTCGCGCTGCACATGCATGCGGGCGACGGCAACGTTCACACGAACATCCCGGTCAACTCCGACAACTACGAGATGCTGCAAGACGCGCACAAAGCGGTCGAGCGCATCATGAACCTCGCGCGCTCGCTTGACGGCGTGATCTCGGGCGAGCACGGCATCGGCATTACGAAGCTCGAATTCCTGACGGAAGCCGAGATCGCCGATTTCCGCGCCTACAAAGAGCGTATCGACCCGGAGGGCCGCTTCAACAAGGGCAAACTGCTGCCGGGCGCCGATTTGCGCAATGCCTACACGCCGAGCTTCGGCCTCATGGGCTACGAATCGCTGATCATGCAGCAATCGGACATCGGCGCGATCGCCGATTCGGTGAAGGACTGCTTGCGCTGCGGCAAGTGCAAACCCGTCTGCGCGACGCACGTGCCGCGCGCGAACCTGCTCTATAGCCCGCGCAACAAGATCCTGGCCACGTCGCTGCTGATCGAAGCGTTCCTGTATGAAGAGCAAACGCGTCGCGGCGTATCGATCAAGCATTGGGACGAGTTCAACGATGTGGCGGACCATTGCACGGTCTGCCACAAGTGCGTGACGCCGTGCCCCGTGAAAATCGACTTCGGCGACGTGTCGATGAACATGCGCAACCTGCTGCGCAAGATGGGCAAGAAGAAGTTCAATCCGGGCGCAAGCGCGGGCATGTTCTTCCTCAATGCGACCAATCCGCAGACGATCAACCTCGCGCGCACGGCGATGATGGGGATCGGCTACAAGGCGCAGCGGCTGGGCAACGATCTGCTGAAGAACTTCGCGAAGAAGCAGACCGCGCATCCGCCGGCGACGACGGGTAAGGCGCCTGTGGTCCAGCAGGTGATCCACTTCGTCAATAAGAAGATGCCGGGCAACCTGCCCAAGAAGACGGCGCGCGCGCTGCTCGACATCGAGGACAACAAGATCGTGCCGATCATCCGCAATCCGAAGACGACGACCGTCGATTCGGAGGCGGTGTTCTACTTCCCGGGCTGCGGCTCCGAGCGGCTGTTCTCGCAGGTGGGGCTGGCGACGCAGGCGATGCTATGGGAGGCCGGCGTGCAAACCGTGTTGCCGCCCGGATACCTCTGCTGCGGCTACCCGCAACGCGGCGCGGGGCAATACGACAAGGCCGAGCAGATCGTCACCGACAACCGCGTGCTGTTCCACCGGGTGGCCAATACGCTCAACTACCTCGACATCAAGACGGTCGTGGTGTCGTGCGGCACCTGCTACGACCAGCTGGCCGGCTACGAATTCGAGAAGATATTCCCGGGCTGCCGCATCATCGACATCCACGAGTTCCTGCTCGAAAAAGGGATCAAGCTCGACGGCGTCAAGGGCACGCGGTACATGTACCACGACCCGTGCCACACGCCGATCAAGACGATGGACCCGGTCAAGCTCGTCAACGAATTGATGGGTTCGAGCAACGACGGCTACAAGATCGCGAAGAACGAACGCTGCTGCGGCGAGTCGGGCACCTTCGCCGTGGCCCGTCCGGACATTTCGACGCAGGTGCGCTTCCGTAAGGAAGAAGAAATCCGCAAGGGCGCGGCAAGGCTGCGCGAGATCGCGGTGACTTCGACCGCCGGTAACGGGGCCGACGCCACCGCTGCCGGGAACGGCGCGGCCGACGTCAAGGTGCTGACGAGCTGCCCTTCGTGCCTGCAGGGGCTGTCTCGCTACAACGAAGACGCGAACATCGAAGCCGACTACATCGTCGTCGAGATGGCGCGCCATGTGTTGGGAGAGAACTGGATGGCCGAGTACGTCGAGCGGGCGAACAATGGCGGGATCGAGCGCGTGCTGGTCTAATAGCGCCCACGCGCAGGTCGCGCTCACCGACGCAGGTCGAACGCCAAGGGGCGATGATGGATTGCGTATTTTGCCGTGAAGAGGGCGGGGTCCTGCTTTGGCAGGACGATGCATTGCGCGTCATTCTGGCCGACGAGCACGACTATCCGGGCTTGTGCCGGGTGGTTTGGAACGCGCACGTCGCGGAATTCTCCGATCTGCAGCCGCACGAGCGCCAGCGCGTCATGCTGGCCGTGTACGCGACCGAGCGGGCGGTACGACGCGTGCTGGCGCCCGTCAAGGTGAACCTCGCGAGCCTTGGCAATCAGGTGCCGCATGTGCATTGGCACGTCATTCCGCGGTTTACGAACGATGCGCATTTTCCTCAGCCGATCTGGGCGCCGCGCCAGCGGTCCGTCTCGGAGGCGCTTCTATCGCAGCGGCGTGCGCAAGCGACGCTGATCGCCGACGCGCTGCGGCAGGAGATGGCGCAAGCGGGCGAGTGAGCGCTGCGCTTGCGTGCGTTTCGCCGCGGCGCCGGGTGGCGCAGTGCGGTGCGATCGCTATAAGGAACGAGAGGCAAAGACATGAGCGGACTGACTTCGCAGACGCCGGTGCCCACGGGCATCGTCGTTCATGCAAAAACGCGTGCGCTGGAGTTGCAATATGCGGACGGAGCAAGCTACCGGATTCCGTTCGAATTGATGCGCGTCTACTCGCCGTCGGCCGAAGTGCGCGGGCACGGGCCGGGGCAGGAAACGCTGCAGACCGGCAAGCGCGACGTGTCGATCGTCTCGATCGAAGGGGTGGGCAACTATGCGCTGCAACCGACCTTCTCGGACGGCCATTCGACGGGTATCTACTCGTGGGATCTACTCTATGAGCTGGCGACGCGGCAGGACGACCTCTGGCGGGCTTACCTCGACAAGCTCGCGGCGGCCGGTGTGGAGCGCGACGCGCCGATGGCGGCGCCGGGCGCAGCGCGCGGCCACTGCCACTGAAACGCAGCGATGACGTTGCCGCTTCCCTTCGCGCGCCGTGCTGTTGCGGCCGGTGGCGGCGAGCCGTCCGATGGCGGCGGCGCTGCGCGCTGGTACGATCGCGCACTTATTTGAGCTTATTTGAGAATACGCGGAGGATAAACGCGATGAGCAAGACCCACTTCGGCTTCGAAACCGTCGACGAGCAGGACAAAGCGAAGAAGGTGGCGGGCGTATTTCACTCTGTCGCCAGCAATTACGACCTGATGAACGACCTGATGTCGGGCGGGCTGCATCGCGTCTGGAAGCAGTTCACGATTGCTCAGGCGAAGGTGCGCCCCGGGTTCAGGGTGCTCGACATCGCGGGCGGCACGGGCGATCTGTCCAAGGCATTCGCGAAGCAGGCGGGACCGACGGGCGAGGTCTGGCTGACCGACATCAACGAATCGATGCTGCGCGTCGGCCGCGACCGCCTGCTCGATCGCGGCCTCGTCACGCCGGCGCTGCTGTGCGACGCGGAGAAAATCCCGTTCCCCGACAACTACTTCGATGTGGCGACGGTGGCCTTCGGGCTGCGCAACATGACTCGCAAGGAAGTGGCGCTTTCTGAGATGCGGCGCGTGCTCAAGCCCGGCGGCCGCCTGCTCGTACTCGAATTCTCGAAAGTCTGGGAGCCGTTGAAGAAGGCGTACGACGTGTATTCCTTCAAGGTATTGCCGTGGCTTGGCGATAGATTCGCAAAAGATGCCGACAGTTACCGCTATCTGGCGGAGTCCATTCGGATGCACCCGGATCAGGACACGTTGAAAACGATGATGGAGCAGGCGGGGCTCGACAACGTGAAATATTACAATTTGTCAGCTGGCGTGGTAGCCTTGCACGTGGGGGTGAAATACTAGCGCCCCTAACTCATTGTTTTTATAGGGAATACCAACATGGCCGATTCGCTTCCGAAAACTTCCAAACAGCTTTCATTGCATTTTACGAAGCGGATCCGGCTCTTTGCCGTAGCCACGATGCTGGCAGCGGGCACGCTCGCGACGCTCGATGCCGAAGCCAAACGAATGGGCGGCGGCCGTAGCATCGGTCGGCAATCGCAGGCCACCGTCCAGCGCGACGTCTCGCCCGCGGGCGCTCAATCGTCGCAATCGTCGCGCTCTGCGCAGTCCGGCGCCCAGTCGCCGGCCGGTGCGCAGGCGCAGCGGGCTCAGAACCCTCAAAGCGCGCCGGCTGCGACGCCTGCTCGTTCGCGTTGGCTCGGGCCGATCGCTGGTCTCGCAGCCGGTCTTGGCATCGCGGCGCTGCTCTCCCACTTCGGTCTTGGCGCGGCGTTCGCGGGCGCCATGGCAAACGTCATTGTCGTGGCGTTGATGGCGCTGATCGGCATTTGGGTCGTGCGCAAGCTGCTGTCGCTTCGTCGCAGGAACGAAACGCCCGCGCTGGCGGCAGCCGGCGGCCCGTCGCCCATGCTGCGCGATGTGTTTTCGGGCCAACCGGCTCCGGCAGGCGGCCCGGGTTCGAGCGCGGCTGCCGCGCCTGCCGTGGTGGAAGCGGGGCATGCGGCATTTGCTCGTCCGGCCGATTTCGACGAGGCAGCGTTCCTGCATCACGCCAAGGTCAATTTCGTGCGTCTCCAAGCCGCGTGGGATGCCGGCAATCTGGATGACATCCGAGCATTCTCGACGCCGGAGATCTTCGCCGAACTGAAGCTCGACCACGCCGCGCAGGCAGGCGAGCGGCATCAGACCGATGTCGTGCAACTGAACGCAGATCTCGTCGATCTCGCGGAAGATGCGCTCGAGTATCGCGCGAGCGTTCGCTACAGCGGATTGATTCGCGAGGTGGCCGGCCACGCGGCGCAGCCGTTCGCCGAAACTTGGCAGTTGGTCAAGGCGAAGCGGGGCGGCGACGGGTGGCTGCTGGCGGGCATCGAGCAGGCGATCGCACATTGATATCGGGCAGGCCGCGGGGTCGGGGCCGTCTGGTCCGGGCCTTTCCGTCCGGGCCGTTCGGGCCGGGCTGATCGACCGACGTTAGCGCCGCGGCATCGGGCGCTACAATAGAGGCCCGCATCGGCTACCGTCGGCGCGGGCTTTTTATTACTACCCGATGACTCTTGCCGCCAAGCCCTTTGCTGCCGCCGTCAACCATTTGCTCGCTCGCGAAGCGTGGGCGCGCCAACGCCTGGCGCCGTATGCGGGCAAGACGGCTCGCATTTCGTTTTCCTCGATCGTGTTGACCTTCGCCGTCGAGTCCGAGGGATATCTGAGCGCCGTTGACGAAATCGATGCGAAAGCCGTCGATGTCTCGCTCGCGATCGGGACCGATGCGCTCCCCGCTTTCATGCAGGGCGGGCAGGCGGCCGTGATGAAGCACGTGAAAATCGAGGGCGACGCCGAATTCGCCACTCAGCTTGCGAAGCTGGCCGAGCATCTGCGCTGGGAGCCCGAAGAGGACCTGGCCAAACTGATCGGGGATGCCCCCGCGCATCGCGCCGCGGAGCTCGTGCGCGCAGCGGGCGAGCACGCGCTGCGCGCCGGTCGCAGCGTGCGCGATTCGCTGGCGGAATATCTGCTCGACGAAAGCCCGCAGCTCGTGCGTCGCGGCGCGCTCGATACGTTCAATGCGGAACTCGCACGCGCCCGCGATGCGCTCGCGCGAGTCGAAAAGCGCATCGATCGCGTCGACCAGCAGGCGATCGCACGGCAGGCAGGCGCGTTGCGCCGCGTACGTTAAGTTCGCGGGCCCGCCATGCGTCTATTGCGTTTCTTCAAGATTGCGTACACCGTCGTGCGCTTCGGGCTCGACGAAATGATGCTCAGCCGCATCAGCGACCGCCGCGTGCGCGTCCTTGTGCGCATCGCCACGATCGGGCGCCGTTTCAAGTCGCCGCCGGCCGTGCGCTTGCGGCTCGCCCTCGAAAGCCTCGGGCCGATCTTCGTGAAGTTCGGGCAGGTGCTGTCGACGCGTCGCGATCTGCTCTCGGCCGACGTGGCCATCGAACTGGCCAAGCTGCAGGATCAGGTGCCGCCGTTCGATTCGGCGGTCGCGATCGACATCATCGAAAAGTCGCTAGGCGCGCGCGTCGACGTGCTGTTCGACGAGTTCGAGCGCGTGCCGGTGGCGAGCGCCTCGATCGCGCAGGTGCATTTCGCGAAGGTCCGGTCGGGCCAACATGCCGGCAAGGACGTTGCGATCAAAGTGCTGCGGCCGAACATGCTGCCCGTCATCGATTCGGATCTCGCCTTGTTGCGCGACCTCGCCACGTGGGCGGAACGGCTCTGGGCCGACGGCAAGCGCCTCAAGCCGCGCGAGGTCGTTGCCGAATTCGACAAGTACCTGCATGACGAGCTCGACCTCATGCGCGAGGCCGCGAACGGCAGCCAGCTTCGGCGCAACTTCCTTGCGCTCGACCTGTTGCTCGTGCCCGAGATGTATTGGGAGTTCTGCACACAGAATGTCCTCGTCATGGAGCGCATGGTCGGCGTGCCGATCAGCCAGGTCGAGACGCTACGGGCGGCGGGCGTCGACATTCCGAAGCTTGCGCGGGAGGGCGTCGAGATTTTCTTTACGCAGGTGTTTCGCGACGGCTTCTTTCACGCCGACATGCATCCGGGCAACATTCAGGTAAGCCTCGATCCGGCGCATTTCGGGCGGTACATCGCGCTGGACTTCGGCATCATCGGCGCGCTGTCGGATTTCGACAAAAATTACCTGGCGCAGAACTTTCTCGCCTTCTTCAAGCGCGACTACCACCGCGTGGCCACGCTGCACCTCGAGTCGGGGTGGGTGCCGCCCAATACGCGCGTCGAAGAACTCGAAAGCGCGATTCGCGCTGTCTGCGAGCCCTATTTCGATCGCGCGCTCAAAGATATCTCGCTCGGACAGGTGTTGCTGCGGCTGTTCTCTACGTCGCGCCGCTTCAATGTCGAAATCCAGCCGCAACTCGTGTTGTTGCAAAAGACGATGCTCAACGTCGAAGGCCTCGGTCGGTCGCTCGACCCCGAACTGGACCTCTGGAAGACGGCCAAGCCTTACCTCGAGCGGTGGATGAACGAGCAGATCGGCTGGCGCGGCTGGTACGAGCGGCTCAAAGTCGAGGCGCCGCAGTGGAGCAAGACGTTGCCGCAACTGCCGCGGCTCGTCCATCACCTGCTCGCTGAGCGGCACGACGGCGCGCGCGGCATGCACGACGCGGCCATCAAGCTGCTGCTGCTCGAGCAAAAGCGCACGAACCGGCTGCTGCAGGCGCTGCTCGTATTTGGCGTGGCCATGGGCGCGGGCGTCGTGCTCGCGCGCGCATGGTTGGCTTTCGCCTATGGGGCTTGATGCGATGAGCAAGTCCATTACGGCTGCCGGCAACGACGCATCCGCAGCCACGCCCGCCCCGGCCGGCGTTGGGGCGGCGCCCGTGTTTTCGACGCGCGATCCGAACACGGCCGAGTTCTGGGACGAGCGGTTCCGCCAGGGCTTCACGCCGTGGGATCAGGCGGGGGTGCCCGCGTCGTTCTCGGCTTTTGTCGCACGCTCCGCGCCGCGGCCCGTGCTGATCCCGGGGTGCGGCAGCGCGTACGAAGCGCTCGCGTTGGCGGAAGCCGGATGGACTGTGCGCGCGATCGATTTTTCCGCGGACGCCGTGGCGGTCGCGCGCAAGCAGTTGGGGACCCAGGCCGGGCTCGTCGAGCAGGCCGATTTCTTCAACTATCGCCCACCGTTCGCGCCCGGCTGGATCTACGAGCGTGCGTTTCTGTGCGCGCTGCCGCCGTCTCGCCGCGCAGACTATGCGAGCCGCATGGCCGAATTGCTTGCTCCGGGTGGATTGCTGGCGGGCCTCTTTTTCTTCGGGGATTCCCCCAAGGGGCCGCCGTTCGGTATTTCGCGGGCCGAACTCGATGCGTTGCTCGGGCCCTCGTTCGAACTGGTCGAAGACGAAGCCGTCACCGATTCGATCTCGGTGTTCTCCGGGCGCGAGCGCTGGATGACCTGGCGCAGGCGCTGAGCGCTGCCCGCTGCCCGCTTCGGGGCGATCCGCTGCCAGCCGGCCTGGCGGTTCGATGGGGTTGATTTTCGGCATCTTCGTCCCCATGTGGCAAACCGCGCCAGCATTCACCCCTGGCCGTGGGGCTTCGCCGTGTCAGCCGGAATACGGCCAAATGCGGCTATAATTCAACGCTTTGCAAGCGCTCAACCGTTTTTTTGTCGGAAATAGTCGGGAACAGAATCATGCCGATCTACGCCTATCGTTGCGAATCGTGCGGCTTTCAGAAAGATGTGCTCCAGAAGATGAGCGATGCGCCGCTGACTCAATGTCCGCAATGCGAGAAGGACTCGTTCCGTAAACAGGTAACGGCCGCGGGCTTCCAGCTGAAGGGCTCGGGCTGGTACGTCACCGATTTCCGTGGTGGCTCGAACGGTTCGAATGCGTCGGCTGGCGCCGCGTCGTCTCAGTCGGAGGCCAAGCCCGAAGCGAAGGCCGAGGGGAAGGCCGAGGCGAAGTCGGAAAGCAGCACCGCGGCGCCACCGGCCGCCAGCAGTGCCCCGGCCGCGAGCGACGCCTAAGCATCGCATCGTCGGCACGCGCCGCCGTCCGCAGCGGCGCGCGTTTCGCGCCGCGCGCCGGGAGGTCAACGCGCGCATCGGTCCCCGGCCCGCTCAGGCGCGAGCCAACGCGCGACTATTTTCCAAAGCGGTTCTCTGGCGGTAAACATGAAAAAGACGACGCTGAAATCCGTGTTCCTGACCGGCCTGCTGGTTCTCGTGCCCCTGGCGATTACGCTTTGGGTGCTGGGGCTCATCATCGGCACGATGGATCAGACGCTGTTGCTGTTGCCCGCGTCGTGGCAGCCCGAGCGGTTGTTCGGCTTTCACCTGCCCGGCGTCGGCGCGTTGCTGACGCTCGCGTTCATCTTCGTCGTGGGCCTGTTCACGCAGAACTTCGTCGGCCAAAAGCTCGTGACGTGGTGGGATGCGATCGTGCGGCATATTCCGATCGTCGGCCCGCTCTATACGAGCGTGAAGCAGGTGTCGGATACGCTGCTTTCGAGCAGCGGCAATGCTTTCCGCAAGGCGTTGCTGATCGAATACCCGCGCCACGGCTCGTACACGATCGCGTTTTTGACCGGTACGCCTGGCGGCGATGTCGTCAATCATCTGCAAGAGGAGCACGTGAGCGTCTACGTGCCCACGACGCCGAATCCGACTTCGGGCTTTTTCCTGATGGTGCCCAAAGCAGAGGTCATCGAGCTCGACATGACCGTCGACGCCGCCCTCAAGTACATCGTCTCGATGGGCGTAGTCGCCCCGCAGGGCCCGGCGACCGCTCCGGCCCGCCGTCCGGTCGAGCCGCCCCTATAGACCCTGGCGGCGCGGCGCGGTGAAAGTCGCCCCGCGCGTTGCCTCCAAATGCCAAACGAAAGACGAATACCATGTCGATGAGATCTGAATACTGCGGTCTGGTGACCGAACACCTGCTGGGCCAAACTGTTTCGCTGTGTGGATGGGTGCATCGCCGGCGCGACCATGGCGGCGTGATTTTCATCGATCTGCGCGATCGCGAGGGCTTGGTCCAGGTCGTCTGCGACCCCGATCGCGCCGAGATGTTCAAGGCTGCCGAAGGGGTGCGCAACGAATTCTGCGTGCGCATTGTCGGCGTCGTGCGCAACCGCCCGGAAGGCACGGTCAACGCCGGCTTGAAGAGCGGCAAGATCGAGGTGCTCTGCCATGAGCTGACAGTGCTCAACGCATCGATCACGCCGCCGTTCCAACTCGACGACGACAACCTTTCCGAAACGACGCGCCTCACGCATCGCGTGCTCGACCTGCGTCGGCCGCAAATGCAGAACAATCTGCGGCTGCGCTATCGCGTGGCGATGGAAGTGCGCAAGTATCTCGACGCGCAGGGCTTCATCGACATCGAAACGCCGATGCTCACGAAGAGCACGCCTGAAGGCGCGCGCGACTATCTCGTGCCCTCGCGCGTGAACGCCGGCCAATTCTTCGCTCTGCCGCAATCGCCGCAGCTGTTCAAGCAGCTGTTGATGGTGGCGAACTTCGATCGCTACTACCAGATCGTCAAGTGCTTCCGCGACGAAGATCTGCGCGCCGATCGTCAGCCCGAATTCACGCAGATCGACTGCGAAACGTCGTTCTTGAGCGAGCAGGAAATTCGCGATCTGTTCGAGAAGATGATTCGTCACGTCTTCAAGGAAACGATCGGAGTCGCACTCGACGAGCCGTTCCCCGTCATGCAGTACTCGGAGGCGATGGCGCGGTTCGGGTCCGACAAGCCGGACCTGCGCGTCAAGCTCGAATTCACCGAGCTTACCGACGCGATGAAGGATGTCGAGTTCAAGGTGTTCAGCGCGCCGGCCAATACGAAGGACGGCCGTGTTGCGGCGCTGCGCGTGCCCAAGGGCGGCGAGCTCACGCGTGGCGACATCGACGGTTACACCGAGTTCGTGCGCATCTACGGTGCGAAGGGCCTGGCGTGGATCAAGGTCAACGAAGCGGCGAAGGGCCGTGACGGCCTGCAGAGCCCGATCGTGAAGAACCTGCACGACGCGGCGATCGCGGCGATCCTCGAGCGTACGGGCGCGCAGGACGGCGACATCATTTTCTTCGCGGCCGATCGCGCGAAGGTCGTCAACGACAGCCTGGGCGCGCTGCGCCTGAAGATCGGCCATTCCGATTTCGGCAAGGCGAACGGTCTCGTCGAAGCAGGCTGGAAGCCCTTGTGGGTCATCGATTTCCCGATGTTCGAATACGACGAGGAAGAGGCGCGCTACGTGGCGGCTCACCACCCGTTCACGAGCCCGAAGGACGAGCACCTCGAATTCCTCGAATCGGACCCGGGCCGCTGCCTCGCCAAAGCCTACGACATGGTGCTGAACGGCTGGGAGATCGGCGGCGGTTCGGTGCGGATCTATCAGGAAGACGTGCAAAGCAAGGTGTTCCGCGCGCTGAAGATCAACGACGAAGAAGCGCGGGCCAAGTTCGGCTTCCTGCTTGATGCGCTGCAATACGGCGCGCCGCCGCACGGCGGGATTGCGTTCGGCCTCGACCGCATCGTCACGATGATGGCCGGCGCCGATTCGATTCGCGACGTGATCGCCTTCCCGAAGACGCAGCGGGCACAGTGTCTGTTGACGCAAGCGCCGAGCGCTGTGGACGAGCGTCAATTGCGCGAGTTGCATATTCGTCTGCGTCAGCCGGAGCAGCCGAAGGCTTGAGGCCGCACGGCGGCGCCAAGTCGCGCCGCATGGTGCGCAAGGCGGCGCGCTCGACGTCGTCCGGTCGCTCAAAAACCCCACGTTTCTCCGAGCGTGGGGTTTTTCGTTTCCCGGCTGCCTTATCGGCGCCTGACCCGGGGGCACGGCGCCGCGGGGCTTCCCGCGTGTCGCTCTAACGCTCAGCGCACGTGTCGCAGTTCTCCTGCTCACGCGCTATGCTGACGGACAACTGCGAACGCATCGAACCCCCATGCTCAAACCGCCAAAGATTCCGGAATCCGTTCTCGTCGTCATCTACACGCCCGCCCTCGACGTGCTGATTATCGAGCGCGCCGATCGCCCTGGTTTCTGGCAGTCGGTGACAGGCTCGAAAGACCGCTTCGACGAGCCGCTCGAAGAGACCGCTATCAGGGAAGTGGCCGAGGAAACCGGCATCGTCGTCGGCAGCTCACTCGTACCCGGCCACGCACTCGTGAATTGGGGCGAGCAGATCGAATACGAGATCTATCCGGTCTGGCGGCATCGCTACGCAGAAGGCGTGACGCGCAACGTCGAACATTGGTTCGGGCTCGAAGTGCCGCACAGGCTCGAAGTCACGCTCGCACCGCGCGAGCATACGGCGCATCTTTGGCTACCGTATGAGGAAGCCGCGGCTCGCTGTTTCTCGTCGTCCAATCGTGACGCCATCCTGCAGCTGCCGCGCCGGTTGCGTGCGAGCGAGTCCGCGGGCGTTTCGCAACAGCGCACCGAGGGCGCATGAGTCGTCGCGGCGCTCGACGTCTCGCCCGTATCGGGCGCACGCTCGTATCGCGACGTCGCGCGTCACGGCTCGCATTCACGGCTGGCAACACATTACGGCTTTATAGCCGCGGCGCTGATTACTTCAACGCGCTGATCGCCTATATCGATGCAGCGCGCGCCAGTGTCGCGCTCGAGACCTATATTTTTTGCGACGACGAGGCCGGCCGGCCCGTCTCCGACGCGCTCGTGCGCGCGGCGCAACGCGGCGTGCGCGTACGCGTGATTACCGACGGCCTCGGCACCGGGCGGCTCGCCCTCTTCGACGAATGGATCGCGGCCGGGGTCGAGCATCGCATCTACAACGCCGGTTGGCGGGGCATCTTCGGCCGCTTCGGCTTGTCGCGCACGCATCGCAAGCTCGCGCTCGTCGACGAGCGCGTCGCGTTTTGCGGCGGCATCAACGTCGTCGATGATTTTGCCGCCACGGGCGGGCGCCTCGCGCATCCGCGCTGGGACTTCGCCGTCGAGCTTGCGGGGCCGATCGTCGCGCACGTCAGCGCGGCCCTCGATGCTCAATGGCGCCGGCTGACGCTCGGCCATCGGCCCTATAGGGAATCGATGTCGCGCGCGCTCGTGCCCTTTGCGCGGGCCGTTTCGACGGCCGCCGGCGGGAGGCTGCGCGCCCGTACGCGTGGAACGGAGCGCGCCCTAAAAGGGCCAAGTGTGGCATTTGTCGCCCGCGACAACTTCGTCAATCGGCGCGCGATCGAGAAGGCGTACCTCGTTGCAATCGGTCGGGCGCGGTGCGAAATCCTGCTTGCCAATCCGTACTTCATGCCCGGGCGCAAGCTGCGTCGAGCGCTCCTGCGCGCAGCGCGACGCGGGGTGGATGTACGCGTGCTGATCGGCCGCAACGAATTCGCGGCGCTCGACGTCGCCGTGCCCTATCTCTACCGCACCTTCCTCAAGGCGGGCGTTCACATCGCCGAATACGAGAAGACGATGCTGCACGGCAAGGTGGCTGTCGTCGATTCGAACTGGGCGACGGTCGGTTCGTCGAACCTTGATGCGCTGAGCCTCGTGCTGAACAATGAGGCGAACGTGGTGCTGATCGAGCACCCCGAGATCGCCGAATTGCGCGAAGCCATGCTGACGGCGTTCGACGAGGCGCGTCCGATCGATGCGACCTGCTATGCGGCGCGGACGTGGCCGGAGCGTCTGGCCAATTGGCTCGCCTACGCAACGTATCGGGCAGTGATGAAGCTGCTGACGGTAGGCGGATACGACTAGCGCCGTGCGGCCCGGCCTGAACTGCGCCGCACCCCGGCAGGTTAGATTCCGGTTTCTAATAAAGTCCTTGTTTCAGGGGCGGTCGCGCTCAATAATAGTACGGCCGTTCGATTTTTGTTGCAGAGCTATAAGAACGGTAAATGAGACGCTATGCGAAAAGGTGAACAAACGCGAGCTGCAATTCTAGATGCAGCACTCGACTTGGCGAGCCGGGATGGGCTCGAGGGCTTGACGATCGGCTTGCTCGCCGAGCGGATGCAGATGAGCAAGAGTGGCGTTTTTGCGCATTTCGGGTCGCGGGAAGATTTGCAGGTCGAGGTCGTTCGCGAGTACCACCGCCGCTTCGAGCAGGAGGTGTTTTTCCCGAGCCTTGCCGAGCCGCGTGGGTTGCCGCGTTTGCGCGCGATGCTGAGCCGCTGGATGGAGCGACGCATTCAGGAAGTCATGACCGGGTGCATCTACATCAGCGGCGCCGTCGAGTACGACGACCGGGGCGACAACCCCGTGCGCGAGCAGCTGGTGCTTAGCGTGTCGACATGGCGGGCGGCGTTGTTGCGGGCGATTTCGCAGGCTGTCGAAGAAGGGCATCTGCGCGCGGATACCGATCCGGACCTGATGCTGTTCGAACTGTATAGCTTCACGCTCGGGCTGCATCACGACGCGCGCTTCCTGCATCTGCCGGATGCTGAGCGTCTGACGTGGGCTGCGCTCGAGAAGACGATTGATTCCTATCAGAGCGCGCCGGGCCGCCCCACGCACTCTGATGATTTGTTATAGAGCGCGAGCCGCACTAGTCGCCAGACCGTGTTCGGCGCACGGCCAGGTTAGCGGTTCGAGCTCACTCGCTGGAAACCTTGGGAGGATGTCATGGGTCAGTACGCCGCGCCGCTGCGCGACATGCAATTCGTGTTGCACGAACTGCTGAATGTCGAAGAAGAAGTGAAGAGTATGCCGAAGCATGCCGATCTCGATGCCGACACGATCAACCAGGTGCTCGAAGAGGCCGGCAAGTTCTGCTCCGAGGTGCTGTTCCCGCTCAATCAGAGCGGCGACCAGGAAGGCTGCACGTACGCGGGCGATGGCGTCGTGACGACTCCGAAGGGTTTCAAGGAGGCGTATCGCCAATACGTCGAGGCCGGCTGGCCGGCGCTCGGCTGCGATCCCGAATACGGCGGCCAGGGTTTGCCCGCATTCGTGAACAACGCGCTTTACGAAATGCTGAACTCGGCGAATCAGGCATGGACGATGTATCCGGGCCTCTCGCACGGCGCCTACGAATGTCTGCACGCGCACGGCACCCCCGAGCAGCAGAAGGTCTACCTGCCCAAGCTCGTGGCAGGCGAATGGACCGGCACGATGTGCCTCACCGAGCCGCATTGCGGCACCGACCTCGGCATCTTGCGCACGAAGGCCGAATCGAACGGCGACGGCTCCTACCTCATCACGGGCACGAAGATTTTCATCTCGAGCGGTGAGCACGACCTGGCCGAGAACATCGTTCACCTCGTCCTCGCGCGCCTGCCCGATGCGCCGCCCGGAACGAAAGGCATTTCGTTGTTCATCGTCCCGAAGTTCATCCCGACAGACGCGGGCGAGCCCGGCGAGCGCAACGGCGTCAAGTGCGGTTCGATCGAGCACAAGATGGGCATCCACGCGAACGCCACGTGCGTGATCAACCTCGATAACGCGAAGGGTTGGCTGGTCGGCGAGCCGAACCGCGGCCTGCAAGCCATGTTCGTGATGATGAACGCGGCGCGTCTCGGCGTCGGCATGCAAAGCCTTGGGCTGACCGAGGTCGCATACCAGAACTCGCTCGTCTACGCGAAAGAGCGTCTGCAAATGCGTTCGCTGACGGGTCCGAAGGCGCCGGACAAGCCGGCCGATCCGATCATCGTCCACCCCGACGTGCGCCGCATGCTGCTCACGCAGAAGGCCTATGCCGAAGGCGCTCGCGCCTTCTCGTACTGGTCGGCCTTGCAGATCGACAAAGAGCTTTCGCACGGCGACGAAGCCGAGCGCAAGGAAGCTGCCGATCTCGTCGCCTTGCTGACGCCGATTCTGAAGGCGTTCCTCTCCGACAACGCGTTCGAATCCACGAACCACGCGATGCAGATTTTCGGTGGTCATGGCTTCATCAAGGAATGGGGCATGGAGCAGTACGTGCGCGATGCCCGCATCAACATGATTTACGAAGGCACGAACGCGGTGCAGTCGCTCGATCTGCTGGGCCGCAAGGTGCTCGGCGACATGGGCGCCAAGCTGCGCAAGTTCGGCAAGCTCGTGACGGACTTCGTCGAAGCCGAGGGCGTCAAGCCCGAAATGCAGGAGTTCATCAACCCGCTCGCCGACATCGGCGACAAGGTGCAGAAGCTCACGATGGAAATCGGCATGAAGGCGATGCAGAACCAGGATGAGGTGGGCGCCGCCGCCGTGCCCTATCTGCGCACGGTGGGCCACCTCGTGTTCTCGTACTTCTGGGCCCGCATGGCGCGCATCGCGCTCGACAAACAGGCATCGGGCGATCCTTTCTACCGATCGAAGCTCGCAACGGCGCGTTTCTATTTCGCGAAGCTGTTGCCCGAAACCGCCAAGACGATTCGCGAGGCGCGCGCCGGTTCGAAGACGTTGATGGAAGTCGACGAGGCGCTGTTCTGAGTTTCAAGTTGTTGCCAGGCCGAGCGGCGCGCCAGAGGGTGGCGCACCGCGTTCAACAGGTTTACCGCGGCTCGATGATCGATGGCGCAGCGTGCGACACGTCCATCGAAGCAGCGCATGCATGACTCCGAGGGAGGATAGACGTGAGCAATCTGATCATTCGCAAGGTGGCCGTGCTCGGCGCCGGCGTGATGGGCGCGCAGATCGCCGCGCACCTGATCAACGCCAAGGTGCCGGTGCTGCTGTTCGACCTTCCGGCCAAGGAAGGTCCGAAGAATGCGATCGCGTTGAAGGCGATCGAGAATCTGAAGAAGCTGTCGCCTGCGCCGTTCGGCGCCAAGGACGATGCCCGCTATGTCGAGCCCGCGAACTACGAGGACGACATCGCCAAACTGGCCGGGTGCGATCTCGTCATCGAGGCGATCGCCGAGCGGATGGACTGGAAGCACCACTTGTACAAGAAGGTCGCGCCGCATCTCGCACCGCATGCGATCTTCGCGACCAATACCTCCGGCCTGTCGATTACCGAATTGTCCGAAGGGTTTACCGACGAGTTGAAGGCGCGTTTTTGCGGCGTGCATTTCTTCAACCCGCCGCGCTATATGCACCTCGTCGAACTGATCCCGACCTCGCACACGCGGCCGGAAATCATCGACGATCTCGAATCGTTCCTGACGAGCGTCGTCGGCAAGGGCGTCGTGCGCGCGAAAGACACGCCGAACTTCATCGCGAACCGCGTCGGCGTGTTCTCGATTCTGGCCGTCGTTGCCGAAGCGGCGAAGTTCGGTCTGCGCTTCGACGAAGTCGACGATCTGACGGGCTCGCGCCTGGGTCGTGCGAAGTCGGCGACGTTCCGCACCGCCGACGTGGTCGGCCTCGATACGATGGCGCACGTCATCAAGACGATGCAGGACAACCTGCCTGACGATCCGTTCCTGTCCGTCTACGAGACGCCTGCCGTGCTGGCCGCGCTCGTCGCCAAGGGCGCACTCGGTCAGAAGAGCGGAGCCGGCTTCTACAAGAAGGAAGGCAAGGCCATCAAGGTGCTCGACGCGACGACGGGCGAGTACGTCGAAGGCGGCGCAAAGGCGGACGAGCTCGTCGGCCGCATTCTGAAGCGCCCGCCGGCCGAGCGCCTGAAGCTGCTGCGCGAGTCGGAGCATCCGCAGGCGCAATTCCTGTGGTCGATTTTCCGCGACGTGTTCCATTACATCGCGATCCATCTGGAATCGATCGCCGACAACGCGCGCGATGTCGACCTCGCGATCCGCTGGGGTTTCGGCTGGAACGAAGGCCCGTTCGAGGGCTGGCAGGCCGCGGGCTGGAAGCAGGTGGCCGAGTGGGTGCAAGCGGATATCGCGGCGGGCAAGGCGCTCGCCAACGCGCCGCTGCCGTCGTGGGTGTTCGAGGGCGCCGTTGCCGAGAAGGGTGGCGTGCATACGAGTGAAGGTTCGTGGTCGCCGGCGGCGAGCCGGTTCGAGCCGCGCTCGACGTTGCCCGTCTACCAGAAGCAGGTGTTCCGTGCGCCGCTCGTCGGCGAAACGGGCGTCGATCCGAAGCACTACGGCAAGACGCTGTTCGAGAACGATTCGGTTCGTGCATGGGTGGACGATCGTGCCGGCGAGGACGACGTCGTCATCGTCTCGTTCAAGACGAAGATGAACACGATCGGCCCCGGTGTGCTCGACGGCCTTGCGCAAGCGATCGAGTTGGCCGAGCAGTCGTACAAGGGCGTCGTCGTCTGGCAGCCTACGTCGCTCAAGCTCGGCACGCCCGGCGGCCCGTTCTCGGCCGGTGCGAATCTCGAGGAAGCGATGCCTGCATTCATGATGGGCGGCGCCAAAGGTATCGAGCCGTTCGTGAAGAAGTTCCAGCAAGGCATGTTGCGTGTGAAGTATGCGAATGTGCCTGTGGTCACGGCGGTCTCGGGCATCGCGCTCGGCGGCGGTTGCGAGCTCATGCTCCATAGCGCCAAGCGCGTGGCGCACGTCGAAAGCTACATCGGTCTCGTCGAAGTGGGCGTCGGTCTCGTGCCGGCCGGCGGCGGGCTGAAAGAAGCGGCATTGCGCGCGGCCGATGCGGCGGCTCAAGTCGGCGCGTCGAACGGCGAATTGCTGAAGTTCGTGTCGAAGTCGTTCGAGAACGCCGCGATGGCCAAGGTCTCGGGCTCGGCGCTCGAAGCGCGCGCGATGGGGTATCTCAAGCCGTCGGACACGATCGTCTTCAACGTATTCGAGTTGCTCGATACGGCGAAAAAAGAAGCGCGTGCGCTCGCCGCGGCCGGCTATCGTCCGCCGTTGCCGGCCAAGCAGGTTCCCGTCGCGGGCCGTTCTGCGATTTCGACGATCGAGGCGCAGCTCGTCAACATGCGTGACGGCAACTTCATCAGCGCGCACGACTTCCTGATCGCCTCGCGAATCGCCGAAGCCGTGTGCGGCGGCGACGTCGAAGCGGGCAGCCTCGTCGACGAAGAATGGCTGCTCACGCTCGAGCGCCGGGCGTTCGTCGATCTGCTCGGCACGCAGAAGACACAAGAGCGAATCATGGGCATGCTGCAGACCGGCAAGCCGGTGCGCAACTAATACGGCAGGAGCTCCACATGAGCAAACAATTGCAAGACGCATACATCGTCGCCGCCAGCCGCACGCCGATCGGCAAAGCGCCGCGTGGCGCATTCAAGAGCACGCGACCGGACGAGTTGCTCGTTCACGCGATCAGGTCGGCTGTGGCGCAAGTGCCCGGGCTCGACACGAAGGTGATCGAAGACGCGATCGTCGGCTGCGCGATTCCCGAAGCCGAGCAAGGCCTGAACGTCGCGCGTATCGGCGCGCTGCTCGCGGGCCTGCCGCAATCGGTCGGCGGCGTGACGGTCAACCGCTTTTGCGCATCGGGCGTGACGGCGCTCGCGATGGCGGCCGACCGCATTCGCGTCGGCGAAGCCGACGCGATGATCGCAGGCGGTTGCGAATCGATGAGCATGGTGCCGATGATGGGCAACACGCCGTCGATGTCGCCGCACATTTTCGATCGCGACGAAAACTTCGGCATTGCTTACGGCATGGGCCTGACGGCCGAGCGCGTGGCCGAGCGCTGGAAAGTGAGCCGCGAGGATCAGGACCGCTTCGCGCTGGAGTCGCATCAGAAGGCGATTGCGGGGCAGCAGGCCGGCGAGTTCAGGGACGAGATCGCCCCGTACACGATCGTCGAACGCGTGCCGGACCTTTCGACAGGCGAAGTGAAGACGAAGACGCGTGAGATTGCGCTCGACGAAGGCCCGCGTCCCGATACGACGCTCGAAGGCCTGGCGAAGCTGCGCGCCGTGTTCGCGAACAAGGGGTCGGTGACGGCCGGCAACAGCTCGCAAACGTCGGACGGCGCAGGCGCGTTGATCGTCGTCTCCGAGAAGATCCTGAAGCAGTTCGGCCTGACGCCGCTCGCGCGCTTCGTGAGCTTCGCTGTGCGCGGCGTGCCGCCCGAAGTGATGGGTATCGGGCCGAAGGAAGCGATTCCGGCTGCTTTGAAGGCGGCGGGCTTGAAGCAAGACGATCTCGATTGGATCGAGCTGAACGAAGCGTTCGCCGCGCAGTCGCTGGCCGTCATGCGCGAGCTCGGTCTCGACCCGGCCAAGGTCAATCCGCTCGGCGGCGCGATTGCGCTGGGCCACCCGCTCGGCGCGACCGGTGCGATCCGCGCGGCGACGGTCGTCCATGGGCTGCGTCGGCGCAACTTGAAGTACGGCATGGTGACGATGTGCGTCGGCACCGGCATGGGCGCAGCGGGCATCATCGAGCGGCTGTAATCGGCCTGTGACCCGGTCATGACGGTTCGTGCGTGTCGGAGCGATGCTCCGGCGCCACGGACCGTTTTTTCTTACGGAGAGAGACGATGGACATTGTGATTGAGCACAGCGCGCAAGGCGTGCTGACGATCGCGCTGAATCGCCCCGAAAAGAAGAATGCGATTACGTCGGCCATGTACCAGACGATGGCCGATGCGCTGGCTGATGCGCAGGGAGATGCGGCCGTGCGGGCCATTCTGATCCGGGGCGGCCAAGACGCGTTTAGCGCGGGCAACGATCTCGAAGATTTCATGAAGTCGCCGCCGACGAGCGAAGATGCGCCCGTCCTTCAATTTCTGAAGCGCATCAGCGAGGCGGAGAAACCGATCGTCGCATCGGTAGCGGGCGTGGCGGTCGGCATCGGTACGACCTTGCTGCTTCATTGCGATCTTGTTTATGCGTCCGATTCGGCGATGTTCTCGCTGCCGTTTTCGCAATTGGGGCTGTGTCCCGAGGCGGCGTCGAGCCTGTTGCTGCCGCGTCTTGCCGGTTATCCGCTGGCGGCCGAGAAGCTCTTGCTCGGCGAAGCGTTCGATGCACGGGAGGCGCATCGTATGGGCATCGTCAATCGTTTGCTGACGGCCGGCGAAGTCGACGCGTTTGCCTATGCCCAGGCGGTTAAGCTCGCTGCGTTGCCGGCTTCGTCGCTCCGGGTGACGAAGATGCTGATGAAGCGGGCTAGCGGCCAGGAGATCGCCGAGCGCATGAAGGAAGAGGTCGTGCATTTCGGCAAGATGCTGCTCGCACCGGAAGCGCGTGAAGCGATGATGGCGTTTTTTCAGAAGCGGAAGCCGGATTTTCGGCAGTTTGATTAGCGAGGGATGCGGGCCGTGCGGCGGCTTTGATGCTGCGTGCCCGTAAGGCAATCGCCATGGCTTGAAGACTCTCATTCGGCTCAGGCAATGGAGCGGCCGGCGAGTCGTGGTGACGTTGCTATGCGTGATTAAAGGAGGCTATACGGTGCCGCCCCCCATCGCCGAGGCCCAAAGCGTTCGAGCAAGGGAAAACTGGAAGCGGGTAAGGGAGCGCTATCTACGCAGCGGGGGCTAACGTCCATTCAGTGCCTGCCAACGCCGAGGCCCTCATGGACGGTTCGATCAGCGGCAACAATATGGGCCGAATAGGGACTTGGGCGATCGACTGGCCGAGGGACTAACGGCGGGCGAGGCCCGCGTGGATCTTATGCCCCCTCATACTCGACATACCCCGCCTCCCTGCAAAAGCTGACGAGCCGAATCCCTGCCTGCCGCGCAATCGCAATCGCCAGCGAGGACGGCGCGGAAATCGTCGCCACCATCGGTATCCCGACTCGCGCCGCCTTGCGCACGAGTTCATAGCTCGCCCGGCTCGACAGGAACACGAAACCATCGGTCGTATCGATCCTGTCCAACACGAGCCGGCCGATGAGCTTATCGAGCGCGTTATGCCGGCCCACATCTTCGAATGCATGCGAGATCCCGCCGTTGGCATCGCACCAGGCGGCCGCATGTAGTCCCCCCGTGATCCGTGTGAGCGCTTGATGCGAAGGCAACTCGCTCGCCGCCCGCGTGATCGCATCAGGCGCGAGCCGCGCCACGAACCCTGTATCCGGCACCCGCTCCGGCGACAAATCAAGCAAATCGATGCTTTCGATGCCGCACACGCCGCAGCCGGTTCGGCCTGCCATCGCCCGCCGGTGCTCCTTCAGCGCGGCGAACGCCTGCTGCACGATCGTCAGTTCCACCTGAGCGTAGGGCAACGCTACGCCTTCACGATGGAACGTGACCTCGATGTCGCGTATGTCACTGCCGCGCTCGACAATCCCCTCCGAAATCGCAAAACCGACGGCGAACGCTTCGAGTTCGCGCGGCGTGCACATCATGACGGCGTGCGAGATACCGTTGAAGACTAGCGCGACCGGCCATTCCTGACCGACATGGTCGAGCGCGGTCTCGACGTCGCCGCCGCGGTGCCGACGTACTTTTTGCTCGATGACGCCGCGTTCGTCGGCGCCGTCCAACGGGTCGTTCAAGTTCATTCCTCGTTCGGTCATGGGCGTTGCCGATCAGGGGGGCGGCAGGTAATGATCGACTCGCGCGGTCCGGCGCTTTGCCCGTAAGGTTCTAAAATACCCGAAGCGGGCGTCGCCTGCCCGCACGACCCGCCGCCAGCGCAAAGGATACCGCCATGGGATTGCACGAATCGCCGCTGCTGTTCGATTTCGAGCTCGTATCGTCGGAGGATCTCACCTACATGCCGATGTCGGTCCGCTTCAATCTCGATCGCTTCGGCCTTCGCATCTCGCTCGCGCAATGGCAGTTGCTGCCGCACGCCGATCGCACATTGCTCGCACGCTTTCCCGTCGACGAAGACGCGTCCATCGAGCCAAACTTCGATCATGCGCTGTTCGAGATGATGCGCACCCACGCGAACGTCGAGCCCGACTGGTTCACGCCCGACGCCGAGCCGGCATGGCGCAACGGCAGCGCGGTACCGGCTTCCGTCGTCGAGCACAGCCGTGCCGCGGGCGCGCCCGTACCGAGCGCCGAGCGCTGGGGGCAGCTTGATCCGTTCAAACGCTATGTGCTGTCGAAATTGACGCGCAAAAGCGAACCGAGCCACGATTTTGTGCCGGCCATGCGCGAATTCGGGCTGATGGAGTAAATCGCGGGTTCCTCCAGCCAGGAAAGGGCGTTTGTAAACAACCCTTCCCCCGACTTTTTTACACGGTGACCCTCAACCCGCGCTCAACCCTGCCGTTATTCAGAAGTTGGCGCGCAAAGGCCCGCATCGGTCCGTATCGAAGGACCGGGCGAGCGCGAAAGGTTTGGAGACTGGCAAGCCGCGCCGCCCCTCCCAGAGGGCCTCGAGTTGGAATCAGCTTCCAAGCGGGGCGCTCGCTACGACCGGCGTTCGGAATTCATGAGCTCCTTTGTATCGAAACGGCTGCTGATCAATGTCGCGGTGGCCGCAGCCGCGATTGGCGCAAATGCGTTTGTCGCCTACGGGCAGATCCGTAGCGAGCGCGCGACCGATTTGCGCACGATGCGCGCGATGAGCATCAAGCGCAACCTCGACGACTATCGTGCGACGCTCGGCGCCGGGCTCGCGGCGCTCGGCCGCTTCGAAGCAACGGGGGTTCCGATCGGCGCGACCTTCGAGCAGGACCGCGAAGCGGCGCTCGGGCGCGACAAGGCGCATCTGAAGGCGGCGCTGGCGGACGATGCGGCGATGCGCGGCCAGCTCGAAGCGCTGTTCGCACTGGCCGACGGCGTCGACCGCGAGATGCACTCGGCCCTGGACGAAGCAGCGCTACAAACCCGACAGCAGGCGAAACAGCAGATAGAACCGGCGGGGCCGAGCGCACAACAGCCCGCCGCGTCGAATCAGCCCGCCATCGCCCCCACGCAAGCTCGGGCCTGGGTGGCGCCGACCTATATGCGTGTGGCCGCGGCGCTCGACGCTGTCGATACGGCGCTGGCCAAACTGCGCCGGCGCCAGGATGAAGCGTTGGAGGCGTCGTTGGCAGCCTCGGCGCGTTCGACGCGATTCGCCACTTTGCTGCTCATCGTGACGATGGTGGCGGGCTGCGGCATGCTCATCTACTCGTTCGGCGTCCGCGAAAGCGCCGCCCGCACGAAAATTCGCATCGCGCGCGCGATGCGCCGCAGCGACGAGCGTTTCCGGGAGCTGTTCGACGCGCATCCCGTGCCGATGTGGATATACGACCGCGAAACGCTAGGCTTCCTTGCGGTCAATGCCGCAGCGGTCGAGCAATACGGCTACAGCGATAGCGACTTCCTGGGTATGACGATTCGCGAGTTGTCCTCGCCCGAAGAGACGGCCCGGCTCGAATCGCACCTCGTGCGCGGCGAGGCCGCACCGCGCCGCGGCCGGGTCGCGGCGGGTGTCTGGCGCCACCGGCGGCGCGACGGCACGCAAGTGAGCGCTGACATCACGAACCATGCGCTGACGTTCATGGGCCGCCCGGCGATGTTCGTGCTGGCCGACGACGTGACCGAGCAAATCAAGGCCGAGGCCGAAGCCCAGCGCTCGAACCAGATGCTCGAAACCGTCATCGACAATATTCCTCAGCGGATCTTCTGGAAGGATCGCGATTCGCGTTATCTCGGTTGCAATGTGGCGTTCGCGCGCGATGCGGGTCTCTCCTACACCGAGCAGGTCATCGGCAAGACCGACGACGAATTCCCGTGGGGCGCGATCGCGGACGCGTTGCGCAAGGCCGATCAGGAGGTGATCGCGACCGGCGTGCCGAAGATGAACCACGAGTTCGAGGTGATGATCGACGGCGTGCATCGGGCTGGCATCACGAGCAAGATCCCGCTGACGAACGGCGACGGCACAGTGATCGGCGTGCTCGGCTCATACACCGACGTCACCGACCGCAAGCGCTCGGACCTGGCGCTGCGCTTGCAAAGCCGGGCGCTCGATGCGAGCGTCAACGCGATTCTGATCACCGCCGCGGCCGAGAGCGGTCACGTGATCGAATACGCGAATCCGGCGTTCAAGCGCATTACGGGCTACGATCCTGCCGAAGTCGTCGGCCAGGACTGTCGCTTCCTGCAGCGCGACGATCGCGACCAGGAAGGCCTCGTCGCGATCCGAGAGGGGCTTGCCGCAAACAAGGAAGTGAGCGCCGTGCTGCGCAACTACCGAAAAGACGGCGCGCTGTTCTGGAATCAGCTCTTCATTGCGCCCGTGCCGGACCCTGACGGCAACACGACCCACCATATCGGCGTCATCAACGACGTGACCGACCTGATCCGATACCAGGAGCAGCTCGAATATCAGGCGAACTACGACGGCTTGACGCGACTGCCGAACCGCAACCTGCTGCGCGAGCGACTCGATCGGGCAATCGCGCGCGGCAAGCCGTTGGCCGCCGTCTTCATCGATCTCGACGGCTTCAAAAACGTCAACGACAGCCTCGGCCACAGCGTCGGTGACCGGCTGCTGTGCGTCGTGGCCGAGCGGCTCGCCCGCAGCGCACGCCCCAGCGACACGGTCGCGCGTCACGGCGGCGACGAGTTCGTGATCGTGCTGACCGACGCCGTGGACGAACAGACGCTGATCGGTTGGATGGAGCGCGTGCGCGCGACGATTTCGGAGCCGGTCTGGCTCGACGGCACCGAACTCTACGTCGGTTGCAGCATGGGCGCGAGCCTGTTCCCGCAAGACGGGGAAGACGTCGAGACGCTGTTGAAAAAGGCCGATCTGGCGATGTACCGGGCCAAGGATATGGGGCGCAACACGTTCCAGTTCTATCAGCCCGAAATGAATACGAGCGTCGGCACGCGACTGAATCTGGAGCGCCGCCTGCGACGCGCGCTGCGCGATGGCGAGTTTCTGCTGCACTATCAGCCGCAGGTGGACATCGGAACGGGAAAGATCGTCGGCATGGAAGCGCTCGTGCGCTGGCACGATCCCGAGGTGGGCCTCGTGCCGCCGTCGGCGTTCATTCCCGTGGCGGAAGAGAGCGGCCTCATCGGCCCGCTCTCGGAATGGGTGCTGCGCGAAGCGTGCCGGCAGAACAAAGCCTGGCAGGACGAAGGGTTACCGGCTGCGCGCGTGTCGGTGAATCTGTCGGCGCGTCAATTCCAGCAGCGCGACATCGCCAAGCACGTCATGTCGATCCTCGAGGAAACGGGCCTGCAGCCGCAGTACCTCGAACTCGAACTGACCGAGAGCGCGATCATGCGCAATGCGGAAGAAGCGGTGACGATGCTCAGCGAACTGCACGCGCTCGGCATCGGCCTCGCAATCGACGACTTCGGCACCGGCTATTCGAGCCTCAGCTATCTGAAGCGCTTCCCGGTCGATCGTTTGAAGATCGACCGCTCGTTCGTGTCGGATATCGGCGCATCGAGCGACGACGAAACGATCACCTCGGCGATCATCGCGCTCGGACATTCGCTGCATTTGCAGGTGATCGCGGAAGGGGTCGAGACGGCCGCGCAACTCGAGTTCCTGAGAGAGCGCGCCTGCAACGAAATGCAGGGCTATTTCTTCGCGCGGCCGATGCCGCACGAGGCTATTCCGGCGTTGCTCAAGAGCACGCCCACACGTCATCGAGAAAGCGAAGCCGGCGCAGTGCCGGCCTGATGCGCGGCCGCGGCGCCGGTCGGAGAGGCGTCCCGCACGCGGCACAGGCGCAGGCGCCGCCTTCCCGCGTGATGCCAGATCACGTCACTTCAATTCGGGCAACTTACGTGGGCGGCGGTCTTTGTCGGTGGCCACGTAGGTGAGCGTGGCTTCGGTGACCTTGACGAGCTCTTCGTCCAGGCTCATGCGCTGCGCGAAGACTTCGACCGACACGGTGATGGAGGTCGTGCCCGTCTTGACGATGTCGGCGTAGAAGCTGAGCAGATCGCCGACGAACACCGGCTGCTTGAACACGAACGAATTGACGGCGACCGTGGCGACGCGGCCGTTCGCGCGTCGGCTGGCAGGTATCGAGCCTGCGATATCGACTTGCGCCATGATCCAGCCGCCGAAGACGTCGCCGTGGACGTTCGCGTCCGAAGGCTGCGGCACGACGCGCAAGGCGCAGGTTTTTTGCGGGAGCAGGGGCGTGGAAATAGTCATGGGGTTCACCGGTTCTGCAACAATGGGCCGAGCCTGCGACAATACCGTCGATACGATAGCCAGAGAGCATTAGCCTGAGCATCGAAATTGTACGGGCAAAACGCATCACGAGCGCAACGGCTGTGCCGCGCCGTTGTTTGCGCAGGCGCTGCGCCCGCCAGCCTGCTGTTCCACTCGCCGCCTTGCGGCTGCGCTCCGATTCCAACCCATGCACCGCCATAGCCCCTCGTCAGAACCCGCACCGACGCCCGTCGCCGGCAGTCCACGCCGGGATTGGCAGACGATTCGTTCGCTGTTTCCCTATCTGGCGGACTACAAGTGGCGCGTTGCCGTCGCTCTGTCGTGCCTGATTGGCGCGAAGGTTGCCAATCTCGGCGTGCCGATCGTGATGAAACGGATCATCGACGGTCTTGCTTCGATGCGCCAACTGACCGCGCTCGGGCGTGCCGAGCATGAGCCCGCGATCGTGCTCGCGGGCGGCATCGGCCTGCTCGTCGTCGCTTATGCGCTCGTGCGGTTGTCGACCTCGCTGTTTACGGAATTGCGCGAGATCCTGTTCTCGAAGGTGACGGAAAGCGCGGTCCGCCAACTCGCCCTGAAGGTTTTTCGTCATTTGCATTCGCTCTCGCTGCGCTTTCATCTGGAGCGGCAAACGGGCGGCATGTCGCGCGATATCGAGCGTGGCACGCGCGGCATTTCCCAGCTCATTTCGTATTCGCTCTACAGCATCTTGCCGACGCTGGTCGAAGTCGGTCTCGTGCTGGGGTTTTTCATCGTCAAGTACGAGGCCTACTACGCGATCGTCGCGTTCGCCGCGCTGGTGGCCTATATCGTGTTCACCGTCAAAGTAACGGAATGGCGCACGCATTTTCGCCGCACGATGAACGAACTCGATTCGCGTGCCAATTCGCGCGCGATCGATTCGCTGCTCAACTACGAGACGGTCAAATATTTCGGCAACGAGGAATGGGAAGCGCGGCGTTACGACGAGAATCTGCAGCGCTACCGGGCCGCGGCGATCAAGTCGCAGAACTCGCTGTCGGCGCTCAACTTCGGTCAGCAGGCGATCATCGTTATCGGGCTCGCCCTCATCCTGTTGCGTGCGACGCAAGGCGTCATGGCCGGGCGGCTCACGCTCGGCGATCTCGTGCTCATCAATACGTTCATGCTGCAGCTCTACATTCCGCTCAATTTCCTGGGCGTCGTCTATCGCGAGCTCAAGCAGAGCCTGACCGATATGGATCGCATGTTCACGCTGCTCGGAGCCGCACGCGAGGTGCCTGATGCGCCGGGCGCGCAGCCGCTCGCGGTGGCCGGCGCCGAAGTGCGATTCGAGCACGTGCACTTCGGCTATGAGCGCTCGCGCCTGATTCTGGACGACGTGACGTTTTCGATCGCGGCGGGGACGACGACGGCCGTGGTCGGGCCGAGCGGCTCGGGCAAATCGACGCTGGCACGGCTGCTGTTTCGCTTCTACGACCTCGATCCGGCGGGAGGCGGCGCGATCACGATCGACGGCCAGGACCTGCGCGACGTGACGCAGGATTCGCTGCGCGCGGCGATCGGGATCGTGCCGCAGGACACGGTGCTGTTCAACGACACGATCTACTACAACATCGCCTATGGAAGGCCGGCGGCGACGCGCGACGAGGTGATCGCAGCCGCGCGCGCCGCCCACATCCACGATTTCATCGAGAGCCTGCCGAAGGGGTATGACACGCCGGTGGGCGAGCGCGGGTTGAAGCTGTCGGGCGGGGAGAAGCAGCGCGTGGCGATCGCTCGCACGCTGCTGAAGAATCCGCCGATTCTCGTCTTCGACGAAGCGACGTCGGCGCTCGATTCGCGCTCGGAGCGCGCGATTCAGCACGAACTCGATCAGATCGCGCGCGGGCGTACGACGCTTGTCATCGCCCACAGGCTGTCGACGATCGTGCACGCCGAGCAGATCCTCGTGATGGATCACGGGCGCATCGTCGAACGTGGCACGCATGCGCAACTGCTCGAAGCGGGCGGCGCGTTCGCGCAAATGTGGGCGTTGCAGCAGCGCGCCGCACAGCGCGCGCACACCGAGCCGGCGGCGCACGGCGAGGGCGCCTGATCGTCGCTTCGACGGGTGCTGCGCCTGCGGTCAAAGCGACCGCTGAGCGCGGGCCCGGAGCGCGATTTCCCGCCCGGTTCGACCGATGCGCGCCGGGAGCCGGTGCACGGCTCGCGGCAACCCGCTATCGGGGGGCGGCCGCGACCTGACGTAAAGCGGTGTCGAGGGCCTGCAGTTGCGCGGGCGTGCCGACGTTTTCCCAACGCCCCGCGTACAGCTCGCCGCTCGCGCGGCCGGCGGCGATCGTTTCGCGATAGTACGGCGTCAGCGCGCGGCGCTCGCCGGGCGCGAGGTCGCGAAACATGCGCGTGTCGTAAAGCCCGATGTTGCCGAACGTGTAACGCGGCTCGCCGTCGAGCGAAAGCTGCCCGGCCGCATCGAGCGCGAAATCGCCGTGCGGATGAAATGGCGGATTCGGCACCATGACCAGGTGCATGCCCGGCTGCGCGCAGGCGGCAAGACGCTCCGCCGGCCCGCGCAGACGGGCGTAGTCGAATTCGCAGAAGACATCGCCGCTGACGGCCGCGAACACGGTCGGCACGCCGTCGGTTTCAAGCAGCGGTAACGCCTGCGCGATCCCGCCCGCTGTTTCGAGCGCCTCGGCTTCAGCCGAGTACGCGAGCCGCACGCCGAATTGCGCGCCGTCGCCAAGCGACTGCTCGATCTGCTCGCCGAGCCACGCATGGTTGATGACGATCGTCGAAAAGCCCGCTTGCGCCAAGCGCTCGATCTGCCAGACGATGAGCGGCTTGCCGCCCGCTTCCAGCAAGGGCTTCGGTTTCGTATCGGTCAGCGGGCGCATCCGCTCGCCGCGGCCCGCGGCAAAAATCATGGCCGTCGTCATTGCAGGGGGCATTGAATCGTGCCGTTTTCTCAAAAGGTGTAACCGACCTGCTGCGAACGACTTTCGAGATCGTCCAGCAGGCGCGCGAACGGAACGAGCGGACGATAGCGCTCGCTGACCTTGTGTGCGTAGGCGATGAAGCGCGGCAGGTCGGCCAGGTAGCGCGGCTTGCCGTCGCGGTGATACAGGCGGGCGAACAGTCCGAGGATTTTGATATGCCGCTGCAGCCCCATCCACTCGATCTGGCGATAGAACTCGCCGAAATCGGGATCGACGGGCAGGCCCGCCTTCTTTGCGCGTTCCCAGTAGTAGGCGAAGCAGTCGAGTTCGAACTCTTCGTCCCAACTGATAAAGGCATCGCGCAGCAGCGAGGCGACGTCATAGCTGATCGGCCCTTGCACCGCGTCTTGAAAATCGAGGACGCCGGGGTTGGGCTCGCAGATCATCAGATTGCGCGGCATGTAGTCGCGCAGCATGAAGACCTGCGGCTGCGCGCGTGCGCTCGCGATCAACAGCGCGTAGGTGCGGTCGAGCACGCCGCGCATCTTCTCGTCGACCTCCCGGCCCAGATGGCGCGCCACGTACCATTCGGGCATGAGCTCCATTTCCCGGCGCAGGAAGGCTTCGTCGAATGGCGGCAACACGCCGTCGCGCGAAACGGACTGCCAGCGGATCAGCGCGTCGAGCGCCGCGCGCATGAGCGGCTTGGCGCTTCCGGTATCGTTGGGATCGAGCACGTCGATATAGCTGAGCGTGCCGAGATCCGTGACCAGCATGAAGCCGCTGTCGAGATCGCATTCGAGTACGCGTGGCGCATGCACGCCGGCATCGGACAGCATCTGGGCGACTTGCGCGAACTCGCGGCATTTTTCGGGGGGCGGCGCATCGACGGCGATCAGCGAGGCGCCGTGTTCGCTCGCGCTCGCAAGACGGAAATAGCGGCGGAAGCTGGCGTCGCTCGAAGCGGGGGCGAGGGTCGACAGGTCGAGGCCGTAGCGGCTTGCGAACGTGCCGAGCCACGCGGCGAGGGCGTCGCGCCGGGTGTCAACGGGGGAATCGGTCATTGTGGGTGCGGGCGGTAAAACGTCTTGCCATATAATACCCGACGACTTTTTGTGTTGTGCCCCAGTTCCCGTGTCGGCTTTCGCACGGTCCCGTTCGACTGCTCGTCGCTCGCGCATGTGCGCGCTTCGCGCCAGCGCGCACCGCGGCAAGCCGCCTTATGCGGCCCGTCGCGGCGATGTGCGACGGGCGCCGCGCCTGCCGCCGAGCCGATTCGCCAAACGATAGATGCCGCCTAGACCGCTCCTTTCCACGAATTTTTCCGGCGATGCACTGCCGCGCATGAGACGGCTCGTTGCGGCGCTGATCGCCGTTCCCGGCCTGATGCCCGCCGTGTCGAACGCGCAGTTGAGCGGCGCGGCCGCGCAGCCGCAACCTACCGACGCCCCTTGGGGCTTGCGGCTCGCGCCGCAGCTCACCGAGCATCCCTTGCCGGCGGGCAGCGCGCCCGCTGCGTTCGTGCTGGGCGACCGCACGAACGGCACGTCCGACCGGGACGTTTCGGCCAAAGGCTCCGCCGAGCTGCGGCGAGGCGTGGCCGTCATCAAGGCCGACGCGTTTCATTACGACCAGGACACCGATCTGGCCGATGCCTACGGCGCAGTGCGCGTGATCAACAACGGCGTGTTGTTCGCCGGGCCCGAAGCGCATCTGCGGGTCGAGGCCAGCGAAGGCTACATGCCGTCGCCGAAGTATCACTTCAGCACGAACGGCGGCTCGGGCAGCGCCGCGCGCGTCGATTTGCTCGATAGCGAGCGCTCCGAGTTCACGAGCGCGACCTATACCGCTTGCCAGTGCGCAGACCCGTCGTGGTATATCCGCGGCACGCGCTTCGATTTCGATACGGGCGCCGAAGAAGGGGTGGCGCACAACGCCGTGGTGTTCTTCCAGGGCGTGCCGATTTTCGCGAGCCCGTGGGTGTCGTTCCCGCTCACGAGCGACCGGCGCAGCGGCTTGTTGCCGCCGCAGTTCTCGGCGGGCTCGACCAACGGTTTCGAAATATCGCTGCCGTACTACTTCAACATCGCGCCGAACCGCGATCTGACGTTGACGCCGCGCCTCATTTCCAAGCGCGGCGTGCAGACGCAGGCGATGTTCCGCTACCTGTCGCCCACCTATTCGGGCACGCTCACCGGCGAGTTTCTGCCGAACGACGCGCTCAAGCACGAGAACCGCTACGCGATCTACTGGCAGCACGCTCAGAATCTCGGCGGCGGTTTCGGCGCTTACGTGTCGTACAACAAGGTGTCGGACAGCACCTACCCGCAGGATCTGTCGTCGGTCGGCAATCAGTTCCTCATCGGCACGCAGTTGCTGTTCCAGCAGGAAGCGGGCATCACGTACAACAACGGGCCCTGGTCGGTGCTCGCGCGCGAACAGCACTGGCAAACGCTGCAAGGCTCGGCGCCGCCATACGGCCGCGAGCCGCAGTTGAACGTCAAGTACGCGAAGTACAACGTCGGTGGGTTCGACTTCGGCGCGGAAGCCGACTACACGCGTTTCAGAATCACGACGGCCGATTCGACCGAGGGCGATCGTGTCGTGTTCAACCCGTACGTGTCGTACGGGATCGTCGGTCCCGGCTACTTCGTCGTGCCGAAGGCGCAGTTCCACTTCGCCTCGTACGATCTCCGCAATATCTCCAGCACCGCGCCTACCGGGCAACCCAAGGCGTTCACGGAATCGGTGCCGACCCTGAGCTTCGATACGGGGCTCGTGTTCGACCGCTCAGTCAGGCTGTTCGGCAACGATTACATCCAGACGCTCGAGCCGCGGCTCTATTACGTCTACACGCCGTACCGCAATCAGATGTTCGCGCCGCTGTTCGATACCGCGGAATCGGACTTCGGGCTTGCCGAAATCTTCACGCCGAACACGTTCGTCGGCAACGATCGGATCGCCGATGCGAACCGCCTCACGGCGGGCCTGACGACGCGCTTTATCGACGCCGCGACCGGCGACGAGCGCGCACGCTTCGTCCTGGCGCAGGAGTATTACTTCACGGATCAGCGCGTCGCGTTGTCGACGGACACGCCGACGCCGGCCACGGGGCATTCGGACCTGATTCTCGGCGCTTCTCTGAAGCTCGGCGCCGGTTTCGCCTCGGAAACGTCGTTCCAATATAATGCGGACGACAACCAGCTCGTGCGATCGAGCATCGGCTTCGGCTTCAGTCCCGACGAGCGCAAGGTCGTCAACGTTGCCTACCGTTATACGCGCGCGAATCCGACGCTTAGCAATCAGCCGATCAATCAGATCCTGCTATCGGCCGAGTGGCCGCTCACGCAGCGCCTCTATGCCGTCGGCCGGTTCAATTACGATATGCAGGGGCATCGGCTCGTCGACGGCGTTGTCGGGTTCCAGTACGATGCCGATTGCTGGATTTTTGGCTTCGGCGCGCAGCGTTATGCGAACGGCTTGAATTCGATGGGACAGCATACGTCCAATACGCGCTTTCTCGCGCAGTTGACGCTCAAGGGGTTGTCGAACGTCGACAATGGGCTCGTGGCGGCCTTCCGGGCTGGGGTGGCGGGCTATCAGCCGCCGCCGCCTCCGCCGCCGCCGCTGGCGCGTTTCACGAATTACGAGTGAGTGGGCAGCGAACGCATGTGGGATTCGTGTAAGCATGCGCAAAAAAGGGCCGTGGCAGACTGTGGCAAACCGGCCCGAGACATTTGGAGCATCTGTGGCAATCGTGAATAAAGTTCGCTTGGCAACGCTGGTAGCCGCTCTGGCCGCCGCCGTTCTTCTACCGGCTGCGCCGGCCTCGGCGCAAGCGTTGAGGAACCAGACGGGTCAAACGGTAGACTCGGTCGCCGCCGTCGTCAACGACGACGTCATCACCGTGCGCGAACTCGACGGGCGCGTCGGGCTCATCGAGCGACGGCTCGCGCAGCAGCATGCGCCCGTGCCGCCGCAAGACCAATTGCGCGCGCAGGTGCTGAACCAAATGGTGCTCGAACGCATCCAGCTCGAGAAGGCGAAGGAAGACGGCATCGTCGTCGATGACGCGGCCGTGCAAAAGACATTGCAGCGTCTGGCCGCCGCCAACAATCTGTCGCTCGACGTTTATCGCGCGCGCATCGAGGCCGAAGGCGTGCCTTGGTCGGTCTTCACGCGCGACGCGCGCAACGAGCTGACGCTATCGAAGCTGCGCGAAAAAGAGGTCGACAGCAAGGTGACCGTGTCGGACGCAGAAGTCGCGAACTACATCGCGAGCCAACGCGGGCCGGGCGCCCGTGCGCAGCAGGATTTGCGAATCGAGCACATTCTCGTGAAGGCGCCGGCCGGTGCGAGCGAGGCCGATGTCGCCGCGGCACAAAAGAAGGCCGAAGCGATCCTTCAGCAGGCCAAGGGCGGCGCGAAGTTCGAAACGCTGGCGAAGCAGAATTCGCAGGCGGCCGACGCGGCCAAGGGCGGCGATCTCGGCTTCAAGGCTCCGAGCACGCTGCCTGCGCCGTTCGTTACGGCCGCGGCGCAACTGCGCCCGGGCGAGGTCAACCCCGACGTAATCCGCACGGACGCCGGTTTCGAAGTGATGCGGCTCGTCGACCGGCGCGTCGGTGTCGGCGGTTCGGCGGCCGATGCACCGAAGCTCGTGCAAACGCACGTGCGCCACATTTTGCTGCGCGTCGGCGAAGGCCAGCCCGAAGCCGGCGCACGCCAGAAGCTGCTCGAAATTCGCCAGCAGATCGAAGCGGGCGGCGATTTCGCGAAATTCGCGAGCACCTATTCGCAGGACGGCTCCGCATCGCAAGGCGGCGATCTCGGCTGGATCAGCCCCGGAGAAACGGTGCCCGAGTTCGAGCGCGCGATGAACAATCTCAAAGACGGCGAGATCAGCGAACCCGTTCGAAGCGAGTACGGCTATCACTTGATTCAGGTTCTGGGCCGACGCGAAGCGGAAGGCTCCGTGCAGCAGCAGTTGGATCTGGCGCGCCAGGCCATCGGCCAGCGCAAGGCCGAGCAGGCGTACGCCGACTGGTTGCGCCAGCTGCGTGACTCGGCCTACGTGCAGTACAAGATCGGCGGCGCGGTCGCGCAACAGCAGTGAGCCGATAGACGATGACGACCGCCGCCCGGGCTGCCCCGCTCAAACTCGCGATCACGACCGGCGAGCCGGCCGGCGTGGGCCCGGAGCTGACGGCGATTGCGCTTGCGGGGGCGGCCGCGCATTGGCCCGGCGTCTTTTTTGAAGTACTGGGCGACGCAGGGCTGATCGAATCGCGAGCCCGTGCGGTCGGCGTCGATTGGGCGGCGCTGCTGGCCGCAGGGCAGGTCAGCGTCGCACATCGGCCGCTGGCCGTGCCGGCGCAGGCGGGGCGGCTCGACGCCGCGAATGGCCGCTACGTGCTGGATCTGCTCGACGCGGCGATCGACGGCGCGCTGGGCGGCGTATTCGATGCGATCGTCACGGCGCCGCTGCAGAAAAGCACGATCAACGATGCCGGCGTCGCGTTCACGGGGCACACGGAGTACCTTGCCGAGCGCACGTCCACGGCGCGCGTCGTCATGATGTTGACCGGCACGGGTGCGCGCCCGTTGCGCGTCGCGCTGGCAACGACGCATTTGCCTTTGAAAGACGTGCCGGGCGCGATCGACATCGACAGCCTCGTCGAAACGATCGCCATCATCGATCACGACCTGCGTCGCGATTTCGGCTTGCCCGTCCCGCGCATCCTCGTGACCGGGTTGAACCCGCATGCGGGCGAAAACGGCTACCTCGGGCGCGAAGAGATCGACGTGATCGCGCCGGCGCTTGCACTGGCCGCCCAGCGCGGCATCGATGTGCGTGGCCCGTATCCGGCGGACACGTTGTTTCAGCCGCGTTATCTCGACGAAGCCGACTGCGTGCTGGCGATGTTCCACGACCAGGGATTGCCGGTGCTCAAGTACGCGACCTTCGGCGCAGGCGTCAACATCACATTGGGGCTGCCGATCATTCGCACGTCGGTCGACCACGGCACCGCGCTCGATCTGGCCGGGACGGGGCGCGCCGATGCGGGCAGTATGATCGCTGCCATCGACACGGCTGTCACGATGGCGCGCAATCGGCGCGGCGGCTGACGCACGTCGCCTTCGGCCGCTGCGAAAGCTGCGGCGCCGTTTCCCGACTTATTTCGTTTTCCTCACGATTTCGATGTCCAACAGAGCACAGCACCAAGGCCATTTCGCGCGCAAGCGGTTTGGACAAAACTTTCTCGTCGATCTCGGCATTATCGATTCGATCGTCTCGCTGATCAGTCCGCAGCCGGGGCAGCGGATGGTCGAGATCGGCCCGGGGTTGGGCGCGCTGACCGAGCCGCTCGCTGAACGCGTCGCCACGCCCGACATGCCGCTGCATGCAGTCGAGCTCGACCGGGATCTGATCGTACGGCTCAAGGACAAGTTCGGCGAACGCCTTGCCCTGCATGCGGGCGATGCGCTGGATTTCGATTTTTCATCGCTCGTCGACACGCACGAGCGGCCGACGCTGCGCATCGTCGGCAATCTGCCTTACAACATCTCGAGTCCGCTGCTGTTTCACCTGATGTCGTTCGCACCGATCGTTATCGATCAGCATTTCATGTTGCAAAACGAGGTGGTGGAGCGAATGGTGGCCGAGCCCGGCACGAAAGCGTTCGGGCGCCTGTCGGTGATGCTGCAATACCGATACGTGATCGATAAGCTGCTCGATGTGCCGCCCGAATCGTTCCAGCCGCCGCCGAAGGTCGATTCGGCCATCGTGCGCATGATCCCTTACGCGCCGCACGAACTGGCGAGCGTCGATATGCGCCTGTTCGGCGAACTCGTGACGGCGGCGTTTTCGCAACGTCGCAAAATGCTGCGCAACACGTTGGCCGCGTATCGCGACAAGGTCGACTTCGAAGCGCTGGGCTTCGACCTCGCGCGGCGCGCCGAGGATGTGCCCGTCGACGAATACGTGCGCGTAGCGCAAGCGCTTGCGACGGCTTCGTAACGCCTACTTTGGCCCGGCGCGCCGGGCCGGCGCGTTGACTAGCACGTTTCTGTGAGCGCGAACGTCAAGACTGGTAAGAGGCGCACGCTGGATGTGCGTGTGCCTTCTACTTCGGCTATTGACTTCTTATCAGCGTTGGCGCCAGCGCTCGTTTCAATCAAACGTGACATCCCGCAGAAAGGATTTGCGCTCCTCGTTTTGCTCGGCGTTAAGCATCAACTCGGCTCCCACGAGCTTGCCGGGTTGGCTCCTACCCAGCACCGTCATGGGATCCTCAAATCCGTGAACGTAGCCTAAGGCAAACGCACCGCATTGGTAGCCCATCAGACGTAGTAACTCTTTCGGCAATGTACGGGCTATCTCGAGCGGGCAAGACAGAAACTGATTTTCCTCCTGTCGAAGCCAGCCTAGAGAGTAAGTCAGGTTGATCGCTGATCGGATGCGGTCGGATTGGTTGCTGCCACCGCCATGGTAGACCTTCCCGTCGTATACCAGCACCGAGCCCTTTTCCATTGCTGCGGGGAAGCTGTCCGCCGTCCCGAATTCGGCGCCCCGCCCCGAGCGATGACTGCCAGGCACGATGCGCGTCGCGCCCATGTCCTCGGTGTAATCGGTCATGGCCCACAGCGTGTTGCATTGCGCGTGGTAATCGGGCGGGAAGGGGAACATATCCCAGGCTACCTCGTCTTGATGCAGCGTCTGCGCCTTGGCGCCAGGATGGAGGGAGACGACCTGGGTGCAGTGGATCTGAAACGTCGTTGCATGGGCCAGGAAGCGCCGGGTAGTCTCCAGGATGGTCGGGTTCAGAATCAACTCGCGCACACTTGGCGATCGGGAGATCAGGCCGCCTGTGCGTTTTGTTCGTTTGCCGAGAATGCCGTCCGGCCCGAAGGGCGTGGCAGCCATATAAGGCTCCAGCTCTTCAGCAATACGCTCCATCATCGCAGCGGGCACAAGCTTGTCGATGATCGCGTAGCCGTGCTCGCGGAGGCATTGCTCTACATCTGACGCGGAAGCACTGTTGGGAAGATGAATCAGGGACATGGTCTATTCCATCGATGCCGGTAATTTTTCGGGCCTGTGCTATTGCAAACGCCGGGCGATCATTGCCCCACAAACGCTTTTTACACCTGAGGAACGTGCCTTGCCGGCGCATGGTGCCCCGCAGGAAATCCCGAAGGGAGAGAAGCCCGGCAAGGCGCATTCGCAGGCATGAGATCAGCGTGAACCGACCCTGGCAGGCTTGGTCGAATTGCCGTGCGCGGACTGATAAAGGTCCAGGGTTCGAGCACACATCGCGGATGGCGTGTAGCGACCCTCGACATAGGCTCGCAGCCGCGCTGGGTGAACCTTCTTCGCATGGTGGCCGGCTAGCACCTCCTTGGCTCGCGTGATCAGTGTGTGCGTGTCCTCGGCGGGGATCAGCAGCTCGGGAGTGACACCGCGCAAAATTTCCTGAAGGCCGCCGACGGCAAAGGCCACGACGGGCACACCAATGGCCAAGGCTTCGATGCTGGCTCCGCCGAATTCCTCATACATTGATGGCATGACAATGAGACGGCAGGCTGCCATCGCGAGCGGTACTTCGTGATTCGGAATGAAGCCCGTAACCGTCACACAATCTTGCAGGCCGGCTTCATCGATGGCACGTCGTAGGCGATCGCGTTGCGTTCCGTCTCCGACAATCAACAACTCGCATTCTTCTTCGCGGAGGGCCTTGGCGAGCGGGATGAGGTGCGGCCATCCCTTTTCTTTCGCGATTCGCCCGACAAAGCCCACTGTTTTCTTCCGCAGGCCATGGCGCTCGCGAAATGCCTTTACTGCCGCGAGCGGCGGCGGTGCGAACTGAGTCGTATCGACGGCGTCAGGAACGATTGCGACGCGCTGGGCATCTTTGGCGAGTACTGCGGCGGTACGCTGGGTCAGGGCCATAATCGCGAAGGCTTTCGCGATTGTCCGCCGTTCCAGCCATTGGGCCACCCGGTGTTGAAGCGCATCGAGCCAGGAAGTCGGGGTATAGACGGCGAGCCGGGAGCAATGCACTGTCACGATCAACGGGCGCCCCAATAATCGAGGAGCCAGACAAGCGACCAGCAGCGCGGGGATCTGTCCGTCCAGGTGTGCATGGACGACGTCGAAGTCCTGTCTGCGTGCTCGATGAAACAGTGCGCCCAATGTCGCTGCGGCCCAAGACTGGGTCAACGCCACCAGCCCGCTGAACTCTGATCGGATTCGTGGCATGGGGACCATCATCCGCTCGACCCACAGAAGCGGATGCAGTTGCCGCAATTTGGGCAACCCCGGGAAACCGATTGTCATGACGTGCTGATGGATGCCTGCTTCCGCAAGCCAGACCGCCTGCCGCCAGGTCTGCACCTGCATACCGCCGACCGAGTCGTATTCTCTGGGCCAGGATTCAGCATCCGGGTGGTGAAAAAAAGGTGTCAGCTTTAGAACTTTCATGTGACCGGTCGTCAGTAAGTCGTGCAATGAAGCTTCGGATGGCAGGCACCTTGATCGATGCAATTGCTCGCACGTTCGATCAGCTGATGATGTTGCCGGCGACCTTGGCATGTAGCGTCTGCGTCAACGTATCGATGCAAATCGATCGCTCAGTCGACGTCAGCATGCGGGTATGGATGTCGAGAGCCGCTTCCAGTCGGCTGAAGACTTGTTCCCAGTCGCGAGTATTCAATTCAACCCGGTGAAGGGCCGCGATTTCTGTCGGCTCGTTGCCGGTCACATTACAAATCGTGTGGATGATGAGCTGACGAATGAAGGTGGATGTCATGACCGTGGCCGCTTTATAAGAGATCTCCCCGGGTGGCAACCGTTTGCAGCGTTCGCAAGGCGACCGCATGTCCAGTCGCCTCTTGCGCGATGAGCCGGGCAATTCTCAGCGCGTTGGCCTGGATCGTTAATGTGGGATTCAATCCGCCGGGATAGGGCATGTAGCTGCCGTCCGCGACGTAAACGTTTTCCAGTGAATGAAGCCGACCGTCCCGATTTACTACCGATGTCCGAGGGTCGTTGCCTGCGCGGCAAGTGCCGTGCAAATGTGTGCTACCCATCGTAAAATTCGAGGCCTCATGTCGGATATCGCGCGCGCCGGCTGCCTTCAGCCAATCGGCAGAGCGTTCCACCATATAGGCCAATCGTGCCAAATCGCGCGAGTCCGCCGTATAGTCGATCATGATCCTCGGCAGCCCCCAAGGATCCTTGCTACTGGAAAGACGCACCCGATTTCCGAGAGACGGATGGTCCGCGAGAATGGTCTCGACGCGTAACACGAGGCCGTCGACTTGCAAAGAGCGCCAGTCATCGTGTTTGGCTTCGTAGATCAGTCCGCCGACACCGTTCGGACAGTGTCCGTCCAGATAGTGGTCGAGCACGCAGACGGTCGAGAACGGGCCGCGATAGCCAACGGGGTGAGCGTCGATTTGATGTCTGTCCACATTGACAATGCCCTGTGAATATTCGCTGAGCTTCATACAAAGGCCTCGGCCGACAACGTCATGATCGTTCCCAAGCCCGCCAGGCGCATACGGCGTAACCGAACGCAGTAGCAACGCGGCCGTCTGAATGGCACTGCAGGCGAGTACGAAACGATGCGCGCGAAAGGAGTGAGTCCGGCCGGTCCCGGCATCCATACATTGCACCGCATGAGCGCGATTGCGCGTCTCCTGCGTCAGCGCTACCGCCTTCACTCCGGTCAGTAGCATCAAATTGGGCGCATCGGCCAGCGGGCCGAGCATGGTGCTTACCACGTCTCGCTTGGCGCCTCGGGTGCATTGTGTCGAGATGCATAGCGAGCAACGGTTGCACAGGGCGCGGTCGACGGCTACGGGGGTTGGGCGAGGCGAAAGGTCGAGTTGGAGCGCGCCTCTCCAGAGGTGCTCCGCCGGCAGGCTCAAAGATCCCGGCGCCGCGGCGGATTCGGACGTGAACGCCGCATGATCGACGCAAAGACGCGATTCCATTTCCTTGTAGAAAGGCGCGAGATCGTCGGCACCGATAGGCCATTTCGTCGGCATGCCATCGACTCGAATGCGCTCGCTCGGATCGAAATCGAATTCGGTGTAACGGAAAGAAGCACCGCCATAGAAGACGGTGCCGCCCCCCAGATTGCGGGTGGTCCATGGCCACCCCTGCTGGTTCCACCCCTGTGTGTCATTGCCTGCGAACGCGGTAATGGCGTCCGTGTCCACTGCCGCATTCGCCGCGTCGGCCTTAAGCCTTGCGCCTTCTTCCAGCAATAGCGTGCGAAGGCCGGCGCGAACGAAGGTCTCTGCAGCGACGGCACCCGCGGCGCCGCTGCCGATGACGATCACATCAAACGGATCCTCCAGCGAAGCGTGTGCTCGAAGTCCGTGCATATGCGACGCGCCAAGGGCGCGCACTTCTACGAATGGCGCGAATGAAGAGGTCATCGGATGGATGGTCCTTTAGCGTCGTTGCATCCCGGCGTGCAGGGGCGAAACGTCGCTGCTGCCGTAATCGAAATGTTCGGCCTGTTGCTACGGCCATGGGCAACACGTGTGTTGCCTGATTCGCGCGATAGCAATCTCCGTCACATCGCTGGCCTAAATCCTAATGAAGTTATTTTGATGGCGAAACGTAAATCAGTCTGAAAATATGCAATTGATGTGCAATTTCGATGATTTGTGGCTGACTATTCGGCACCCCGCTGGTCCTTCGAATTGTAATGGTCGGGAATTCATCGAATGAGTTGGTGGGATTTAATGGTCGATGTACTCGATGTAGTGATGCCATTGAAAAGGTGGAAATGTTCTATGCGCAACTTGCAACTCCGATTCGAAAACGAATGCTGCCCGGTATGGATCGGGGCCCGCTGCGTGGATGACGTTATATTCAAATTGTGCGAGCTCGATGCATCGAGCTATCACGTGGTTACTGACAAGACTGTCTCCCGATTGCACGCGTCGGGACTATTCGAACGGATCGCGGCGAAGGCACCGGCCAGGTTGTGGGTCGCGGACGACGGCGAATCAACAAAGTCCATTGGAATGGTTGAGCACCTCGCCCAGGAAATGGTACGTGCGGGCATCGACCGGCGAGGTGCGATCGTTGCGGTCGGTGGCGGCGTTATCGGGAACCTCGCCGGGTTGACCGCCGCTTTGCTGTTTCGCGGCATCCGCCTCGTGCATGTGCCGACGACGCTGATTGCTGCGGCTGACTCGGTGGCCTCGCTTAAACAGGCGGTGAATCTTCCGCAGGGAAAGAATCTTCTGGGCTGTTTTCACACGCCGACTTCAATACTTATTGATCTCAATTTCCTGCAGACGTTGCCTGTTGCGCAAATGCGGTCGGGCATGTGCGAAATGATCAAGAACGCATTGACCGTGGCGACGGAGAACATCCCTTTACTTGAAGATGGATTGAAGCCGGCCGCGAACTATTCGAATGCAGAGCTGATGTCCATCGTCGAAGCCGGTTTGCTTGCCAAGCAGAAGATCATGGTTGGCGATAAATGCGAACGCGGGCAGGCTATTGTCTTCGAGTACGGCCATACGGTGGGGCACGCCATTGAGCTGGCGGCGAATGGGCGCGTGCCGCATGGCGAAGCGGTCGGTCTCGGGATGATAGTGGCGGCGGAAGTGGCCGGTCGACTTGGGCGGCTGAGCGAGGTCGACGTGCAGCTTCATCATCGGCTGCTGAAGCGCAATGGACTGACAGCTCTGTTGCCGCCGGGCGTCACCGTAGCCGCGGCCATGGCGCTGCTGCGCATGGACAATAAGCGCGGGTATGTATCCGCTTCCCCGGACCAGGTGGCTATGATCTTGTTGGCGGGGCCCGGGATTCCTTGCGGGCCGGCCGATAGACCATTGACGCTGGTCGACCTCTCGCTGGTTCAGTCTTGCATTGAGGCCCATTTGACCGGCGGCGCGAACGTTGCACTTGAGGAAAGCCGCCTGTGACAGCCGAGACCGGGCAGCCGACGCCGATGAGGTCTACCGGGACGATGTGCATCGACGTCGGGCAAATTCTCGGCCGCCTATGCACCGCGGCTGGCCAGAAACCCCTGGACCGATATTTCGTAGCGTGTGCCGCCGTGCAGTTCTGGGCCGACCTCCTTGATGCGCACGAATCGGATGCGGCCGCATCAGCCTCGACGACGGGCCGGATCAGCGAAGCGCTTCGTCTTGCCACGCGTGAGGCCGATCACGCTGGGCAGGTGCTCCTCGGGCAGAGAGCGGTACCGGCGATGGCCGATGTGCCGGCATTGGCGTGCGCCCCGCTCTTCGGGGACTCGAGGGCCGTATCGCTAATCAAGGCGCTTCGCCTGCCGATGCCGGAGTGCTGCGGTTACAACCTTGCGGACATTGAGTTGATTGCTGACGATGCCCGGCAGCTGATCGGGCGGGTCGGCGTTGACCGCCCCATGTTGATCGTCGGGGTACGCACAGGCGGTGTCTATCTCGCGCCGCTCTGGAAGGCAGTGTTGACTGGCTTCGGCGTCGCCGATGCGCACTGGTGCACTGTGCGCCCGCAGGCCGGGCAGGCCGCGTCAGTTGGCCAGGCGACCACTCTTCAGGCCTGGTTCGGGAGCAGGCGTACGTCGGTCGTTGTAGTGGTGGACGACCAGCCGGATACCGGGGTGACGATGGGGCGCGTTGCAGCCCTGTTGCACTCGCCCGGCATTGACTTGTGGTTCGCCAGCGTTGGGAAGCTTTGGCGCGGTCCTGAGCGGTTTCATGCGCCTTCGTACTCGTCATTGTCCGTGGTGTGTGACCGTCGAAACCCACGGCTTTGGGAGTGTCTGTCAGCCAACGAACATCCAAGGTTTATTGAGCGGTTGCAGGAGGCACCGGGTCTACCCGCGATCCCCGAGGACGTTCGATTGCAATTCCGGTGCCCCCAAGGGGAATTGCGGTACGGGTTGGGCTGTGCCTGGTTGCCGTGGAATGACGCACGCGTTATGTCGGGCAGGCGGCCATTGGTCAATCCGCGCAAGACACCGATAGCAGTCTGCGATTCCCGCGGTCAGGCGCTGATGCACTTGCGCTTTATCGGAGAGGGCGTGTTCGGTCGAGCCGAGCTGCAGCGCGTGCAAGAGATGGACTGCACGCGTCCTGCCTGGTTTATTGATGGCTATGCCGTAACCGTCGACATTGGACGCTCACAATCTTTCCGCGAGCAGTTTCACGAATCGAGTCCGTCAACGCGGGCGGACCTGCTGGCACAAACGGCGAACTGGTTGAACGTTCTTGCCGGACAGGTCACCGCGCGCGCACACAACAATTCTGTCGTTACCGCACTCGGCCCCCGATGGGAGTCGGTCTTGGCTGCTATGCAGGCGCGCTGCGGCGAGCGGCCGGCGTTGTCGCGGCAATTGGGAGAGTTTCTGGCGCAGCCCGTGCCGTGGCTGGGACAGACCGGCAGGGCGATTCGTTCGTCATTGCGCTATGCCTGCGGCGACTGGCATTGGCAAGTTGACGAGCAGGGGCGTCTTCATCGTTTCCAGTTGGAGACGAACTGGGGCGATGTCAGCTTCCCCGAGCTTGAACTGGGGGCCTTCCTGGTGGAAAACCGCTTGGCGCGCACGGACGCTCATCACCTCGCGTCGCTGTGCGGTTTGGTCTATTCGAGTGTCCGAGAGAGTTTATCGCTGGCCGCAGTAACGATCGCCGAGGCGCGGCTGCGAAGCGTGAGGACACTTAGCGAGCGCGGCCGCATCGCGTTGCGCCGAGACTTCGACGAGTTGCTTGCAACGGCCTCTGCGTTGGCGGGGTTCGAGACATCTTTGGCAGAATGAAATGGACAGACCGAGCCACATTGTCACCTGTATCTGCACCGCACGGCCGGGGCTACGCGCCGTCAGCTCCAGAGGCGCGAGGGTCACGCTCTCGGATGGGACGCAATACATCGACCTGATGAACGGTAAGGGTTGCATCACGCTTGGGCACCACCATCCCGTGGTGAATGCAGCGATCGCGCGCCACCTCCAGAGTCAAGTGGCTTGCGCGACTTGTTGGAGCGACCAGCACGACGAACTCGCAACCAGGATTATCAAAGACGTTGGTTTGGGCGAGGCGCGTCTGGCCTTTTTTAGCACGGGCACGGAGGCCTGCCGAGCCGCTGTCCAGGTTGCGCGGATGTTTACCGGACGGCGTGTCATTGCCAGCGCCGGCTATCACGGCTGGGGCGACTATTGGGTCAGCCCCGACCGCCTGCTGACTGCTAACGCCAGCGGCATCATCGATTTTTACTTTGTGCCGGAACTGCTTGAACGCGTGCTCGAACGGCACCGGGGGGACGTGGCGCTCGTGATGCTGTCACCGGACTATGTTCACCTGAAACCGGACACGCTGCGTAGGCTGGCAGAGATCGCCAAGCGCGAGGGCGTCCTGCTGTGCTGCGACGATGTCAAACAAGGCTACCGTTCGGTGCGTGCTTCGAGATTTCCCAAGGCTGTCGGCTTTCATGCGGATCTGTACACCTTCGCCAAGGGGCTGGCAAATGGCTTGCGACTCTCATGCCTGATTGGCAGATCCGATGTGATGGCGTCGGCGAAAGACTTCACCTATACCGCCTATTTCGACACGATCCCGATCGTGGCCGCGCTGGCGACGATGGATTACATGGCGGACCAGGACGGTTATCAGCAACTGGTCCGGTGCGGCGCCGCCCTCGCCGCGGAAATGCGAAATGCGGTGCGGCGCACTGAGCTGCCAATCGAGATCTACGGCGACGGCCCGCTGCTGCAGATCGTCTCAGCAAGCGAGCCCATGGACCAAGTCTTGTACTCGAACTGCGCCGCAGCAGGTTTGTTGCTTTATGAAGGTGACAATCAGGCGGTCTCGTTGGCGACAGCAGACGTATTTGACGAACTGATTCACCGCTTTGAGGTTGGCTTGGCCGCCACTTCCCGGCAGCTGGGGCCGACCGAACCCACGTCGGTAAGCCTGCACAGACGCTTCCAGGCAGCCTTCAGCATGATGGACGGCGCCACCGACATCGTTCCCGCCCAGCAAGCAATCGAGTGGATCGCGGAGGAGCGATGCTCTCCTTAACTTTGAACTCGTTGGTCGGGAGGCGGATCCTGTTGCTGTCGCCGCACGCGGATGATGTCGCCTACTCGATCGGCGGCATCGTGGCAAACCTTTCCTTGCGGGCGGACATCCTGCTGATGACGATCTTCGGGCGCAGCGGGTGGGCGCTTGCGTCGAATTTGCGCGAGGCGTCCGTGGATGTCATATCCGCGGTGCGGGAGCAAGAGGACCGGGCCTACTGCGAGCGACGTAGGATCGACTACTCGATTCTTTACTGCCCTGACAGCTTTGTAATGGGCTACGACGAGGCTACGGAGCTCAGCGTTGTACCTGACGATGATCCGAGGACGGCGGACGTCGTAACGCTGATTGGCGACACAGTGGCTCGTCTGGTCCCCGATGTCGTCGTCGCGCCTTGTGGCCTCGGCGGACATGTCGATCATCGGATCGTGCGGACAGCGGCGGACGCACTGCATCAGGCCGATATCTTCTACTACGAGGACATTCCGTACAGCGCGAGCCTGCGGCTGTCCGAACTTGACAAGGAGCTCGCCACCCAGGGCCTCGCGCCAGCTGGGACGGTCGACATCGAACTCGTTGTAAGGAACAAATGCGAGGACATGTGGAGCTACCGTTCTCAGACCAGCGCGCTGACCGTCGCCGAGATGCTGCAGCACGCCGGTCGGATTGGTGCGAGCACCGGGCGTTACGCAGAACGCGTGTGGCGTAGGACAAGTTGAATGTTCATGCCACCACGCATATGTCAAATCTAGCGCTCGACGAGCCTGGCCACGGGTCGGTGCAGGTTCAAGCCTATGTGGACGGGGCTTTGCCAAACATAATCTATGGAGGGATGCAGGGTGGATACGCTTGCAATTCATGGTGGGCGTGCTGTCGTTGATCGGCATTGGCCCAATTGGCCGCAGAATACTGAGAACACACGGCGCAACATTGCTGCCGTGCTGGAAAGCCACCGATGGTCCATCAGCGGGCCATATCGCGGACAGGCATCGTGGGAAGAGCGTTTCGGACAGGCGTTTGCCGCGTACACAGGTGCTGCCTTCTGTGTGCCGTGCGCGACGGGCACTTCCGCTCTGACCATGGCGCTGGAGGCCTGCGAGGTTGGCGCGTACGACGAGGTGATCGTGCCCGGTGTAAGCTGGGTCGCTTCTGCATCAGCGGTACTCGGTGTCAACGCTGTTCCCGTACTGGCCGACGTCGAGGCAGACACCGGCTGCCTCGATCCTGTCGCGCTTGAACGGGCCATTACGCCGCGCACACGGGCCATCACAGTGGTCCATCTGGGATCTGCGGTCGCGGACCTACATCGCATCGTGGCGGTCGCCCACGCGCGGTCGATCCCGTTGATCGAAGATTGCGCCCAAGCGCATGGAGCCCGCTATGCGGGGCGGCATGTCGGGGGCTTTGGCGCGGCGGGTACGTTCTCGATGCAGCACAGCAAGTTGCTGACGAGCGGCGAGGGCGGGGCCGTGATCACAGATGACATCAGGTTGATGCGCCGCTTGGCGCATCTTCGGGCCGATGGTCGCACACTCGCTGCACAGCCGCCCGGGATGGACGAGATGATGCTGGTTGAAACCGCAGAAATCATGGGCAGCAACTACTGCCTCTCGGAATTTCACGCGGCCATCCTGACGGCGCAGCTGGATATGCTCGATGAGCAACGGGCGTTACGCCATCGCAACGCTGTCATCCTGGACAGCTCGCTGATTTCACTTGGGTTTTCACCGCAAGCGACTGCCATAGGTACCACGGCGCGGACGTACTACTCCTACGTGGTTCGACTACCGCAGTCAATCGTCGATGCGGCGGGCGCCGAGCGATTCGCCAGGGCACTGGCCGCCGAGATTCGATTGCCCTGTAAAACGATGTACAGCGCGCTCAATCAGAATCGTTTGTACAAGCCTTTCTCGCGAACGCGGTTCGCGCTGGGTGACGGCTTTGCCGATGCGGTCGATCCGTCCCGTTACCACTTGCCCGCAGCGCAAGCGTTCTCTCGATCCTGTATTGCTCTGCCTCACCGCATGTTGTTAGCCGATGCCGACGCGATGGCGCATGTGGCAGCCGCCTTCGAGAAAGTGGCGCGGTTGGTTGCTCATCTACGTGGCTGACAACGTTTGCGAACCGCCCGTTCATCGCTTGCGCTTGGCAAGCATCTGCGACCTCCGTGTCTGGACGCGCGTGCGGCCAAGGTTGCAGAACGCCTGGGAGACCAATACCTTGTTCAGCTTTTTCGAAAAACGGCTTCACCCGTTTCCCGCGGACGAACCCCCCGTGCCGCCTGAAGGGATCTTCCCTTTCCTTTGGGCTTGCACGCAACGCGTGCGCGGCAAGATTTTGCTGATGGCAATACTTGCCATCCTCATGTCGGCTTTCGAGGCGTTGCTGTTTGCAATGCTAGGGCGCGTGGTCGAATGGCTCAGTATGCAGGCACCATCGCGCCTGTGGGCCGAGCGCGGCAGCTCCCTGGTTTGGCTGGCAGCGCTTCTCGCGAGCAGTGTCGTAGTGCTCGCCTTGCAGACCGTCGTGAAGCATCAGGTACTGACGGTGAATTTTCCGATGCGGCTGCGCTGGAACTTCCACCGGCTGCTGCTGGGCCAAAGCATGGTCTTCTATCAGGATGAGTTCGCCGGCCGCCTTACGACAAAAGTGATGCAAACCGCGGTCGCCGTGCGCGAAGCCATCTTCGTCCTGGTCGACGTTCTCGTTGCCATGGGCGTGTATATGGCAACCATGATCGTCCTGATCGGGGTGCTCGACGCGCAATTGGTTTGGCCGTTCGTGACTTGGCTCGTCTTCTACATCACCTCGCTGCTGTATTTCGTGCCGCGCCTGGGCAAGGTCGGTAGAGCGCAGGCCGATGCTCACGCACAGATGACCGGCCGCGTCAGCGATGCCTACACCAACATCACTACCGTCAAGCTGTTCTCCCACACGCAGCGCGAGGCGGGCTTCGCGCGCGAGGCGATGCGGGAATTTATGCATGCCGGTTACAGCGAGATGCGTCTCGTCAGCGCCTTCGACATCGTCAGCCACATGCTGAGCATGGGACTCACGGCCGGCATGACGGGTATGGCGCTATGGCTGTGGTCACGCGGCGCGGTAGGTGCGGGGGCTGTGGCTGCGGCAATCGCTATTGCGCTGCGGCTGCAAGGGATGTCGCACTGGATCATGTGGGAAATGACGAGTCTGTTCGAGAGTATTGGCACGGTACAGGACGGGATGAAGACGCTGTCGCGACCGCACGCTGTGCTTGATGCGCCGGATGCCACTGAGCTCGATGTACGGCGCGGCGAGGTGTCGTTCTCGCAAGTGAGCTTTCGCTATGCATCTGTCGGTCGCCACGTGATCGACAACCTCGATTTAAACATCGGACCCGGCGAGAAGATCGGCCTCGTTGGCCGATCGGGCGCGGGCAAGTCGACTCTGGTGAACCTGCTGCTGCGCTTTCACGACCTTGAGCGTGGGCGGATTTCAATCGATGGGCAGGATATTGCATCCGTCACGCAGGACTCGCTGCGCAGTCAGATTGGCATGGTCACCCAGGACATCTCACTGATGCACCGCTCTATCGCCGAAAACCTGGCCTACGGGCGCCCGGATGCTACGCCGGAGCAGATAAAGGCGGCAGCGTTGCGCGCCGAGGCGCACGACTTCATTGTCAACCTGAGCGACGCGAGTGGTCGGCGCGGCTACGCGGCACACGTAGGCGAGCGGGGCGTCAAGCTTTCCGGCGGCCAGCGTCAGCGCATTGCTATCGCGCGTGCGATGCTGAAAGACGCACCGATCCTGCTACTCGATGAGGCTACCAGTGCGCTCGACTCCGAGTTGGAAGCTGCGATCCAGCAAAGCCTTTACCGGTTGATGGAAGGTAAGACCGTGATCGCTATCGCGCACCGGCTTTCCACCATCGCAGCGATGGACCGGCTGATCGTGCTCGATGAGGGTCGTATCGTCGAGCAAGGCAGCCATAAAACATTGTTGACACAAGGAGGCCTCTACGCGCGGTTGTGGGCTCACCAGAGCGGCGGAATTCTGCGGGAGGCATCGGACGAGGGGGCACGACCCATCGACGAGGCTGCGCAGAGCGCGCACGTTGACGTCAGATGCGGTGGTGTCGGCATCGGTCCAACAGATCGCCAGGCCTCTCGCGACACCGCGGTGCGTCGTAGTCGCCAACTGTCTTCGCCATTGGAAGCACTGAGACAAACGGGCGAGTAGCTGTACCAGGTCATGCGTTGACCTCTTAAGTTCGACAAACGCAGAGTGATCGAAACGGGCATTCGTCGAACCGGATCTCTACGTCGTTCATTGAAAACTGCTCGCGCTTATCGCGCGGTGTGGTCCCATCTATCAGAGCTCGCAGAGTTCGGATATCCACCCCCTATGTATAGAGACAATCATTCATCGTACGGGCCGAAGTTGGATCGGCTCCTGCGCATTCGCGCAATCGACTCACTGGCCGGACTGGTCCCGCCGATCTTTCCCGTCGCCGCGCTGCCGCTCGTAGTAACGGATGACACGGCGCCGATGGTGAAGATCGAATCGGCGTATGCCGCTTCATTGGCACAAGCGTTTCCCCGGCTTAGGCAGGAGGTGGCGCAGGTCTGCGGTCCGGCGCCGTGGATCGTGCGTAGTGCCGGCATTGAGGATTTCACGGATCACGTCAATGCCGGGGGCTACGAAAGCCTGATCTGCTTTGCGCCGGAAGATCTGCTGCAGCAGATCGCCACCGTAGCTCTGAGCGGATTGACCGAGCACGCTCGGCGACAGTTGACGCTTTCAGGGCGAGCCACCCGTTTCGAAGCCGTCTCGTGCTTTGTGCAGCCGCTGCTAAAGATCGATGTAGCTGGCGATGTTGACCTCGATCACTCCCCCTATCTCGACTCCGCGGTCTTGGACCAATTGGAGGCCGTGTGCGCCGAACTCATGGAGGCGTTCGAGTTCTCCGCCATTGATTGCGAATGGGGTCTCGATACGGCGCTGGGCTTCGTATCCATCACGACCGTCATGCCGCGCGATCGGCGCGTGATGAATGTTGCCCATACGCTCGGCTTCGGCTTCGCCAGCGCTCAGAGCGTCGGCTCGCGGGCAACGACCCTTGTCTTGCGCCCGGCCTCGGCTGACATCAGGCTCTGGCGGGGACGACATCTGCGAGAAACACAGGTGCGACGATTGCATCTCCTGCAGGCGCGGCCGGCACATTTCGATGCCGCTTTTCGTGAGCGAGCGGCGTTGACCGACGATTGCTACGAGGCGCTGAGCCGGCACTACGACGTTGTGGACGGCGAGCTATTGCTGCTAGGCGCGAAGTCCTTCGGTCGCGCGTTGGCGGCGCCCGACCTCATGAGCGCGTGGCGTCAGTATCTTGGCCTGGATGCGCGGGAGCAGGCCGAGGTGGCAATCGTGCTGGTGGACGAGGGTAGCGCAGAGGAACACGCAGGCATCATGTTTCGCCAGCAGAAGATCACTTGTGTAAAAGCGGACACGCCGCGTGTGCCCGCCAGCGCGGATTGCGCTGCGTATGATCGTGGCACCTGTATTCTGGGTGACTCGACGATGCTGCGATCAATTCGGACAGCGGTTCGCCGAGAGCTGGTCTTACCGGACGGCTGCGCCGCCGTCTTTACGGATGAGGTGCTTACTGCCAAAGGTGAACTGGCCGCGCATTGCACCGAGACTCTGTCTGAATTGAATCGGTTGCCGCTGGCCAGAGAGGCCAAAGAGCGATTGCTTGCTCGTACCGAGCAGCCGATGGCGTCGTTGTGGATGCAGCGGGTCGACGACACAGTGGAGTCACCGTCGTTGCTCGCACAGATCGGGCGGTCGCGGTATCCGTCTCCGGGGTACGCTGGCGAACTCTGCGCGCGCACCGGATTCGCCAGAGCCTATGCCCGCGCGATCCAGATTTCGAGAGGCGAGTCGCGGCTCGAGTTGCCCACGCTGTTCGCGTTGTCATCTGCGGTCCGTCTACTCGTGAAGAGTGGCGACCTGCGGCTCATTATCGCTTTGCTGGATTGCGAAGAGGCATCATCGTGGGTACGGCCACCCACGCTGGCTTGCCTGATCGATTCGGCAGCCAGGCAATTGATCGAGCATCAGCGGGATAGTGCCGTGCTGGTGCTCGGCAGCGTATCGCTCGTCAGTGCGGAATGTACTCGGCTGCCGTTTTATGAGGCGGCTGAAATGGCTTCCTACATCGATGCACTGGCGCACGCCTATGAGCGCGGCTTGTCGGCCAGGTCGCTGACGCCCCTACATTCGTTGGGGCTGCCGATTCCGAGTGTCGCCCAATTGGTTCCGCTGGCGCTGACTCACCGCACCGTCCTCGAATCACTGGAGGCCTTCCAGCATGCAATGGTCTCGTTCAGGGGCATCGCCTTCGGCGCGGATGCAGTCGCGCAGCTTTCGGAGCAGGTGAATGACGCCCACGCGAGCTTACAAAGCGCACTGTGCGAAGTGGGAATGGGGAACGTCGCCGAGCAGCTCAAGGGGGCGTTGATCGAGGCTTATGACGCCTCACTGAAAGGACTGCTGGCTCGTGCGGTGGAGCGGGGCGATGCGGACTGCTACCGTCGGTACCTTTTGGTGATGCAGCAATGGATTGCACATCTTCGCAAGGGGTCGCTGTCTCTTCGCGATGATGTGGTGCTACTCCGGTTTCAAGGTTGGATGCACGAGTGGCTCGACGAGGAGATGCCCCGCTCGTTTGAAATCGAGGACCGCAATTGGCGTGCCGAGTTTGATACCGTCGCGGCTGCCCGGCAGGCCGCGCTTCGCTACGAAAACCCCCATGTTCTGCACAATCTGCTGCACCAATGGTCATTGGCATCGCTGTGCCTTGAAACCCGGTCGTTGCCGAAACGCGTGCAGGCCGTTGAGCGCTTTTGCTCGACATTCAGCAGTCGCGCGACGAAGGTCCTGCGCTTTGAGCGAGAGCTACTTGAAATTCAAATCCCGATGGGGACGCACAAGGCCAGCTATGTATTTACGCCCCGCCAGATCACGGTGGAATGGACCGAGCCACCGGATTGCTCCGGTGGCGAGATCGCGCGAGTCCTCGCCTTCGAGGTGTTCCTGGAACGAATCCGCCGGTGGATGTTTCCCGAGTTGGTGATCCGGCGGGAGCAGGTGTTGGGCACCTGGACGCTATTCATTCGGCTCGGTGCGCCGGCGGCGGGCCTTTGGCAACATGAGGATCTCACACGCTTTGTGGCTGCCACACGATTCCTCTTCGATGCCTCCTATGATTTTTCGTATGTCGAGAACGGCGCGATCGATGGTTTTGCTCAGCGCTTTAATGGGCCCGCCTGGAAATCAGTGGTCGCCGCGCTTGTCCAGTACCGCACGGTTCTTGACGATGCGTCGCAGTACGTAGCCTTGCATACCTTGCCGATGTCTTCCACCGTCAGCGCGATCGCGCAGAGCCGTGTCGTACGCGGGCTGATACTGCACTGCCTGCGCGGCGGGGTAGGCCGCTGCTGGTCCCTGATAGACAGGTACGCGCATTGGTTGGCGAACTGTGCGCAGGACGATGCGCGGTGGGGCGACCGCTATGAGTGTCTCAGACAGGCCAGCCTGTTCCTGGCGGCAAACTGGCCCCGTCAGGCGTTGGCGAGGCTCGTCGGGCGGAACGGGTTTCATATCGGTCATGACCTGGTCGCGGCCTGCTTGTGCAAGCGCTCGGATCTGAAAGGTGAACTGCAGGAAATCGCGGCCGCGAGCGGCGCAACGCTGTCCGGCGTCTACGCACTGATTGTGCGACACGCTCCCGAGGTCGCTGTGGCTCACTGCGGCGCCGCGCCACTCTTCGCGTTACTGGTTGACACCGGCGCCCGGTTCCGGCGCGCCAAGCATTTCTTGACGGCTCATTTCGCCGACCAGATCGAGCAGTCCTTACTCGGGCGTTTGCTCCAGGGCATGGACACTGTACCGTGGGGACATAGTGTCGCGGCAGAGCAAGCCATCCAGGCTCATATTTCGACACGCGAGTCCATTTGCCGATTTCGATTGGAGCGAGGTGTCGACTGGACAATGCTGGACTCCTGGACAAGGACGCGTACGTCTTGCCCATGAAGATCGCAGACTATTGCAGGTCTAAGGCAGCACTGTCGCATGTACCCGTCGACGGGCACGTGTGTGCAAAACGCGAACACGTGCGGCACGAGCCTCCTGCAGGCTTACTTCGCCCCTGCGCGCCGGGCCGGCGCGTTGACGAGCACGATGCCCGCCAGAACGAGCCCAGACGCCAGCACGAAACGCGTACTGAACGATTCCCCGAGCAGTGCGACGCCGAATCCGACGCCGAACAGCGGGGTCAAAAACGAGAACACGGACAGGCGCGACGCCATATACCGGGTGAGCAGCCAGAACCACGTCAAATAGCTGACGAATGCGACGGCGACGGCCTGATAAGCGAGACTCGCTACGGCAAGCGGCGTGACATGAACGCGATGCTCCTCGCCGAGGATGAATGCCAAAGCGAGCAGCACGACGGCGGAGACGGCGAGCTGATAGAACAGCGTCTTGCTCGCGCTCGTGTGCGAGAGCGAGGTGGCGCGCACGACGACCGTTGTTGCCGCCCACATCACGCCGCCGAGCACGCCCAGCGCATCGCCGACGATACCCGCGAGCGCAGAAGCGCCAGGGGCCGGGGCGCGCGCGAAGCCGTCGGCGAACGCGAGCGCAATGCCGACGAACGCCACAGCCACGCCGCACCATTGCATGCGGCGCATCTTTTCGCCGGCGACGAACGCGTGCAAGCCGAGCGCCGTGAAACACGGCGCCGTGTAAAGAAAGACGGCCATGCGCGAGGCGCTCGTCAATGTCAGTCCGGCAAAGATACAGACGAATTCGCCGGCGAATAGGACGCCTGCCAGCAGGCCGGGCGCGAGCGTGCCGTCTTGCCGAAAGAGTGGCGTGCCGCGGAGGCGGGCCCAGCCCAACACGAGCACGGCCGCGATCGTCGAGCGCAAGCCGGCTTGAAACATCGGGCCAAGTGCACCATTGGTCGTCTTGATTGCGACCTGCTGGAGTCCCCAGATCGCACAGAGCAGCACCATCAGCGCAATGGCGAACGTATCGGGCGTGCGGCGGGCGGGGACGGGCGCGCCGATTGCAGCGGTAGCGGTGTTCATTCGAAGAATGGTATCGATGCGAGGTTGGGCACGTGCCGGGGGCGACCGTGTACTGTCGTTTGCTGCCGTTGCTGCGGGCGCATCGCAATGGCCGATGGCGCGGCGGTCCACGTACCATACCAAAACGGCGTCCCCCTCTGCGCCCTTCGGGTCAATAACCCTCTTCGCATCAGGGCGAGCGGCTTCGGCGGATTCTTGTTAGATTTCGCTTCCTCGCTTTGTTCGCAACCTTGTAATGGAACCGGAGACTACGATGCGCTTGCTGCACACGATGCTACGAGTCGGTGACCTCGACCGCTCGCTGAAGTTTTACACCGAGTTGCTCGGCATGAAGTTGCTGCGCCGCCAGGACTATCCCGAAGGCCGCTTCACGCTCGCCTTTGTCGGCTATACCGAAGAAAGCGAAGGCGCGGTCATCGAGCTCACGCACAATTGGGACACGAAAACCTACGATCTCGGCGCAGGCTACGGCCATATTGCGATCGAAGTCGAGGATGCCTACGCCGCGTGCGAGAAGATCAAGGCGCAGGGCGGGACGGTCGTGCGAGAGGCGGGGCCGATGAAGCACGGCACGACCGTCATCGCATTCGTCACGGACCCGGACGGCTATAAAGTCGAGTTCGTCGAGCGCAAGACGCGCTAAGTGGCCGCCTCACCTGCTGCGACGGCCGGTGGCCGGTGCAGCATGCAGGCGAAGTACGCCGTCCGCGGGCAACCGCGGATCCCTTGGGGCATGGATGCGCGGCGCGCTCAGAGCGTCGGCAGCAACTCGGGCGGGTGGTGCTTCAGCGTGTGCCGCGCTTCGCGAAATTCGGGGAAGATCGACTCGACCGTTTGCCAGAACCGCGGGCTATGGTTCATTTCGCGCAGATGGGCGAGTTCGTGAGCGACGACGTAATCGACGATCGACAGCGGAAAGTGGATCAGCCGCCAGTTCAGGCGAATGCGCCCGTCGCTCGAACAACTGCCCCAGCGCGTCGCTGCCGACGACAGCGCATAACCCTTGTACGCCACGCCAAGCTTGTCGGCGTAGTAGGCAAGCCGCTCGCCGAACACGCGCCTGGCCTCGGTTTGCAGCCAGCCCTGCACGCGATCCTTGATTTGCTGCGCGTCGGCGTGGGTCGGCAGCGCCAACGCCAGCGCGCCCGCCTGCGCATCGAACGCGAGCGCCGCGCTCGTCGAGGCGAGCCTGATTTGCACGGGCTTGCCGAGGTACGGAATGGATTCGCCCTCGCGCCACTCGATCCGTGGCAGTGCCCGCTGCTCCGTGCGCGTTTGCCATTCGGCTAATTTCGCGAAGATCCAGCGTTCCTTGCCGGCAATCGCCGTTTCGATATCGGCGAGCGTGACCCAGCGTGGCGCTGTGATCGTCAACCCGCTGCCATCGATCGAGAACCCGATCGTACGCCGTGCCGACCGTTTGAGCCCATATTCGAGGGTGCGCCCGCCTAGCGTCAGACGTCGCAGCTTCGCGCCGTTCGGCGTCGGATCGGGCCGCGCCGGCGAGGCCGGAGCGCTCGGCGCGAGTGCTTGTTCGTCGGCTGGCCCGGCAAAGAGCGGCAGATCAAGCTGACGGTTGTCGTGTGAGGTCGCTGAAGGAGGCTTGGCGGATTTGGGCATCGTGCTGTGCATCGATGACGCTAACGTCAGCTGCGCGCGGGATCGGCGCGATCGGATGCGGTTCGCGCACCGGCGGGCTTGCCGGCCCGCAGACCGGCGCCGTTGGCGTCCCCGGCATCGCTATAGGCGTTGGGGTCGATCCGGCGCATCTCCGCTTCGATCCAGGCTTCCACACGCGTATTGAGCTCGTCGGGGGTGAGCCCTGCCGACGCAATCGGCTTGCCGATCGAAACCGTCACTGTGCCTGGGTATTTGATGAACGAATTGCGCGGCCAGACGCGGCCGGCATTGTGCGCGATCGGCACGACGGGCGCACCGGAGTCGATCGCAAAACGCGCGCCGCCCGTCTTGTACTTGCCCTGCGCGCCCACCTTCGTGCGCGTGCCTTCGGGGAACATGATGACCCAGGCGCCTTCGCTCATGCGCTTGCGCCCTTGCCTCACGACCGAGGCGAACGCGTATTTGCCTTCCTTGCGGTCGATATGAACCATCTTCAGCATGCCGAGCGCCCAGCCGAAGAACGGCACGTAAAGCAGTTCTCGCTTGAACACATAGCAGAGCGGGCGCGGCATGATCGCCGGAAACGCGAGCGTTTCCCAGGCCGATTGATGCTTCGAGAGCAGCACGGCCGGGCCTTGCGGCAGGTTCTCGGCGCCTTCGATGCGATAGCGGATGCCGTTCAACCAGCGCACGACGAAGACGGTGCTGCGGCACCAGCCGACGGCCATCCAATAGCGACGGTCGGCGTTCAGGAACGGAAAGGCGATGAAGCAGGCTGTCGCGTACGGGATCGTATAAACGATGAAGTAAATGAACAGCAGCAGCGAGCGGAGGAAGCGGGTGAATGGCATCAGTGTCTTCGGTCAGTTGGCGTCAAGCGCGCAGGCCCGCGCTTACTCGTCCTGGCTCGTAAGGAAGGTCAGCGCGAACGCTTTCAAGTCGTCATGCACCTTCGTGCCGGCCGGCAGGCCGCCGGCCGCCAGCGTCTTCCTGCCTTTGCCGGTCAGCACGAGGTGAGTCGGGAAACCGAGTGCGGCGCCGGCCTGCAGGTCGCGCAGGGCGTCGCCGACCACGGGCGTCACGGCCGGATCGACTTCGAAGCGCTCGATGATCATCTGCAGCAAGCCGGGCTTGGGCTTTCGGCACTCGCATTGGTCTTCGGCCGTGTGCGGGCAGAAGAAGACCGCATCGATACGGCCGCCGACGGCCGCCGCGGCGCGATGCATCTTTTCGTGCATTGCGTTCAACGTCGCCATATCGAACAAACCGCGGCCGATGCCCGATTGGTTCGATGCAATGACCACGCGATAGCCCGCCTGATTCAACCGGGCGATCGCCTCGAGGCTGCCCGGAATCGCCACCCACTCGTCAGGCGATTTGACGAACGCATCGGAGTCGACATTGACGACGCCGTCGCGATCGAGGATGACGAGTTTCTTGCCGAAAGTCATACGTGTCTCTTTCTCGTTCGCTCGTTATGCCGCCAGCTTCGAGATGTCGGCCACGCAATTCATTTGAGCGTGCAACTCGGCCAACAGCGCGAGGCGATTCCTGCGGAGCGCAGCATCTTCGGCATTGACCATCACATCGTTGAAGAACCTATCGACGGGGTCGCGCAACGCTGCCAGCGCCGATAGCGCGCGCGTATAGTCGCGCTGATCGAGCTGCGCCTGAACGGCAGGCGCGACTGTCTTCAATTGCTCGCTCAACGAGCGCTCGGCCGGCTCGACGAGCAGCGCCGATTGCACGGTGAGCGCCGCACCGTTCGCTGTCGAGCCGCCTACGCCTGGCGTCGCCAGATTCGCTTCGGCTTCCGACTTCTTCAGAATATTCGTGATGCGCTTGTTCGCCGCGGCGAGCGCGCTGGCTTCGGGCAGCGCCGAGAACTCGCGCACGGCGTCGAGCCGCGCGACGACATCGTCGAGTTTGCCCGGCTGCAGGCTCAGCACGGCTTCGATTTCGCTGGCCGCGTAGCCGCGCTCGCGCAGCAGGCCACGCAGACGGTCCATGAAGAAGGCGTAGAGCGCTTCGGTGCAGTCGGCTACCTGCGGCGTTGCGCGGAAGCACCCGGCCGCGTCGCGCAGCAACGCGACGAGATCGATCGGCAACTGCTTTTCGATCAGGATGCGCAGCACGCCGAGCGCATGGCGACGCAGCGCGAACGGATCTTTTTCACCGGTGGGCACGAGGCCGATGCCCCAGATGCCGGCCAGCGTTTCCAGCTTGTCGGCGAGCGCGACGGCCGTGCCGATGCGCGTCGCGGGCAGCGCGTCGCCCGAGAAGCGCGGCTGATAGTGCTCGGTGCAGGCGAGCGCCACTTCTTCCGCCTCGCCGTCGTGGCGAGCGTAGTAAGTGCCCATCGTCCCTTGCAGCTCGGGAAACTCGCCGACCATGTCGGTGAGCAGATCGGCCTTCGCGAGCCGGGCCGCGCGCGCGGCGATCGCGGGATCCGCGCCGACGAGCGGGGCCACGATGCGCGCGAGCGCTTCGAGCCGCTCGACGCGCTCGAGCTGCGAGCCGAGCTTGTTGTGATAGACCACGTTGGCAAGCAGCGGGACGCGCTCCGCCAGCGGTTTCTTCTTGTCCTGCTCGAAGAAGAACTTGGCGTCGGCGAGGCGCGGGCGCACGACGCGCTCATTGCCTTCCACGATTTCGCCGGGCGTTTGCGTGGCGATGTTCGAGACGATCAGAAAGCGCGAGCGCAGCTTGCCGGCTTCATCGGTCAGCGCGAAGTACTTTTGGTTCGTTTGCATCGTCAGGATCAGGCATTCCTGCGGCACTTGCAGGAACTGATCGTCGAAGCGGCATTCGTAGACGACAGGCCATTCCACGAGCGCACTCACTTCGTCGAGCAGCGCCTCGGGCATCACGACGCGATCGCCCCGTGCGTGTGCATTCAGTTGCTCGACGATGCTGGCGCGGCGCTGCGCAAAACCGGCCATCACATGGCCCTTGCTGCGCAGCGTCGGCTCGTACTCGTCGGCGTGCAGGATGGCGACGAGCCCGTCCGACAGGAAACGGTGGCCGAGCGTCGTATCGCCGGCATCGATGCCGAATGCCGTCACGGGCACGACTTCCGAACCGTGCAAGACAGTGAGACGCTGCACCGGGCGCACGAACTGAACGCTTGCGCCGTCGGGGCGCTGGTAGGTCATCACCTTCGGAATCGGCAGCTTGCCGAGCGCGAGGACTTCGTCGAGTGCGGCTTGCAGGCCGTCGGCCAGCGTGGCGCCGGGCGCGGCATAGCGCAGGAAGAATGCTTCGGCTTTGCCGTCGGATGCGCGTTCGAGATCGGCGAGCGGAACATCGGGGAAGCCGAGCGCCGCGAGCTTCTTCGCGAGCGGCGCGGTGGGCTGGCCGTTCGCATCGAGTGCCACCGAGACGGGCAGCACCTTCTCGCGCACCTGCTTTTCAGGGGCGAGCACGCGCACGTTGTGCACGACGACTGCGAGACGGCGCGGCGTAGCAAAGCGCTCGAACGAGGGTTCGCCGGCGATCAGATCGCGCGCGGCCAGCCGTTCGACGAGGCTTTCCGCGAAGGCGTCGGACAGCCGCGCGAGCGCCTTCGGCGGCAATTCCTCGGTCAACAGTTCGACGAGCAGTGTGGCTTGGTGAGCTTGAGTCATATTCTTTGGATTCTCGTCATTCCTTGTCGATCGCGCGCTCGACCTTCAGCGGCGGCGCCCACGAGGGCATGGCGGCGTCTTGTTCGTCCGTCGTCAAGCCCGGCACACCGTGCACGGGATTGCCGAGCATCGGGAAACCGAGCTTTTCGCGCGACTCGTAGTACGCCTGCGCGACGAGGCGCGACAACGCACGAATGCGGCCGATGTACGCGGCGCGCTCCGTGACCGAAATGGCGCCGCGCGCATCGAGCAGATTGAACGTGTGCGCGGCCTTGAGCACGAGCTCATAGCCGGGCAGCGCGAGCTGCGTTTCGATCATGCGCTTCGCTTCGGCCTCATAGCTGCTGAAGAGCGTGAACAGCAGGTCGACGTTCGCGTGCTCGAAGTTGTAGGTCGACTGCTCGACTTCGTTCTGATGGTAGACGTCGCCGTAGGTCAGGCGCCGCAGTTCGGGGCCGTTCGGTCCCGCTTCTTCCCACTCGGTCCAAATGAGGTCGTAGACGTTCTCGACCTTTTGCAGGTACATCGCGAGCCGTTCGAGCCCGTAGGTGATTTCGCCGAGCACGGGCTTGCAATCGAGCCCGCCCACTTGTTGGAAGTAAGTAAATTGCGTGACTTCCATGCCGTTGAGCCAGACTTCCCAGCCGAGGCCCCACGCGCCGAGCGTCGGGTTTTCCCAGTCGTCTTCGACGAAGCGCACGTCGTTTTGCTTCAGATCGAAGCCGAGCGCCTGCAGCGAGCCGAGGTAGAGATCGAGGATGTCTTCCGGCGCGGGCTTGAGCACCACCTGGTATTGGTAGTAGTGCTGCAGCCGGTTCGGGTTATCGCCGTAGCGGCCGTCCTTCGGGCGGCGCGAGGGCTGCACGTATGCGGCGCGCCACGGCTCGGGGCCGACCGCGCGCAGGAACGTGTGCACGTGCGAGGTGCCGGCGCCGACTTCCATGTCGATCGGCTGAAGCAGCGCGCAACCCTGTTTGTCCCAATAGGATTGCAGCGTCAGAATGATTTGCTGAAACGTGAGCATGTCGTGCCTTTCGAGGCAGGCGGCGCGTGCGCGCCGCTGCGATGCCGGAAAACGGGCGGAATCGGGGCTCCCGTCGGGCCGGCTGGTGCGCGGGCCGCGGGCGGTCGCCGCCGTCTGCGCGGTGAAAACGCTAGATTTTACCGGATCGGGGCGGCCTTGCGGCCGTTGGGGGCAGGAGGGGTCGCGTGCGGGCTGCGGGCATGAGGTCCGTAGCGGCGGCCCCGCCTGATCATCGGCGACCGCTGTCCTGCCGGCGTCCCCCCGTGCCGCGGCCCGTCCCGAACGCAAAGCCGAAGGCCAGCAGCGCCAGCGAACCCAACAGCACGAGCGTATTGCCTACGGTGATGTAAGGCGTACGGCCTGTCATGGCCTGTACTTTCGCCTCGATTTGCCCCGTCGTAAAAGGCGGCAGACGGTGCGTCACGTGTCCCCGCGCGTCAATGACAGCCGTGGTGCCCGTATTGGTCGCCGCCAGCAACGGCCGGCCCGTTTCCAGCGTGCGCATGCGCGCCATCTGCAAATGCTGATCGAGCGCGATCGTATCGCCGAACCAGGCGAGGTTCGACGCGTTTACGAGCACGCCGGCCGGGTTGGCCGCTTTGCGCAAAGTCCGCGCGATCTCTTCGCCGAAAATATCTTCGTAGCAGATGTCGACGTCGATCGGCTGGCCGCGCACCGTAAAGGCCTGCTGCACCGGCGCCCCGCGCGCGAGATCGCCAAGTGGAATATTCATCAGCTGCACGAACCAATGAAAGCCCCACGGAACGAATTCGCCGAAGGGCACGAGATGGTGCTTGTCATAGCGGTACAGCAGACGCGTATTCGGCGTGATGCCGAAGAAACTGTTGGTTTCGTCGGTGTATCGGCCATCCGGCGTGACCGTCGCGCCAAGCGCCCCGATCAGCAACGAGGAGCCCGTGTTGTCGGCGAACGTGCGCAGCGAACGCGCGAACGTTTCGGGAAATTGCTGCGGCAGCAGCGGAATCGCCGTCTCCGGCGTGACGATCAGATCGGCAGCATGCGCCGTGATCATCTGCTCGTACTCATCGAGCGCAGCGCGCACGCCGGCCTCGTCGAACTTCATCTCTTGCTTGACGTTGCCTTGCAGGATGCGCACCGTCAACGGTGACTGGCTGGGCTGCGTCCACGCCACGCGCGTGAGCAGCAAGCCGGCCGCGATGACGGCAAGCACGACGCAAACCGGCAGCAGCGCCGACATCCGCCGTTGCGCGCGCCACGCATCAGCGCCTTGGACGAGCAGCGCAGCGGCCAGCGCCAGCACCCAGCCCACGCCGTAGACGCCGCCGATCGCCGCGAATCCCGCGAACGGCCCGTCGACTTGCGCATAGCCGCTGGCGAGCCAGGGAAAGCCCGTGAACACGGTGCCGCGCAGCCACTCGCCAAGCGCCCAGGCGCTCGCGAAAGCGAGCGCACCATGCCAGGTGGGCGAGAAGGGTCGATCGTCACGCGCGGCGGCTGCCGCATGGCCTGCGCAGCACGACCACAACGCCGCCGAGAACGCGGGATACAGCGCGAGGTAGAGCGAGAACAAGACCAACGCGGCGATGGCGAGCGGCGCCGCCATTTCGCCGTAGTGATGCATGCTGACGTAGAGCCACCAGACCCCCGTCACGAGATTGCCGAAGCCGAACGCCCCGCCGGTGAGCGCCGCGCTTTTCCAGCCAGTCGTGCGCGTGAGCCACGCGAAAAGCGCAGCGAAAATGGCGAGTTCCAACCAGCCGCCATGCGGCGTTGGCGCGAACGAGAGCGTGTTCAGCGCGCCGAGCGCCAGTGCGGCGACATAGTGCCAACGGGAAAGCGGGGCGCTCACGGCACGGGTTGCCGCGGCGTTGCCGCGCAGACGGGAGGCGATCGATTCGACCATGGATAAATGCCGTAGCAAAACGGTGGGCGTTTGATTCGATGAGGGCCGGCGCGCGTTTGCACGACGCGGGTTCTCGAGCGGCGCCCGCCGGCGCCGCGGGACCAGGCGCCTGACGCCACAGCTCGCGCCTGCGCTTGCGTGCGGCCGCGCCCGGCTTCGAATCAGGTTTGTATGTGCTGCGCCTCGCGCTCGCGCTGACCCGCGAGCGGGTCGCGCCGCACGAGCAGCATATGCACTTGGCGCGCGTCGCCGCGCAGAATCTCGAACAGCAGATCGTCGATGCGCACGCGCTCGCCGCGATGCGGCACGCGGCCGAAATGATGCGTCACGAGGCCGCCGATCGTATCGACCTCCTCATCGGAAAAATCAGTGCCGAACACCTCGTTGAACTGCTCGATTTCGGTCAGCGCGCGCACACGATAACGCCCGTCTGCCGCGGCGATGATGTTGCCGCTTTCCTCGTCGAAGTCGTATTCGTCCTCGATGTCGCCGACGATTTGCTCGAGCACGTCTTCGATCGTGATCAACCCCGCCACGCCGCCGTATTCGTCGACGACGAGCGCGATGTGATTGCGATTCATGCGGAAGTCGTGCAGCAACACGTTCAGGCGCTTCGCCTCGGGAATGAACACGGCCGGGCGCAACATGCCGCGCACGTCGAACGATTCCTCGGCGTAGTAGCGCAGCAGATCCTTGGCGAGCAGCACGCCGATGATGTTGTCGCGGTTGCCCTCGTAGACGGGATAGCGCGAGTGCGCCTTTTCGAGAACGAAAGGGATGAATTCTTCAGGACTGCGCTCGATATCGATGGCATCCATCTGTGCGCGCGGCACCATAATGTCGCGCGCGCACAGTTCGGACACCTGAAACACGCCTTCGATCATCGAAAGCGAATCGGCGTCGATCAGGTTGCGCTCGTGCGCGTCCTGCAGGATTTCGAGCAGTTCGGCCCGCGAATCGGGCTCGGGCGAGATAAAGTCCGTCAATCGCTCGAGCAGCGAGCGTTTCTCGGTTGGCTTGTCGGTATGGCGTCGACTGGGATAGGCGTCGTTCATGGCGATGCGTCCGGCGCGGCTGGACGCGTGGTAATCGGAGAGTAAAGGATACACCACGCAAAAGCGGGGCCATCACTGCGGACGGCGCTCCTGGCAAAGTGCCCGCTGGCAACCCGGATTCGCCATCGTTTTTCTACCTTGTTTGCGCGAAAGAATTATGTCGGAAGAGTTTGAAGTGCGCGGGCCGCACGAAGCAGCGCTCGAACATACGGGCCACCATCACGGGTCCGAGCACGGCGGCGCTCGGTCGAGCCGTTCGCGGGCCGCATCGCCGTCATGACGGCCGTGCTTCGCTCGCGGCCATCACGCTGCTGACGCGCCGCCTCGCGGGCGACGCCAAAGCGCCGGCGTCACAAGCAGCGCTTGAGCAATGCTTCGAGCGCGCGATCGGGCATGCCGCACTCGCGCAGCGCCGCAACGGTGCGGGCGACGTAGTCGAGCGTGGTCCCGTAGCGGCCCTGGGCGCAGTTCAGCACCGCCGTGATGATTTCATCGGGCAATTTGCCCGTGTAGGTCGGCACGTCGCGTCGCATGACGAAGGCGAGCGCCGGCACGCGGCGCCCGTCGGCGAGCCAGCAGGGCAACCAGGCCGGGCGATAGGAGCCCATCGGCATCTCGCGCCGCCACAGCGCTTCCAGGTGCGGCGCCGCGCCATCGCCCGCCAGGCGGAACGCCATGCCTGTGCATGAGCCGCCGCGGTCGAGCGCCAGCACGAGGCCCGGCTGTTCCGGCGTGCCGCGATTCACGCGCGACCACAGGTAGAGGCCGCGATGGTAGCCGCGCACGCGTGCCCGCACCGTTTCGGCCGCGGGCATGCCGGGGTTCCAGATCAGCGATCCATAGCCGAACAGCCAGAGATCGCTGCGGCCGTCCCAGCCTTTCATCGTGTCGGCGAGCGATTGGGCGAGCTCGGCATCGCTGAGCAGCCGCGCCTCGCCGAGCGCGGGCGGGTACCCGCAGCAGGCGGGCGAGAGCGGGGGAGCGGATGGGATCGTTTCGGACATCGCGCGCAAGCGGTCAGTGGGGACGATCTCCGTACGGATCGGCATAGCCGAGCCGGCCCAGGATGTCCGTTTCGAGCGCTTCCATCTCGTGCGCCTCGTCGTCGGTTTCGTGGTCGTAGCCCTGCGCATGAAGCGTGCCGTGCACGATCATGTGCGCGTAATGCGCCTCGAGCGGCTTGCTTTGCTCGGCTGCCTCGTGCTCGATGACGGGGCAGCACAGCACGAGATCGCCCGCGACAGGATCGTCCTCGCTTTCCGCGTAGGCAAACGTGAGGACGTTCGTCGAATAGTCCTTGCCGCGGTAGGTGCGATTGAGCGTGCGGCCTTCCTCTGCGTCGACGAACCGCACGGTCAATTCGCCGTCGGCGAACAGCGCCGCTTTGATCCAGTCGGCCACGCGCGCTCTCGACAGCAGCGCCTTATGCGCGGGGAAGGCTTTCGCCGCGGGAAACTGCAGCGTCAGCTTCAAGTGCGGCGTGCGTGTTTGCATGTTCATTCGATCGCTTCGTATCCGTTTCGGCGCTGTCGACCCCCGGTCAACCCGCCGTTGACGTTATCGTCCGTCGATGTGCGCGGTGTCGTCCTTCTTCGTGTGCTGGTCGTAGGCTTCGACGATGCGGGCAACGAGCGGGTGGCGCACGACATCGGCACTCGTGAAGCGCGTCAGCGCAATACCGCGCACGTTCGCGAGCACTTGTTGCGCTTCGATGAGGCCGCTCTTTGCACCGCGCGGCAAATCGACCTGCGTCGTATCGCCGGTGACCACGGCCTTCGAGCCGAAGCCGATCCGTGTCAGGAACATCTTCATCTGCTCGGGCGTCGTGTTCTGCGCTTCGTCGAGGATGATGAACGCGTGATTGAGCGTGCGCCCGCGCATATAGGCGAGCGGCGCGATTTCGATCATCTGCCGCTCGAACATCTTCGCCGTCTTGTCGAAGCCGAGCAGATCGTAGAGCGCGTCGTAGAGCGGGCGCAGATACGGATCGACCTTCTGCGCGAGATCGCCGGGCAGGAACCCGAGCCGCTCGCCCGCTTCGACGGCCGGGCGCGTGAGCACGATGCGTTTGACCTGATCGCGCTCGAGCGCATCGACGGCGCAAGCGACGGCGAGGTAGGTCTTGCCCGTACCGGCCGGCCCGACCCCGAACGTCACGTCGTGCGCGACGATTTGCTTCAGGTATTCGCGCTGTGCCGGCGTGCGCCCGCGCAGGTCGGCGCGGCGCGTGTAGAGCTTGGGACCGAGTTCTTCGACGCTGACGTCGTCTTCGCCTACCGGCTCGTCAAACGGGTGATCGGGATCATAGCGGCCGGCGTCGCCGTCGTCGGCTCCGGCTTTCGCCCCGCGGTTGCCCGGGTGGCGCGTTTCGACGAGCGCGAGCTGAATGTCGTCGACGGACAGCGGCTCGCGCGCGCGGTTGTAGAAGGTTTCGAGGGCGCCGAGCGCGACTTTCGCGCCGCGTCCGCGGATCGAGATGCGATGGCCGCGCCGCTGCAGCGTCACATCGAGCGCCTGCTCGATCTGCCGCAGATTTTCGTCGAGCGGCCCGCAGAGGTTGGCAAGGCGCGCGTTGTCTTCGCGCGGCGCGGTGAATTCCAGGGACGGGGCGTTCTTCAAGGCGAGGGAGCGTTCCTTAAGCGATGGAATCGGCCTGGTCGACGAGCACGAGCTCGCCGCGCAGCGAATGCGGATAGGCGCGCGTGATGCGAACGTCGATCATCTGACCGATCAGCCGGGCATGCGAAGCCGCCGGCGCCGGGAAGTTCACGACGCGGTTGTTGGCCGTGCGGCCGGCCAGCTCGTTCGGGTCTTTGCGGGCGGGGCGCTCGACGAGGATGCGCTCGACGCTGCCGACCATCGCTTCGCTGATTCGCACGACGTTGGCTTCGATCGTCGCCTGCAGATGTTGCAGGCGGGCGAGCTTGACTTCGCGCGGCGTGTCGTCGTGCAGGTTCGCGGCGGGCGTGCCGGGGCGCGGACTGTAGATGAACGAGAAGCTCGTGTCGTAGCTCATCTCGTGCACGAGCGCCATCGTCTTGTCGAAGTCTTCCTGCGTTTCGCCGGGGAAGCCGACGATGATGTCCGTGGAGAGCGACAGGTCAGGCCGGATCGCACGCAGGCGGCGAATGACCGATTTGTATTCGAGCACCGTATAGCCGCGCTTCATGGCCATGAGGATGCGGTCCGAGCCGTGCTGCACCGGCAGATGCAGGTGCGAGACGAGCTTGTCGACCTTCGCGTAGACATCGATGAGGCGCTGCGTGAATTCTTTCGGATGCGAAGTCGTATAGCGGATGCGCTCGATGCCGGGAATATCGGCGACGTATTCGATCAACGTTGCGAAATCGGCGATCTCGCTCGAACCGGAAGTCAGCGCGCCGCGATAGGCGTTCACGTTTTGGCCGAGCAGCGTGACTTCGCGTACGCCTTGGTCGGCGAGGCCCGCGATTTCGGTGAGGACGTCGTCGAGCGGGCGCGAGACTTCGTCGCCGCGCGTGTAGGGCACGACGCAGTAGCTGCAATACTTGCTGCACCCTTCCATGATCGAAACGAACGCGCTCGGACCGTCGACGCGCGCGGGCGGCAGATGGTCGAATTTTTCGATTTCGGGGAACGAGATATCGACTTGCGCACGACCGCTTTCGCGGCGAGCGTCGATCATTTGCGGCAGCCGATGCAGCGTTTGCGGACCGAACACGAGATCGACGTAGGGCGCACGCGCGACGATCGCCGCGCCTTCCTGGCTCGCGACGCAACCGCCGACACCGATCAGCAGGCCGGGTTTCGCTTCCTTGAGCTCGCGCACGCGCCCCAGATCGGAGAACACCTTTTCTTGCGCCTTCTCGCGCACGGAGCAGGTGTTGAAGAGGATGACGTCAGCGTCTTCCGGGGAATCCGTCTTGACGAGTCCTTCGGCCGCGCCGAGTACGTCGACCATCTTGTCGGAGTCGTACTCGTTCATCTGGCAGCCGAACGTCTTTACATAAACTTTCTTGGTCATGAGGCTCGCCGTTCGCAGTGGTTGACCTGGGGGCGTAGGTAATTCGAGAGAGCCGGCAAAGGGCGTCGCCGTTTGGCCGTTAAGCGGGGCGCAGGCGCCGCCGCATAACCCGTCATTATAGCCGGTCAGCGCATGAGCCCCGGCAACTCCGCCCAGTCCCGCTCGACCTGGGCGAAGCGCTCGATCAGGAAATCGAGCAGCGCACGCACGCGCGGCGGCCGGTATCGGTTCCGATGGAACAGGGCATGCAGCGGCGAATCCCATGCGTAGCGCCAGTCGCGCAGGACGATGCGCAGGCGGCCGGCCCGCAGATCGGCGTCGATGTCCCAGAGCGATTTCAGCGCAATCCCATAGCCGTCCACGGCCCAGATGCGCGTGACGGCGCCGTCGTTGGTCTCGCGCGAGGCGTCGAGCGGCGCCGCGTAATCGATCGTTTCGTCGCCGCGCACGAAACGCCATTCGTTGAGGGGGCCCGACGCGATCGACAAGATAATGCACTGAAACCGCGCCAGATCGGCCGGCGAGGACGGTTCGCCGTGCCGCTCCAGATAGGCCGGCGAGGCGACGAGCACGCGCCGGTTGGTCGCGAGCCGCCGCGCAATCAGCGACGTATCCTCGCGCGGTGCGCCGAAGCGGATCGCCAGATCGAGGTCGTCGTGCAGCAGATTCGAGACCGAATCGGCCAGCGTCAGCGCAAACGTGACGTCGGGGTGGAGCGCGTTGAATTCGTCGAGCCACCCCATCAGCAGATTTCGGCCGAAATCGGACGTCGTTGAAATGCGGATCTTGCCGCTGACGACGGAGCGGCCCGCCTGCAGCGCGGCGTCGCCGTCATCGAGCGCTTGCAGGGCGCGCATGCAGTGCCGCAGGTAGACCCGCCCCTCTTCGGTGAGCCGCAACTGGCGCGTCGTCCGCTCGAACAGCCGCGTGGAAAGCGATGCTTCGAGCTTGGCCAGGCGCGCGCTGGCCGCTGCCGGCGTGACGCCGAGTTTTCTACCCGCCGCCGAGATGCCGCCCAAGCGCGCTGCTTCGACGAACAAGCGGATGTCGCCCAGTCGATCCATGGATTATTCGATTTTGTTTGAAAATAATTCAATCAATGCGGCAATTATCAATCGATTTGATCGGCTCGACAATGCGAACTCCCGCCAGACCCGCTTTCGTTGCCGGAGATTCGACATGCCTATACCCCTGCTCGCGCTTGCGCTGAGCGCTTTCGCCATCGGTACGACCGAGTTCGTCATCATGGGCCTCTTGCCCGATGTCGCACGCGACTTGTCCGTCTCCATTCCGTCGGCCGGTCTGCTCGTTTCGGGCTATGCGCTCGGTGTGGCGGTCGGCGCGCCCGTGCTCGCCGTTCTGACCAGCAAGATGCCGCGCAAGGCGGCGCTGCAGGCGTTGATGATCGTGTTCATCGTCGGCAATGTCCTGTGCGCCGTGGCGGCCGATTATCGGATGCTGATGATCGCGCGCGTCGTCACGTCCTTTGCGCACGGCTCGTTTTTCGGCATCGGCGCCGTAGTCGCCGCTTCCCTCGTCGCTCGTGAAAAGCAGGCCAGCGCGATCGCGCTGATGTTCACGGGGCTCACGCTCGCGAACGTGCTTGGCGTGCCCTTCGGCACGTTCGTCGGTCAGTCGTGGGGCTGGCGCCTGTCGTTTTGGATCGTGGCGGTGCTCGGCGTGCTCTCGCTCGCCGGTATCACGGCCCTCGTGCCGAAGCGACACGATGCCGCTCCGGTCGGACTTGCCCGCGAGGTGCGCGTGCTCAAAGAGCCGCAAGTGTGGCTGGCGCTGGCAATGACCGTGCTCGGCTTCGGCGGCGTATTCGTCGTGTTCACGTACATCGCGCCCATTCTCGAACAGGTCAGCGGCTTTTCGCCGCGCGCCGTCACGCTGATCCTCGTGCTGTTCGGTGCGGGGTTGACCGTCGGCAATGTGGTGGGCGGCAAGTTGGCCGATCGCGCGCTGATGCCGTCGCTTGCGGGCATCCTCGTCGCGCTCGCAATCGTCATGGCGGCGTTCGCGAAGACGAGCCACGCGGCCGTGCCGGCCGCCGTCACCGTGTTCGTGTGGGGCATCGCAGCGTTTGCGACCGTGCCGCCGCTGCAGATGCGGGTCGTCGAGAAGGCAAGTCATGCGCCGCATCTCGCCTCGACGCTGAACATCGGCGCCTTCAACGTGGGCAATGCGGCCGGCGCGTGGCTCGGCGGGTTTGCCCTGACGCAAGGCGCGCGGCTCGATGCCCTGCCGTGGGTGGCCGTGGCCGTGACCATCGCCGCGCTATTCGTGACGATCCTGGCCGGCTACCTCGACGCGCGCCGGACCCGCGCGCCTCGGGCGGCGACGCAATGCGTCTCTTGAACCGACGGCGGACCGATTGCCCGCGCTGAGGCGAGGGCCTTCGCTGCAGGGCGAGGATCGCTCATGTATGCTCTTTCGCGCCGGCCTGGTGCCGGCTGTGTTTATCAGTGCGTCTTCAGGGCGGGGCGAAATTCCCCACCGGCGGTAAGTCGGCCAGCATCGTATGCGGCGCCGGCAAGCCCGCGAGCGCCTGCTCGAACGGCCCGTCTTTCACGGGCCGGCACGCGCAGGGTCAGCAGATCTGGTGCGATGCCAGAGCCGACGGTCAAAGTCCGGATGGAAGAAGATGCGCAGACAGTCACACTCTGTCTATGAGAAGGGAAGGCGTTCGTTCGCCCGCCCCGGCTTGCCCGTTCCTGACGCGGTCATCTTTGCCGCGCCGGGCGCGGTGACGTTCGTGCCTGTTTGCGATGCCCTGAAACGTTTTTCGCCTTTTTTCTCTTGCGGGGAGCGTTTCACATGTCTTTACCTGTTTCTGTATCCGTCTCCACGGCGATCGCCGAACTCCCGTTTCTCAATACCAAGCCGGTTCCGCCGCGCATTGCCCGAGCGCTCGACGCGCTGCGTGCAGGCCGCGCCGTCGTCTTGCTGGACGACCACGACCGCGAGAACGAAGCCGATCTCGTCGTCGCGGCCGATCGCTTGACCGTCGAGACGATGGCGCTGTTGATCCGCGAATGCAGCGGCATCGTGTGTCTATGCCTGCCCGATGAAAAGATCCGCGCACTCGCGTTGCCGCCGATGGTCCCGCACAACGAAAGCCGCTACGGGACGGCGTTCACGGTGTCGATCGAGGCGCGTCATGGCGTCGGCACGGGGGTCTCGGCCGTCGATCGCGTGACGACGATCCGTGCGGCGATCGCCGAGCATGCGCAACCCGACGATATCGTGCGCCCCGGACATGTGTTCCCGCTGCGCGCGCAGGCCGGCGGCGTGCTTGCTCGCCGCGGACATACCGAAGGCTCGGTCGACCTCGCCGTTCTCGCGGGGCTGGCGCCGGCCGGCGTGCTGTGCGAACTCATGAACGAAGACGGCACGATGACGCGCGGCGCCGACATCGAACGTTTCGCCGAGAAGCACGGATTTCCGATCCTGACGATCGAGGAACTCGTCGAATTTCGTCGCACGTTGGCTGCGGCTGTCGCTGCGGCCGCAGCCTCCGGCCCAGCCGTTGCGGCGCATGAGCGCGAGTGCTGTGTCTCGGAGGAAGCGTAACCGCGGCGGATGACGGGTGACGGTTGGCGGTCGACCCTTGGCGGTGGACCGCCGCCCGATGTCCTCTGACGCGACGGCGCGAAGCCTGCTTCGCCGTCTGTCGTCAGGACTGCAATTGCCCGAATTCGCCTCGCAGTCCGGCGGCGATCAGCGCGGGCAATTGCTCCATGTGTTCGACGATGCGGGTCACGCCCAGATTGCGCAGCACCTGGGCGTAGCCTTGGGGCACATGGCTCGCCCCGACGAACGCGATCGTCATCATGCCGGCGGCCCGGGCGGCGGCGAGCCCGGTGACGCTGTCTTCGATAACGAGGCAGCGCTCCGGGGCAACGCCGAGCTCGCGCGCGGCGTGCAGATAGACATCGGGGTGGGGCTTGGGCCGCGCGACTTGTTCCGCGCTGAAGACGCGCGGGCCGAAGATGTCGGCCAGCCCCACGCGCGCGAGCGACGCGGCGATCCGCGTGAGCCGGCTGTTCGAGACGACGGCGGCCGGCAGCGGCACGGCTTCGAGGGCATCGCGCACGCCGGCGACAGGTGCCAGGGAGCGCTTCAGTTCGGCGTCGACCTCGCGTTCGACACCCGCCAGAAAGCCCGCGGGAATCGTGATCCCGAAGCGGGTTTCGAGGTCGGCAAGAAACGTCGAGGTGCGTTGACCGAAAGCGAGGTGGGCCACGGAGTTGAAATCGACGGTGGGAAATGCGGCGGACAGCGCGCGCAGCAGCGTGCGGTCGGCGATGATTTCGCTGTCGACGAGCACGCCGTCGCAGTCGCAGATGAGATGGTCGAACATGAAGAAGATGGCGCACGCTCGGTGGCCGGCCTAACCCCGTGGCGCACTTTGTTGTGTAATGAGTCGCCCATGATACGGATATTGGCGCCGGTGCGCTCTGCTTCTTGCTTCTGTTCGAATCGCAACCGGTGGGCGCCGCGGCCGCTATGCGGTATGGGGCGACGCCCGGCCGGCGCTACGCGGCATCGCGCCGCGCAGGCCGCGCGTTCAGTGCGCGTGGACGTACACCCACGACGCCATGGCGCCGCCGGCCAGCGGACCGAAAACAGGCACCCACGCATAGCGCCAATCGCTGCTGCGCTTGCCGGGGATCGGCAGCAAGGCGTGCATCAGGCGCGGCGCGAGGTCGCGCGCGGGGCTCATCGCATAACCGGTCGGGCCGCCCAGCGAGATGCCGATGCCGAGCACGAGCAGGCCGACGGGCAATGCATCGAGTGCGCCGAGGCCCACCTGCGGCGAAGCGAGGTACAGCACGCCCAGAATCAGCACGAAGGTGCAGATCATCTCCGTCAGCACGTTGTGCGGCACGCTGCGAATGGCCGGCGCCGTGCAGAAGCAGGCGAGCTTGACGTCGGCGTCTTCGGTCGTCGAAAAATGCTGGCGATAGGCGAGCCAGACGAGGAACGCGCCCGCCATGCCCCCGAGCATCTGGGCGGTCACGTAGCCGGCCACCTTGCTCCAGGCGAATTTGCCGGCCAGCGCGAGGCTGACCGTCACGACAGGATTCAAATGCGCGCCGCTGAACGAAGCCGTCACGTAGACGGCCACGAACACGGCCATGGCCCAACCCCAGACGATGACGATAAGATCCGCGCCTTTGCCTTTGGTGCGCGCGAGGAGCACGTTGGCGACGGCGCCGTTGCCGAGCAGCACGAGCAGCGCCGTGCCTAGGAATTCCGCAATCAGGGGCGACATAGTGTTGTCTCCGGAATGGCTATGTAAATTGAGTGCTGAGTTGAGTCAGTTCGTGTGGCGCATGCTGAGCGGCTCGGCCCGCATGCGCTTCATGTTTGCCGGGTTCGATGGCGCGGCCGATCAAACGGCGTCCGCGTCGGCCCATGCTTTGGCGGCCGTGACGGCGCGCTGCCAGCCCGCAATGCATTTGCGCGCGTCGGCCTGCTGCATCGCCGGCGAAAACCGCCTATCGAGCTGCCACTGACTTTCGAGTTCGCCGACGTTGCTCCAGTAGCCCACGGCGAGCCCGGCCAGATAAGCCGCGCCGAGCGCCGTCGTCTCGCTGATGCGCGGGCGCACGGCCGCGACGCCGAGCAGATCAGCCTGAAACTGCATCAGCAGATTGTTGGCGCAAGCGCCGCCGTCGACGCGCAACTCGCCGATCTTGATGCCCGAGTCGGCTTCCATGGCTTTGAGCACGTCGAGCGATTGATAGGCGATCGAATCGAGCGCCGCCCGGGCGATGTGTGCGCTCGTCGTGCCGCGCGTCACGCCGAACAGCGTGCCGCGGGCGCGTGGATTCCAATGCGGTGCGCCGAGGCCGGCGAACGCCGGCACGAGATAGACGCCGTCGCAATGTGCGACGCTGCCGGCCAGTGCTTCGATTTCCGACGCGCTCTTGATGATGCCCAAGCCGTCACGCAGCCATTGCACCACCGCCCCCGCAATGAAAATGCTGCCTTCGAGCGCGTAATTGACTTCGTCGCCGATCTTCCACGCGATGGTCGTGACCAGATTGTTCTTCGATTCGATCGGCTTTTCGCCCGTGTTCATCACGAGGAAGCAGCCCGTGCCGTAGGTGTTCTTGACCATGCCGGACTTCGTACACATCTGTCCGAACAGCGCGGCATGTTGATCGCCGGCGATGCCGCCGATCGGAATCTTCGAGGCGAAGACGGTCGTGACCGTATTGCCGTAGACCTCCGACGACGCGCGCACTTCGGGCAGCATGCTGCGCGGGATGTCGAGCGCTTCGAGCAGGTCGCTGTCCCACTGCATCGTATGGATGTTGAACAGCATCGTGCGCGACGCGTTCGTCACGTCGGTGATGTGCAACTGCTGCTTGGTGAAATTCCAGACGAGCCAGCTGTCGACGGTGCCGAACGCGAGCTTGCCTTGCCTCGCCTTCTCGCGCGCCCCATCGACGTTATCGAGAATCCAGCGGATTTTCGTGGCAGAGAAATACGCGTCGATCGGCAGTCCCGTTTTCGCACGCACTTGCTGTTCGAGGCCCTGTGCTTTGAGTTGGTCGCATAGGTCGGCCGTGCGGCGGTCCTGCCAGACGATCGCGTTGTAGATGGGTTGCCCCGTCTCGCGATCCCAGACGATGGTCGTCTCGCGCTGGTTCGTGATGCCGATGGCGGCGATCGAGGTGCCGTTCACGCCCGCGCGCGTCACGGCCTCGGCTGCGACGCCGGCCTGCGTCGACCAGATCTCCTGCGGATCGTGTTCGACCCAGCCCGGCTGCGGGTAGATCTGGCGGAACTCCTTTTGGGCGACCGACACGATGTTGCCCTTGCGGTCGAACAGCATCGCCCTCGAACTCGTGGTGCCTTGGTCCAGCGCGAGGATGTATTGATCCTGCATTGTCTCTTCTCCATGTGTTGTCGTGATATGCCGCGCGTCGAACGCGCGGGTCCGGCGGGGGGCCGCGGGTCATACGGGTGCTGCGTTGTGCTGCCTTGTTCTGTTTGTGTCGTGGTTCGCTGCGCGTCAGCTGGCGAGCGCGGAAGGCGCGCGCTGCCGGGTGTCGGCCGCCGGATGACGGGCGAACCAGGCGTCGAGCTCATTTGCGACCGGTTGCAAAATGGCGGGCGCCAGATGCAGACCGATCTTCGACCGCCGCCAAAGGACGTCTTGCGCGCAACGCGCCCACTCGACGTCGCGCAAATAGCGCAGTTCCTGTTCGAACAGGCCGGGCGCAAACTCGCGGCCCAGGTCGGACAAAGCTTTGGCCGAACCGATCAGCGCGCGTGCGCGCGTGCCGTAAGCGCGCGCATAGCGCCGGGCCAGATCGGCCGGCAGCCACGAATGTTCGTTTGCGAACTTCGCGGCGAATGGTTCGAACTTCGCGTGGGCCATATCGCCGCCGGGTAGCGGCGCGCCCGCCGTCCATGCGCCTTTGGCGATCGGCATGACCGTGGACAAACGATCCAAGGCTTCTTCGGCAAGCTTGCGAAACGTCGTGATCTTGCCGCCGAAGACCGACAGCAGCGGGGCCTCGCCGCTGTTCGCGTCCAGTTCGAGCCGATAGTCGCGCGTCACGGCGGACGGGTTGTCGGCGCGTTCTTCTTCAAGCAGCGGGCGCACGCCCGAATAGGCCCAGCAGACGTCGGCCGGCGTGATCTTGCGCTTGAAGTAGCGATTGATCGACTCGCATAGATAGCGCGTTTCGTCCTCGGTAATGGCGACATCGGCCGGATCGCCGTGATATTCGACGTCGGTCGTGCCGATCAGCGTGAACTCGCGCTCGTACGGGATGGCAAAAATGATTCGCTTGTCGGGGTTTTGGAAGATGTAGGCGTGATCGTGGTCGAACAGCCGGCGCGTCACGATGTGGCTGCCCTTGACGAGGCGCACGCTGTGATGCGCGCCGCGCCCGAGCGCGTCATGCAGCAGATCCCCGACCCAGGGTCCGGCCGCGTTGGCGATCGCGCCGGCTCTGACTTCGAGCCGTGAGCCATCGGGGCGCTCCAACCGGGCATGCCATTCGCCGCTGGCGCGGACCGCGCCGACGAGTTTCGTGCGCGTGAGCACGGTGGCGCCGCGCTCGAACGCATCGAGCGCGTTGAGCACGACGAGGCGCGCGTCGTCGACCCAGCCGTCCGAATAGACAAAGCCGCGGGTGATCGAATCGACGAGCGGTTCCCCGGCGGCGTGCCGCCGCATGTCGATCCCGCGTGAGCCCGGCAGCAACTCGCGCCGGGCCAGATGATCGTAAAGGAACAAGCCCGCGCGAATGAGCCAGGCGGGCCGCAGGTTCGGCATATGGGGCATCACGAAGCGCAGCGGCCACATGATGTGCGGCGCGGCGCGCAGTAGCGTCTCGCGTTCCTGAAGCGCCTTGCGCACGAGGCCGAACTCCTTGTACTCGAGGTAGCGCAGCCCCCCGTGAATCAGCTTCGTGCTCGAGGACGACGTATGCGAGGCGAGATCGTCCTGCTCGACGAGCAACACGGACAGACCGCGTCCCGCGGCGTCGCGTGCGATACCCGCGCCATTGATCCCGCCACCCACGACGAGCAGATCGTACCGGCTGCCTTGCGTCACTTGCCCTGTCTCCTATGCCCGCCGATGCCCTGCGGCTATCGTCGGAATAAAACGAACCTATCAATGTTCGTTTGCGAAATTTAACGAACATATTCGAAAAAGTAAAGGGCGGTTGTCGGGTTCGTATTCGAACTATTGAGCGGCCGGCGGCGATGCCGCTCCGATATGCGGCTACCATCTGGAAAAACGACGATGAGGTGCGCGATGCGTGGTTCGATGCGTGGATGGGCGATGGGCGCCGCGTATGCGGTGGCGTTGGGGGGGATGGCCTTGGCGGCAGGCTGTGCGCAATGGCCGGGGCTTGGCGGGGCTTCGGGCTCGTCGCGCTTCGCGGCGCTACAAACGATGTGCGGCGCCGAGACCGACTATGGTGCGGACGCGCAGTCGGTCTATTCGGCACTGTTCGACGCCTACGTGGCATACCGCCACGGCAAGCTGGCACAGGCCGACTATTGCGCGTTCGAAAACGGGATCGCCACGCATTACCGCATGCGCATGACGGGCGGCCCGGATGCGCAGCGCGCATGGGCCGACTACTTCAACGCTCAGCGAGTGCAGGCGATCGACTGGCGCGCGCAGGTCGATCCGACCTTGCGCGGAGGCTGAGCGCGCACACACTGCGCCGCGCCGCCCGAAGGCGGCGCGAAGAAGTGAGAGGTAGCTAAGAGAAGCGTTTGATGGCGCGGATTGCCGAGTCGCCGGACTCGGTCAGGCGCCATTGCTGATGCCCCGACCCGAGGCTTTCGAGCCGCACGAGTTGTTGTTCGAGCAGGGCGTCGAGTTCTTCGCGGTCCATTTCGACTTGATTGGGAGCGTCCTTGACGAGTAGCAACGTGGCGAATTCATGCGGACTCAGCATTGTTCTCTCCATGGGCAATTGGATTGCCTCGGCTGCGTTGTTTCGGCTGCCGTGCGCTCGACCTATCGGGAGTAGGAAAGCGATCGCCTCGGCACACGCACTACGTGCGTGCGTCGGGGAACTGGAGTGTAGTCAAGCGATCGTTCATATCCAAATCGTCCCCTGAAAATTTTCCCTTTGACAACGGGGCGCAGTAGAAGCGGTTCGCTCGTCAGCGCAACTTCGCGAATTTACTTGAACTTTCGCGTGCGATGCAGCATGGAATAAGGCGGCCGCAGGGGTGTCGGCGTCGTCATTCGGCGGCTGCAACATACACCTGCGTACCCGCCGCCGCGAGCGTCTCTTGCATCTCCACCGGCGCGGCCTGATCGGTGAACAGTGCGTCGATCTGGTTCAGATGCCCTTGGCGCACGAGGGCGGGGCGGCCGAATTTGGAATGGTCGGCGGCCAAAAAAACCGTCCGCGCATGTTCGATGATCGCCTCCGACACACGGACTTCCCGCGTGTCGAAATCCCGCAGGGTTCCGTCGAGTTCGATGCTCGAGGTGCCAATGATCGCGAAGTCGACCTTGAACTGCCGGATGAAATCGATGGCCAATTCGCCGACGATGCCCTTGTCCCACGGCCGTACGATGCCGCCGGTCACCAGCAGCTCGCATTCGGGATAGCCGCTCATCATATTGGCGACGTTCAGGTTGTTCGTGATGACGCGCAGCCCGCGGTGGCGATTGAGCGCTCGCGCGACTTCCTCGGTGGTCGTGCCCAGATTGATGAAGAGTGAAGCCTGGTCCGGAATGTGGGTGGCGACAAGCGTCGCGATGCGCCGCTTTTCGTCGTGGAACATGCGTTGGCGCGCCGAGTAGGAGACGTTCTCCGAACTCGTCGGCAGGCTCGCGCCGCCGTGATAGCGGCGCAGCAGGTTCATGTCCGCGAGCCAGTTGACGTCGCGGCGGATCGTTTGCGGCGTGACGGCGAAGTGGGACGCCAGGTCGTCGACCGTCACGAAGCCGTCGCGCTGCACCCAATCGAGCAATTCCTGTTGACGGGCGTTCAGGCTCAGGCGGGGGTCTCGGCTCATGGCTTGCGGCAACGGGGCGGTCAAAGTAGCGCTATTGTAAGACCTTCGTGTAACGGCCTTTTTGCGAAAGAATCCTTTTCAGAACGGAAATGCGACATATGAATCGGTTCAATTGGCACAACCCATACCCCACGCCGCGCCTGCCCGTGTTCGCGCGCAACGTCGTATCGACCTCCCATCCCCTGGCGGCCCAGGCGGGCCTGCGGGCGCTGTGGCAGGGCGGCAACGCCGTCGACGCCGCGATTGCAGCCGCAGCGGTCCTGACGGTGGTCGAGCCGGTTTCGTGCGGCCTGGGCGGCGACGCTTTCGCCCTGGTCTGGGACGGCGCGACGCTGCACGGCCTGAATGCGTCGGGCGTGGCGCCGGCGGCATGGAGCGTCGACTATTTCAAGCGGCGCCACGGTGAGGCGGGCGGCCTCGCCATCCAACCCAGGCGTGGCTGGGATACTGCCACGGTACCGGGCGTCGTGGCGGGCTGGGAAGCGCTGCATGCCAGATTCGGCTCGTTGCCGTTCGGCGATTTGATGGCGAGCGCAATCGACATTGCCGAGCGCGGCTACGCGGTGGCGAACATCGTCGCGGCGAAGTGGGCCGCGGCCGTGCCCGAACTGAAGGATCAACCGGGCTTCGCCGCGGCGTTCATGCCGCACGGCCGCGCGCCGCTCGTGAGCGAACTGGTGCGCCTGCCCGGTCATGCAACGACGCTGCGGCTGCTCGCCGCGCAAGGGCCGCGCGCATTTTACGAAGGCGAGCCGGCCGCGCGCATCGCCGCGTTCGCGCGGGAAGGCGGCGGGGCAATGACCGAAGCCGATCTGGGCGATTACCGGCCGATGTGGGTCGAGCCGATTGGCAAAGACTACCGCGGCTACACCGTCCACGAAATTCCGCCGAACAGCCAAGGCATCGCGGCGTTGATCGCGCTGGGCATCCTTGAGCGATTCAATCTGCGCGATTTGCCGCGCGACGGCATCGATTCGCAGCATCTGCAGATCGAGGCGATGAAGCTCGCGTTCGCGGACGTCTACCGCTATGTGGCCGATCCGCGTGCGATGGAAGTCACGCCGGAACAGATGCTTGACGACGCCTACCTCGCGTCGCGCGCGGCGCTGATCGATCCGAAACGAGCGACGCAGTTCGCCTTCGGCATGCCGCGAGCGGGCGGAACGATCTATCTCAGCGCCGCGGACGAGCGCGGCATGATGGTGAGTTTCATTCAATCGAACTACATGGGCTTTGGTTCGGGCGTCGTCGTGCCGGATACGGGCATCGCGCTGCAAAACCGCGGCTGCGGCTTTTCGATGGACCCGCGCTCGCCGAACGTCGTCGAAGGCGGCAAGCGGCCGTTTCACACGATCATCCCGGCCTTTGTGACCGAGCGCGTCGATGGACGGCGGATGCCGGTGATGAGCTTCGGCGTGATGGGGGGCGATATGCAGCCGCAGGGGCATCTGCAATCGATCGTGCGCATGCTCGACTACGGCCAGCAGCCTCAAGCCGCGTGCGATGCACCGCGTTGGAAGGTCAATCGCGATTTCACGCTCGATATCGAATCGACCTTCGACCGCGGGGTGGCCCGTGCGCTCGAGGCGCGTGGGCACAAGATCAAAGCGATTGACGACCCCTATATGGATTTCGGCTCGGGCCAATATATTTGGAAGCTGTCGCATGACGAGCCCGAGCGGGGATATGTGGCCGCGAGCGATACGCGACGAGATGGGCTGGCGGCGGGGTTTTGAGTGCAAGGGCGGCGCGCTGCTATGCGCGCGCCGCGATCTTTTCATAAATGGACGGAATTACCTTATTGAATAACAGGTCGAAAAAAATACCGGACGGTGAAGAATCTGAATTTTGATTGGCGTCCTGCGTTACGGGACTGGAAGCTCGATTAGAATGCACGGCTCAATAATCGAATATAAACGAGGGGCCGTGGCATGGCGTTCACCGTGCTTTTCGATGCATTGTTCTACGGGAATGCGCAACATCATCGCTTGATCAGGCTCGACACGCCGCTTGGCGAAGACTGGCTCGTGCCGTTACACGTCAAGGGCAAGTCTCGACTCGGGCGTGATTATGAATTCATCGTCGATGTCGCTTCCTCGCAGGGCGATCGAATCGAACTGAAGACACTGATTGCGCAGCCGGTGACGTTGTGGGTTGGGCAAGGCGATCGCTCGTATCTGCCCTATCACGGTTATGTGAAAACGTTCTCGCGTTTGGGTAGCGACGGATTTCTCACGTTTTATCAATTGCGGTTTTCTTCGTGGATATGCTTCCTACCGTTGCGTCGTGATATGCGCGATTGGCAAGAGCAGACGGGCGAGCAGATCGTGGCCGACGTGTTCGACGAACATCCTCAGGCGCAAGGCGCTTATCGCTTCGATTTGCGCGAAGCGATGCCGCGGTATTCGAATCGCGTGCAATGGGAAGACGACTGGAACTTCGTGCATCGGAGCCTGGAAGAGGCGGGAGTATTTGGGCGCTTCGAGCAGGCAGAGGACGGCAAGTCGCACACGCTCGTGCTGATGGACGATCTGTACTTCGTGCCGCAACTTGAACAGAGGACGGTGCGCTTCATTCGGACAGGCTTGCGTGAAGAGGTGGACGGCTTCACGCAATGGAAGGAGCAGCAGCAGATTCAAAGCGCGAAACTGACCACGCGTACGTTCGACTACAAGCGGCCCGATTTGCACAAAGAGATCAGGAGCGCGATCAGCCCCCGTGACGATGTTCCGGCGCAGGGGGAAGTGTATGACTACACAGGTGCGTATACGTGGGGCGTTCGGGACCGAGGCGAGCATCAGAATGCGATGCGTGTCGAGGCGTGGGAGTCGCAGATGACGCGGTTTCACGGCACCGGCAGCCTGCGTTCGGCGAGGCCGGGCTATTGGTTCACCTTGGAGGGCCATCCCATACACGACAAAGAACCCGCGCAAGATCGCGAGTTCGCGATTATCGAGACGACCTGGACGATTAGGAACAATCTGCCCGGCATGGATGATGTGGCGGACTTTGCTGAAAGCCTGCAGTCGGAAGTATTGGCGGCTGTGCAGGCGAACGCGGGCGGCGTCAAGGTTCGTCATCCCGACGGCAGCGAAGGGTACTTTCAAGTCGAGATCGAAGCGCAACGGCGTCGGCTACCCTTTCGCAGCCCGTTCGAACATCAAAAACCCGTGATGGCATTGCAGACGGGGATCATTGCCGGCCCAGAGGGCGAAGAGATTTACCTCGATGCGTTGAATCGCGCACGGGTTTGGTTTCCCTGGAATCGCCGCAACGAAGGCGACGAGCGCACCTCGGTACCGATCCGGGCGGCGTTTCCCGACGCAGGTTCAAAGCGCGGCGGTCATTTCCCGCTGCGCAAAGGGGATGAAGTCATTGTCGGCTTCATGGGCGGAGATTGCGACCGGCCCGTGATCCTAAGCCGCATGCACGGCGGGCCGACCCCGCCGGTGTGGCATACGAACGGATTGCTGTCGGGGTATCGATCGAAGGAGTACGGCGGCAGCGGTTTCAACCAGTTGGTGATGGATGACGCGACGGGCCAGAACCGCATTCACCTGTATTCGACGAGCGCCGATTCCCATCTGCACCTGGGGTACTGGGTCGATCACAGCGGCAACACGCGCGGCGCCTATCTGGGCAGCGGCTTCGATTTGAAGTCGAATGCATACGGCGCGATTCGAGCCGGGCAAGGGCTGTATGTGTCGAGCCATCCGACGTCGGTCAAACAACCGATGGACGTTCGGCAAGCGAGCAGCCAACTCGTGAATGCCGAGAGCGTGATCGAAGCGCTCTCGGATGCGAGTACGGCACATCGGGCCGAAAGTTTGAAGGATGGGTACGACGCGTTAAAGGCATTCGCCGATGCAACGCAAAAGAGCGTGGCGGGTGATGCGATGGGGGCCGGCAGAACCGCGGGCGGGGGCACTGGCAATGCCAATGGTTTTGCCGAACCGATCATGCTGATGGCGAGTCCTTCGGGTATTGGACTGTCGACTCAGCAGTCGACCCAGATTGTGGCGGACAAGCACGTCAATATGGTCAGCGGTGCAAGCACGCACATCGCGAGCGGCAAGTCGCTGATTGCTTCGATCGGCGAAAGGCTGAGCCTATTCGTGCAGAACGCGGGGATGAAGTTGTTCGCGGCGAAGGGGAAGGTCGAGGTGCAGGCGCACTCGGAAGGAATCGAACTCATGGCGCATAAAGGCATGAAGGTGATCTCGACCACTGAGGCCGTCGAGATGGCGGGCAAGCGGGAGATCTTGTTGACGTCCGGGGGCGCCTACATTCGCATCAAGGACGGCAACATCGAAATTCACGCACCTGGCTCGGTTGACGTGAAGGGCGCACGCCGTGTCTTTGATGGGCCGACGCATCTTTCCAGGTCAATGCCAGCATTTCCTGGATCGGCAGGCGCGTACGATCAGGCGTTCGTTGCGCATTGGCATGGTACGGACATCCCGGCGGCTCGCGTGCGTTATCAGATCGTCTCGGGTGACCAACTTCTTGCCGAGGGGATAACGAACGAGCAAGGCGAGACGTCGCTCGTGCGCAGCCACGTGCCACAGGACGCACAGATACGGTTCATGGAGGACGAGTAATGGCGGAGCAGGAACAGCATGTCTTGGGCGAGGGCAGTGCAATCCTTACCCCGACAGACCACAAGGTTCGCCCTGCGGTGCAGGTTGGCCGCTGCATCAAAGAGGTGCCGCCGGCCGCGGCGTCCATCATTGGAAAGTGTCCGTACTACTATCAGCCGCTACACGGGGAGTATCTGGAAACGGTTGAGAAGGTGAGCGTTTCGAGTGTCTGGGAAACGGTGAAGGCTTTCGCCACCTCGTGGGATCCTTGGAAAGATAAGGAGGTCGCGCGTCGGCTGCTGCATCGGCGCGAGCAACTGATCGCGCCGGAGAGCACCGATTCCGATTGGTCGCGCCATGGGAACTTCATGATGCGGCATATCGGGTGCGGGCATAAGCCGCCTTCGTATTATGTCAGTTATGGGTATTACTACTGTTCGCATTATGGAGCGGAACTCTTTCCGAATTTGAGCGCAAAAGGTAAGGCATGGCTTGTCTTGGCGCGACGGTATCTGCAGCTAAACTTGGAAGATGGTCTCAGACAAAATATGCGTGGCGACGTCGTCCAGATTGCTAGCCAGAAGCCTGGTAACGGAGCCTTCTCGATGACCGTCCGAAAGCGTGAGCTCGAATTGAATGACGAGACGTTCCAAACCTTCGCGTTCAAGACGCATCCATTAGCCTACCTGGACGGTGGAATTGCGTATCTTCCGCCGGCAGACCTCATCAACATCATCAGGCAACCCAATCTTCAGGAGTGGGGCAGTCAGGGTACATACGAGCAAGCGATCGCGACCGGCACCAGCTCGATAAAGACTCGGGGCCGCGATGCGGCAGATGCAGTTTCTTCCGGAACAGAAGATCTCGTCAATCGAGTACTCGGTTTCCTGGCGGCCAAATGAACGTGCGCAAGTTCACAAGGGTGAAATTTTTTTGGGGCGGCCTGATCCTGCTCGCCGCCGCAAGCTATGGATACCGGGAAATGACGACACCGCAATGGACGACGATCACGACAGACTTTACAAAGACCGACAAGCCCTACGGAGGTGGCGCATTCCGTATTCGCGGCAACGACGTAATGACACTCAAGATCGCCGGCCCAGAGCTTCGTCATCATATCGTTGGACTAGACAAAGGCTATGACGTGGCGCAAGCAGTGCCGGATGAGCCGTGGATGGATAACGTGGATGAGCGCCTTAACCGCAAATCGGTCAGCGTTCTGCGAGGAAGTCTGGGCGGTGCTCTCGTGCGCAATTTCCAGCAGCAGGCACAAGATGCTGCGTGGTGGTACTCGAAAGACTGGAACACCCTCTACGTCGCCACCGACTGGATGGACTACAAGCTTCCAGAACCGAAGAACGGGATGTCGCCGCATATTGCCAAATTGTGGCGCTCCGGGGACGGCGGTAAAACATGGACCCAATTGAAATGGCCGGAAGAGCGCAACATCAATGGCCTATTCTTCCTTGATCCGCAACGAGGCTATGCAATTGGATGGGGGCCGCACGTATGGCGCACGGCCGACGGCGGTCAATCATGGCATGAGATTGAACCGCCTCCGATGGCAATCGATTCGCATGAACCGCGCAAGATTTTCGGCGCAGCGGATCTGGGCCCGGACGGTGTGCTGCGTATTGCCTATTACGTGCCGACGCTCGGCAAGATCCGGTCGTCTAGCGTGGTGTATCGGCTGCGTTGGGACGCGACGCAGTTCGAGCAGGACGCCGTGCTGCCGGATCAAGTAGTCGTTCAGCTCGGTTCGAGCGACGAGCCGCTTGCGACGACCTACTCGATTTACGCCCTGTCGCAGTTGGGCGCGCCGCGGAACTGGGACGACCCCAGCGACAACGGGCATCGAACCGGCGTGATATCGACGTGGACGAACGATGCGCCGCCAAAAGTCGAGCAACTGCATACGTTCGATCAACGCTACAAGCTCGACGGACTTAGCGTTGGCAGGAACGGCGTGCTGCTCGTCTACGCAACGGACGTGAGCCGGCAAGGCGCCCCGCACGACAACACGTTCTACAGCCGGGATTTCGGGCGATCGTGGAGCGACATCGACGACGGCATCGGCCAAGGCGGCTGGTTCGATCGGCAGACCAACACCCAGTACGCGCTCTACGCTTACACGCTCAAAAAGCGTCAGTTCTGAGCGCGGCTGACGAGACGAAATTCAAATGAGGAAGGTCGTTGGCGGCGTTAGATCGTGCGTGCTGGGGCTAACGACCATTCTGGACGTCGCGTGATGTTCGGCTGCACGATCAAGAAATGGCAATGCGGGGTTTGCTACCGTGCTTATCGCGGCCGATCGCGATGGAAGGTCCCGGTGCTTGCGTTACTCGGGGCATGGACGATCGCTGCAGGCGGAACGCCCGTCTTTGCGAACCGCAGGCTGCGATTCCATCACACTGTACCGACTCGAACGAGGAGATCACCAACGATCAAGGCGTGGTTCTGCCAAATATGGTCAACCATTCTGATATTGACGACCCAGTCGGCAAGGCGCTGGGTCGCTTGTTGGCGGAGTGACATGCAAATTTCAAAACGCTGGAGCTTGCTATTGGCAGGCCTCGCATATCTCGCTGCTTAACGTACGGATATGAGAGCATGACGACACGCTGGGAAACGATCGCGACGAATTTTGGCCCGAACGATAAGCCTTACGGGGGCGGGGCATTTCGCGTTAACGGCAATGAGGTCATCAGCCTCAAGCTGGTAGGGCCGCAATTGACGTTCAAGCCTGCAAGCGAACTCAAGGATCCCGAGACTGCCGAGTTCACCGAAGCGTGGATGGATGACGTTTCCAAACGGCTAAATCGGAGGACTGTGGCGTTCCTGACGGGAACGCTACACGGCGGTCTGGTGCGCACGTTCCAGGAGCGCGGCCAAAGTTCTGCATGGTGGTATTCGAAAAATTGGCTCGCCGTCTACATCAGCACGGGATGGATGGACTAGAAAGCACCGAAATCCTCGAATGGGCTGGCGCCGCAGATTACCAAACTCTGGCATTCCAGCGATGGCGGTCGGACATGGTCGCAACTGCATTGGCCCGAGGACGCCGAGATAGACCAATTGTTGTTCCTCGATCCGCAACGCGGCTACGCCATCGGATGGGGTCCTCACGTTTGGCGAACGAGCGACGCCGGACGCTCGTGGCAGGAAGTCAAGCTGCCACCGCTCGCCAATGTCGGCGAGCCCCGTAAAGCGTTTGCCGCGGTCAATCTCGGTCCTGACGGTGTATTGCGCGTCGCCTACTATGTCGACCACTTGGGCGAGATCAAGACGTCGACGCTCGTCTACCGTTTGGCCTGGAGCGAATCGGACTTCGAACAGGACGTCGTGCTGCCGAATCAAATCGTGGTCGATCTTCAATCGTCGCCGCAAACGACGGGAGGATATTCGTTGTATGCGTGGTCGAAGCTCGGCCCGCCACGCGACATCGACAACGTCGCCGACAACGGGCGGCGCACCGGTGCGCTATCGACGTGGGGCAGCGTTCGACACGCCAGCGTCCAGCAGTTGCAGCACACTTTCGATGAACGCCTGCTGTTCGATGGCCCGAGCGTCGGCAAGGACGGTGTGTTATTGGTTTATGCGACAGACGCCTCAGGCGACGGCGCCCCGCGTGATCTCACCTTCCTCAGCAAAAACTTCGGAAAATCCTGGGAAGAACTGAACGACGGCGCGGCGCAAGGCGGATATTTTGATCCCGAGACGAATACGCAATACGCACTGTTCACGTATACGTTGCAGAAACGGCAGTTCTAGCAGGCCGCAAGCGCGACCGGCGACGCGTCAATGGGCGCTGGGCTAATAGATTCACTGCCGTGCACTCCTACATCGATGACCCAGTCGGCAAAGCGCCTGATCGTTTGATGGCGAAGTAAGATGAAAAAATTGACGTACCGGAAGATTCTATTGGGCTGCCTGGCGTTGCTGGCTGTTTTAGCTTACGGGTATCAGGGCACAGCGACGCATTGGGAGACGATTGCGACCAATTTTGGAAGAAACGACAAGCCTTATGGCGGTGGCGCGTTTAGGATTCGCGAAAACCAAGTCATCAGTCTCAAACTTGCCGAGCAACCAATCACGTTCAAACCAGCTAGCGAACTTAAGGATCCCGAGGTGGCGGAGCCAACGGAAGCCTGGATGAACGATTCTTCCGAGCGATTGAATCGTCGGTCTGTTGTGTTTCTCAAAGGTACGCTTAATGGTGGGTTGACGCGCACCTTCCAGCAACGTGGTCAGAATGCCGCCTGGTGGTACTCGAAGGATTGGGGTACGGTTTTTGTCAGCACCGGCTGGATTGACTATAAGGCGCCCAGACCGGCGAATGGAGCGGTACCACAACTCACCAAACTCTGGCATTCCAGCGATGGCGGTCAGACATGGTCGCAACTGCATTGGCCCGAGGATGCCGAGATAGAACAATTGTTGTTCCTCGATCCGCAACGCGGCTATGCCATCGGATGGGGCCCTCACGTTTGGCGAACGACCGACGCCGGGCGATCGTGGCAGGAAGTCAAGCTGCCGCCGCTCGCCAACGTCGGCGAGCCCCATAAGACGTTTGACGCCGTCAATTTCGGTCCCGACGGTGTATTGCGCGTCGCCTACTACGTCGACGAATTGGGCGAGATCAAGACGTCGACGCTCGTCTACCGTTTGGCCTGGGGCGAATCGGACTTCGAACAGGACGTCGTGCTGCCGAATCAAATCGTGGTCGATCTTCAATCGTCGCCGCAAACGACTGGCGGATATTCGTTGTATGCGTTGTCGAAGCTCGGGCCGCCGCGCGACATCGACAACGTCGCCGACAACGGGCGGCGCACCGGTGCGCTATCGACGTGGGGCAGCGTTCGACACGCCAGCGTCCAGCAGTTGCAGCACACCTTCGATGAACGCCTGCTGTTCGACGGCCTGAGTGTCGGCAAGGACGGTGTGTTATTGGTTTATGCGACAGACGCCTCAGGCGACGGCGCCCCGCGTGATCTCACCTTCCTCAGCAAAAACTTCGGAAAATCCTGGGAAGAGCTGAACGACGGCGCGGCGCAAGGGGGATATTTCGATCCCGAGACGAATACGCAATACGCACTGTTCGCGTATACGTTGAAGAAACGGCAGTTCTAGCAGGTCACAAGCGAGACCGGCGACGCGTCAATGGTCGCTGGGCTAGATTCACTGCCGTGCACGCCTACATCGATGACCCGATCGGCAAGGCACTCGGTCGACTGCTAGAAAAATGACATGCGAAAGTTGAGACACTGGAAACCGCTGGCGAGCGGCCTCGCTCTGTTGGCATTGTTAATCTACGGGTATCAAAGCATGGCTACGGGCTGGGAAACGATTACGCACACCTTTTTAAAAAACGACAAGCCATACGGCGGCGGGGCATTTCGTATACGTGACAAGCAGATCATCAGTCTCAAGCTCGCCGATCCGCAAATCACTTTCAAACCGGCGAGCGAGGCGAAGAATCCGGACGTCGCGGAGCCGACCGAGGCGTGGATGAATGATACGGCCGAGTTTTTGAACCGTGGCACCGTAAGTTTCTTGCGCGGCTCGCTTGACACAGGTCTGACACGTACCTTCCAGCAGCGCGGTCAGGATGCCGCTTGGTGGTATTCAAAAGATTGGCACACGGTCTATATCAGTACCGGATGGATGGATTACAAAGTGCCCAAGGCATCGAATGGGCTACGACCACAACTCACCAAACTCTGGCATTCCAGCGATGGCGGTCAGACATGGTCGCAACTGCATTGGCCCGAGGATGCCGAGATAGAACAATTGTTGTTCCTCGATCCGCAACGCGGCTATGCCATCGGATGGGGCCCTCACGTTTGGCGAACGACCGACGCCGGGCGATCGTGGCAGGAAGTCAAGCTGCCGCCGCTCGCCAACGTCGGCGAGCCCCATAAGACGTTTGACGCCGTCAATTTCGGTCCCGACGGTGTATTGCGCGTCGCCTACTACGTCGACGAATTGGGCGAGATCAAGACGTCGACGCTCGTCTACCGTTTGGCCTGGGGCGAATCGGACTTCGAACAGGACGTCGTGCTGCCGAATCAAATCGTGGTCGATCTTCAATCGTCGCCGCAAACGACTGGCGGATATTCGTTGTATGCGTTGTCGAAGCTCGGGCCGCCGCGCGACATCGACAACGTCGCCGACAACGGGCGGCGCACCGGTGCGCTATCGACGTGGGGCAGCGTTCGACACGCCAGCGTCCAGCAGTTGCAGCACACCTTCGATGAACGCCTGCTGTTCGACGGCCTGAGTGTCGGCAAGGACGGCGTGTTGTTGGTATATGCGACCGACGCCTCGGGCGACGGCGCCCCGCGCGATCTCACCTTCCTCAGCAAGAACTTCGGAAAATCCTGGGAAGAGTTGAACGACGGCGCCGCACAAGGCGGATATTTCGATCCCGAGACGAATACGCAATACGCACTGTTCGCGTATACATTGAAGAAACGGCAGTTCTAGCAGGTCACAAGCGAGACCGGCGCGGCGACGCGTCGATGGTCGCCGGCTACGATTGACGGCTGTATCTACGCGCGCTTATCTGCGGCCCGGCTTTTGCCTCATGTCAGATGTATCCGGCTCGCGGCGGAACGCAAACCAGCGAACGCTGGTCGAGAGGCGGGTTATAGGCGAGCCTCACCCGGACGCAGGCGCATCGCTGCTCCGGCACCATTTTCACCGGAAAGGATCGCCCTCACTTGACCCGCGTAATCGCAGAGATTCGCATAACTGGGATTCGTCGTAATTTTCGGTAATTCGAGCCAATCGTCTAACCGTTTGTAATACGGTCTCGCTTCCCGCCTGCACGGTATTCGGAACCGCACTTCGCCTCGACGGTCTGTGCAGGGCGTAGAGCAGTTTCTTGGCACTCCGGCTAAGATCCGGAGGTATAAGCTTTAACAACATTCACCGGCACCGTATTTCAAATTCCGCAACAGTTTCGTGCGCTGGGTGTCCATCGCACTGCGGATCGAAACATACGGTCTTGGGAGCACAAGGCCATGACCATCGACTCCAAACACGTGATGCCTTGGCGCATCGAGGACATCGATCTAACCCGCATCGACCGCCAGCGCGCCGCGGCCAACGAAGATCTGCTGCTTCTGTTGTGCGCGTCTTCGTTCATCGAAAGCGGCACCGATCTCTACACAAGCAACCTGACCGCCTACTTCGACGGCGATCCCGAAGTCTCGGCGTGGCTCAACCGCGAATGGGAGCCGGAAGAACTGCAGCATGGCCGTGCGCTCAAGGCATATATCGCCCACGTTTGGCCCGAATTCGACTGGGATACGGCGTTTCGAAATTTCTTCGACGAATACTCGAAGACATGCTCGCTCGAAGAATTTGAAAAAACGCGTGCGCTAGAAATGGTCGCCCGTTGTGTCGTCGAAACCGGGACGGCCACGTTGTATCGCGCCATCAACGAATGCTCCGATGAGCCCGTGCTCAAGGAGATCACCGACCACATTCGCAGCGACGAAGTACGCCATTACAAGCACTTTTTCAAATACTTCAAGAAGTACAACCTCATCGAAGGCAATGGTCGCCTCGCCGTGCTCGGTGCGCTGATGCGGCGCGTAATGGAAATCAAGAGCGAAGATTCGGAGATCGCGTTACGGCATGTTTTCGCGGTGCGCTATCCCGATCGCGTCCATGATTCGGCCTATAACCGGCAGCGTGCGGCGCGTATCAGTTCGCTCGTGCGCCGGAACCTGTCGGCCGACATGTGCGTGAAGATGCTGCTCAAACCGCTCGACATTCCGGCGCGCATCCAGCCCGGCGTTCATTACCCGCTCGCGAAAGTCGCGGAACATGTCTTCTTCCGTTGAGCGCGACGCGGCGCGTTCGCTGGATCAGCGTCGATTCGACGAATGGCCCGCGTCGCTGCGCGCGCTTTTCGATGGGACGTCGCTCGCGTCGAAGATCGGCTTCAGCGCGTCGCTGATCACCGGCGACGTCGGTGGACATCTGCGGACGTCGTTGCTCGGCATCGGCGAACTCTATGCCCCCGATTCGCGAACGCTGGCCTTCGCGCTCTGGCCCACATCGCGTGCGGCTCGAACGCTTGCGTCGCCGGATCATTCGGTCACGCACGCGGCCGGCTACCCGGTTTCACATGAGGCTCACGCATGGGCGCCGCGCCACGATTACCGCCGGGCGCATGCTGCGCTGACTTTCGTTCATGATGCGGCGTTCTATCAGGTGCAATTGGCCGTCGAGCCTCTGCAGAACGCCGGCGTCGAGGGGCAGGACGCGGCCGAAGCGGGAAGCGGGCTCGCGTTGTTCCTCGCTTCAATCGATGCCGGTGAAATTCAGCAGGTCGGTTACGCGCGCCTGACAGGCGGCATTACCTTCGAATTGTCGGGCGACGCATCCGGGCACAAGCAGGTGCTCGATCGCTGGCAACGGCAACTCGAACGGTTGCGCAAAGCGGCTCACGCGAGGCTTGCCGCCGATGGCGGCGGGGCCGCTTAGGCGGGCGTTGAGCCTGTAGTCAGAGCGACTATCAGGCGGAAGAACGGGGGAAAATCGGCAGGCGACCAAGCTGCCGATGTATCAACCGCCCTTCGTTCGCGGCGCTGTCCGCCGCTGTGCAATACGCGGCGTGTCGCCGCGCACGGCAGGCGATCAGCCGCGATGAACGTTGCGCGAGGGCGCCTTGGCCGGTTTGCCGCCCAGCAATGCGCCAGGGTCGTTGGGCCGGCGACGACGATCGCCTTGCGCTGCGCTCGTACGCGGCGCATCGCCAGCGCTGCGCGGCTGCGCTGGCGGTTTGCCGCGGCCCGTGCCGTTCTCGGCTCGCGGCCCGTGCTCGCCTTGCGGTTTGCGCTGAGCGTCCGGTTTGCCCGGTTGCTGCTGCGCACGGCCCTGGGAACCCTCGGGTTTCGCCGATGCCTGCGGCTTGCCCGCATTGCCCCGCCGGCTTTGCTGCGCGTTTTGCTTCGGCGCCTGCGCTGCCTTTGCGGGTTGCGATTTTTGCGGCTTCGATGGGCGGCCGCCCTGGCCGTTGTCTGCCTTCGTCTGCTGCTCGCGTCGCGGCTCGGGCGCTCGTGACGTCGGTTGCGCGCCCGCGGAACGGGTGTTCTGCCGGGCCGGCTCGCCGCGCGGCTGACGCCCCGCATTGCCCTGGCCGCGACGTTGCAGAATCGGTTCGGGCCTGGCGTTCGGATCGGGCTCGAAGCCGGGAATCACTTCCTGTTCGATCGAGCGCTTGATCAGCTTTTCGATGTCTTTCAGCAGTTGCCATTCGTCGACGCAGACGAGCGAAATCGCTTCGCCCGTCGCGCCCGCACGCCCGGTGCGGCCGATGCGATGGACGTAGTCTTCCGGCACATTCGGCAAATCGTAGTTGACGACGTGCGGAAGTTGATCGATATCGATGCCGCGCGCCGCGATATCGGTCGCGCACAGTACCTGCAGCGTGCCGTCCTTGAATTCGGCGAGCGCGCGCGTACGCGCCGATTGACTCTTGTTGCCGTGGATCGCCAGCGCGCTGATACCGTCCTTGGTCAACTGCTCAGCGAGGCGATTGGCTCCGTGCTTGGTGCGCGTGAAGACCAGTACTTGGAACCACTTATGCTGTTGAATCAGATGCGTGAGCAATTCGCGCTTGCGGTCCCGATCGACGGGATGGACCTTCTGCGCGACGAGTTCAGCCGTCGTGTTGCGGCGTGCGACCTCGATCATCGCGGGCTCGTCGAGCAGGCTGTCGGCGAGCGCCTTGATCTCATCGGCGAACGTTGCCGAGAACAGCAGGTTCTGCCGCTTCGCCGGCAAACGCGCGAGTACGCGCTTGATGTCGTGGATGAAGCCCATGTCGAGCATGCGGTCGGCTTCATCGAGAACGAGGATTTCAAGGCTGGAAACGTCGATCGTCTTCTGCTGCATGTGATCGAGCAAGCGCCCCGGCGTGGCGACGACGATGTCGACGCCGCGCCTGAGCGCTTCGATCTGCGGATTGATGCCGACGCCGCCGAACAACACGGTCGACTTGAGCTTCAGATACTTGCCGTAAGCCCTGACGCTTTCTTCCACCTGCGCGGCCAGCTCGCGCGTGGGGGTGAGGATCAGCGCGCGCACCATGCGCTTGCCCTGCGCGCCGCCTTGGGGCTGGGCCGCACTGAGGCGCTGCAGAATCGGCAGCGTGAAGCCGGCCGTCTTGCCCGTGCCCGTTTGCGCGCCCGCGAGCAGGTCGCCGCCGCCGAGCACGGCGGGTATGGCTTGTTGTTGGATCGGCGTCGGCGTCGTATAGCCGAGCTCATGGACGGCTCGCACCAGCGGTTCGGACAAGCCCAGGGAATCGAATGACATAGAGAATTCTTCGCAATGCGGTGAGGCGGCCGGCTTTCGTGTCGAGCCTTGCGCGTATTCGGCGCTCGTGGCGCCGGCTGGCCGCTTGGGTTCGGCGCGCGGCAGGTTTGCCGGCGCCGGAAATAAGAAAGGCGCGGCCGCGGTTTCCCGCATGGCCGCGCCCCGTTACATCAGGTGCTTAGTCGAGCGGCGCCGAGCGCAGATCGCTCACTTGCTGCGGCGACACCGGCGTACCGTGGTTGCCCCACGACATACGGATGTACGTGACGACAGCGGCCACTTCCTGGTTCGACAGCGATTGCGCGAACGGCGGCATACCGTACGGATGCGGATTGCCTTCCGTGCTCGGCGGATACCCGCCGTTCAGCACCATGCGGATCGGATTGACCGCGGACGGCATCTGAATCGACTGGTTGTTCGCGAGCGGCGGGTACGCCGGCGGCTTGCCCAGGCCGTTGTCCGCGTGGCACTTCACGCAGTTGTCGCCGTAGATCTTCTTGCCCTGCTGCAGCAGCGCGTCGCCGTATTTCTCCGACGTCTCGTACTGCATCTGCTCGGGCGCTTCGCTCTTTTGCGGGATCGTCTTCAGGTACGTCGCCATCGCGCGGACATCTTCGTCCGACATGTACTGCAGGCTGTTGTGGACGACTTCCGCCATCGGGCCGAATACGGCGCCGCGCTCGGACACGCCGTTCTTGAGCAGATCGCTGATGTCCTTCACGTCCCATTCGCCGAGACCCGCTTCCTTGTTCGACGTCAGCGACGGCGCATACCAGTTTTGCAGCGGGATCAGACCGCCCGCAAATGCGGCCGAATTGACCGGGCCACCCATCATGTTGATGGACGTATGGCACATCGTGCAGTGGCCGAGGCCTTCGATCAGGTACGCACCGCGGTTCCATTCGACCGATTTGGTCGGATCGTCTTTGTACGTGCCTTCACGGAAGAACAGCGTACGCCAGCCAATCAGCAGGTTGCGGTTGTTGAACGGGAAGCGCAGTTCGTGCGGACGGCTCGGCACGGACGACGGCGGCACCGAACGCAGGTAGGCGTAGATCGCGTCCGAATCGGCGCGCGTGACCTTCGTGTAGCTCGCGAACGGGAACGCCGGGTACAGCAGGCTGCCGTCCTTGGAGCGGCCCGTGTGCAGAGCGCGATAGAAGTCATCGGACGACCACTTGCCGATGCCGTTCTGATCGTCGGGCGTGATGTTCGGCGTGTAGAGCGTGCCGAACGGCGTGGCCATCGGCAGGCCGCCGGCGAACTGCTGGCCGCCGCGAACCGTGTGACAGGCGATACAGTCGCCGGCGCGGGCGAGGTACTCGCCGCGCTTGATGAGGGCGGCCTGATCGGCCGGCGTGGCGGCTTGCGCCGTGCCGTTGTGAAGGTTGTCGCTACCCGACCAGAGCACGGGCACGAGCGCGGCCGCGGCAAGGACGGCGGCCGAGAGAGCGAACAGGGTCTTGCGTTTCATAGGTGTGTCTCTCCTCGCGCTTACTGCGGTTCGCTACCGCAAGCAAGCGGAGTCTTCATCGAGCGGGCCGGAGCCGGGACCGGGTTGGACGGAGCGGGTTGCGTCGACAGCCATGCGGCGACGGCGGTCACGTCTTCGTCCGTCAGGCGCGAAGCGATTTCATGCATGCAATCGGGCGCGATCGCGTGACGCGTGCCCGAACGCCAGGCGCCGAGCTGCGCGCTGATGTAATCGCTGTGCAAGCCGACGAGACCCGGAATCGCGGGCTCCATACCCGTCAGCGCTTTGCCGTGGCAGGCCGCGCAGGCCGGGATATCCTTCGATTTGTCGCCGTTCAGGACGATCTGCCTGCCGCGCGCGATGACGTCGTCCGACACGGTCGGCTTCGCGGGCGCAGGGTACGGCGGACGCTGCTGCGAGAAGTACGTCGCGATCTGGTGCAGATAGTCGTCCGAAAGGTACGTGACGAGGTAGTTCATCGGCGGGTACTTGCGCCGGCCCGCACGGAAGTTCTCGAGCTGGTTGTACAGGTAGTCGGCCGGCTTGCCCGCGAGGCGCGGGAAGTAGTCGTTGTCGGTACCCTGGCCGTGCGAGCCGTGGCAGGCCGTGCAACCTTGCACGCGCGCTTCCATCGTATCGGGGGCCTTGGGCTGCGTTTGCGCTTGCGCGCTGCTTGCGACGCCGGCACCGCCAATCAACAGAAGGGCGAGTAGCGGGCGGAAAATGCGTCTGGAAGACACGCGTAACTCCATCGTTATTCGGGGTCCTACCGGGCTGCGATCGGCTCGGTATGGGTCTGTGGCTTGGTATTGAGATTCGATGCGCGATGTTGCAGCGGTCGCGGCAAGGCAGTGGCCGGGCAGGTGCTCGAGAACAGCTTGCTGTCACCTCGCTGTTGCCCCGCCAGGCCCCGACCCTAGTCGGCGGCCCAGGCGCTGCGACGCAGCATTCTATCATCGATGCCATATGCGGGCTATTTGCCAGAAGCGCCGCGGATCGGTCGGGAGGCGACCGCGCGACAATTTGCCGCGCGTAATCAAGCCGCGGCGCGGGTTCGGCTGTCCTGGCCCTCTCGAGCACCACTGTCTCCTTTTTGCACAACCGGCCCCTGCGATGCGGCAATCGCAGTCCAATCCACGCACCGATCGGGACGAACCGGGACGCATCGGGACGCATCGGCACTCATGGCGCACCGAGCGGCACCGGTCTCGTGGCACCCCCCGGGGTAGCCCCTGCACGGGCGGTGCGTTTGCGCGGGCGAGCATGGCTGCGCACGCGGCATGCCGCGTCGCAGCGTCGACGCGTTCTTGTTGACGGTCGCGTGTAGCCGCCTTCGCACGTACACTCTCGCCTGCACCGCGGGCGTCGACGCTTCCGTGCGGCCCGCGGCGCCGCTTGGCGGCCGCACAAACGGCGTCGCGCATTTCAATTTCCTTTCGAACAACTTCCAATGACTCATTTTTTCGCGCGGGGCGCACTTGTCGCGTTCGACGGCTTGCACGGAACCCTCGGCCGATGAACGTAACCGGAATCTCGATCGGGCAGGTCGCTTTGGCCGCGCTCATGAATATCGCCTTCGCCTTCACCATCGGCTCCGCGTTGCTCGAACGCTGGCTCGCGTTCGAGGGGCAGACCGCGCGCGACGCCTGGCAGCGCGCGCACGCGTCGCTCGTCGCCGCGACGTTCGCGCTCGTGCTGTCGGACATCCTGTGGCTGCTTTACGAGGCGGCGTCGATGAGCGGCTTGTCGCTCGCGATGGCGCTCGGCGCCGTGCCGACCGTCATCGCGCAGACGCAGGTGGGACATGGGTGGTGCGTCGCGCTCGGCGGGGCGTTGCTGGCGTTGGCGGCCGCGCTCGCCAGTCGTGGCGGCCGTGTGGGGCAAGGTGTGTTCTGGCTGGCCGTGGTGATCATCGCGCTCGGCAAGGCGTCGATCGGTCATGCCGTGGATGCCGGGCCGATTTCCCTCGCAGTGGGCGTGCAAGCGCTGCATCTGCTTGCAACGGGCGTGTGGGGCGGCATCGTCCTTGCGGGCGGATTGCTCGTGCTGCCCGGGCTCGATACGTCGACGACGCGCGGCGTGCTGATTCGCGTCGCGGTACGCGTATCGAGCGTCGCGACGACAGCGTTGCTCGTGGTTCTTGCAACGGGGCTGTTCAACGCGCAGCGCGGGCTGGGAAGATCGCTTGCGCCGCTATCGGATAGCACCTGGGGTCACGTCTTCACGCTGAAAGTGGCGCTCGTCCTGTTTGCCGTGTTGCTCGGCGGACTGAATCGAACCTCCGCGCTGCCGCGCCTGCGCCGCACGGCATCAACCACCGACGCCCATACGTTCAACAACGTCCTGCACATGGAGGCGCTCGTCATGCTGGGCATCTTCGTCGTCGCCGCCGTACTCGCGCATAGTCCGCCCGGCTATTCGATGATGCGGTGAGTGGGCGGGTCACCCGACCGATGACCGCGACGAGCCGACCAGCCGATGAGCCGACCAGCCGATGAGCCGATGAGCCGACCAGCCGACGCCGGTCGTTCCCGCGCACCGCGTGTCTCACGAATGAGACGACCATGGCCGCCAATGGGCGCGAGCGCTGAGGCGCCTTGCGACGAACGCATCGGCCAGCCGTGCTCGGGAAGGGTTGCGGTGCGCGCGACGCCCTTGTCTCGCCCGGGTGCGAGCGCTTGGAGCAGATCCGCGGGGCGCGAGGATGCAGCCGCTGAAACCGATGCGCTTATTCATAGCCGAGCCTCCGACTGAGGATGGGTGCGCAGAACAACGCAACGGCTGCGCCGAGCACCTTGCCTTCGAACTCGGCCGATGCCGCCGGCAGGACATGGGCGTGCGTGAGCAAATCGACCAGTTGCGGCGCGCAGTAGAGCCCGGCCATGCCGATCACGCATTTTTCGACAATGGCGATCGGCCAGCCGCGGCCACCTCCGATGCGTGCGGCCAGTACGCGGACGAGGGCGAACATGACGAATGCCCCCACCGCGGCTTGTTCACGGATCAAGTAGTCCGGTACGAACTCTCCCATGGCCTGTCTCCCCGCGTTGTCGTTTTACGTCAGGGGATTGCAAGAAGCAGGCCAAGGATGCGGACGGGCGGGCGTCGGCGCGGCGGTGAGCCTTGCCGGGCAAGGCTTCCGACTTGAAAAGCGCGTACGCGGGAAGGCGGTTCGGCGAGCGGGCCGGCGTTTGACGCGCGGCTCGCCGCCCAAAACGTTACGTTTTCGAACGTGACGTGTTACGGCCGGCGAATGGACGAGCTTCGACGGCGACGGACGCGAGGCCGCGCCCGCGTGCTTGTCACCACTCGGCGACGCTGCCGTCGGCGTGGCGCCAGACCGGATTGCGCCAGCGGTGACCGGTCTTCGCCATCTCGCGCACCTTCGCTTCGTTGACCTCGATGCCAAGGCCAGCCCCTTGCGGAATGGCGACGAAACCGCCGTCGTACTTGAATACCTCGGGGTTGTGCAGGTAATCGAGCAGGTCGTTGCCCTGGTTGTAGTGGATCCCCAGGCTTTGCTCTTGAATGAACGCGTTATAGCTGACGGCATCGAGCTGCAGACACGCGGCCAGCGCGATCGGTCCCAGCGGGCAATGGAGCGCGAGGCCGACGTCGTAGGCTTCCGCCATTGTCGCAATCTTGCGACACTCGGTGATGCCGCCCGCGTGCGATGCATCGGGCTGAATGATGTCGACGTAGCCTTCGGCGAGAATCGATTTGAAATCCCAGCGCGAGTAGAGCCGCTCGCCAAGCGCGATCGGCGTGTTCGTCTGATTGACGATGTCGCGCAGCGCTTCAACGTTCTCCGACAAGACAGGTTCTTCGATGAACAGCAGCTTGTACGGATCGAGCTCTTTAGCCAGCACCTTAGCCATCGGCTTGTGAATGCGGCCGTGGAAGTCGACGCCGATGCCCACGTGCGGCCCCACCGCTTCGCGCACGGCGGCGACGTTCGCGATCACCTGCTCGACCTTGTCGTAGGTGTCGACGATCTGCACTTCCTCCGAGCCGTTCATCTTGAGGGCCTTGAAGCCGCGTTCGACGACGGCGCGCGCATTATCGGCCACGTCGTGGGGGCGATCGCCGCCGATCCACGAATACACCTTGATGCGGTCGCGCACGGCGCCGCCCAGCAACGCATGGACGGGCACGCCGTGATGCTTGCCGAGAATGTCCCAGAGCGCCTGGTCGATGCCCGCGATCGCGCTCATGAGGACCGGGCCGCCGCGATAGAAGCCCGCGCGGTACATCACCTGCCAGTGGTCTTCGATATGGCGCGGATCTTTGCCGACGAGATAGTCGGCCAATTCGTGGACGGCTGCCTCGACCGTATGCGCGCGGCCTTCGACCACCGGTTCGCCCCAGCCGACGATGCCTTCATCCGTTTCAATCTTGAGAAACAGCCACCGGGGCGGCACGACGAAAGTCTCGAGCTTCGTGATCTTCATGGGCGCAATCTCCTCCTGTTCAACGATAACGACCGTGCGGTGCGACGGCGACCGGTTCAGGCGATTGCGCGTCGATGGACGCATGGTACAACAACTTTCTGTGAAGTACTATTAATAGTATTAATGAAATTGCGCGCCCGCCTTTTGGGGAGCGCGGGGACGGCCTACTTGCGCTTTGCCGGGCGGCCGCGATAATCGCCCCATCGCGTGCGGCTCGTGCGCGAACCGGACCGATGAATGGCCGTAGCCGGGAATCTGCCGCTCGATGGCACGCCTTCGCTCGGACCGACACCACAGGGAGAACAATGATTCAACGCGATCTGCACGGGCGTGTCGCCTATATGCTGGCGACGGCCATCTTGCGTGGCGACTATGCACCCGGCGCCTTGTTGCCGCGCGAGGCGGAATTGATGGGGACGTTCGGCGTCAGCCGCACTGTTTTGCGCGAGGCGCTTCGGACGTTGACGTCGAAAGGGCTCGTCGAATCCCGGCCGAAAGTGGGAACGAAGGTGCGGCGCCGCAGCGCATGGAATCTGCTCGATGCCGATTTGCTGGAGTGGTATTCGCAGGTCGCGCCGCAGCTCGAGTTCGCGTTGAAGCTACAAGAGGTCCGCGAAATGGTCGAGCCCTATGCGGCCGGACTGGCGGCGCAATCGCACACGCCCGAATCGATCGACGCACTGGAGCAGGCGCACGCGGCCATGGTGGCGGCGCGCAACATCGACGAATGGGTGCGCGCCGATTTGCGTTTTCATCTGGGCCTGCTGGCGGCGTGCAACAACGAGTTGTTGATGCCGCTGGGATCGCTGATCGAACGCACGCTCGAAGCGCAGTTGCGGCTCAATGCGAAGCGCGCCGACATATTCAATGCGGCGCTGCAGCAACATACGGCAGTGTTCGAGGCGATTTGCGCGCGGCAGCCCGAGGCGGCGCGCTCGTCGATGGCCGAATTGCTGGGCGTGACACGCAAGCGGATCGAGGCCTAGGGGCAGGCGGGTCGGGGAACGGGCCAGGCGAAAGATCGGTCGAGCGCGCTTGCGCCAAAGGGCGCGAGCGGCCGTCTTCGCCGGACTATCTGTCGCGACACAACTGCTTGCGCTATCGCCGGCTCGGCGAGCGCGTCGTGTGGAGCTGCAGTCGGCCGGACGGCGGCGACACGTTCGACTTTGCGCCGGATCGCGGGGCTGCTGGGCTGACGTGCCAGATCGACGCCGTACTACAATACGCGCGATTCAAGCCACGTTTCAGCCACGTCACAGCCCCTAAGCCGCCGCTAGTCGGCCGCATCAAGCGCGATGCTCGCAGAACAACGTCACCAACACATCTTGTCGCGTCTCGCCGCCGACGGCGCGCTGTCCATCGCCGAACTCGTGCGCGAGCTCGATGTCTCGCGCGAGACAATCCGCCGGGACCTGCGCGTGCTCGCGGAGCGCGGGCTCATTGTCACGACCCACGGCGGTGCACTGTCGGCCGATCGGCGCGAGCCCGATCTCGATGTCAGAGAAGGCGAGCATGCGTCCGCCAAGCGCGCGATCGGCTTGCGTGCGGCTCAACTCGTGCCGGACGGCGCGTCTGTCGTGATCGACTCGGGCAGTACGACGCAAGCGGTCGCGCGCGCTCTGTTGAGCCATCGGCGGCTGTCGATCTATACCAACGATTGGCGTATCGCGTTGCTGCTCGGTCGACGCAATGAAAATCGCGTGACGCTGCTCGGCGGCGAATTGTCCGATGGCGAAGATGCCGTGTTCGGTCTCGACACGATTCAACAACTGAGCCAATACCACGCGGACTTCGCGTTCGTCGGCGCGGGCGGCATATCGGCCGACGGCGCATTGACCGATTACACGCGCATGGTGGCCGAGGTGCGCGCGCGGATGCTGCGTGCCGCGAGCACCGCTGTCGTCGTGGCCGATCATTCGAAGTTCGGGCGTGTTACGCCGGTACGCATCGACGGCTTCGAACTGGCGCGCTACCTGATCACCGAGCGGATGCCGGCGCGACCGATCGCGAAAGCGATCGCGGCGCGCGGTCCGAAGATCGTCGCGGCTTGAGAAACGGAAGGCGGTGAGGGGGGTGCCCCTATGTGTTTCGTCAAGCGTTAGGTGCGGCTTTCGGTTGGTAAAAAGTGCCGTCGCGCAGCATGGCGAATAGCACATCGCATCGGCGCCTCGCGAGAGCGATGAGGGCCTGATTGTGGCGCTTGCCTTGCTGGATTTTGCGAGCGTAGTAGTCCCTGGAGATCGGATCTCGTAACGCGGCGAAGGCGGACAGGAACAGCGCTCTCTTTAGTACTTTGTTGCCGCGTCTTGACGGGTGCTCGCCGCGAATGGACGAACCCGAGCGTCTGGTGACTGGCGCGAGGCCGGCGTAAGCGGCAAGATGCGCGGCCGACGCGAAGGCTTTGTGTGCGACTTCGGTAAGGAGTCTGGCGGCGGTCCTGACGCCGACTCCCGGCATGCTGGTCAGGACCGGCCAAAGAGGGTGAGCAAGTACCAGTCGTTCGACTTCGGCGGCGACCTCGTCACGCTGTTTGCGCAAGGCGGCAAGTTGCTGCGCCAAGCGGGGCATGACGATGGTTGCTGCTTGAGTGCCGGGTACGGTCACGGCCTGTTCGCTCAACGCCTGAACGATTTCGGCCGCGAGGCTCTTGCCCATACGTGGCGCGAGCTTGGTCAGGCGATTGGCAAGCGTCTTCTCGCTGGCTGCGGCAAGCGAGGCGGGCGACGGATAGCGCTCGAGCAGATCGAGCACGGCCGGATGATCGAGGCGTGGCCCGAGAACCCGCTCGAGTGCAGGATGGATCTGAGTGAGCAAACCGCGAATGCGATTGCTCGTTTGCGTGACTTGGGCAGCTAGATCGTCGTCGAAGCCGCAAAGCATGGTGAGTTCGGCGAGTTGTTCATCGGCCAACCGGAGTGAGCGCAACGTGTGCGGCATCGAGCGGGCAGCTTCGGCAATGATGGCGGCATCGCGGGCGTCGGTCTTGGCTTCGCCGGCATGCAGGTCGGCAATGCGACGCATTGCCAGCCCGGGCAGGTAGGCAACAAGCACGCCTTCATCGCGGGCGACAGCAACCGGTAGCGCGCCGATGGTGGAAGGCTGATCGACGACGAACAGGAGCTGGCCGTGAGTCTTGAGTTCGGCGATAAGGGCACGCAGCTTGGCTTCATCGTTGGGCAGCCCCTTGTTGTACAGGCGCTTGCCGTTTCGATCGAGCGCGACGGCATGATGCTGGCCTTTACCGACATCCACGCCGACGAAGACGTCGACGGCGTCATGTTGTTGAGTGTCTTGCATCGCGGTATGTGCAGAGTGAACGGATTGGCCTGCAACAACGGTGGCAAGTCTCGGCATCCACGTTACGGACGGCGTCGGGATATCCCGGCCAAACCCCTATCAGCGATCACCAGCCACCCACCAGGCCCGGCGACAACACCCCCCGGATCATGGACGACTGGGGGCAGGAATCATACCGGGCCTGGCTGGCCAAAGCCCCGATTATCGGGGCATGAAGATAGTAACGGGGGCGTTGCGGCGCCTATACCGACTTCGCCCTCGGCCGCTACAGCGACAAAGGCGACAAAGGCCCAAAAAGGCGAAGAACTCCTTGCCCCTCAACGCCCACCTACACCCCCCGAATACCGAGCTGCTCGACGACATCGCCGATCGCCGCCACCGCGCGGCGCATGTCTTCTTCGTCGATCGCGCCAATGCATCCCACCCGAAACGTCTCCACCCGGGTCAACTTGCCGGGATAAAGGATATAGCCGGCTTCCCGCACGGCGGCATAGACATCGGCGAACCGCCAGGCCGGATCGCGCGGTGCATGAAATGTGACGATGATGTGCGATTGCACGGCCGGCGGTAGGAACGACGTGAAGCCGAGCGCCTTCATGCCATCGAGCAGCGCCGTGCAGTTGCGCGCATAGCGCAGGGCGCGCGCCGGTTGGCCCCCTTGCGCGATGAATTGATCGAGCGCGCAGCGCAGCGCGGCGACGACATGCGTGGGCGGCGTGAAGCGCCACTGCGTCGTCTTCTCCATATAGGTCCACTGATCGTGCAGGTCGAGCGCAAGCGATGGCGAGCGCCCGGCACATTGCGCGAGCAGCGTTCGCCGCACGATCACGAAACCCATGCCGGGCGCCCCTTCGAGACACTTGCCGCTGGCCGAGACCAGGGCGTCGATGCCCGATCGGCGCAGATCGATCGGCACGGCGCCGAACGAGCTCATCGCATCGACGATCAACCGTTTGTCGTGCCGCGCGCATACCGCGGCGATTTCATCGAGCGGGTTCAGCAAACCGGCGCTCGTTTCCAAATGCACCTGAGCGACATGCGTGATGCGCGGCTCGTCGACGAACGCGGCTTCGACCGCAGCGGCGCTGGCCGGCTCGTCGTCGGCCAACGGCAGCGTGACGCAAGGGATGCCCACGCGTTCGAGAATGCGAATGATGCGCGCGCAATAGGCGCCGTTGTCCGGCACGAGCACGCAGCCGTCGCGCGGGACGAGCGTGCCGAGCGCCGCTTCGACCGCAAACGTGCCGCTGCCTTGCATCGGCACGCAGACGTACTCGCCTTCGCCATGCACGATGCCGAGCAAATCGGCGCACACCGCGGACGTCATGCGGTTGAACTCTCCGTCCCACGAGCCCCAGTCGCGCAGCATGGCTTCGCGCGTGGCGGCGGCGGTCGTGAGCGGGCCCGGCGTGAGCAGGATCGGGGAAGCAGCGGACATCGGCAGGTCTCCATCAATGGCGGGTTGGCGTGCAAGCGATCGGACGAAGGGGCCGACCTGCAAACGGACCGGCGGCCCCCATCAAGCTGAACGAGAGCGGAATACGGTTGCGTAGTTTATTGGCAAAATGTGTCAAAACGTCGCATTTAGATCGTGTGTCATCGCTCTGTCACCAAAGCCTGTGAATCTTCGGGGGCCCGGCGCGAAAGACCGGGGCACCCGACAACATTCTTCCCGCCTCACACCTTTGGAGATCGACATGACACTGAGCCATTGCGCCCGCACCAAGGCAGGCCTTGGCCGCCTGCTCGCGCTAGTCGCGGCGGCCGCTTTGTTCGAAGGGCTCGCGGCGCCGGCCCACGCCGCCGGCGCGGTCGTGCTGTACACGGCCGACGGCCTCGAGAATCTGTACAAGGACGTGTTGCCCGCCTTTGAAAAGCAGGAGGGCGTGAAGGTCAATATCGTCACGGCCGGCAGCGGCGAAGTCGTGAACCGCGCAACGATCGAAAAGGATGCGCCGAAGGCTGACGTCATCGTCACGCTGCCGCCGTTCATTCAACAAGCCGACCAAAACGGCCTGCTGCAGCCGTATCAAAGCGTGCAGTACAAGAACGTGCCGGCGATCGCTAAGGCTCAGAACGGCGCGTGGGCGACTTTCGTCAACAACTACTTCTCGTTCGCGATCAATCCCGACGTCGTCAAAAGCCAGCCGAAGACCTTCGAGGACCTGCTGCACGCCGACTACAGCGGCAAGATCGCTTATTCGAATCCGGCCACGGCCGGCGACGGCATGGCCGTCATCATCCTGACGACGTCGTTGATGGGCGAAGACAAGGCGTTCGACTATCTGAAGAAGCTCGAACAAAGCGCCAAATTCCATACGAAGGGCACGGGCTATCTCGATGTGCTGCTCTCGCGCAACGAGATCTCGGTGGCCAACGGCGACTTGCAGATGGATCTGGACGACGCGGCGAACGGCGGCCTGACGCTCAAGCCGATCTTCCTGACCGAGAAAGCGGGCGGCCAGCCGACGACATTCCAGCTTCCGTATGCGATCGGCCTCGTCAAGAACGGCCCGAATCAAACCGAAGGCAAGAAGCTGATCGACTATCTGATGTCGACCACGGTCCAGGCCAAGGTGCCCGATATTTTCGGCATTCCCGGTCGCAGCGACGTCAAGCTCACGGGCAAGAATGGCGAAGCCGTCCAGCAGGCGATCGCCGGCGTTCGTTTGATTCCGGTCGACTGGAACGCCGTGATGGCGAAGAAGGCCGCATGGACGGCGCGCTGGAAGAGCGATGTGATCGGCGGGTCGGGTAGAGAGACCGAAGTCGTCAAGCCGAAGCAGTAATCGTTGGTCGATCATCGAAGAAAGGACGAGCCAGGTGAATACGGCAGGAGTCGCTGACGAAGCTGCTCACGACGCCGCTTGCGCGCGCGGGCAGGTGGCGTGCGCGCAAGCGGACGGGGTCGACATCGAGGGATTGACCGTGCGATACGGTGTGCGCACGGTGCTCGACGATTTGTCGTTGTCGATCGCGCGCGGCGAGTTCTTGACCGTGCTCGGCCGCAGCGGCTGCGGTAAGACCACGCTGCTGCGATTCATTGCCGGGTTCGTCAAAGCCGATTTCGTCACGGGCCGGTTGCGGGTGGCCGGCCGTGACCTCACGCACGAGAGCGCGCATCGTCGCAATCTCGGGCTGCTGTTTCAGAACTATGCGTTGTTTCCGCACCTGAGCGTGTTCGAGAACGTCGCGTTCGGCTTGCGCGCGCGACGCACGAATGCGGCGGAGATCGCGCGGCGCGTGGCCGATGCGCTCAAGCTCGTGCAACTTGCCGATGCGGGCCACGTCATGCCGGCGCAACTGTCGGGCGGCATGCAGCAGCGCGTGGCGCTCGCGCGTGCGCTCGTGATCGAACCCGACGTCTTGCTGCTCGACGAGCCGCTTTCGGCGCTCGACGCGAATCTGCGCGCGTCGGTGCGCTCGGAGCTGAAGGCGCTGCACGAGCGGCTGCCGAATCTGACGATCGTTTGCGTGACGCACGATCAAGACGATGCACTCGTGCTGTCGGACCGCACATTGCTGATGCGCGACGGCCGTATCGCACAGATCGGCACGCCGCAAGCGCTCTATGACGCCCCGGCCGATGCGTTCGTCGCGCGCTATCTCGGCGCGGCGAATCTGTTGCCGCCGCGCGTCGCGTTTCCGATCGGCGATGCGCGTTACGGCGAGCGCGAGCGGCTCGCCTGCCTGCGACCCGAAAGCCTGCGCCTCGCACCGCTTGGCAAAGGGCATCTGCACGGCACGATCACGTCGGTCGATTGGTACGGCCCGGCGCTGTCGGTATCGGTCGAACTCGATGCGATGCGCGAGACGCCTGTCTTCGTCATGACCGCACGTGGGCAGGGCATGACACCGGAAAAGGGCGCCCGCGTGTCGCTCGGTTATGAGGCGGATCATGTCGTCCTCGTCGCACCTTGACGTCGCGCCCGTCGTGCTTGGGGCGACGGCGCGGGCGCGCGCACATGCACCTGCACCAGCCGAAGCGGATCCGCAGATCGCGGCGGATGGCGCGCGGACATTTGCCGCTGACGACGCTGACGACGTTACCGTCGCTGCGGCATACGCGAGCGCGCACAAACGCCGCGAGTGGCATGTGCGCCTGCATCTGCTGTTCATCGCCGTGGTCGTGCTCGGTCCGCTCGTAATTTATCCGCTGGCACGGCTCGTCATGTTGAGCTTGATGGAGCCCCACGGCCGGGTGGGTTTCCATGCGTATGCGACGTTCTTTTCGAATCCGGACACGAGCGGCGTTATCGGCACGACGGTTGCGATCGTCTTCGCGAGTGGGAGCATCGCGGCCGTGCTCGGCGTCGCGCTCGCGGCCCTGTTGTTTTTCCGGCCCTTTCCGGGCGCGGCTGTCGTCACGCGCTTTCTCGAATTGTTCGTGGCCTTTCCGTCTTTCCTCGTCGCCTTCACGCTGATCTTTCTGTACGGCTCACAAGGCTCGGTCAGCATCGCGCTGCAGCGGCTCCTCCATGGCAGCGTGCCGCCGCTCGATTTTCTGTTCGGGGCGGGCGGGATCGTATTGGCCGAAGTCGTCTTCTACGCGCCGTTCGTCGTGCGGCCCACGCTCGCTTCGTTCTCGACGATCGACATGCGTCTCGTCGAAGCCGCGCGCAGTCTCGGCGCGAACGGCTTCATGGTGGCGCTGCGCGTGGTGGCGCCGCTCGCCTGGCCCGGCATCGCAGCCGGCACGATCCTGTGCTTTCTGCTGACGCTCAACGAATTCGGCATCTTGCTCGTGCTCGGCAGCGCGCATCTCGTGACGCTGCCCGTTGCGATCTACAGCGCCGCGACGGTCGACCTCGATTTGCCGACGGCCGCCGCCGGCGCCGTCGTCATGCTCGCCATGTCGCTTTCGCTGTATGCGCTCTACCGCAGCGTCGATCGCCGACAGGCGATGGGAGCGCGGTGATGGCCGCGCACGCACAAGGCAATGCGCCGGCGCGCGGGCGCTCGCCGCGCCGGCTCGCCGCACGCGCCGCGGGCGTCGCCGTCACGGCCATCGCCGCGCTGCTGTGCGTGTGGCTGTTCGTGCTGCCTGTCGTCGTCGTGGCGCTGTCGAGCGTCGCCTCGCACTGGTCGGGCACGATCCTGCCGGACGGCTTCAGCACGCGCTGGTTTGAGCGTCTGGGATCGAGCGATTTCGACGCCGTCGTAGCGAGCCTCGAAGTCGGCTTCGGCGTAGCCGTGTCGGGCACAGCGCTCGGCTTATGGCTTGCGCTGGCGCTCGAAGGGCGCACGCGTCGCGGGCTCGGCGCGCTCCTCGATACGATAGCGATGATGCCCAATGGCGTGCCGAGCGTCGTGCTCGGTTTGGGCGTATTGATCGCTTATCACAAGGCGCCGCTCGATTTGTCGAGCTCGCCGGCCATCGTCGTGCTGGTGCAACTCGCACTTGTGCTGCCGTTCAGCTATCGATGCGCCGCCGCGGCACTGCGGCCTGAGCTGACGACCCTGCGCGAAGCGGCGGCGAGCCTCGGCGCACCGCCCGCGATGGTGCTGCGGCGCGTCGTGCTGCCGCAACTCGTGCCGGCGATTCGCGCGAGCCTCGCGTTGGGCTTCGCGCTTTCGCTGGGCGAACTCGGGGCGACGCTGACCGTCTATCCGCCCGGCTTCGCAACGGTGCCGATCGTCGTCGTCGGACAGGTCGAACGCGGTTATTACCTGCCGGCTTCGGCGCTTGCGCTGATCTTGCTGCTCGCCTCGCTCGCAGCGCTTTCGTTGATCGCCGCACGCGCACCGAAGCGCCGGCTCGACCAGGGTACAAGCATTCCTCCGACGATCTGAGTCGCCTGTCAATCTTGGAACAGGGCCGTGCAAGTTCGCTTGCGAATGTGGCAAAATGTGGCGAAATGACGTTTAAGTTGCGAAGAGGGTACGATGCGGCAAATAAGTGAGCGGTCGAACGATGAGTACGGTGAGAACGTTGAGCACGATGAGCACGATCAGGCGATCGTTGCGATCAACGGGCGCCGCTATGACGTGAGCGGGCTGGCCGCCAAGCCGGCTGTTGTCGTTTGCGTCGACGGTTGCGAGTTCGCGTACCTGGAAGCGGCGGCGCAGGCCGGCGTCGCGCCGTTCGTCGCGCGGCTATTGGACGATTCGAGCGCCACGGCCGTGCGGGCCGATTGCGTGATGCCCTCGTTCACGAACCCGAACAACCTCTCGATCGTCTGCGGTGTCCCGCCTTCGGTGCATGGCATCTGCGGCAATTACTTCTGGGATCCGCGTGCGAACGACGGACAAGGCGCCGAAGTGATGATGAACGACCCGGCCTACCTGCGCGTCGGCACGCTGCTGGCCGCGGCCGCGCAACATGGCGCGCGCGTGGCCGTGGTAACGGCCAAAGACAAGCTGCGCCGCCTGCTCGGTTGGCAACTGAAGGGCATCTGCTTTTCCGCCGAGAAAGCCGATTGCACGACACTGGCCGAAAACGGCATCGACGATGCCTGTGCGCTGACGGGGCTGCCCGTACCCGATGTCTACAGCGCAGCGTTATCCGAGTTCGTATTCGCAGCCGGCGTACGTTTGGCCGAGCGCGGCGATATCGATCTGATGTACCTGTCGACGACCGACTATGTCCAACACAAGTACGCGCCGGGAAGCGAAGGCGCCAACGCGTTCTACGCGATGATGGACCGCTATCTCGCGCGACTCGATGCGCTCGGTTGGACGATCGGCCTCACAGCGGACCACGGCATGAACGCGAAGCACGATCCGAAGACGGGCGAGCCCAACGTCGTCTATCTGCAAGACGTGTTGGACGATTGGCTTGGGCCGGGGCACGCCCGCGTCGTGTTGCCGATCACCGACCCTTACGTCGTCCATCACGGCGCGCTCGGTTCGTTCGCCACGGTGTACCTGGACGACGCAATGCAGGTCGCGTCCACCGTTGCCCGCATCGGTGAACTCGACGGCATCGAACTCGTGCTCGACAATGCCCGCGCATGCGCGCGCTTCGAACTGATGCCCGAACGTATTGGCGATATCGTCGTCGTCTCGCGCCGCGATGTCGCTATCGGATCGCGCCGCACCGCGCATGACCTCTCCGGCTTGACCGTGCCGTTGCGTTCGCATGGCGGGCTCTCCGAGCAGACCGTGCCGCTCGTCTTCAATCGCCGCATCGAGCAGATCGAAGCGCTATACGGCGGCCGCCGCTTGCGCAACTTCGACGTCTTCGACATCGCACTGAATCACGCGAGGTTTGTATGAGCGCCATCGTCAAGCCCGCGGTTCGTGATCACGCGGCCTTTCGCATCGAGAGCCTGCGTCTTTGCGGCGGGCGCGCGGCGCGATCGCGCACGTTCGACATCTTCGATCCTTACACGCAACTGCGTGTTGGAGCGGCGCCGCTTGCGACCGTCGAGGACGTGACCGCGGCGCTCGAGTACGCCGCCGCCTATCGGCCGCGGCTGACGCGTTTCGAGCGCTCGCAAATCCTCGAACGCGCGGCGACGTTGCTGCGTGAGCGCGCCGAAGCTGCCTCGGATCTGATCACCCTCGAATCGGGCTTGTCGAAGGAAGATTCGCGCTACGAGATCGGGCGCGTGGCCGATGTGTTGAAGTTCGCTGCGATGGAAGCGCTGCGCGACGACGGCCAGAGCTTTTCGTGCGATCTGACGCCGCACGGCAAAAGGCGCCGCGTGTTTACGCAACGCGAGCCGCTCGCCGGTGTGATCGTCGCGATCACACCGTTCAATCACCCGATGAACCAGGTCGCGCACAAGATCGCACCCGCGATCGCGACGAACAATCGCGTCGTGCTGAAGCCTTCCGAGAAAGTGCCGCTGTCCGCGCTGTGGCTCGCCGATCTGCTTTACGAAGCGGGCCTGCCTGAGCCGATGCTGCAGGTGCTGACGGGCGATCCGCGCGAGATCGCCGACACGCTCGTTACCCATCCGCTCGTCGAGCTCGTTACATTCACCGGTGGCGTGGCGATCGGCAAGCGGATCGCCGAGCGCGCCGGCTACCGGCGCTGCGTGCTCGAGTTGGGCGGCAACGATCCGCTGATCGTGGCCGAGGATGCTGATGTCGAACGCGCGGCCGTGCTCGCCGTGCAGGGCTCGTATCGCAATTCGGGGCAACGATGCACGGCGGTCAAGCGGTTGCTCGTCGACAAGCGCATCGCGGCATCCTTCACCGAGTGCGTAGTCGAACTCACGCGCGCATGGACCTACGGCGATCCGTTCGATGCGGCCAACCGTATGGGCACCGTCATCGACGAACAGGCGGCGCGTACGTTCGAAGCTCGCGTGAACGAAGCGCAGGCGCTGGGCGCGCGCGTGCTCGCCGGGCATCGCCGCGAGGGCGCCCTTTACGCGCCGACGGTGGTCGAACGCGTCGATCCGGCGATGACGCTCGTGCGCGAGGAAACGTTCGGCCCCGTTTCGCCGATCATCACATTCGATTCGATCGACGAAGCCATCGCGCTCGCTAACGGCACCGCGTACGGTTTGTCGTCGGGTATCTGCACCAATCGCCAAGACCTGATCGCACGGTTCGTCAATGAATTGCAGATGGGAACGGTGAATGTCTGGGAAGTGCCCGGCTACCGCATCGAGTTGACGCCGTTCGGCGGCATCAAGGATTCGGGCCTCGGCTACAAGGAAGGCGTACAGGAAGCCATGAAAAGCTTCACGAATCTGAAGACCTTTTCGCTGCCGTGGGAGTGAGACGATGGCATTGAGCCTCGACGACATTCGCTTTCTGTTCGAGCGTCACGGCGCAATCGCTTACAGCGGCGAGCCCGTCACACAGTTGCAGCACGCCTTGCAAAGCGGCGCGCTTGCGCAAGAAGCGGGTGCCGACGACACGCTCGTCGCCGCCGCGTTCCTTCACGATCTCGGCCATCTGTTGAACCTGCAAGGCGAGAGCCCGACCGAGCGCGGCATCGACGATCGCCATCAATATTTCGCGTTGCCGTTCCTGCGGCCCGTGATGCCCGCAAGCGTGCTCGAACCGATTCGCCTGCACGTCGATGCGAAGCGCTACTTATGCGCCGTCGATGCAGGCTACCGTGAGCGGCTGTCCGCCGACTCGATACGCAGCCTCGCGCTGCAAGGCGGAATATTCGACGATGACGAGGCTCGTGTCTTCGCCGGGCTGCCCTTCGCGCAGGACGCGATCCGGTTGCGTCGTTGGGACGATAGGGCCAAGGACGCGAATCAGTCCACGCCAGGGCTCGAGCACTTTCTCGATGTGATCGAGCGGGTCATGGGTGCAAAGGCGAGTACATAAACAAAAGCAAAGACCAAAACAAAAACGGGCGCGCCCGCATGACAGACCGCGCCCGTCACTGGCTCAACAATCAGGGCGCGGCGAACACGTCGGTCGGGTTCGCTGTGTTGCCTGAGTTCGTTTGCACGAAGAACGGCAGGAAGGCTGTCCCGCGCGCATCGAGCCCTTCGTAGTCGCCGACGAAGTAGCCCTCCGCATAGGGCGCCGTCTTCAAATCGAACGATCCGGCCAGATGCGTCTCGTTGCCGAACGTCTTGCCGCCATCGGTCGATGTCGTCATCCAATAGTCGGTCGGCAGCGTGGCCGTGTTACCGGCGGCGAGGTTGCGGATGTCGTAATACGTCACCGCGACTGCACCCGCGCCATTCACATGGACCGATGGATTGAAGGCCAGGCGTCCCGTCGGCTTGTTCACGCGAGCCGGCGTACTCCAGGTCTTGCCGCCGTCGGTGGAGGTGGACATCGCGATCTCGTCGTAACTGCCGCCGTTGAAGCGCGCATCCTGCCATACGACATAAAGCTGGCCCGTGGCCGGGTCGATGGCCGGCTCGGGGATGATGTCGCCTGTGCGCAGCGCTTCGCCGGTATTCGGATCGACGACGGATACGGTGTCCAAATCGGCGATGGTCTGCGGCGAAGTCCAGGTGGCGCCGCCATCAGTCGATTTGATGAACGCCACTTTGTACGGTGACGGTTTTTGCGGCGGCGTGATCAGATCGAAGAAGTCATAGAGCGTGCCGTCTTGCCGATTGACGACGATCTGATTGCCGATCGTTTGTTGGCGCGAGGGCACCGTGACGATCTGAACCGGCGCGCTCCAGGTCTTGCCGCCGTCAATCGTCTTCGAAAAATAGCTCGGCCCGCGATAGGCCTGAGCGTGGAGATTGGCATACGGATTCGAGTTCGGCTCTTCGAGGCGATCCCACACGGCATAGGCGACGCCGGCTTTGACGGGGTCGGCCGTTACCGACTCTTTGTCATTGAAAAACTGCGTCGACGGTTCGTTGTCCGCGATCAGCACGCTCAGGTTGGTCCAACTCTGCCCGCCGTCGTTGGAGACGGCCGCCGCCACGGCGTTGCTGTTGTTCGATTGATTGAACGAGATCGATACGCTGTAAGCCGTGCCGTCCGGCCCGATCGACACCCACGGGTCCGACGCGCGTTCATAACCCAGGCCGCCCGCGCACGCGCTGAACGGAAGGTTCGTCTGGCGCCACGTTTGCCCGCCGTCGAACGAGTAGCCTGCGACGAGGCCGTGCGCGCCGCCGTTCGACCAGCGGTCCTGCTGCCAGGCGCCGATCACGTTTGACGGATTGGCCGGGTTGACGGCAACCCAGGGCTCGACTTCCGCGTTCAAGAAGTTCGTGCCGGGGCCGCCGATCGTGCAAGTCGCGAACGGGCTCGGACCGGATACGCGGATCGGCGCGGCCCAAGCCGTGACGGCAGACGACAACGCAAGCACCGCCAGAGCGGAGCGGGTGAGACTGAATCGAGGCGTGATATGGCGTCGCATGGAAGACCCTCTCGTTGGAAGTTTTACGGTCCACAGCGCGGTCGCGCGACGCCGTCGGCAAAGCCGTACTGCGCGTTCGCCGAAGGTTGGCTCGTGACGAAGGCCGGCGCCGTAGGCGCTGGTTGCCGCCAGCGCGGCGGTCAGACTGCATCGACGACTGCATGCCGACCCGGGAGAGAACTCCATGATCGGCGCGAATGCTAAGGGGAATGGAAATGCAATGTAGGTAATGCGTGCGCATTCCGCTGGAGATTTTTGTAACAGGCCGCAATGTCCCGCGAACGTTCGTAGCTTCGGGCCAAGAAACTGGCGGAGAAAGGGCGAAGGAACCTCCCGCGATAAAATTGTAACGAGAACTTGTCACGATCGTTTCATCGCGCTAGGATCGTTGCAAGCCCACCCTCATGGCGTGCTCTGTTTTGCACTGCGCTTTTCCCATGTCCGACGCTTCGACGCATTCGATCGTTTTACCGCACGGCCTCGCGTTTCCGCTCGATGGGCGCAACCGTGGCGTCCCATTCGACGCCGCGTGGATCGAAGGGCTGCGCATCAACCAGTCCGCTGTCGAGCGCCGCACGGCGACGCTGCCCGCGCGGCGCTCGGTCAAAAAGGACGCGCAAGCGGCGTGGCTGCTCAAGGCGGTGACCTGCATCGATCTGACCACGCTCAACGGGGACGACACGGAGGGCCGCGTGCGGCGCCTATGCGCCAAAGCGCGCCGTCCCATCCGGGGCGATCTGCTGCAGGCGCTCGGTTTCGATCCCGATTCGATCGCGACGGGCGCGGTCTGCGTTTATCACCGCTTCGTGGCCGCCGCGGTCGACGCGTTGCGCGGCACCGACATCGCCGTGGCCGCCGTTTCGACGGGGTTTCCTGCGGGGTTGAACCCCCATCCGCTCAAGCTCAAAGAGATCGAAGCATCGGTGGCGGCTGGGGCGTCGGAAATCGACATCGTGGTCACGCGCGAGCACATCCTGACGGGCAATTGGCGCGCGCTCTACGACGAAGTACGCGAGTTTCGTGCCGCATGCGGCGCAGCCCATGTCAAAGCGATTCTCGCGACGGGCGATATCCGCACGCTGACGAACGTGGCGAAAGCCTCGATGGTCTGCATGATGGCCGGTGCCGATTTCATCAAGACTTCGACGGGCAAGGAAGGCGTCAACGCCACGCTCGATGTTTCGCTTGTCATGGTGCGGATGATCCGTGAATTTCGTGAGCGCACCGGCATGCGCGTCGGTTTCAAGCCGGCGGGCGGCGTCTCGACGGCCAAGTCGGTGCTGGCCTACCAGGTGCTGATGAAGGAAGAGCTCGGTCGCCCGTGGCTCGAGCCTTCGCTCTTGCGCATCGGTGCATCGAGTCTGCTCGCGGATATCGAGCGCCAGCTCGAGCACCACGTCACCGGCCGCTATTCGGCTTTCAACCGTCACCCCGTAGCGTGAGCACAGTCGCGATGAGCGTTGCCGAATACTTTCAAACGATGGATTACGCGCCTGCCCCCGAAGACGACAAAGCCGCGCGCGCCTGGCTGTTGCAGCACGCTGGGACGTTCGATCATTTCATCGACGGCCAATGGCGTGCAGGTGCGTCGGGCGAGCGTTTCGCCGTACGCGCGCCGGCGACAGGCGAAGTGCTGGCCGAAGTGGCGCAGGGGGGCGCAGCCGATATCGATGCGGCAGTGGCGGCAGCCCGCGCGGCACAGCCTGGCTGGCTGGCGGCCGGCGGCGCGCACCGTGCGCGGCATCTGTACGCACTTGCTCGGATGGTGCAGCGGCACAGCCGCTTGTTCGCCGTGCTCGAAGCGCTCGACAACGGCAAGCCGATCCGCGAGACGCGCGATATCGACGTGCCGCTCGTCGCCCGGCATTTTCTGCATTACGCGGGCTGGGCTCAGTTGCAGGAAACGGAGTTTGCCGGGTGGGCGCCGCTTGGCGTCATCGGCCAGATCGTGCCGTGGAATTTTCCGCTGCTGATGCTGGCCTGGAAGGTCGCGCCGGCCATCGCGCTCGGCAACTGCGTCGTTCTGAAGCCGGCAGAATACACGCCGCTCACGGCGTTGCTGTTCGCGCAGTTGGCGGCGCAGGCAGGCTTGCCCGCCGGCGTGCTCAACGTTGTGACCGGCGATGGCCGCACGGGCGCGGAGCTCGTCGAGCATCGCGACGTCGACAAGATCGCGTTCACGGGTTCGACCGAAGTCGGCCGCTCGATTCGTGCGGCCACGGCCGGCTCGGGAAAATCGCTGACGCTCGAACTGGGCGGTAAGTCGCCCTTCATCGTGTTCGACGATGCCGATCTCGACGGTGCCGTGGAAGGCGTCGTCGACGCCATCTGGTTCAACCAGGGCCAGGTCTGCTGCGCCGGATCGCGCCTGCTCGTGCAGGAAGGCGTCGAAGCGCGCTTTGTCGACAAGCTCAAGCACCGCATGGCGCAGCTGCGCGTGGGGCCTTCGCTCGACAAAACGATAGACATGGGCGCGATCGTCGATCCCGTGCAACTCACGCGCATCGAGGCACTGATCGAAACGGGGCGGCGCGAAGGGTGCGAGATCTGGCAACCGCACGAAGTGGCCATGCCGGCCGCGGGCGGTTCCTACTATCCGCCGACGCTCGTCACCAACGTGGCGCCGTCCTGCACGCTCGCGCAAGAGGAAATCTTCGGGCCCGTGCTGACGACGATGAGCTTTCGCACGCCCGACGAAGCGGTCGCGCTCGCGAACAACACGCGCTACGGCTTGGCGGCCAGCGTCTGGAGCGAGACAATCGGCCGGGCGCTCGATATCGCGCCGCGTCTCGCCTGCGGCGTCGTCTGGGTCAACGCGACGAACCTGTTCGATGCGAGCGTCGGCTTCGGCGGCTATCGCGAGTCGGGCTACGGCCGCGAAGGCGGGCGAGAGGGGGTGTACGAGTATCTGAAGCCGATCGGCTGGGGCAAGGGCGCGGTGCGCGACGCTGCGCCGGCTTCGGCGGGGCCGCAACGTGCGGCCGATCGCATCGGCTCGGCAAGCGGCGTTACGCCGCTCGATCGCGGCGCCGGCGGCGACTTCATCGATCGCTCGGCGAAGCTTTTCATCGGGGGAAGGCAAGCCCGCGCCGACGGCGGCGATTCGCGCGCAGTCCATGCGCCGAGTGGCGCGTTCGTTGGCGAGGTGGCCGACGGCAATCGTAAGGACGTGCGCGACGCAGTGGCCGCCGCGCGCAGCGCGACCAAGTGGTCGACGATGAGCGGGCACGCGCGCGCACAGGTGCTCTATTTCCTGGCTGAAAACCTGTCGGCGCGGGGCGACGAATTCGCGCGCCAACTCGTGCGGCGCACCGAATGCGACGCCGACGCAGCCCGGCGAGAGGTCGAGGCGTCGATCACACGGCTTTGCACCTACGCGGCATGGGCCGACAAGTTCGACGGCGCCGTGCATACGCCGCCGCTGCGCGGCGTCGCGCTGGCCATGCACGAACCGCTGGGCGTGATCGGCATCGCATGTCCCGACGAAGCGCCGTTGCTCGCGCTGATTTCGCTCGTCGCGCCTGCGCTGGCCTTGGGCAATCGTGTCGTGGTATTGCCGAGCGAAGCCTGCCCGCTCGCCGCCACCGATCTCTACCAGGTCGTCGAAACCTCGGACGTGCCGGCCGGTGCGCTGAACATCGTGACCGGCGCGCGCGACGCCTTGCTCCCCACGCTGGCGAAGCACGATGATGTCGATGCACTATGGTGCTTCGGCCGCGCGGACGAGTCGGAGCACGTCGAGCGCGAATCGATCGGCAACCTCAAACGCACGTTCGTCGATTACGGTTGCCGGATCGACTGGTTCGATCGCGCGAGTGAGGGCATTACCTTCTTGCGTCAGGCGGCGCAAGTGAAGAATATCTGGATTCCGTACGGCGACTGAGCGGTATCGCCCAGCGCGGCGCGGACCCCCACAACGAAAATTGGAGACAACGTGCTGAAGAACCTCGACCCGCTGCTGAACGCAGACATCCTCCATGCGTTGCGCGCGATGGGGCACGGCGATGAAATCGTGGTTTGCGACGCCAACTTCCCGGCCGAATCGGTCGCGCGCGCAACCGTGCTCGGCAAATTGTTGCGCATGGACGGCGTCGACTCGGCCCGCGCCGTGCGCGCGGTGCTGTCGGTGCTGCCGCTCGACACGTTCGTCGAATCGCCCGCGATGCGGATGGAAGTCGTCGGCGACCCGCAGGCGCTGCCCAACGTCCAACGCGAGGCGCAGGTCGAAGTCGATCATGCCGAAGGCCGCGAGGTGCGGTTTGCGCCGATCGAACGGCATGCTTTCTATGCCCGCGCGCGCAACGCCTACTGCGTCATCGCCACGGGAGAGACGCGCGGCTATGGGTGCTTCATCTTCAAGAAGGGCGTCATCCTCGCCCCCGATGCGCCGCTCGGCGTGCATGGCGGAGCCTGAGCGATGAGCGGGCGCGTCGTCATCCTCGGCATCTTCGTGACCGATCTTGCGTTCCGCGCGGAGCGCATGCCGCTGATCGGCGAGACGATCGCCGGTTCGTCGTTTGCGATGGGGCCGGGCGGCAAGGGCTCGAACCAGGCGGTCGCGGCCGCGCGCGCGGGCGCCGACGTCGTGTTCTGCACGCGTCTGGGCGATGACGCGTTCGGCGCGATCGCGCGAGAGACCTGGCAGGCCGAAGGCATCACGGCGCGCGCCACCATCGTAGAAGGCGTCGCCACCGGTGCGGCGCACATCTTCGTCGATGCGGCGACGGGCTCGAACGCCATCATCGTTGCCGCGGGTGCGGCCGCGACGCTCGGCCCGGCCGACGCCGAAGCGATCGAAGCGGACATCGCCGCCGCCCAGGTTTTCGTCACACAATTGGAGCAGCCGGTGGCCGCGGCGCGCCGGGGCCTCGAGCTTGCGCGCAAGCATGGCGTAACGACCGTGTTGAACCCGGCGCCGGCGTTGCCGCTGCCCGACGACATCTTCCCGCTGTGCGACTACCTCACGCCGAACGAAACCGAAGCCGCGGCGCTGACGGGCATCGACATCGCTTCGCCCGACGATGCTCGCCGCGCAGCCGACGTATTGCTCGACAAAGGCGTGGGCGCGGTCATCGTCACACTCGGCGAAGCGGGCGCGTTGCTGCATTCGCGCACGCAATCGACGCTCGTGCCGGCGTTTCGCTGCGGGCCCGTCGTCGAGACGGCCGGCGCGGGCGACGGCTTCACGGGCGGCTTTGCCGCGGCGCTCGCGCGCGGTGAAGCGCCGCTCGCAGCGGTGCGTTTCGGCAGCGCGCTGGCCGGCCTCTCGGTCACGCGCGCCGGGACCGCGCCGTCGATGCCGCGTTTGAGCGAAATCCGGGCGCTGATCGGCGCGGCGTCCGAAGTATCGGCATAAAGGCGGCGGGCGCGCGGCGAGATCCATCGCAGCGCGCCCGCCTCGACACGTCATGAAAAGGGCATGGGATATGCAAGAGAAAGGCGGGTTCGTTCTCGGCAACTGGTTCGGCGACCGGCAGTTGAACTTCCTGCTCGGCGTGAACGTGCTCGTCGTGGTGGTGGCCGTCTGGCTGTCGCACGGCCAGTTCGTCTCGCTCGACAATCTGCAATCGATGGGCTCGCAACTGCCCGAAGTCGGTTTGCTCGCGCTTGGCATCATGCTGTCGATGCTCTCAGGTAACGGCGGCATCGACCTTTCGGGCGTGGGGCTCGCGAACCTGTCGGGGATGATCGCCGCGCTCGTCGTGCCGAAGTGGGTCAGCGGCGACGATGCGCCGGTGCTCTACACGACGCTCTTTTGTGCGATCGTCGTGACGTTGGGCTTCATCGGCGGATTGCTGAACGGGCTCATCATCGCCCGGCTGCGTCTCACGCCGATCCTTTGCACGCTCGGCACCCAGCTCCTCTTCACGGGCTTCGCCGTCGCACTCAGCAACGGCGCATCGGTGCATGTCGATTACGTCGAACCGCTGGCCGATATCGGCAACGGTACAGTCTTCGCGGTGCCGATCTCGTTCTGCCTCTTCATCGCCGCCGTGCTCGTCCTCGGCTGGCTCTTGAAGTACACGCCGTTCGGCCTGCGGCTCTATTTGATGGGCACCAACCAGCGCGCCGCGTTTTATGCGGGCATCGGGCGCGAGCGCATGCTGATCGCCACCTACGCGATGTGCGGCGTGCTCGCCTCGCTCGCGGGGCTCGTCAGCGTCTCGCACACGCTCAGCGCGAAATGGGATTACGGCAATTCGTATCTGTTGATCGCGATCCTGATCGCGGTCATGGGCGGCGTCAATCCGGCCGGCGGCTACGGACGTATCGTTTGCGTGTTCTTCGCCGCCACGGTGCTCCAATTGCTATCGAGCCTGTTCAACCTGCTCAACGTGTCGCAGTTCTTCGGCGATTGCACGTGGGGCTTCCTGCTGCTCGTCTCGCTCGCGTTCGCGGACGGCGATCACGTGCGGGCGATCTTCGGCCTGAAGCGCGCGGTTCTGCCTCAGGGCGCGTCGACCGACAAGCGCGACAGGCACGGATGACAGCGGCGAAATAGCGGGTTCTGCAGTCGGCGGACATCTGGCCTCGGGTGACCGTCAGCACAAACGAGGCGCGTCGGGAACAGGAAGGAGACAGAGAAGATGAAGCTGAAACGAACGAGCCTCGCGCTCGCGGCTTGCGCGCTCGGCGCGGGCGTCATTTTTGCCGCGCAGGCGGCAACCAACGAAACGATCGTCACGGTCGTCAAAGTAACCGGCATCAGCTGGTTCAATCGGATGGAAGAAGGCGTCAAGCAATTCGCCAAAGACAATCCGGGCATCACGACCTATCAGACGGGTCCTGGCCAGGCCGACGCCGCGCAGCAGCTGAAGATCATCGAGGACTTGATCGCGAAGAAGGTCAGCGCGATCGCGGTCGTGCCGTATGACCCGCCGACGCTCGAACCCGCGCTGAAGAAGGCGATGGATCGCGGCATCAAGGTCGTCACGCACGAGGCCGACAACGAGAAGAACACGATGATCGACGTCGAAGCGTTCGACAACACCGCGTATGGCGCGGCGCTCAACGATCGCCTTGCGACCTGTATGCATCAGGACGGCAAATGGGCGACGTTCGTCGGTTCGCTCGGCAGCCGCTCGCAGGTGCAGTGGGCCGACGGCGGCATCGAGAACGCGAAGAAGAAGTACCCGAAGATGCAGCTCGTCGAGACGAACATCGAAACGAACAACGACGGCGAGCACGCTTACGAACAGGCCAAGCAGGTACTGCGCAAACACCCCGACATCAAGGGGTTCCAGGGCTCGTCCTCGCTCGACGTGCTCGGCATCGGCCGCGCTGTCGAGGAAGCGGGGCTCGTAGGCAAGGTCTGCGTCTACGGTACCGGCTTGCCGACCGAAGCGGGCAAGTTCCTCGAAAGCGGGGCCATCAACGGCATCGCGTTCTGGGATCCGAAGCTCGCCGGAGAGGCGATGAACAAGCTGGCGAAGATGCTGCTCGACGGCAAGACCGTGCAGAACGGTGCGAACCTCGGCTTGCCCGGTTATGAAAAAGTGACCGTGACAAAGGGGCCCGGCAAGGGCGTCATCGTGCGTGGACAAGGCTGGGTCAACGTCGACAAGTCGAACTACAAGCAGTACAACTTCTGATTCCGGGGAGCGGGCGGCGGAAGCGGCTTCGGGCGGCTTCGGGCGCCTTCGGAGCGCTTGACGCCAAAGCGCCGCCCCGCTCCGGATCTTCAGCAACCGAAGAGCATGACGATGAGTGACGGAAACGAATCGGAGGCCCTGCTGCAAGTGGTCGACGTGCATAAACGCTTCACGGGCGTCTATGCATTGCGCGGCGTGAGCCTGACGTTCGCGCGAGGGCAGATCTATCACCTGCTCGGCGAAAACGGCTGCGGCAAGAGCACGCTGATCAAGATCATCTCCGGTGCGCAGCCGCCCGATGTCGGCGAACTTGTCATCGACGGCAAGCGTCATGCGCACCTCACGCCGCTCGAAGCGCTCGCGGCCGGCATCGAGACCGTCTATCAGGATCTCTCGCTGCTGCCGAACATGAGCGTGCGCGAGAACGTCGCACTGACCTCCGAGCTGGCCGAGCACGGTGGCCGTCTCGCGCGGGTCTTCGATCGTCGCGCATTGGCGGATCGCGCCGGGCGCGCGCTCGCAGCGGTCGGTTTGCCTGCGGACGCCGATTTCCAGGCGACGTTGATCGAAGCCCTGCCGCTCGCCACCCGGCAACTCGTCGCGATCGCACGGGCGATTGCGAGCGAGGCCAAATTCGTCATCATGGACGAGCCGACCACGTCGCTCACGCAAAAAGAAGTGGCGAACCTGATCGCCGTGTTGACCGCATTGCGCGGGCAGGGCGTGACGGTGCTGTTCGTGAGCCACAAGCTCGATGAATGCTATGCGATCGGTGGCGAAGTCATCGTGCTGCGCGACGGTCAGACGGTCGCGCAAGGGCCGATCGCCGATTACACGAAGGCGCAACTGAGCGAGCTGATGACGGGGCGCGAGCTGGCACATGCCCGCTACCGCACGCAGGCGCACAGTGCGCCGCAAGTCGTGCTCGATGTGCGCGGGCTCGGCCACAGGCGCCAGTTTCGCGACGTATCGTTCGCCCTGCATCGCGGCGAGATCCTCGGCGTAACGGGCCTGCTCGATTCGGGCCGCAACGAATTGGCGCGCGCGCTGGCCGGCGTCGCGCCGGCCGACGCCGGCTCGATCGCGCTCGACGGTGTGCCAATCATCCTCTCGACGCCGGCCGATGCGAAGCGGCACCGGATCGGCTATGTTCCGGAAGACCGCTTGAGTGAGGGGCTTTTCCTCGATAAGTCGATTCGCGACAACGTCGTGACGGCGATGATTTCGAGCCTGCGCGGCCGCTTCGGCCAGCTCGACCGCAAACGGGCCCGTGCGCTGGCGCAGCAAAGCGTGAAAGACCTGCAGATCGCGACGCCCGACATCGACAAGCCCGTTCAATCGCTGTCGGGCGGTAACCAGCAGCGCGTGTTGATCGGACGTTGGCTTGCGATCGACCCGCGCGTGCTGATCCTGCACGGCCCCACGGTCGGCGTCGACGTGGGCTCGAAGGACATCATCTACCGCATCATGCAGGGGCTGTCCGAACGCGGCATCGGCATCGTGCTGATCAGCGACGACCTGCCCGAGCTGCTGCAGAACTGCGATCGGATCATGATGATGAGCAAGGGCCGCATGACGGGCGAGTATCGCGCCGACGAACTGACCGAAGCCGAGCTTTATCGCGCCTTGCTTGCGCAAGCGGCGTGAAGGGCGGGCCGGGCCTGACGCAAGCACCAGCCGGGCGTTCATGCAAACGAATGACGAGTCACGACCAGCGAAGATGAATCAGACGATGAGTTCCACCGATACTGCCGAAATCACCGAGCCGCGCCGCGGGCCCGATTGGCGCGCGAAGTTGGCGCGTCGCCCCGAATGGCTGCCCGCCGGCTTGATCGTGCTGTGCTGCATCGTCGTTGCGGCGATCAATCCGCGCTTCCTGCAGTGGGCGACATTGTTCGACCTGCTGCATTCGGCGACGACTACGACGCTGTTCGCGCTCGGCACGCTCGTCGTGCTTGCATCGGGCGGCATCGACGTGTCGTTCACGGCCATCGGGGCGTTGACGATGTATTCGATCACGAAGGCCGTATTCGCCTGGTGGCCCGCGGCGCCGTTCTGGCTGATACTCGTTGTCGGCGCCGTGGGCGGCCTCGTGCTCGGCGTCGTCAACGGCCTGCTCGTCCATCGACTGAAAGCGCCCTCGCTGATCGTCACGATCGGCACGCAATATCTGTATCGCGGCCTGTTGCTGACGTTCGTCGGTACGACGTTCTTCATGAACATCCCGCACAGCATGGACCACTTCGGCCGCATTCCGCTGCTGGCATATCGCACTGTCGACGGGCTCGACGCCGTGCTGCCGGTTTCCGTGCTCGCGTTGTTCGCGGCGGCGGCCCTGACCTGGTGGCTGCTGAACCGGACGATGATGGGGCGGGCCGTCTACGCCATGGGCGGCAGCCTCACGATTGCCGAGCGGCTCGGCTATAACGTGCGGGCCGTGCATCTGTTCGTGTTCGGCTATACGGGAATGCTCGCGGGCATAGCGGGCATCCTGCACGTCGCCAACAATCGGCTCGCCAATCCGTTCGATCTCGTCGGCTCCGAACTCGACGTGATTGCGGCCGTCATCCTGGGCGGCGCACGCATCACGGGCGGCAGCGGCACGGTGCTCGGGACGCTGCTGGGCGTCGCGCTCGTGACGCTCGTCGACAACACGCTGATTCTCATCGGCGTGCCGAGCACATGGCAGAAGGTGATCGTCGGCGCGTTCATCCTCGTCGCGGGCGTGCTGTTCGTGCTGCGCCGACGCAACGGAGATCGGGGGTAAACCGCGCGAGCGGGGTTCAAGCGCTGCGCTTGCGCGGCTCGCGCCCTTTCTCCGTGATGATCGAATCGAATTCGTCGATTTGCGAGAAGCGCACGGCTTTGACGATGCCGAACTTGCTCGTATCGGCGACGAGATGGCGCTCGACGGCGCTGGCCATGGCGGCTTGCTTGATCTCCACCTCGTGAAAATTCCAGCAGGTGACGCCGCGCAGCGCGTCGATGCCGCCCGCCGAGATGAACGCCTTGTTGATGCCCATACGCCGCAGCATTTCAAGGCTTTCGTCGCCGCTGAACGAATCGGATGACGGCACATAGACGCCGCCAAGCAGAATCATCCTCACGTTCGGCATGCGCCGCAGAATCTCCGCGATATTGAGCGAGTAACAGAGGACGGTCAGTTGAATGTCGGCCGGAATGAGGCGCGCGAGCGTTGTCAGCGTCGTGCCGCAATCGATGAAGATCGTTTCGTTATCGACGAGCAGTTGCGCCGCGTACGCCGACGCTTGCGCCTTCGCTTCCCCGAAATGATCCTGCTCCTGTTCGAGCGAATAGCCTGCCGCATTGGGCACGTTCGCCGCGCTGACGATATAGCCGCCGAGATACGTGAAGCGCTCGGGATTGGCGGCGATATCGCGTCGCACCGTCATCTCCGACACGCCGAGCAAAGCGGCGGCATCGCGCAGACGCATGACGTTGTGCTTGGCGAGCGCATCGGCGAGCGCATGCAGGCGATCGGTCTTGACCATGGTTGCTCAGAAGAAATGCCGCGCAAGAGGGAGGGAAACGGTGAGCCGGAACGTTATGTTTCTAGCGCATTGATGATCGAATTATAACAAGCCAAGTCAGGGCGGCGCAAAGCGTTCTGCATCCTCCGCTTGATGTTTGCAGGCAATGACAGCCTCCGTTCGCGGTATGCTGCAAGCCGCTGCGGCCCGCACCGGGCGTGCAGCGCGTTCGTTCTTCGAGGAGTTGCCCGCATGCCGCGCTTTGCCGCGAACCTGACGATGATGTACCCCGAGCACGCGTTCGCCGATCGCTTCGCTGCGGCGGCGAGAGACGGGTTCGAGGCCGTAGAGTGCCTGTTTCCCTACGCGTTGCCTACGTCCACGATCGCAACGCTGCTGCGCGAGCACGGCCTGGCGTTGGCGCTGTTCAACGCGCCGCCCGGCGACTGGAACAACGGCGAACGCGGCATTGCCTCGCTGCCCGGACGGGACGATGAATTTCGGCGCGGGATCGACCAGGCGCTCGAATACGCCACGGCGCTCGGCACGCGCAAGCTTCACGTCATGGCCGGCCTTGCGCAGGAGGGCGTGGCGCACGAACGGCAACAGGACTCTTATCTGCGCAACCTGGAATGGGCGGCGAGCGCCGCGCGCGGGGCCGAAGTCACGATTCTGATCGAGCCGATCAATCCGCGCGACATGCCGCGCTACTGGCTCAATCGCCAGGACGAGGCACAGGCCGTTCGGGCCGTGCTCGGCGCTGCGAACGTGGCGGTGCAGTTCGACTGTTATCACTGCCAGATCGTCGAAGGCGACATTGCGACAAAACTCGCGCGCGACATCGGCGGTATCGGCCACATTCAAATCGCAGGTGTCCCCGAGCGGCACGAACCCGACACGGGCGAATTGAACTATCCGTATCTGTTCGAACTGATCGACTCGCTCGGCTACGCCGGATGGATCGGCTGCGAGTACCGGCCCCGTGGCGATACATCGGCCGGACTTGGGTGGGCGCGGGCGTACCTGCGTCGATAACGAACGACTCATTTGAGGCGTAGGCGGATCGAGCAGATGCGTCCCTAAATAAAAACCGCCGCACATGATCGACTACAAATATTCTCCAATGATCCGCGACGAAATCAAACGTTTTCGCTTACGTTTGCCCAATCTGTAATCGATTTTTGCGTTGGGGTTTATGAGTACTTCAGATCCCATCGGGCCGGCCGTTATACCGGACGTGGTTATAAGGAACTGCCGAAATGGGATTGCCTGTACTGGTGGTGGACGACTCGACGCTCGCCCGCCGACTGCTGATCAACGCTTTGCCGGAAGCGTGGGACGTCGAAATTACGCAAGCCGCGAATGGGCCGGACGCGCTGGCCGCTTACCGGGCGGGGCAGGCGTCGGTCATGTTTCTCGACCTGACGATGCCCGGCATGACCGGTTTCGACGTGCTTGAAACCGTGCGCTCGGAAGGACTCGACAGCTTCGTGATTGTGGTGTCGGCCGACATTCAGCCCGAGGCCAAGGCGCGTGTCAAAGCGCTGGGTGCCGTTGCTTTCATCGACAAGCCGGTGACGAGCGCGAAGCTGGTGCCTATCCTGAAAGAGTACGGATTGTATGAGTGAGCCTATCCTCACCGAAGACCAGCGCGATGCGCTACAGGAGATCGCGAACATTGGCATGGGCCAGGCGGGCGCGCGTCTCGCTGCGCTGCTGGGACGGTTCGTGCATCTCTCCGTGCCGCGCATCCGCATGGTCGATACCGACACGCTGCCGTCGGCCGTACGCGACATGCTCGATTTCTCCGAACCGGTGACCGCGCTGCGCCAGAGTTTTCGATGCGAGATCGCCGGCGAGGCGATTTCGCTGTTCGACAGCCGCAGCGCCGCGCATATGAAATTCGTGTTCCGCTCGCAGGAATCGGCTGCTGAAGCGAACGACGAGGAGATGTCGGACGCCGAAGTGTTGTCCGATGTGGCGAATCTGATTGCGGGCGCGTGTTTGACGGGCCTGTTCGAACAACTCGAGCAGTCGCCGACGTTCACGCCGCCGCGGCTGATCGGCGTGCAGCTGGACCTCGAAGACGTCTTGCATCCGTCGAAGCTGCCTTGGGACAGAGCGTTGTTGCTCGAGGTGAACCTGCAGACCGAAGACGGCGTTTTCGGTTCGCATTTGTTGACGCTGATGACGGCCAAAGCAGTGCAGTCGCTCGTGTCCGCGATCGACGGCTTTCTCGCGAATCTTTGAACTGATAGAAGTTGCAGATGGATATCCCAGGCACCGCCCGCTTGAGCGAGCTCGCGCTGGAGCGCGTCGGGCTCGGCATTTTCGCTGTGGATCGCGATTACCGCATCGTGCTGTGGAATCGATTCATGGATGAGCACAGCGGCTTGGCCGCCGCGCAAGCGATCGGCCGCAGCTTCTTCGATTGTTTTCCGGACGCGCCGCGCGCCTGGCTCAAGCGCAAATTCGACACCGTGTTTCTGCTCCACAGCGGCTCGTTTTCGTCGTGGCAGCATCGCCCGTGGCTCTTGCCGTTCGAGCACGATTGCCCGATCACGGGCTCGCTCGACCTGATGCAGCAGGACTGCGCGTTCATGCCGCTGATCGAGAACGGCGAAGTGGTGGCGGTGTGCGTCACGATCGCCGATGTGACCGAACTGGCTGTCGCATGGAAAGAGCGTGAAGTCGCGCTCGATGCATTGCGCGATTCATCGGAACGCGATGCATTGACGGGCCTTTATAACCGTCGCCATATCGATGGCCGCCTGGAGTCGGAATACAACAGCTGGACGCGGCACCATGAAACGTTCGCCGTCCTCTTGTTCGACATCGACCACTTCAAGCGCGTCAACGATACCTACGGTCACCCGACAGGCGATGCCGTGCTGCGTAACATCGCGGCGATCGTATCGCCGCAATTGCGCAGCAGCGATATCCTGGCCCGTTACGGCGGCGAGGAATTCATCGTGGTGCTGCCGCATTGTGACGAGGCCGGCGCTGCCGTGGTGGCCGAAAAGATTCGCGCCGCGATCGAGAACGACGCACTCGAAGCATCGACGGGCGCGTTGAAGGTCACAGTGAGCGTCGGCGGCTGCGTCAGCACCGACGGATTGACCAGCGTGGCCGCGCTCGTGGCGCAGGCCGATCAGGCGCTATACGACGCCAAGCACGGCGGCCGCAACCGCGTGTGCCTGTTTCATCCCCATCCCGCTTGAGCGCATGCGTTGCCGGCCGCGCAATCCCGCGGTCCGGCCATCCGGCCAACGCGCCAGCCGCGCAACATCGATCGCGTTTGCTCAGTGCTTCTCGGAGCGCGCGGCGATCCAGTCCATCGAGGCGAACAGCACGCCGGACACGATAAAGGTCAGATGCAGGATCACGAGCCAGCGCAGGCGCGGCTCGTCGAGCGAGATGTCTTTTTCCGTCAGGCTCATGAACGCGCGCAGCAGCGAAATGGCTGAGATGGCGACGATCGAGCCGATCAGCTTCATCTTCAAACCGGAAAAATCGAGCGTCCCCATCCAACTCGGCCGATCTTCGCTATCGCCCGTATCGATCTTCGAAATGAAATTCTCGTAGCCGGAAAAAATCACGATGACGACGAGACTGGCCGCAAGCGAAAGATCGATAAGGCCAAGCGCCGTGAGGATGATCTGTTCGGGCGTCGCGTGCCAGATACCTTGCAGCCCATGGGCGAGTTCGCCGACGAAGGCCACGAGCAACATCACGAGCGCGAGCACGAGGCCGACGTAGAACGGCGCCAGCAGCCAGCGCGATTTGAACAGGAAGAATTCGAGCAGTTTTTCTAGGGGATGGCGTTGGTGCATGAAATGTCGTTCCTTTTGTGAGCCGGGCAAGGGACGCGCGTTGTCCGTTGCCGGGCGGAGCGGCAATTTTACAGTTTGCTTATGACGGCCCTTTTAATCTGGCGTGCGATGAGGTGTGTGGGCGCCAGCCTCTTCCGAAGCGTTTCGGTCGCGTCGCGGTCCGCCTATTGCAACAACCCGAACACCGCCACGCCGTTCGTCGCGCCGACGTAAACATGTCCATGCGCGATCATCGGCGTGATGAACTTGTTGCCGGCGCCGAACGTATCGCGGGCGCCCGATTGATTGCTGTTGTAGAGCTCCTGCGAGAGATTGCTTGCGTTGAATGCGTGTAACGCGCCCACGCTGCCGTTCTCCGCGGCCCAGACGATCGCGTTCTGCGTGCCGTTGGCCGAGATGCTCGGCGTCGCACCGGGATAAGCGAAGGTTTCGGGGCTTTTTGAACCTGGCGTGGCGGCTAGCCGGGCCGATGCGATCGGAAACGCTTTGAGGTTGTCGCCCACCGCGCCGTAATAGACCACGTTGGCAAAGTACGCCGGCATGCCGAATACCCCGCCGCCCAGTTGCCCGTCGATCTCCTGCCAGATCGCATTGCGCGTGCTGTTGAACCTGCCCATTGCGTCGCGATCGACGACGTAGATCTTGTTGGCCTTGCCCGCGCCCACCGCGAGATGTCGGGTCTTACCGTTTGCATCGACGAGATCGGGCAAGACGAGCGCGCCGCCCGAACCCAGGTCGACGTCCTGGTTCGATTGCGTCACCGTGTCGAACGGCGCGAAGTAATCGCTGACGGCAAGTTTCGGCGAGATCGCCAGCTTGAGGAACGTGTTGCCGTAATCGCCGTGCGACGGTAGGCCGCTGCTCGTCAGCGTGGTGTCGAACGTACCGTTGGCGTCGAGCAAATACAGCGACGTGCTATCGGAGGCCATCCCTGCGCCGCTCATCCATATGGAGCCTTCGCTGCCGTTCGGCGTCACGTTCAGAACGCTCGTTTGCGCCAGCGTATCGGCGCTGTACGCCATCACCCAGCCGCCGTATGCGCCTTGGTCGCAGTGCGAGGTCCAGGCGAGATAGACATTGCCGTTGATCAGCGTCAGGGCTTGCCGTTCGGCGTATTGCTTCGGATCGAACGAGGTGATGCCGTTCGTGCTGTTTGCGCCGTTGCCGGGAAACGTGGCGGAGATATCGGTCGGCCCCCCGAGCACCTCGGCGCCCGTTGATAGATCGAGCGCATGCAGGCGTTGGTGATAGTTGCCACTTGCATCCTTGCTCATTGCAACGGCATAGAGCACCCCATGCGCGCCACGAGAGCGATCGATGACCGGCGTCGACGTGATGCCGATCTCGGGCGTGATCTGAGTGCAGCCGCGGTTGTCGCTCGTGCTTTCACCGCTGCCGAGCAGCGAGCGTTGCCAAAGTACCGCGTTGCTGTCGGCGTCGAACGCATAGAGGCTCGCATGTTCGGTCACGACGTAGACGACGTTGTGCGTCGCGCCGTTGACGGGCTCGTTGCTTACATACAGCGGTTGTGCGTCGACTTTGCCGTCGGTGGAGAGGAATGCGACCTTGCCGAAATGGGCCGCGTTGACGTTCGCGGGCGTGAGCGTCGTTTCCGCCAGGTACTGACCTGTTCGAGCGATGTCGTTGTGATAGGTGAGGACATCGGTGGCGGATGCGGTGCTTCCAGTTCCAGTTCCAGTTCCAGTTCCGCTGCCGGCACCGCTGCCGGCACCGCCCGCGCTGCCGGCGGGGGCGCCATTGGCGGAGCTGCCGCCGCTGCACGACGTGAAGATGAGTGCGAGAAGACAGGCAAATGCGCTGCGCCGAACGCTTGCAGACGCGAAGAAGCGGCGATCGCTGCAGGGCATGACCTTCTCCTGGTAGGGGCCACGACAGGCGCACGAGCATTTTTCATACCCTCCCTGCGCTGTCGGGCCGATGCGTGGGATTCCGATGTCTCGCGCCGCGGGCCATCGCTGCACGGATTCTGCGCCGTTCGTGATGCGGCCGTCAGACAGAATCTCCGGGCAAACCCGCCAGTGAGTGGAATAGAGGGGCTGCTATTTACGTTTTTGTATTGATGGCCTCTTCGCATTACCTTGCACTGCGATCGTCTTGTGAGCCCAATGCTTATTTCTCGAAGCCGCGTTTACGCACGGGTGGGAGGTGTGCGATGTCGTCGAATCGATGTTTCAAACTGCTATCGATCATGGGCGTCTTGCTCATGGTTGCCGCGTGTTCGCAGATGAGCGGGGCTACCGCACCAGCCGATCAAACCGTCACCGTCAAATCGGCGGGCGGTGCCTGCCAAAGCGCAGATGGGCCCGTTGCGGACGGTACGATTGCTTCCAGATGCGCCATGCCGGGACAGGGAATAACGAACTGTCCGCGATATGTATGTAGCAGATGCACCAATGGCACGTGGGGCGGTGAATATACGTGTCAGTTGCACTGAAACGAATACGTGAGAGTAGGACGTTCCATCATGAACGCTTTCTTACGACGTGGCCGCGCGCGGTAACGCCGGGATCCATTTCTGGCTGACCGACGATAAGAAACCCGCTCAGCATTCGACGTGTTACGTCAGGGGTGACGATATCGACGCGCTGCATGGGGAATCGCCCGATTCAGCAGAGCGCCGCGGCGATCCACTGCGCGCAGCGCGCGCTCGCGCGCTTTGCGGCAGCCGATGCGAGCCCCATGCGCGCGAAGCCATGAATGAGTCCTGCTTCGCGCCATAGCGTCACCGTCACGCCCGCATCAAGCAGCCGATGCGCAAACGCCTCGCCTTCGTCGCGCAGCGGATCGAACTCCGCGGTCTGCACGAGGGTCGGCGGCAACCGCGACAAATCCGGCGCGCGCAACGGCGACGCATGCGGATGCAGTGCGTGCTCAGCTTTTTCGAGGTAGTCGCCCCAGAAGCGGATCATCGCCGCGCGCGTCAGCGAGTAGCCTGTCCCATTCTCGATGTACGAGCCCGTGGCCGGCGTGTGATAGTCGGTGACCGGATAGATGAGCGCCTGGGCGCGCACGGTGGGCCCCCCCTCGTCACGCAGCCGCAGCGACGTCACGGTGGCGAGATTGCCGCCCGCGCTATCGCCGACCAGCACGATCCGCATCGGGTCGAAGCCAAGCGATGCGGCATGCTCGCCCACCCAGCGCGTTGCGTTCAGACAGTCGTCAGCCGGCAGCGGAAAGCGATGCTCGGGCGCGAGCCGGTACTCGATGGCGAGCAACGCGCATCCCGCGCCCACGCATAGATCGCGGCACACGTGATCGTGTGTCTCCAGGTTGCCGAACACGAAGCCGCCGCCGTGAAAAAACACCATCAGACCTCGGCTGCGCGGCTCGGCGGGCCGATAAAGACGCGCGCGCAACGCATGGTCTTGTGCGGGGACCGTCAGTTCTTCGACGCTGCCGACCGGCGTGCGGCTCTCGAGCGGCGGATAGGCGATGCTCGTGCGCAGCACGTCGACGGGCAGGCTCTCCATCGGTGGTGCGCCTTCAAGCGCCTGCAACACCTGCACAATTTCCTGATCCAGCGGCATGAACTCTCCTACGTCGATGGGCGCGATGGGCTCAAATACGTGTAGCCGCGATCGTTAGACGAAAACGCCCGAGCCATACTCGGGCGTCTTACTTCCGGCGCCACTCACTCGCCGGTGCGGTCCCTGTTCTCAGTAGGTATCCAGTTTTGCCTCGCCTGGTGTGCTGATTCCAGAGAGCTTCGGCTCGGTGTCGAGTGCGCCGGGCGACAGTACGAACTCGCCCGATTCCATCGCTTTTGACTCCGGCAGCAAAATGAAGCCGGCCAACAGGCACAGATAAATCAACACCGACGATTGGATCGCGCGTTCAAGACCGACGTAGTGCGCGAGCAGTTCGGTCACTGCCGGCGCGGCGATCGAGATGATCCGCCCAATGCCGAGCGACCAGCCGAACGCCGACGCGCGGATCTCGGTCGGGAAAATTTCGCACAGCACGATCAGCGCGATGGTCCATTCGAAGCCGATGAAAGTCGAGCCGAGAAACTCGAGCGTGCCGAACCAATGCAGCGACAAATTGCCCTGCCACCACAGGAAGGTCACGATCATGCCGATCACGCCGGCGACCAGCGCCGACTTGCGGCGTCCGAAACGATTCGCGGCGAGCACCGCGAGCGGGATCCCGAACATGTCACCGGCGACGAACAGCATCGTGAACCAGCCGGCGTTGGTCGGTGTCATGTTGTAAGTGTGGACCACGAACGCCGACAAGTAGAAAGCGAGCGCGTAGTAGCCGTAGGTGATCGCGGTCGCGATCAGGATCGCGGCGATCAACCGGCGCCGGTACGTCGGCACGCGCCACGCTTGGCCGAGTGTGGTCTTTTTCGCATTGAGCTTCTTCAACTCATCGAGTACGTGGACGAAGCGGGGCGACTCTTCGAGGCGCAGCCGTGCGATCAGAATCAACGCCGTGGGGATCAGCGCGAAGAAGTACGAAGCGCGCCAGCCGAACCGCGGCACCAGCGTCTCGAACACGAAAATGGTGAAGAAATAGCCGAGCCCCCAGAACGCGTAGGTCAATCCGATCGCGCGCGCCATTTTCTTGCGTGACCAGACTTCCGACACGTACGGGAAGCCGACCGAGAACTCGCCTGCCCCGCCGATGCCAGTCACGCAGCGCAGGCCGCCGAGTGCCAGCATACTGCTCGACAGCCCGGTGAGCGCCGTCGCGACGCCATAGCCGACGATCGAGATCCCGAGCGTCAAGCGCCTGCCGAGCCGATCGGCAAGCACGCCGAACAGGATCGTGCCGAAGGTATAGCCGACGAGAAACACTGAGCCGAAGGTGCCGGCCAACACGTGCGTCGAGACGTGGAACTCCTTGGCCACCAGCGGCACCGTGACCGTATAGATGACCGAAGCGAATGCGTCGAAGAATAAGCCGAAGCCGGCCGCGAACGTGATCAGCCAGGACGCAGCAGTCGTCAGCGTCATTGGCGACGATAAAGATGTGTGATTCGATTGCATGGTTCAGTGTCTCCTCTCTGGTTCTGAACGGACCGCGAAGATGATGGGCGGGACAGCCGGCTTTCGATCAGTGCATGTAGAGGCCCCCATTCACATCGACTACGGTGCCCGAGACATAGCTCGCGTCGCGGCTGCACAGAAAGCGCATCGCGTGCGCGACTTCCTTCGGTTCGGCGAGCCGGCCGAGGGGGAACCGGCCGAGATCGTGATGTGCGCCGTGCGTCATCGGCGTGACGACCGGTCCCGGCGCGACGCCGTTCACGCAGACCCCGTGCGCCACCGCCTGCTGCGCAAACCAGCGCACCAGCGCATGAATGCCCCCCTTGCTGGCGACATAGTGCGGGCCGGACATCAGTCCGCCGGCCCATCCGGCAATCGATCCGCACAGCACGATCCTGCCGTAGCGCCGCTCGATCATCCCAGGCATGAACGCGCGCACCAGATTGATCGGCCCACGCACGTTGACATCCATCACGCGATCAAACGCTTCATCCCAGTCGGGCTACATCCAGTCGTCGTGCGGCCAGATTCCGGCTGCGTCGATCAGCACGTCTACCGCGCCGATCTGCGCGGCGATAGCGTCGACCTCGGCGCGTCGCGCGACGTTGCACCGATGCACCGACGCGATGCGGGCGCACGCTGTGCTCACCGCGCGAGTCTCATCGGGGTGACGAATGTCGAGCAAATGCAGTGTCGCGCCGGCATCGGCGAGCAGCGCAGCGATCTGCTGGCCGATCCCCCCGGCCGCGCCGGCGATCACAATCTGCTGGTTGATGAAGTCCCTCATACCGTCTCCCGAGATGGATGAGTCGTCGCGTATTGGTCCGGCGCGTCGCGCGGTATGCGCGGAAAGCCGCCGTATGGCGCCCAGCCGGAACCAGCGACGTAACCGCCGTCGCAGGTGATGGTCGAGCCGGTCACCGCACTGGCGGCCGGCGACAGGAGAAACAGGATCACCTCGGCGATCTCGGCCGCATCGAGCAGACGGCCTTGCGGCGTGGCATCGAGGATCGAGCGGAATTCCTTGTCGGATCGGCCCTTGCGGCGCACGAACGGCGTGTCCGTCCAGCCGGGGGCGACTGCGTTGACACGCACTTGGCGGGCCGCCCAATGCGCCGCCAACGCCTCGGTCATGCTGATGACGCCGCTCTTCGCTGCACCGTATGCGAGCACCGGCCCCGGGCGATGCGCGAGCACTGACGCAACGTTGACGATCGATCCGGGCGCGCCAGATTGAGCGAATGCGGCGCCGAACACCTTGCATGCGATGTAGCTGCCGGTGAGGTGCGACTCGAGCACACGCGACCACTGCTCGACAGGGCAGTCCTCGATCGGCGTCGGAATGGGTGCAATTCCAGCGCAATTGACGAGGCCGTTCAGCGGCACTTCGGCCTCCCGCGACGCGAGTTCGAGGATCTCCCGTAGCCGTGCCTCATCGGTCACGCTGCCCGCGAAGCGCTGTAACCGCCGCGGGTACTGCCGCGCGAGTTCGTCGGCGCCCGTCACGTCCAGATCGACGACCACCACGCTCCCGCCACGTTCCAGGAGCAACTGCACGGTCGCGAGGCCAATGCCGCGGCCACCACCCGTCACAACGACAGAAAGCGGGATCGAAACGGAATTCGCGTTCATGAAGAACCATTCCTCCGGCACAGCCGGACGTCGCACACCGCGCTTGCCCGGCGCGCTGCGCACAGGACTCGGGTGTGGTGCCGCCTCAGGCCTTGGTTTGTCGATTAACTATGTAGTAAGCGGTAGAGCCATCTGGCCGGATCGCACCCCTTTGTGCCAGCTTGGATGCGCCCCTTTCCCCGCTTAGAACGTTGCACCAGTGTTGCTCTACGACGGGCTGCGGAGAATCGGGGAAAACACTAGCGTTGCTTTTGGTGTGCCTCAATTACTATGTAGTAATGCTTCAGATGTCACACTATTACGCAACCGAACATGGAGAGAGGTCATGAGTAACACGCTAGCCGCCAACGCCGAGTCGGCTCGTCGATACGACGCCATCATCGTCGGCGCCGGATTCTCCGGCCTGTACCAGCTTCATATGCTGCGCGATCGTCTCGGGCTTGATGTGCGGCTGCTGGAAGCCGGTGAGGGCGTTGGCGGGACCTGGCACTGGAATCGTTATCCAGGCGCTCGCTGCGACTCCGAGAGTTACTACTATTGCTACACGTTCTCCGACGAGTTGCAGGACCAATGGCAGTGGAGCGAGCGCTACCCGGATCACAACGAGATTCGCCGGTATCTGAATCACGTTGCCGACCGGCTCGAGCTGCGGTCACATATTCAGTTGGGCACCAAGGTGACCCGTGCTACCTACGACGAGCATAAAAATAGCTGGCTCATCTCGACCGCTGACGGCGAGCGTTTCGAGGCTCGGTTTCTGGTGACAGCGGTCGGCTGTCTGTCCACGGCGAACATGCCGTCGATTCCCGGACTCGAAACCTTCGCGGGCGAGCACTACCACACGGGACGTTGGCCGGCTGAAGGGGTGGATTTCAGCGGCAAGCGCGTCGGGCTGATCGGCACCGGCTCCACGGGCATTCAGGCGACACCGGTCATCGCGCAGCAGGCCGGGAAGCTGACGGTGTTCCAGAGAACCGCGAACTACAGCGTTCCGGCGCGTAACCGCCCGATTGGACAGGGCTTCCGCGACTGGGTGAGCGCAAATCGCGAGGCGATCCGTGCGAAAGCGCGCAGCTCGACGAACGGCCATCCATTTGACGTGTCAGATCAGTCCGCGCTGGAGGTGTCTGACCGGGAGCGCGAACAGGCTTACGAAGCGGCCTGGGAGCGAGGCGGGCTGCGTTTCAGGGCGACGTTCAACGATTTGCTGACCAACGAGGCCGCGAACGAGACGGCGTCACAGTTCATTCGCGACAAAATCCGCACGATCGTCAAGGATCCCGCGACCGCGGAAAAACTGACTCCCCGCGATCATTTGTATGCGACCAAGCGGCCACCGATCGACACCGATTACTTCGAGACGTTCAATCGGGACAACGTCGAGTTGGTGGATGTCAAGGCTACGCCGATCGTCGAGATCGTGCCGGAAGGGATTCGAACCAGCGATGCCCTCATTCCGCTCGACGTCATCGTGTTCGCCACGGGTTTCGACGCGTTGACGGGGCCTCTTCTCGCGCTGAATATCGAGGGGCGCGGCGGGCTGAAGCTCAAGGATGCGTGGGCTCACGGGCCGCGGACGTATCTGGGAATTCAGTCGCCGGGCTTTCCCAACCTGTTCACGATCACAGGGCCGGGCAGTCCTTCTGTACTGACGAATATGCCGATCGCAATCGAGCAGCACGTCGAATGGATCACGCGATGTATCACGGAGATGCGCAACAAGGGCGCTACGCGCATCGAGCCGACGCCCGATGCCGCCGAGAAGTGGGTTCAGCATGTCAACGAGGCCGCGCAAGCGACGTTGCTGCCGATGGCGAGTTCGTCGTGGTATCTCGGTGCAAACATACCTGGCAAGCCGCGGACATTCATGCCGTATGCCGGTGGAATGGCCCGTTACGCAAAAATCTGCGACGAAGTGGCGAGCAACGGATACGAAGGGTTCGTGATGAACTGAGTTGTGGACGAATCGAGCCGTAACCCGTAACGCCCTCGATGCCGAGGTGTCACAGGTAGATGCGTGGGCCGCCGGCCGGCAGGTACAGTTGCTGATAGAACACCGGCTCGCCGGCCGCGCTGCTGCCCATGATCTCGATGTGCGAGCCGTAGGTTTTCTGCGGCAGATTCAACGCGTCCGCCACGGAACGGGGCAGCGGCGCAGTGCGCACCGTGTGCATGATTCGCGACGGTGAGACCTGGTAGATCTCCTTGATCAGCTTCACGAAGTTCTCGCTGCGCAACGTGTCGAACGGCGCGTCGTTGAAATGCGGGAAGCGCGACGCATCGACGTAGAAAAAACTGACGAACCGGTAGTCCTCGGCGGTGATGATGCGGTCGAGGCGCACGATGCGCCGGTCCTCAATGTCGCCGCACAGCCAGCGGGCCCATGCCGCATCCGACTCCACCTCGACACGCCGCGACACCGAGCTGGTCATCGGGATGAAGCGGTCGCCGTCGGCCGACAGAATCTGGAATATCCACGGCTCTCCCAGGCGCTTCTCCCTCGGAATGATGAAGGTGCCGCGGCCACGCTTGCGTTGCACATAGCCTTCGCTGACCAGCGAGCCGACAGCCTTCTGGACCGTGCCCAGACTGAACGGCGTGATCGCGGCCAGCTCCTGTTCGGTCGGCAGCTTGTCCCCGTCGCGCCAGTGGCCGTCTTCGATGGCCGCGATTATCACGGCCTTCAGGTACTCGTGCTTGAGCGGATTGTCGGCAGCGGTGGATTGATAGAGTTGGAAGAAGTTGTCGGTGGTCATGTCGTCAGGCTTTCGGCGGCGTGCGAGCTTCCGGTCGCGCGCGGGCGAGGCGGACGGAGCTGACGGGGACGGCCCGTCCTCCGGACTCAAAAAGGTGAAGGGTGCCACGTCGTTCGGCATGCGGCCAGTCAAATGCGAAGATTTGTGCACCAACCATCTTTCCTTCGGGCGGCGCACGGAGCCGATCGGCGGCTGTCGGATTTGCCAGGGTGCGAATTTGTACCATCGCGTGTTACGAAAGCAGCGATCTGATTTGCAGCCACCGCTTTGTCGCGACATCCGGCAGTGCCCTGGACGTTCCCAAACGCGTCAACAGTCGCGATAGGCCGGTTCTCTCACGTTCAAGGTAAGCCCGTATCTCTTTCACGACCGTGTCTTGTGCCCACCCTTCCATCTCGGGGACGGCAAGCGCAGAAAGATTGCTGCGAAAAACCGGCGCGACCTCTTCGCGCAGTACCTTTTCGAGTTCGTCGACCGAATAACCGGACAGGCGCAGCGTCTTGGCAATGCCGGCGTAATCGTAGTCCTGGAGTTCCTTTCCGACGAACAGTTCCGAGAGCGCCTCCCAGACGGGCGCGCGGCGTTCGAAGTTCAACGCTTCCGTCACGATGATCACCTGGTCGGGCGAGGATACAAAGAGCCGGAACTGGCTTCGGCGCCGTAGGTTGCGAGCAAGCCCCTTCGCAAGAATCTCCCGCCGCTCGTCGAACTGCGCCCGTATGGCTTCCTGGGCATCGAGGCCCCTTTTGATGGGTAACGGTTTGCTCTTAAGAGCGCCCTGATTCCGAATCCGTGACGGAGATCATTGCCAGGCGCGGGCATGAGCGCCTCCGGTCAGCGGGGAGCGACGACCGGCGGGATGCCTTCGTCGTATTGCGGCCGACCATCGTCGATCGATAGCCAGGCTTGTTTGCGGGACGTCCAGATATGCTCCGTCGGCTCGAATCTGTCCGGTTCATCGAGCGAGCCCAGCGCGATCCCTACGGTTCCCGCCGAAGGGCGAGCCGAGAACAGAGTCGAACCACATTGCGAGCAGAAGCCGCGACGCAAACCGCTTTCGGCGTCGTACCAGGACACCGGCCCGCTCACATGAAGACCGTCGAGCGGCATGATCACGCGCGCGTAAAACGCGGAGCCTGTGGCCTTTTGGCATTGACGACAGTGGCATGCGCGCACGTTGAGCGGCGTGCCGTCAGACGTGTATCGGCACGCTCCGCACAAGCACCCGCCCGTGATGCGAGGTTCGTGAGTCATGGCTCCCCTTGTGGATGACTCGATCGCAGGCTGCGCCGGATCGCGCCTGCTCGTGCAGGAAGGCGTCGAAGTGCGGCGGGCAAGACAAAGCGCAAATGGTAGACGCCGTACGGCGAGCGATGCAGAGGGGAGGGCAGACGGAGACACGGCATGGATTCGAACTCCAAGTGTGTCGTTTCTTGGAGTTGCTCCCCGGGCGCCCAAAATGAGAAAAGCCTCGCAGATCGATGATCTACAAGGCTTTTCGAGACTTGGTGGCGAATCAGGGATTCGAACCCCGGACCTGCGGATTATGATTCCGTCGCTCTAACCGACTGAGCTAATTCGCCGAAAGAAGACGGATTATGGTGATATCGGGCGGCGCTGTCAACCCCCTGATGCGGCTCCGTTCATGCCAGACCCGTGCCACGCCGCGTGCGGGACCGCGAGACCGCCCAGCGACCCCGCACCCCCGCCCCGTCACGCTTTCCCTCACCCCATCAATCCCTCGAATAGATATTCGAGTCCTTGGTCTCCTTCACGAACAACATCCCGATCACGAACGTCAACATCGCAACCACGACCGGATACCACAACCCCGAGTAGATATTGCCTTGCGCCGCCACGATCGCGAACGCCGTGGCCGGCAGGAAGCCGCCGAACCAGCCGTTGCCGATGTGATACGGTAACGACATCGACGTGTACCGGATTCGCGTCGGGAACATCTCGACCAACATGGCCGCAATCGGCCCGTACACCATCGTCACGTAGATCACGAGCAGTGTCAGGATCGCCACCGTCATCGGCCAATTCAATTGCGCTGGATCGGCCTTCGCCGGATAACCCGCGCTCTTGAGTGTCCCGGCCAGCGTCTTGTCGAACGTCTTCGCCTTATCCTTCGCGTCGGAGGCCTTGCCGTCGTAGGTGTCGATCACCGTGTCGCCCACTTTGATCTGCGCCTGCGTGCCGGCCGGCGCCGCCACGTTCGCGTAGTTCAAGCCCGATTTGGCGAGCGCGCTCTTGGCAATGTCGCACGAACTCGTAAACTTCGCCGTACCCACCGGGTTGAACTGGAACGAGCACTCGTCGGGATTGGCCACGACGACGATCGGCGCCCGTTGCTCAGCCGCTTCGAGCGCCGGGTTCGCATAGTGCGTGAGCGCCTTGAACAGGGGGAAGTAGGTCAGGGCGGCGATCAGGCAGCCCGCCATGATCACGGGCTTGCGGCCGATTCGATCCGACAGCGACCCGAAGAACACGAAGAACGGCGTACCGATCAACAGCCCCAACGCGATCAGAATGTTCGCGCTCGTGCCATCGACCTTCAGCGTTTGCGTCAGGAAGAACAGCGCATAGAACTGGCCCGTGTACCACACCACGGCTTGACCAGCCGTCAAGCCGATCAGCGCCAGAATCACGATCTTCAGGTTGCCCCAGTGGCCGAAGGCTTCGGTCAGCGGCGCCTTCGACGTCTTGCCCTCAGCCTTGATCCGCTCGAATGCCGGCGATTCGGACAATTGCAGGCGAATCCAGACCGAAACACCCAGGAGGATCAGCGACGCGATGAACGGAATGCGCCAACCCCACGCGCCGAACGCTTGCTCGCCCATCAGCGTGCGCACGCCGAGGATGACGAGAAGCGACAGGAACAGGCCCAGCGTCGCCGTCGTTTGAATCCACGAGGTGTAGTAGCCGCGACGATTGGCCGGCGCATGTTCGGCGACGTAAGTCGCCGCGCCGCCGTATTCGCCCCCGAGCGCGAGACCCTGCAGCAAGCGCATGGCGATGAAGATCACCGGGGAGGCGAACCCGATCGTGGCGTAGCCCGGCAAGAAGCCGACGACGAAGGTCGACAGGCCCATGATCACGATCGTGATCAGGAACGTATGCTTGCGGCCCACCATGTCGCCGAGCCGCCCGAACACCAGCGCGCCGAACGGCCGCACGGCAAACCCGGCCGCAAAGCCGAGCAACGTGAAGATGAAGGCGGCCGTGGGGTTGATGCCGGAGAAGAAGCTCTTGCTGATGTAAACCGCGAGCGAACCCGCCAGATAGAAGTCGTACCACTCGAAAACGGTGCCGAGCGAAGACGCGAAGATCACCCGCTTCTCGTCGCTCGTCATCGGCGCGTGCGAAATTTGCCCGCCAACGGTTGCCATGAGTCGTCTCCAAACAATTTTGATAATAAGTTCGCAGGCAGCCGCTCCCGGCGCATGCTCGTCGACGATTATTGGAAGGCAAACTTACGGCGTACTGACGCCGCGGCGGGTTTCGTCGCCTGTCCGTCAGGAAGGCATCTGTTTCTATCTTTCGAATTTTTCTGTCTAAAACACGCCAAACCGCGTTCAAATTGCCGCTATCACCGTTTTTCGGTCATCGGATGGCTTACTACTGCGAACGCGTCTCAGGGTAACTCCGGGGTGCTGGGCGAGATCGGAAGACTGACACGGACGAGCGTGCCGGTCAGGCGTGGAGCGGTTTGATAGACGTGATCGTCGAGCGTCAGCGTGCCGCCGTGCATCGCGGCGATTTCTCTGACGATAGCGAGGCCCAGGCCGCTGCCATCGCCCTCGCGTCCGAGGATGCGATAAAACCGTTCGACTACCTTCGGCCGCTCCGCCAGGGCGATGCCCGGCCCCGTGTCTTCCACTTCGATATGCACTTGGCCGCCTGCACGGTCGACCTCGCGCTGAGCCGACAGGCGCACGGTGATGCGCCCGCCTGTGGGGGTATAGCGAATCGCGTTGTCGATGATGTTCGACAACATCTCGCGCAGCATGACCGGGTTGCCGTCGACGTACACAGGCTCGGTAGGGCCTTCGTAGCCGAGATCCATTTGTTTGACCAGCGCTGCGCGCACCCAGTCACGCACCGCGAGACGCGCCAGTTGCACGACCTCGACGTGCGTGAATATCTGCCCCGACATGCGGTTCTCGGCCCGCGCGAGCGCGAGCAATTGCGTGACGAGGCGCGCGGCCTGATCGGCGCCCGTCGCAATCTGCTCCAGCGAACGGCGCACTTCGGGCGAGGCGTCCTCGCGTAACGCGAGCTCGGCCTGCATGTGCAAGCCGGCCAGCGGCGTTTTCATCTGATGTGCGGCGTCGGCAATGAAGCGCTTTTGCAGATCGATGTTTTGCGCGAGCCGGGTCAGCAATTCGTTGAACGAAGTGACGAGCGGCTCGATCTCGGGCGGCGCGCTCGATGCTTCGAGCGGCGAGAGGTCGTCGGGGCGGCGTGCGCGCAGGTTGTCCTGCAGAGCGGTCAACGGTGCGAGCCCGCGCGAGAGCCCGAACCAGACGAGCACGATCGCCAACGGCAGAATCACGAACTGCGGCAGGATCACGCCTTTGATGATGTCGTTGGCCAGCGCGCTGCGCTTGTCGAGCGTCTCGGCCACCTGCACGAGCGGCGCCTGCCCGTTCGCGCCGGACATCTCGACCGTCGTATAGGCGATGCGGATGTCGTTCCCATGCAGCGTGGCATCGCGGAATGCGACGAGGCCCGGTTGCGGGCGGTCGTCCTCGGGCGGTAGCGGCATGTCGGCCACACCGGCCACGAGTTCGCCGCGCGTGCCAAGGACCTGATAGAAGACTTTGTCGACGTTGTCGCCGCTCAAAAAATCGCGGGCGGCGTCGGGCAGCGTCAGCGTCGCCACGCCGTTGATCGGATGAATCTGCCGCGCAAGCACGTACGCGTCGGTTTCCAGACCGCGATCGAACGGCCCGTTCGCGATCGTCTTGGCGACGAGATAGGTGACGGCGATGCTCATCGGCCACAGCAGCAAGAGCGGCGCAAGCATCCAATCGAGAATTTCGCCGAACAGCGACCGCGGGCGACGCAACGCGGCCGCTTCGCGTTCATCGGGCGGGGCGAAGGGGTTGATCTCGGCGGCGTCGCGCGTCTCGTCCGCCCGCTCGTGCGAGCGCTGGACGGGAACGGACGCGTCGGCCGCGCGCTTTGCGCCGTCGTTCGCTGGGACGGGCGAAGCCACGCTGAGCCTACTTGGGGCGGATGTGCGGGGTGGCGTCGGCGGGCGTCGTGGCGGCAGCGGCATGCACGCGCGCGGCCTGCGCTGCGCTTGCGCCGGCCGGGTCCGGCGTGGGTGTAGCGCTCGTTGCCGCGCCTGCTGTCGTCGCTGTCGTCGTTGTCGCCCCGGCGCACGTCGCGGCGGGCTTTTCCAGGCAGTAGCCGAGGCCGCGGACGGTGATGATGCGCACGCCGCTCGGCTCGATCTTCTTGCGCAGCCGGTGAACGTAGACTTCGATGGCGTTGTTGCTGACTTCCTCGCCCCATTCGCAGAGATGATCGACGAGTTGCTCCTTCGAAACGAGCCGCCCGATTCGCTGCAGCAGCACTTCGAGCACGCCGAGTTCGCGTGCCGACAGTTCGAGCACCTGCTCGCCCACCGACGCGACGCGCCCCACCTGATCGTAGGTCAGCGAGCCGTGGCGCACGACGGCGGGACCGCCGCCGCTGCCGCGCCGTGTCAGCGCCCGCACGCGGGCTTCGAGTTCGTTCAGATGAAACGGTTTGGACATGTAATCGTCAGCGCCCAGATCGAGCCCTTTGACGCGTTCGTCGACGCCGTCGGCCGCAGTCAGGATGAGGACAGGCAGGCTCGAATTGCGCGCGCGCAAGCGGCGCAGCACTTCGAGGCCGGACATGCGCGGCAGCCCGAGATCGAGGATCAGGAGGTCGAACGTCTGCATCGAAAGGGCGGCGTCGGCCTCGCTTCCGCCTTTGACGTGATCGACGGCATAGCCCGATTGGCGGAGTGATCGGACGAGGCCGTCCGCGAGTATGCTGTCGTCTTCGGCAATGAGTATTCGCATGGTGCGCCGTGCGGCCGGCTGGTGCTTGCGCGCCGGCTCCGGGCCGCTGTCTCCGATTGGTCTTGTATCGATCTGGCGTGGGGCGGTTCGCCGTCCCCGCATCGTTGCTTCGTTGCCGCAACGCAAATCCGCCCGTATCGAGGGTGCAAGGCGGGCTTGCAAAGAACCCTGTTTTTTTATACAGTGTCTGCGTTTCGTGCGCCAGCCGGAAGATGTGTCGCGAATGTGTCGCGAGCGCGCCACCTGCCCAGGGTGTGAGCGCCTCTTCACCCGGCCCGCCCGGCTCAGACGCCCGCTCATCATAGCAAAGGACGATTCATGGAAGAAAGCAAGAAAGGCTCGGCTGGACTGACGGCTGAAAAGAGCAAGGCGCTCGCCGCCGCGCTCGCGCAGATCGAAAAGCAGTTCGGCAAAGGGTCGGTCATGCGGCTCGGCGACGGCGAAGTGGCCGAGGACATCCAGGTGGTGTCGACGGGCTCGCTCGGCCTCGATATCGCGCTTGGCGTCGGCGGTTTGCCGCGTGGGCGCGTGGTCGAGATCTACGGGCCGGAATCGTCCGGTAAGACCACGCTGACGCTGCAGGTCATCGCCGAAATGCAAAAGCTCGGCGGCACCGCGGCGTTTATCGATGCCGAGCACGCGCTCGACATCCAATACGCGGGGAAGCTCGGCGTCAATGTCAACGATCTGCTCGTTTCGCAACCCGATACGGGCGAGCAGGCGCTCGAAATCGCCGATGCGCTGGTGCGTTCGGGCTCGATCGACATGATCGTGATCGACTCCGTGGCGGCGCTCGTGCCCAAGGCCGAAATCGAAGGCGAAATGGGCGATTCGCTGCCGGGCTTGCAGGCGCGTCTGATGTCGCAGGCGCTGCGTAAGCTGACGGGCACGATCAAGCGCACGAACTGCCTCGTCATCTTCATCAACCAGATCCGGATGAAGATCGGCGTCATGTTCGGCAACCCGGAAACCACGACGGGCGGCAACGCGCTGAAGTTCTACGCGTCGGTGCGGCTCGATATCCGCCGGATCGGCTCGATCAAGAAGAACGACGAAGTGATCGGCAACGAAACGCGCGTGAAGGTCGTCAAGAACAAGGTGTCTCCGCCGTTCCGCGAAGCGATCTTCGATATCCTCTACGGCGAAGGCATTTCGCGCCAGGGCGAAATCATCGATCTCGGCGTGCAAGCGAAGATCGTCGACAAGGCCGGTGCCTGGTACAGCTACAGCGGCGAGCGAATCGGTCAAGGCAAGGACAACGCACGCGAATTCCTGCGTGAGAATCCCGATATCGCGCGCGAGATCGAAAACCGGATTCGCGAATCGCTCGGCGTCAATGCAATGCCCGCAAGCGGTGGCGACGTCGAAGTAGCCGGCGAAGAAGAGTAAGCCCCGCGTGATACGGAAAGGGCGGGCGGCGCCGGAGGCGTCGTCACCGAAGCCTGATTTCGAGTCTGGTTTGGAGCCTGGTTTCGAGTCTGATTCCGGGCTTGATTCCGGGCCGGAGTCGACCGGTCGCGCGCGCCGGCCGGTTCGCTCGCTCAAAGCGCGAGCGATCGACTACCTCTCGCGGCGCGAATACAGCCGCGCCGAGCTGACTCGTAAATTGGCGCCGTTCGTCGAAGAAGGCGATGCGCTCGATCCGCTTCTCGATTCCCTCGAACGCGAAGGCTGGCTGTCCGATGTGCGCTTTGCCGAGAGCCTGATGAACCGGCGCTCTGCGCGCATGGGTGCGAGCCGCATCGTCAGCGAACTGCGTCAGCACGGGCTCGACCAGAGCCTTATCGAATCGGTCGGCTCACAGTTACGCGATACCGAGCGCGCCCGCGCACTAGCCGTGTGGCGCAAGAAGTTCGGGCAGTTGCCGCAGTCGCCGGCGGATCGGGCCAGGCAGGCGCGCTTTCTTGCCATGCGCGGGTTCTCGCACACCACGATCGCCCAGGTCCTCAAAGCGGGCGACGAAGATTGGAGCGACGAGTGAGTCGTTGCCAAACGCAACGCGAACTCCAGACAAACCGCACGCGAGCTACTACGAAATGGGATGCCGGCGTCTCAAATACTCAGTATGGTAAAATCGCCAGGTTTTCCTCTGCAGCCGTTCCCCCCGCATGCCGCTTCCGCCGCCCGTCTCCCGCCAGTTGCGCCATCGCCGCGCAATCCGAGCGGAAGCTTACGAGCGTGACGACGGCCTGTGGGATATCGAGGCGTGTCTGACCGATCACAAGCCGCGCGATGTCGCATTGGCGCCCGGTGTCCGGCCGAAAGGCCTACCGATCCATGAACTCTGGCTCCGCATTACTATCGACCGTGCCCTCACTATCGTCGACGCCGAAGCGTCGTCGGAATGGGTGCCCTATCCCGGTCACTGCGAAGCTGCCAATCCCGCCTACCGCGCTCTCATCGGTCTCAACCTCCTCCAGGATTTCCGCCGCCACGCACGGCGCTTGCTCGCCGGAACGGCAGGCTGCACGCATCTCACCGAACTTTGCTCCGTTTTGCCGACCGCCGCGATTCAGGCATTCGCCGGCGACGTCTGGAGCACGCGCGACAGCGCAACGGACACGCCGGAGCGCGAGTCCGCCAGCGAGCGAACGCATCGCGAACCGCCGTTTCAACTCGACCGCTGCCATGCGCTGCGGTTCGACGGCGAAGCGGTACGGCGCTTCTATCCGCGCTGGTACGGTCACGTACCGCGCAGCCTGGCACATGGGGCATCGGCCTCCGATGGGCCCATACACGTGGCCCGAACGGAGGCCTCCGCTGCGGTCGGCTCGCAGGCGTTAAACGATAACGATCACGAAGTTCAATCCAACTCTCAGACTGAAGGGAATCACGCATGAAGATTCACGAGTACCAGGGTAAGGAAATCCTGCGGAAATTCGGCGTCGCGGTACCGCGCGGCAAGCCGGTGTTTTCGGTGGATGACGCGGTCAAGGCCGCTGAAGAGCTCGGCGGCCCGGTCTGGGTCGTGAAGGCGCAGATCCACGCAGGCGGCCGCGGCAAGGGCGGTGGCGTGAAGGTGGCCAAGTCGCTCGAGCAGGTTCGCGAGTACGCGAACCAGATCCTCGGCATGCAGCTCGTCACGCACCAGACGGGTCCCGAAGGCCAGAAGGTCAACCGCCTGCTGATCGAAGAAGGCGCGGACATCAAGAAGGAACTGTATGTCGGCCTCGTGATCGATCGCGTGTCGCAGAAGGTCGTCGTGATGGCGTCGAGCGAAGGCGGGATGGACATCGAAGAAGTTGCTGCGAAGACGCCGGAAGCGATCCACAAGGTGGCCGTCGATCCGTCGAAGGGTCTGCTCGATTCGGAAGCCGACGATCTCGCCCGCAAGATCGGCGTGCCCGACGCTTCGATTCCGCAAGCGCGCGCGATTCTGCAAGGCCTCTACAAGGCCACGTGGGAAACGGACGCATCGCTGGCCGAAATCAACCCGCTGATTCTGACGGGCGACGGCAAGGTGATCGCGCTCGACGCCAAGTTCAACTTCGATTCGAACGCGCTGTTCCGTCATCCGGAAATCGTCGCGTACCGAGATCTGGACGAAGAAGATCCGGCGGAAATCGAAGCATCGAAGTTCGACCTCGCGTACATCTCGCTCGACGGCAACATCGGCTGTCTCGTGAACGGTGCGGGCCTCGCCATGGCGACGATGGACACGATCAAGCTGTTCGGCGGCGAGCCGGCGAACTTCCTCGACGTCGGTGGCGGCGCCACGACCGAGAAGGTCACCGAAGCGTTCAAGCTCATGCTGAAGAACCCGGGCCTGAAGGCGATCCTCGTCAACATCTTCGGCGGCATCATGCGCTGCGACGTGATCGCGGAAGGCGTGATCGCCGGCTCAAAGGCCGTGAACCTGAACGTGCCGCTCGTCGTGCGTATGAAGGGCACCAACGAAGATCTGGGCAAGAAGATGCTCGCCGAATCCGGCCTGCCGATCATCTCGGCGGACAGCATGGAAGAAGCGGCCCAGAAGGTCGTCGCGGCTGCCGCGGGCAAGTAAGGGCGCTCCATGAAAACGCCGGGCCGTCCCAGGTTTTCATGACCCCTTCGGGGGGCTGACGCATCGCGTCAGGTTGGGGGGCCCTTAAGGGATACGTATGGCGGCGCGATTGCGTCCCAGCTTGTGCGAGATCGCACGGGCGGGCGCAGCGCGACGCCGAACGAACAGAGGTCATACATGTCGATTCTGATCAACAAAGACACGAAGGTCATCACGCAGGGCATCACCGGCAAGACCGGCCAGTTCCATACGCGCGCATGCCGCGAATACGCGAACGGCCGTGAAGCATTCGTCGCGGGCGTCAATCCGAAGAAGGCCGGCGAAGATTTCGAAGGCATTCCCATTTATGCCAGCGTGAAGGAAGCGAAGGCCGAAACGGGCGCAACCGTGTCGGTCATCTATGTGCCGCCGGCAGGCGCGGCTGCGGCGATCTGGGAAGCGGTCGAAGCCGACCTCGACCTGGCAATCTGCATCACCGAAGGCATCCCCGTTCGCGACATGATCGAAGTGCGCGATCGCATGCGTCGTGAAAACCGCAAGACGCTGCTGCTCGGGCCGAACTGCCCGGGCACGATCACGCCCGACGAACTGAAGATCGGCATCATGCCGGGCCACATCCACCGCAAGGGCCGCATCGGCGTCGTGTCGCGTTCGGGCACGCTGACGTATGAAGCCGTGGCGCAGTTGACGGCGCTGGGCCTCGGCCAATCGTCGGCGGTCGGTATCGGCGGCGACCCGATCAACGGTCTGAAGCACATCGACGTCATGAAGATGTTCAACGACGATCCCGAAACGGACGCCGTCATCATGATCGGCGAGATCGGCGGTCCGGACGAAGCCAACGCGGCTTACTGGATCAAGGACAACATGACGAAGCCCGTCGTCGGCTTCATCGCCGGTGTCACGGCGCCTCCGGGCAAGCGTATGGGCCATGCCGGTGCGCTCATCTCGGGCGGTGCCGATACGGCTGACGCGAAGCTCGAAATCATGGACGGCTGCGGCATCAAGGTGACGCGCAACCCGTCGGAAATGGGGCGTCTGCTGAAGTCGATTCTGTAAAAGGCGCATGCCGAAGTCTTCGGCAGGCGTTTTTGGTATCCTTCCGAAACTCTTTCGTAAGGCTGCCGACAGACGAAAAGAAGCGAGGGAGCGATACGTTGCTTCCTCGTTTTTTTTATCGGTGCCGCCCATTTGCCAGGAACGCTGATTGCCCTCATGCTCCACGCCATGCTCGAATTCTTCTCGACGCTTCACTGGGGGGCGGTCTTCCAGATCGTCATCATCGATATCCTGCTTGGCGGCGACAATGCCGTCGTGATCGCGCTTGCCTGCCGTAAGTTGCCGGCGGCCCAGCGCATACGGGGCGTGCTGTGGGGGACGGTAGGCGCGATCGTTCTGCGTGTCGTTCTGATTGCCTTTGCCGTTGCGCTGCTCGACGTTCCGTTCTTGAAGTTCGGCGGCGGTTTGCTGCTGTTGTGGATCGGCGTGAAGTTGATGGCGCCGAGCCATGACGCGCATGAAAACATCAAGCCCGCGGACAAGCTGATGGCGGCGATCAAGACCATCATCATCGCCGACGCCGTCATGAGCCTGGATAACGTCATCGCCATCGCGGGCGCGGCCGAATCGGCCGATCCCGACCATCGCATCGCACTCGTCATATTCGGGCTCGTCGTAAGCATTCCATTGATCGTCTGGGGCAGCACGCTCGTGCTGCGGATGCTCGACCGGTTCCCCGTCATCGTCACGTTGGGCGCGGCCTTGCTCGGTTGGATCGCGGGCGGGCTCATCGTCAACGACCCCGCCGGCGATCGCTGGCCGCTGCTCGATACGACGGCCGCCGAATACGGGGCGCAGATCGCCGGCGCCTTGTTCGTCGTGCTCCTCGGCTATTGGCTCAAGCGGCGCGCACAGCGGCGCGAGGCCGCGGCGGGTTCGCACCCGCGACCATAGTCGCTGACGGGTAACCGGATCGGCGCGCCTCGCGCCGCCGCGGACATCCTAACCATTCGGCCGACTGCCCTCTGACCGCGCACGTCGGTACGCTTTGAATCCGTTGCCCGCCCCTTCGTTGGCGGGCCGTCGTTCGAGGAGCGTACCTGCCGATGCCTGCCGTTGCTGTTTCTTTTCTCCATTTGCTTCTGGGCCGCGTCGCCGCGCACCGGTTGGAACCGCCTGCGCCGGACCATGCGTGCACGTCGTTCGCGTTATCCGCGTGCGGAGCACACGAAACCGGCAGACGCGGCTTTACGCTGATCGAGCTCATGATCGTGCTGGCTATCGTCGGCGTGGTCGCCGCTTACGCGGTGCCGGCCTATCAGGACTATCTGGCGCGCAGCCGCGTCGGCGAGGGGCTTGCGCTGGCGTCGGGCGCGCGCCTTGCGGTGGCGGAAAACGCCGCCGGTGGCAATGTGTTTGGCAGCGGGTACGTTGCGCCGCCCGGCACGCGCAACGTCGAGTCGATCGAAATCGACGACGCGACCGGAGAAATCGCGATCCGCTATACCTCGCGAGTGGCGCCGGCCGGCAGTGAGACGCTCGTGCTTGTGCCGTCGTTGCCCGACGCGTCGGATCCGCCAACCTCGCGCATTGCGCTCGAGTCGGGCGCCGCGCTGGGCGGGGCATTGACCTGGGAGTGTTTCGCGTCGGGCAAGCTGTCGTCCTCGCTGCCCGCGCCGGGGCCCGGGCCGAGCCCGGTCGCCGGTGCGACGTTGCCGGGCAAGCTTGCGCCGCCCGAATGCCGTGCGTGAATGCGTGCGGCAAGCAAATGGGCGCGCACACTGAAAGAAAACTTTTGTATAGTGCGCCGGTTGCCGACGGTCCATACCCTCATGACCTTTCCATTTGCTCGCTATCTATCATTCACGTCGCTGGCTTTCGCGTTGGTGCTGCCGTATGCGGTAACGAACCATACGTATCCGATACCGACCTTCTACGCCGAATACACGGCGCTGTCGCTTTACCTGCTCGTCGGCGCGTCCGTCTTGCTGTTGTCGGTCACGGCACGGCCGCGCATTCCCTACGCGCTGCCAGCCGTTGCGCTCGTCCCGTTTGCGTTTGGTGCTTTACTGGTCCTGCAGACGTTTGTCCTGCCGCTCGCGCAGCCTTCGATGGCGTGGCTCGGCGCCGGCTTCTTGCTGGCCGCCGTGATGGCGACGCAGGCCGGCTATGGGCTTGCTCGCGCGGGCGCCGCCGAGTGCGCCCTGCGCTGGGCGGCGGGCGGCTTGATCGTCGGCGGGCTGTTTGCCGTGTTTTGCCAGATCGTCCAGCTGTTTCACGCGGAAACGCGATTCGCCCCGTTTGTCGTGGCGTACAACGTGACGAACGAGCGTCGGCCGTTCGGCAACATGGCACAAGCGAACCATCTTGCGACGGTCATTGCTTTCGCCCTTGCGGCCGCCATGTATCTCGTGCAGAAGCGCCGTCTGAACGTGCTCGTCTGGGCTGTCGTTTCGGCGGTCTGCATTCTGGGGCAGGCGTTGACGGTCTCGCGCGGGCCCTGGCTACAGACGGCCGTCATCGTCGTGGCCGGGTTTTGGATGGCGCTCGTGGCGCCGCGCGAAGGGGCATACGGAGGACGGCGTCGCAGCCTGCGCGCCTGGATGATTCCAGTCGGGCTCGTCGTTCTGTTTTTCGCGGTGAACGTTGCCGTGCGCTGGGCGAACGCACGCTTCGATTTCGGTTTGGATGTCTCGGCGGCGCACCGCTTCCAGGATAAAAGCCAGTTTGTCTTGCGCCTGGCGATGTGGAAGTACGGCTGGACGATGTTCACGCAGCATCCACTCCTTGGCGTTGGTTGGGGCGAATTTCCGCGTTTCGAGTACGAACTCGTGAAGCGGCTCGGCGATGTCGAGATAGCCAACAATTCGCACGATATCGTGGTCGATTTGCTGGCGAAGACGGGTATCGTGGGTCTGGCCATCGTGTTGTTGGGATTGCTGGCCTGGCTCTGGCGCGTGTTGCGCGCGCAACATACGGCGGACCGCGTGTTCGGCTTGGCGTTGATCGGCGTGCTGCTGATGCACGCGCTCGTCGAGTATCCGCAGCAGTACATGTTCTTCCTGCTGCCCGCCATGTTCGTCTTTGGCATTCTGGAGACGAAGCCGCTCACGTTCGTGCCGCCACGCGTGGCGTTGGGATGGCAGCTACTGCTCGTCGCCGGCGGATTCGCCGCGCTGCATCCGATTTACCGCGACTATTCGCGGGCCGAGGTGCTGTACTACGGCGCCCATCCCGCTGACGAGTATCGGGCGGCGCCGTCGGTGCTGTTCGGCGCGTGGGGCGAATACGGCATGGCGACGCTGCTGCCGATCGATGGCACCGATTTGCCGACGAAGCTTGCCATGCATGAGAAGGCGTTGGCGCTGCTGCCGGGCGAGACGGTGCTGCGACGCTACGCGGTGTTGCTCGCGCTCGACGGCAAACAGGACGAGGCTTTCGATACCGTGGAGCGGCTGAAGATCTTTGCCGGCGTGCTGCACGATTGGCCGGCGCAGTTGGCCGCGCTGTACGAGTTGTGCGACAACGAGCCGAAGCTTGCAGCGTTCAAGGCGGAACTCGTAAAGCGCTACGGGCCAGCGCCGAAGGGCGCCGGCGACGAAGACGAAAGCGACGACTGAGTCGCGATGCGGCCGGTGCGGCATCCGCCCGGGAATTGGATCGGATCACTCGGGCAAATCATGGCGGCTCGTTCACCGAAAGACCCAGCGACGCCGAGCTTCTGGCGCGATGCGGCGTTGCCGTTCATCGAAGTGCGCGAAGTGAAGGACGGTCGCAAGGTTTGCTATGCGCGACACACGCATGAATCGTTCTCGATCGGTGCGATTACGGGCGGACGCAGCGGCTACCTGAACGGCAATGGTTGGGAACGCGTTGGCGCGCGTATGGTTGTCGTCATCAACCCCGGCGATGTGCACGCCTGCAACCCGATCGACCATGAGCCCTGGTCGTATCGGATGTTCTACGTCGATACCGGCTGGTTGACCGATCTTCAGCATGCACTCGGGTTTCGAGAAAGCCTGGGTTTTCAGGCATTTTCCACACGTGCGACGAGCGACGCCCGGCTGTATGCCGGGTTGAATCAGCTCTATGCCACGTTGACTGACGATCACGCCGATCATCTGAAGAAGGAATGCGCCGCGGTTGACTACTTCGCCGATGCGCAGCAGATTCTGAATCCGGCGCCGTCTGTAGCGAAAGAGGGGAATCGCAAGCTCGCTTATGTCGCCGACTACATCAGGGCGAATTGCACGCAGTCGTTAAAGCTCAAAGAAATCTGCGCGGCGGGCAATCTCTCGGAGTCTTATTTGATTCGGGCATTCAAGGAAAGATACGGGATGACGCCGCATACCTACCAGGTCAACTGCCGTATCGAATACTGCAAAGCGCAGTTGAAACGGCGGCGGCCGATCGCCGATGTTGCCGTCGAAGCGGGCTTCGCAGATCAAGCGCATTTGCAGCGCGTATTCAAGCAATTCGTCGCCGCGACGCCGGGACAGTACCGCGGGTAACCGGTTCGAGCGATTTATGCGTGCAGCAGGTACGCGGCGCTACCGGCAAGCATGATCGCCATCGTCCGGTTCAACATCCGCACCGTTGCCGGCGATTGCAGATGCCGCCGTAACAGCAATCCCGCTGCGGCCCAGCACGAGATCGACGCGTAGCAGACCACGAAATAGATCGCAGCGAATCGCCAAACGACATGCGAGTCGCCGTTTGCAGCGTAGGCGCCCATGCCGGCGACCGATGCGATCCATGCTTTGGGGTTCAGCCACTGCATGGCAGCCCCTTTCATGAGCGAAGGGCCGCTCGCCGTGTTGCGCAGGCCGATGCGGCCATCGTCGACGGCCAGCTTATAAGCCAGATAAAGCAGAAACGCGACGCCGGCCCATTGGATGAACCGGGTCAAGCCTGGCAACAGCGTCAACAATTCGCGCAGGCCGAAGCCCGTCAGCAGCAGTAGCAGCGTGAAGCCGAAGGTGGCGCCTGTGACATGGCGCATGCTGGCGCCCAATCCGTACTGAAGGGCGCTGCCTAGTGCGACGAGATTCACGGGGCCAGGGGTGATCGACGAGGCGAGCGCGAACGCCGCCATAGAGAGAAAGATGTCCATCGCACGCCGTTGGGTTGTCTGGTTGGGGAAACCAAACGATAGAGGCGGCGCTGGGGGCGGGTATTGAAGAAAACTGCCCAGATGCGGGTTGCCGGATTCGATCCGGCTTTTTGGCTGATGAAGCGGATCGTCACCCGCGTTCGCATGGGAGCGGGGCGGCCTCACCGATCCAGTGCGACACGCGGGAACGAGAGTCGGGTGCGGCGCTTGGAACCTTAACAACGCCAATGACGTTGTCACCTCATAAGCCAGGCGACGGGAACGGTCCTCTGGGGGCAGCGTCGAGCGAGCCCAGGCTCAACCGGTCGTCCCCGGCGCGTGCCAATCCCCCGACTTCCCACCGCGTTTCTCCTGCACGCCCACATCGGTGATGACCATCCCACGATCGACTGCCTTGCACATGTCGTAGACGGTCAGCAGTCCCACCTGCACGGCCGTCAGCGCTTCCATCTCGACGCCGGTGCGGCCGAGCGTTTCAACCTGCGCCGTGCAATGCACGCCCGGAAGCGTTTCGTCCAACTCGAATTCGATCGCGACGCGCGTCAGCGCGAGGGGGTGACAGAGCGGAATCAAATCGGCCGTGCGCTTCGCGCCTTGAATCGCGGCGATGCGCGCAACGCCCAAGACGTCGCCTTTTTTTGCATGACCGTCGCGGATCAGCGCAAGCGTTTCGGCCTTCATCCGAATCGAGCCGCGTGCAACGGCGATTCGCTTCGTTTCGTCCTTGCCGCCGACGTCGACCATATGCGCTTGGCCGGCCGCGTCGAAATGGGTCAATTCAGGCATCTCATCCTCCTTCGAATTGCGGCTATGTTAGCAGTCGCCTGCCGGCCGCCCGTCGCTGACCCGCGGCCATCGAAGGCCCGAACGCGCTATCGATCCGGCCCAAACGTCACACGAAGCCTCAAACGAAGCGTCAAACGAACCGAAAGAGCCGCGCAGGCGTGTCGACGAGCACGGCGCGTCGTTCGCGCTCGGTCGGCAGCTGCTTGAGCATCAGCGCATAGACGGCGTCGTAGCTTTCGACATGTTCAAACTGCGTGTGCGGCCAATCGCTGCCCCAGACCAGCCGATCGAGGCCGAAGGCGTCTTGCAAGAGCGGCATCGCAGCCAGCGCCGTCGCGCTGCCGTCCGCTCCCGTCTTGCGCGCGGCATTGCGGTAAGCGCCTGACACCTTGACCCACACGCGCCGCGTCGTGCCGAGCGTCAGCAGATAACGGAAGCCCGGATCGTCGACGCCAAGCGCCGGCTTCGGCCGGCCGAAATGATCCACGACGACGTTGATTCCGCCGCCTTTTCGCTCGACGAGCGGGCCGACCACTTGCGGCAGCCGCTGCGCCTCGCAATGGACTTCGACCTGCCAGCCGAGCGAGGCGATCTGATCGAGCGTCGCCTGCCAGGCGGCGCTCGAATAGTCCGGGTCGGGCAGGCTGAACAGATTGAGCCGGATGCCGACGACGCCCGCGCGCGCGAGCGCATCGAGCTGGCCCGGATCGGCTGCGACTGCGGCTGGGTCGATGACGGCAATGCCGCGCAGACGCGCAGGCGCCCGCGCGATCGATTGCACGAGATAGCGATTGTCGGTGCCGAGAAAGCTCGGCTGGATCAGCACGCCGTGCGATACGCCATGTGCGTCGAGCTGCGCGAGGTAGCGCGAAAGCGGCGCGTCGTAGGACGGCGCATAGCGTCGCCGCTGCGCGAGCGGCAGGTCGTGAGAAAACACATGCGCATGCGTGTCGATCGCGGTGATCTTGCCGGCGCTCTCGGGCTTGGGCGTAGCCGCGCAGGCGCCCAGCGCGGTCGTCGTCAACATGGCCAATAGTCCTTGGTTGAAAGTTCGGCGGGTGAGCTTACCGTTCGCCATTCGGTTGTCTCCGATCGTCAATCGTTATGAAGCGGGGCGCGAGAAGGCCCCACGCCCGGCGCGTGTTGCCCGTCAAGTCATCGGCGCGCGTGCGCGACCTGGGCCGGGCTGGGGTGTTCGTCGTCGGCCGGCAAGGTGTCGGCGAGCGCGCGTCCCCGTGTTTCAGGCAGCATCAGGACGGCCAACGCGACGATGGCGTAGGCGATGGCCGCATCGGTGCCGATCGCGAAGCCGAGCGTCGTCGTCTTGGCGAGATGGCCGACCATCACGGGGAAGGCCGCGGAGACGACGCGCCCGAAGTTGTAGCAAAAGCCGACGCCCGTGCCGCGCATGCCACGCGGGTACAGCTCGTTGAACAGCGCGCCCATGCTGGCCGGAATGCCGGCAGCAAAAAAACCGAGCGGAAAGCCGACGACGAGCATCGCGCCGTTCGTCAGCGGCGCGAACAGGTAGACCAGGACCGTGGCGACGCACGCAATCGAGAACAACAGGATCGTTCCGCGTCGGCCGATGCGATCAAGCAATTGGGCGCTGGCGACGCATCCGCAGAAGAACGCGAAGATGATGACGGCCAGGTAGCCGCCGGTCCCGAGGACCGACAGGTGTCGTTCGGTCTTCAGATACGTGGGCAACCACGTCATCAGCGCGTAATACCCGCCATGTGCGCCGACGCCGAGCAAGGCGCCGGTCAGCGTCATGCGCAGCACGCGCGGCGAGAAAATCGCGAAGAACGGAATGGCGGCGGCGTCACCGGAGCGGACGTTCGTTTTGCCGGAACTGCGCGTCGTCGAGTTGTCGGCCGGTACGATCGGCTCGGGCACGCCGCGTCGCACGTAGATGACGAGCAGCGCGGGCAGCAGCCCCAACGCGAACATGGCGCGCCATGCCATCGGACCCGGCAGCAGGGAGAACATGGCCGTGTACAGCAAGACGGCGGCGGCCCAGCCCACGGCCCAGGCGCTTTGCACCGTACCCATGGCCTTGCCGCGATGCTGCGCGCGAATCGACTCGGCCATCAGCACGGCCCCGGCGGCCCATTCGCCGCCGAAACCGAAGCCTTGGAGCGTCTTCAGCACGAGGAACTGGCTGAAGTTTTGCGAGAACGCGCAGGCAAAGGTGAAGACCGAGAAGAACGCGACGGTGAGTTGCAGCGTCCGCACGCGGCCGAAGCGGTCGGCGAGTGCGCCCGCAATCCAGCCGCCCAACGCGGATGCAACCAGCGTCGCGCCGCTGACCAAGCCCGCTTCGGTCTTGCTGATCGCCCATTCCGCGATCATCGCGGGAATGACGAGGCTGAACATCTGCACGTCGAGCGCGTCGAGCGCCCAGCCGCCGAAGCACGCCCAGAAGGTGCGGCGTTCGGTGGGGGAAATTTCCTTGAACCAGCTGAACATCTTTGTCTCCGATCGACGGCCCACGTCCGGCTCTACGGCGCGGGCCTATGTTGTAGGGTCGCCCGGCTCGATTACCGGATCTCGACCTGATAAAGAAACTCGCTCGCCGGCCCGCGCGAGCGTCGCCATTCGAGCGGGCGGCGGTCGTACCCGTAAGCGAGCCGTTCGATGACGACGACGGGCGTGCCGGGTTCGATCCGCAGCAACCGCCCATACATGACGTCCACCGTTTCGACGGTCAGCGTCTCGGTGGCCGATGCGACCACCTGATTGCATTGGGATTCATAGACGGGATAAAGCAGGTCGCCGATTTCATCGGCCGCCAGCGTGGCGAACGAGGCGAAGCGCTCGTAGGGCAGCCAGATTTCTTCAGCCAGAATCGGGTGCTCGTCGATCAGACGCAGCCGCGACATATGAATGACGCGCGCATCGGCGTCGATCTGCAGCGCAGCGCTGACGGCCGAAGGGGCCGCAACGACCTCGCGCATGAGAATCCGGCTGGTCGGGATGCGCCGTTCGCCGCGGCGATTCTGGAAGCGGAAGAAGCGGAACAGCGAGCCGTCGAAGCTGGCTCGGCGCACGAACGTCCCGCGTCCCTGAAACCGTTCGAGCATGCCTTCGGCAACGAGCTGATCGATGGCTTTGCGCACGGTGCCGACGGCGACCCCATGCGAGCGGGACAACTCTTGCTCAGTGGGGATGGCTTCACCGGGGCGCCATCGGTGTTGACCGATCTGCGCGGCGAGCTCGTCGCGCAGGCGTTGATAGCGGGGAAGGCGTTGGTCGGCCTGCATAGGTCATTTCCTCGGTGTGCGTAGGGTCAGCACATGTGGTCAACTAGTCATATATATGTTTGTATGAGTCGGCATCCGGCGCAATCGGGGTAGACCCTCGGACGGTTGCCGGGCTTAACAACGAAAGAGCGGGTGAATCCCGCGGGAGCGGCTAACCCGCGCGGCGCGGGGTCAGACCGAAGCGGGCGCGGCCGCAGCGGGGCTTGTGACGAAGCCGAAGCGCGTCGGCACTTGGGCGTGCTCTACAGGTTCGATCGGCAACGTTTCGCCGGCCCGCCAGTTAAACGTGCCCGCCGATCCATCGGCGTCGAGCGCGGCCAGCCGCGTGAAAAGTTCGAGGTCGTGATCGTGCAACAGTGCGACGCGGGCCGGCTGCGACGCGTCGACGAACAGCACGCCGCCTTCATCGTCGAGGAGCGCGCCGGCCGGATCGAACGGCGCGCCCGTCTGGTCCGTCAACGCGGGATCCCCGGCTACGGGCAGCGCGAGCCTGACGACCCACGGCGTGTAAGCCAACTCGACGAACACGCGCTGCGGCCCATTCTGAAAAAACCAGCGCCCTTGGTCATCGCACTCGTAGTTGCGTTCGATGAAGCCAATCAGCGCGGCATGGCGAATCGGCGTACCTGGCTCGCCGCGCGCCTGCGCGCCTTCATCGCGCATGCGCCACTGGCCGCGCCGGTCCAGCAATAGCCAGCCCTTGCAGTCGGGCACGTTGGGCCATTTGGCGAGTGCGGCCTTGACGATGTCATCCATTGCGCGCGTGCGGTTCGAGGAAGTTGAAGACGCGCCGCGGCAGCCAATCGATCCGGCCCGGAAAAGGGCCCGTCATAAAGCCTACGTGCCCGCCCGCCGCTGGTTGATCGAGTTCGATCGCGGGCGAGACCTCGGCCCGTGTCGGCAGTGCGGCGCTCGGTAGAAACGGGTCGTTGCGTGCGTTCAGCACGAGCGTGGGGACGACGACTTCGGGCAGCAGCGGGAGCGTGGTCGCACGTGTCCAATATTCTTCGGCATCGCTAAAGCCGTGCAGCGGCGCGGTGACGACGTTGTCGTACTCGTACATCGTGCGACAGGCCAGCATCGCATCGCGGTCGAACAGTCCCGGGTACTGATCGAGCTTCTGCAGCCCCTTGCGCTTGAGCGTCTTCAAAAAGCTCATGGTGTAGACGAGCGCGAACCCTTGCGAGAGCGCACGGCCCCCGGCATGGACGTCGAGCGGCGTCGAGATGGCCGCTGCCGCCGCGACGAACGACGCGTCACGGCCGCGCTCGCCGAGCCAGCGCAGCAGCACGTTCCCGCCGAGCGAGACGCCGGCGACGACGATCGGTCCGCGATGCGACGCATGTAGCCGCCGCAGCACCCAGTCGACTTCGGCGCTGTCGGCGAGGTGATAAAACCTCGGCGCGAGATTGATGGGTCCGCTGCAACTGCGAAAGTGCGGCACGACGCCGTGCCAACCGAGCGAGCGCGCCGACGCCATCAGCACGCGTGCGTAGTGCGAATCCGAACTGCCCTCGAGCCCATGGAACAACACGAACAGCGGCGCGTCGGGCGCAGGGGCCGCGGTGGCGGGATAGGCGAGCCAGTCGAGATCGATGAAGTCTTGGTCGGGCGTGTCCCAGCGCTCGCGCAGATAGTCGACGTCGGGACGGCGGGCGAACAGGGCGGGAACGATCGTCTGGGCGTGGCTGGTGGGCAACCATCGGGGTGGGTTGTAGAGCAACTCGACGAGCCTGTCGGAGGCCAACGCGGCCGCGGCCGGCGACGAAGCCGGTTTGTCATGTGTCGTGCCCATGACTATCCCCAAAGACAGGCCCGCCGCCGACGCACGAGCGCCGATACCGCGGGCCTTAATGCAATGCCCCTTGTCCGTGTCGAATCTTGGCGGCGAACTCGCTGGCCGTTTGTACCGGCATCGGGCTCGCGTGAATATGCGCGATTCGCCATTCGCCGCGCTCATGAACCATCACGTACGTTGCATAGACCATCCGCGGCGGCGCAAGCGGCTCCTCGAACCGATGTGCTTCCGCGACCGTGTAGACCACCGTGCCGAGACTGTCGTAGACGCGCACGTCGAGCGGCTCGATCGCCGTCGGCAGTGCGTGTGCATCGGACAGCGCAACGAGTCCCGCGCGGATCTGATCCACGCCGTGCCAGTGCGCCCCGCTGCCGTTGACGTAGCTCGCAAACTCTTCGTCGATCCAAAGGGCCATCAACGCATCCAGGCTGCCGTCGGCGACGGTTTGATAGAACGCGTTGAGTGTGTCGGCTGCAGCTTCGAATAAGCGGGCGAAACGTGGCATGGCTCTCTGGGCTCTGAGTTACGCGCGGAAAATCGCGCCGGGCTCGGTGCGGTCGGTCGGGCTCGGTCAGCGGCGTCCACGCTCAATGAACGCATAAAGGCGCGCGGCCTTCCGTGCGTCAGCGCTCGCCAACCAGCATGGCGCGCAAATCGGCGAACACCTGCTCCGGCGAGAGCTCGCGCAGGCAGCGCAAATGGCCGAGCGGACACTCGCGCGCAAAGCAGGGACTGCACTCGAGATGCAGCCATTGTACCTTCGCAAAGTCCGATAACGGCGGGGTGTGGCGCGGATCGCTCGATCCGTAGATGGCGACGAGCGGCCGGCGCAACGCCGCGGCGACATGCATGAGGCCCGAATCGTTGCTGACGACGGCCCCCGCGCGGGCAATCAGCGCGCAGGCTTCGCCCAGCGCCGTTTGCCCACACAGGTTGCGCACGTTCGGCGCTTGTTCGGCGATTGCCTGAGCAAGCGGCGCGTCCTTGTTGGACCCGAGCGCGACGATCTGCGTATAAGGGAACGATTGACCGACGATGCGTGCGAGCGCGGCGAAATGTTCGACGGGCCAGCGCTTGGCGCTGCCGTATTCGGCACCGGGGCAAAACACGAGCAGCGGAACGCGCGTGTCGAGGTGAAAGCGCGCCGAGACCCTCACCGATTCGTTTGGATCGGCTTCGAGGCGCGGCATCGGCAAACGCGCGGCGAGATCGTCCATGTCCGCACCGGGCGCATAGGCCAGGGCGGCGTAGTGCTGCGCCATCGGCCCGCGCTCGTCCTTTCCCGGGTTCGCGTGCCGCACGTTGAGCAGGCCGATGCGCCCTTCGCCCGTGTAGCCGATGCGCAGGCGGATGCCGGCGAGCCAGGGAATCAAGGCGGACTTCAGCGAATTGGGCAGCACGTAGGCGGCGTCGTAGCCGTTTTCGCGCAGGTCGCTGGCGAGTTGCCAACGCCTGAGTAGCTGCAGCTTGCCGTGAGCGAGATCGGTCGCGTGTACCGACCCGATTTCTGGCATACGTTCGAGCACGGGCGCGACCCAGGTCGGCGCGACGGCGTCGATGACGAGGCGGGGGTGAAGTTGCTTGAGCAGCGCAAACAGCGGCTGCGCCATCAATGCGTCACCGATCCAATTCGGTGCGATAACCAACGCGCGACGCATCAGTGTGTATGTCCGAGAGAAGGGCTGGCGCAGCGCGCGTGGCGCGCCGCATTCGGCGATAAGGTCGATCGGGCGTCGCCCCGTGGCATGGCGGCCGTCGGCTGACGTCGCTCATCACGCACCGACGCCGCACGGGCGAATCGCCACGGCGGGCGCGGCGTTCGCACCGGGCGGCGCGTCGGGGCGAGGCGAATCAGTGGTGCTTGACGATTTCGCCGTCGCGCAGCTTGTAGCGCGTGCCGCAATAGGGGCAGCGCGCTTCGCCATGCGTGACGTCGATGAATACGCGCGGATGCGCGCTCCAGCGCGGCATCGACGGATTCGGGCAGTAGGCGGGTAGATCCTTGGCCGACAGCTCGACCAGCGGCATTTCCTTCGTTTCACTCATGAGACGATTCTCGTTATAGGCGGTGTGGCGTGTGCGTTCGATTGGGTTCGGATCGTTCAGATCTTCGTGAGCCAGTGCGTGTACTTCGGATTCTTGCCCGCGATGACGTCGAAGAACGCCGACTGCAGCTTTTCGGTGATGGGCCCGCGCGAGCCCGTGCCGATCGTTCGGTTGTCGAGTTCGCGGATGGGCGTGACTTCGGCGGCCGTGCCCGTGAAGAAGGCTTCGTCGGCCGTGTAGACCTCATCGCGCGTGATGCGCTTTTCGATCACTTCGATGCCGGCGTCGTGCGCCAGCGTGATCACCGTGTCGCGCGTGATGCCGTCCAGGCACGAAGCCAGATCGGGCGTATAGAGCTTGCCGTTGTTGACGAGGAAGAAGTTCTCTCCCGAACCTTCGGAGACATAGCCGTCGACGTCGAGCAGCAGCGCTTCGTCATAGCCGTCCGCCGTGGCTTCCTGGTTCGCCAGGATCGAGTTCACGTACCAGCCCGACGCCTTGGCGCGTACCATCGATACGTTCACGTGATGGCGCGTGAACGACGACGTCTTCACGCGAATGCCCTTCGTGATGCCTTCCTCGCCAAGATAGGCGCCCCACGGCCAGGCGGCGATCGCCACGTGGATCGTGTTGCCGCGCGCCGAGACGCCGAGCTTTTCCGAGCCGACCCAGATGATGGGCCGCAGGTAGGCCGTGTCGAGCTTGTTCTCGCGCACGACTTCGCACTGCGCCGCGGCGAGCGTCTCGTGATCGAACGGCACGTTCATCTGGAAGATCTTCGCCGAGTTCAAGAGGCGCTTCGTGTGCTCTTTGAGGCGGAAAATTGCAGTGGCGCCGTCGACCGTCTTGTAAGCACGCACGCCTTCGAAGACGCCCATGCCGTAGTGCAGCGTATGCGTGAGAACGTGGATCTTGGCATCGCGCCAGTCGATCAGCTTGCCGTCCATCCAGATCTTGCCGTCACGATCGGCCATTGACATACGAATCTCCTAGGGTTGCGGCGGGCTTGCCCGTTGAGTTCGGCATTTTAGCGTCTTTTGCCACAGTGCCGATCACGGTTCTGGCTGCTTTGGGTCAATCGGCCTCTATAATCGGACACCTTCCTACTCAAACGATGAGCGACGGGCGCATGGATGGCGCGCCGGCGCCACGCGCCGCCCATGTTTGCTCGCCTCAGCCCCGCCGACCGCGCCGCCTTCAAGAGCGGTATGCGCGACTATTCGCCGACGCTGATGGCGATGTTCTCCTGGGGCCTCGTCACGGGCGTCGCGATGAGCAAGTCGGTCCTGACCGTGCCTCAGGCGCTCGGTATGTCGCTGCTCGTCTATGCGGGCTCGGCGCAGCTCGCGATCCTGCCGCTGCTCGCAGCCAAGCTACCGATCTGGACCGTCCTGCTGACGGCCGCCATGGTCAACACGCGGTTTGTCATCTTCAGCGCGGGGCTCGCGCCGCATTTCTCCTATCTGCCGTTTTGGCGACGCGCCATGCTCGGTTACTTCAACGGCGACGTGATTTACCTGCTGTTTCAGAAGAAGGCGTTCGCGAAAGGCTACGTGCCGGGCAAAGAGGCGTATTTCTGGGGGATGTCGGTCGTGAGCTGGGTGTTCTGGCAGGTGTCGTCGATCGCCGGCATCCTGCTCGCCAGCGCCATTCCCGACAATTGGGGGCTGGCGCTGGCCGGGACCCTCGCCCTCGTGCCGCTGATCGTCACCGCCGTCATGAACCGCTCGACGCTCGCGGCAGCCGCCGCAGCCGGCGTGGTCGCGCTGATCGCGATCGATCTGCCGTACCGGCTTGCGCTGCCGCTCGCCGTATTCGCCGCGATCGGGGCGGGCAGCATCGCCGATGTGGTGGCCGAGCGCGCCGACTTGCGCCGGATTCGCGCGGCGCGCCCCGTCGGCCGGCGCACCGACCTTGGCAAGGAGCCCTGAACGATGTCGGCCACGCACATCTGGCTCGCGATCGTCGGCATGATGCTCGTGACGGCCGCCACGCGCGCCTTCTTCCTGCTCGGCGGCGAGCGCGCCGTGCTGCCCGAGCGCGTGCAACGGGCGCTGCGCTATGCACCAGCCGCGGCGCTCGTCGCCGTGGTCCTGCCCGACGTGTTGCAAACGCCGCAAGGGCTGTCGTTCGCGCTCTCGAACCACGCGTTTTACGGCACCGTGGCCGGATTGGCCTGGTTTCTGTGGCGGCGCGGCATGCTCGGCACGATCGTCGTCGGCATGCTGGCCTATACGGCGTTGCGCTTTTGGGCGTAACAAGGACGCGTGCCGCGCACGGCAACGAGCGCCGCGCGATTCACGCAAATACGACATACGTTCCCCGAATACGCGACATTCGTCCGCGCATCGGCTTGGACCAGGGGCCGATCGGCTAAAATGGACGACTGCCGCCGTGCCGTGAGCCGGTTCGACCCCTGTTCGGCCCTCGTTCGACCCCGGTCCACCCGCTCTCCGCACGCGCCACCGTCCGCCAATCAACCTGCGTACATTCCCATGAGCCAAGTATTGCGTCTCTCCGATCTGATCGCAAAGGGCTTGCTATCCGGCAAGCGCGTCTTCATCCGCGCCGATCTCAACGTGCCGCAGGACGACCAGGGCAACATCACCGAGGACACGCGCGTGCGCGCCTCGGTGCCCGCCATCGAAGCGGCGCTGGCCGCCGGTGCGGCGGTCATGGTGACGTCCCACCTCGGGCGTCCGACCGAGGGCGAGTTCAAGCCTGAGGATTCGCTCGCGCCCGTGGCCAAGCGGCTCGCCGAGCTGCTGGGCCGGGACGTGCCGCTCGTCGCCAATTGGGTCGAGAACGGGGTCAACGTTGCGCCCGGGCAAGTCGTCCTGCTCGAAAACTGCCGCGTCAACAAGGGCGAGAAGAAGAACAGCGACGAGCTGGCGCAGAAGATGGCGCAGCTGTGCGACATCTACGTCAACGACGCTTTCGGCACGGCTCATCGCGCCGAAGCCACGACGCACGGGATTGCCAAATACGCGAAAGTCGCCTGCGCGGGCCCGCTGCTCGCAGCCGAACTCGACGCGCTCGGCAAGGCGCTCGGCAATCCGAAGCGCCCGCTCGTGGCGATCGTCGCCGGCTCGAAGGTTTCGACGAAGCTGACGATCCTGAAATCGCTTGCCGAAAAGGTCGATCAACTGATCGTCGGCGGCGGCATCGCCAATACGTTCATGCTGGCGGCCGGTCTGAACATCGGCAAATCGCTGGCCGAGCACGATCTCGTCAACGAAGCGAAGGCCATTATCGAAGGCGCCCGCGCACGCGGCGCTTCGGTGCCGATCCCGTCCGACGTCGTGGTCGCGAAGGAGTTCTCCGCCACGGCGGCCGCCGTCGTCAAGCCCGTCGCCGAGATCGAAGCCGACGACATGATCCTCGACATCGGCCCGCAAACGGCGAAAGCGCTTGCCTCGCAGCTATCGAGCGCCGGCACGATCGTCTGGAACGGCCCGGTCGGCGTGTTCGAATTCGATCAGTTCGGCAACGGCACGAAGACCCTCGCGCGAGCGATCGCCCAGTCGTCGGCATTCTCGATCGCCGGCGGCGGCGACACGTTGGCGGCCATCGCCAAATACGGCATCCACGACAAGGTGAGCTACATTTCGACCGGTGGCGGCGCGTTCCTCGAATTCCTGGAGGGCAAGAAGCTGCCCGCGGTCGAAGTGCTCGAATCGCGAGCCTCATCGTGAGCGCCCGCGCTCCGAAACCGACCAGGCAATCGGCGGGCCGCTCAGCCCAGGCGACCCGCCGTGTAACGAAGGCTGGCGCCGTCGACGCGCCGGCCGGCAACCCGACGCCGGCGCAGGCCGGCGCCGCGGCATTGCCGGTCGAGCCCGTCGCCGTGCCGCTGGCCGGCACAGCGGCACAGGTTCCGGTCGTTGCAGCTTCAGCCCCTGCAGCGTCCGAAGCCGTTTCAGATTCGACTTTAAAGAAAGCGACGCCGGCACGAACCGGCGCGCCACCCAGCACGAGCGCTTCGCCCCAGGCGCCCGACGCATCGTCTCGCAACGCGTTTACCAGTGACATCACTCAGACGAGGAGATACATGCATCGCGCCACCAAGATTGTCGCCACGATCGGACCGGCATCGAGTTCGCCCGAGATCCTTTTGCAGATGATGCAAGCGGGCCTCGACGTGGTACGCCTGAATTTTTCGCACGGCACGGCCGACGATCACCGCCAGCGCGCCGAGCACGTGCGCGAGGCGGCGCGTCAGACGGGGCGTGAGGTCGCCATCATGGCCGACTTGCAGGGCCCGAAGATCCGCGTCGGCCGGTTCGAGCAGGGCAAGACGATGCTGGAGCCCGGCCAGCCGTTCATCCTCGATGCGAACTGCGCGCTCGGCAACGACGAGCGCGTCGGGCTCGACTACCGCGACTTGCCGCGCGATCTGAGGCCCGGCGACGTGCTGCTGCTCAACGACGGCCTCATCGTGTTGACGGTGTCGCGCGTCATCGGTGAAGAAATTCATACGATCGTCAAAGTGGGCGGCGAGCTCTCGAACAACAAAGGCATCAACCGCCAGGGCGGCGGCCTGACGGCGCCTGCGCTGACGGCCAAGGACATGGAAGACATCCGCACGGCGATGTCGATCGGCGTCGATTACATTGCCGTGTCCTTTCCGAAAAACGCGACCGATATGGAAATGGCGCGCCAGCTCGCGAACATTGCCGGCGTGCCGTACGGCAACAAGCCGAAAATGATCGCGAAGATCGAGCGCGCGGAAGCGATCCCCGCGCTGCAGGGCATCCTGGACGCATCGGACGGCATCATGGTCGCCCGCGGCGATCTGGCCGTCGAAGTGGGCAACGCCGCCGTGCCCGCGCTGCAAAAGCGCATGATCCGCATGGCGCGCGAGTCGAACAAGCTCGTCATCACGGCCACGCAGATGATGGAGTCGATGATCCACGCGCCCGTGCCGACGCGCGCCGAAGTGTCGGACGTGGCCAATGCCGTGCTCGACGGCACCGACGCCGTGATGCTGTCGGCCGAAACGGCAGCGGGCAAGTATCCCGTGCAGACGATCGAGGCAATGGCCGCGATCTGTATCGAAGCGGAGAAATCGGAGCACGTCGAGCTCGACAAGGATTTCCTCGATCGAACCTTTACGCGCATCGACCAGTCGATCGCGATGGGTGCGTTGTTTACGGCCTACCACCTCGGTGCGAAGGCGATCGTGGCGCTGACCGAATCGGGCGCCACGGCGCTCTGGCTCTCGCGTCATTGGTCGCACGTGCCGATCTTCGCGTTGACTTCGCGCGTGGCGAGCGAGCGCGGCATGGCGCTGTACCGCAACGTCACGCCGCTGGCGGTCGAGCCCAACAGCGATCGCGATCAGGCGTTGAAGCAGGCCGTCGAAGTCGTCGTGAAGAAGGGCTTCGCTTCGCGCGGCGACATGATCGTGCTGACGGTCGGCGAGCCGATGGGCCAGGCGGGCGGCACCAACACGCTGAAGATCGTGCGCGTGGGGGATCCGTACTGATCGGGTCCGCTGCCCATGGAGCGGGGCGCAGCGGCGCATGGCCGGCGCCCCGCGCCCCCGAATGACGGAGGGGTTCGCGCTTCGCGATAAAATCGCGAATTCGCACCAGAAAGTGCCGACCGAGCACCACAGATTTCAATCCAAGGAGTACAGCATGCCTCTCGTATCAATGCGTCAACTGCTGGACCACGCCGCCGAGCACGGCTATGGCCTGCCGGCGTTCAACGTAAATAACCTCGAGCAAGTGCAAGCGATCATGGCCGCGGCGGATCAGGTCGGCGCCCCCGTTATCATGCAAGCGTCGGCAGGCGCCCGCAAATACGCGGGCGAGGCATTCCTGCGCCACTTGATCGAAGCGGCGGTCGAGTCGTACCCGCATATTCCGGTCGTCATGCATCAGGACCACGGGCAATCGCCGGCCGTCTGCATGGCTGCAATTCGCAGCGGCTTCACGAGCGTCATGATGGACGGCTCGCTCGAGGCCGACGGCAAGTCGGTTGCATCGTACGAATACAATGTCGACGTCTCGCGCAAGGTCGTCGAGATGGCGCACTCGATCGGTGTCACGGTCGAGGCGGAGCTTGGCGTGCTCGGCTCGCTCGAGACGATGAAGGGCGATAAGGAAGACGGCCACGGCGCGGAAGGGACGATGACGCGCGAGCAGTTGCTGACCGATGTCGAGCAGGCCGCCGATTTCGTGAAGAAGACGCAATGCGACGCGCTGGCCATTGCCATCGGCACCTCGCACGGCGCCTACAAGTTCACGAAGAAGCCGACGGGCGACATCCTCGCCATCGACCGCATCAAGGAAATCCACGCCCGCATCCCGAACACGCACCTCGTCATGCACGGTTCGTCGTCGGTGCCGCAGGATCTGCTGGCCGAGATTCGCGAGTTCGGCGGCGACATGAAGGAAACGTACGGCGTGCCGGTCGAGGAAATTCAGGAAGGGATCAAGCATGGCGTGCGCAAGGTGAACATCGACACCGATTTGCGTCTGGCGATCACCGGTGCGATCCGCCGCTATCTGTTCGAGAACCCGGCCAAGTTCGATCCGCGCGATTACCTGAAGCCGGCGCGCGAAGCCGCCAGGAAGATCTGCGTCGATCGCTATGTTGCGTTTGGCTGCGAAGGGCAGGCGGGCAAGATCAAGCCGATCTCGCTCGACAAGATGGCGGAGAAGTACAAGGCGGGCGAACTGGCGCAAGTGGTGCGCTGATCCGCCTGTCGCGATGCGCCGCGCGTGATGTGCGGCGAGCGTGAATCGATCGCCGTTCCGATCAATCGATGGGAACGGCGTTTGCCTTTTGTTGTTTTGCAGCGTTTGGTGTTGTGTGGTTTCCGGTGTGGGTGGGTTGCCCGTTCGGCCGCCCACCGCATGGCGTTCCGTTCGAACGCCTTTCGTTTCATTCGTTCATCACTTTGACTGACGGCTCACGACGATGTCTACCCTCTACGAATCTTCGCTCCGCTCGCTGCCGCTGCTCGGCCGCGGCAAGGTCCGCGACAACTACGCGGTCGGCAACGACAAGTTGCTGATCGTCACGACCGATCGTTTGTCGGCGTTCGACGTCATCATGGGTGAGCCGATTCCGCGCAAAGGCGAAGTGCTGAACCAGATGGCCAATTTTTGGTTCGAGCGCCTGCAGCACATCGTGCCGAACCACATGACCGGAATTGCGCCGGAAACGGTCGTCGCCGCCGACGAAGTCGAGCAGGTGAAGGGGCGCGCCGTCGTCGTCAAGCGCCTCGAGCCGATCCTCGTCGAGGCCGTCGTGCGCGGCTACCTTGCCGGCAGCGGCTGGAAAGATTACCAGGCGACGGGCGCCGTCTGCGGCGTCGCGCTGCCGCCGGGGCTCGCGAATGCGCAGAAGTTGCCCGAGCCGATTTTCACGCCGGCGGCGAAGGCCGAGATGGGCCATCACGACGAGAACATCACGTTCGAAGAGTGCGAGCGCCGCATCGGCACCGAACTGTCCGCGACGATCCGCGACATTTCGATCAGGCTTTACAAGGAAGCATCGGAGTATGCGGCCACGCGCGGCATCATCATCGCCGATACGAAGTTCGAATTCGGCCTCGACAGCCACGGTCAGCCGTTCCTCATGGACGAGGCGCTGACGGCCGATTCGTCGCGGTTCTGGCCGGCCGACCAGTACCAGGTCGGCACGAACCCGCCGTCGTTCGACAAGCAGTTCGTGCGCGATTGGCTCGAAGCCCAGGACTGGGGCAAGACGGCGCCCGCGCCGACGCTGCCTGCGGACGTCATTGCCAAGACGAGCGAGAAGTATCAGGAAGCGCTCGAACGATTGACGGGACAGAAGCTCGCGTAAGCGCGCCGGCTTGGAAAGGAAATCTGCACGATGAGCGAAGTAGTCCAATCCGCCCACACGCATAGCGCGCCGCTCGTCGGCGTGCTGATGGGCTCGAGTTCCGATTGGGACGTCATGAAGCACGCGGTGGCGATTCTGCAGGACTTCGGCGTACCGTACGAAGCCCGGGTCGTATCGGCGCACCGCATGCCCGACGAGATGTTCGATTACGCCGAGCACGCGCGCGAGCGCGGCCTGCGCGCGATCATCGCAGGCGCGGGCGGGGCGGCGCATCTGCCCGGCATGCTGGCAGCGAAGACCACCGTGCCGGTGCTGGGCGTGCCGGTGGCCAGCAAGTATCTGAAGGGCGTCGATTCGTTGCATTCGATCGTGCAGATGCCCAAGGGCGTGCCGGTGGCGACATTCGCAATCGGCGAGGCGGGTGCGGCGAATGCGGCGTTGTTCGCCGTGTCGCTGCTCGCCGGTACGTCGAGCGAGTATGCCGAGCGTCTTGCGGCGTTCCGCGTCAGGCAAAATCAGGCCGCCCACGCGATGGTGCTGCCGGCGCTGTGAGCGCGAGGGCCGCACGCGATGCGCGGCCCGTTTCAAGGTTCTGCGAGGTTTCTTTTTCGTGACCGCTGCTTTCCGTCCCGCTGCCGATCGTTGACCGCACGGGCGTGACCGACCACTACGATGATGCAAGAGAACACCCCCGTTTCACCGATCATGCCCGGCGCCTGGCTCGGGATGGTTGGCGGCGGCCAGCTCGGCCGCATGTTCTGTTTCGCGGCGCAGGCGATGGGCTACCGCGTAGCCGTGCTCGATCCCGACGAAGCCAGCCCCGCGGGCAGCGTCGCCGATCGGCATCTGCGCGCGTCCTACACCGACGAGGCTGCGCTGACCGAGCTCGCACGGTTGTGCGCGGCCGTATCGACGGAATTCGAGAACGTCCCCGCAGCGAGCCTCGACTTTTTGGCGCGCTCGACGTTCGTGAGCCCCGCTGGACGCTGTGTCGCGATCGCGCAGGACCGCATCGCCGAAAAGCGCTTTATCGCCGAGGCCGGTGCGCCCGTGGCGCCCCATGTCGTGATCGAGTCGTCCGACGCGTTGGCGGCCATCGACGATGCGGCGCTCGGGGCCGTGCTGCCCGGCATCTTGAAGACCGCGCGGCTCGGCTACGACGGCAAAGGGCAGGTGCGCGTCGCGAGCCCCGATGAGGTGCGCGACGCCTACAGCGCGCTCGGTGGCGTGCCGTGCGTGCTCGAAAAGCGGCTCGCACTGAAGTACGAGGTGTCCGCGCTGATCGCGCGCGGCACCAGCGGCGCGACGGCCGTTTATCCGCTAGCGCAGAACCTTCACCGCGGCGGCGTGCTGGCGCTCACGGTCGTGCCCGCGCCCGACGCATCGCCGGCCATCGTCGACCAGGCCCAACGGGCGGCGGTCAGCATCGCCGAGAAGCTCGACTATGTCGGCGTGCTCTGCGTCGAGTTTTTCGTACTCGAAGATGGTTCGCTCGTCGCCAACGAAATGGCGCCGCGGCCGCACAATTCGGGGCATTACACGGTCGATGCCTGCGCGGCGAGCCAGTTCGAACAGCAGGTGCGCGCGATGACGGGCATGCCGCTTGGCGACACGCGCCAACACTCGCCAGCCGTCATGCTCAATATCCTCGGCGATGTCTGGTTCCCCGTCAGCCCGAACGGCGCGCTCGCCACGACGCCCGTCACGCCGCCCTGGCACGAGGTGGCTGCGATGCCGGCCGCGCGCCTGCACCTGTACGGCAAGGAAGATGCGCGCGCCGGGCGTAAGATGGGCCACGTGAATTTCACCGCTGCCACGCTCGACGAAGCGCGGACGGCCGCGCGCGATTGCGCGCGCCTGCTGCACATTGCGCTCGCCTGAGCGGCCGGCGTTACCTGGCCAAGGTTCTGCGACGATGTCCGACCGTTCGACTTTCCCCGCCGCGCCCGCGGTTTCCGATGCGCAAATCGGCGCAGCCGCGGCGCTGCTCGACGCGGGCGAGATCGTCGCGTTTCCGACCGAAACCGTCTATGGGCTCGGCGGCGACGCCGAGAACCCGGCCGCGGTCGCTCGCATTTACGCGGCGAAGGGGCGGCCGGCCAATCACCCTGTCATCGTCCATCTGGCTCCGCACGGCGATCCGCAGTATTGGGTCGCGCATTTGCCCATCGAAGCGCAAAAGCTCATCGATGCGTTTTGGCCGGGGCCGCTCACGCTGATTCTCGAGCGCGCGGCACGCATTCCCGACGCCGTCAGCGGCGGCCAGACCTCCGTGGGTTTGCGCTGCCCGTCGCATCCGGTTGCACAACGGTTGCTCGAAGCATTCAGTCGCTGTCGTGGCGGGCACGGCGGTGTCGCGGCGCCTTCTGCGAATCGGTTCGGGCACGTCAGCCCGACCACGGCGCAGCATGTACGGGACGAATTCGGCGAGGCGATTCACGTGCTGGACGGCGGTGCCTGCGAGGTCGGGATCGAATCGACGATCCTCGATCTTTCTCGCGGTTTTCCGGCGCTGTTACGCCCGGGGCGGGTGACGCCGGTTGAGATCGCGGATGTGCTCGGTGTTGCGCCGCGTCTGCCGGACGGCAGCGATGCCACCGCACCGCGTGCATCGGGCACGCTCAAGGCGCACTACGCGCCGCGTACGCCGCTGGCGCTGTTGCCGTTCGCGGCGCTCGAGCCGATGCTGGCCGAGGCGGCTTCGGCGGGTGCGCGCGTCGCGTTGGTTGCGCGCGTGTCGCGCGCCGGCGCTTGGGCCGACGCATCCAACGTGCATTTCACTGCCGCGCCCGAAGATCCGCATCTCTACGCGCGAGAGCTCTACGGTCTCCTGCGCGCGCTCGATCGGGCCGACGTGGCTCGCATCTTCGTCGAAAAATTGCCCGACACGGCCGAATGGAGCGCGGTCAACGACCGGCTGGGCCGGGCGGCAGCTGCGTTCGAGGCCAGCGCTTAGCGCCCGACACCTGAGGGTGCATCGCAGCGTTGCATGACGGCGCTTGCGGCGCGCCACGCAACGCGCGTGCGGGAGATTACTTCCCGATGCCGGCTGCAGCGATCTGCTTCTCGACCTGCTGCGCGAACAGGGCGTGCAGTTTCGTGGTCGGGTGAACGCCATCGGCGAACATGTAGGTCTGATCGGCGCCTGCCGTCGTGTACATCTGCGGCGAGCAGAACAACGACGACGCCAGCGATTGGCCGAACTGCGCGGGCGTCGCCCCGTTCAAGATCGACGGATTGGCTTGGCCGTACGCGGTGGCGGACGCTTGCATCTGCTGCAGGTTACAAGCCGTCGCCGTATTCGTGACGGCGAAGCCTGCCGTCGCGGCGTTGGTGCCGACGAGCAGGTTGTCGATGAACGAGTAAGCGTCGACGAGGATCACCTTGTTCGTGAGCCCTGCCTGCTGCAGCGCGCCCGTCAGCGTCAGGTTGAACGCCTGGCTCAGTTGTGTCAGCAGTGCGCCGCCATCGGCCGACGCCAGACCCTGCGGCGTCTTGCCGATATCGGGCACGTTCACCAGCACGATCTTGGTCGCACCGTTCTGCAACAGCGTGCCGACGGCGCCGACGAGCGTGATTGCCGCGTTCTGGATGGCGGCCACCTGTTGGCCGACGACCGTCGCATTGCCGCCCGATGCCGCGATCGTGGCGGCTGCGATGAAGATATCGTTCGGACCGCCTTGGATCAGCACGAGGTTATTCGAGTTGAAGCTCTTGTATTCGGCGAGATAATTCGCGATCTGCGTCGTGATCGGCGTTGCGCTCAGCGTCGGAGCGCCCACGCCGGGAGTCAACGCCACGCGCGCGCCGCCTTCCGCAAAGCCGAGGCCGCCGGCGTCGGTTTCAGCCGTCAGGCTGAAGCCGCCGTTGCGCGCGGGCGTCAACGTGTCGCCGTAATAGGCTGCGACGTCCTGCGTCCAGACGGCGCTGCCATTGCCGTTGGTCGTGAACTGGCCGCCGCCGAAGTTCGCGCGGGCGTACCACGCGTAGGTGCCGGCGTCCGACAGACTGTCGCCGAACGAGACCGTCTTCAGCGACACGCCGCCCGTCGGGGTCGAGCTGCTCGGCGTCGAACTGCCGCCCCCGCCGCCGCACGCTGCGAGCAGCGCAAGCGCCGCGCATGCGATCGACCCGCGCGCCACGCGCAACCAGGCTGGGTTCGCTGTTTTCTTATCGTGTTCCATCGACTTCATCTCCTCGTGTATGCGGCATGGCCGTGATGTGATGTGTATTGCGCTGCGCGTGCCGCGTGATACGCCGTCGCCCATTCGGGCGGTCCGAAAATCGCGCGCAGTTTAGCGACAACTCCCGGGGCGTGCATCGCGTCGGCGAGCATCGAACGCCATTCGTGAAAAGTTGCCGTCACAGGGTTGTAGGTATGAAGCGGCTCGACGATGCCGTACTGCGGTGCATCGTTCGCGTCCTCGGCCACATAAGTGCCGAACATGCGATCCCAGATCACGAGCACGCCCGCGAAGTTGCAATCGATATAGCGGGGGTTGCGCGCGTGATGGCAGCGGTGAATCGACGGCGTGTTGAAGACGTATTCGAGCCAGCCGAGACGCCCGATCGCCTGCGTGTGGACGAAAAACTGAAACGCCAGATTGATGAGGACGATCGCGATGATCTGCGTGGGCGGGAAGCCGAGCAGCGCGAGCGGCGTCCAGAACGCCCACATGCCGGCGATCGGGTACATCAGGCTTTGACGGAACGCCGTCGACAGGTTGAGCCGCTCGGAAGAATGGTGCACGACGTGGGCCGCCCAGAACCAGCGGATGCGGTGGCTGCAGCGGTGAAACACGTAGTAGAGCAGGTCTTGCGCCAGAAACAAGACGACGAACGACAACCATCCGGCATGCCAGGTCACGAGCCGAAAATGCGCGTAGACGTAGGCGTACACGGGCACGACCGCGAGCCAGGCGAGCTTGTCGGCGCCTTGATGCATCAGCGCGAGCGCCGCGTTGCACAGGGTGTCGGGCCAGCTATAGAGACGATCGGCCTTGCGCGTGCGTGCGAAGTGCCATGCCTCCCAACCGATGCATGCGAGAAAGAGCGGCGCCATGGCGAGCAGAAGCAATTCGGCGTCGAATTGCATGACGTCTTCCTCCTTCGTGTCTCGTAGTTATGGGTGCTCGGGATCCTCGCGGCAGGCCCGGTGACCGCGCCGCGCGCGGCGAACGGGGGCGGGCGGTGAACGGGGCGGGGGAAAGTGGGACCAAGCGCCTCCATCCGTTCACGTGCCGGTCGTTGCCCGACAGCGTACACGCTCGCGCCACGGCCGGCGTCATTTGATCGTAGAAGAAATCTTCGGTGGCGGGCCGCCCCGTAAGGCAGGCGCCCGATGCGCGGCCGCTAGCGCAATCCCCGATAGACCCACTCGAGCAATGCGTCGTGTGCGGCGCGCGCGGCCGCGGCGTGCCGGTCGTTGATGAAGCTGACGACGACGTAGCTCTGGCCGTTGTCCGCGGCGACGTACCCCGCGATCGCGCGGACATCGTTCAGCGTCCCGGTCTTGATATGCGCGTTGCCGAACACGGGTTCGGACCTCAGCCGATTGCGCATCGTACCGTCCACGCCGGCGACGGGCAGCGAGGCGACGAACGCCTGGGCGACGGGGCTCGCGTTCGCGTGTTGCAGCAGATCGGCCAGCGATTTCGCGCTGATGTGCTCTTCGCGCGACAGGCCCGAGCCGTTCTCGAGCGCGAGTTCGGGCATATCGAGCGCCTGCGTGTGCAGGAAGCGTTCGATGACGGCGCGTGACTTGGCCGGTGTGGCCGGCGGCTTGTTGACGACGGCTCCGATCGTCAGGAACAGATTGCGCGCCATCACGTTGTTGCTGAACTTGTTGATGTCGCGAACGATGTCGGTCAGCACGGGGCCGCGATGGACGGCGAGAAGGCGTGCGCCGACCGGCACGGGGCCTTCGTGGGTGGTGCCGTTGAAGGTGCCCCCCGCCGAGCGCCACAATGCGAGAAAGCCGCCCGCGAAGAATGCCGTGTGATCGAGCACGGCGAGGTTGATCGTGCGCGGCCCGCAGCGTAGCGGGTAATCTCCTGAAAACAGTGCGTCCACGGTGCCGTTCCGATGGGGCGTGACGCTCGGCGTCAGTGCCGCATCGACGCCCACGCAGGGTCCGGCGCTGGCACGCAGGGAATTGTCGATCTGCAGTTGCGCGAGGGCCGGGATGACGTCGATCGCGACATTGCCGTCCGGCGAGGGCGTGAGCGTGAACGACAGCGATTTGAACGCGTAGAGCAGCGGATCGGGGCCGACGTTGTACGGCGCTTCGGCGTCGTCGTCGAACGGCGGCAAATCGCGCGTCGACGGATCGAAAAAGCGCTTGTCGAGCACGAGTTCCCCATCGATCGCCGTGATGCCCGCGCGCCGGATTTTATCGACGAGATCGATGAGTTCCTCGGGCACGAGCTTCGGATCGCCGGTTCCCTGGATGTAGAGGTTCCCGTGCAGCGTACCGTCCGGATCCAGGTTGCCGTCGGCATAGGCGCTCGTGCGCCAACGGTAGTCGGGCCCGAGCACGGACAGGCCGGCGTAGGTCGTGACGAGCTTCATCGTGGACGCCGGCAGCATTGGCGTTTGCGCGTTGAGCGCGACGAGCGGCGTAGGATCGCCGATGCGCTCGACCACGACGCTGATCGACGACAGCGGCACGTCGGCGCGCTTGAGCGCCCTCGTGACCGAAGCAGGCAACTGCAGTGCGACGGGCGTGTGCGCATGGCGGCGCAGCTTGCGGGCGTCGGCGGGCGCGGCGAAGGCCAGCGCGGCCGCCGCGACGAGCACGCATGCCGCCTGCCACCGGGCGCGGCCGCCGCGCGCAGGCGGACGGCGCCAGCCCGATCGGGCAGACGCAGTGGACGGGTTGGACGAGGCGGACGGGCCGGACCGGTCCGAGCCGGAGCGATGACCGAACAAGCGAAACGAGGAAAGAGCAAATACGGTGCGGCGGCGAGGGGACGTGGAAGGCGATACGATCGTCATGAAGAATTGCGCAGAAAGCCGATGGCGGAAGGCGGTGCGTGCGGAGCGCGACGCGACGAGCGCACATTGTAGGACGAGCGTGGCGGGAACTGCGCGCGAACATTCGCGATCGGACCCGCTAGAATGCGCGTGTGACCGAAAACGAAGCCGTGCTGGAAATGAGCGTGAGGCGATGCGAATACTGCTAGTCGAAGATGATCGGATGATCGCGGAAGGCGTGCGCAAAGCGTTGCGCGGCGAAGGTTTCGCGGTCGATTGGGTGCAGGACGGCGAGGCCGCGCTGACGGCGCTCGGCGCCGAGACCTACGATCTGATGCTGCTCGATCTCGGGTTGCCCAGGCGCGACGGACTCGACGTGTTGCGGACATTGCGGGCGCGCGGCAATGCGCTGCCGGTGCTGATCGTGACGGCGCGCGACGCCGTGGCGGATCGGGTCAAGGGGCTCGACGCCGGCGCCGACGACTACCTCGTCAAGCCGTTCGACCTCGACGAGCTCGGCGCGCGTATGCGCGCGTTGATTCGGCGCCAGGCCGGCCGCTGCGAGTCGGTGATACGGCATGGCCCGCTCACGCTCGATCCGGCCGCGCATCAGGTGACGCTCGAAGGCGCACCCGTTGCGCTCTCGGCCCGCGAATTCGCGCTGCTCGAAGCGCTGCTCGCGCGCCCGGGCGCCGTGTTGTCGAAGAGCCAGCTCGAGGAGAAGATGTACGGCTGGGGCGAGGAGATCGGCAGCAACACGGTCGAAGTCTATATCCACGCGCTGCGTAAGAAGCTCGGCGCCGATCTGATTCGCAATGTGCGCGGCCTCGGCTACATGATCGCGAAGGAATAACGCGCATATCGCTGCACGAACAGCTCCAGAAGGAAAGGGATCGAAGCATCGATGCAATCCATTCGTCGTCAATTGCTGTTCTGGCTGCTCGGAATCGTTGTCGCGGGCGTGGGCCTCGCGGGGTGGCTGATATACCGGCAGGCGCTCGCCGAAGCCAACGAGCTGTTCGACTACCAACTGCAGGAAATCGCCGCGGCGCTGCCGTCCGAGCCGTTCTCGCAGATACTCGGCGCGCACAACGATGCGGACGAGGGCATCGTCATTCAGATATGGAGCCGCACGGGCTCGTTGATGTACTACTCGCATCCGCGGGCGCCGCTCGCGCCGCGTGCCGAGCTCGGCTTTTCAACCGAGCGGACCGATCGCGGCGATTGGCGCGTGTACGGGGCCATCGTCGGCGACAACGTCGTGCAGCTCGCCCAGCCGTTGTCCGTGCGCAACCGGCTGGCCGCGAATGTCGCACTGCGAACCTTGTGGCCGCTTATCGTGTTGCTGCCGTTTCTGGGCGTGGCCGTGTGGGGCATCGTCGGACGCGGGCTCGCGCCGCTGGCCCGCGTGACGCGCGCGCTCGATGCGCGCCGCCCCGATGCGCTCGATCCGCTGCCCGATGCGCGGCTGCCGCTGGAAGTGCGGCCGCTGGTGCGGGCGCTCAACGGGTTGCTCGCGCGCTTGTCGGCGGCGCTCGACACGCAGCGTGCGTTTGTCGCCGACGCCGCTCACGAGCTGCGCACGCCGCTCGCGGCCGTGCAGATTCAGTCGCAGCTCGTTGCCCGGGCGCAGGACGCCGATGCGCGCCGCGAGGCGCTGGCGGACCTGCAGGCAGGGATCACGCGCGCGACGCGGCTCGCCGAGCAACTGCTCGCGTTGGCGCGGGCCGAGCCCGATGCGAACGCCGCCAAAGAGGAGGTCGACCTGCGTGCGCTGCTGGCCGATTGCGTCGCCGCCCATGCGCCGCTCGCCGAGCGCGGCGGCATCGATCTCGGTTTCGAGCACGCGCAGCCGGCCACCGTGACGGCCGACGCCGACTCGCTGCGCGTCATGTTCGGCAATCTGCTCGACAACGCCATCAAGTACACGCCGGCCGGAGGCCGTGTCGATGTAACGCTCTCGGCCGGGCCCGACGGGCGCGGGGCATGCGTGCAGATCGCCGACAGCGGCCCCGGCATTCCGGCCGAGGAACGTGCCCGCGTGTTCGACCGCTTCTACCGCGACGCTCAGGCGCGCGTGCGCACCGACGTCTCCGGTAGCGGCCTCGGGCTGGCCATCGTCAAGCGCGTTGCGGCGCAGCATGGGGCGGAGGTCGAACTCGGCGACGCGCCGCTCGGCGGCCTGCTCGTCACCGTGAGACTTTGAGGGCTGACGCCTGCTTCGGACCGTTTCACCGTTAAGTCTCCTTTAAGTCAGCCCTTTTACTCTGCCTCACACCATGCAAGGAGGCCTTTTCCTATGAACGCAAGAACGCTGTCTCGTGGCGCCGTGGCGGTTGCCGTCGCCGCTGCGCTTTCGGCTGGCTACGTCGCCGGTACGCGTCACGCCGATCCTCAGATCATTACGGCCGCCCAGGCCGCCGCGCTGATGCCGGCGGAGGCGGCGGCGAAGACGGGGATCCCCGACTTCTCCGGGCTCGTGGAAACCTACGGGCCGGCCGTGGTCAATATCAGCGCGAAGCATGTCGTGAAGCAGACGACGCACCGGTCGATGCAGCAATTGCCCGTCGATCCGAACGATCCGTTCTATCAGTTCTTCAAACGCTTTTACGGCCAATTCCCCGGCTTCAACGGCGGAGGCGGCGACGAGGGCGGCGGGCAGGACGACACGCCCAGCGCGAGTCTCGGCTCCGGCTTCATCATCAGCAACGACGGCTATATTCTGACCAATGCGCACGTCGTCGACGGCGCCAACGTGGTAACGGTCAAGCTCACCGACAAGCGCGAATTCCGCGCGAAGGTGGTCGGCGCCGACAAGCAGTCGGACGTGGCGGTGCTCAAGATCAGCGCGTCGAACCTGCCGACCGTCAAGATCGGGGACCCGAGCCAGAGCAAGGTCGGCCAATGGGTCGTTGCGATCGGTTCGCCGTACGGGTTCGACAACACCGTCACCTCGGGCATCATCAGCGCGAAGGCGCGTTCGCTGCCGAACGAGAACTACACGCCGTTCATCCAGACTGACGTGCCGGTCAACCCCGGCAATTCGGGCGGCCCGCTGTTCAACCTGCAGGGGCAGGTGATCGGCATCAACTCGATGATCTATTCGCAGACGGGCGGCTTCCAGGGGCTTTCGTTCGCGATCCCGATCGACGAAGCGATGCGCGTGAAGGATGAACTCGTGAAGACGGGCCATGTGAGCCGCGGCCGGCTGGGCGTTGCGGTGCAAGGCGTGAATCAGACATTGGCCGATTCGTTCGGTCTGCAAAAGCCCGTCGGCGCGCTGGTCAGCTCCGTCGATCCGGGCGGCCCGGCCGCGAAGGCGGGCTTGCAGGCGGGCGACGTCATTCTGGCCGTCAACGGCACGGCTGTGAACGACTCGACCGATCTGCCGTCGCAAATCGCCAGCATGAAGCCGGGCACGAAGGCGACGCTCGACGTCTGGCGCGACAAGAGCAAGAAGCAGATCACCGTGACGCTCGCTTCGCTCGGCGATACGAAGGTGGCCGATAGTGGCGCCAAAGCGACCGAACAAGGGCGCCTGGGCGTGGCGGTCCGGCCGCTCACGCCGCAAGAGCGCAACGGCACGTCGCTCACGCACGGGCTGCTCGTGCAGCAATCGAGCGGCCCGGCCGCCAGCGCGGGCATCCAGCCCGGCGACGTCATTCTTGCCGTCAACGGCCGGCCCGTGACGTCCGTCGACCAACTGCGGCAAGTGATTTCGAAGGCCGGCAACAGCGTCGCGCTGTTGATCCAACGCGACAACGCGCAAATCTTCGTCCCTGTCGATCTCGGCTGACGATTTGTGGGTTGTGACGCCGGCGTGCGTCGGCTTGGCGCCCGCCCGCCCCGTTCGGGCGGGCGCCAAGCGGGAACGGCAATTGCTTGTCTGTTCCCTGTGAGCGCCGCGGTTGTCGAACCGTATGCATGGGTCAGGCAACGGGCGCGCAACTTGAAGGAGCGAAGCTATGAACACGCGAACCAGCAAGAAAACCGTGCTCGCCGCAGCGTTGGCGGCGATGTCGCTCGGCTTGACGGCCGGTGCATTCGCGCAGGCCTCGGACACCGTCGGCGGGACGACGACCGATATGACGAGTGCGGGAAACCAGAACGGCGGCGGCATGCCGCAAATTCAACACCAAGGCGACATTGCCTATGTGTCGGGTGGCGTCGGCAGCGACGAATCGACCGCGCTCAAACAGGCCGAACATCAATGGCCGCTCGCCATGCGCTTTACGGGCCCCGGCGCGGACTACCTCGCGGACGTCCACGTGCGCATCGTCGGCCCGCATGACGCGGACGTCCTCAAGGCCGATGCGCTCGGTCCGTACATGCTCGTCAAGCTGCCACCGGGCCGGTACACCGTCCATGCGCAGTACAAGGACCAGGCGCAGACGCGCCAGGTGCAGGTCACGAAATCGCCGGGCGCGCGCGCGGATTTTCACTGGAACACGGAGTAACGAGACGGGGCCGCGCACACGGCCCCGGTTTCGTTGATAATGCAGCCACGGGCGCCCGCTCGTGGCTTTTTTTGTGCGTTGCACACGGGCACCCGGCATGCGCCTTGCGAAAGGAACTGCCATGACCAATGCCGATGTGGCACATCGAATCGAGATCGAGCCGAACCGTCATCGCCTGCGGGTTATCCACTGCGGCATCACGATTGCCGATACGAGCCGTGGCCTGACGTTGCGGGAATCGGGTTTGCCCGACGTCTTTTACTTCCCGCGCGAAGACGTCAATATGTCGCGCCTGCAGCGGTCGGAAAGCGCCTCGCACTGTCCGTATAAGGGCGATGCGTGCTACTTCCACTTGCTGACCGAAGAGGATGGTCCCGTGGTAGACGCCGCCTGGAGCTACGAAGCTCCGTTGCCGGGCGCGGAAGCGATCAAGGGTTGCCTCGCGTTTTATTCGTCGCGCGTCGATCGGATCGACCAGACGTCTTAGTCGACGTGAGGGGCACGGAGGAGCCGCCATGGAATTGACCGATGCGCTGCGTATCCCGCTCGCCCCGTCAGCGGTCCGGGAGGCTTTGCAAGACATCGCGCTGTTGCGCGCGAGCCTCGAAAACTGCGAGGCGTTCACGCGGCTGCCGAGCGGCGAGTATGCGCTGACGCTGACGGTGCCGCTCGGGCCGCTTCGCGCCCACTACGAAGTGCGCGCACATCTGGCGAGCGTCGATACGCACCCGGCCCCGGCCGCCGTCGCGGGGCAGGAGGGTGCCGAATCGTTGCATCGCACGTTGAACTTCAAGGCGTGCGCAACGGGCGTCGGTTCGCTGCGCGGCCAGATCGATATCGTCCTGCGCGAGGACGGCACAGCGGGCGAAGAGCGCAGCGAAGCGAGCGGCACGCGCATCGATTATTCCGTGTGGGCGACGCTGACCGGCCCGCTTGCCGGCTTGCCGCCACGCCAGATCGAAAACGCACTGCACGATCTCGCCGACGATTTCTTTGCCGAGTTTTGTGCGGTCGTGGAGGCCAAGCACGGCAAGCGCGCGAATCGGACGGCGAGCGGCGCGCGTCGCCAACACGTGTTTCTGCGGCCGATCAATGTCGCCGGCCTTGGGCGCAAGTCGTGGGACCATCACGCGACGACTTCGATCGGCGGTCGAGCGGCCGGCACGCTGGCATCGCCGCGCCACGCGCATGGACTCGAGCGTGCATCGGCTCCGCAGGTTATGCCCGCTTGGGCCTGGGTCGCCGCTATCGTGCTCGTCGCCGCGCTGCTCTATGCGTCGCATTGGCTTGCCTGAGCCGGACGCAGCATCGTGAAGGCGCGCCTAAAGTGTGCGCAAACTGATCGCGGCGGTGGGGCGGCATGGCTCGCCGATGCGCCACCATCGGGATCGTCATCTTCGGCATCTCGTCACGCCGCCCGAAATTCCCTTCGATAACTCGACGGCGACGTCTTGAATGCGTCGGCGAAATGCTGACGCAGCGAGACGGCCGAGCCGAAACCCGCCGCTGCCGCGATGCTGTCGACGCTTTCGCCGGTCGTTTCGAGCAACTGCTGCGCGTGCGATAGACGCGCCCCGAGGAGCCAAGCCCCGACTGTCGTGCCCGTCGCCTGCTTGAAGCGTCGCGTGAACGTGCGCCGGCTCATCAAAACGCGCTGCGCGAGCGAATCGAGCGAATGCGGTTCGCGCAGGTTCAGTTGCACCCATTCCAGCAAGGCCGATAGACGCTCGTCACGTGCGTTGACACTCACGGGTTGCTCGACGAATTGCGCTTGATTGCCCTGCCGATGCGGAGGCACGACGAGGCGCCGCGCGACATAGTTGGCCGCGCGCGCCCCGCAGCGACGGCGCAGCAGATGCAGGCAGCAATCGAGGCTGGCAGCCGTGCCGGCCGACGTGAGCACGTCGCCGTCGTCGACATAAAGCACCGCGGCGTCGACCCGAATGGCAGGGAAGCGGCGAGCGAAAGTCTGCGCCCAGGCCCAATGGGTCGTCGCCGGGCGACCATCGAGGATCCCCGCGGCAGCCAGCACGAATGCACCGAGGCACAGCCCGACCATCTGTGCGCCGCGCGCGTGAGCCGCGCGCAGCGCGCCCACGAGCGCGTCGCCGGGGGGCTGGAACGGGTCTCGCCAACTGGGCACGATCACGATATCGGCTGCTTCGATCGCTTCCAGTCCGTGCTGCGCCTCGATCGTGAATCCGGCCGTCGTACGCAATGTGCAGGGCTCCGCGGCGCACACGCGCAGGTCGAAACGCGGCACGCCGCCGACGCCGTAATCCTCGCCGAAGACGATGCAAGGGACGGACAAATGAAACGGGCTGATGCCGTCGAACGCGACGGCGGCGACGACAGGCGGGCGATCGGGTGAGCTTGCCACGGGCGTCAAGGCGACCTCCGAACTCAATCAGGACGAGAAGGGCTAAATGATGGGCGAAAGATGGGCGAAATGGCCAGGTTCGCGCATTGGCCCGATTGTATCGATATCTGGCTTCAGGGCCACTGTCGTGGCCCCCGCGATCCGGGAACAATGGCACTCATCCCGACGCCACGCGGATAAGCCGACAAGCGGCAGCGAGGCGGCGGCACCTCAACCTTGAAGCGAAGATCAAAAAGGAATCGAGCCATGACCACGTCCCCGCGCCGCGCACTGATCGTCATCGACGTGCAAAACGAATACGTCACCGGCGATCTGCCGATCGAATACCCGCCTGTGCAAGACTCGCTCGCCGCCGTCGGTCGCGCGATCGATGCGGCACGGGCGAATTCGGTGCCCGTGATCGTCGTTCAGCATGTGTCGCCGGCCACGTCGCCGCTGTTTGCGCGCGGGTCCGATGGCGCTGCACTGCATCCGGTCGTGGCAAGCCGTCCCTACGACCATCTCATCGAGAAGACTTTGCCGAGCGCGTTCGCCGGCACGGACCTCGCCGATTGGCTCGCCGCGCACCAGATCGATACGTTGTCCGTTACCGGGTACATGACGCAGAACTGCAACATCTCCACGGTGCTGCATGCGTCGCATGCCGGGCTGAAGGTCGAGTATCTGAACGACGCGACGGGCGCCGTGCCCTATGAAAACGACGCGGGTTATGCCAGTGCCGAAGAGATCTATCGCGCCTTTACGGTGGTGATGCAAGCGCGCTTTGCGGCGGTCGTCAGCACGGACGATTGGATCGCGGCGGTCAAGGCCGGCGAGCCGCTGGCGGGCGGATCGATTGCGGCGTCGAACAAGAAGGCGCGCTCGCGCCCGGCTGTTGCCGCCTGAGGTCGCATTCGAGGCCCGGATGTTCGCTGGCGGACGATAAAGCGACGGAGCGGTCAAGCGGCAGCTTCGATCTTTGACCGCGCCTTCCTATACTCCGAGACACCGAACCCGCATTTCGCGATGTCCGGTTACAGGGGGGGCCAAATGAGAAAGCGTCATCGCCTTGATTCCCGCGTTGTGCTTACAACCGTTATCGCCGGGCTGTCCGCCATGGCGAACTTCAACGTCGCGCGCGCCGACGACAGCGCGAGCGCCTTGCCGGTATCGTTCAAACCGGCGCAACGAACGATCAATGCGTACGCGGTATATGGCGACGGAAGCGCGAGCCGGGGCGGCGACATGCGTTGGCGTGCCTATGAGCTCGGGTTCGGCGACGTTCTGACGGACTATTTCTCTGCGTACGTGGTCTATCTGAACGAGGGGCACCCGACGGACCACCACCGCGATGGTTTCGCGGCGCTCGGCTCCTTTCGTTGGCCGCTTGGCGATCGCGTCGCGTTCGAGTTGTCCGCGGGACCCTACTTCGGCATGGACACGACGCATGTCGACGGCGCTCCCCGCAATGAAAAGCGATGGGGCCTGCGCGCCTCCGCGGCCGTGCGCTACTACCTCGTGCCGAACGGCTTCTTCGTGAAGCTGCAGTACAACCACGTCCAGATGATCCGCGGCTTCAATTCCGACGCCGTGCTGTTCGGCATCGGCTCGGACTTCGGCGGCGATCCGAGCCCGGCGGTGTCGGACGGCCGGACGCAGGTCAGCATCTGGGCCGGGACCTCGCAGACGAACCATCCCCAAGTGCCGATGGAAAAAGGCTACATGGTCGAAGTGAAGCGGCCGATCGACAACGCGTGGGCGTATTCGGCCAGCTTCGTCTACGAGGGTAACAACGGCGTGGCGGGAAGACGCGGCGGCGCCGCTCAACTCTGGTATGTCGCGCCGATCAAGGGCGGCTGGACATTATCGGCAGGCGCCGGCCCCTATGTCTCGTACGACCGGGACGAAGTGTCGGGCAAGACGCGGGTCAATGCATTGCTGAGCGCTCAGCTGACCTATCAGGTCACGAAGGATTGGGCCGCCGCGGTGCGCTTCAATCGGGTCGCGACGGGCAACGACAAAGACCAGGACATGTTCATGGTCGGCCTCGCCCGCAATTTCTAGCGCGGCCGCGGTTCGCTGCTCACGCCTGCGGGCGCTTTGCGCAACGCCGGGCTTGCACGAAGGGCATCGATGCAGGCGTCGATGATTGCGTCGGTGTGCGAAGCGAATCCGACCGGTGCCGGCAGCAGCAAGGTATCGCGCAGACACCCGCCGACGACGGCGTGCAAATAAAGCGCGCTGCGATGCGTATCGAGATCGGCCGGCAACTGCGCCTTCTCGACCGCGAGCATCAGATCCTGCTCGATCTTGCCGACCCCTTCGCGCATGCTCGTCTGATGCCGCTCTTTCACAGGCCCCATCTCTTCGACGAACTCGCATTTGAGAAACAGGATGTCGAATACGCGTCGCCGTCGCGCGTCGTTCGATGCGGCATGCAAGCACCATTTCAACACTGCGGTGAGGCGCGCGAGCGGATCGTCGTCGTTGACGTCGGCTGGCCGGGCGCCTAGCTCGTCCAGCGGCAGCAGCACGCGATCGAACATCGCCGTGAACACATCCCCCTTGTTCGCGAAGTGCCAATAGATTGCGCCACGCGTCACCCCCGCCTGCGCGGCGATGTCCGCCAGCGACGTGCGCGATACGCCCTTGTCGTAAAAAGCCTGCTCGGCCGCATCGAGAATGCGGTCGCGCGTCTGCAGGGCTTCTTCCTTCGTTCGTCTGACCATTTGGCGAGGCCCGCGGGCGGGCGTTGAAGCGGGTCTCCGGCCGCTACCGGTGCCGCCGCCGCGGCTTTGCCTGAAACACAGCAAGGGCGGAGCGGGCCTGGAATCTTGTGTAACAGACGCTATTTTACATACAGTCAAGTATGTATATACAATACGCGGCAGCGTTTGAAGCGCCGCAAATCAAATCGCGGGTAATATCGTCAGTCGTTTGCGTGCGAGCGGGCCGTTCATGCCGTTGCGCCCACAACCAGCGGGCGCTTGCGCGGCGCCCGCCACGCGGCTGCCCGAGTCGGCGCCCATCGGCCTACATCAAGCGTCAAGTGTTTCGCGACGAACGTCGCGCCGCGCGCCTCGCGGGGGAAGAGGCGCGGCAGGATCATTTCGTTCCCAGTCAAATAGACCAGAGGTTGCTCCATGCGTGTCCAACCGGTTCCATTTCGCTTAATCTGCGTCGCGACGGCGGCTGTGGCGCTTGCAGCGTGCGGACAGAAGCCTTCGGCACCGCCGCAACAAACGCCTGAAGTGGGCGTCGTGACCGTGCAGCCGAGTGCCGTGCCGGTCGTCACCGAACTGCCGGGCCGTACCAGCGCGTTCCTCGTCGCCCAGGTGCGCGCACGCGTGGACGGCATCGTGCAGCGCCGCGAGTTCACCGAAGGCAGTGAAGTGAAGGCGGGCCAGCGGCTCTACAAGATCGATCCCGCGCCTTACCAGGCGGCGCTGAACAGCGCAAAGGCGACACTGGCGAAGGCGCAGGCCAATCTCGCCACGACCACCGCGCAGGCCAACCGCTATAAGGTGCTCGTGGCCGCCAATGCCGTCAGCAAGCAGGATTACGACAACGCCGTGGCCGCGCAAGGGCAGGCCGAAGCCGATGTCGCCGCGGGCAAGGCCGCCGTGGAAACGGCACAGATCAATCTCGGCTACACCGATGTCGTCGCGCCGATCTCGGGGCGCACGGGCCTGTCCCAGGTGACGCCGGGCGCCTATGTGCAGGCCAGCCAGGCGACGCTGATGGACACGATCCAGCAGCTCGACCCGGTCTACGTCGATTTGACGCAATCGAGCCTCGATGGACTGAAGCTGCGTCGTGACATGCAGGAAGGCCGGTTGAAGACGACGGGCCCGGGCGCCGCGACGGTCACGTTGATCCTCGAAGACGGCCGCCCCTACCCGCTGCCGGGCAAGCTGCAGTTTTCCGATGTGACCGTTGACCAGTCGACGGGCTCGGTCACGATCCGTGCGTTGTTCCCGAACCCGAACCGCGTGCTGCTGCCTGGCATGTTCGTGCGCGCGCGTATCGAGGAAGGCGTGAACGAACGCGCGATGCTGGTGCCGCAAATTGGCGTGACGCACGATCAGAAGGGCGCCGCGATCGCGCTCGTCGTCGGCGCCGGCGACAAGGTCGAGTCGCGCACGCTCGTCACCTCGGGCATGAAAGGCCCCGATTGGATTGTCGATAGCGGCTTGCAAAGCGGCGATCGCGTGATCGTGCAAGGCACGGAAAAAGTCCATCCCGGCATGCAGGTCAAGCCCGTACCGGCGCAACTGCCGCCGGTGGCGCTCGGTGCCTCGGCCGCCTCGGCCGCTCCGGCGGTTTCGGCCTCGGCCCCGGCTTCGCGCGGCAGCGCAGCGGCGCCGGCCACGAGCTCCGCTGCGCCGGCGTCAGGCGCCGCGGCAGGTTGATCACGGAGAGCCCGCTACATGGCCAAATTCTTTATCGATCGGCCGATCTTCGCCTGGGTGATTGCCATCATCCTGATGCTGGCGGGGATCGCGTCGATCTTCAATCTCCCGATCGCGCAGTACCCCACGATCGCGCCGCCGTCGATCCAGATTTCGGCGAACTACCCCGGCGCATCTGCGAAGACGGTCGAAAATACGGTCACGCAGGTCATCGAGCAGCAGATGAGTGGCCTGGACCACCTGCTGTATTTGTCGTCGACGAGCGATGACTCGGGTACGGCCACGATCACGTTGACGTTCGCGGCCGGCACGAATCCCGATATCGCGCAGGTGCAGGTGCAGAACAAGCTGTCGCTCGCGACGCCGCTGCTGCCGACGGTCGTGCAGCAACTCGGCACGAAGGTGACGAAGTCGAGCAGCAGCTTCCTGCTCGTGCTTGCGTTCGTCTCCGAAGACGGCAGTATGAGCAAGTACGACCTCGCGAACTACGTCGCGTCGCACATCCAGGATCCGATCAGCCGCCAGGACGGCGTCGGCACCGTGACGCTGTTCGGCACGCAGTACGCCATGCGGATCTGGCTCGATCCGCACAAGCTGACCAATTACAGCCTGACGCCGGGTGACGTCGTCACGGCGTTGCAGCAGCAGAACGTGCAGATCGCCGGCGGCCAGCTCGGCGGCACGCCGGCCGTTCCAGGCCAGATGCTGCAGGCGACGATCACCGAGCAGACGCTGCTGCGTACGCCGGAGGATTTCGGCAACATCCAGCTGAAGGTGAACGCGGACGGCTCGCAGGTGCGGCTGAAGGACGTCGCGCGCGTCGAGCTCGGCGGCGAAACGTACAACTTCGATACGAAGTACAACGGCCAGCCGACGGCCGGCATGGGCATTCAGCTCGCGACGGGCGCCAATGCGCTGCAAACGGCCAAGGAAGTGCGCGCGAAGATCGCCGAACTGTCGAAGTACTTCCCGCACGGGCTCGTCGTGAAGTACCCGTACGACACGACGCCGTTCGTGCGCCTGTCCATCGAGGAAGTGATCAAGACGCTGCTCGAAGGCATCGTCCTCGTGTTCCTCGTGATGTACCTGTTCCTGCAGAACCTGCGCGCGACGTTGATTCCGACGATCGCCGTGCCCGTCGTGCTGCTCGGTACGTTCGCGATCATGAACGTGGTGGGTTTCTCGATCAACGTGCTGTCGATGTTCGGACTGGTGCTCGCAATCGGCCTGCTCGTGGACGACGCGATCGTCGTGGTCGAGAACGTCGAGCGCGTCATGAGCGAGGAGGGCTTGTCGCCACGTGAGGCGACGCGCAAAGCGATGGGGCAGATCACGGGCGCACTGGTTGGGGTGGCGCTCGTGCTGTCGGCCGTGTTCGTGCCCGTGGCGCTCTCGGGTGGTTCGGTCGGCGCCATTTACCGCCAGTTCTCGCTGACGATCGTCTCGGCGATGGTGCTGTCGGTGCTCGTGGCGCTGATTCTGACGCCGGCGCTGTGCGCGACGATTCTCAAACCGATCCCCGCCGGGCAGCATGCGGCGACGACGGGCTTCTTCGGCTGGTTCAACCGCACCTTCGACAAGAGTCGTGAGAAATATCACCGCGGCGTGCATCACATCATCCGCCGCTCGGGCCGGTGGCTCGTGATCTACCTCGCCGTGATCGTCGCTGTCGGGCTGTTGTTCGTCCGACTGCCCAAGTCGTTCCTGCCCGACGAAGACCAGGGGCTCATGTTCGTCATCGTGCAGACGCCGACGGGCTCGACGCAGGAAACGACGGCGCGCACGCTTGCGAATATCTCCGACTACCTGCTGACGAAGGAGAAGTCGCTCGTCGAATCGGTCTTTACGGTGAACGGCTTCAGTTTCGCGGGCCGCGGGCAGAACTCGGGTCTCGTGTTCGTGCGACTGAAGGATTACGGCTTGCGGCAGGGCTCCGATCAGAAAGTGCAGGCGATCATCCAGCGGATGTTCATGCACTACTCGCGTTACAAGGACGCGATGGTCATCCCGTTCAATCCGCCGTCAATTCCCGAACTGGGCACCGCATCGGGCTTCGACTTCGAGCTGACCGATAACGCGGGCCTCGGCCACGACGCGTTGATGGCCGCGCGCAACCAGTTGCTCGGCATGGCCGCCAAGGATCCGACGCTCGCGCTCGTGCGACCGAACGGGCTCAACGATACGCCGCAGTTCAAGGTCGACATCGATCGCGAAAAGGCGCAGGCGCTCGGCGTGTCGCCGCAAGCGATCGACCAGACGTTCTCCGTGGCGTGGGCATCGCAATACGTGAACAACTTCCTCGATACCGACAACCGGATCAAGAAGGTTTACGTCATGGCCGATGCGCCGTTTCGCATGACGCCCGACGACATGGGGCATTGGTACGTGCGCAACACGTCGGGCACGATGGTGCCGTTCACCTCGTTCGCGACCGGGCATTGGACGTTCGGCTCACCCAAGCTCGAACGTTACAACGGCATTTCGTCGATGGAAATCCAAGGTGCGGCAGCACCCGGTAAGAGTACGGGCCAGGCCATGCAGGCGATGCAGAAGATCGCGGCGAAGTTGCCGGCCGGTATCGGTTATTCGTGGACGGGCTTGTCGTTCCAGGAAATTCAGTCGGGCTCGCAGGCGCCGATTCTGTACGGCCTGTCGATTCTCGTTGTGTTCCTTTGCCTCGCCGCGCTGTACGAGAGCTGGTCGATTCCGTTCTCGGTCATCATGGTCGTGCCGCTCGGCGTCATCGGCGCATTGTTGGCCGCGACGCTGCGCGGGCTCGAGAACGACGTGTTCTTCCAGGTCGGCCTGCTGACGACGGTGGGCTTGTCCGCGAAGAACGCGATTCTGATCGTCGAGTTTGCGCGCGAGCTTCAGCGTAACGAAGGCATGGGGCCTGTCGAGGCGGCGATGGAAGCGGCCCGGTTGCGGTTGCGCCCGATTCTGATGACGTCGCTCGCGTTCATTCTCGGTGTGCTGCCACTCGCGATCAGCAACGGTGCGGGCTCCGCGAGCCAGCATGCGATCGGCACAGGCGTGATCGGCGGCATGTTGACGGCCACGTTCCTCGCGATCTTCTTCATCCCGATGTTCTTCGTCGTGATCCGCGCGAAGTTCGCGGGCGAGGCCGAGGACGCGGACGAAGCGGAACGCCGCGCGCAGGCGCATCATTCGGCGTCGCATCTGCCCGGCGAAGGCGAGAACAAGAACGGCGACGAGGGACACTGAGATGCATATCCGACACCCTTCCTTGATTGCGATCGCGCTCGCATGCGTCGCAACCGGCTGCACGTTCGAGCCGAAATACGAGCGCCCTGCCGCGCCGGTGGCCGCGACGTTTCCGGCTTCCGGCGTCTATGCGACGCAGCCGGCCACGAACGCGGGTGACACCGCAAGCGGGCGCGCGGCCGTCGACATCGGCTGGCGCGAGTTCTTCTCCGATCCGCGCTTGAAGCGGCTCATCGACATCGCACTCGCGAACAACCGCGATTTGCGCGTTGCCGTGTTGAATATCGATGCCGCACGCGCGCAGTACCGCATCACGCGGGCGCAACTGTTCCCGGCCATCAACGCGCAAGCGGCCAAGTCGGTGCAGCGCACGCCGCTGGATTTGTCGCCGAGCGGACAAACGATCTCGGGGGACTACACCGCGGGGCTCAACGCCTCGTGGGAGATCGATTTCTGGGGGCGCGTGCGCAGCCTGAAGGAGCAGGCGCTCGAGCAATACCTTTCGACGGCCCAGGCGCGCAAGGCGGCCGAGATCTCGCTCGTCGCGCAAGTGGCCAATCAGTACCTGCAGATGCTCGCCGTCGACGATCTGCTCAGGATTACCGACGACACGCTCAAGACGGCCGAGTCCTCGTACTCGCTGACCAAGCTGCAGTTCGACAACGGCACGGGGTCGGAACTGGACCTGCGTCAGGCGGAAACGATCGTCGAGCAGGCACGCGCCAATCGTGAAGCGCAGGCACGCGCGCGCGCACAAGCCGAGAATGCGCTCGTCTTGTTGATCGGTGAGCCGCTGCCGCCGGATTTGCCGCCGGGCCATGGGTTGGACGATCAGAAGTTGTTGACCGACATCCCGGCCGGCTTGCCGTCGGAACTGCTGACGCGCAGGCCCGACATCATGCAGGCCGAAGCAACGCTGCGTGCCGCGAATGCGAATATCGGCGCGGCGCGGGCGGCGTTCTTCCCGTCGATCTCGTTGACGAGTTCGTTCGGCACGGCCAGTCCGACGCTTGGCGGACTGTTCAAGCCAGGCTCGGCCGCGTGGGCGTTTGCGCCGCAAATCAAGCTGCCGATCTTCGCGGGCGGGCAAAACCTCGCGAACCTCGATCTGGCCAATGTGCAGAAGCGGATCGAGGTGGCGCGGTACGAGAAGACGATTCAATCGGCGTTTCGCGAGGTGGCCGACGAGCTCGCCGCCCGCAGTACCTATGACGGGCAGATCGGCGCGCTCGAACGCACGACGTTTGCGCAATCGCGCACGCTCGAGTTGTCGCAACTGCGGTACAAGAACGGCGTCGATAGCTACCTGCAGGTGCTGACCGCGCAGACGAATCTTTATACGGTCCAGCAATCGCTCGTCAACGCGCGCGCGGCCCGGCTCGAGAATCTCGTCAATCTGTATGTGGCGCTGGGCGGCGGTTGGATCGCGAATACCGGCGACGCGCCGCGGGCGGCCGACGCGCCTGCGACGGTAGGGGCGGCTTCGGCGCCTGTGGCGGCTTCGGCGAAATCAACGGATTGACGAAGGCGGCACGCGACCCAGGCAGGAACGGACGGCGAGCGCAGGGGCTCGCCGTTTTTTATGGCAGGGCTCCGCTCAAAGCGCCAACCGCGGCGCCACATAGGCGCCATACTGAGGCCCCACGCCCCATGACTGCACGGGAATCCGGTAGCCGCTGACGAAATGCCCTTCGATGTATTTCTGACTGCCGCCGTACGAACCATCGACATGAAACGCCGCGAACGCGACGATCGGCACATAGCTGTGCGTATCGATCTGCGCCGCGACCGGCACGACGATCGTCACGCCGACCGGCACATCGCTGTAGATTGTCGTCTTCACGCCCGGCTCGATCCAGATGCTGTCGCCGATCGATACCGGTGAAGGATTGCCCGATGCGATGAGGCCGCGCACGGTCGGCACATCGTTCGCGTTGGTCAGAAACGTCGTCCACTGCCCGGCCTCGCACGTACCGCCGTAAAGCTGGCCGTTGCCCACCTGGAACTCGTACGGTTGTCCCGTCGTCGGGTCAATCATCGGCTCATTCGTTGTCGCATCCCAATACTGACTCAAGACGCACTGATCGACGACCATCGGAAACAACCCTCCCGCGCCGACCGTAGACGGCGCGGCGGCGACGGCAACGGCCGTGGCGCTCGTCGGCGTGCTCAGCAGATCGAGAAACCCGCCGAGCAGCAACGATACGGCGCCCCCGTTCTCGCTCGCGCTGCGCGTCACGGTGACCTGCACGGCGGGCACATCGTAGGGGCCGGGCGGAATTGTCTGCGCCTCGAGTGTCGACGGCGCACCCGTCAAATTCCAGAATCCCGTTTGCACGCTCGCGGCGCTGAGCTTTGCGCCGTCCGATGTGTTCAGCGAAACGGCCGCATTCGTCGCACTGGCCGCGTCAGGCCAGTCGGGGCCGTTGCTGCCCGAGAGCAGCTTCGATGCGCCGGCGAGCGCCGCGGCATCGGCCGCATTTTGCAACTCGTTGCGCACCGTCGCGACACGCGGCAGGTCGATGGCGAACGCGCCGAACGTCAACAAGACCGGCACCGTCAACACGAACCAAAGCTGGACCGAGCCGCGCTGTCGACGCAGCGACGCATCGCCACGATCGCGGCCGCGCGACGGACGGCGCCACGCTCGCTTATTCATAGTTCATGACCGTCGTCGCGCTGACGGTAACCGGCCCCGTCAAGGAACTGAGCGCCGAGCCCAGCACGAGTCCTTCGTAGGTATAGCTGACCGTCACGCTGAGCGGGCTGCCCGGCGAGGTGCCGGCCGATTGATCCACGTTGACGGTAGGCGTCGTCGCCGTGCCGCCCGTGACGAGATTGCTTTGCGCGTACGAGAGCGCGACGCCGGCCACATCGCTGGCGCCCATCTGCGGCACGCGCACCACGACGCCTGCACGCGCGGCTTCGCGGCTCGCATTCGTGATCACCGCCTTGTCGCACAGGAGCAAGCTGGTATCGACGATGCCGAACAGCACCGTCATCAGGAACGGAAACACGAGCACGAACTCGAGCGCCGCGACTCCGCGCTCGTTCGCGGCGAAGCGCGCCAGTCGATTCACTCGATAGTCTCCGTCGTCACGGCTTGCGTAGCGGGAACCGCCTTAACCCGCGCGGCCTCGCCTGTGCCTGCCTGCACGGACCAGCGCTCGCGAAGCGTGCGGTAGAACTGCAGGTTGTCCTCGGCCGACGCTGCAGGCATGTCGGCCGTGAGGATGCGTTTGGCTGCTTCCGCGTTGCCTAACACGCCGTATGCGAGCGCGAGGTTCTCACGCGCTTGCGCGGGCGCATCGGGCAGCGCCGCGATATCGAGCAGCACGTTCGCACCTTCTCGTGCGCGCCGAGCGAGAATCAGCGAAAGCCCCAGGTTGGCCCGCAACCCTTGCGCTTCAGGATGTCGTGCCAACGCCGCGCGGTAGATCGCCTGCGCTTGGCCGTGATGGCCTTGCAGGTCGAGCGCGGCGCCCAATCCTTCGGACGCGACAGCGTTGTCGGGGTACTTCGCGACGAGCGCACGATAGCGCGCGACGGCTTCGTCCAGGCGCCGTTCGCGCAGCGCGACGCGTGCCAGGCCGAGTTGGGCGCGCGGATCGTCAGGCGCGTTGGCGGCTGCCTGCCGATAGAGCACGCCCGCCCGCGCGAGGTCGCCCGTTTGATAAATCGCGTCGGCAAGGCCGAGCTGCGCCGGCAGCGAGCGCGGGTCGGCCTTGAGCGTGCGCTCGAACAGCGACAGCGCGAGCTGCACGTCGCCGCTTTCAAGCGCGCTCTCGGCGATGCGCAGGTCGGTGCTCTTGTCTGCGCCGCGCTCGGCCACGACGGGCCGTGTTTCTACGCGCGGACCGCTCGCGCAGCCGGTCAGCAGGCCAAGCGAAAGCGAAGCAAGCGCCAACGCGGTGGCCAGCTGGCGCCGCGTTGGCAGTGGGATCGAACGCATGAAACCTCCCATGGTCATGTCCGTGGATTGACCACGACTTCAATGATGAAACACCGCGATGAGGCGGATAACGGCGGGGCCGGCCGCGATCAACGCGACGGTCGGCATGATGAAAAGCATCATCGGCAGCGTCATCTTCGGCGCGAGCTTCGCGGCTTTTTCTTCGAGCGCGATGATCTGCATCGAGCGCTCCGTGCGCGAGAGCATGCGCAGCGAATGCGTGATCGGGGTGCCGTATTGTTGCGATTGAACGAGTGTCGTCACGAGCGCGCGCATCGAGGTCAGGCCGATGCGCGCGGCCATCGCGTTCAAGGCACCGGCACTGTCGCCGCCGATTTGCAGTTCGTCGGCCGTGACGGAAAACTCGTCGGCGAGCGCGGGGCAGATCGTGCGCAACTCGGCCGCCACACGCTTGATGGCGACGACGAGGCTGTTGCCGGCGTTCGTGCAGATGACGAGCAGGTCGAGCGCATCGGGCAACGCTAGCGAGATTGCGCGTTGACGCCGTTTGATGGCGAAACCGAGCGCAATTTCCGGCAGCATCATGCCGACGACGAACGCGCCGGCCATGGCAAGCGCACGCATGACGAAGTAGCCGCCGATGCGCGGAATATGCGGCACCACGACGATTGCGCTGAGCGCGAAGCAGGCACCGCAGACGATTTTGAGGCCCGCGAGGATGGACACGGCGCGCTTCTCGCGAAAGCCGGCATTCGCGAGCCGCGAGGCGAGTTTGCCGCGTTCGGCCGCGTCGATGATCGGCATGCGCTCGCCGATCGTCGCCACTTTATGCGCGAGTTGCTTGGGCACGTTATGCCCTTGATTCGGCGCGCTTGTTTGCGCGATCGCGTGCCGGACCCGCTGCGCAATGCGCGAGCGCGCGCTGGCGCCGCGCAGGATCAGCCAGAGCGTCACCGCCGCGAGCAGTGCGACGAGAACGAGATTGAACCAAACGTCGGACATATTCATCGCGAGGTATCCAGATTGGCGATCTTGCGGATCAACGAAAGCCCGATCACGAGCAACACGGCCGCGAGCACGAGCATCTTGTGGCCGGCGCGCGTGTTGAACAGCAGCGACACATACGGGCGATTGACGACATAGAGAAAGCCCATGATAAAAAACGGCACACCCGAAATGATCTTGCTGGCGATGCGCCCCTCGGCCGTGAGCGCCTTCGTTTTCGCGCGAATGTCGCGCCGCGTGCGCACGATCGCGGCCAGATTCTCGAGCGTTTCCGCGAGATTGCCGCCTGTCTCGCGTTGCAGGACGAGGCAGACGGCGAAGAACGAGAAGTCGGCGAGCTGCAGGCGCTCGGCGGCTTGTTCGAGCACGTCCTTCACTTCGGCGCCGACGAGCAGCGCATCGCCCATCGTGCGAAACGTCGAACGCACGGGCTCCTCGCTTTCGACGCCGGCCGTGCAGATCGCCTGGACTGCGGGAATACCGGCCCGCACTGCGCGGATGATCAGATCGAGCGTGTCGGGAAACACGGCGAGAAAGCGCTGCTTGAAGCGGGCGATGATGAACAGATAGGCAGCGCGCATGGCGATCAGCGCGTCGACGACGGCGCCGAGCGCGCGCGTCCAAAACGGCAGCCCGGCCAGCGTCGCGGCGACAAACGAAGCGAGGCCGACGACGACGGCCGCCGCGACGATCTTGCGCACGCCGGCCCGCCCCGCAATCGCTTCGATGCGTTGCTGCTTCGCATGCAGCCACGCCTGCCAGGCCGGCTCATCGTCGTGGCGGCGATCGAGGCTCACGAGCTGATGGGCCGGCTTGTCGCCGCGCGTCTGCCGGTTCGATGCCAACGGATCGCGCAGGGCGGCGACACGCGACGCGATGCGTTGCGTGGGTTGCCGCCGCGCCATCTCGCGCAACGAGCGCACCATCAGCCCCGCGACGACGATCGCAAAGAACGCGGCGGCTGCGACGACGTCGGCGGGCGTCATGATTGCATCGCTCCAATCAGTTGCTCTTCGAGCCCGTAGTAGGCCGCGCGCTGTGCGAAGGCCGGGCGCAGCGACGACGACTCGAATACGCCGCGAACCTGGTCTTCGTGGCTGCTGGCGTTGAATCGAAACGCGAACAGGTCCTGCGTGATGACGACATCGCCCTCCATACCGGAGATTTCCGTGACGCGCGTGACGCGGCGCATGCCGTCGCGCATGCGCTCGACCTGCAAGATCATGTGAACGGCGCTGGCGATCTGGCGGCGAATCGACACAAGCGGGAGATTGCCGTTGGCCATCATCACCATGCTTTCCAGCCGGGTAATCGCATCGCGCGGCGTGTTCGCGTGGACGGTCGTCATCGAGCCGTCATGGCCCGTGTTCATCGCTTGCAGCACATCGAACGCTTCGGTTCCCCGCGTTTCGCCGAGGATGATGCGATCGGGCCGCATCCGCAGCGCATTGCGCACGAGATCGCGTTGCGAAATGCCGCCGAGCCCCTCGCTGTTCTCGGGCCGCGTCTCGAGACTGACGACGTGCGGCTGCTGCAGCTGCAGCTCGGCCGCATCTTCGATCGTGACAATGCGCTCGGTCGGATCGATGAAGTTGGACATCGCGTTGAGCAGCGTCGTCTTGCCCGAGCCGGTGCCGCCCGAGATGACGATGTTCAGGCGGCAGGCGCTCGCGATGCGCAGCACCTCGACCATCGCCGGCGAGATGTTGCCTTGTTGCGCCATGCGCGCGAGCGTGATGTTGCGCTTGGAGAATTTGCGAATCGAGATCGACGCGCCGCGCAACGCGATCGGCGGCAGCACGACGTTGACGCGGCTGCCGTCGGCCAGCCGTGCATCGACGAGCGGGCTGCTTTCGTCGACACGACGGCCGACCGCGGCGGCGATTCGCTGCGCGACGTTGATCACATGCGCGTTGTCGCGGAACTTCAACGGCGTCAGTTCGAGGCGGCCGGCACGCTCGACATAGACCTGGTCCGGCCCGTTCACGAGAATGTCGGTGACTTTCTCGTCGGCGAGCAGCGGCTCGATCGGACCGACGCCGAACATGTCGTTGAGCATCTCGTCGACGATCAGCGCCTGCTCCGCGAGCGTGATCGTCAAGCGCTCGCGCGTGATCGCCTCGGCGGCGATTTGCTCGATGCCTTCACGTACCTGCGCACGCGACATCATCAATGCCGCCGACATGTTCATCGACGAAAACACGGCCGAGCGGATCGTTTTGAATGTATCGGAGCGGATCAGCGCTTCATGTCGATCGACGGGTACCGTCGAGGACGATGCATGAGCGCGCGGCTCGGGCTCATGTGTCGGGGCAACGTCCGCGGCTGGTGGCGAGCCGGCTCCGGCTCCGGCCCGGGCCGAGGCTGCGGCTGCCTCACCCGCGACGGCGTGCGGGCTGTCCGCCGCGGCATCGCCGCGGGGCTGCGTGCGCGCACGCCTGTCGACGTGCTCGGCCTCGGTCACCGCGCTCACCTGCGGCGCGAAGGACGGTGCGTTGCTGCGGCGCCCGAACATCATGCGGTGCTCCGTTTCGGCAGCAGACGCGCGTACCAACGTGAACGGGCGGCGGCAACAGGCGGTGCATCCGATCCGGTGATCGCGTCGGCGAGCCCGACGACGGCGCGTGCGAATGCCGAGTGTTTGCTCTCGGCGATCGCCTCGCCCAGATTCTCGGCGACAGCCAGCGTTTGCGGTTCGTATGGGAATTCGAGCACCGACGCGCGCCCGAGCGCATTCACGAAGTCGGCTTGCGCCACGCGTCCACGCACGGGGTGATGCGCATTGTTGAGCAGCACCGAGACGGCGGCATCGGCGGGGCGGCCCTCGGCGAAACGACACAGCCGCGCGGTCTCGCGCGCCCCATGCACCGATCGATCCGAGACGACGTGAATGGTTTCGCACGCATCGAGCGTTTCGTCGACGAAACTTCCTGCCCGCTGCGGCAAGTCGAGCACGACATAGTGGAAGTGCCGCTTGAGCGCCGCCACCAGTTCGCCGACGGTGCCGGGGCGCAACGCGAGCGGTTGATCGTAGGGCAGTTCGGCGGTGAGCACGAACAACCGGTCGCTTTGTGCGACGGCGGTTTGATGGATGAGTTGATGATCGAGGCGCTGGGTGTTTTGCAGCAACTCCGCAAGGCCGTTGTTCGAGACGACGCCGAGCATCGACGAGGCCGCACCGCCGTGCCAATCGAGATCGACATAGGCGATGCGCCGGCGCGTCTTGTCGGCGAGATGTCGTGCGAGCGCCGTGGCGATCGTCGTCACGCCCACGCCGCCGCGCGCGCCGATGAAGCCGATCGCCTTGCCGGCGCGCACCGAAGCGCTTGGATCGCTGGCCGTCAGTGCGCGCTGGACGAGTTCGACCGTGAGCGGCTTGACGAGGTAGTCCTGCACGCCCATGCGCAGCAACGAGCGAAACAAGCCCACGTCGTTGCGATCGCCGACCACGACGACGCTGACCGACGGATCGACGACTTCCGCGAGGCGCATCAGATCGGAGACGGGCATCGATGAAGACGAGACATCGACAAGCAAATGCCGCGGCGAATGCCCGAGACCGCGCATCAGCTCGATCGCGTCGTCGATCTGGCCGCGCGTTACGTAGCCGTTCGAGATGCCTTGATCGAGCATCAGGTTCTTGACGACTTCCTCGCTGCTCGCGTCCATGACGACGGCGATGATGCGGTCGGTCGCGAGCGGCTGCGCGCGGCGGTTGGAGGAACGCAACTCGAATGCACCCATGGTGTCGGTCCTCAATGCTCAGTGCGAAACCGACGTCGTAGTCGACGTCGATCGAAGCGGTTGCGTGCGTCCTTCTTCATAGGCACGCACGGCGCTCGCGCCGAGCGCCGCGTCGGCGCCGGCATAGGGGAGCGGCGCGACGAGGTCGGCGGGACGCACGAGCATGGCCGCGAGGTTCGAGTAGGTGGCGCAGCCGAATGCGACGCCCGGGCGGCCCCGGCCTGCATCGACCATATGCGACGGTTGGTTCAGTTGATCGCACGATGGCGGCACGGCGCGACCGCCGTTTTCGGAACTGAAGCCGATCACGGAGTCGCCCGGCATGCCGAGCGGCGGGTGCTCGGACATGCAACCGGTCAGCGCCGACGCCATGGCGAGCATCGCGAACCAGGAGATAGTCAGGACTACGAATCGATTGCGCATGGCGCTTCCTTTCTCTGGCTCAATAGACGAAACCGGCCGCGCCGACCAGCCGCGGCCCGCTCCCGGCGAGCGGATCGAGACCGAGCGCACGCTGCAGCGCATATTCGACGTCGCTGCTCGGGCGCGTGACGCTGTCGAGCGCATCATGCGTTTGCCCGGGGCCGACCGGTTGCACGATATAGGGCGTTACGATCACGACGACTTCCGATTTGTCGTTCAGGTAGTTCTTCGATGAAAACAGCTTGCCTAGCACGGGCAGGCGGCCGAGGCCCGGCAATTGCGAGAGCACGTCGCTGCTTTTGCTTTGCAAGAGGCCGCCGATCGCAAAGCTTTGTCCGCTCGCGAGTTCGACCGTCGTTTCCACGCGCCGAACCGTCAATGCCGGCACTTTGATCGAGCCCGTCGTGACGCTGTTGGTCGGATCGATTTCGCTGACCTCCGGCCGCACTTTGAGGCTGATGCGATTGTTCGCGAGCACAGTCGGTGTGAAGTCGAGCGAGACGCCGTACGGTTTGAATTCGATCGTGATCGCGCCGGTCGTATCTTGCGCAACGGGGATCGGAAACTCGCCGCCCGCAAGGAAGCTCGCCGTCTGGCCGGACATGGCCGTCAGATTCGGCTCGGCGAGCATCGTGATCAAGCCTTCCTGGTCGAGTGCGTCGAGCACGCCGTCGATCGAATAGCGCGACGTATGAAAGCCGCCCAGCACCGAAAACGCGCCTGTCGGCGAGAGGTTGAACAGGTTGGCCGTCGTATCGACGATCGCGCGGCCGTTGAACAAGCCGCCGACGAAGTTGCCGTTCGCACCGAGTGCGCTCCAGTTGATCCCCAGCTGTTGCGTGATGTTGCGATCGACCTCGGTGATGCGCACGCGCAGGTGGACCTGGATCGGCTGCGCCAACGTCAGTCGATTGACGAGCGCCTCCTGGTCATGCAGATAGGGTTTCAACGTTTGCGCGACCGCGTCGGCGTCCGCTGCGCTTGGCACATGTCCGCTCACCATGAGCGAGCCTGGGGCGCTCGTGACCGTCAACCGCCATTGCGGGAAGCGCGCATCGAGCAACCGTTGGATCGATGCGGTATCCATCGCGACGTTGATCGTCTTGCGCAGGATGGGGCGATTGTTGGCGCCCAGTGCGAACAGCGTGGTCGTACCGGCCTTCTTGCCGAGCACGAACACCGTTTGCGGTGTCGGGACGTGAACGTCGGCGACATCGGGATCGGCGACGAACACGGCGACGGCCGCTTGCGGCAATTGCACCATTTCACCGCCGCCGGCAGGCACCGACAACACGGAGTCGCTATCGGCGGCGTGAGCCGGCTGCGCGATCAGGTAGAAGCAGGCGGCGACATAGATCAGGCCCGCGAAGATCGCGAACAAGCGCGAGCGAGGGTGGGGGTGCGCGCGTCGCGGAAAGGTACGAATCGAGCGAAGCATCATTTAGGAATCCTAAGCAGCAGGATGAGCGCCGGCCGCGGCGGTCGGCGACGCGCCGGGCGTCGATCCAGGCGCCGTGGGCGGCGTGGCGGGCGGCGTGCCGGAGGGCAGCGGCGGGAGCAGGCCGGCGCTCGCGTTCGGCAGCCCTGAAGCATTGGCGCCGAGAGAATCGGTCTGCTTCGAACCGCGATAAATGACGACGGGCCGTGCGGCGGCTGCCAATCGCGGCGCAGCGGCATGCGTGGCGCTCTGCGGGGCAGGCGTCATCGCACGCAAGCCGCGCGACACATCGCGCGCCCACATGGGCGGCGTTTGGGGTTCGATCACGTCCTCGGCTTGCGAGGCTTGCCGATCGCGCGTTGCAAAGCTGCGCAACGCGAGGGAAAGCGAGCCCAGATGAGCGGCCACCGTCACGACTTCGGCACTGCGCGGCGTCACTTCGAACGTGACTGTGCGGGCGCGGGCGTTGGCGGTGCTCGGCTTGGTGTCGTCGTCCTTGGGCCGCTTGAATGCGGTGCCGACCGCCAGCACGCGCACGCGCTCGGCGATCGTTTCGGTCTCGACCGTTCGATCCGCGGTACCGGACGCATTGGGCGTCGTCGCAATCTGCTGGGTGAGCAAGACGTCGACATAGTCGCCCGGTTCGATGAGGCCGGCATTGCCCGAGACATCGTCGATGGCGACCGAGATCGCGCGCATGCCGGGCTTGAGCGCGGCGGCGAGAAATCCGGGCGCACTCGGCGAAATGACGTCGGATGCGCCGAGCGGGGCGCCGGCATGGACGGCATGACGAAGCAGGTCGCCCTTGAGGTCGGTCGTATCCGGCGCGCCTTCGACGAGCGCGCCGGTCGGTGCGTCGCCGCGCGGCATGCTCTTCCACATCAGATCGCTGTCGCGCAGCAGCAGGCCATCGGGCAGATCGGCCGCGGCGGCCCGAATGCGCACCATGGGCGGCGGTTTGACGGGGCCGGGACGAGAGGCAGCGACATAGAGCGCGCGCAGGACGAAGGCGCCGATAGCGGCGACGACGATCAAGCCCGCGAGTTTGAGAAAGTTTTGCATGGCAACGCCGGTCCGTTATGTAAGCCGTGCGTGAGACAGGAGCGGCCAGGCTGCGTGCTGCAGCCGCAGGGCATGGGGGGCGACGCGCGGCAGCCAGACGGCGGCGATGCCGCCTGCCGCGAGCGCGACGCCGTACGGCACGCCGCGCGCGGGCGAGAGCCAACCTTGGTCGGATACCGCGGCCCGTGCGCGCTCCACGAGTCGCCACGCGAACTGCGCGACGGCCAGCATCAGGCCGATGAACGAAACGATGAAAAAGACCGTTGTCGCGTGCGGGAGATCGGTCCACAGGAACACGGCGGCAAACAGCTTGGCGTCGCCGCCGGCCAGCCATCCGAAGCGAAACATCAGGGCCGCGAGCACGAGTGCCGCCGCGCCCGTCGCCAGATGCGTCTCGATCTCCACACGGCTGGCGCCGCCCGACCACGCATGCGCGAAGTAAAGGGCCGCAAAGCCGGCCACCATCGCATTTGGCAGGCGCCGCTGGCGCAGATCCGAGAGCGCCAGCATCGCAAGCAGTGCGCTGGCCAACGCGTTGATCAGAAACATGGTGTGCCTATCGATCGACGTGAGCCGGCGCCGGTAACCGCGAGCCGTTCGGCGTGATGGCCGAACGGGCTCATTGTCATCAATGCCCGTTGGTTTGGACGCTCGTGACGTGCGTGATCATGTTTTGGAACAGAGCGGGTAGACCGTCGGTGCCACCGAAGATCGCACCGGCCGCGGCAACGGCCACGACGACGATGCCGGCCAAAACCGAGTATTCAAGTGCGCTGACGCCGCGCTCGTCGCGCGAAAGGAACCGTAGGAAACGCAGCATATTTAGGACTCCTTAGTAATGGACGAAACGGGCCTGGGGACCACATTCGCAACAGGGGACGGAAGACGTTGGCTTCCAACTTTGTTTACGGCAATCGTTTGCGCGACTTTAGGAAGGTTCGTAGTTTTGCCGTACCTCGACGCGATCTGATATTTGTATGAATAAATGTCGCGGGACGGTCGACGGCCCGTAGAGGCCCGTGGGGCGCGGATCAGAGCAGAGTCGAGCCGGTCACGCGCCTATTCATATGACTTTAGCGCGTTGGTGTAAACGATAGGTCAGTTGTCCTAACTATCGTCGCTTTGTGGATCGATGGGGCGAAGCGGAGGATGCAGAAGCGGAGGCGGTCGAAGCGCGGACTATGGCTGAAGAACCAGAGGGCGGCGTGCGCCGAGCTTGCAACAACCGGCGCACATATCTTTCAATAGCCTTGCCAATTCTTTCAATGCATATCGACGGCGCGCCGTGTCAACGGCGCCGGTTCCGTGACGTCGGCCTCGGTCGTTTCGGCGGTGCGCGACACGCCGTTGAAGATGACATTGAGGACGACGGCGGACGCCGACGCCAGCAGGATGCCGCTGTGAAGCAGCGGCGAAAGCGCGTGCGGCAGTTGGGCGAAGAACTTCGGCGAGACGACGGGCACAAGGCCGAGCCCCACGCTGACCGCGACGATGAACAGATTGTGCGGATTCGTCGTGAAGTCCACGCGCGACAGCGATTTGATGCCGCTCGCCGCGACCATGCCGAACATCACAATGCCGGCGCCGCCGAGCACGAACGGCGGGACCGAAGCGACGACCTGCGCCATCTTCGGAAACAGCCCGAGCGTGACGAGGATCAGGCCGCCCGTCGCGCAGACGAAGCGACTCTTGACGCCGGTCACGCCGATCAGCCCGACGTTCTGCGAAAACGACGTATGTGGAAACGAGTTGAAGATGCCGCCGATCAGCGTGCCGAGCCCATCGACGCGCAAGCCGCGCACGAGCGTGGCTCGATCGACGGGGCGGCCGACCATGTCGCCAACGGCGAGGAACATCCCCGTCGATTCGATGAAAGTGACGAACATGACGGTGACCATCGTTGCGATGGCGAGCGGGTCGAAGTGGGGCAGGCCGAAACGAAACGGCGCGACGATGCCGACCCACGGCGCGTGACGTACGCCGTCGAACGACACATGCCCCGTGACGGCGGCGATGACGAACCCGACGACGATCCCCACCAGCACCGAAATATTGGCGAGAAAGCCGCGGCAAAACCTGTTGATGAGCAGGATCAGTGCAAGCACGAACATCGACAAGCCGAGGTAGAGCGGCGCGCCGTAGTCGGGATTGCCGACGCCGCCCGCAGCCCAATTGATGCCGACTTCCATCAGCGACAGCCCGATGACCGAAATAACGGTGCCGACCACGACAGGCGGGAAGAAGCGCAACAACCGGCCGATCGCGGGCGCGAGGACGATGCCGATCGCGCCTGCCGCAATCGTCGAGCCGAAGATGTCGAGCAGACCCAATTGGGGGTTCGTCCCGATTGCAACCATGGGCCCGACGGCTGCGAACGTGCAGCCCATGATGACGGGCAGCCGGATGCCGAAGATCCACAATCCGAGCGTTTGAATCAGCGTCGCGATGCCGCACGAGAAGAGGTCGGCGCTGATGAGGAAGGCGACCTGGTCTTTGGGCAGCCCGAGTGCGCCGCCGACGATGAGCGGCACGGCCACCGCGCCGGCGTACATGACCAGGACGTGCTGTATGCCGAGCGTAAGCAGCCGACCAAGCGGCAGCTGCTCGTCGCACGGGTGAACCGTGTTCGAACGCATGTGTCTCGCTCCATTCTGTCTTTTATATAGGGGTGGCTCCACGGTAGGCGCCAGCTTGATGGCGCACAAGACGCTGTGGCCTATTCCGTCCTTTACGACTCCGATATGGACGCGCGCGCGAAGGCGGCGTGGCTGCACCGACCGCACCGCCGGTGGGTGTGTGGCAGACATCTCCCGGGTGGAAGCGGGAGCGCGTTCGGTTAGCCGTTATGATGCGTATCTCGCCGGGCGTATGTGGCCCGGGTTGCCCGCGTTGCCCGTGATGCCCGCGAACTTCGCCGCGCCGATCCCGGCTACTGACGCGCATGGACAACGCAACGGCCGACCGAGACGGGTCGGCCGCACCGAATTCGGCGAAGATCGACGGCTCGCCGCCGACACAACAGGTCAAGCGCCACCAGCACTCGTTCTCTATTGAACCGCAGCGAGGACCCGGAGAAACAAATGCTCGAACTCATCGAAAGTCACCTGTCTCATGGCGGAAAGCAGGCGCTCTATCGGCACGACGCGAAAACGATCGGCCTGCCGATGCGGTTCTCCGTCTATCTGCCGCCGCAGGCTGAACACGGGCGCGTGCCGGCGCTCTTTTTTCTGGCCGGGCTGACTGCGAACGAAGAAACGTTCCCGATCAAAGCCGGCGCCCAGCGTTTCGCTGCCGAACAGGGCATCGCGCTCGTCGCGCCCGATACAAGCCCGCGTGGCGCCGGCATTGAAGGGGAAACCGACGCATGGGATTTTGGCGTCGCGGCCGGTTTTTACGTCGACGCTACGCGCGAGCCGTGGTCGCGCCATTACCGCATGTATTCCTACGTGCGCGACGAACTGCGCGAGACGGTGTGTGCCGAACTGCCGATCGACGGTGCGCGGCTGGGCATTTTCGGTCATTCGATGGGCGGCCACGGCGCGTTGGTGCTCGCGTTGCGCAACCCCGACATCTACCGCTCGGTCTCGGCGTTCGCGCCGATCGCGGCGCCGATGCATTGCCCGTGGGGCAGGAAGGCGTTCTCCGGCTACCTCGGCGATGATGTCGAAGCGTGGCGGCAATACGATGCGAGCGAGCTGGTCGCGCGCCCGGATGCGGGCCGCTTCGAGGCAGGCATCCTCATCGATCAGGGGCTGGCCGACAAATTCCGCATCGAGCAACTGCATCCCGATCTGTTCGAACAAGCGTGCCTGAAAGCGGGGCAGCCTTTGACGCTGCGCCGCCACGAGGGCTACGACCATGGCTATTACTTCATCGAAACCTTTATCGAAGATCACATCGCGCATCATGCACGCGCTTTGACCTGACTTAAAGCGGCAGCGGGCGGCCGTGCTACGCTCTGGTGCATGTGCGCGAGCGGCCGTCCAGCCTTGGAATGCGATGGCCGGGCCTGTCATGGTCACCCCAAGCGCCTGTAGCCAGCGAGTCAGCATGCCCATTCATTACCTTCGCGCCTTCACCACGCCTGAGCGTACCGACGAAGCCAATCGTCGTCTCGGCCGTTCGCTTGCCTTCGTCGCCGGTGCGACCAACGCGGGCGGGTTGCTGGCGGTCGGACAATATACGTCGCACATGACGGGCATCGTTTCGTCGACCGCCGACGATCTGGCGCTCGGCAACCTTGGCCTCGCCGGAGCGGGCTTCGCCTCGCTGCTCTCGTTCCTGTTCGGGGCGGCCGTGTCTGCGGTCCTGATCAACTGGGGACGGCGGCGCGAATTGCGCAGCCTCTATGCGATGCCGCTGATGTTGGAGGCGGTGCTGCTGCTCGTCTTCGGTTTCCTGGGCGCGAATCTCGAAGCGCATCGGCTGCTGTTCGTGCCGGCCACGGTGGCGCTGCTCTGCTTCGTGATGGGCCTGCAAAACGCGATGATCACGAAGATCTCCAAAGCCGAGATTCGTACGACCCACGTGACGGGGCTCGTCACTGACATCGGCATCGAACTGGGCAAGTTTTTCTATTGGAACGGCCCGCTTGCGGGCCCGATGCGGCGGGATACTCCGGTGATGGCGGACCGCCGGCGACTCGCGCTGCTTGTGTCGCTGCTGGCTGCTTTCTTTTGCGGTGGCCTGGCGGGCGCGCTCGGGTTCAAGCATATGGGCTTCGTGTCCACCGTACCGCTGGCGACCGTGCTTGTCGTGCTTGCCGCCGTGCCTTTGATGGACGACATGCTCGGCCAGCGCGTCTGAGCCTCTGACACACCCCATCCCGACGTACGGCGCTGCAACACAGCGCGCTCCCGCGTCGCTCCGGCTGGGCTGCGGCCCACAACAGCAAACGCATACCGAGCAATAACTTCATGTATCCGGCCGCAATCGGCCGGAGGACCTGACACGCTCTTGCGCACTGCATCATCGAAAATCCCGCCCTCGCCTTGACAGGCTCCCCTCTCTATCCGATCATTCGATCACTCGTCGAGCAATTGCTCTCTCAATGAGCGATCGCTCGGCGGCCCCGACGCGTCAGGCAAAAAAGCACGAGCACCAACACCAGTGGATGCCTATCCACCCGGGCTGAGTACGAACCGCGCTCTTCCGTGAGAGCGCAACTGCAGTTCCATCACAACGTACAAGACTTAAGGAGACAAGCGATGCAACGCAATTCCGCCTCTGCCGTTCGACTCACGCGGCGCGCGATCGCCGCCGGCGCCCTTGCGGCGATGGCGATGGCCGCGCTGCCGGCGTCGGCTGCGACGATCACGATCGCCGTGGTGAACAATCCCGACATGATCGAGATGAAGAAGCTCGCCGCCGATTTCGAGAAGAGCAATCCGAACATCAAGCTGAACTGGGTCGTGCTCGAGGAGAACGTCTTGCGTCAGCGCGCGACGACCGACATCACGACGGGCAGCGGCCAGTTCGACGTCATGATGATCGGCGCGTACGAGGCGCCGCAGTGGGGCAAGCGCGGCTGGCTTTCGCCGATGACGAACCTGCCGGCCGACTATGACGTCAACGACGTCATGAAGCCGGTGCGCGACAGCCTGTCGTACAACGGCACGCTCTACGCGCTGCCGTTCTACGCGGAAAGCTCGATGACGTTCTATCGCAAGGACCTGTTCGCGGCCAAAGGGCTCACGATGCCGGCCAAGCCCACGTACGACCAGATCTCGGCGTTTGCCGACAAGCTGACCGACAAGGCGGCCGGCGTCTACGGCATCTGTTTGCGCGGCAAAGCCGGCTGGGGTGAGAACATGGCGTATCTGACGACGCGTGTGAACACCTACGGCGGCCGTTGGTTCGACGAGAAATGGAACGCGCAGTTGACCTCGCCCGAATGGAAGAAGGCGGTCACGAGCTATGTCGACCTGATGAAGAAGGACGGCCCTCCGGGAGCGAGCTCGAACGGCTTCAACGAGAACCTGACGCTGATGTCCTCAGGCAAATGCGCGATGTGGATCGACGCGACGGTGGCGGCCGGCATGCTCTACAACAAGAGCCAATCGCAGGTGGCCGACAAGATCGGCTTTGCGGCTGCGCCTACGGAAGTCACGCCCAACGGTTCGCATTGGCTGTGGGCATGGGCGCTCGCCGTGCCGAAGACATCGAAGAAGCAGGACGACGCCAGGAAGTTCATCGAATGGGCGACGGGCAAGCCCTACATCGAACTCGTGGCGAAGGACGAAGGCTGGGCGTCGGTGCCGCCGGGTACGCGCGAGTCGACTTATAACCGCCCCGAGTACAAGCAGGCCGCGCCGTTCTCCGAATTCGTCGAGAACGCGATCAAGACGGCGGACCCGAATCACCCGACGGCCAAGCCGGTGCCTTACACGGGCGTGCAATTCGTCGGTATCCCGGAGTTCCAATCGTTCGGGACGGTGGTCGGACAGAGCATCTCGGGTGCGCTCGCAGGTCAGATGAGCGTCGATCAGGCGCTCGAGGCCGGTAACGCCGCGGCCAATCGCGCCGTACGTCAGGCCGGCTACCAGAAGTAGGGTCAGCCGGCGGGCGATGCGCTGCCGTGCGTGCGCATCGCCCCCGCGCGGGACGACGCCGGCCCTTCAGGCCGCGCTCGTCCCGCTCACGCAGTCATCCGGCGCGATCACTGCGATTGTTCAGGAGTCCGAAACGATGGGACATCTTCATATGCCGCTCTCGCCCGCCGCAGAGCAAGATACATTGCCGACCCCGGAGCGGCGCGCCGGGTCGACGCGTTGGCTCGCCGCGCCGTCGGTTGCCGTGCTCGTCCTCTGGATGACGATACCGCTCGCCATGACGATCTGGTATTCGTTCACGCGTTACAACCTGTTGAACCCCGACGAAAAAGGTTTTGCGGGCTTCGACAACTATCGCTACCTGATCACCGACCCTTCGTTCGTGCCGTCGATCGTCCACACGCTCGAGTTGATCGGCGCGGTGCTCGTCATCACGGTCGTAGGCGGGATCCTGATGGCGATCCTGTTCGACCGGAAGTTCGTCGGCCAGGGTGTCGCGCGCTTACTTGCAATCGCCCCGTTCTTCGTCATGCCGACGGTCAGCGCGCTGATCTGGAAGAACATGATGCTGCATCCGGTCTACGGCGTCGCCGCCGCTGCGATGCGCGCGGTCGGCATGCAACCGGTCGACTGGTTCGCGACGTACCCGCTATCGGCCATCATCGTGATCGTTGCGTGGCAATGGCTGCCGTTCGCGTTCCTGATCCTGTTCACGGCGATCCAATCGCTCGACGAAGAGCAAAAGGAAGCGGCGCGGATCGACGGCGCCGGCCCGATCGCCATGTTCTTCTACATTACGTTGCCGCACTTGCGGCGCGCGATCGCCGTTGTCGTGATGATGGAGACGATCTTCCTGCTGTCGATCTTCGCTGAAATCTATACGACGACCTCGGGCGGTCCCGGCAACGCCACGACGATCCTTTCGTATTTGATCTATGCGCTCGGGTTGCAGCAGTTCGATGTGGGTCTCGCCTCGGCGGGCGGCATTCTCGCCGTCGTGCTGGCGAACGTCGTCGCCTTCTTCCTCGTGCGCATGCTCGCGAAGAACCTCAAAGGGGAGTACGAAACATGAGCCAGCCGACCCTACCGGCCGCGAGCCCGCTGCCATCGCAAGCGAACGCCTTCGATGCGATCAAACGCGCCCTGCCTGGCCTCTTGGCCTGGATCATTGCGCTCGCATTGTTCTTCCCGATCTTCTGGATGACGATCACGGCGTTCAAAACCGAACGCGACGCGTATTCGATGTCGCTGATTTTCTCGCCGACGCTCGATAGCTTCAGGGAAGTGTTCGCGCGCAGCGACTACTTCCTGTTCGCCCGCAATTCGATCCTGATTTCGGCGGGCGTGACGGTGCTGTGCCTGTTGCTCGCCGTGCCCGCCGCATACACGATGGCGTTCTTCCCGACGCGCCGCACGCAGCAGCTGCTGCTGTGGATGCTGTCGACGAAGATGATGCCGTCGGTCGGCGTGCTTGTGCCGATCTATCTGCTGTGGAAGAACATGGGGCTGCTCGACACCGTGTCGGGGCTCGTCATCGTCTATGCGCTGATGAACCTGCCGATTGCCGTCTGGATGGCCTATACCTACTTCAACGAGATACCGCGCGACATTCTCGAGGCGGGCCGCATCGACGGCGCAGCGACATGGCAGGAGATCGTCTACCTGTTGATGCCGATGGCGCTGCCGGGGCTTGCATCCACTGCGCTGCTGCTCGTGATCCTGTCGTGGAACGAGGCGTTCTGGAGCATCAATCTCTCGAGCTCGGGCGCCGCGCCGCTCACGGTGTTCATCGCTTCGTATTCGAGCCCTGAAGGGCTGTTCTGGGCGAAGCTGTCCGCGGCTTCGCTGCTCGCGGTCGCCCCGATTCTGCTGGTGGGCTGGGTCTCGCAGAAGCAGCTTGTGCGCGGGCTCACGTTCGGAGCCGTCAAATGACGACATCGACGACATCGACGACATCGACGACATCGACGACGGCGACGAGGGCGATGACAGCGGCTGGCCCGGACGGATTGCGACGCGACCGCGTGCTGATTTGCGACTGCGATGGCGTGCTGATCGACAGCGAAGCCGTCGCTGCGAAGATGCTCGTGCGAGAGTTGCAGACGCGTTGGCCGGAGCGCGACATCGAACCCGTGGTGCTGCCGCTGCTGGGCCTGCGCATCGAGCGCGTGCTCGAAGAGAGTGCGGCGGCGTTCGGCGAAACGCTCGCGCCATTCGAAATGGATGCGATACGGCGCAGCGTGGAGGCCGCGGCGCAGCAGGCGCCCATCGTTGCGGGCGTGGAGGCGGCGCTTGCGCAGATCGCGCTGCTCAAGGCCTGCGCGAGCAACAGCTACACGGCATATGTCGACGCTGTGCTCGCCCGCACGGGACTCGCGCGTTTCTTCGGCTCGCGCGTGTTCTGTGCGGACCGAGTGCCGCGACCGAAGCCGGCGCCCGACATCTACGTGGCGGCGGCCGACGCGCTCGGCGTATCGAGCGCGGCTTGCCTCGTCGTCGAAGACAGTGTCGCGGGCGTGGCGGCGGCGAGCGGGGCCGGGATGATCGTGCTCGGGTTCGCGGGCGGCACGCATGCCGGACACGGCGGTCGCGCTCACGTCGATGCACTCATGCAAGCGGGCGCGCAACAGGTATTCGACGATATGTGCGCATTGCCTGCGCTCGTCGAGCAATGGATGGCCGGCACCGTCGACAAGGCGGGCACGGCGGCGAATGAGAAAGGAGACGCATCATGGCAAGCTTGACGTTGCGAGGCATCGCCAAACGTTATGAGGAACACGAGGTCCTGCGCAACGTAAACCTCGATATCGCCGACGGCGAGTTCGTCGTCTTCGTCGGGCCGAGCGGATGCGGGAAGTCGACGCTGCTGCGCATGATTGCCGGCCTGGAAGCAATCAGCGGCGGCGAGCTGATGATCGATGCGGCGCGCGTGAACGATGTGCCGCCGGCCAAGCGCGGGATCGCGATGGTGTTCCAGTCGTACGCGCTTTATCCGCATATGTCGCTGTACGACAATATGGCGTTCGGCCTCAAGCTCGCGGGCGCAAAGAAGGCGGAGATCGACGAGGCCGTGCGCAACGCGGCAAAGATTCTGCATATCGACCATCTGCTCGACCGCAAGCCCAAGCAGCTCTCGGGCGGCCAGCGCCAGCGGGTTGCGATCGGGCGGGCGATCACGCGCAAGCCGAAAGTGTTCCTGTTCGACGAGCCGCTCTCCAATCTCGACGCCGCGTTGCGTGTGAAGATGCGGTTGGAGTTCGCGCGGCTGCATGACGAACTGAAGACGACGATGATCTACGTCACGCACGACCAGGTCGAGGCGATGACGCTGGCCGACAAGATCGTCGTGATGTCCGCTGGGAACGTCGAACAGGTCGGCAGTCCTAATCGTCTCTATCATGCGCCGGCGAATCGGTTCGTCGCGGGGTTCATCGGATCGCCGAAGATGAATTTCCTCGAGGGCGTCGTCGAGCAGGTTGCCGGCGACGGGGTACTCGTGCGTTACGCGACGGGGGAGAGCCAGCGCGTGGCCGTCGAAACACGCGGCACATCATCGTCGAGTGCGCGGGCGCTGCAATTGGGCGCGCGCGTGACGGTAGGCATCCGGCCTGAGCATTTGCATCCGCGGCAGGCCGAGCCGGCGAGCGGGACGGCGGTCGATGGTGTCGCCGCGGGTACGACGACGGTCGAATCGCTCGGCGACGCGGCGTATCTGTACGCGGAGAGTTCGGTCGCGCCGGATGGGCTGATCGCGCGCATCCCGCCGCTCGAGCGGCACGTGCGCGGCGAGAAGATCGTGCTCGGCGCCGACCCCGATCATTGTCATTTGTTCGACGAAGACGGGCAGGCTTACGAGCGCAAGATCATCGAAGTGTTGTCGGCGGCTTGATGCGGTGGTGACGAGCGGGCGCGCTGGTGCGTCCGCCGCCCGGACGCGTCATGCAGCATAGGACGTCGCGCCGCGTAAGCGCGGAATCGTTTGACCCGAAGGCTCCGTCGATCGATTGCGCTGCGGGCTGCGCCGAAGGGACGGGACCCTCAGGCGTGGCGGCGCTGATGGGCCAGCATATAGGCGCGCAGCAACTTGTTGATGCGTGTTTGATAGCCCTGCCCTTGCGCTTTGAACCAGTTCAGCACGTCGGCATCGAGCCGCATCGTCACCGCCTGTTTGGGGGGCACATGAAGCTCCGCACGGGCGAAGAACTCATCGCCCAGTTCCGGTATATCGCTGAAGTCGATCTGATCGTCCTTCAGCTTCTCCAGCCGTTTCCAGTCAGTTTTTGACGTTTTGCTCATAACGTTTCGCCTCTTGCTTCGTTGCTTTGCGGGCGGAGACGATCCGTATGGTTGGCCCGCAGCGTTCGACATAAATCACCACTGCCATCGTCCCCTTCATCCATCCGAGGGCGATCCAGCGCTCCTCTCCGTAATCTTCTCGCCCATCCAGCGCGGTTAGGACGGGATGGTTGAACACGTCGATCGCATCGACGAAATCAATCCCGTGCTTGAGAACATTGATTCGGTTCTTCGCGTCGTCCCATTCGAACTGCACTACATTCACCCCGTCATTGTATTGACATTTGTATTGACGCGCTACAACCACGCGCGCTCCCGTCGATCACAACCCAAGGGAGTTTTGTGTCCGACCTTGGAAACGGGTGGGAATATGCGGTGTGAGAGTGGGGGATTGCGCAGTTCGGCAATTTAACCGGACGCAATGAAAGGGTTCGATCAGGGTGGGGACAACCTTGTGGCTGCGTTGTCGATTTCGCGCCCCATCAGGCCGCTCAGGGGAGCCAAACCTGAGCCCGGTACGTGCCGTGACCAGAGGCCTCATCGGCCGCTCACGCCGACGGCGCCCCCGCCGATATCACGCGCTTGCTTGTGCGGCGCGCCCTTTCGTGCGCTTTGGCGCCGGCTCGGCGTCATCGAGCGCGGCGCGTGCGCACGCTTCGTCGGTGACGAGTCCGGATAGCCAGCCGCCTTTGAGCACGGCATGGACGGCGCCGTGCTTGCGCGCGCCGCCGGCGAAGCCGATCGTCGGGCGCTTCGGGGGAGAGTCGAGCGGCACGCTCGTCACGCGGCGCCCTGTCGTCGATTCGACGTGCCTGCCGTTCGCATCGATTGGTAGTCCTAACATTTCAGCGACAGCGCCTCGCTGGACCAGCTCGGCCACTTCGGTTTCGGTGATGAACCCGTCCACATGCAGCGGGCACTCGGGTCCGATATCGCCGATGCCGACGAACGACACGTCGGCCTGCGCCGTCAGCGATTCGACGATGCGGTAGAGCCGGTGATTGACCCACTGCGCGCGCTCGGCTTCGCTGTCGGCGATGAGCGGCGCGGGCAACAAAAAGTGCTTGCCGCCGGTCTTTTCGGAGATGTGCAACGCGACATCGTAGCGGTTCGACGAACCGTCTTGCGCGATGGCGCCGACCATCGAGACGAGCCGATGCTGCGGCCGGTCGATCTGCCCGAGCTGATCGACGGCTGCCTTTAGCGTGCGTCCGCTGCTCACCGAAATGACCATCGGCTTCTCTTCGCTCAGATAGCGCTCCATCACCTGCGCGCCGGCCACGGCGAGCTTGCGATCGATGGCTTCGGGCGTGTCGTCGTCGACGGGCACGACCTCGCACATCGACAGGCCGTAGCGCGCCTTCAACTGCTCGGCAAGCGTGAGGCAATCGGCGAGCCGATGTTCGATGCGCACGCGCACCAGGTTCTTTTCAACGGCAAATGCAACGAGGCGCTGGGCGACAGGGCGCGACACCTGCAACTTTTCTGCGATCTCGTTTTGCGTATTCCCCGCGACGTAGTACAGCCAGGCCGCGCGTGTGGCCAGGTCGAGTTTTTCGTTGGATTTGGACACGGTCGTAGACTCAATGCTGATGATGCGGCGGGACAAGGATATCAGGCGAGTCGCGTGCGCGAGGGTTCGAATAGCGGCCGCACGTGGCGGTAGAGTTCGCGGTAGGCGCTCAGCCGGGCCCGCAATTGTGCATGGCGTTCGGGGTTCGGCGTGAATTGCGCGACGATCGGAGGCTTCGCGAGCACCTGCTGCGGGTCGCCGCCGGCCGCGAGCCAGCCCAGACGCGCCGCACCCAGTGCAGCGCCCGTCTCGCCGCCGCCGTGCTGGCGCGTGGTCGTCGACAGTGCGTCGGCCAGCAACTGCGCCCAAAAAGCGCTGCGCGCGCCGCCGCCCAGCAACGAGAACGCGCTTGGGGCGGTGCCGGCCGCGGCCAGCGCATCGAGCCCGTCAGTCAGCGCGAGCGTGACGCCTTCGAGCACGGCATAACCCAGCAGCGCGCGATCCGTTGCGTGCGTCATGCCGAAGAAGACGCCCTGTGCATAAGGGTCGTTGTGCGGCGTGCGCTCGCCCGATAGATACGGTAAAAAGAGCGGCGCCGATTGGAGCGCGTCGGGTGGGAGCGCGGCGGCTTCGCCGACGAGCGTCGGCTCGTCGGTGCCGGTCAGCTTGCAGACCCAGCGCAGGCAACTCGCGGCCGAGAGCACGACGCTCATCTGATGCCAGCGATCGGGAATGGCATGGCAGAAGGCGTGGACGGCCGAGGACGGATTCGGCGAAAAACGATCGCCGACGACGCACAGCACGCCCGACGTGCCGAGCGAGACGAACCCGTCGCCCGGTTCGGTTGCGCCGATGCCGATCGCGCTGGTGGCGTTGTCGCCGCCGCCGGCCGCGACGACGACGTCGCCGGGCAGCCCCCATTCGCGCGCAATTTCAGGGCGCAGGACGCCCGACGGCGCGCTGCCTTCAGCGAGCGCGGGCATCTGCGCGCGGCTCATGTTGCACGCGTCGAGCAGCGCGTCGGACCAATCGCGCCGCGCGACGTCGAGCCAGAGCGTGCCGGCCGCGTCCGAAGGATCGGACACTTTGTCCCCCGTCATCCGCAGCCGCAGATAGTCTTTGGGCAGCAGCACGTATGCCGTGCGCCGGAAGGTGTCGGGCTCGTGCCGTGCGACCCATAGCAGCTTCGGCGCGGTGAACCCGGGCATCGCCAGATTGCCGGCCACGGCGTGCAGTTGGGGCGCGCGCTGCGTGAGTTCGTTGCATTCTTCGACGCTGCGCATGTCGTTCCAGAGGATGGCCGGACGCAAAATGCGATCGGCAGCATCGAGCAGCACGGCGCCGTGCATCTGGCCGGACAGGCCGATGCCTCGCACCTGCGCGAACGCGTCCGGGCAGACGGCGCGCAGCTTCGCAATGGCCTCGCAGGTGCCGCGCCACCAGTCGGCCGGATCCTGCTCGGCCCAGCGCGGGTGCGGGCGCGAGACGTGGAACGGCGAGCCGGCTGTGGCGAGTACGCGTGCGTCGGCCGAGAGCAACAAGACTTTGACTTCGGACGTGCCTAGGTCGATGCCGAGATACATGGCGGGCGGCCCTTTGGTCGATGCGATCCGTGATGAAGACGAATACGGGTTCGAGTACGAAAGCGGCAATGCAGTACTTTAGCCGCGCTGTGCAATGCACGCCAATGCACTGGCGCGCGCGAGTCTAGCGCGACGCGAGCCACGCGTCGACGCGTTCGAGCGCGGCTTCGATGACGCGCAAAAGCCGGGTGTCCTCTGCCATGCCGCCCCAAAGCGCGCGCGAAGCGCAGAACTGCGCGAGCGGGTTCGAAGCCGCGAACCACGCGCGTACGGCCGCTTCGTCGAGCAACCCGTCCTGGTAAGCGTACGGCAACGCCCCTTGCCGCCAGCGATCGAGGAAGCGGAAGAACAGTGCGGGCAGGATCGCCGTGGCGTTGGGCTGCGCGTTGCGTGCGAAGCATTCGGCGAGTGTCGGCGCGATAAACCCGGGGATTTTCGAGAAACCGTCGGCGGCGACGCGCTGATTCGTATCCTGAATGTACGGGTTGCCGAAGCGATCGAGCACGACGTCGCGGTACCGGGCCAGATCGAGCGGGCTTGGCGTCAGGCACGGGATGACGTCCTGCGTCACGTATTCGAAGGCGAAGCGGCGTACGTCGGGGGCCAGCGTGCCTTCGTGGATATAACTGTGGCCGACGAGCGTGCCGGCCCATGCGATGCAGCTATGGCTCGCATTGAGGATGCGGATCTTGGCTTCTTCGTAGGGCAGGACCGATTCGACGAGCTCCGCGCCGACGCGCTCCCAGGCGGGGCGGCCGGCCTTGAAGCGATCTTCGATGACCCATTGAATGAAGGCCTCGCCCATGACGGGACAGTCGTCGACCACGCCGGTGGCTTCGAGGACGCGTGCACGCACATCGTCGGTCGGACGCGGCGTGATGCGGTCGACCATTGAATTCGGGCACGTGGTGTGGTGTTCGAACCACTCGCCAAGCTCGGTTTCGCCGCGTGCGGCGAGAAAGGCGCGCATGCCGGCCTCGAAGCGCTCGCCGTTGCTGCGCAGGTTATCGCAGCTTTGCAGTGTCACGGGGCCGGAGCCTTGCGTGCGCCGCGCGTCGAGAATGGCGGCCAGTGCGCCGTAGATCGTCGTGCGCCCGCCGGCCAGATCGGCGGCGAGGTCGGGGTTCGCCGTGTCGAGTCGATCATGTTCGTCCAGGTAATAGCCGCCCTCGGTCACCGTGAACGAAATGATTTTGCAGGCCGGATCGGCGCCCGCTTCGACTAATGGGGCGAGCGTTGGCGACCAGGGCAGCACGCGCTCGATCGAACGAATCGTTTCATAAGCGCGTTCGCCCTGCGGCGTCACCGTTTCGAGCGTATAGACGCCCTTTTGCCTGGCGAGCGCATCGAGCGTGGCGTTCATGTCGCCGCGAATATTGCCCACTGTCAGCGACCAGTGCGGTTCGCCCGGCGTTGCCGCCGCTGTCAGGCGGTGCAGATACCACGCCTGATGGGCGCGGTGAAAGGAGCCGGCGCCCAAATGCAAAATGAAGTTCGAACCGGTGCTGCGCGTGCTCGCCATCGCTTGTCTCCTGCTCCAAAACAGAGCTTTTGTTCTGCAGATGAGCGAATGATCGTGTCGAGGCGGGCGAAAGTCAAGGTGCGTTGCAGCGAAGCGGCGGTGCGCAAGGTTTGGTCGGGACGGCGTGCGGTGCGAATATCGGGTCTTATCTGCCCTCAGCGGCGTCGCAGCAGGCTGACGCCGTAGACAAGCGCCGACAAGGCAGTAATCCAAAAGCTCGTCGGCCAGTCGGTGTAGAACGCTAGCGTGACGCCAAGCCAGGCTTGCGCAAGTGCGAACACGGCGGCGAGGCCGATGCCCGTCGCCAGTCGCGTCGACATATTCTGCGCGGCGGCGGCCGGCCCCACCATCAGCGTGAAAACGAGGAGCACACCGACGATCTGCGTGCAGGCGGCCACGGCGAGCGCGGCGATCGCAAGGAACAGCACGGAGACGAGGCGCAGTGAAACGCCCTTGGCTTCGGCCAGTTCGGGCTGCAGCGTGGCGAACAGCAATGGCCGCATGATCGCGCTCAGGGCGATGAGGCTCGCGGCGCCGATGCCTGCAAGCACGAACAGCGTCGAGGTCGTCACGCCAAGCACATTGCCGAACAGCAGTGCGGTGACCTGCGTGGCGTAAGCGGTGAAGAAATGCAGAAACAGCAGGCCGCAGCCGAGCGCGAGCGAGAGCACGACGCCGATCGCGACGTCGCGGCCGGCCAGGCGCTCGCCCAGCGCGCCCATCGACACGCCGGCTGCGAGCGTGAAGCCGATCATGCCCCAGAGCGGCGAGATGCCGAGGAGCACCGCGCCCGTCGCCCCCGTGAAGCCGACGTGCGAGAGCGCGTGTCCGGCGAACGTCTGTTGGCGCAATACGAGAAAGTAGCCGACGATCCCTGCGAGCACGGCGACAATTCCCGACGCCGCGAACGCGTTCACCATAAAGTCGTATTCAAACATCGTGCGTGTGTCCGTGTCCGTGTGAGTGCCCGTGGCCCTGGCCGTCCGTCTCGCCATGACGGTGATCGGCATGCCTGTGCCCATGTGGGCGAGCGGGGCTGAGCGCGCCGTCATCGTGCTCATGCTCGTGATCATGCTTTTCCACTTCGACGTCGCCCGACATGACGAAGATGCGCCCATTCACGCGCATGACGTCGATCGGCGCGCCGTACAGCCGTGATAGCACGGGGCGGGTGATGACCTCATCGACGGTACCGAGCGCCGCGGCGCCGTTGCCGAGGTAAAGCACACGATCGATCGCATTGAGCAGCGGATTGAGCTCGTGCGCCGAGAACAGCACGGTGATGCCGAGCTCGCGCTGCACGCGCCGCACGAGTTCGACGACGATGCGTTGGCGGTGCGGATCGAGGCTGATCAGCGGCTCGTCGAGCAGCAAGAGACGCGGCTTGCCGAGCAAACATTGCGCAAGCAGCAAACGCTGGCGCTCGCCGCCGGAAAGCTCTGAGAGCGGCCGCGCGGCCAGTGTTTGCGCGCCCACGAGATCGAGCACGCGCTCCAAGTCCGCGCGCGTGGCAGCATCGGCGATCGGCAGGCCCCAGCGGTGCCCGTCGGCGGCCATCGCGACGAAATCCCGCCCGAGCACGCGCCGGCTCGCGAGTGCGCTACGCGTTTGCGGCATATAGCCGATTGCAGGATTGCCGCGCGCGATGTCGTCGCCGCCGATCCGAATCGCGCCGTGAGCCACGGGTACGAGGCCGAGCAGCGCGCGCATCAAGGTCGTCTTGCCGGCTCCGTTAGGGCCGAGCACGCCGATGAATTCGCCTTCGCCGATCGTCAGGCTCGCATCGTTCAAGATCTTGCGCCCGCCCAATTCCAACGAAACGTGGTCGAGCTCGAGCGCGGGGCGGCGCGCAGGAAGCGCGGCGGCCGACGAAGGCATGCGTTGCCCGCTTTCCTCATTCATGGTCCACGATCCCCCAATGCCCGTGCAAGCGCATCGATTTGCCCGCTCATCCATTGCTGATAGGTTTTGCCGACCGGTTGCGTCTCCGTCACGCTGACCGTCGGCACCTTCGCTTGCTGGGCCAGCGCGAGCATCCGCGCCGTGAGCTTGCTAACGGCTTGCGCGTTGTAGATCAATACGCGTACGCGCCTGCCGCGCAGGTCCTGCTCAAAGCCGACCATGTCCGACGGCGCGGGCTCGGTTTCGTTCATCACCGAAAGCTGAAAGCGCGCGTTGCGCATGACGAGCCCGAGCGCATCGCAGAGATAACCGGCGACGGGCTCCGTCGCCGTCACGGGTGTGCCGGCATATGACTTGTGCAACTGCCCGATGCGCGCTTCCATCGGGGCCAAGGATTGGATGAAGCGCGCGAGGTTCGCTTCATATTGCGGCTTGTGCGCCGGATCGGCCGCGCTGAGCGCGCTGCTCACGGCGCGTGCGACAGCCGGCATCGTCTGCGGCTTGTACCACAGGTGCGGATTGTCGCCGGATTTTGCGCCGACGAGGCTCGCGGCCGCGATGACGGTGCGCTTCGCATTGGGCGAGGCCGCGAGGAGCTTGTCCATCCACGGATCGTAATCGGCGCCGTTATAAACGACGAGCGCGGCGTGTTGGAGTGCGCGCGCCGTTTTCGGGCTGGCCTCGAACAGATGCGGGTCTTGATCAGGATTGCTGAGGATGCTCGTGACTTCGACGTAGTCGCCGCCCACCTGTTTGGCGACGTCCCCGTAAAAATTCTCGGCCGCGACGACGTTGAGTCGCGCTTCCTGCGCAAAAGCGGTGCCGCAGGTGGCCAATGCGACGAAGGCCGGCAAGCCGACCGCTAACGTGAGCCGTGCGGCGGCGCGAGCGATTCCGTGAACCAATTTCATTCGTTCTCCTAAACGTACGTATGACCGGACTCAGCCACGCGGAGCCGGCGGGCATTTGCCTTTGCATTCGCTGCACAGCCCGCTTAGCTCGACCACTTGCTTATGCACTTCGAAGCCATGTGCGGGCGGCGAGGACGAGAGTCGTTCGGCCAGTTCTTCACCGGGAATTTCGAGCGTATCGCCGCAGCGTTCGCAGATGAGGAACTGGCTTTGATGCGGTTTGCCGATTTCGCAGCAGGCGACGAAGGCATTGCGCGACTCGATGCGATGCACGAACCCGTGCTCCACGAGAAAATCGAGCGCGCGGTAGACGGTCGTAGGCGGCACGCGACCGCGCTCGGGCTCGAGCGCGGAGAGCAGGTCGTAAGCGCCGATCGGTGTCCTTGCGGCCGCCACGAGCGCGTAGACCTGGCGCCGCAACTGTGTGAGGGCCAACCGGTGTTCGGCGGCGTAGGCGTCAGCGCAGGCAAGGCGCTCTCTCAGAGAGTGAGGATCGGCAGGCATGGAATCGTCCGCGGCGAAAGGGGTTCGTACGTAATGATATAACGTATCGGGTTGGTTTGTCGCCACGTCCTCTCGCGGCGGGGGTTTTTGTCGTGGTTCGTTTAAACCGTGGAATACGCAAACGGACCGGCAATGTGTCGCGCTGTCCAATATTTGAATGCGGCGCCAGGTTCGCACGACCCCTGCAACGACGCGCCTCACATTCATCTCCGAAGGCTTCTACCATGCTTTTTCAGCGGCGGGCCAGCGAGGCCCTTCTGGCCTCGACTGCATCCTGATCGAACGTGCAGGGCCGCACTTCTCGTTGCGCGCCGGGTGTTTGGCCGAACTGCTTATAGAGATGGCGATATGAAGAACCCATATGCACACGCCGTAATCAACCATAAGAATAGCAAGCGCGCCAGCGCGCCCGTTGTTGGCAATGCGAACCCGGAACAGCTTAATTTTCAACGGATGACTATTGATAAAAACAACGCATGGAATCAGGCGCATGAGAGGGAGGAAAAGCGCAGAAAACCGCTAATCATGCCGAAAATAACAACGTTTCAACAACTTTTCGCCTTTGCTGCCGCATGTGCGATTCTTGGCGAATATGTGGTCGATGCTCAAGAGAGAATCGGTGCCCAAAGCAATTCAGGGCTTCCGCCACCCAACGGCACGTTTCAGTCCGATCCAGAACCTGACGGCAACACGCAGACAGAGGACCAAGGCTCCGCGAATCAGAATTCAGACGATGCGTCGACTTTCAATTCGGAGGGCGCCAGCCGCTCGCTATACACCGGAACGGCCGACGATTTGCTCGCAATACTGGGCGTACACACTGGGCAAAGCGAATTACAGGCCGAAAACATCGCGGCAAATCTGGCCATCGAGCGCGCAAAACGTAGCAACCAACATAGCCGCCGCAAACAGAAGCACGCGAAATATGTCGTTGGACGGGCCACTTCGACCATCACCCCATCTCTCGAATCGACGTGTATGTCCATCGCCCAGAATATATTCGAGAGGCTCATCACGAGAGTCGACCTTGGCAAATTTTGGATGCAAATGGCCGGCCAGGACCCCATGAAGATTCACACAATCCGATCCATAGGAGGGATCAGCGATCAAGGCTCGGAAAACCTCACCGGAATTGAGGTGTACATAATGCTGCAAAAGACGGCCTGGGGCCTCACCCACAACGCGTCAGCGGAGATTCGAGCATTACCCGATCTGGACGAAACCTTTCACGATATGACCGATTCAATAGAAGAGCAGGCGTACGTCACCATGCGTGAAAAAATCAACAGTACATTAATGGAAAAATACGGTTGGCATTCGGTTTTGGGAGTGGGCGACCACTCGGTGCGTGACATCACCCTCAATGAACCCACCTCTTTCCTCGGAATACCTACGGGGTGGTCCAGCGTCGCAACGTCACCCGTTGGATATGTGCTCGAATACGAAGGATTCTTAAGAAAAAAGTTTGCCTTCGTTATAGCCCCGGGCCATTGCGATCTACTCATCCCCATTCCGTTGGATCGGCCCGGTCAGATCGAGTTTATTCGGAAGAATTCGCATCTATTCTTCAGCCCGGATCTCAAACTCAATGGAGAGGACTACGGCACCAAGTACACCATCAGCATAGACGAAGACAGGAGATATACCTACATAGAGGGCGCCATCGAGGCAATGACCAAGACCTTGGCCAATCGCATGGTGAAAGCCATCAAGGACGACGCGTTCGGCGAAACCAGGCGGGAAAAATTGATCAACCTGTTGCAGTGGCATTTTCCTTTCTACAGTGCATGGATTGCATATAAAAAGCGCGAATACACGGAGGCGGGTGTCCGTGCTGCGCTGGACGCGGTTGCGCTGGCAGGCGGCCCTTTTGCCAGCGGCCTCAAAAAAGTCGGGATCATTCTTAAAAGCGGAACACTGCAAAAAATGGGTAATACCTTGACAAAACTGTCATGGCTGGATGTGCCGGGGAAGGTGGATGCGGCCAAGGTGTTCGTCCCAGTGAAAATCGCGACCAAGCTAGGGGGGCCAAGCGGCAACTTCATGGCAAAACAAATTGCCCGCGAGTACAACCAGGGCCCGAAGACCAACACGATGAACCAAATCATGGACGAGGCCTACAGCGGCCGACAAAGGGATCAAAAGAACATGGAGGGCGTTCGGCCACAGGGGAATGGCTAAGAAGTGCTCCTGCGTTCGAGAGGAGTTCAGCCGCATATCGCCGTCGCCGACGGCGAATACAAGGGCGTCGCCATTGCGCCAACGGCGCAGGCCACAACCTGCCTGGCGCTGGTCGCTGGCGGTCAGGCATCTCACGCGCGCCGTCGCCGCTGCGATTCCATATCGTCCACCCGCCGCCGTGACACGCCGCGCGATGGCTGGCGGCGTTGGTGCGACCATGCCCGGGTCAACGATCTCGACGTTCGCGCCGGCCTCGCATTCGACGACGCGGCGCTCGTTCTGCCGGCGGCACAAGGACAAGGTGTCGCGCCAGGCAGATTGACCCTCGCCGAGCGCGATTTGCGAGCGGGACGGCTCGTTCAGCCGTTCGAGATTTGCGTCCCGAACGATTACAGCTACTGGCTCGTTTATCCGCCTGTCAAAGCGGAACGCCCCGATGTCGCTGCGTTTCGTGCGTGGCTGCTTGCGCAAGCCGGGCAGCATGCGACCGATCGTCGACGAGAGGCCGGCACTCCCGAAGCCGGCACCGACACGAACGAATTCGAGCCCGATGCAATCTAAACGCGATCAAACGCCGGCCGGCGCTCTACGGGGCAGGCCACTGCGCTGGCCTCACAACACCGTCCGCACGTGCCACAGCTCCGGAAACAGCACAACATCGAGCATCTTGCGAAGATAAGGCGCGCCGCTCGTGCCGCCGGTGCCTTGCTTGTAGCCGATGATGCGCTCGACCGTCGTCACATGCCGGAAGCGCCATTGACGGAAGGCGTCTTCGAGATCGACGAGTTCCTCCGCCATCTCGTAGAGCTCCCAATGCTGCGACGGATTGCGATACACCTCCAACCACGCTGCTTCGACCGATGCGTCGTAGGTCGTCGGTTGCGTCCAGTCGCGTTCGAGCCGCTCCTGCGCGATCGAAAAGCCGCGTCGCGCGAGCAGCCGGACGACTTCGTCGTAGAACGACGGTGCCTCGAGCGTCGCTTTGACTTCGGCGAGAACATCGGGGCGATGCGCATGCGGCTTGAGCATCAACGCGTTCTTATTGCCGAGGACGAATTCGATCTGCCGATACTGATACGACTGAAAGCCTGACGAGGACCCAAGGTAGGGGCGCATCGCTGTATATTCGGACGGCGTCATCGTCGCAAGCACATTCCACGCTTGCACGAGCTGCTCCATGATGCGCGAGACACGTGCGAGCATCTTGAACGCAGGGGGTAATTCGTCGCGTTGCACGCAGCCCAGCGCCGCGCGCAACTCGTAGAGCGCGAGCTTCATCCATAGCTCGCTTGTTTGATGCTGGATGATGAACAGCATCTCGTTGTGATCGGGCGAGTGCGGATGCTGCGCGTGCAGGATCGAATCGAGCGAGAGGTAGTCGCCGTAGCTCATCGATCTCGAGAAATCGAGCTGCGCGTCGTGCCAGCCCGCATCGCCCTGCGGCACATGCGGCGCGGCCTTGCCCGGCAGATCGGGCGGCGCGTCGTCGCTGCCGTGGCTGCCGTGGCCGAACGGGCAGCCTTGCTTGGCCTGCGAGGCAGGTGCGGGCGCCTCGGGCATCTCGGGTAAGCGCATATGTCCGCTCATTTAGGACTCCTTGGCATCATCAGGTAACGGAATGACGGGCCGCAAACCCGGGCGCACGCCAGGCATCGGTTTCGAGTACGTCACGCAGCGTTTCCACGGCGTCCCAGACGTCGACGAAGCGCGTATAGAGCGGTGTGAACCCAAAGCGCAGCACGTACGGTTCGCGGTAGTCGCCGATCACGCCGCGCGCGATGAGCGCCTGCATGACCTCGTAACCGTGCGGATGCTCGAAGCTCACATGCGAGCCGCGCTGCGCATGCGCGCGCGGCGTGACGAGCGTCAGCGGCTGGCCCGCGCAGCGCGTCTGGACGAGTTCGATGAAAGCGTCGGTCAGCGCCAGCGACTTTCTCCGAATCGTCTGCATATCGGTTTCGAGGAATACGTCGAGCCCCGCTTCGACGAGCGACATCGAGACGATCGGTTGCGTGCCGCACAGGAAACGGCCGATGCCCTGGCCCGGCGTGTAGACCGGGTTCATCTCGAACGGCGCGCGGTGTCCCCACCAGCCCGACAGCGGTTGAGCGAGCGCGTCCTGATGCCGTTTGGCCACCCAGGCGAAGGCCGGCGAGCCGGGGCCGCCGTTCAGATACTTGTACGTGCAGCCGACGGCGAAGTCGGCATGCACGCCGTTCAGGTCGACAGGCACGGCGCCGGCCGAATGCGCGAGATCCCACAGCGCGAGCGCGCCGGCGCGCTGGATGACCTGCGTCAGCGTGGCCATGTCGTGCATATAGCCCGTTCGATAGTTGACGTGCGTGATCATGGCCACGGCCGTCTCGTCGTCGATTGCATCAGGCAACTGCGCGGGATCGTCGACGAGGCGCAGCGAGTAGCCGCGGTCGAGTTGCGCGATCAGCCCTTGGGCGATGTAAAGATCGGTCGGAAAGTTGGCGCGCTCCGACACGATGACGCGTCTTTTCGGATCGCGATCGTTCGCCATCTTCAGCGCGGCCGACAGCAGCTTGAACAGATTGACGGAGATCGTATCGGTGACGACGAGTTCATCGGGCGCCGCGCCGACGAGCGGCGCGAGCTTATCGCCGAGCCGGCGCGGCAGGGCGAACCAGCCGGCCGCATTCCAGCTGCGGATGAGCCCGCCGGCCCATTCATCCGCGATGACGGCTTGCGCCCGCGCGGCCGCGGCCGCGGGCGGTACGCCAAGCGAATTGCCGTCGAGATAGATGTCGTCGGTCGTGAGCGCAAAACGTTCGCGCAACGGGGCCAGCGGATCGTCGCGATCGAGCGCGATCGCATCGTTACGGGTTTTCATAAAATCGATCGAAGATAGGTGAAAGCAGCGGAAAGCCGAATCGGGCGGGTTTTCTTTGGCGCGAAGGTGGTAAATGCGCGGAGGTCAGTTTGCCACGGCATCTGTTCCAGTTCGACGGAGTACCGCACGCACGGGACTTGCGTCGAGCGTAGTGAACTTCAGCGGCAACGCAATGAGTTCGTAATCGCCGGGTTCGACGGCATCGAGCACAAGCCCCTCGAGTATCGCCATTCCCTGCGCCCGCACGCGACCGTGAGCGTCCATCGTTTTGGAGTCCTGAGGATCGAGAGAAGGGGTGTCGATCCCGATCAACATGACGCCGCGTTCGGTCAGGAAGTCGATCGTCTGCGGGGCCACGGCGCAAAACGTGCTGTCCCATCGCGTCACGGGCGCGCGTTCGTAAGTGCGTAGCAGGACGCGGGGAGGCAAAGCATCGGCGAAAGGCGCGATATGTTCGGGCAACACCAGCGGCTCGGCGCCGATGCAATGGATCACGCGGCATCGGCCGAGATAAGGCGTCAGCGGCACGCGCCCGATCGCCGCGCCTTGCGCGTCGTAATGGAGCGGTGCGTCGGCATGCGCGCCCGTGTGCGGCGAGCACGTCAGTCGGGCGACGTTGACGGGCGAACCCGCCTCCATTCGCCAGACGCGTTCGATGCCGACGGGCGTATCGCCGGGCCATACCGGCGTGTCCGTGTCGATCGGCGGCGAGATGTCCCAGATCGTTTCCTGCATGTGTCCTCTCACTGATCGGCAAGCTTGCGTCGATGATAGGCAACTTCGCACGCAAAGTGCTTGCGAAATTCTCGCCACTAACAGGCCAGACTAGAACATAATTCGAGATAAACCGGAAAAGGGGGCCAAAAATGAACGCTATTTCGCTCGACGCCACCGATTGCCGCATCCTGAGCGTCCTGCAGAACGAAGGCCGGATCAGCAACCTCGATCTGGCCGACCGTATTTCGCTGTCGCCGTCGGCCTGTCTGCGCCGGTTGCGGCTGCTCGAAGAGCAGGGCGTCATCGAGCGCTACCGGGCGTGCCTGAACCGAGAAGCGCTCGGCTTCGAACTCGAAGCTTTCGTTCAGGTTTCAATGCGCAACGATCAGGAAAACTGGCACGAACGTTTCGCCGATGCGGTGCGTGCATGGCCCGAAGTCGTCGGTGCGTTCGTGATCACGGGGGAAAGCCACTACCTGTTGCATGTGCTTGCGCACAACCTGAAGCACTACTCCGAGTTCGTGCTGAACAAGCTTTATAAGGCGCCCGGCGTCATGGACATTCGCTCGAACATCGTACTGCAGACGCTGAAAGAGGACTCGGGCGTGCCGGTCGAGGCAGACGGCGCGCAACGGTAGCGCTGTGCATGCGGCGCAGCCGTGCGGCTGGCGCGGTTAAGAAAAATCGAAAACCGCGCCAGCCAACGGTGATTTCGTCCGAGATGGCCCCGCGGATGGTTCCGGCGGATGGATCCGGCCTAGTTTGGTCGTTCTTTTCGACACAACACCGGAGGCCACCATTGAAGTGGAAAGAAGCGGCCATCATTCTTCTGGACCCCGCAGACCGGGTCATCCGAAACGCCGCCTATGCCTGGCGGGAGCGTTATCAGATTCCCCTTGAGCGAAGTTTTTCGTTGCGATACCCCGACGCGCGTCCTCTGGCGGGGCACCTGCCGTTGGGCTTCCAGGCATTGACTCCGGGCTCGCTTTCGTTCAGCGGCCTCGGCACCAAACTGATCATCGTCAGTCATGGCCTGCCCGAGGGGCTCGCGCTGCACCGCACGCTGCTCGACAGCGGTGGCGTCGCCAAGCTGCTGGCCGTTTGTGGTCTCAAGGAAGTCGGCCTGTTGGCGTTCAAAGGATGCTTGCTGGGAAAGGGGGCGTTCCTCGATCGGCTGGTCGCGCATCTGTCGAGCCGGAACATCGGGGTGGGCTGGCTCGTCGGCTATAAAGACGAGTCTCGCACCCGTACGCTCATTTTGGATTCACCGGAGACAGGGCCGCGCACTTACGGTTACGAGGCGATCGGCCTGCAGGATCTGGTGGTGCGCGACGCCGTCCATAAGCTGCCCGACGACAAGCGCGTGAAGATCGTGAAAGGCAATCGATTCGTCGTGCCGCCGCGAGGACCGGGGCGCAGGTACGGCGCAGGAGCCACCTGGGTCTGATCGCCGACGGTCGAAAGCGGGAGTGGGTCAGAAGGCGGAGCGGGTCCGAAAGCAGCACCCCCGCCGCGATGGCCTAGAGCGGCTTGACCCCATGAAACGCGCCGCCATGAAAAATGAGCGGCGCGATGTCGTCGGCATCCGGGTGGACGCCGCAGCGCTCGACCTCGCCCACGAAGATCACATGATCGCCTTCCTCGTAGCGGCTCCGGTTGTGGCACTCGAACCACGCGAGCGCCCCGTCCAGCACCGGCATGCCTGTATCGCCGGCCGCATGCGAGACGCCCGCGAAGCGGTCGCCTTTAACCGTCGCGAAGCGCTGGCACAGGTCAAGTTGCGAGGCGGCCAGCACGTTGACGACATAGTGACTGTTAGCCTGAAACACGGGCATCGAGGCCGACTTCGTTGCAAGGCTCCACAGCACGAGCGGCGGATGCAGCGACACCGAGTTGAAGGAACTGGCTGTAATGCCGATCAATTGTCCGGACGGCGCACGCGTCGTGATGACCGTCACGCCTGTGGCGAATTGACCGAGTGCGCGTCGGAAGGCCGCGCCGTCGAAGTTGGGAGGGCTCGCGCGCTTCATCGTGGGCGGATTCCGGCGGGCGGCACGGCGGCCGCTTGCGCCGCATGGGAGGCAGCGGGCGAAGAGAAGAAGTCCAAAGTCGAAATTTCGTTGCGTGAGTCGGCGGGTAAATCGCGATTTTAATGGAATTGTCTGAACCTGCCTTGGAGCGTCGTGCGCGGGACGCAGGGTACACGCCGATGATCGCCCTGCGTCATGGCTCACATGTTGCCGCAAAACGCACTAAGCTTGTTTCTCTGTGTGTCGCGTGCGACTCTCGCGCACCGCACGCGCACGGCACCCTATCGAGCTTGAAACGGGAGAATGAAAGCCATGAGTCAGACGACGAGCGAAATCGCCACGCTGGGCGGCGGATGCTTCTGGTGCCTGGAAGCCGTCTATGCCGACGTCGAAGGCGTGAAGAGCGTCGAGTCCGGTTACGCGGGCGGCGCAGTCGCGCACCCGACGTACGAGCAGGTGTGCGACGGCGGGACCGGGCACGCGGAAGTGGTCAAGGTCGAATTCGATCCGACGCGCATCAGCTATCACGAGATTCTGCAGATCTTTTTTTCGATCCACGATCCGACGCAGCTGAACCGTCAGGGAAACGACGTCGGCGAGCAGTACCGGTCCGTCGTCTTTACGCACGACGAACGCCAGCGCGACATCGCGCTCGAGGCGATTAGCGCGCTCGCTCGCGACAATGTCTACGATGCGCCGATCGTCACCGAAGTCATGCCGCTGAACGATAACTACTGGCCGGCCGAGGCCTATCATCAGCGGTATTTCGCGCAGCACCCCGAACAGGGTTATTGCGCGTTCGTCGTCGCGCCGAAAGTGGCGAAGTTCCGCGCCAAATTCGCAAGCTGGATGCGTCCGGGCGCGTAAGGCTTACCCCGCAGGCGCCGCCGCCGCCTCGTCGCGCAGACGTGCGCAGGCCTGCGCGATTTCGCGCGCGAGCGCCACGCATGTCAACGGCGCCGATCCTTCCGCTTTGTTGTTCGTGACGATCAGCACCGGCTGCCCGGCAATCGCATATCGGGCGGCCAGTTCGGCGAGCGCCGCGCGCGTCGCCGGGTCTTCGTCGACGAGCCGGTTGAACGGTTCGTACTTCGCCTTCGCTTGTTCATACTTGAAACCGCCGTGCAGGCTCCAGCGCACGATGAGCGGGCCGCACGGGGCATCACCGTCGAGCAGCGCGAGCGCCGCCGCCTGGCGCAGCGGGTCGGGCATGCGTGCGTGCAGGCCTACGCAGTAGCGCACGCCGCGCTCGCGCAGCATGCGGATCAGCCGCGGCGTGAGCAGACAGGCGTCACGGATCTCCAGCGCGTAGCAAGGGGTAGCGGTGCCGGGCGCGCTCGCGGCGATCGACGACAACTTCGGCAGGGCGTCGAAGAACGCAGCGAGTCGTTCGACGAAACCGGCAGGATCGGCCAGCGTGCGTTCGGGCAGCGGCGGAAACTGGAAAACGAGCGCGCCGGCTTTTGCCCCGAGCCCTTCGAGACACGGCGCCACGAATTCATTCGTGGCCAGCGTGGCATCGAGGAAGCAGAGATTGTCGGCGATCGGTTCGCCGCGCTCGGCGCGCACGGTTGCATCGGTTACCGAGGCCGGCGCTTTGACGATAAAGCGAAAGTCGTCGGGCACCTGCTGCGCGTAGCGCAGGTAGTCGGCTACCGAAAGCGGCGCATAGAACGAGCGGTCGATGCTGACCGTGCGCAGCAGCGGGTGCGCGCCGTAAGCGCCAAGGCCGTCGCGCGCCAACTTCGCGTCACTGTAAGCGCCCCCGTAGACAATGCCTTCCCAGCCGGGAAATGACCACGACGACGTACCCAGATGCACATGCCGTGGCAGCGCCCCACTCGCATCGAGCACTTCAGGGGCCGGCGTGGCGGCCAGAACGGGGCGTGCGCGGCCCGATCGCTTCCCGGGTGTGGCGTCTGCGCCTCGTGCCTGGCCGGCGCCGTCGTCAGGTTCGCGCCCGGGCAGCGCAGGTTGCGTACAGGCATACACCGGCTCCCGGGAGCCGGCGTCCAGATTGCCGAACAGATCGAATTGCGGGTCGTCGTTGCGTGCTGGCATCGATTGCCGGGCCGCGAGGCGGGCCCATATCCGCGCTAGGCGCCAAGCGGGCGATCGTACATGTAGCGGCGCGACCAAGGCAATGTTTGCGCACTGCGGCCCGCCTTGCGGCAGACGATTTGAAACAGCGAAACGTCGTCATTCTCGAAGGCATAGGCGCAACCGGCCAGATAGACGCGCCAGATACGGAACTTTTCGTCATCGACAAGCGATTTGAGCGTGTCGGCCTTCGATTCGAAGTTCTCGGTCCAGATCTCGAGCGTGCGCGCGTAATGGCGCCGCAAGCTTTCGGCGTCGACGGCCTCGAGCCCGCCCCGCTGCATCGCCTCGAGCGCCAGGCTGATATGCGGGAGCTCGCCGTCCGGGAAAACGTATCGATCGATGAATTCGCCGCCGCCCAGCGCCGTTTCGCCGCTGTCGTAGTCGGTCGAGGTGATGCCGTGATTCATCGCGATGCCGTCATCGACGAGCAGGTCGCGAATCTTGCTGAAATAGACGGGCAGATTCTTGCGCCCGACATGCTCGAACATGCCGACGCTCGTGATGCGGTCGAACTGGCCCTCGACGTCGCGATAGTCTTGCAGCCGGATTTCGATCTTGTCGGTGAGGCCCGCGGCTTTGACGCGCTCGGTGGCCAGGTCGAACTGGTTCTGCGAAAGCGTCACGCCTACGCACTGTGCGCCGAATTTACCGGCCGCGCGCAGCACCAGGGCGCCCCAGCCGCAGCCGATATCGAGCAGCCGGTGCCCGGGCCGGACCTGAATCTTCGTCAGAATGTGATCGATCTTTTTGATCTGCGCCGTGGCCAGATCTTCATCGCCGTTTTCGAAGTAGGCGCACGAATACACCATGTTCTCGTCGAGCCAAAGCTTGTAAAACTCGTTCGAGACGTCGTAGTGGTATTGGATCGCTTTCTTGTCGGACGCTTTCGAATGACTGAAATAGCGCCGCACGCGCGCGAGCTTGCCGGCGCTCGTGACCGTGCTCCTGGCGAGCGAATAGCCGACCGAGATGATGTCCGAGAGCTTGCCCTCGATGTCGATCTTGCCCTTCACGTAGGCTTCGCCGAGGTTGTCCAGACTCGGCTCGAGCAAGAGCGGTAGTGCCGAGGCCGAATTCACCTTCAGCGTGACCTGCGGCGCCGAGAAACTGCCGAAGTCCAGTTGCTGGCCATTCCACAAGACGAGCCGGGCCGGAATATTCGTTGTGTTGCGTACTTCGTCGACCCACTGCGCTAGCTTTTTCTCCCAGAACATGCTTTTTCTCCGTATTCGTTGAAAATGCGAAGCCAAGCTAACCAGCCGTCCGCAGGTCGCGAGCGAACGCGGGCGGCGTTTTCCTGCATTGACGAGCGGGCGACGCAGCATGTCGCACCACGATCACGGCGAGCGGGCCCCGCCGATCGTGGTGCAGCGCGTCGACTCCGCCGTCAGGGCGACAGTCGCGAGAGGCGCCAACCGCCGGCGCTCTGGCGGCTGTAAAGGATCCGGTCGTGCAAGCGCGACGGGCGCCCCTGCCAAAATTCGATCGTCTCGGGCACGAGCCGATAACCGCCCCAGTGAGGCGGGCGCGGCGGATTTTCGCCGAAGCGCTCCGAGAACGACTTCTCGCGCGCTTCGAGCAGCGCACGGCTTTCGATCGGGCGGCTCTGATCCGACGCCCATGCACCGATACGCGAGCCGAGCGGGCGCGAATTGAAATACGCGTCGCTTTCGTCTGCGCCGGTTTTCACGACCGTCCCTTCCACCCGCACCTGGCGCTCGAGTTCGATCCAATAGAACAGCAGGCTCGCATGCGGGTTCGCCGCCAGGTCGAGTCCTTTCCGGCTTTCGTAGTTGGTGAAAAACACGAAGCCGCGCTCGTCCACCCCCTTGATTAGCACAATGCGGGCCGACGGATAGCCGCGCGCGTCGACGGTGGCAAGCGTCATCGTATTGGGCTCGGGCAGCCGCGCGTCGAGGGCCTGTTTGAACCAGGTCTCGAATTGCCGGATCGGGTCGGCATCGACGCTCGTTTCGTCGAGGGAGCCGCGGGCATAGTCTTTACGGAGATCGGCTAGGGTGGTCATGTTTTTATGCGGCCGCTACAGGGTCGGAGTCAGTATAGCCAACCCGGGAAAAGTCTGCCTTGTGTCTGCCCTGCGTCGGCAGGCCGCAGCGCGGGCGGGCCGCACCGCGAAAAGCCGGCACACGGGCGGCGCCCCGCGGCGGCCGGCCACCGGCTTTGCACGAGCCGATGAGGCACAATACAGGCTTCGCTCGCACGATTGTCAACCCCATGTCCAGCCTTCGCGACACCGCGTCAACTTCCGATCTTACTCCCGCGCCGGCCACGCTCGACGCCGCCGACGAGGCAGATCGCGAGCGCCGCTTCGGAGGCATCGCGCGGCTTTACGGCCGCCCTGCGCTCGTTGCGTTCGAGCGCTCGCACGTGGCCGTCATCGGGATCGGCGGGGTGGGCTCGTGGGTCGCGGAAGCGCTGGCCCGGAGCGCCGTCGGCAAGCTCACGCTGATCGACCTCGATAATGTCGCCGAAAGCAACACGAACCGGCAGATACACGCACTCGACGGCAATTACGGCAAACCGAAAGTCGATGCGATGGCCGAGCGGATCGCCCTGATCGATCGCCAGTGCGAAGTCCGCCGGGTGGAGGATTTCGTCGATCCCGACAACTTCGAGGCCCTGCTTGGCGGCGGTTTCGACTATGTCGTCGACGCAATCGACAGCGTCCGGACGAAGACGGCGTTGATCGCCTGGTGCGTCGAACGCGGGCAGCCGCTCGTCACGGTCGGGGGGGCCGGCGGACAGCTCGATCCGACGCGCATTCGCATCGACGATCTGGCGCTGACGATTCAGGATCCGCTGCTCTCGAAGGTGCGCGCGCAGCTGCGCAAGCAGCACGGCTTCCCGCGCGGGCCGAAGGCGAAGTTCAAGGTGAGCGCCGTCTACTCCGACGAACCGCTCATTTATCCCGAAGCGGCCGTCTGCGATATGGACGACGTTGCCCAGCATCTCGTCACGGCGCCTGGTCATGCGGGGCCGGTCGGCCTGAACTGCGCGGGATTCGGTTCGAGCATCTGCGTGACGGCGAGCTTCGGCTTCGCCGCCGCGGCCCATGTGCTGCGCGCGTTGGCCCGCGCCGCGAACGAGGCCGGCGCGGCGGCCTGAAAGCCCGTCAGGGCCGGTACTGCGCCCGGCGCGACCCAAAGCGGCGCCGGCCCGGCCGCATCAGTTCAGGGTGGTGCTGAGCTTGCGACGCCACGCCGAGACGAGTTCCGGCTCATGCGAGGCCAGATCGAACACCGACAGCATCGTTTTGCGGCCGATGTCGTCGCGGAACGAGCGGTCGCGCTGGACGATTTCGAGCAGATGGCCAAGTGCCTGATCGTAGGCGCGCCGTGCGATCAGCGCGCTGGCCAGGTCGAAGCGGGCGTCCAGGTTGGCCGGGTCGGCTTCGACGGCGCGCTCCAGCGCGTCGGTCGGCGGCAGCTCCGCGGCCGCGTCGAGCGCGTCCAGCCGCGTCTTCAGCGAGTTGTAGCGGCCGTCGATACCTTGCCTGGTTTTCGGGGAAAGCAGCTCGGCCTCGCGGCGTGCCTCCTCGGTCTTGTTTTCGTCGAGCAACAACTCGATCAGGTCGAGCCGCGCGTCGTCAAAGCCCGGGTCCAGCGCGAGCGCCGCCTGCAGATGATCGAGCGCCACCTCGCGTTGGCCATCTTCGAGTGCCTGGCGGGCGCTACGCTGTTCGGTCTGCGCCGGGTTCGGCACGATGCGTTCGATAAAGCCGCGCAACTGGCTTTCCGGCAGCACGCCCGTGAATTGATCGACCGGGCGCCCGCCCGCGAACGCCACGACGTGCGGAATGCTGCGCACCTGAAAATGCGCGGCCAACTGCGGATTCTCGTCGACGTTGACTTTGACGAGGCGCCAGCGGCCTGCGTAGTCGCGCTCGAGTTTCTCCAGTAGCGGGCCGAGCGATTTGCACGGGCCGCACCACGGCGCCCAGAAATCGACGAGAACGGGGCAGAGCTCCGACGCGTCGATCACGTCTTTTTCGAAAGTGGCCATGGTGGTGTTCATCGATGTTCCTCGTATGGCGTTGACCGATGATGCAGGTGGGGACAGTGCGCGCCGTTTCAACCGGCCGACGGCTCGGATAGTGGGACATGCAACGCCACGGGCGGGCACCGTGGCGGTCATCGCCGGACCAATGAGTCGATCAAACGGGCCGGTTTGGCGGGTCGGCCGGATCAGGCCGTCCAGCCGAGCGCGCTGATGAGTGGCCTGATGAGCGGTTTAGTGAGCCGGGCGCTCGGGCAGCGGGATCCATTCGGTTTCGCCCGGAACGTGGCCCATCGTCTGCGCCGCCCATGCCGCTTTCGCCCGCGCAATTTTCTCGCGCGAACTTGCGACGAAGTTCCATTCGATGAAGCGCTCGCCGTCCAGTTTCGCCCCGCCGAGCAGCATCACCGTCGCGCCCGTGCGGCTTGCCAGCGTGACCGTTTCACCGGGCGCGAGCAGCGCCATGTGCGTCGCGGCAAGCGGCTCGCCGTCGATGGCGAGGTCGCCGTCGACAAGATAGACGCCGCGCTCTTCGTGCTCGGCGTCGAGCGCGAGCGCGCCGTCGGGCGCGAAACGCGCGGCGACATAAAGCGTGGGCGAGAACGTCACGGTCGGCGCCTGCGCCCCGAAAGCACTGCCGGCGATGACGGTCAGCGTGACGCCGTTGCGTTCGATCTGCGGCAGCGTGGCGGCCGCGTGGTGCTCGAACGACGGCTCCGCTTCTTCATGGGCGAGCGGCAGTGCGACCCAGGTCTGAATGCCGTGCATGACCTGCCCGCGCTGGCGTTCCTCGTCGGGCGTGCGTTCGGAATGAACGATGCCGCGGCCGGCTGTCATCCAGTTGACATCACCGGGGGTGATTTTTTGCACCGAACCGAGGCTGTCGCGATGGAGCATCGCACCTTCGAACAAATAGGTGACGGTGGCAAGTCCGATGTGGGGGTGTGGTCGAACGTCGACGCCGGTGCCGGGCGCATAGCTCGCGGGGCCCATGTGGTCGAAGAAGATGAAGGGGCCGACGAGACGGGCCGCCAGCGCCGGCAGCACGCGGCGAACCGTGAGACTGCCGATGTCGCGCAGCGACGGCTTGAGGATGGCTTTGACCGATGACGACAAGGCGCGCTCCATGGGGTCCAGGGCGCACCATTGTACTTCGCCCGGGCCGACCCGCCCGCGCGTGAGCGCCGCCGCCGCCGGCGCTACGTCATGCGGTTTTTGGCGAGCGGCGGATTGGCCGCGAAGTAGCGTTTGATCCCCTTCAGGATGGCGCTCGCCATCTCGGTGCGATAGCCGTCGTCGTTCAGGCGCGTCTCTTCTTCCGGATTGCTGATGAAGGCGGTTTCGACGAGGATCGACGGGATATCGGGCGCTTTGAGCACGGCGAAGCCGGCTTGTTCGACCGACCCCTTGTGCAGCTTGTTGATCTCCCCGACCTCCTTCAGCACGAACGAGCCATAACGCAGCGAGTCGCGGATCTGGGCCGTCGTCGACATGTCGAACAGCGCCCGGTTCACCGATTCGTCTGCCGTCTTGACGTTGATGCCGCCAATGAGATCGGACGAGTTCTCCTTATTCGCCATCCAGCGCGCCGCGGCGCTCGACGCGCCGTGCTCGGACAGCGCGAATACCGAGGAGCCGCGCGCCAGCGGCGTGGTGAAGGCGTCTGCATGGATCGAGACGAACAGATCGGCGCCGACACGCCTCGCTTTCTGGACGCGGACGTTGAGCGGCACGAAGAAGTCGGCGTCGCGCGTCATCATCGCCCGCATGTTCGGCTGCGCGTCGATCATCGCGCGCAATTTCTTCGCGATGTCGAGTGCGACATGCTTCTCGTAGGTGCCGGCGCTGCCGATTGCGCCGGGATCTTCGCCGCCGTGCCCCGGATCGACGGCGACGGTCAGCAGGCGGACCGTCTTGCCGGTCTTGGGCGCCGTGAACGCATAGGTGTCGCCGTCCTCCAGCCCATCGTCACCGCCGCGGCTGTCGGGCGCGGCCTTGCGCTGAGCGAGCGTCGGCGGCGCCGATGACGGCTTCCGGGGCTTGCGCGCGCCACTGTTGCCCGGGCTCGCGTTCGGTGCGCCGGGCGGCGTGTTTTGCGCATAGCGCTCGAAGAATGCATCGCTGTTGTCGGCCGGCGGGGGCGGCGGGGCGGCAGGCCCCGCGAGCGGCGCCGGTGCAGGCTGCATGGCATCCTCGCTATGCTGGCTCTCGTTCAGGCGCTTTTCTTTGCGCTCCGTTTGCGCCAGCAGTTCCATCAGCGGATCGGGGGCGACGGTCGGGTACAGATCGAGCACGAGCCGATAGCGGTAGGCGCCCACTGGCGGCAGCGAGAATACCTGCGGCTTCACCGACCCCTTCAGGTCGAACACGAGCCGCACGACGTGCTGCTGAAACTGGCCGACGCGTACCGCGCGGATTTGCGGATCGTTCGGCGTGATTTTCGAGACAAGATCGCGCAGCGCCTGGTCGAGATCGAGTCCGTCCAGGTCGACGACGAGGCGATCGGGCCCTTGCAGCAACTGCTGCGTTGTTTGCAACGGTTGATCCGATTCGATCGTCACGCGCGTGTAATCGCGCGCGGGCCAGACGCGCACGCCGAGCACCGAACTCGCGAACGCTGCGCGCGGCAGCCCCAGCGAAGCGGCGAGCCCGACCACGAGCGTCGAGGCGCCGGCTCGCAACATCTGACGACGGCGCCAGTTGTGCGTGGCCGTCGCCGCCGATTCGATCGATTGGAACGGCTTGATCAACATCTTTCGAGACATGCTTTTCCTGATTCGCTGTAGGCGTGAGCATCGAGCCGGCGCCGCTCGCCATCGACCGTATCGAGTGCGAAGACGAGATCGGGTTTGCCCAGCAATGTGCCGGCCTTTTGCGGCCATTCGACGAGGCAGATCGCACCGGAATCGAAGTATTCGCGAAACCCTGCGTCGGCCCATTCGGCCGGGTCGACAAAACGATAGAGATCGAAGTGGAAGACTTCGAGCGGGCCGCCTTCGCGTGCGAGCGCGTACGGCTCGACGAGCGTATACGTTGGGCTGCGCACGCGCCCGCTATGACCGAGCCCCGCCAACGTCGCGCGCACCAGCGTCGTTTTGCCGGCGCCGAGATCGCCAAGCAGCTGCACGTGCAGACCGGTAAAGCCCGGCTTCGCGCGCACGTAATCGATGGCGTGGGCGAACCGCTCGCCGAGCGCGTCGGTGGCCGCGAGATCATCGAGCGTGAAGCGGCGCTCGAGAAGGACGTTCGCGTGCGGAAAAGACGACGGATCGGGCACGACGGGCATTCTCGTAAAATAGCGGGATGAAACGAAGTCCACAACAGGCCGCCACGGATTCTCGCGTGCCGGACGAAGTCGGTCCGTCACATGCGGCCGCCGACGTTGCCGGCAAGCTCGACGCCGCCGCATTGGCGGCGCTTGCGCAGCGCATCAAGACCTGGGGCCGCGAACTCGGTTTCGGCGCAGTCGGGATCAGCGATACCGACCTCAGTGATGCCGAAGCGGCGCTCACGGCGTGGCTCGAGGCGGGCTGCCACGGCGAAATGGATTATATGGCCAAACATGGCGCCAAACGCGCGCGGCCGGCGGAGCTTGTGGCCGGCACGCGACGGGTGATCAGTGCCCGCATGGCCTACATGCCCGCCTCGGTGCTCGCAAGGAACGAAGCTGAAAGCACACCGTCAGCCGCGGCGCACGGCGAGGGGAAGGAGGCGGGCGATTGGCGTGCGCGCGAGTGGGAGCGCCTTGCCGATCCATCGGCGGCGGTCGTCTCGATCTACGCGCGCGGCCGCGACTATCACAAGGTCATGCGTCAACGCCTGCAGCAACTGGCCGAGCGCATCGAGCGCGAGGTCGGTGCTTACGGCTATCGCGTGTTCACCGATTCGGCCCCCGTGCTCGAAGTCGCGCTCGCGCAAAAGGCCGGGATCGGCTGGCGCGGAAAGCACACGTTGCTGCTCGAACGCGACGCCGGTTCGCTGTTCTTCCTCGGCGAAATCTATGTCGACATCCCATTGCCGACCGATGCGCGAAGTGCGCCGGGGCCAGCGACACGTGCGCAGGGCGCACACTGCGGGCACTGCACGCGCTGTATCGACGTCTGCCCGACGGGCGCGATCGTCGGCCCCTATCGTGTCGATGCGCGCCGCTGCATTTCCTATCTGACGATCGAGTTGAAGGGCAGCATTCCCGAGTCGCTGCGTCCCCTGATCGGCAACCGCGTGTACGGTTGCGACGACTGTCAGCTCGTCTGCCCGTGGAACAAGTTCGCGCAAGCGGCGCCCGTCGATGATTTCGACGTACGGCATGGGCTCGATCGGGCGCGGCTCGTCGATCTGTTCGCCTGGAGCGCCGAAGAATTCGACGTACGCCTGCAAGGCAGTGCGATTCGACGCATCGGCCATGAGCGCTGGCTGCGCAATCTGGCGGTGGCGATGGGCAATGCGCTGCGCAATTCCGAGACGCTGGCCGCCGATGAAAGAGCGCGGATCGTCGCGGCGCTGCGGGCGCGGGCCGACGATGCTTCGTCGTTAGTGCGCGAGCACGTGCAGTGGGCGTTGCAGGCTGCGTAGGCTATGCTCGCAACATGATTGCCCGCCACCGGAGAGAACCGATGTACAACGCCGTCGTGAGCGCGCCGTTCGGCAAAGTCGGGATTGGCGTCGACGCCGCTGCCGGCTGCGTGCGCGCCATTGTCTATCTCGAAGATTCGGTCGGCGTCATGGCGCCCGATTCGGCACTCGCCGAGCGCGCGGCGCGCCAGATCGAGCGCTATCTCGCCAACGCCGCCGCGCCATTCGAGTTGCCGCTTGCCGATGTCGGCACGCCGTTTCAGCGGCGCGTCTGGCAGGCGATGTGCGAGATCCCGCGCGGCAGCGTGCTGACCTACGGCGCGCTCGCGCAGCAGGTGGGCGGCGTGCCGCGCGCAGTCGGACAGGCATGCGGCGACAATCCGTTTCCGCTCGTGATCCCCTGCCATCGCGTGGTGGCGGCAAACGGGCTCGGCGGTTTCTCGCATCACGCGGGAGACGGCTTCTACCCGCGCGTCAAGCGCTGGCTGCTCGCGCACGAAAGCAATCAACTCGCGCTTGCACTATGAGCGACGCGAACGAGCCCATGTCCGCGCCCGTCGAGGCGGTGTCGGGCGGTGTGCCCGAGGCGCCCTCGCCATTGGCGTCGCGGCCGCCGCTCGAGCCGCCGGCCGACGCGGCCACCCTGGCGCTGCAGGCCGCCAATGCGGGCGCGATCGACGCCTTCGGCGATGCGCTCTGGCTCGAGCATGGTCTCGCGCGCAATACGCTGGACGCGTACGGACGCGATTTGCGGTTGTTCGCCGATTGGCTCGTGGGCGCGCACGGCGTCGGCATCGATGCGGCCGCCGAGGAGCATATCAACGGCTATCTCGCGGCGCGCAGCGATGGCAAGAGCACGTCGGCAAACCGCCGGCTGTCCGTTTTTCGCCGCTACTACGCCTGGGCGCTGCGCGAACACCGGGTCAGCGCCGATCCGACGCTGCGCATTCGCTCGGCCAAGCAGGCGCCGCGGTTTCCTTCGACCCTGAGCGAGGCGCAGGTGGAAGCGTTGCTGGCCGCACCCGATGTCGATACCGCGCTCGGGCTGCGCGATCGCACCATGCTCGAACTGATGTATGCGAGCGGCCTGCGCGTGAGCGAACTCGTCCTGCTCAAGACGGTGGAAGTCGGTTTGAACGATGGCGTCGTGCGCGTCATGGGCAAAGGCTCGAAAGAGCGCCTCGTGCCGTTCGGCGAAGAGGCTCACGGCTGGATCGCGCGTTACCTGCGGGAGGCGCGGCCGGCACTGATGGGGGCGCGATCCGCCGACGCGCTATTCGTCACGACCCGTGGCGAGGGCATGACGCGCCAGCAGTTCTGGAACATCATCAAGCGACATGCGCGCGCGGCGGATGTCCAAACGCCGCTTTCGCCGCACACACTGCGTCATGCGTTCGCGACGCACCTCATCAATCACGGCGCGGATTTGCGCGTCGTGCAATTGCTGCTGGGCCATGCCGACATTTCGACGACGCAGATTTACACCCACGTCGCGCGCGAGCGCCTGAAGACCTTGCATGCGATTCATCACCCGCGCGGATGATGACGCCTGGCCCGATGACTGCGCCGCGGGCATGAGCCGCGAGGTGAAATGACGGGGCCGTTGCGCTTACAATGCGCCGATGAGCAAAACCAAACATGTCTCGGAGACCCCGGCCACGCAGTTCTTGCGGCGCCACAACGTGAGTTTCGGTGAACACCCGTACGACTATGTCGAGCACGGCGGCACGACCGAATCGGCACGCCAACTCGGCGTCGACGAGCACCGGGTCGTCAAGACGCTCGTCATGGAGGACGAGCACGCCAAACCGCTGATCGTTCTCATGCATGGCGACCGGACCGTCTCGACGAAGAACCTCGCCCGCCAGATCGGCGCGAAGCGCGTGGAGCCGTGCAAGCCCGAAGTCGCCAATCGCCATTCCGGGTACCTCGTCGGCGGTACTTCGCCGTTCGGCACGAAGAAGCCGATGCCCATCTACGTCGAATCGACCATCCTCGAGCTCGATTCGATCTACCTGAACGGTGGGCGGCGCGGCTACCTGGTCAGCCTGGCGCCCTCAGTGCTGACGGCATTGCTCGATGCGAAGCCTGTGCAATGCGCGAGCGTAGACTGAGCCTTGAACCCTGAGCCGCGCGAGCCGCGTAAAATGAGCCGCCCTGCGCGTTTCGCAGGTTATGCCCGCCAAGTTGAAAGAGTGCCTTTATGCAAATGCTGATCGCCACCGTCGCCGCTTATCTGATCGGATCGATCTCGTTCGCCGTGATCGTCAGCGCCGCCATGGGCTTGGCCGATCCACGTTCGTACGGATCGAAGAACCCCGGCGCGACCAATGTTCTGCGCAGCGGCAACAAGATCGCCGCCATCCTCACGCTGTTGGGCGATGCGTTCAAGGGATGGCTGGCCGTATGGCTCGTCGCGCGCTTCGGCGCGCGTTATGGCTTGGACGACACGGCCGTGGCGCTGGCGGCGATCGCCGTGTTTCTCGGGCATCTGTACCCGATTTTCTTCAAGTTCAAGGGCGGCAAGGGCGTGGCGACGGCGGCCGGCGTGCTGCTCGCGATTCACCCCGTGCTGGGTCTCGCAACGGCGCTCACTTGGCTCATCATCGCGTTTTTCTTTCGGTATTCTTCGTTCGCGGCGATCGTCGCGGCCGTTTTTGCACCGCTGTTCGACGTATTCCTGTTCGGCGCCAATCGGATTGCCTGGGCGGTGTTTGCCATGAGCGCGCTGCTGGTCTGGCGCCACCGCGGCAACATCACCAAGCTCATCGCCGGTACCGAAAGCCGGATTGGCGAGAAGAAGGCGGCTGCGCAGCCGGGCGCCAAACACGACGGCGGCGCGGCGCCGATGCGCAAGCATTGACGATTGCCGGCTGCCGGGGCGATCAGGTCGAGGGCGTCAAATCGCGTCAATCGCGGAAATTGTTGAAATCGAGCGGCGTGTCGGTCACCTCTTTGCGCAGCATCGCGATGACGCTTTGCAGATCGTCGCGCTTGGCGCCCGTCACGCGCACGGCGTCGCCTTGAATGCTCGCCTGCACCTTGATCTTGCTGTCCTTCACGAGCTTGACGATCTTCTTGGCCAGATCGCCCGATACGCCCTTCTTGATGGTGACGATCTGCTTGACCTTGTCGCCGCCGATTTTCTCGATCTTGCCGTAATCGAGAAAGCGCACGTCGACGCCGCGCTTGGCCATCTTCGAGAGCAGGACATCCTTCACCTGGCCCAGCTTGAATTCGTCATCGGCGAACATCGTCAGTTCGCGTTCCTTCTGTTCGACGCGCGCATCCGATCCCTTGAAATCGAAGCGCGTGGAGATTTCCTTGTTGGATTGCTCGATCGTATTCTTGACTTCGACCATGTTGGCTTCGCAAACGACATCGAACGACGGCATATTCATTTCTCCAGACTGTGTACGGGGCGGCGGCCGGCGCTCGAGCGCCGACGGCCGCAGCAATGGCTTCTCGCGAGCGCTGAGCTGTCGTGGCCGGTGGCGCTCAAAGCACTCGCTATAATCACGACCGACCGCTATTTTACCGACGCCTTTCTCCCGAGAAAACGTCGGACGAACGCCGCAGCGCATGATGCATCGCATTGTGCGACGTCTGCTCCGGGTCTGCTCCGGTACTCCATGCAAGTGCTCAATTCGCCGATGTCCGTTTCCGCCGCTACACCGCTTCTCCTGTCCGACTATTCGCTGCGTGCCTGCAACACGTTCGGTTTCGACGCGCGTGCGCGTTGGTTTTGCCGAATCGAGTCGCCTGAGCAGTTCGCCGCCGTATTGCGCGACCCGCGCGTCGCGGGGCTGCCGCATCTCGTGCTCGGCGGCGGCAGCAATATCGTCCTCACGCGCGACTTCGAGGGCGTCGTGATGCACGTCGCGCTCGCGGGCAAGCGTCTCGTACGCGAAGACAGCGAAGCCTGGTACGTCGAAGCGGCGGCCGGAGAGAACTGGCATGAATTCGTTGCATGGACGCTCGGGCAGGGGCTGCCGGGACTCGAGAACCTGGCGCTGATCCCCGGCACGGTCGGCGCGGCCCCCGTGCAGAACATCGGCGCATACGGGCTCGAATTGGCCGAGCGCTTCGGCTCGCTGCGCGCGGTTGAATTGGCGACGGGCGACATGCATGAATTCGATGCGGCGCAATGCGGCTTCGGCTACCGCGACAGCTTTTTCAAGCGTGAAGGGCGCGGGCGGTTTGCGATCACGTCAGTGACGTTCCGTCTGGCAAAGGCATGGACGCCGCACGCGGAGTATGCGGACGTTGCGCGCGCGCTCGCAACGAGCGGGGCGGGACCGTCGCCACGGGCGATCTTCGATGCCGTGGTTGCCGTGCGGCGCGCCAAACTGCCCGATCCGGCCGTCGTCGGCAATGCCGGCAGCTTTTTCAAGAATCCCGTCGTCGATGCACAGACGTTCGACGCATTGCACGCGCGCGAGCCCCAGATCGTCTCGTATCGACAGCCGGACGGTCGCGTCAAACTGGCGGCCGGCTGGCTCATCGATCGATGCGGCTGGAAGGGCAGAGTGATGGGTGGAGCAGGTGTCCATGAGCGGCAGGCGCTCGTGCTCGTGAACCACGGTGGCGCGACGGGGGCGCAAGTGCTGGCGCTCGCCCAGGCAATCCAGGAGGATGTGCGCGCGCGCTTTGGCGTCGAACTCGAGCCGGAACCCGTGGTGATTTAACGGGGGCTGAGGAACTGGCGCAGACCCCGGACAGACATCGTCGTGGGTACGCCTGCTTGCCGGCGGCCGCCCCCTTTCGACGAAGATGCGCCGATCGGGGCGTGGGCCGCCTGGTCCGTCAATGATTGAGCTTGCCGAGCAGCAGGTATTCCATCAGCGCCTTCTGAACATGCAGCCGGTTCTCGGCTTCGTCCCAAACGACGCTTTGCGGCCCATCGATCACTTCGGCGGTGACTTCCTCGCCGCGATGCGCGGGCAGGCAGTGCATGAAAAGCGCGTCCGGCTGAGCGCGCGCCATCATTTCGGCATCGACGCACCAATCGGCGAACGCGGCTTTGCGCGCCTCGTTTTCGTCTTCGAAGCCCATGCTGGTCCAGACGTCGGTCGTGACCAGATCGGCGCCGACGCAGGCTTCGTTCGGATCTTCGAATTCCTCGAAGAACGGCCTGCTCTCTTGAGCGACAAGCGCCGGGTCGAGCTTGTAACCGGCCGGCGTGGAAATGCGCAGCTTGAAACCCAGAATCTGGGCTGCTTCGATCCACGTGTAGAGCATATTGTTGGCGTCGCCAACCCAAGCGACCGTCTTGCCGGCGATCGGGCCCCGATGTTCGTAGAACGTGAAGATATCGGCGAGCACCTGGCACGGATGGTACTCGTTGGTGAGGCCGTTGATCACGGGCACGCGTGAGTTTTCCGCGAAGCGGCGCAAGATGTCTTGGCCGAACGTGCGGATCATGATGATGTCCGTCATGCGCGAGATCACCTGGGCGGCGTCTTCGATCGGCTCGCCGCGGCCGAGTTGGGTATCGCGCGTGCTCATGAACACGGCATGGCCCCCGAGCTGGAAGATGCCGGCTTCGAACGAAAGGCGCGTGCGCGTCGAGTTCTTCTCGAAAATCATCGCGAGCGTGCGATCGTGCAGCGGATGGTACGTCTCGTAGTTCTTGAACTTGCGTTTCAGGATGCGGGCACGCTCTAGCACGTACTCGTAGTCGTCCCGGGAGAAGTCGTTGAACTGCAGGTAGTGACGGATTTGTTTGGCGGCCATAAAACAAATACGGCGGGCTTCACCCGGTGCGCCGGCACCGGACGGCGCCGCCGTCGGATGTGGTAACTCAAGGCAGCATAAAGGATTTTCGGGCGTTTGACGAGCCGCGCGCTGCCCGGCCGGCGGGTCTGCCCCGTTTGTGTGCAGTGCGGCAAAACCGCCGCGCGGTGGTATAATCGACGAGTTTTCCCAAGCCCGGCGGGCAGGCTTCGGGCACGTTTCATGGGTTTCTTACATGGCCGAAGCACCCCACACCGAATACTTCATTCAAGGCATCACGAAGAGCGGGAAGAAATTCCGGCCCAGTGATTGGTCCGAGCGCCTCGCAGGGGTGATGTCCTGCTTCGGCCCCGGCGCTCAAGGCCCGAACGCGCGGCTGCAGTATTCGCGCTACGTCCGGCCCCTCCTCCTCGGCGATCTCAAATGTGTCATTCTCGATTCGCGGCTGCGCGACATCGAGCCGATGGCGTTCGACTTTGTCATGAACTTCGCGAAGGACAACGATCTCGTCGTCACCGAGGCGTGCGAGTTGCCCGACGATCACGGCGCATCCAAGCGGAAGTAGGGCGGTATCGGCTCGCGCTCTCGCGGCTCGCCCCACGATCAACTCGGGATAGCGCGGATCCCGCAATCGCAGTTCCGATCATAGCCTGATGAGTTCAGGCCAAAGTTCAGGCGCAAAAAAGCCCGCAAGTTCATCGCTGAATTGCGGGCTTTTTTGTTGCCGGGCAGCACGAGCCGGTGACGCGGCCGGCGAATTCGCCTATCGGCCACTCCGCTTGTGAGCGGCGAGGCGTTGCGCGCCTCGGCGGTTCGTACCTGCTGCGGTCAACCGATCAACCGGGTCAACTGAGACTTATTATGCAGCAGCGGCTTGCAGACCCTTGATGGCTGCGGCCAGGCGGCTCTTATGGCGAGCGGCCTTGTTCTTATGCACGATCTTCTTGTCGGCGATGATGTCGAGCGTCTTCGACGATGCGCGGAAAACTTCCGCTGCCTTGGCTTGGTCGCCGGCTTCGATTGCCTTGCGGACAGCCTTGACCGCCGTGCGGTACTTCGAGCGCAGTGCCGAGTTGTGCGAGTTCGCCTTCGCGGCCTGACGGGCGCGCTTGCGTGCTTGTGCGGAGTTAGCCATGAGAGTTCCTTGTCCTGTACTGTTTCGGCGCCCGGCCGGAAGGCCAATCGAGTGCCGTTTTTTGGTCCATACGTCTGGAAGCGATTGCCCAGAAGTGTAAAAACTTCGGCGAAGCGTGCTTGCGGCTTTCGCGCATTTTCGATCCCGTTTGACCCTGTTCGACCGCCACCGGGGCCGGCAGAAAACAAGAAAAAGCCGACAAGCGGCCGAGACCGAACTCGAGGTAGAGCCTCGAAACGCGCGAGTATAGCAACAAAATCAGGCACATGGCAAGTTCAACAGGAATCCGGCCGAACCGGTTCGACTGCAGCCGGTCCGGCTGCAACCTGTTGCCGCCCATGCGGTCGAAACGCCGGAATTGCCGTTCGGCCGTGCCGTCGGTGCCCGTATAATTAGCGCCCCATGAATCTATTCCGAGCCCTGCTGACGGTCAGCGGCTTCACGCTGCTGTCGCGCGTGACCGGACTGGCCCGCGAGACGCTGATCGCCCGTGCGTTCGGCGCCAGCCAATACACCGACGCTTTCTACGTCGCTTTCCGTATTCCGAACCTGCTGCGGCGTTTGTCCGCCGAAGGGGCGTTTTCGCAGGCGTTCGTGCCGATCCTTGCCGAGTTCAAGAATCAGCAGGGGCACGATGCCACCAAAGCGCTCGTCGATGCGATGTCGACCGTGCTTGCCTGGGCGCTCGCCGCCATTTCCGTGCTGGGGGCGCTTGGCGCGTCCTGGGTCGTCTACGTCGTCGCCTCGGGGTTGCGTGCCGACGGCCAGGCGTTCGCGCTCGCCGCGTCGATGACGCGGATCATGTTCCCCTACATCATTTTCATTTCGCTGACGACGCTCGCCTCGGGCGTGCTGAACACGTACGGGAGCTTTTCGCTGCCCGCGTTCGCGCCGGTCCTGCTCAATATCGTCTTCATCATTGCGGCCGCATTCGTCGCGCCGCACATGAAGGTACCCGTATTCGCGCTCGCATGGGCCGTGATCGTCGGCGGCGTGCTGCAATTCCTCGTGCAATTGCCGGCGCTGAAAAAGATCGACATGGCGCCGCACATCGGGCTGAATCCCGTCGCGGCACTTGCGCATCGCGGCGTCAAGCGCGTGCTCGTCAAGATGGTGCCCGCCACGTTCGCCGTTTCGGTGGCGCAGCTGAGCCTCATCATCAATACGAACATCGCCTCGCGTCTCGGGCCGGGCGCCGTTTCGTGGATCTATTACGCAGATCGGCTCATGGAGTTTCCGACGGCCTTGCTCGGTGTCGCGCTCGGTACGATCCTGCTGCCCAGTCTGGCCAAGGCGCACGCCGATGAAGATCCGCACGAATATTCGGCCCTGCTCGATTGGGGCCTGCGAGTCACATTCCTGCTCGCCGTGCCGAGCGCGCTCGCGCTGTTCTTTTTCGCCGTGCCGCTTACGGCCGGGCTATTCGACTACGGCCGCTTCGACGCACATTCGGTCGCCATGGTTGCGCGGGCGCTGGCGGCGTACGGCGTCGGGCTCATCGGTCTGATCCTGATCAAAATCCTGGCGCCGGGCTTCTACGCCAAACAGGACATCAAGACGCCCGTGAAGATCGGTATCGCCGTGCTCGTCGTCACGCAGTTGTCGAACTACGCCTTCGTGCCCGTATTCGCGCATGCGGGGCTGACGCTGAGCGTCGGGCTCGGCGCTTGCGTCAACGCGGCATTGTTATTCATCGGATTGCGTCGGCGAGGGATCTATACTCCGTCGAGCGGGTGGTTGCGCTTTTTCGTGCAACTGGTGGGCGCGGCATTGCTGCTTGCAGGCGCCATGCACTGGAGCTCGATCAGTTTCGACTGGGTTGGGCTTCGGGCGCGCCCCATCGCGCGCATCGCCTTGCTCGGAGCCTGTATCGTTCTGTTTGCCGCGCTATATTTCAGTATGCTTTGGCTGATGGGCTTCAAATACGCGTACTTCAGAAGGCGTGCCAAGTGACCGCCATGACATCCGTTCTCGATTATTTCGCGACCCTTGTTGCCGACGACGATAGCCTGCCTCTGACCGAGACAGCGATCTCGCTCGCCCAGGACGCTTACCCCGATCTCGACCTCGAAGCGGTGCTGGGCGAACTCGACGAACTTGCGCTGCGCTTGAAGCGTCGCTTGCCCGAGGCTGCCGATCTCACCGAAAGAATCGGCACGCTGAACCGATTTTTTTTCCGCGAGTTGGGCTTCGCCGGCAATCTGAACGATTACTACGACCCCGACAACAGCCATCTGAACGTGGTGCTCAAGCGCCGACGCGGCATTCCGATTTCGCTGGCGGTGCTGTACCTGGAGTTGGGCGAACAGATCGGCGTACCGGTCAAGGGCGTCTCGTTCCCGGGACACTTTCTGTTGCGCGTGACGCTGCCCGAAGGCGACGTCATGCTCGATCCGACGACAGGCCAGTCGCTGTCCGAAGCACAGATGGTCGACATGCTCGAGCCGTACATTTCGCATACCGAGCAGTCGATCGGCAGCGCGCTGCGCATGTTGTTGCAGCCGGCCACGCCGCGCGAGATCGTCGCGCGCATGCTGCGCAATCTGAAAGCGGTCTACCTGCAGACGGAGCGCTGGCAACGGCTGCTCGCAGTGCAGCAGCGGCTCGTCGTGCTGCTGCCGGAGAATCTGGAGGAAGTGCGCGATCGCGGATTCGCCTACGCGCGGCTCGACTACCTGCGGCCGGCGCTCGAAGATCTCGAACGTTACCTTGGCGATCGGCCCGATGCCGAAGACGCGACTGCAGTCGAGTCGCAATTGAACGAACTGCGTCAGCGTACCGATCACGGCAATTGAGGTTCGCGCCGCGTGAGGGGGCGACCACGATCAGCAGGCGGGACGAACGACGCAGGACCGTAGAAGGTGAAGAAAGCGCCCGTCCGGTGTGTTTGTATCTGCGCCGGGCGGGCGTTTGCTTCTCGAGCAACCGATCGATCGGTTGCGGCGATTACTTCGGTTGCATCCGAATCGCGCCGTCCAAGCGGATGACTTCGCCGTTGAGCATCGGATTGTCGAAGATCTGCTTGACGAGCATCGCGTACTCGTTCGGCTTGCCCAGTCGCGGCGGGAACGGCACCATTGCGCCGAGCGCATCCTGCACTTCCTTCGGCATGCCCAGCAACATTGGCGTTTCGAAGATGCCGGGGGCGATCGTCATCACGCGAATCGCATTGCGCGAAAGATCGCGCGCAACGGGCAGGGTCATACCCGCGACGCCGCTTTTCGAAGCGGCGTAAGCGGCCTGGCCGATTTGTCCGTCGAAAGCGGCGACAGAGGCCGTATTGACGATCACGCCGCGCTCGCCGTTCGCATTGGGTGCGTTCTTCGACATTTCATAGGCCGCGAGCCGCAGCATATTGAACGTGCCGATCAGGTTGATCTCGATCGTGCGCTGGAATTTGTCGAGCGGGTGCGGGCCGTCCTTGCCGACCGTCTTGATTGCCGGTGCGACGCCTGCGCAGTTGACGAGCCCGACGAGCGGGCCAAGTCGCGTTGCCGCCTCGACGGCCTGCAGTGCATCGGCCTCGCGGCTGACGTCGCATTTGACGAAGACGCCACCCAGCTCGGCGGCGAGCGCGGTGCCCGAATCTTCATTCAAATCGGCGATCACCACCTTGCCGCCATTTTCGGCGAACAGGCGCGCCGTTGCCGCGCCAAGACCGGACGCGCCGCCGGTGACCAAAAATGCGTTGCCGCGAATCTCCATGCTGCTGCTCCTTACGTGTTCAAAAGAGAATGCATCCCAGCGTCCGCGCGGCTCGTGACCGGTTGGCGCGCAGGCCGCCGCCGATTGTAATCGCTCGCGGGCCTGTGTTGCGAGGTCATCTGCCGGTCACGATGGCGAAGAAAAAGGAGCCGCGCATGAAAAACGCCGCTCGGCATGGCGCTGAACGGCGTGTGGATACGCGAGCCGCGAACGTGAGCCGCCAGGGCTCACGCGTGAGGGGCAACTGCGCTACTTCAGCGCTTCGAAGACTCGCTGACGGATTTCGTCGACGCTGCCGAGGCCCGAAATGCGGCGATATTGCGGCGCGCTGAGACCGTTTTCGACGCCGCGCTGCGCCCATTGCTGGTAGTAGTCGATGAGCGGCTTGGTCTGCGCGACATACACGTCGAGGCGCTTCTTCACGGTCTCTTCCTTGTCGTCCTCGCGCTGAACCAGCGGCTCGCCCGTGACGTCGTCCTTGCCTTCGATCTTCGGCGGATTGAACCTGACGTGATAGGTGCGCCCCGATGCCGGGTGCGTGCGGCGACCACTCATGCGAACGATGATTTCGTCGAAAGGGACGTCGATCTCGAGCACATAGTCGATCGCGACGCCGGCTTCCTTCATGGCTTCGGCCTGCGGCAGCGTGCGGGGGAAACCGTCGAACAGATAGCCGTTCCTGCAATCGGCTTCGAGCAGGCGTTCTTTGACGAGATTGATGATGAGCGCGTCGGGCACGAGCTCGCCCGCGTCCATATACCGCTTCGCTTCCACGCCGAGCGGCGAGCCTGCCTTGACCGCGGCGCGCAGCATGTCGCCGGTCGAAATCTGCGGGATTCCGAATTGTTCTTTGATGTAGTTAGCCTGGGTACCCTTGCCGGCGCCCGGCGCGCCCAACAGGATCAAACGCATGCTCTTTCTCCGAATTGTGTGTAAATGCTGCGGCGCGAAAAGCAAACGCAAGATGCCTGGCGCAATACGCTTCGACGCGTGGCGTTGCCGGCAAGGACGCAAACGTGCGTCGGCCGCACGTCGGGCTTGCCGCATCGTGCTGGACGACACGCAAGCCGCACTCGGGCGGCATGGGGGGCGAACGGGAATCGGAAGCGAATAGTGCGAATGCTGCTCGCGCAATCGGCCCTGATTATGCCACGCGTTAGGGCTTTGACAGGAAAAACAACGTCAGGGATTCGACAGGAAAAGTGCGCGCACGCGCTCGAGATCGGCAAGCGTATCGACGCCGGGCGCCGGTGCCTCATGCGTCACGCGCACGGCGATGCGCTCGCCATGCCACATCGCCCGCAGTTGCTCGAGCATCTCGGCTTGTTCGATCGGCGCCTGGGCGAGCGTCGGATAAGTACGCAGGAAGCGCGCGCGATAAGCGTACAGGCCGATGTGCCGGAACACCGTATCGGCGGGCGGCGCCGGCATGGCGGCGAGCTCGATCGTTTGCGCACCGGCGTGCGGTTGATAGGCGTCGCGCAGCCAGGGAATCGGCGCGCGAGAGAAGTACAACGCAACCCCGCGCGCATCGAGCACGACCTTGACGACGTTCGGATTGAAAACGTCGGATGGATCGACGATCGGATGCGCGGCCGTTGCGATCGCGCAGTCCGGGTTGGCTGCAAGGTGCGACGCAACGTCGCGCACGAGCGCAGGATCGATCAGCGGCTCGTCGCCTTGCACATTCACCACGATCGTATCGTCGGCCAGGTTCAGGCGCGCGGCGACTTCCGCGAGACGGTCGGTGCCCGACGGGTGATCGGCGCGCGTGAGCAGCGCCTCCACCCCGTGCGCCTGGGCCGCCTGCAGCACGCGCTCATCGTCGGTCGCAATCAGCACCCGTTGCGCCCCGGCCTGCAGCGCGCGCTGCGCCACGCGCACAACCATCGGTTTGCCGGCGATGTCGGCGAGCGGCTTCTCAGGCAGGCGGGTCGAGGCGAGACGCGCGGGAACGACGGCGACGAAAGGCGGTGCGTCTAGGCGGGCGGAGACAGTCATCGGGTAATGGGCCAGGCAGGATGAATTCGTGTTGCGCGGGGTACGTCAGTCAATTCGGGCGGGCCCAGACGCGGCACGTCGAGCGGCGTCCTGGAAGGCGCCTTCAGCGGTACCTCAGGCGCCGCCCGCTGGGTCGAGCGGCTCGACCGGTGTGCCTTCGACGGTCTGGCGCGCCTCGTCGACCAGCATGACGGGGATGCCGTCACGAATCGGATAAGCCAGCTTGTCGGCTTGGCAGATGAGTTCTTGCTGCGCGCGATCGTAGGTGAGCGGACCCTTGCAGATCGGGCAAACGAGAATTTCAAGCAGGCGAGCGTCCACGGAGTTTCTCCACAACCAAGGCGATGAGGCGAGCGGGGAGCGTGGCTTCGACCGGTACGACCCAGATCCGAGCGTCACGCCAAGCGCTCAATTTTACTGCATCCTTCTCGGTCACCAGGATTGCGTCGACCGGTTCGTTGACGAACGGGTTGTCGCGAAACGCGTAGTGGTCCGGTAGCGGACGTGTGGCGGGCGCCAGCCCGGCCGCGCGCAGCGTCGCAAAAAAGCGCTCCGGTGCCCCAATGCCGGCCGCGGCCAGCATGCGCGCTCCGATGAATTGGGCCAACGGCCGACGCAGACTCGGATCGCCCAGATGCCATGCGTCGCCCGGCGCGAGCGTCAGTGCGAACGTGTCGGGCCACGGCGGCAGCGCGCGCTCGAACGGATTGTTGATCAGCGTGGCGTCGCGATGTCGCGAGAGCGGCTCCCGCAGAGGGCCGGCGGGCAGCAGAAAACCGTTGCCGCCCAGGCGTTGATCGAAGACGACGAGCTCGACTGCGCGCGCAAGCCGGTAATGCTGCAGCCCGTCGTCGCTGACGATGACGTCGACATCGTCATGCGCCGCGCGCAGTGCCTTGGCGCACGCGACGCGATCGGCGCATACCCACACCGGCACGCTCGTGCGCCGGGCGATCAGCACCGGTTCGTCGCCGACCTGCGCCGGCGAAGAGGCCGACGTGACCGGGCGCGGTTCGCCCGCCTTCGACCCATAGCCGCGCGAAACCACGCCGGGCGTAAAGCCGGCGGCGCGCAGCGCATCCACGAGCGCGATGACGGTCGGCGTCTTGCCCGTGCCGCCTACGGTCACATTGCCGACCACGACGACTGGCACGCCCACGTCCACGCGCTCGCGCCAGCCGAGGGCGAAGGTCGCGCGCCGAAAGGCGGCGATGGCGCCGAACAGCGCGGCAGCGGGCGTCAGGGCCCAGGCGAATGCGCCGCGGCGTTGCCATTCGCGAGTCACATAGGCTTGCGCGCGGGCTTTGATGCGGTCGGCGAAGCGATCCATGGTGGTGGGGTTGGGCGGGTCGTAGGACCGTGGTGGAACAGAGCCGGCACTGTAGCGTGGCCAGCGAGCGCCCTGCAAGCTGGCAATCAGCGGGTCGTCCACCATCGAGTGGCAGATGCCCTGTGGATAACTCTGTGAAAAACTTCGACCCTGGTGGCCGGAAACGTCGATAAATCAAGCTTCCTATCGGCCGCCGCTAAAGTCCTACGAAAAAAATTTCCTTATAAATCAGTAGTTTGTAACGTCAGTTTGCCGCTTTCCGCGGTTCCATTCGTCAGTTGACGCCGCCGGTGGCAGCGCCCCCCTATGTGGGAAACCTTGCATGCTGCAGTGCGGGCACTGGACGGCGGCCGCGCGCCGGTCTATCGTCTCAGCGGCCAAAACCAAGGTTCCCCATGCAATCCCGTTCTCCATTCCCGCCCGGTGGCGCCGCAACGACATCCGGGTCCGCTTCGTTCGAGGCCGACGTGGCCGTCCCGGTGTCTGTGCTCAATCGCGCGATCGGGACGATGCTCGAGCGGTCGTTTCCGCTCGTTTGGGTCGCCGGCGAAGTCTCGAACTTCACGCGGGCCGCCAGCGGCCATTGGTACTTTTCGATCAAGGATGCGCAAGCGCAAATGCGCTGCGTCATGTTCCGCGGGCGCGCGCAGTACGCCGAATTCACGCCGCGCGAAGGCGACAAAATCGAGGTGCGCGCGCTCGTGACGATGTACGAGCCGCGCGGCGAACTGCAGTTGAACGTCGAGGCCGTGCGCCGCACCGGGACGGGCCGTCTTTACGAGATGTTCTTGCGGCTCAAAGCGCAGCTCGAGGCGGAGGGCCTGTTCGCACCGGAGCGAAAACGGCCTTTGCCGACGCATCCGCATGCCATCGGCATCGTGACGTCGTTGCAGGCGGCCGCGTTGCGCGATGTCCTGACCACGCTCTCGCGCCGCGCGCCGCATATCCCCGTGATCGTCTATCCGGCGCCCGTACAAGGTGCGGGTGCGGGCGAAAAGCTCGCGGCCATGGTCGCCACGGCGAACGCGCGCCGCGAGGTGGACGTATTGATCGTCTGCCGCGGCGGAGGCTCGATCGAAGACCTCTGGTCGTTCAACGAAGAGGGGCTCGCGCGTGCGATCGCTTCGAGTGAATTGCCGATCGTGAGCGGTGTTGGCCACGAAACCGACTTTACGATTGCCGATTTCGCGGCCGACGTGCGCGCACCTACGCCGACGGGCGCTGCCGAGCTTGTGAGCCCGCAGCGCACGATGCTGCTGCGCGAACTCGATCACCGCACGGCCGCGCTCGCGCGCGGATTCGGCCGGCACATGGAGCGGCGGGCGCAGCAGCTCGACTGGCTGGCGCGTCGGCTCGTGAGTCCCGCCGAGCGCTTGCGCAGACAGCGTGTGCATTTGCAGCAGTTGCAGGCGAGGCTCGCATCGGCGGGGGCGCGCCCGTTGCGCGATGCGCAGGCGCGCTTCGCGCTCGTGCGCTTGCGCTGGCAACGTTGGCGTCCCGATCTGACGGCGGCGCGCTCGTCGGTGGTCGGGCTCGGGCGGCGGCTCGACGCTGCGTTCGAGCGGCAGGAGGAGCGCCGCGCTTCGAAGGTTGCGGCGCTGGCGGCGCGGCTCGACGTGTTGAGCCCGCAGCGGACGCTCGAACGCGGCTACGCGGCGCTCATCGACGCGCAAACGGGCCGGGCCGTGCGCTCGCCGGCAACGCTCAAACGCGACAAGCGGCTTACAGTTCACGTGGCCGAGGGCTCGGCCGACGTGACGCTCAAGGATGTCCAGTCGCGCTTGACCGATGGGTTTTGATCGGAGGGTAGTGGCGCGAGGCCAGGGTGCACGGCAATCCGCGGCTACAGCATTTTTTACGCCAATTGCGGCGCACCGCGGTCAATGCTGCGCATAAAGGCCGCTCGTTTGCGGGGTTATTCCAAGTCGCCTACAATCCAGTGTTCTACAGCGTTAGCCGCCTACATCCCCATAACACAGAAGGATCAGCACCATGGAACATACGCTCCCGCCGCTGCCGTACGCGAAGAACGCTCTCGCTCCGCATATGTCGGAAGAAACGCTCGAGTACCACTACGGCAAGCACCATCAAGCCTACGTCACGAACCTGAACAACCTGATCAAGGGCACCGAGTTCGAAAACCTGCAGCTCGAAGAGATCGTCAAGAAGGCGTCGGGCGGCGTGTTCAACAACGCGGCGCAAATCTGGAATCACACGTTTTTCTGGAATAGCCTGAAGCCGCAAGGCGGCGGTGCGCCGAGCGGCGCGCTGGGCGACGCGATCAACGCCAAGTGGGGTTCGTACGACGCGTTCAAGGAAGCGTTCTCGAAGGCAGCGGTCGGCAACTTCGGTTCGGGCTGGACGTGGCTCGTGAAGAAGGCTGACGGTTCGCTCGACATCGTTTCGACGAGCAACGCCGCTACGCCGTTGACGACGGACGCCAAACCGCTGCTGACGATCGACGTTTGGGAACACGCGTACTACATCGACTACCGCAATGCCCGTCCGAAGTTCGTCGAAGCATTCTGGAATATCGCGAACTGGGATTTTGCAGCGAAGAATTTCGCCTGAGTCAGAGTGTGCGAAAGGTCCGGGCGCTCATACGCAGCGCCCGGCCTCCACAAAGACCCTCGCCGCGCGCGAGGGTTTTGTTTTTCAGCGGCCAAGCCTGGCTCGATTTCGAAGTGCCCGGCGAGGCGGCTGCTTTGCCCACACGGCCGAGTGCGCGGCGTCAGAGCGACGTGCGCCGTGCGACATCGGCGAGCGTAACGCGGTCGGTCAACACGTCATCGACAAGCCCATAGTCCTTCGCCGCGGCTGCAGACATAAAGTTATCGCGATCCGTATCTTTCGCGATCTGTTCGACTGATTGGCCCGTCCTTTCAGCAAGCACCTGGTTGAGCCGTTCACGCAGAAACAGCACTTCCTTGGCTTGGATCTCGATGTCGGCCGCGGTGCCCTGACTGCCGCCTGACGGCTGATGAATCATGATGCGGGCGTTCGGCAGCGCGAAGCGCTTGCCTTTGGCGCCAGCGGCCAGCAGGAACGTTCCCATGCTCGCTGCGAATCCCGTGCAGAGTGTGGAAACCTGCGGCTTGATGAATTGCATGGTGTCGTAGATCGCGAGCCCATCGTAGACCGACCCGCCCGGCGAGTTGATATAAAAGAAGATGTCCTTATCGGGGTTCTCCGATTCCAAAAACAGCATTTGGGCGACGATGAGGCTTGCCGTTTGATCGGTGACTGGGCCGACGAGAAAGACGATGCGCTCGCGCAGTAGCCGCGAGTAGATGTCGTACGCGCGCTCGCCCCGACCCGTTTGTTCGATAACGGTTGGGACGAGCTGGCTTTGGGGATGGAAAGGCATACGTGCTCCTCGCGTGGAATCGACGATGGCCGTTGTTCGAGAATACTCGCAAGCGGCCCTTGCTGTCATGACGCTTGGATCGCCGCCGATGTGACGGCAAGCGCCGTCATTGGCTGCACAAGCGCAGAAAACAAAAAATATTGCGAAGCGCGTAACATCGGCGAGTGCTCGAACGTCAACACGATGAGGCGCGTGCAGCGCCGCAAGCCCGACTGCAGGAGCCCATTCAATGACGCAAGAAGAAATACACAAGACAGCGGGTTTCGAAGCCGCCCGCGCGCGGCTCATATCGATCGCCTATCGCATGTTGGGCAGCCGGGCCGAAGCCGAGGACGTGGTGCAGGACGCATGGCTGAAATGGCATGCCGCGGCTTCGGGCGAGCTGCACACGCCGCTCGCCTGGTTGACGACCGTGACGACGCGACTGGCCATCGATCGGATTCGGCGCTTGCAATCGGAGCAAGCGGCGCGCGCAAGCGAACTGACGCAGCCTTGGCTGGACGAACAGGCTCCATCGGCCGAGGACGAGGCGCTCCATGCATCGACGGTATCGGAGGCCGTCAAGCTGTTGTTCGAGCGGCTTTCGGCCGACGAGCGTGCGGCATTCGTGCTGCATGAGGCGTTTGATTGCGACTACGCGCAGATTGCCGAGGTCGTCGGCAAGACGCCCGCGCATTGCCGGCAATTGGCGCATCGTGCGCGTCGGCGTTTGACGGACGAGCACGAAAGCGGGGCAGACCGCTCGCGGCGAGATAGGGGTGCTCAAGCGTCTCGCATGGAGGATGCCGCACGGTTGCTCGAGATCATTCATCGCGCGGATGGGGCGGGCGCCATGCGGCTTTTGACCGAGCGCGAGGTGCCGGTGGCTGCTGCGGACAGCGTCGTTTCGCGGCGCGCTTCGGTGAGCGCCGGGTCTCTTGCGGAAGATCCTATGACATGCGCCGGATTCACCGCGCTTGAGCTCCACGCGCTGCCACGCGATTGCGGAGCAGCGCTCGCGCTGGTGCAGGATTGCGAGGTGGTTGGCGTGCTGCGCTTGAAGCTGCTACGCGCAAGCTCGGGTTACGCGCTGGTCTCAGTCACGCTGAAGATGGGCGGGGCGGAGGTTGAAGCGCTCAACGGCCGCTTCGGCTCGCATGCGATCAAGCAGATGCTTAGGCGAATCGCGGGCGCGCAGTCGACGACAGTGCGGTGCGCGGCGTAAGGGCTGAAAAGCAGAGCCAGGTATGCGCCAGGCGTCAGGCGCAATCCCGCTCAGGGATGTCCGCGAAGTTGCGCCCGCTCGCAAACCCTCAGCGCCGTCGCGAATTCGCTTCCCAATCGATATCGACGCAAAGCACCTGCAGCCCCTGCGCGGTTTTAGCCGCGATTGACGCGGTCACGCACAGGTGCGCCTCGTTCAGCGACAGATACGGCGCGGTGACATGCACGGGTCCGGGCGCGCGCACGGCCTCGGTGAAGTACGGACGATGCGCCCAGCTCGCGCCTTCCGAATGCAGCAACGGGCTGAACCGCTTGGCACGCCGGGAGACGACGCGCCCCGGTGGCACGATGTTGTCGCCAATTTGCCTGCCGTCGGCATCGAGCAAGAAACAGCGCGCTGTGTCATGCAGCGCGAGCAGCGCCTCGCACGCAGTGTCGACAGGCGTGCCCTTCACGAAACGCGCGCACGCCTGCTCGAGCGATTGAACATACGGTGCGAGACGTTCGGCTTGAGCACGTTCGCGGGCCGCCACGCGTTTGCGCAGCGCGGCCGAAAGCGCGTCCATGAGCCCCGCAGCCGCACGCGGTTGGACCGGCTCGACACTCGGCTCGGCGAAATAACTGCCTTGCACGAAGTCCACATTGCACTCGAGCGCGATCAACGCGTCGCGCTCGGTGGTGAGGCCGCCCATCAGCACGAGCTGTCCCGATTCATGCAGCAGCGAGACGAGTTGCGGCAGGACGCGTTCGAAATGTGAGTGCTCACTGGCCTGCGCGAGAATGCCGCGATCGAGCGAGACGATGTCCGGATGCAGATGCCAGACGCGGTCGATATTCGAATGTTTGGCGCCGAAGCCGCCGAGCGCGATCAGAAAGCCCGACTTGCGCAGACTGTCGACGATCTCGGCGAAGCGGCTCGTTTCGCCACCGGCTTGCTCCGGCACTTCCAATACGACGCGCTGCGGCGGCAAGCCCAGCGTCTTGAGATTCGCGAGCAAGGCATCGCCGTAGCTCGTATCCATCAGCGCGGCGGGATGCAGGCTCAGGAACAGCCATTCGTCATGACCGTCGATTGCACTGAAATTGCCTAGATGTAGCGATTCGGCCAGCCGCCCGAGCTCGAGCAGATCGCCGCGTCGCGCCGCCTGCGCGAAGACGTCGCGCGAGGGCGCCTGTGCGCCGTGTTCGTCGTGCGCGCGCAGCGAGGCGTGATAGCCGATCGCGCGACGGTGCGATACCGAGAACACCGGCTGAAAGACGCTGAACACGGTATAGCCGCCGTAGACGACGGTGCGGCGGCTACCCGCGTCGTCCGCAACGGGACGCGGCGGCTGAAAGCCGGGGGGATCGAGATCGACCATGCTCATTGGAAATCCGACAGGAATAAAAACGGCGCCGTGAGGCGCCTTCGTCGGTGCGCCGCTCGGTACTTATTACGAACTGTACAGCATACGACAGCAAGATTTATGCGAGATGTCAAACCTTCACGCGAGTGCGCTGTGATGCGGATGACGGCGCGAATACGCGGCAGGGCCGCTGCACAATGCTGGTGCTGCCGCCCCGTTGCGGCGCGCGCGCAGGCCGCACCGGGGTGCCGATGTAGGCCGGCCCCTGTGGAAGGGAACGGGCGTAAGCCGCTCGAGATCAACCGATGGACGACAACGCGTCCTCGCGCATGTCCGCCGTATTGCCGATCGATTCGATTCGCGGTGCCCGCTCGAAGAACGCTTGTGCGCGGCGGTCCTGCGCGTAGGCCGCATTGATTCGAATCCAGGGGCTCGGCTCGCCATGCGGACGGAAGTAGCTGCCCGGTGCAATCGTCACTTCGCATGTGGCTGCGCAATCGATCAGTTGCTGCGGATCGTCGATATGCGGCACGCGCGCCCATATGAACTTGCCGCCGACAGGCGGTGCAAAGAGTTGCCAGCCGTGTGCTTCGAGCGAGCGCGTCGTCGCGCCGAGCGCGTCGGATACGCGTCGGCGCAGCCGCTCGAGGAACTTGCGGTAGGCCCCGCGCTCGAGCATCGCGAGTGCGACCGCTTCGGCGAAAGGCGACCCGCTGATGCTCGTCAGCAACTTGATGTCGCCGAGATCCTTGATGATCTGGCGGCTCGCAGCGACGAAGCCGATCCGCAGCGAAGATGACAGCGTCTTCGACAACCCGCCGATATAGACGACGCGCTCGAGCTGATCGAGCGTAGCGAGGCGATCGGTGGTGTCGTCCTGATAATCGGCGTAGATGTCGTCCTCGACGATCGTGAAGTCGTATTCGTGAGCAAGCTGCAGCAGACGGAACGCCACCGACGGCGCCACGACGGTGCCCGTCGGGTTGTGAAACACCGTGTTGACGAACACCGCGCGCGGCCGATGGCGCTTGAGCTCGGCTTGCAGCACGTCGATGTCGGGACCGGACGCCGTGCGTGGAATACCGACGACGTTGATGCCGTGCAACTTCAACAACCCGAACAGGTTGTAGTAGCCGGGGTCTTCGACAAACATCGTATCGCCGGCGCGCAGCATGTAACGGACGATCAGGTCGATGGCCTGGCTCGCGCCGCACGTGATCAATATCTGCGAGGCGTCGGCACGGATACCGAGCGGCGCGATACGCGCCTGCAAGTGTTCGCGCAGTGCGGCGTTGCCGAGCGGCGTCGCATAGTCGGTCAGCGATCCGGGATCGGTACGCGCGACGTGGCGTGCCGCCTGCGCGATGCCGTCCATGTCGCGCCACGCTTCGGGAATGAAGCCGCTGCCGAGTTTGAGCGTGTCGCCGGGGTGATTGAACTGCTGCATGATGTAGTTCGATTCGTCCTCGGCACGTCGCGGATCCGACGCGCCGCAGCGATCGAGGGCCGCATGGACGCGCCCGCTGACGTAAAACCCCGACCCATGCCGCGATTCCACATAGCCGAGCGAGACGAGCCGATCGTATGCCTCGATGACGGGAAAGCGGCTGATGTTGCAGTCGAGCGCAAGCTGTCGAATCGACGGCAACTTTGCGCCGGCGTGCGCCTCGCGTGAGCGAATCCATTGCTCCATGGCGGAAACAATCTGCTCGGTCAGCGGTACGCCATTCTCACGGTCGATCTCGATCTTCATCGTTCGCACCTTCGTCACACGTGACTGTTCGGTTTTTTGACTGAACAGTTTCGACGAAACTGTTCACCACTGTGCATGTGATTGTAGGCCCGCAATCGCAATAATGCCTAGACGAAATGTTTTTGAAGGGGTACGGCGATGCGAGAAATCAGGACGTTTGAAATGCAAAGCGACGAACCGGCGACGCTATGGCGCGTCGCGCATCCGCTGATCGTCGAGGTGGCGCAAGGCACGCTCTGGCTGACGGTGGAGGGCGATGCCGAGGACTATTGGCTCGAGCCGGGTTTTTCGTTCCTTTTGCCGGCGGGTGTCAGGGCGTGGATCGGCTCGGGTCGCGGCGACGTGCGCATGACTGCGACGGACGCGGGGCCGCTGAGCGACGTCGACAGCCAAGCTGCGCCCGCGTGCACGGGCCTCGATCCGAGTGCGAGACCTGCCCGCCACACCGGGGCGCCGCGCTGGCGCGTGGCAGCGGCTTGATGCGATGTGCGACGGGCGGGGAAGACGATGGCTTACGCCGCGGGTTCGTCAACGCCGACATAACGCGCACGCGGACGAATCAGCCGGCCGTCGTCGTATTGCTCCATGGCATGGGCGATCCACCCTGCCGCGCGGCCGAGCGCAAATAGCGAAAAGGCCGCGCCAGGAGGCAGGCCGAGCACACGTTCGAGCGCCGACAGCGCGAAATCGACAGTGGGTGCGAGGCCCGTGGCGTCGCGCGCCGCGCGGACGATCGCGTCGATGTCGGCCATCGCACGATGTTCGGCGCGCGTCGTGGCGCACTGGGCCAGCAACTCGAGCAGCAGTGCGCCGCGCGGATCGCCGTTTGGATAGAGCAGGTGGCCGAAGCCAGGCAGAATCGTGCGTTGCTGCTGATCGCCGCGAGCGAGCCGGGCGGCCACATAACGATCGACGTCGCCGGCCTCGCAGGCTTCATGAAACAACGCCGTGACGAGCATCGTTTCGCCGCAATGACGTGGCCCCGCCAATGCGGCGAGACCGCCCGTGACCGCGCCGAACAAATGCATGCCGGTCGAGGCGATGCAGCGTACCGTGAACGTCGATGCGTTCAGTTCGTGGTCGGCGCACACCACGAGCGCCGCGCGCAGCAATTCCAGATGACGGCGCTTGCGCACACCCCAGGCCGTCGCCAGTTGCCGATGCAATGGCACGCGTGACGGTGCGGCCGCGACGAGTGCGGCGGCGAGCACGCGCAGCAGCATGACGGCGGTCTCGAGGCGCGCCTGCCTGCCCGATGTGAAAAGCCGGGGCATGTGCGCCGCCGCTGCAGGAAGCAACGCGAGCGCGCGTTCGTGCGGCGCACTGGCATGCGCCTGCCTGAGCCATGCGCGCCATGAGCCGGCGGCGACCGGGGCATCGGGTGCTTCCTCGAAACAGGTGCCGCTGCATTCCCACAATAACGAGGCCGCCTCTTCGAGCGTGGCTGTGCGCGCCAATTCGATAGCATCGCGCCCGCGATAAACGAGGCGGCCGTCGCTGATCAATGTGATGCGCGATTCAAGGACAGGCACGCCCCAATCGAGCACTTCCTGTGCGACCTTGCCGGCGCGCTTGCCGTCGGCCTTGCGGCGCGCGAGCCGCCGCACCTCGTCGGCCGCATAGAGCCTGCGCTTGCCGACCGACTCGGGCGCCGATTTGAGCACGCCTCGGCTCACATACGAATAAAGCGTGGGCAGACTGACGCCGAGCGTGGCGGCCGCCTCGGCCGCGGTCAGGTAGGTGGACATGAACGGAAGATCGTCGATAAAAAACCAAACTAATCGATATATGTTGATTATTTGAATCAAGATTGATCGACATTGGACCCGATTCTAGACTCGGCGACATCTTCACTTCGCTTTTTTCGGACCATGACTGCCTTTCGTGCGCTCGAGCATCTGTGGTCGTTGGCGGGTTGTCCCGCGACGGCGCTTGATGACATCCGTCTGACCGGGGACGACCCGGGGTTGCCCTCCGTCTATCGCGTTGGCGCGCTTGCGAACGCGACGATCGGCGCAGCCGCGCTTGCTGCGGCCGAGTGTCATCGGTTGCGCACGGGGCGTCGCCAGCGTGTCGAGGTTGAGCAGCGCCGCGCGCTCGCGGTGTTCCGCAGCGAACGCTATCTGCGCATCGACGATGGGGCCGCGCCCGAATTGCGCGATCCGTTGATGGGGTTCTACGCAACGCGCGACGGGCGCTGGATCCAGCTGCATACCAATTTCCCCCACCATCGGCGCGGCGTCGTGAAGCTGCTCGGCTGTGCCGACGATCATGCTGCCGTGAGCGCGGCGATTCGCGAGCGCGATGGCGCCGCACTCGATCAGGCGCTTGCCGACGCGGGACTTTGCGCCGCATTGATCAGGAGTCCGAACGAATGGGCAGCGCTCGAGCAAGCCCGCGCGCTCGCGTTGCTACCGCTGTTCGAAATCGAGCGGATCGACGGGGTGGCTGAAGGCGACGCTGCACCCATGCCGATCGGTGCGCACGCGGGTGCTTCCGGTGAGTTCAACGACGGTCGCGCAACGTTCGACGTTGCTTCGCGCGTGCGACCCGGTTCGCTCGGTACACGGCCGCTTGCGGGCGTGCGCGTGCTCGATCTGAGTCGCATCATTGCGGGTCCCGTTGCCGGGCGCACGTTGGCTCAGCACGGCGCCGACGTCATGCTCGTAAACGGCCCGCATTTGCCGAACATCGCGCCGCTCGTAATAGACAACGGCCGCGGCAAGCGTTCTGCGTTTCTCGATGTGCGGCGCGCGGACGAGCGCGCCACGTTGTTTGCGCTCGCGCAAGAGGCCGACGTCTTTCTTCAGGCCTACCGTCCAGGCGCGCTGGCAGCGCATGGATTTTCACCTGAGGCGCTCGCGCGTGCGAGGCCTGGCATCGTCTATGTATCGATTTGCGCCTACGGGCCGACAGGCCCTTGGGCGCAGCGGCGCGGCTTCGACAGTCTCGTGCAGTCGGCGAGTGGTATCGCCTGGACCGAGACCGAGGCGGCTGGCGCAGCTTCGCCGAAACATCTGCCATGCCAGGCGCTCGATCATGCGACGGGCTATCTCGCCGCATTCGGCGCGATGGTCGCGTTGATGCGACGCGCGGCCGAAGGCGGGAGCTGGCATGTGCGCGTTTCGCTTGCGCAGACAGGCCGGTGGTTGCAATCGCTGGGAACGATCGCGGACGGATGGCGCGCGCCCGATCCGGGCCTCGACGACGTGCGCGACCTGATGCAAACGATGGAGACGCCGTTCGGCAAAGTGCTGGCAACTGCGCCGGCCGAATGCATGTCGGCCACGCCGCCCGGATTCGACCGGCCGCCCGTGCCGCTTGGCACGGATGTCGCGCGCTGGGACGCGTGATAGTCGCTGCGGCGCGGGTGGCGTTCGCGCGCTACTTGCGCAGTTCTGCGACGAAGTCGTAGTAGTCGTTGCGGCAATAGGTGTCGGTCAATTCGATCGCACGTTGATCGGCCGTGTAGCCGATACGCGTAATGAGCAGCAGAGCGTCGTGCGGGGCGATGCCCATTTGCTGCGCTATTTCGTCGCTCGCATTGACGGCACGAAAGTGTTGCAGCGCGCGCACGATGCCCTGGCCGCGTTGCTCGAGGTAACTGTAGAGCGAATCGCCGATCGCGTTCGGATCGGGTATCACCGATGCGGGCAGTGTCGAATTCTCGACAGCCATGACGATGCCGTTGGCAAGTCGCAACCGCTTTAGACGCGTGACCGCGGCGGCCGGCGACAACCCGAGCTGAATCACTTCGTCGCGACTCGCCGGTTGAATCTCGCGCGAGATCCAGGTCGAACTCGGCGTGAACCCGCGCCGGCGCAGCATCTCGCTGAAACTCGACAGGCGCGAGAGCGGATCGTCGTAGCGCGGCGTGATGAAGCTGCCCGCACCCTGTGTGCGGCGGATCAACCCTTGTTCGACGAGCAGTGCGATCGCCTTGCGCGCCGTGATGCGGGATACGCCGAGCGCATCCGATAGCACGCGCTCGGAAGGCAGCGCTTCGCCGGCGTTCCAACGGTTTTCGTGGATCGCCTGGCCGAGTTTACGCGCAAGTTGCAGATACAGCGGTGTGTCGTTGTCGGGATCGGGGCGCAGATCGCGCCAGCGGTCTTCCGAGGAAGCGTTGTTCATGGAGTTCGCGCGGCGAGGGGCAAGCGGCAATTCTATGTCATCGCGCCCTCGTGTGACGACATCCGCGTAGGCGCGTGTCTCACGTGCCGTCGTGCTGCAGTGCGCGAGATCATCGCAGACCCTGCGTGTCCCGGTGCTGCCACGCTGGACTTGTCTGTTCTTTCTGATCCCGGCGATTTGGCGTTCGGGGGCGCAGACGGCGGCGCGCACGACTAAACTGCACGGATTGCCAATCGTTGAGAGGGGGCGAGCATGACGCGCGACGACGGATTCGTCACGCTGCCGGACGGCGAGCGCATCGCACGACTGGGGCAGGGCACGTGGCAAATGGGCGAGCGTCCGGAGCACCGCAACGCGGAGATCGACGCACTGCGCATCGGCATCGAACTGGGCATGACGTTGATCGATACGGCCGAGATGTACGGCGAGGGTGCGACCGAAACGCTGCTTGGGGAGGCGCTCGCGGGATTGCGCGAGCAGGTGTTTCTCGTCAGCAAGGTTTATCCGCACAACGCGAGCCGGGATGGTGTCGTCGCCTCGTGCGAGGCGAGCCTGAAGCGCTTGAAGACCGATCGGCTGGATCTGTACTTATTGCATTGGCGTGGAGGTATTCCGCTCGAGGAGACGGTCGAGGCGTTCGAGTCGTTGCGTCGAGACGGGAAGATCCGACATTGGGGTGTGAGCAACTTCGACGTCGACGATATGGAGGAGTTGATCGAAGCGGGCGGTCAGGCGTGCGCGACGAATCAGATCCTCTACAACGTTGCGCGACGCGGCTGCGAATTCGATCTGCTGCCTTGGATGAAGGCACGCAGGATGCCTGCGATGGCATACAGCCCGATCGATCACATGCGCTTGCCGAAACGATCGGTGCTCGACGAGATCGCGCGTGCTCGCGGGCTGTCGGTCGTCCAGGTCGCGCTCGCGTGGGTGCTCGCGCGAGACGAGGTTTGCGCGATTCCGAAGGCGGGCAGCGTGGAGCACGTGCGCGCGAATCGTCGGTCGCTCGACGTCGTGCTGACCGGCCAGGAGCTTGCGGCGATCGACAGTGCGTTCAAACCGCCGCGAAGGAAGGTGTCGCTCGAGATGTTGTGACGTCGAGCGGGCGCGTTGGACCGGAACTGGTTTCGCGAAAGGCGACGCTCGTCTGTGCGGTCGCAAACGCGCATGAGATTCACCGTTGATGGCCGAAGCGGTCGGCAATGATGCAACGTTGAGACGGGCCGTTGAGACGCGCGATGAACGGCGTGTGCCTGGGTGCGTGACAGGGCGGTGATCGCGATCGATGACCGCCCGTTGATGCTGTGTGTGCTAGTGGCCGTGCCCGCCGCCACCGCTGGAGCCGTGTCCACCGCCGGAGTTGCCGCCGTTCGCACCGCCAGAGTTGCCACCAGCGCTGCCGCCGGAGCCGCCGCCGTCCGCGCCGCCGGAACCGTGGCCGCCGCCAGCACCGCCACCAGCACCGCCACCAGCACCGCCACCAGCACCGCCACCAGCACCGCCACCGGCGCCGCCGGAACCGTGGCCGCCACCAGCACCGCCACCGGCGCCACCGGCGCCGCCGGAACCGTGGCCGCCACCAGCGCCGCCGCCAGCGCCGCCACCAGCGCCGCCACCAGCGCCGCCGCCAGCGCCGCCACCAGCGCCGCCGCCAGCGCCGCCGCCAGCGCCGCCGCCAGCGCCGCCACCAGCGCCGCCACCAGCGCCGCCGCCAGCCCCGCCACCAGCGCCGCCGCCAGCGCCGCCACCAGCGCCGCCACCCGCGCCCGTCCC
>NZ_PNYB01000049.1 GCF_002879855.1 Trinickia soli | reverse complement strand
GGCGAGGTTAGGGGGACTGAAGGACTGAAGGTTGAAGCCCGAAGCCCGAAGCCTGAAGGCAGCGGATCCGCTGCGACTCAGATGCGGAGGGCGGTGCCGATCGGTCGGCGAACGGGAGCCGCGACGGGCTGTGACGGCCCGTCGCGATTGCTCTTGGCCTTCTCTTGGCCTTAGACAGATCGCTTGTCGACGACGCGCCTTGCTTTGCCGACCGAGCGCTCGATGCCGTTGACGGGCAGAACGCGAACGACCGCCGTGACCCCGACGAGGGTTTTGATGTCGTACGCAAGCGCGGCCTTCGCCGTCGCGAGCGTAGCCTCGTCGGCCTGCGTCTCGGGACATGGCTCGACGTTCAATGTCATGACGTCGAGCGGCCCTTCCTTCGTCAACTCGATTTGATAGTGCGGAGCGAGCGACGGCTGTTTAAGCAGCAGCTCCTCAATCTGAGTAGGGAATACATTGACGCCGCGAATGATCATCATGTCGTCTGAGCGGCCGGTGATCTTTTCCATTCGCCTCATGGTGCGGGCGGTACCGGGCAGCAGACGTGTCAGGTCGCGGGTGCGATAGCGGATGATCGGCAGCGCCTCCTTCGTGAGGGAGGTAAACACGAGTTCGCCGAACTCGCCGTCGGGCAGCACCTCGCCGGTGGTCGGGTCGATGATCTCCGGGTAGAAGTGGTCTTCCCAGATCGTAGGACCGTCTTTGGTCTCCGCGCATTCGGATGCGACGCCGGGGCCGATGACTTCGGACAGTCCGTAGATGTCGACTGCATCGATTCCCATCCGTTCTTCGATGGCTCGACGCATGTCGTTCGTCCAAGGCTCCGCGCCGAAGATGCCGATACGCAACGAGCAACTCGATGGGTTAACGCCTTGCCGCTCGAGTTCGTCGGCGAGCGAGAGCATATAGCTCGGCGTGACCATGATGATGTCGGGTCTGAAGTCTTGGATCAGTTGAACCTGCTTTTCGGTCTGACCGCCTCCGAACGGAATGACGGTCAACCCGGCGCGCTCGGCACCGTAGTGAGCGCCGAGGCCGCCCGTGAAAAGGCCGTACCCGTAGCTGATATGCACCTTATCGCCGCGCCGTGCTCCCGCCGCGCGAATCGAACGCGCGACAAGATTGGCCCAGGTATCGATATCGCGCGCCGTATACCCGACGACGGTCGGTTTCCCCGTCGTGCCCGACGACGCGTGGATACGAGAGATCTTTTCCTGGGGCACGGCGAACATCCCGAACGGATAGTTGTCGCGCAAATCGCTTTTCGTCGTGAACGGAAAACGGGAAAGATCGGCCAACGTCTTCAGGTCTTCCGGGTGTACGCCTGCTTCATCGAACTTGCGCCGATAGACGACCGAGTTGTCGTAAGCGTGCTTGAGTGTCCACTTCAGCCGTTCGAGCTGTAGGGCGGCGAGTTCGTCCCGGCTGGCGGTCTCGATGGGTTCGAGCGGCAGTTCGGCGTTCATCGCATGTCTCCTGTCTGATCTGAAAAATAGCTATCCGCGCGCGTTCGCGGGCGACCCGTCGCGTGTGACGAATGAGCGATCGACGCGGCGCTCGTCGAACGTCGCGAGCGAGCGCGTATGCCGCTCGCAGCGCCGGGAATGTCGTGCTTACGCTTGGGGAATCACGTGTCCCTTGATGTGCGCGGACTTTCCGCGAAACATCGCGACCGTTTCCCCTGCGCCGTTGGTGACGCGAATGTCGTATATCCCGGTTCGCCCGCTGACTGTTTGCTCTAGCGCCTCGGCGGTCAGGACATCGCCGCCGTGGACGGGGCGCAAGAATTCGATCGAGCAGCCCGAAGCAACCGTATTGACGTTATACGAGTTGCACGCGAAGGCGAAGGTCGAGTCGGCCAGCGTAAAAATCAGCCCGCCGTGGCAGATGTCGTGGCCGTTCAGGAAGTCCGGGCGTACCGTAGCGCGCATGCGGGCGTAGCCTGCGCGAACTTCCATCAGTTCGAAGCCGAGCCCGCGGCTGCACGCATCCGCTTCGTACATGGCGCGCCCGACTTCGCGAGCCAGTTCATCGGGCTCCATCTGCGACGCGGCGCGATGTCCGTGCGCCGCTTGGGTGTTGGCAGTCGACATCTCAGCGTCCCTCGAAGCGCGGCGTGCGCTTTTGGATGAATGCCTGCACCCCTTCGGCATAGTCGTATGAATTGCCAAGCTCTCGCTGCAAGTCGCGCTCCAAGTCGAGTTGCTGATCGAACGAATTCGTCGTGCTTGCGCGCATGGCGCGCTTGATGGCAGCGATGGCGCGAGTGGGCTGCTGGGCCAGTTGAGCGGCGAGCCGTGCGGCGCTTGTGGGCAGTTCGGCATCATCGACGACTTGCCAGATCAGGCCCCAGCGCTCGGCCTGTTCAGCGCTGATCTTGTCGCCGGTGATGGCGAGACCGAGCGCGCGCGCCATGCCAATCCGTTGCGGTAGAAGCGCGGTGCCGCCCGAATCGGGCACGAGCCCGATCTTGACGAACGATTGAGCGAAACTGCTGGTGCGCGCGGCCAGGACGATATCGCAGGCGAGCGCCAGGTTTGCGCCGGCGCCCGCCGCAATGCCGTTGACGGCAGCGATGACCGGAAGCGGCAGTGCCTGGAGGCGGCGCACGAGGGGGTTGAAGTATTCGTCTATCAGAGAGCCGAGATCGGTCATCGCTCCCGGTTCGAAGCTCAGATCCGCAAGATCCTGCCCTGCGCAGAAGCCGCGACCGGCCCCTGTCAGGACGAGCGCACGCGCACCAGCGCTTATGGCTTCGTCGAGTGCGGCGGCCAGTTCCTTGTGCATCGCGCGTGTGAAGCTGTTCAGCTTTTCCGGACGGTTAAGCGTCACCGTGGCGACATGGCTCGTCGCGTCGAGCTCCATACGGATTGCTTCAAATTGCATCGTTCGTCTCCTCAATCACTGCCTTGCAATTGCCGCTGTCGGATGTGCCGGGCTCGCATCCCCACTCAGACGCGCTCGATGGCTAGCGCAATGCCTTGGCCGACGCCGATACACATCGTGCAGAGCGCAAAGCGGCCGCCGGTGCGCTCCAGTTGGTAGAGCGCGGTCGTGACGAGCCGAGCGCCCGAGGCGCCAAGTGGGTGGCCGAGCGCAATGGCTCCGCCGTTGGGGTTGACCCGCGGGTCGTCGTCTGGCAGGCCGAGCATGCGCAGCACGGCCAGGCCTTGTGCGGCAAACGCCTCGTTCAGTTCGATGACGTCGAATTGCGAGAGCGACATGCCTAGCCGTTGCAGCAGCTTTTGCGTGGCGGGTGCCGGGCCGATGCCCATGATGCGCGGCTCGACGCCGGCGGTCGCCATGCCGAGGACTCGCGCGCGCCGGCGCAGCCCGTACTGTGATGCAGCTTCTTCGTTCGCAAGCAGCAGCGCGCACGCGCCGTCGTTCACCCCTGACGCGTTGCCGGCCGTGACGGTTCCGTCCGGACGCACGATGCCTTTGAGCTTGGCCAGCGCTTCGAGCGACGTTTCGCGCGGATGCTCGTCGCGCGTCACGATCAGCGGCTCGCCTTTCTTTTGCGCAATCTCGACGGACACGATCTCTTGCGCGAGCGTGCCGTCTTGCTGTGCGCGCGCGGCCTTCTGCTGGCTGCGCAGCGCGAAGGCGTCCTGATCGGCGCGGCTGACGCCGAATTGCTGGGCGACGTTCTCGCCGGTTTCCGGCATCGAATCGACACCGTACTGCGCCTTCAGGCGCGCGTTGATGAAACGCCAGCCGATCGTCGTGTCGTACATTTCGGCCTGCCGGGAAAATGCGCTTGCCGCTTTTCCCATGACGAAGGGAGCCCGGGTCATGCTTTCGACGCCACCTGCGATCATCAGGCGCGCCTCGCCTGCCTTGAGCGCCCGCGCGGCGGAACCGACCGCGTCCATGCCCGAACCGCAGAGCCGGTTGATCGTGGAACCCGGTGCATCTGTCGGCAAGCCTGCAAGCAGCGCTGCCATGCGCGCGACATTGCGGTTGTCTTCCCCAGCCTGATTCGCGCAGCCATAAATGATGTCATCGAGCGCGCGCCAGTCGACGCCCGCATTGCGCTCCATGAGTGCCTTGATCGGCACGGCGGCGAGGTCGTCGGTACGTACGTCTTTCAATACGCCGCCGTAGCGGCCGATCGGAGTGCGAATGGCATCGCAAATATAGGCGTCAGTCATCGGATGATTTCCTGCAAACGAAGCCCCGCCGCCGTGGCGGGGCCTTTCGAGTACATATTAGAGAACCCGGGACGCGGGCTCCATTCGTCTAACCGGACTATGCCGTTCGGCCGACTTCCGTGGACGATTCGCGAGGCGCAACATGAACGCGACTTTGCACAACGCGGAAGCGATTGGCGACGAACGCCGCATCGGCCAAAGCTGCGTTGGCAGCCGGGTTGGCGCCCGTGCCGTGAAAGTCGGAGAACGCGGCCGATTGATTGACGAACACGCCGCCGGTCAGGTTGATCGAGAGCGCAACGCCGCCGTCGATCGCGGCTTCGTGCGCCGCTTCGATGGTCGCTTCGTCCGTGCTGTACACGGAGAGTGTCAGCGCGCCGTGCTGAGCGGCGAGCGAGGCGGCGAGTTCAAGCGACTGCCCGTTCGAATCGGTTGCGATGACGAACGAGATCGGTCCGAACCACTCGCTGCCGAATTTCGCCGAATCGTTGGCGGCATCCAATTGCAGTACCAGCGGAGTACGCACTCGCGCATGAGGGAACGACGGATGTTCGAGTGTCTGACTATCGACGAGTACGCGGCCGAGCGAACGGGCTTCTTCGATTCGGCGGGCGACACCGTCGTTCTGAATTGCGCCGATCAATTCGACGGCACGCGCCGGGTCGGCCACGAGCTTTTGCACGGCGGAGGCGATTGCCTGAGCCACTTCATCGAAGCTCGCGTGGCCTTCTGCGGTTCGAATGCCGTCGCGCGGCACGTAGATGTTCTGCGGGGCCGTACACATTTGACCCGAGTACAGCGCAAGGGAGAACGCGATGTTGCGCACGGCGGCTTTCAGGTCGTCGACCGAGTCGATCACGATTTGATTGACCCCGGCCTTTTCGGTGAACACCTGCGCCTGGTGTGCATTGCGTTCGAGCCAGGTTCCGTTCTGCGTGCTGCCGGTGAAGTCGATCAACTTGATTTCAGGGCGCAGCGCGAGGTCCTGCACGAGCGGGCCATCATTGGGTTCCGTTGCGAGCAGCGTGACGACGTTCGGGTCGAACCCGGCCTCGTGCAGCACTTCCCGTGCGATGCGCACGGTAACGGCGAGCGGAAGGATCGCGCCCGGGTGCGGCTTGACGATCACGGCGTTGCCCGTTGCCAGATCGGCGAACAGGCCGGGGTAACCGTTCCAGGTCGGGAATGTGCAGCAGCCCAGCACAAGGCCGATGCCGCGCGGGACGATCGTAAAGCGCTTATGCATCGCCAGCGGCGGGTTTTTGCCCTGCGGCTTCTCCCAGTACGCGTCCGCCGGCACGCGACGAAGCTCGTCCCATGCATAGGCCACGGCCTCCAGCGCTCGATCCTGCGCGTGCGGGCCGCCGGCCTGGAAGGCCATCATGAACGCCTGGCCGGTGGTATGCATGACGCTGTAGGCGATCTCGAAGCTCGCGCGGTTCAATCGGCTCAAGATTTCGAGGCTGACGCCGACCCAGGCTTCGGGCCCGGCCTTGCGCCAGCTTTTTTCAGCGGCGGCGGCCGCGGCGATCAGCGTATCGACGTCGGCCTTCGGATACCGTACGCCGAGCGGGAAGCCGAAAGGCGATTGCTCGGCGCCGATCGATTCGCCGGTGGTGGGCTGATCGAGGGCGAACGGGTGGTCGAGCTGGGCCTTGAAGGCTGCTTCCCCATCCGTGTTGGCGGTTTCCCCGTACACTTTGGGGCTTGGCATTTCGGCGAACGGGCTCCAGTAGCCGCGTGAGCCAATAGCGTTGAGGGCATTCTTCAGCGTGTCTTCGTGCTTCGCAAATAGAGGATGTGTCATAGCGAGACAAGGGGCAGGCTTGGCGTTGGGGAGGGGATGGCCGGCAATCAGCACAAATCGACGAAGGATTGTATCAATTAACCGACCGACCGGTTGGTTGGCGAATGTTAGCATTGTTTCCGAGCGGGCGCGAAAGCTTTTCTCGCCTTATCGATACCGACAAATGGAGGATGCATGAACTACGAAAACATTCAGGTCGAGACGCGCGGGCGCGTCGGTTTGATCACACTGAATCGCCCCAAAGCGCTCAATGCGTTGAACGACGCGCTGATGGACGAGCTAGGCGCTGCGTTGAAGACGTTCGATGCCGACGACGGTATCGGCGCGATCGTCGTGACGGGTAGCGAAAAGGCGTTCGCGGCGGGCGCTGATATCGGCATGATGGCGACGTATACGTACATGGACGTGTACAAGGGCGAATACATCACGCGCAATTGGGAGACGGTGCGAACGATCCGCAAGCCGATCATCGCCGCTGTTGCGGGTTTTGCGCTTGGGGGCGGCTGTGAACTGGCGATGATGTGCGACATCGTGATTGCTGCAGATACGGCGAAGTTCGGCCAGCCCGAAATCAAGCTTGGCGTGATGCCGGGCGCGGGCGGCACGCAGCGTCTGCCGCGCGCGGTGTCCAAGGCGAAGGCCATGGACATGTGTTTGACGGCGCGCTTCATGGATGCAGCGGAAGCGGAGCGGGCGGGGCTCGTTTCGCGCGTCGTTCCCGCTGAGTCGATGCTCGACGAAGCGTTGGCAGCGGCTGCGACGATCGCGGAATTCCCGCTGCCAGCCGTGATGATGGTGAAGGAATCGGTGAATAGCGCGTACGAGACGACGCTCGCCGAGGGCATCCGCTTCGAGCGTCGGCTGTTCCATTCGTTGTTTGCGACGGAGGATCAGAAGGAGGGGATGGCCGCCTTTATCGAGAAGCGCAAACCCGTCTTCAAGCATCGTTAAAACGCTTAACGAAATAGCGCTTGCGGCGTTGGCGGAACGCGCCTAGAATTGCGCCCTTTCGCGCAGTGCTGGTGACGGCGCGAAGAAGTTGGAACGAAGCGGGAAGGAAGCAGGGGGCTTGTTGCGCGGCGGTTTGCGCGAGGCTTCGGCGGCAATGTTTTGATAGCAGTCAGATGCAGGCGACGCTAAAAAAACAGTTGACGCGATGCGAAACACTCTGCA
>NZ_PNYB01000048.1 GCF_002879855.1 Trinickia soli | reverse complement strand
GAGAAGTGTTGGTGCAAACGCGCTACCCGCGGCACGCCCTCTATCACGCGCTGGCACGCCACGATTACGTCGGCTTTGCCAATGCGACGCTGGCCGAGCGCCGCGAGGCGCAACTGCCGCCATTCGTCTACCAGGCGCTGTTGCGCGCGGAGGCGCGCACGCTCGAGGCTGCGCTGGCGTTTCTCGGGCAAGCCGCCGCCGCGCTGGCTGAGGTGCCGGCCGCGGAGCGCGTGACGGTCTACGATGCAGTGCCGATGACGATCGTCAAGGTTGCGAACGTTCATCGCGCGCAGCTATTGCTCGAAAGCGCGTCGCGCGCGTCGCTGCTCGCCACACTGCGTGCCTGGCAGAGCGTGCTGCGGACGTTGAAAGGCGTGATCCGTTGGAGCATCGAAGTCGACCCGCTCGACATCTGAGCGCCGGGCAATCCAGCACGGGCGGAGTGCCGATGCGCCGAAGCGGCAGGTCAATGCGGGGACTGCCAGGTGGCAGTCGAGCACACAGCGCGCGGCGAAGCGCCGCTTCGCGAACCTTCGGGAAAGGCGATTCAGCAGTATCGGAGGCGACTGCGCGCCGCACGGGCGCGCGTGCGGACGCGGTTCGTGTAACTCGGCACGGGCGCGGTCAAAGGCCGCGCGCACGCCGCGACGGGAGAGCGTTGGCGCCGCGACTGCGGCTGGTGACGCGCGCAGGAACGGCTTTCGTTAGAGCAAATCATGATAGGCCTCGTTTCCGCCCTTTTAGCTGCGGTGCTCGGACATGCGAGCGTCGTTCGCCGCTGCAGCTTCGTTTCTGAGCCGAGCCCGGCGCATACGCGCCAGCGCAACGGCGCGATGATGGGCCGGCGATGCGCCCCGTACGAACAGCGTCAGGCAGACCACCGCCACCGCCCAAATCCCGCCGACTACGATCCACTTTTCCATTTCGCCTCTCCTTTTCCAACGCGCACCGTGCGTTACCGCCCTTTTCTGCGTTAACGGCATTCGGGGGCAAGCGCGTAGGGGGAAGAGAACGATTTCGCGTCAGGGAAAATACCGAGCGCAACCGGCGCGGCCCAGCCCGCTTCGATCTCGCGGCAACCCTTGCGGGCAAAGGGTCTGCGCGGGGTGCAACCAAAGTTGAATTTGGTTGCACCTTTTTGATCGAAGGCGTACGATTCGGCGATCTTTTAAGACATCGGCCGGCCGGCGCCGGCGATCGAAGGAACCATGGCCAGTACTACCCTCGGCGTCAAGGTCGACGACCTTCTGCGCTCCCGTCTGAAAGAAGCCGCTTCCCGGCTTGAACGCACGCCGCATTGGCTGATCAAGCAGGCGATCTTCGCCTACCTCGAGAAAATCGAACACGGACAGTTGCCGCCCGAACTGTCCGGCGTCACGGGCGCCGCGGACATCGGCGACCATTCCACGCCGGACCATGAAGACGACAGCACACCGCACCCGTTCCTCGATTTTGCTCAGAACGTGCAACCGCAATCGGTGCTGCGCGCCGCCATTACGGCCGCGTATCGCCGCCCGGAACCCGAATGCGTGCCGTTCCTGATTGGCGAAGCGCGTCTGCCCGAGCAACTGGCCGGCGATGTCCGCAAGATGGCCGCCAAACTGGTCGAGACGCTGCGCGCCAAGCGCACGGGCGGCGGCGTCGAAGGCCTCATCCATGAATTCTCGCTGTCGAGCCAGGAAGGCGTCGCGCTGATGTGCCTGGCCGAGGCGCTGCTGCGCATCCCCGATCGCGCGACGCGCGATGCGCTGATCCGCGACAAGATCAGCAAGGGCGATTGGAAATCGCACATGGGCCATGCGCCGTCGCTGTTCGTCAACGCGGCGACCTGGGGCCTCATGATCACGGGCAAGCTCGTGACGACCAACAGCGAAGCGGGCCTGTCCTCGGCGCTGACGCGGCTCATCGGCAAGGGCGGCGAACCGCTGATCCGCAAGGGCGTCGACATGGCGATGCGTCTGATGGGCGAGCAGTTCGTGACGGGCGAGACGATCTCCGAAGCGCTCGCCAACAGCCGCAAGTTCGAAGCGCGAGGCTTCCGCTACTCGTACGACATGCTCGGTGAAGCGGCGACCACCGAAGAAGACGCACAGCGTTACTACGCCTCCTACGAGCAGGCCATTCACGCGATCGGCAAAGCGGCAGGCGGCCGCGGCATCTACGAAGGCCCGGGCATTTCGATCAAGCTCTCCGCGCTGCATCCGCGCTACTCGCGCGCGCAGCAAGAGCGCACGATGAGCGAGCTGCTGCCGCGCATGCGTTCGCTCGCGGTGCTCGCGCGCCGCTACGACATCGGACTGAACATCGACGCGGAAGAAGCCGACCGGCTCGAACTCTCGCTCGATCTGCTCGAGGCCCTGTGCTTCGATCCCGAACTCGCAGGCTGGAACGGTATCGGTTTCGTGATCCAGGCGTACCAGAAGCGTTGCCCGTTCGTGATCGACTATGTGGTCGATCTCGCACGCCGAAGCCGTCACCGCATCATGGTGCGCCTCGTGAAGGGCGCGTATTGGGACACCGAAATCAAGCGTGCCCAGCTCGACGGCCTCGAAGGCTATCCCGTCTACACGCGCAAGGTCTACACCGACGTCTCCTATCTCGCCTGCGCGAAGAAGCTGCTCGGCGCGCCCGATGCCGTCTTCCCGCAATTCGCGACGCACAACGCCCACACGTTGTCGGCCATCTACCATCTGGCGGGGCAGAACTACTACCCGGGCCAATACGAGTTCCAGTGCCTGCACGGCATGGGCGAGCCGTTGTACGAAGAAGTCACGGGACGCGACAAGCTCAATCGTCCGTGCCGCATCTATGCGCCGGTCGGCACGCACGAAACGCTGCTCGCGTACCTCGTGCGCCGGCTGCTCGAGAACGGCGCGAACACGTCGTTCGTCAATCGCATCGCCGATGAGACGGTGCCCGTCTCCGCGCTGGTCGTCGATCCCGTCGAAGAAGCTTCGGCCATCTCGCCGCTCGGCGCACCGCACGCGAAGATCCCGCTGCCGCGCAACCTATACGGCGGCGAGCGTCCCAATTCGATGGGCCTCGATCTGTCGAACGAGCATCGCCTCGCTTCGCTCTCGTCTGCGTTGCTTGCGAGCGCGCACCACCCATGGCGGGCCGCGCCGATGCTCGAAGCCGGCGAGCTGCCCGCCTCGAGCGCCGTAGGCCGGCTCGAGCGCGCTGTGCGCAATCCGTCCGATCATCGCGACATCGTCGGCACCGTGGTCGAAGCCACGCGCGACGACGTGAACGCGGCGTTGGCCGCGGCGGTCGCCGCTGCGCCGATCTGGCAAGCGACGCCGGTCGGCGCGCGCGCCGATTGCCTCGCGCGAGCAGCCGATCTGCTCGAAGCGCAGATGCATACGTTGATGGGCCTTATCGTGCGCGAAGCCGGGAAGTCGTTGCCGAACGCGATTGCCGAGATTCGCGAAGCCGTCGACTTTCTGCGCTACTACTCGGCCCAGATCCGCGAGGAGTTCTCCAACGACACGCATCGCCCGCTCGGCCCCGTGGTCTGCATCAGCCCGTGGAACTTCCCGCTGGCGATCTTCATGGGCCAGGTCGCCGCCGCGCTCGCGGCCGGCAACACGGTGCTGGCCAAGCCCGCCGAGCAAACACCCCTGATCGCCGCGCAAGCCGTGCGGCTGTTGCGCGAAGCCGGCGTGCCCGCAGGCGCCGTGCAGCTGCTGCCCGGCGACGGCGAGACGGTCGGCGCCTCGCTTGTCGCCGATTCGCGCACGCGGGCCGTGATGTTCACAGGTTCGACCGAAGTCGCCCGCCTCATCAACAAGACGCTCTCCGAACGCCTCGATCCGGACGGCAAGCCCATTCCGCTGATTGCGGAAACGGGCGGTCAGAACGCGATGATCGTCGATTCGTCGGCGCTGGCCGAGCAAGTCGTCGCCGACGTCATGCAATCGGCTTTCGATTCGGCAGGCCAACGCTGCTCGGCGTTGCGCGTGCTCTGTCTGCAAGACGACGTGGCCGATCGCACGCTGACGATGCTCAAAGGCGCGATGCACGAGCTGACGGTCGGCAACCCCGATCGCCTCTCGTCCGACGTCGGCCCCGTTATCGATGCCGAAGCGAAACGCACGATCGACGCGCACATCGCCGCACTTCGCGACAAAGGCCGCGCGGTGACGCAACTGGCGCTGCCCGAAGCCTGCGCGCAAGGCACGTTCGTGCCGCCGACGCTGATCGAGCTCGACAGCATCGACGAACTCAAGCGGGAAGTGTTCGGCCCCGTGCTGCACGTGATCCGCTATCGCAGGAGCGGCCTCGACAAGCTGCTCGAGCAGATCAAGGCCACGGGCTACGGTCTTACGCTCGGCATCCACACGCGCATCGACGAAACCATCGCGCATGTCATTTCGCGCGCTCACGTCGGCAACATCTACGTGAACCGCAACGTGATCGGCGCCGTGGTCGGCGTCCAACCGTTCGGCGGCGAAGGGCTGTCGGGCACGGGGCCGAAGGCGGGCGGCGCGCTCTATCTGCAACGCCTGCTAGCCAAGCGTCCGTCGGGCTTGCCGAAGTCGCTCGCGGCTTCGCTCGTGGCTGACGGCGGCGCGTCTGCCGAGGTGCAAGAGGGCGACGCGGCACGCTTGAGCCCGCGTGCGGCGCTCACGGCGCTGCGCGATTGGCTCATCGCCGAGCGCCAGCCTGCGCTCGCCGCACGCTGCGACGGTTATCTCGCTAATATGCCTGCCGGCGCCACGGCGGTGTTGCCCGGCCCGACGGGCGAGCGTAATACCTACACGCTCAGCGCGCGCGGCACGGTATCCTGCGTGCCTTCGACGGCGAGCGGCGCGCGTGCGCAGTTTGCCGCGGTCCTCGCCACGGGCAACCGTGCGCTGTTCTCGGGCGCGGCGGGCGAAGCGTTCGTCGCGTCGTTGCCGGTGCAGCTCAAGCCGTTCGCCGACGCGCAAAAGAGCGCCGACGCACCGGTCGATGCGGTGCTGTTCGAGGGCGACAGCGACGAATTGCTGTCGCTCGTGAAGGAAGTGGCCAAGCGCCCGGGCCCGATCGTGTCGGTGCAGGGCGTGTCCACGCATGCGCTTGAGAATGGCGATGAAGATTACGCGCTCGAACGGTTGCTGACGGAACGCTCGGTGAGCGTGAACACGGCGGCGGCGGGCGGCAATGCGAATTTGATGACGATCGGCTGAGCAACCCTTGTCGATGGAATCAAAAACGGAAGCGGTGCGGCGACCCCGGAGCTGCTTCCAACTACCTTGGTATCTAGGAGAAGCTATGCAGCACAAAATGAAAACGCTGGCAGGCGCGACGCTCGTTGCAGCGATGTCGCTGGTGGGGACCGCACAAGCACAGCAGGCAGAACAAGTGAAGATCGGCTTTGCCGGCCCGATGACGGGCGCGCAAGCGCACTACGGCACCGACTTCCAGAACGGCGTGAAGCTCGCGATCGCCGACATGAACGCGACGAAGCCCGTCATCGGCGGCAAGCAAGTCGAATTCGTGCTCGACGCAGCCGACGACCAGGCCGACCCGCGCACGGGCACGACGGTCGCCCAGAAGCTCGTCGACGACGGCATCAAGGGCATGATCGGCCACTTCAACTCGGGCACGACGATCCCGGCTTCGCGCATCTATGCCAACGCCGGCATCCCCGAAGTTGCCATGGCGACGGCGCCTGAATACACGCAGCAAGGGTTCAAGACGACCTTCCGCATGATGACGTCCGACACGCAGCAAGGGTCGGTCGCGGGGGCGTACGCCGTGAAGAATCTGGGCATGAAGAAGATTGCGATCGTCGACGACCGCACGGCTTACGGCCAAGGCCTCGCCGATCAGTTCCAAAAGGCTGCGAAGGCCGCTGGCGCGACGATCGTGAAGCGCGAATTCACGAACGACAAGGCCACCGACTTCAAGTCGATCCTGACGAACCTGAAGGCGGCTCAACCGGATCTGATCTATTTCGGCGGCGCAGACGCGCAAGCCGCGCCGATGCTCAAGCAAATGAAGACGCTTGGCATCAAGGCGCCGCTGATGGGCGGCGAAATGGTCCACACGCCCGACTTCCTGAAGATCGCCGGCGATGCCGCTGACGGCTCTTACTCGACGTTGGCCGGTGTTCCGCTCGAGCAAATGCCTGGCGGCAAGCAATACGTCGAGAAGTACAAGAAGGCGTTCGGCACGGACGTCGAGACGTACTCGCCGTATGCCTACGACGGCACGATGGCGTTGCTGACGGCAATGAAGAAAGCCAACTCGACCGATCCGGCGAAGTACCTGCCGGTGCTGGCCAAGACCAGCATGCCCGCTGTGACGACCCCGAACCTTCAGTACGACGACAAGGGCGATCTGAAGAACGGCGGCATCACGGTGTACAAGGCCGAAGGCGGCAAGTGGATTCCGCTGAAGTAATCGCGTAGTCTTCACATTGCGCTGAGCCCGGCGCGCCGCCGCGAAAGCGAGGCCGGTGCGCCTGAAGCCCCGTCGGATATTCATTCGGCGGGGCTTTCGTCGTTTACGGCGCTCGCTTCGGTGACCGTGCGCCATCGGTGCGGGCCGCCTCGAGCGAGCCATGAGAAGAACGCATGGCGCGCATGACAAAGTATCGATTGTGCGAGGTTTTTCGGCCGGGCTAAATCTCCGTGTATCCACGAACCGGGGCGATCGTCGTCTCCGGAATGGAAGGAGGAGACAGATGCGAAGCGCCCTCGAGCCTCGCTCGAAGCTGCCCGACGTCGGCACGACGATCTTCACCGTGATCGGCCAACTCGCCGCGCAGTACGACGCCTTGAATCTTTCGCAGGGCGCACCGAACTTCGCGCCTGATCCGGCGCTCGTCGAGGGCGCTGCGGCTGCCATGCGGCGCGGACACAATCAATACGCGCCAATGGCGGGCGTCGCCCGCTTGCGCGAGGCGCTGGCGGACAAAGTCGAGCGTCTGTACGGCACCCGGTACGACGCCGACGGCGAAGTGACGATCGTCGCCAGCGCGAGCGAGGGCCTGTATGCGACGATCAGCGCGCTCGTGCATTCCGGCGACGAGGTCATCTACTTCGAACCCTCGTTCGACAGCTATGCGCCGATCGTGCGGCTGCAAGGCGCTCAAGCGATTGCGATCAAGCTGTCGCCGCTAACTTTTCGCGTCGATTGGGATGCCGTCGCGGCCGCGATCTCGCCGCGTACGCGGATGATCATCATCAACACGCCGCATAATCCCAGTGCGACGATTTTCGATGAGCACGACATCGCACGTCTGAAGGCGCTCGTAGATGGGACGGATATCGTCGTGCTGTCCGACGAAGTCTACGAGCATGTTGTCTTCGACGGCGCGACGCATCAGAGCATGGCGCGTCACGCGCAGTTGGCGCAGCGCAGCGTGGTCGTCTCGTCGTTCGGCAAGACTCACCATGTGACCGGTTGGCGCGTCGGCTATTGCCTCGCGCCGGCCGAACTGATGACCGAGATCCGCAAGGTGCATCAGTTCATGGTGTTCTCGGCCGATACGCCGATGCAATACGCGCTCGCCGACGCGTTGGCCGAGCCGAACAGCTATCTTGGCCTTGCCGCATTCTACGAACGCAAGCGCGATCTGCTCGCCGGTGCGCTCGCTTCGTCGCGCTTCGAGCTGCTGCCGAGCCGCGGCAGCTTCTTTATGCTGGCCCGTTTCCGCGGCTTCTCCGATGAACGCGACAGCGACTTCGTGCAACGCCTGATTCGCGACCTGCGGGTCGCGACGATCCCGCTCTCGGCGTTCTATACCGATGGCGCCGACACGGGCGTGATTCGTTTGAGCTTTTCGAAAGACGACGCGACGCTCATCGAGGGTGCGCGTCGGCTTTGCGAAGCGTGAGGAGCGCGCACCGATGAATGCGTTGGCCCATTCAACTACCGAAATGGACGCGTCGGCGGCGCGAGACATCACGGCGGCCGTCGTGCAGATGACCAGCACCGACGACGTCGCGCAGAACCTCGGCGAGGCACGACGCTGGGTCGAAGCCGCAGCGCGTGCGGGGGCCACGCTGGTCGTGCTGCCCGAATATTTTTGCTGGATCGGTGTCGACGAGCGCGACCGTGTCGCGCTGGCGGAGCCCTTCGGCGAGGGGCCGCTTCAAACGGCGCTTGCGTCGCTCGCACGCGAGGCACAGGTGTGGCTGATCGGCGGCACGATTCCGGTTCGCCCCGACGATGTGCCCCGCGACGCCGATCGCGTCGGCGCAAACGAACGCCTTGACGAGTGCCATGCTGCCCCTCGCGCCTATAACACCTCGCTCCTGATCGACCCTGATGGAAGCTGTGTGGCCCGATACGACAAGCTGCACTTGTTCGGCTTCAGCGATGGACGCGAGCAACATGCCGAAGCCGACACGATGGTGC
>NZ_PNYB01000047.1 GCF_002879855.1 Trinickia soli | reverse complement strand
GCTCGTGCCGCGAGGGCGTGTGCGGTTCGGATGCGATGAACATCAACGGCAAGAACGGTCTCGCCTGCCTGACGAACCTGAACGATCTGCCGCAAAAGATCGTGCTGCGTCCGCTGCCGGGCCTGCCCGTGGTGCGCGATCTGATTTGCGACTTCACGCAGTTCTTCAACCAGTATCACTCGATCAAGCCGTATCTGATCAACGATACGCCGCCGCCCGAAAAGGAGCGGCTGCAGTCGCCGCAAGAGCGCGACGAGCTCGATGGCCTTTACGAATGTATCCTGTGCGCGAGCTGCTCGACGTCGTGCCCGAGCTTCTGGTGGAATCCGGATAAGTTCGTCGGCCCGGCGGGGCTGTTGCAAGCCTATCGCTTCATCGCCGACAGCCGCGACCAGGCGACGGGCGAGCGCCTGGACAATCTTGAAGATCCCTACCGTCTGTTCCGTTGCCATACGATCATGAACTGCGTCGATGTGTGCCCGAAGGGCCTCAATCCGACGAAGGCGATCGGCAAGATCAAGGAACTGATGGTCCGCCGCGCGGTATAAACCCGATCGATAGCCGGCACATTGTTTCGGCGTGCCACGCTTGACGCGTCAAACCAGGGATGTCGCACGACGGACCACCTCGGCACTCCGTACAAAGGCCAGCCCTCGCTGGCCTTTGTACGCCCAACCGGACAATCGCCCGTTGTTCGTCGGCTACAACTTCGGCCCGAGCGGCATCGCGGATTGCCGGCAGGCGCCACTCGGCCTGTGCAGGCGTGGCAGGTGAATCCAGAGTGGCATCGCCCTGGCTCAACGTCTTAAAGCGCTCCATCAGGTAGGATCGGGCATTTCCCGTTCTTTACCTTTTCGCGCATGTTGCTCGCTCTTGTAGTGGCGGCCGGCCTTTGGGCCGGCCTGCAAAATGCCCTCGCCGGCGGCGGCTCGTTCGTCACGCTGCCCGCCTTGATCGTCTCGGGTATGACGCCGCTCGCCGCCAATATCACCTCCACCGTCGCACTCTTTCCCGGCCAGGTCATGTCAGGCTGGGCCGGGCGGCGCCTCGTCACCGGCGCGAGCCGGTTGCCGTTCTCTGTCCTCTTCGGGGTCAGCGTCGTGGGCGGCGCACTAGGGGGCGTCTTGCTGCTGGTGACGCCCTCCTCGGTGTTCACCCGTCTCGTTCCCTGGCTCGTGCTCTTTGCCACCACAGTCTTCGCCTGGGGTAGCTTCTTCCGTCGGGCAAAAGAAACGACCACGCATCTCCCACCCCTTGCCGCCGCATTCGTTCAGTTCCTGATCGCCATTTATGGCGGCTATTTCGGCGGCGGCATCGGCTTTCTGATGATGGCGGCACTGACGATGGCAGGGTTGTCCACACGCAATGCAAGCGCGACCAAGAACGCGCTGGCCGGTGTGATGAACGCCGCCGCGGTGGCGATCTTCGTCACGTCCTCCCTGCTTCACTGGCGCGAAGCGATCGCACTCGGTATCGGCGCCATCGTCGGCGGCTTGGCCGGTGTGTGGGCACTGCGCTGCGTAAACGAGCGCGTCCTGCGAATCGCCATCGTGTGCATCGGCGTTGCATTGACCATCGGGCTTTTTCTCAAACCGATCGGCTAATGGCTGCTGCCGCACAAGGGACAGGCGGGACGCCTGCCTGCATATCGTGTGCAACGCGAGCGCACGCGTCGTTGGCCCCCCGGACCCGACGCTCCTGACCTGGGTGCGCCTACGAATTTCAGAACGTCACGCCCGCCACGAGAATGAGATTCGCGTAAGGTGTGCACTCGCCCGTGCGCACCACGGCGCGCGCGTGATGTGACATCTGCTTGAGCGCCTCATGCGTCACCACTTGGCGTGACCCCATCCGGTCCACCCACTCACTCCCAAGCCAACCATCGTTGCGCGCGAGCGTCTCGTTCGCCACGACATGCGACTCGACCTGCATCTCGCTGAGCAAGACGCGGACAGTAGTGGCGAAATCCGGTACGCCGGGTGTGAGCGCGAGATCGATGATTTCCACCCGCGATCCGTGTGGCGCCGGCATCCCGGCATCGGCGATCAATACCATATCGCCGTGGCCCAACGTTGCAACGAGGCGCGAGAGCGCGCTATTGAGCAAACCTGTCTTCTTCATTTCGATGCGGCAACTTAGAGCGTAATTTCGTGCAGGTAGGGGATCGACGTTTGGGCGCCTGCACGCGTAACCGACAACGCAGCCGCAGCCTGACCGAAACGTACCGCCTCGTCCAGCGGGCGCTTCGCCGCGAGCGCCGCGCAAAAGCCGCCGACGAACGTATCGCCGGCCGCCGTCGTATCGATCGCCTCAACTTCGGCAGGCAGATAGTGCTTGCCGCCGTTCCCGGCACGATCGCCCTCGGTCAGCACCACCACGCCGCGCTTACCGAGTGTGATGATCACGTTGCGCGCGCCGTCCTGCTGCAACTTCTTGGCCGCTCGCTGCGCGCTCTCCGGCGATTCGACAGGCACACCCGAAAGCGCCGACGCCTCCAATTCGTTCGGAATCAGGAAGTCGGCGGATTCGAGCCAGCCACGCTCGAGCGGCCCGGTCACGGGCGCCGGATTGAGCACCACGATCCGCCCATGCTTGCGCGCCAGGTTCATGGCGGCGAGTACAGTCTGGTCGGGCACTTCCCGTTGGCAGACGAGCACATCGGCTTGTTCGATCCGCGACGCGTACACAGCCATTGCAGCGGGCGTCAGCGCCCCGTTGCTGCCCGCGACGATGACGATTGCATTTTGCCCGGCATCATCGACGACGATCATCGCCACGCCGGTCGGCAGCGTCGGATCCGTCGCCACACCGTTACAGTCGATGCCGTCGCGGCGCAAACCTGCGACGAGTTGCCTGCCGTTGTCGTCGTTGCCGACGCGCCCGATCATCGCGACCTGCGCGCCCAATCTTGCCGCCGCCACCGCTTGATTGCCGCCTTTGCCGCCCGGTACGTTGACGAACGATCGGCCGACAAGCGTCTCGCCCTCTTTCGGCAAACGCGGCGCGCGGATCACGAGATCCATGTTCAAGCTGCCGACCACCGTGACGCGGCCGGTTTGCTGCCCCGCTGCTGTTGTTTTCATGGATGTCATGCGTCGATAGGATTGGATTGACGTCCCGCTTATGCGGCCCAGGGCGCGCTGGATTCACGCACGAGCAAGCGCGGTTCGATCAGATGGGTGCGTGCGGGGCCGGTCACCGTGCCGTTGATCCGTTCGAGCAGCGTATTGGCGGCCGCATCGCCCAGACGCAATATCGCCTGCCCCACAGTCGACAATGCCGGGTACACGTATCGGCTCATTTCGACATCGTCGAATCCGACGATCGAACAATCGGCCGGAATGCGCAGCCCGCGTTCCGCAGCCGCGCGCAGCGCCCCGATCGCCATCATGTCGTTGCTCGCGAAAATGGCTGTCGGCGCTACGGTCTCGAACAGCTCGCGCGCCGCTGCGTAACCACCCGGGCAAGTAAAGTTGCCTTCCACAATCGCGCCCGGCAACACCTCCACACCGCGCTCCGCCATCGCGCGCCTGAAGCCGGCGACGCGAATGGCGCTCACGACGGTTTCGCGCTCACCGGCAATACAACCGATGCGCGTATGCCCGAGGTCGAGCAGATGCTGCGTCGCCAACATTGCGCCTGCCTCGTGATCGATCTGAACCAGATCCGCATCGAACCCCGCGACGGGGCGATCGACGATCACAACCGGCACGCGCACCGCCGCCAGATCGTCCGCAACGGACTCATCGTCGTCGACCGATGCGACGATCAACCCATCGATACGATTCTGATGCAGCGCGCGCAGGCACTCGCGCTGCGTCACGAGGTTGTTGTCGGAATTGCAGAGGAATACGCAATAGCCGCGACGCTTGAGCGAGCCTTCGATGCCGCGCGCGAACTCCGCGAAGTACGGGTTCGTGTTGTTCGGTACGACCAGCCCGATCGTCGACGTGGTTTTGGCCTTCAGCGAGCGCGCCGGCGCGGACGGCACGTAGTTCATCTCGGCAATCGCCGCCTGCACGCGCACGCGCTTTTCTTCGCTGACGGGGCGCGTGTTGTTCAGGACATGAGACACCGTCGTGTACGACACGCCTGCCCGCTTCGCTACGTCTCGGATCGTCCACATGATCTTGTTGCTTTTCGATTGACCTCAGGCCCGGCTCGCACCGCGGCGGCTGCGATAAGTATCAAGCACGACAGCGATGACGATGACCATGCCGGTGATGATCCGCTTGGTCGGCTCGTTCGCACCGATCTGCGCGAGCCCGGCCGCCAGCACCGAGATGATCAGCACGCCGAAGAACGTGCTGATGACCGATCCGCGCCCGCCCATGAGGCTCGTGCCGCCGATCACGACCGCAGCGATCACTTGCAGCTCGATACCCACGCCCGCGTTCGGATCTGCCGCTTCGAGGCGCGAAACCTGGAACAGCGAAGCCAGCCCGGCGAGCGCGCCCATCAATGCAAAGACGATCACCTTGTACGGACGCGGATCGATACCAGCCAATCGTACCGCAGTTTCGTTCGTCCCGATGCCGATGAGGCAGCGGCCGAACACGGTTCGCCGCAGCACCAGTTGCGCCACGATCATGACGGCCATCGCAATGAGAAACGCGGGAGAAATGCCGGCCGCGAACGGATTGGCCAGCCAATCGAACGTGCTGCCGATATAAGACGTGCGCGAATTCGTCAGTTGATAGGCCAGCCCACGCGCCATTTCGAGCACGCCGAGCGAGACGATGAACGACGGGATGCGCCATGCGACTGTCACCAGGCCCGTCAAGCTGCCGGCGAGCGCGGCCACTACGAGGCCCGCGAATGCCGCGGGAATCGCGCTCCACTGCCATTGCAACGCGACTACGCTGACGGCCGACGCCGAAAGCGCGAGGACGGAGCCGACCGACAGATCGATCCCCGCGATGATGAGCACGAACGTCATCCCGACCGACATGACGACGAGATCGGGAATCTGATTGGCGATCGTCACGAACGTTTCGTACGTGAAGAAATGCGAGCTGAGCGCCGAAAACAGCGCGATCATCGCCACCAGGGCGCCGACGAGGCCCAGGTAGCTCGTGAGCTCCACGCGCGCGCGGCCCTTGACTTCGGGCGCCGCGACGCCGGCGGGTGTATTGGAGGAAATCGTCATGATGCTTCTCTCGTCAAAAGTGCGTCACGCTTCGCATAGCCGGAAAATGCGGCGGCTAGCAAATCGTCCTGGGTCCATTCGTCGCGATCGAAAATTCGAACGAGCCGGCCTGCCGACATGACGCCGATGCGATCGCAAATGAGCATCAGCTCGCGCAGTTCGCTCGAGACGACGACCAGAGCTTTGCCTTTCCTCGCCTCTTCGCCGAGCAGGCCGTAAATCTCGAACTTCGCGCCGACATCGATCCCGCGCGTCGGCTCGTCGAACAGCAGGACGCCCGCATCGCGTTCAAGCCAGCGACCGATGACGACCTTCTGCTGATTGCCGCCCGAGAGCTCGCCCACCGGCTGCTGTTCGCCGGCGCAGCGTATACGCATGGCGTCGATATGCCGCTTGGCCAGCGCACGCTCCCGGCCGCCGTCGATCCAGCCGAAGCGCGAGAGCGCGCCGAAGTTGTTCAGTGCGAGGTTCGACGCGATGGACTGCGTGAGCATCAACCCTTCGCTCTTGCGGTCCTCGGTGATCAACGCAATGCCTTGCTTGACGGCATCGGCGGGCGAACCGATTCGCGCGGGCTGGGATGCCGTGCCGAGCGTAACTGCGCCGCTGTCCTTCGCGTCGGCACCGAAAATCGCGCGTAGCAGTTCCGTGCGTCCCGAGCCGATCAAGCCGCTGATGCCGAAGATCTCGCCGCTCTTCACCTCGAACGAGACATCCTGCACGGCGGCCCCGCGCGACAGTTTGTCGACACGCAGCATCGGTGCGCCGATCTTGCGCTCGCCGAGGTCGATCGTCTCGCCGATACCGCGGCCGACCATCTGCGTCACGAGCCGGTCCGTCGTGTATTCGGCAACGGGACCGACGCTGACCAGCTTGCCGTCGCGCAGTATGGCGATGCGATCCGAGATGCGCGCCAATTCTTCCAGCCGATGCGAAATGTAGACGATCGATACGCCTTCGCGCTTTAGCCGCTCCACCTGACCGAACAGCAAGTCGACTTCGCGTCCCGTCAACATGGCAGTGGGCTCATCGAGGATCAGCACCCGGCAATCGCCGATCAAGTTGCGGGCGATCTCGACGAGCTGCTGATGGCCGATCCCGAGTTCCGCGACGAGCGCATCTGGATCGAGCGCTTCGAGCCCGACGCGCGCCATGGCGGCACGCGCGTCTTCACGCAGGCGCTTGCGCGAGATCCAGCCGATTCCTTTCATGGCCGGCAGGCAGTTCAGGAACAGGTTCTCGGCGATCGAAAGCGTCGGCAGCAGGTTCAACTCCTGCATCACCATCCGCACGCCGAGCGCTTCCGCATCCCGGCGGCTCGTGGGCGCATAGGGCTGCCCGAGGTAGTGCATCGTGCCGCATGTCGGCGTAACGAGCCCGCTGATGATCTTCGACAACGTGCTCTTGCCCGCGCCGTTTTCGCCCGTGAGCGCGAGGACTTCGCCCGCGTTCAGCGTCAGATCGATGCCCGCGAGGATCGGCACCGCATAGGTCTTGCCCACGCCGCTGACCGTGAGCACCGGATTGCGCGGCGGCGCGTGGCGTGTGCCGTCCGTTGAAACTGCTGTCATGCCCCCTCCTTCGCAAGCGCGAGTCGGGCGAAGCTCGTCCGCGCTTCGCCCGACCATGCGTAGAACGTATTGACGTCCTTACTTCTTCACGATCAGTTCGACCGGCGTTTCGACGAGGCTCGACAGCTCGCTTTGCTTCTTGTGTTCGCGAATAGCCTTCAATGCAGTATCGATACCGAACACGGCCTGCTTGGCGGCGAACTGATCGACGGTGGCCAACACGCGACCGTCGGCCAACATCGGCTTCACTGCGGCGATATTGTCGTAACCGACCACCATCACCTTGCCTTGCTTGCCGGCCGCGCGAATGGCGGCGACGGCGCCGAGCGCCATGTTGTCATTGCCGCACAGGAGCGCCTTCAGGTTCGGATAGGCGTTGAGCATGGCCGACGCCACCGCGTTGCCCTTGTCGATTTCCCAATCGCCCGATTGCACCGAGACGACCTTCGCACCGGCCTTGGCCATCGCGTCCTTGAAGCCGGCCGTGCGCTGCTGAGCGTTCGTCGTCGTGGAGACTCCCTCGACGATGCCGACTTCGTCGCCTTTGCTCAGTTTCGCGGCCAGATAATCGCCCGCCAGGCGCGCGCCTTTTCGGTTGTCCGGGCCGACGAACGGCACCGTCAATCCCTTCGATTTCAATACATCGGGATCGAGGCGATTGTCGATGTTCACGACGATGATGCCCGCGTCGATCGCTTTCTTGATCACCGGCACCATCGCTTTCGAATCGGCCGGCGCAATGACGATCGCATCGACCTTCGAGACAATCATCTGATCGACGATACGGATTTGCGCGGCCGTATCGGTTTCATCCTTGATGCCGTTCGACACGAGATCGAAATCGGCAGCGTGTTGCTTCTGATAGGCCTTGGCGCCGTCTTCCATCGTGAGGAAGAACTCGTTCGCCAGGGACTTCATCACCAAGGCAACCTTGGGTTTATGGGCGGCGTCTTGCGCGTGCGCGCCCATCGGTAACATGACGGCGGCGGCCAACCCGATGCATGCAGTCAGCACGCGACGACGGACGGGGGTCTTCATGGGATGTCTCCTGAGAATCGTTCGATATGGTTGTTGTCGCGGCGACCAGCTCCGCTGCGGGATGATGTTCACAACCGGTTGCGCAACAAACTTCAGGCATCTCACAGGCAAATACTGCGCGCAACCGGTTGCGGATCGCAATATTCGAGGAGCCGTTCTCTAAAGTCAACCTCGCGATGTTGTGCAGTGCGCCATGGCGCGGAGGGTTTGTCTGCCGAGCCGTACGTATCGCGGGCGGTGGATAGAACTCGCGCTTGAGCCACTCGTCGAGACGTATCTTCATCGTCGGCCTTGCGAGAGTTGGTTGCTCGGCAACTTACCGCGACGATGGCGTGAGGGATGGCCGGCGTCGGAGGGCCCACGGCACTAACCTGTCGCGGCACATCGCCACATCAATGCATCCTTGCGCTCGTTCAAGAATCGCAACGCCGGATCTAGCCGGCAAAGTTCAGTCGGCCGACTGAGGGAGACACGATGGAATTTGCCCGGTCACTGTCGCTGGCGCCGACAACCGGATACTTCACCTGGAAAGTCCCATCATTTGGTTCTTTCACCGCAAAAAACCAGATAGATTATGCGAAACGATTAAACCCTATCAAAGATGATAGGTACGGATTCCGAGCACCGCATCTAACATGAGTTCACCGAATTAATACATATTCGGTGACACCTGTAAAACGGGGTCCAACTTATACGCAATTAAATAGGATATTTAAATGGCGATCTTCACGCTCGAATATAAGCAAGACACGCGCTATGCTATGGGCGTTACGGACCAAATCACCGGGGGTAGCGTCGTCCTCAAAGAAAAGAAAACGACGCCGGGCCGTTTCCTGCTATGGGACCTCGACTTCGACACGGGCGCGATCAAACTCGTAGCGAGCAACAACACGCTCGCAATCGACACGCAAGGACAGCGAATCTCGGCGGAAACGCCTGCAGTTCTCAACGCGTACGACCGCAATGCCGCAAGCCAGAAGTGGGACTTCATCTCGAAGCCCAACTTCATCTTGAGCGTCTCCAACCCATCCCTGTGCCTCGATAACAAAGGCCGGTCGATCACTGACGGCAACACCGTTTGGCTCTACCCGTTCAACGGCTCGCTCGCCCAAGAATGGGCTCTCGTGCCGCTGAGCAACTTCAAGCTCGCCGACTGACTCACTAGCCCGACGCTTCCTCTGGCTTGAGAAATGATTTCACGCGGCGCTCTTTCAAGAGTCGCCGCGCATTTCACATTGAATACTAAAAAAGGCATCAAGGAGCAAGAAGATAGGTACTTACATATTGAATGCGGTCAAAACAGGAATTTTGTAATGGCCGTCGCAGATACAGTGGCAGGCAGCCAAGTCATTATCAGAAGCAAGAACAGACTGGCGGCCCGCTACGCTTTTTGGGACATCAATTTTGAGACCGGCAGGATATCGCTTTCATCTACCGGCGACACACTATCACTCGGCGCAAACAGAATCGCCCCCGAATCATTGGTAAATCTCAAACCAACTGCTGAATCGATACGATGGAGTTTCACCGAGAACCCCGGAAATATCGTCGTCGCTTCCGATCCTCCTTTGTGTCTCGCCTACAAGAACGGCATGGTAGTTGAAGGAAATCCCGTGTGGCTATATCGGGTCAACAACGCGGGTAACAGCAGCCCGTGGAAGATTGTCTCGGTAAATCAGCTCGAGTCGTTTGAATAGAACGACAATTCAATCTTGCTCGTATGCCTCAAAGCTCGCGCGCGGCAGCTCCTCAACGCGTCGCGCACTCTTCGTAGTGAAGCGGCACGAAAGATCAGATAGTGGATTTTGAGCCCGCCTTACGTTTAGATGCCCCGCCATTAACATGGCATAAGCCTTGTCCAATGGCAAAGGAGTCTGGGCGGGGTGGCGTGATTCCAACGGCAAAGGAGTCTGAGCGGGAAGTTTTTAGGGGTCGATCATTGCGGGATGGTGATCGACATGAATACGACAAGGCTGG
>NZ_PNYB01000046.1 GCF_002879855.1 Trinickia soli | reverse complement strand
GGGGGATAGAAGGGGGACTGTGGCGGGGACACCACTCTCGGAGTCCTTTTCCAAGGGCTTTAGAAAGTCGCCCACAGAGACTGCTGCATGTAGGGCATGTGCTTCGCGAGTGTTTGTTCCGCTGGCGCATCGACGCTGGTTTCGGTTTTCATTGATGTCTTTTGCAAAGACGTGTTCGGTTGCTGCGTTTCGCTATTCGGTTTCCGGCCGCAGTGAGCGCGCGCGCGGTTGTGCCGCGCCCCACCAGCGCTGCAGGCGGCTTTGGCGAACTATACGGCTCGCCGCGAGCCTTTCGTGCTCAGCCAAACGGCTACTGCCGCGCCGCTCGCAGGCTGCTCGCACATGGCTCACACCGCGCCGTGCCGGGCGCGGGGCTCCGCCCGCTTTCGGTCAGGTCGCAGATAAGCCACCCATTTTATGGGATTGCGTTCAGTCTTCGATCATGGCCCGCAAATCGACCTTGCGCGCGTTGGCTTTGCTGCGCCGTCGCGCGAGCCAGATCATCGTGCAGATGAAAGCGCCGAATGTCACGATGACCCACTGCACCGGCACATTCGCACGCAGCAGCAGTGCGTAGGCGCCGAGCATCAACAGCACGGCAAGATTCTGATTGAAGTTCTGTACGGCGATCGAATGCCCCGCCGTGATGAGCGTTGCACCGCGATGCTGCAGGAGTGCGTTCATCGGCACGATAAAGTAACCGGCCAAAGCGCCGAGTCCGATCATGAGCGGGAACGCGCATGCGATATAGGCGGCAATGAAATGCCCGTGCAAATGAAGGCCGGCTGTCGATGGGAACAGCCACTTTCCATAGAAGGCCATGCCGGCTGTGACGACGCCGGCGACGATGCCCACCGGCAGCACGCCGAGCGCGCGCGCGAGGGGCACCAGCCTCGCCGCCGCTCCCGCGCCGATCGCGACGCCGATACCGGTCGCGCCTTGCATCAGAGCCGCCGCCGACAGCGAGAGCCCGAGATTGGCGCCCGCCCATTTGAGCACGAGCAATTGCAACGTCACGGCGGCGCCCCACATGAGCGTCGTGACCCATAGCGCGATTTGTGCGAGCTCGTCGCGCCAAAGCAGATTGAAGCTTTCGATGAATTCGCCGACGAGGCGCTCAGGCTCGCGCAGCCGATTTGTGTAGCGGGCGCCCGTGTCGGGAATGCCGATGTTGACGAGCGCCGCCGCCGCGTAGACGAGCATCACCGAAAACATCGCGAATTTGGGCGCTCGATGCAAGAACGGCCAGTCGAGCCGGCTCAGGACTGACGCTGCGCGGGCACTGATGAGCGCGCCGCCGAGCGCGGTGCCAACGATTGTCGAGAGCACGGTGGCCGATTCCAACCACGCGTTCGCGGCAACGAGCCGTCGGGCCGGCAGCAGTTCGGTGAGAATGCCGTACTTGGCCGGAGAGTAGGCGGCGGCACCGATGCCGACTACGCCGTACGCAATCATCGGGTGGACCCCGGCCAGCATCATCGCGCAGCCGGCCGCCTTCAGCGCGTTGGCCGCAAACATGACGTATCGCTTTTGCAGGGCGTCGGCGAACGCGCCGGCAAATGGGGCGAGCACGACATACGACGTCGTGAACAATATCTGCAACAACGGCGTCCACCAGCTGGCCGCGTGCATCGCGCCGAGCAGCGCGATGGCGGCGATCAGCAGTGCGTTGTCGGCCAGCGACGAAACGAACTGCGCGGCAATGATCGTGTAGAAACCTTTTTTCATGCGCAGCGGCGACCGTATAGACCCTGACGCGACATAAAACAGAACCTGCAAACAAGAAGGCGGCCGGAGCCGCCTTCGCTTCTGCAATCAGTTCATGTCAGCCGATCGCGCTCGGGGACAATCGCTTGATAGGCATCACTCGGCGTTTTTCGCCGCGCGGCTGAAGGGATTCAGAATGGGCACCATCTGCGCGTAGATCTTGGGATTGCCGGCAACGATTTCGCCGAGTTCCAGGAATTCGGAATCGCCCGTGTAATTGCCGACGAGGCCGCCCGCTTCGGTGATCAGAAGGCTGCCCGCGGCCATGTCCCAGGCGCTGATGCCTTGTTCGAAGAAACCGTCGAGTCGGCCGGCAGCCACGTTGGCCAAGTCGAGTGCGGCTGCCCCGGGGCGGCGCAGCCCGGTGCAGGAGCGCGTCATTTCGGCGAACAGACGGCAGTAGGCGTCCAGCCCGTCGTTCTCGCGGAACGGGAAGCCCGTGCCGATCAGCGCGTCGCCGAGACGGTCGCGTCGGCCGACGCGAATACGGCGGTCGTTCAGGTACGCGCCGCGGCCGCGCGATGCCGTGAAGAGATCGTTGCGATTCGGATCGTAGACAACGGCCTGCGTGACGATGCCCTTATGAGCGAGCGCGATCGACACGCCGTAGTACGGCATGCCATGAATGAAATTGGTGGTTCCGTCGAGCGGGTCGATGATCCAGACGTAATCGGATTGATTCTCGGAGCGCCCCGATTCTTCGGCGAGGATCGCGTGATCGGGGTAGGCCGTCTTGAGTGTATCGATGATCGCCGCTTCGGCCGCTTTGTCGACTTCGGTCACGAAATCGTTGTGCTGCTTCTTGCTGACCTGGACGAGATCCAGGTCGAGCGAAGCGCGGTTGATGATCTGCCCGGCGCGCCGGGCGGCCTTGACGGCAATATTGAGCATCGGATGCATAAAACGGATTCCTTGTACCGCGGCGCTGCACGCGCTGCGACGGGTGGACCAAACCGCCCGGAATGCCATGGCATTCCGTCGACGAAAGCGAATTGAAGAAGAGCGATGTGCGCGAGCGTAGGCGTAGGCTGGCCGGTCTCGAACCGTGAACCGGCACGCACGAATTCCGGTATTTTACCCGAGTCGGCGGCCGCCCGGCTCAACCGCGGGTCCGCTGCACCGAACCGTCGGCAACGCGCGCGGGGCGCCCCGGGTCGCATCCGGCCGGCGAGCGCGATAACATGTCGGCGGGCGCCGCTTTGGCGATCCGCCTTGGCCGTCGGCTTTGGTCGCCGCTCCGGTCACCGTTCGCTCCGCTATCCGCCGGTTTTGGCTCACTTCGTCATTACATCTTGAACCGCTCCACATCGCATTCCGCGTCGGTTACTGTCCATACCTGCGCCTCCGGTCCGCACGGCGGCTTTACGTCGACCTTGTTCGTGCTCGTCGAGCCGAGCCACCCAGGCAACGTCGGGGCTGCCGCGCGCGCGCTCAAGACGATGGGTTTCTCGCGGCTCGTCCTCGTTGCGCCGCGCGTCGCGCTCGTCCAGTCCGATCCGGAAGCGATTGCGATGGCCAGCGGAGCAGAGGATGTGCTTGCTTCGGCCCGCATCGTGCCGACACTCGCCGACGCGCTGGCCGACGTCACCTGGTCGGTCGCATTGACGGCGCGCATGCGAGAGTACGGCCCGCCGCAACTCGCGCCGCGCGAGGCTGCGACCGCGGCGCGCGATCATGCATTCTCCGGCGACATCGCGTTCGTCTTCGGCAATGAGCGCACGGGGCTGTCCAACGAGCACGTCGAACGCTGCAGCGCGCTCGCGCATATCCCGGCCAACCCCGCCTATAGTTCGCTCAATCTGGCTCAGGCGGTGCAGGTGCTCGCCTACGAGTTGCGGATGGCTTATCTCGTCAACGAGGAGCGCGCTGCCGGCGCCGGCACGCCGGAAGGCGAGGAGGGCGCGCGCTCGCGCGCGCCGAGCGAGGACATCGAGCGCATGTACGTCCACCTCGAGAACGCGCTGATCGCGCTCGGGTTCCTCGATCCGGCCAATCCGAAGAAGCTGATGTCGAGACTGCGGCGGCTGTTCGCACGCTCGGGCCTCGAGCGCGAGGAGGTCAACATCGTGCGCGGCATCGCCAAGCACATTCTGCTCAAGGCGCATGGCCGGGATCAGTCCTCTTCGTCATAAAGCGCCAACGTACGCGCCGATCGGCGCCAAATGACGACAGGGTGGCAACCGATGCCGCCAATGTCCCTTGCCGTCGAAGGGGCGATCGGGACGTGTCCAGCATGTTTCCGATGATCACCCTACAATCGACACGTTCGTCATAAGCAAATCGCCAAAGGCGATATCGGCACGGCTGCCGTCGCCAGCGGGCGACGGCTTTCATTTCAGCGGGCCCCATCATGTTCAAGAGACTTCGCGAAGACATTGCCACGATTCGTCAGCGGGATCCGGCCGCTCGCAGTGCCTGGGAAGTGCTCACCTGTTATCCGGGCCTGCACGCACTGGTGCTGCACCGGTTCGCTCATGCATGTTGGCGTGTGCGCCGTCGCTCGCTCGCGCGCTATGTTTCGCAAATCGCCCGCTTCCTGACGGGCATCGAAATCCACCCCGGCGCTACGATCGGAAGGCGCGTCTTCATCGATCACGGCATGGGGGTGGTGATCGGCGAGACGGCGGAGGTCGGCGACGATTGCACGATCTATCAGGGCGTGACGCTTGGCGGTACCTCGCTGACGCGCGGGGCCAAACGCCACCCGACTTTGGAGCGCGGCGTGATTGTGGGCGCTGGCGCAAAGGTCCTCGGCGGCTTTACGGTCGGGGCTGATGCGAAGATCGGTTCGAACGCGGTCGTGGTCAAGCCGGTGCCGCCGGGCGCTACCGCCGTCGGCAATCCGGCGCGCGTCATCATGCCGGCCGACAGCAAGCGCGTATCGGCGCATGCCGCTTTTTGCGCCTATGGCATCTCGCCCAACGCGGAGGATCCAGTCTCGCTGGCGCTGCACGGCCTCATCGATCATGCAGCCAAGGAAACGCAGCGTGTGGACGAAGTCGTCGCCGCGCTCGAGCGGCTCGGCGCGCGGCTCGAGGCGTTGCACGGGGGCGAGGGGAGTGTGGACTTGCGGCGCCTATCGGCTGTCATTGAAGGCACGGCGACGCATGCCGACGACCGCCTGTATCAACACCAGACGGGTTGAGCGTCGTCAATCCAGATTGAGCGCATGGATGCCTTCCGCATCGATGCGCAGGTAACCGCCGCGGCGAGCGCCGTGGTCGAGATCCCAGTCGGGCAGTACCCAACGTGTGCCGCCCGTTTCCAGATGGCGCGCGGGCTTGTGGGTGTGCCCGTGGATCATCGTGGTCGTATGGCTCAAACGGAACAGCGCCTCGACGCTCTCATGTGTGACGTCGTAAAGCGGCGACGGCGGCCGTGCGCGGCCTTCCTCGCTCGAAGCGCGCATACGCTGCGCCAGAGCCTGCCGCCAGGTGAGCGGCCAGGCGAGAAACATCAGCTGCAACAGACGCCAGCGCGCAATGCGTCTGAACGTTTGGTATTTACGATCGGCCGTGCAAAGTGCGTCGCCGTGCGCAAGTACGATCCGCGCGCCGAACGCCGTCATCACGAACGGATCGGGTAGCCAGATCGCCCCGGCAGCCTTCATGAACCGCTTGCCGAGCAGAAAATCGCGATTGCCATGCATGACGTACAACGCGATGCCGCGCTCGCTGAGCGTGTGCAGAATGGCGGCGACGCGCGCGGCGAACGGATCGGCGCCGAGCATATCGTCCCCGATCCAATATTCGAACAGGTCGCCCAATATAAAGACCGAATCCGCGCTGTCCGCCGTTACGCGAATGAAATGCTCGAACGCGTCGACCGTGCGCGGGATCGACGTGCTCAGGTGTAGATCGGAGATGAGCAGCAGCGGCCGCGGCGCATGCGGGCGCGTATGGCCGTGCTCGTGCGGGACGCTGGACTCGACGTTGCGAGGCCCCGCGTCTTGCCGCGCCGAGATCCCCGAGTCTCGGATGATGCTCGTGTTCAATCGACTACGACCGCTTTCTCGATGATGACGTCGTCGAGCGGCACGTCCTGATGAAAGCCCTTCGACCCCGTTCTGACCTTCTTGATCTTCTCCACGACATCGAGGCCGTCCACGACGCGCCCGAAGACGGCGTAGCCCCAACCCTGCGGCGTGGGCGACGTGTGGTTCAGGAAGTCGTTATCGTTGACGTTGATGAAGAACTGCGCCGTCGCCGAATGCGGATCGTTCGTACGGGCCATCGCAACCGAGCCCTTGACGTTTTTCAGGCCGTTGTTCGCCTCGTTATCGACCGGGGCATCGGTGGCTTTCTGCTTCATGCCGGGCTCGAAGCCGCCGCCTTGAATCATGAAGCCGTCGATGACGCGGTGAAACACCGTGTTGTCGTAGTGACCTTTCTTCACATAGTTGAGGAAGTTCTCGACGGTCTTCGGCGCCTTTTCGGCGTCGAGTTCGAGCTTGATCACGCCGTGATTCGTATGCAGTTCGACCATGATGGATTCCTTTCTAAAAAGCCAGGCCGGCGCGTTGAAGATGCGTCGGCGGGTGGGGCGTTATTTCGAAACGACGGTTGCCGATTCGATCACGATCGGCTGTTGCGGCACGTCCGCCATCGGGCCGCGCGTCGTAGTGGGGGTTGCCTCGATCTTTCTGACAACGTCCATGCCCGATACGACCTTGCCGAACACGGCGTAGCCGTTGCCGTCCGGATTCGGGTAGTCGAGGCCGGCGTTGTCGACCGTATTGATAAAGAATTGTGCCGTAGCCGAGTTCGGATCGCTCGTGCGCGCCATCGCGATCGTGCCTGCCACGTTCTTGAGGCCGTTGCGGCTTTCAAGCGGAATCGGGGCGCGCGTCGGCTTTTCGGCGTAGCTCGCGGTATAGCCGCCGCCCTGAATCATGAAGCCCTTGATGACGCGATGGAAGATCGTGCCGCTGTATTGACCGGATTTGACGTAGGCGAGGAAGTTGTCGACCGTCTTCGGCGCCTGCTCGGGATAGAGCTCGACGTTGATGTCCCCGGCGGTGGTTTTCAGCAACACGTGCGGGTGCGCGGCAGCGGCGCCGGTTTGAGCGAAAGCGGGTGCGCTCGCGATCAAAGCGGCGCTGCCGAGCGCCAACCAAAAGCTTTTCATGAGTGTCCTCAAGGTGGGAGAAATCGAATGAACGACCGTGCTCAGTTTGACGGCGCCATATACGGTTGCGCCGGGAACGGGCCGTTCGAACCGCCGAATTGGACGCTGGGCGGGATCGATGGCGGGACCGTCGTCTTCGGCGCGGACTCGACCGCTTTGGCTGCGGCAGCGGGGGCGGCCGCTGTCGGCAAGACGATCTTCTCGATCGAAGCGATGCGCTGGGCCGTCGTCGCACTGGCCTGGCCGAGCGTCTGCGCGCGCCGATACGATTGATCGGCGAGCCTCAAGTACAGATCGCCGAGATTTTCATACGCAAGCCCGTAGCCCGGATTCGCCTTGATCGCCGTTTCGAGCGCGGTGCGGGCCTCTTCGTAGCGACCGTGCTTTGCATACAGCGCGGCGAGATTGTTGTACGGCTCGGGCAGTTCGGGGTAAGCCTGCGTCAATTCGGTGAACTGGAGGATGGCGTCGTCGTCGCGATTCAAATGCGCGAGGACCGAACCGCGCTTGAATTTTGCTTGGGCGTCGTGCGGATGCGCAGCGATGCGCGCATCGAGTTCGGACAGTGCGCCGCTCCAGTTTTGTGCAGCGATCGATGCGTCGATTTGCGGCGTGTCGTCGGCCACGGCCACCGACGTTTGCGCATGTGCCGGCACACTCGTGAAAGCCGCGAGCGCAATGGCGAATGCGGAGACCGTGGCGAGGGCCGCGGTGCGGTGCGTGCGGCCGCTGGAAGGTTTCATAGGCTCAGGTCTGGATGTTATACTCCGGCCCATTCTAACAAAACGTTTGTCGGTTTCCTCGAACGACGAACGGTCCTCCGCCAGTCGTGGTCGCCTTTCGCGCCGCTCGCATCGAAGCACTCGTGGCGCAAGGGTATTCGCACCGCGCAAACCGCTTGCGCTTCATCGCGAAATGCTGCGAGATGCGCGTCGCCGAGTGCGGATTGCTCCAGGCTCACGCATCGTCTCTATGGAATCACTGCGCATCTACAACACGCTCGCGCGTGACAAGCAACTCTTCGTGCCGCGCCGTGCAGGCGAAGTGCGGATGTACGTCTGCGGCATTACCGTCTACGACTATTGCCACATCGGTCATGCTCGTCTTTTCGTCGTGTTCGACATTGTGCAGCGCTGGCTCCGTGCGCTCGGCTTTCGCGTGACCTACGTCCGGAACATTACGGACGTCGACGACAAGATCATCCGCCGCGCCGTCGAAAATGGCGAGACGATCAAGGCCGTGACCGATCGCTACATTGCCGCGATGTACGAAGATGCCGATGCGCTTGGCTGCGCCCGCCCCGATATCGATCCGCGGGCGACCGACTACATTCCCCAGATGCTGGGCATGATCGACACGCTGGTGGCGAACGGATACGCCTATCAGGCGGGCGATGGCGACGTGAACTACGCCGTGCGCAAGTTCGCCCGCTATGGCGCGCTCTCGGGCAAATCGCTCGAAGATCTCCGTGCGGGCGAGCGCGTCGCGGCGAACGAGGCCAAGCAGGATCCGCTCGATTTCGCGCTATGGAAGCACGCGAAGGCGGGCGACCCTGCCGATTGCACGTGGGACTCGCAGTACGGCCCCGGTCGGCCGGGCTGGCATATCGAATGTTCGGCCATGGGCTGTGCGTTGCTCGGCGAACATTTCGATCTTCATGGCGGCGGGCAGGATCTGCAGTTTCCGCATCACGAGAACGAAATCGCGCAGAGCGAAGGCGCAACCGGTCAGACGTTTGTCAACTATTGGATGCACAACGGGTTCGTGCAGACCGATAACGAGAAGATGTCCAAGTCGCTTGGCAACTTCTTTACGATTCGCGATGTGCTGGCAAAGTATGATCCGGAAGTCGTGCGATTTTTTCTTGCGCGCGCGCACTATCGCTCGCCGGTCAATTACAGCGACGTCCATCTCGACGATGCGCGGGCGGCACTGACGCGGCTTTACACGGCGCTCAAGGACGTCACACCCGACAGCGCTCCGCTCGATTGGAGCGAGGTGCATGCGCAGCGCTTTCGCGAGGCGATGAACGACGACTTCAACACGCCGGTTGCCGTTGCGGTGCTGTTCGAGCTTGCAACGGAAGTCAATCGCACGCGCGACGCCTCGCTGGCGCGACAGTTGCGTGCGTTGGCGGGTGCTTTGGGGCTGTTGGCGCGCGATCCGCGTGCATTTCTTCAGCATGCGGCGGGCGATCAGGCTGCACAAGGGCTCGACGCGGCTGCGATCGAAACGAAGATCGCCGAGCGAGCTGCCGCCAAGCATGCAAAAAACTACGCCGAGGCAGACCGGATCCGGGCGCAATTGCTCGAAGCCGGTGTTGCGCTTGAAGACAAACCGGGCGGGCTGACCGAATGGCGCCGCGTATGACGACCGTGCATCGCACGTCGCGCTGATCGACTCGCCAGGCAGGAGGCAAGATGGCAACGGCCAGAAAGGCGCCGGCGCGCGCAAGTCGCAAAGGCGACACGCGCGCGAGGGCGGTGGCGGCAACCGCGGAAAGGGACGACAAGGCAGCTTCCAAGCGTGCCTTGAGCGCCAGGCGCGCACCGTCCACCAAGATCGCAAGCACGCGGTCGGCGGGCGGTACCAGTGAAGGGAAAGCGAAAGCGGCACGCCCGGCGAAACCGAACGGCGCCGCGGCGCCCGATGCGGCTGCCGAAGTGCAAAGCCTCACGCGCGAAGGGGACGGCGAACTCGTGCGTAAGTCGCGTGCGGGCAAGCGTGCCGATGCGGCGGTGCCCGTGCAGATCGGCGGGCTCGAACCCGCCATTACGCGCCCCGCTTACTGGGACCGCGCCTGCGCGGATCTCGTCAAGCGCGACCGCATTTTGAAGCGGCTGATTCCGAAGTTCGGCCCCGTGCATCTTGTGAACGGCGGGGACCCGTTCGTCACGCTCGCGCGCTCGGTCGTCGGTCAGCAGATTTCAGTGCAGGCTGCGCAAGCCATGTGGGAGCGCATCGAACTCGCGTGCCCGAAGGTGTCGCCGCAGCAGTTCAGAAAGCTCGGTCACGACAAGCTTGTCGCTTGCGGGCTCTCGAAGCGCAAGTCGGAATATCTGCTCGACCTGGCGCAACACTTTGTCTCGGGCGCGTTGCACGTCGACAAATGGATGTCGATGGACGATGAAGCGGTGATCGCCGAACTCACGCAGATCCGAGGCATTGGTCGCTGGACCGCCGAGATGTTCCTCATCTTCAATCTGTCTCGCCCGGACGTGTTGCCGCTCGACGATCTCGGCCTGATTCGCGCCATCAGCGTCAATTACTTCAGCGGCGAGCCCGTGACGCGCAGCGAAGCGCGTGAGGTGGCGGCGAACTGGGAGCCGTGGCGGACCGTCGCGACGTGGTACATGTGGCGCAGCCTCGACGGCCCGATCGAGTCGTAGCACTGGCGAACGTTTGCATGCTATTGAAACGAAGCAAGCGATAGTTTTGCTCGATTCTGACGGGGGCGCGTACGGTTAGAATACGCGCTGCCGCAAGACCCAAGGAACGAACATATGAAAACGACCTTTCTGGATTTCGAACAGCCGATCGCGGAGTTGGAAGCGAAAATTGAAGAGTTGCGCTTCGTGCAGGACGATTCGGCGGTCGATATTTCGGAAGAGATCGAGCGGTTGTCGAAAAAGAGCCAACAGCTCACGAAAGACCTTTACGCAAACTTGTCCCCATGGCAGGTTTCGCAAATCGCGCGTCATCCGCAGCGTCCCTATACGCTCGATTATGTGAACGAGCTTTTCACCGATTTTCACGAACTCCATGGCGATCGCGCGTATGCCGACGACTTGTCGATCGTCGGCGGTCTGGCGCGTTTCAACGGCCATCCGTGCATGGTGATCGGCCAGCAGAAGGGCCGTGACACGAAGGAGCGGGCCGCCCGCAATTTCGGCATGCCGCGCCCCGAGGGCTATCGCAAGGCTGAGCGTTTGATGCGGCTGGCTGAGAAATTCGCGCTGCCGATCTTCACGTTCATCGATACCCCGGGGGCGTACCCCGGCGTCGGCGCCGAGGAGCGCGGGCAATCGGAGGCGATCGGCCGAAACCTCTATGTCATGGCCGAATTGAAAACGCCCATTATCGCCACCGTGATCGGCGAGGGCGGTTCGGGCGGGGCATTGGCGATTGCGGTGGCCGATAGCGTCTTGATGCTGCAATTTTCGACGTATTCGGTGATTTCCCCCGAAGGTTGCGCGTCGATTCTCTGGAAGAGCGCAGCGAAGGCGCCCGAAGCGGCCGAAGCGCTCGGCCTCACGGCGCATCGCCTGAAGGCGCTCGGCCTCATCGACAAGATCGTCAACGAACCCTTGGGCGGCGCCCATCGTGATGTGAAGGGGATGGCGGCGCTGCTGCGTCGCGCGTTGGCCGATACGCTGCGCCAATTCCAAGGCATGAGCGTGCCGGATTTGCGGCAACGCCGGTTCGAACGCCTCATGTCTTATGGCAAATTCAAGGAATCGGTCCCGGGCGCGTAAGCCGCCGGGGGCAGCGTAGTGCCCGGCTTCCCGGCCGGGCGCTCGCTTCTTCGTGATCTTTTCAACGTGATTGCTCCTGTCGATTCCGCCGCCGAGCGCATCGTTCTCGATGCCCTCGGCGGTGTGCTTTCAGGACTGCCCTCCGGCGCGATCGTGGCGATTGCGTATAGCGGCGGGCTCGATTCGAGCGTATTGCTCGATGCCGCGGTGCGCGTCGCCGGAGCGGCGCGTTGCGTCGCGCTGCACGTTCATCACGGACTGAGTCCGAACGCCGATCGCTGGCTGGCCCACTGCGAAGCCACGGCACAGGCGCTCGGCGTGCGCTTCGAGGCCGAGCGGGTGCACATTGTGCGAGACGGCGGCGAGAGTATGGAAGCGGCCGCGCGCGAGGCGCGCTACCGCGCGCTCGATGTCATGTGCGCGCGGCAAGGGGTCGCGGCGCTATGGCTCGCGCACCATGCGGACGACCAGGCAGAGACGGTGTTGCTGCAGTTGCTGCGCGGCGCCGGCGTGACGGGGCTGGCGGCGATGGCGCCGCAGCGCGTCGACGAGCAATCGGCTGTGCCGCGCGTGCGTCCCTTCTTGCATCTGCTGCGCGCGCAACTGGAACGCTATGCGCACCTGCGTGGCTTGCGCTGGATGGAAGACGAGTCGAACGCCGATACGCGCTATGCGCGCAACGCGCTGCGCCACGAGGTGATGCCCGCGCTGACGACCCGGTTTCCCGGCTTCCGAGACGCGCTGGCCCGCACGGCGCGCCATGCCGCCACCGCGCAGCGGCTGCTCGACGACCTGGCGCAGATCGATCTGCGCTCGATCGCGCGAGACGAGGGCGTCGCACTGTCGCGTAAAGCGCTGACGGCGCTCGACGACGCCCGCGCGACCAACGTAATGCGTGTCTGGATCCGCTCCGCCGCGCTGCGCACGCCTTCGGCGGCCCGCTTGGCCGACATGTTGCGGCAATTGCGTGAAGCCCGCGACGGCCATGCGTTGAGCGTCATGCATGGAGGCGCTCGCTTGCGGTTGTATCGAGACAAGATTTACTGGGAGAAGCGTCCGTCCGTGCGCTTGCCGTTGCCCGAATCGCGCGACGTCGAGCTTGCGGTTCCTTCGGCGCCGACCGATGCCGCGCCACCGGACATCGGGGAGGCTGAGCGCGCCGATGCCTCGGCGAGCGTGCGCGACATCAAGCGGACCGTGTACCTCAATTGGAACGGTCAGCAGGTGTGGCATCTTCCGCAGTGGCGCGGATCGGTCGTATTCGTGCCGGCGACGGGCGACGATTCCGGTCCCGACACGGTGCCCGCGGCGCTGCTCGCCAGCGCGCCGCTGTCGGCTCGGGCGCGCACGGGTGGCGAGCGCATGCAACGCGGCCTTGGCAGTGCGGCGCGTACCCTGAAGAATCTGTTCCAGGAGATGGGCGTGCCGGCATGGGAGCGCGACGTGCCGCTCGTCTACGTGGGCGAACGGTTGCTGTATGTGCCGCTCGTCGGCCTGAACGGCGCGCTCTTGCAGTCGTTGCCGCGGGCACCGTGTCGGGACCGGAATCGTCGCCCGTCGCCGGCACGAATACGACCGATCCGCGCC
>NZ_PNYB01000045.1 GCF_002879855.1 Trinickia soli | reverse complement strand
CCAACGTCCTGGAGCCCGAACTCGACCAGAACTAACAAGGAAATCTACAATCAACACCGCGCAACGCCCAACCCCGCCGAATCGGTCACGTTCCCGAAATCGGCGGTCACGTTCGCCGAAATACGCAGATCGCCGACTTTCGCCGCGACAACGGCGCAGCCATTCGCAACGTATGCCGGCGTTTCGTCGAACTGTGTCGCGGACTGAAACTATTGTCCAGCGACATCGTGGCAATCGATGGCAGCAAATTCAAGGCTGTGAACAGCCGCGACAGGAACTACACGGCGGGCAAGATCGATAAGCGTCGGCAGCAGATTGAGGAAAGTATCCAGCGGTACCTCGACGCAATCGAAACGGCGGATCGGACCAACCCAACCGGTTCCGATGTGAAAGCGGTGCGTCTGTACGAGAAGATCGCGCGTTTGCGCCAGGAGATGCGCGAGCTTGCGCGGGTCAGGAAGCAGTTGCAGAAACAGCCGGAAAAACAGCTGTCGAAGACCGATTCAGACGCACGGTCCATAGCAACAAGCGGCAGAGGCTCAGGCATAGTCGGCTACAACGTTCAGGTCGCGGTGGACGCGAAGCACCACTTAATCGTTGAACACGAAGTGACCAATGTTGGGAACGATCACGGGCAACTCAGCAAGATGGCGGCGTCCGCGAAGCGCGCCATGGCCAAGCCGAAGCTGAAGGTGTTAGCCGATCGGGGCTACTTCAGCGGCCCGGAGATACGCGCATGCGAACTGAACAACATCAGCGCGTACGTTCCGAAGCCACTCACCTCCGCATCAAGGAAGAAGGGGCTCTTCACGAAAGCCGACTTTGTCTATGTCGCGCGAGACGACGTCTATCGATGCCCCGCCGGCGAGCGCGCCATTCATCGCTTCGACACCGTTGAAAATGGGATGAACCTGCGGGTGTACTGGCCCAGCGCTTGCCCACGTTGCCCTATGAAGAAGCGATGTTCGCCCAGCGACTATCGTCGTATCCGACGCTGGGAGCACGAAGACATACTTGAGGCCATGCAACGCCGACTCGATCGAAAGCCTGATGCAATGACCATCCGTCGAAGTACCATCGAGCACGTCTTCGGGACACTTAAGCACTGGATGGGTCCCGCTCACTTCCTAACTCGAACGCTTAGGCGAGTGAGCACGGAAATGAGCCTTCAAGTGCTTGCATACAACATCAAGCGGGTCATCAATATACTTGGCGTCTTGAGAGCGATGAAGAGCATGAGGTTGGCGCGAAGCTAGAGCCCGGAAGGGCTTTCTGCCGCCACAATTCTCGATTTGCGCCCGGTCGATCTACTGAAGTCGTTCGACTTCGCGGCGTAGCCAACCTTCCACCGTAAAAATGGAGTTTCCACACGGCCTCGGTCGAAAGCCGCCCAACGATCAAACAGACACCCGCTTCGCCAGCGTCACCTCGATGCCGTTCACCAAATTCAAACGCCCGGGTGTCCCGGGCGTTTGAATTCCAGCCGCGCCCAGATTTTTCCCTATCTGTGGCGGCAATTTTTCACTTACTTGGCACGGGTTCCTCTTTCCCCGTCACCCGACAAAAACCCCTCAAACATCAATATTCCCCGCCCTGAGCGCATTACTTTCAATAAACGCTCTCCGCGGTTCAACATCATCACCCATGAGCGTAGTAAAGATCCCATCGGCCGCAATGGCATCTTCGATCTGCACACGCAACAACCGGCGCACACTCGGATCCATCGTCGTTTCCCACAGCTGCCCGGGGTTCATCTCGCCGAGCCCCTTATACCGCTGCTTCGACACATTGCGCTCCGCATCGGCAATCAACCACCGCATCGCGCTCTTGAAATCCGTCACGGCCATACTGCGCTCGCCGCGCTTGATCACCGCGCTCGTGCCGATCAACCCCTTGAACGTATTCGCCGTAGTCAAAAGCTGCTGATAATCGGCCGTCAACTGGAAGTCAGCGTCGATCACCGACACCTTCACATTCCCGTGATGCCGCCGCTCCACGCGCAGCGAGCGCAGCTCCCGCACAGCGTCATACGCAGCAAACACGCTCACCTCAGGCTTGAGCGGATCATTGCGCAGCGCCGTCTGAAGCGCCTTCGCCGACTCTTCCGCCGCCGCCTCGCTCGTCAGATCGATCACCACGCCATCCATGATCGCCTCGAGCGCCTGCGCATCATAAAGCCGGCTCAACCGATCGACGACACCCTGCGCCAGCAGATACGACCGCGCCAACTCGCCCAGCGCATCGCCCGCGATCGGCGCAGCGCCTTCCGAAGTCACGAGTTCCGAACCCTGCAGCGCAAGCCGCAACATATGGGCATTGAGCTCGGCGCCATCCTTCAAATACCGCTCGTCCTTCCCAGCCTTCACCTTATAAAGCGGCGGCTGCGCGATATAGATGTAGCCGCGCTCGATCATCTCCGGCATCTGCCGATAGAAGAACGTCAGCAGCAGCGTGCGAATGTGCGCGCCGTCCACGTCCGCGTCGGTCATGATGATGATCCGGTGATACCGCAGCTTGTCGAGGTTGTAATCCTCTTTGCCGATGCCGCACCCAAGCGCCGTGATCAACGTCACGATCTGCTCCGACGACAGCAGCTTGTCGTAACGCGCCTTCTCGACGTTCAGCACCTTGCCGCGCAGCGGCAAAATCGCCTGGAACTTACGGTCGCGCCCCTGCTTCGCCGATCCACCCGCAGAATCGCCCTCGACGATATAAATCTCCGACTTCGCCGGATCCTTCTCCTGGCAATCGGCCAGCTTGCCCGGCAAGCCCACACCGTCGAGCACGCCCTTGCGTCGCGTCATCTCGCGCGCCTTGCGCGCCGCATCGCGCGCACGCGCGGCATCGACGATCTTGCCGCAAATGATCTTCGCGTCGTTCGGCGTTTCGAGCAGAAACTCTTCAAGCGCCTTGGCCACGACTTCTTCCACCGGCGCGCGCACTTCCGACGAGACGAGCTTGTCCTTCGTCTGCGAGCTGAACTTCGGCTCCGGCACCTTCACCGACAACACGCACGACAAGCCTTCACGCATGTCGTCGCCCGACGTTTCAACCTTCGCCTTCTTCGCGATCTCATGATCGGCGATGTACTTGTTCATGACGCGCGTCATCGCCGCGCGCAAGCCCGTCAAGTGCGTACCGCCGTCACGCTGCGGAATGTTGTTCGTAAAGCACAGGACGTTTTCGTTGTAGCTGTCGTTCCACTGCATCGCCACTTCCACGCCCACGTCGTCCTTCTCGCCGTTGATGTGGAAAATCGTCGGATGCAGCACCTGCTTCGTCTTGTTGATGAATTCGACAAAGCCCTTCACGCCGCCTGCAAGCGCGAAATCGTCTTCCTTGCCCGTGCGCTGGTCGGTCAGTCGAATCCGCACGCCGTTATTGAGGAACGAAAGCTCGCGGATACGCTTGGCAAGAATGTCGTAGTGATATTCGACCGAACCGAAGATCGCTTCATCGGCCATGAAATGCACTTCCGTGCCGCGATTCTCCGTTTGGCCAAGCAGTTGCATCGGCGACACGCGCTCGCCGTTCTGCTCCTCGATCACGCGGTTCTGCGGCACGCCACGGTGAAACTCCATGAAGTGCTTCTCGCCGTCGCGGCGCACGGTCAAACGCAGCCAGCTCGACAGCGCGTTCACGCACGACACGCCCACGCCGTGCAAGCCACCCGATACCTTGTAGCTGTTCTGGTCGAACTTGCCGCCCGCGTGCAGCTCGGTCATCACGATTTCAGCAGCGCTGCGCTTCGGATCGTGCTTGTCGTCGCGCTTGATGCCCGTGGGAATGCCGCGGCCGTTATCGGTGACGGAGACCGAATTGTCCGCGTGGATGATCACGTGGATGTCGTTGCAATAGCCAGCCAGCGCTTCGTCGATCGAATTGTCGAGCACTTCGAACACGAGGTGATGCAGACCGGTACCGTCCGACGTGTCGCCGATGTACATCCCAGGGCGCTTGCGCACCGCCTCCAGCCCCTCGAGGATCTGGATCGACGAGGCGCCGTAGCTGTTGTCGGGTTGGGTATTGTCCTGTGTACTCATGGATAGTTTCCGGTTCTGCATTCACTGCGGTTGTGCCGCGCGACACTTCGAATGCCGTCGAAAATACCAGGCAGCGGCTCCGGTTTTTCGGGCCCCGAACACGGGGCCGGCGACGGGCGGCGGGTTTCGCGCGCCCTTCAAGAAACACCAAAGGGGCGCTGCGCCCCTTGGTTTGGTCTTGGTATCGGCTCGTTTCAGATACGCATCGGCATGACGACGTACTTGAATTCCTCGTTCTCGGGAATCGTGATCAACGCGCTCGAGCTTGCGTCGCCGACGCTCACCTGCAACATGTCGACCTTCAGATTCGCCAGGACGTCGAGCAGGTACGTGACGTTAAAGCCCATGTCGATCACATCGCCCTGATAGGCGATTTCGAGTTCTTCCTGCGCCTCTTCCTGATCGGCGTTCGTCGACATGATCTTGAGCTGACCCGGCTCGATGACGCAGCGCACGCCCTTGAACTTGTCCGATGTCAGAATCGCCGCGCGCTGCAGCGAACGCTGCAACTCGTCGCGACCGATCACGAACGTATTCTTGTGCGCCTTCGGGATCACGCGTTGGAAGTCGGGGAACTTGCCTTCGACGAGCTTCGATACGAGTTCGACCTGGCCGAACGTGAACTTGACCTGCGTCGACGCGATATCGATGCGCAACGTATCGTCGATGTCCTCCAGCAAGCGCTGCAATTCCAGAATCGTCTTGCGCGGGATGATCACTTCCTGACGCGGGAAGTCGCCCTCGATCTTCATCGACGAGAACGCCAGCCGGTGACCGTCGGTGGCCACGGCCATCAGTTGGCCACCGTCGACGACGAGCAACATGCCGTTCAGGTAATAACGAATGTCTTGCTGCGCCATGGCGAAATAGACCATGCCCAGCAATTGGCGGAACGTCTTCTGCGGAACGGTCAGGCTCGCGCCGTAATCCTTGGCTTGCGCAACAGTGGGAAACTCGTCGGCCGCGAGCGTCTGCAGCGCGAATCGGCTCTTGCCCGACTGCACCGTCAACCGCTTGTCCGCCAGCGACAGGCTCACCTGGCCGTCAGGCATCGCACGCAGAATATCGAGCAGCTTACGCGCAGCAACCGTCGTGGCGACCGATTCGCCACCGACGCCGAAATCGGCGCGCGTCGTGATCTGCAACTCGAGGTCGGTCGACAGAAACGACACATCCGGGCCGTTCTTGGTGATCAGCAAGTTCGCGAGGATCGGCAACGTGTGGCGGCGTTCGACGATGCCGCTCACGGTTTGCAGCGGCCTTAAGAGGTTGTCTCGTTCGGTCTTGACCAGTTGCATAGGCTTCCTTCGTTGATATGACGGCAAACTGCGCCTCACCCGGCAGTTCCTGCGACAAAGGCGGCGATACCCCGTATTTCCTTGCGCGCCTTCGCCCTTCTGCCTGCGCTCTTGTCCCGCGCTTTCATCCCGCGTTGCCGCCCCCGCTTCAGACGGGTGCGCAGCACGGGGGGCTAAACCTATATTGTGCCTGAAAAATACCCGGCTCCCGCCAAATCGGGGGACGACGGAAAGCGCACGCCATTGCGCCGGGTTGCGCCCGCTCGCGCCGAGCTTGGGCACGATGGCGCATGGCGCACCGCCGCTCGCCCCGGCTCAACCCTTCAGCGTTTGTTCAAGCACGTGCAGTTCGTGGTTCAACTGGGCGTCTTTGCCGCGCTCGTCGGCAATCTTGCGCACCGCATGCAAAACCGTGGTGTGATCGCGTCCGCCGAACAGCTCGCCAATTTCTGGCAAGCTCTTTTGCGTCAGCTCCTTGGCCAGATACATGGCGATCTGACGCGGGCGCGCGATATTCGCCGGACGCTTCTTCGAATACATGTCGGCGACCTTGATGTTGTAAAAGTCGGCGACGGTCTTTTGGATGTTCTCGACCGAGATCTGGCGGTTCTGCACCGTCAGCAGGTCCTTCAGCGCTTCCTTCGTCAGTTCGATCGTGATCTCGCGCCCGTGGAATTTCGAGTAAGCGAGAATCTTGCGCAACGCGCCTTCCAGTTCGCGCACGTTCGAGCGCAGATGTTTGGCAACGAAGAACGCCACGTCTTCCGACAGGCTCACGCCTTCCGATTGCGCCTTGCGCATCAGAATCGCCACGCGCATTTCGAGTTCGGGCGGCTCGATCGCCACCGTGAGCCCCGAGTCGAAGCGCGAAATCAGCCGGTCGTCGATGCCCGAAATTTCCTTCGGATAGGTATCGCTCGTGATGATGACCTGCGCCTTGTTCGCAACGAGCGCTTCGAACGCGTAGAAGAATTCTTCCTGCGTCCGCGATTTGCCCGAGAAGAACTGAATATCGTCGATGAGCAGCAGATCGAGCGAATGGTAGTAGCGCTTGAAATCGTCGAACGCTTTGCGCTGGTACGCCTTCACCACATCCGACACGTATTGCTCGGCGTGGATATAGCGGATGCGCGCCCCGGCCTTGTCCTGCAACAGCTGGTTGCCGATCGCGTGAATCAGATGCGTCTTGCCCAGGCCCACGCCGCCGTACAGGAACAGCGGGTTGTAAGAGATGCCCGGGTTGTCAGCCACCTGAATGGCCGCGGCCCGTGCGAGCTGGTTCGCCTTACCGGTGACGAAGTTGTCGAACGTGAGCACGGGATTGAGCTTCGAGCGCTCGTACATCGATTCGGATTCCGGACTACCCGGCGCAGCGCTTTGCGACGGGCGCCAGGTGCGGCGCGCGGCGGCCGCTTCATGCGCATCGACGCTCGGCAGATCGAGATCGGCGGCGTCATCGAGGGCCGCGTTGGCGTTGACGTTGGTTTTGGCGTTGGAGCCGCTCGCACCGTTGGAACCATTCGCACCGTACATGCCGGAAGCACCATTCGCCGGCCTGGCCGCTTGGCCGCCGCCTTCGTGCGGCAACCCGGCCGCGCTCATAGCGGCCGCGGCCGATGCCGGCACCCGCGGCAACGGCACCGAAGAGGACGCGACCGGCGCGCGCATGCCCGCCTTCGGATCGAGGACGAATTGCACTTCGACGGGAGCCTGCCAAAAATCGCGGGCGAGATCGGCGATACGCCCCGAAAACTGGCTCTTGACCCAATCGAGCTTGAAGCGGTTCGGCGCGGCGATGGACAACATGTTCGCGTCGGCGTCGAAAGCGACCGGGGCCAAGGGTTTGATCCACGTCACGTACTGCTGCGGCGTCAACTCGCGCTCCAGCAGTGCGGAACAGTGTTGCCAGAATTCGTTCATCAAGGCGATATCTTTTTAAGGCACCGCTCGCTGCCGTCCTCCCCGAGCGTCGCACGGCGAAAGGCCCCGGTACGGCAAAGCGAGCGAGCCCCGCAGCCTGTCGCCGCAATGACTTGCGGCGGGCCGGCTGATACGGAGCGGCGTGCTGGTTTCTTGAAGTAAGGCGAGATTCTACCGCCAAACGCCCGAGGCCAGGAAGTTATCCACAGGGCCGGATCGAGCATGGCGTGCGCGCCGGCGCGCCGCACCGCGCGGCCTGCGCAAACGGCTTGCACCGCTAAAGTATTGACGGCCAAGAGAAAAGCGGTTTAAATAGCGGGTTCCCGCGAAAGCGAACACCCTTTTTTTGACCCCGGCCGTTGCCTAGTGTTGTCTAGTGCCGATGCGCACGCGGTCCATTCTCAAGTGAGATCGACATGAAACGTACTTATCAACCGTCCGTTACGCGCCGTAAACGCACCCATGGCTTTCGCGTGCGCATGAAGACGGCCGGCGGCCGCAAGGTCATCAACGCTCGCCGCGCCAAGGGCCGCAAGCGTCTGGCCGTCTAAATCCAAGGCGACGCGCTTTGTCGCCGGCGTCCGCGGCAACGCGGGGGTGGTGAGCACTGACTTGCAGTTGCCTATCCTCACCGGGTCCGGTTCCGTTGCGAGCGCCTGCAGCCTTCCCCAAAGCCGCGAGGCTTCTCAAAACGGATGAATTCTCATCCGTTTTTCGTTTGCGCCCGTGGCGTCGCTCGACGCATTTCGTCGTCTATGCGAAGCCGACTGGCCAAGCCGCCCGGCTAGGGCTCGTCGTCGGCAAGAAGTTCGCGCCTCGCGCGGCCACGCGCAACCTCGTGAAGCGAATCGCGCGCGAAGGTTTTCGCTTGCGCCGCAACGAGTTCGACGGTTGGGACGTGTTGCTGCGCCTGTCTGTGCGCTTCGACAAAAAGGCGCTGCCGAGCGCCACCTCGCCCGGGCTCAAGACTTTGGTCAGGACGGAAATCGAGATGTTGCTCGACAAGGTGGCCCGCGAGATTGTCCGGCGTAGCGCGCCGGTGACGGTGCCCGGGTCCGGGTCCGGCCTGGCGCCCGATGGCACGCAAACCGTGCAGGATCCGAAGGCCTGAGTGGCGCGAGGAGCATCCATGCAAAAGAGCGGCGTCCGCACCGATTTCGCACATATCACCGCTCGTCGGGAGGCCCGCCCTCCATGGCTATGCAAACGGTACTGATCGCGTTGCTTCGTTTCTATAAGGTTGCCGTCAGCCCTCTGCTCGGCAGCCGATGCCGTTTTTACCCTTCCTGTTCTGATTACGCGCGCGAGGCAATCCAGTATCATGGCGCCGCGCGCGGGAGTTACCTCGCGGTGAAGCGCTTATGCCGCTGCCATCCGTTTTCCGCGGGCGGGATCGATCTCGTTCCACCCGCACCCCCGAAAAAGCGCTGAAACGCCGCTCCATCGACTCTGAGACCACGCATGGATATCAAACGCACCATCCTATGGGCGATCTTCTTCGTGTCAGCCGTCATGCTGTTCGACAACTGGCAACGCGATCACGGACGCCCGTCGATGTTCTTCCCGAACCCGACGCAGACGCACACCCAGACGAGCACGGGAACGTCGGCAACGCCGGCTTCTGAAAGCGCCGCTACGCCGAGCGCCGCGGCCCCCGTGCCCGGCGCCGCGGCCAATCAGCCGCAGGCCGCCGCTCAGCTGGTTCACTTCAGCACCGACGTCTATGACGGCGAGATCGACACGCGCGGCGGCACGCTCGATAAGCTCGTCCTGACGAAGAACGCCGATCCGAAGGGCGCGCCGCTGAACGTCACGCTGTTCGACCGCACCGCCACGCACACCTACCTCGCCCGCACGGGCCTGATCGGCGGCGACTTCCCGAATCACAACGACGTGTTCACGCCGGTCGCCGGCCCGACCGCGCTCGCCAACGATCAAAAGACGCTGCAGCTCTCGTTCGAGTCGCCGGTCAAGGGCGGCGTCAAGGTCGTGAAGACCTACACGTTCACGCGTGGCAGCTACGTCATCGGCGTCGATACGAAGGTCGAGAACGTCGGCACGGCGCCTGTCAAGCCGAGCCTCTACATGGAGCTCGTGCGCGACAGCCAGCCCGTCGAAACGCCGCGCTTCTCGCATACGTTCATCGGTCCGGCTGTCTATACGAACGAGCATCACTTCCAGAAGGTCACGTTCAGCGACATCGATAAGAACAAGCAGGATGTCGCGACTTCAGCCAACAGCGGCTGGATCGCGATGGTCCAGCACTACTTCGCTACGGCGTGGATTCCGCAGCAAGGGGCGCAGCGCAACATCTACGTCGAGAAGATCGACCCGACGCTCTATCGCGTAGGCGTGCAGCAGCCGCTTTCGACGATTGCGCCGGGACAGTCGACGGACGTCTCCGCGCGTCTGTTCGCGGGCCCTGAAGAAGAGCGTGCTCTGGAAGGCATTGCGCCGGGCCTCGAGCTCGTCAAGGATTACGGTTACGTCACGATCATCGCCAAGCCGCTGTTCTGGCTGCTCGAAAAGATCCACGGCGTCGTGGGCAATTGGGGCTGGGCGATCGTGCTGCTGACGGTGCTGATCAAAGCCGTGTTCTTCCCGTTGTCGGCAGCCAGCTACAAGTCGATGGCGCGGATGAAGGAAATGACGCCGCGCATGCAGGCGCTGCGCGAGCGCTTCAAGAGCGATCCGCAGAAGATGAACGCGGCGCTGATGGAGCTTTACAAGACGGAGAAGGTCAACCCGTTCGGTGGCTGTCTGCCGATCGTGATTCAGATTCCGGTGTTCATTTCGCTCTACTGGGTGCTGCTCTCGTCGGTCGAAATGCGCGGCGCGCCGTGGATTCTCTGGATTCACGATCTCTCGCAGCAGGACCCGTTCTTCATCCTGCCGGTGCTGATGGCCGTCTCGATGTTCCTGCAAACGCGCCTGAACCCGACGCCGCCCGATCCCGTGCAAGCGAAGATGATGATGTTCATGCCGATCGCGTTCTCGTTCATGTTCTTCTTCTTCCCGGCCGGCCTCGTGCTCTATTACGTCGTGAACAACGTGCTCTCCATCGCGCAGCAGTACTACATCACGCGCATGATGGGCGCCGGCAAGAAAAAGGCTGCGTAACCGCGCAGGCGCGTGACCCGCGTCGCGCCCGCCTGCCCGTCGCTTCAAAACAAATTGCCCGGCAAAAGCCGGGCAATTTTTTTGTCTGTCGCACTGGCCGGTCCCGGCCCAACGCCGGAGAATCAAACCCGGCTACCGCTCACTGCTATCGCCGTAGAACTGTTCGATCAGTTCCTGCACGAGATACCGATGGTGCGCCGAAAGCGACTCGATCTTCGACGCCAGTTCGATCGTCTCGGGCGTAAGCGGATATTTCTCGTCACGCGGAAGCGGCGCCGGGGTCGCGCGCCCTGCGGAGGTGGGCGGCGGCCCGTAATGGAGCCAATGCAAATCGACGCGCAACCACTCGGCCAACGTACGCAACTTGTCGGCTGTGGGGATCGTTCGCCCCGTCAACCATTTGTGCGCCGTCTGCGGCGAGATGGGCTGATCGCCGTGATGGCGCAGGTTGAAGTGCAACGCCAGCTGCGTCCCGCCCGTGATCTTTTCAGGGCTGCGCTGCAAAGCGAATTTGAGGCGTTCGGAGAACGCCGCTTTTTCTTCGACGGTTGGCATCGCGAAATTGTGCAATTCAGCCCGTTCGAAGGAGACAACCGGGCGGGCCAGCTTTAGCTTGATCGAGCGCGAATTCGCAAATCTTCAGAAAAATCCCTATGCCAATTGAGATGGGCGTCGTGGCGGCCTACGCCCGCTGTGTGGGCGTGGGACCCTTTCCATTTCATTCGCGGACCTTCCTGCCGTCCTAAGTTTAGGCTATCTCGCTTAAGATAAATCATAACTATGGTAAGCAGGGTCGAAACGAGAAAGCTGCGCGCTGCGCGGACGCCATCGTCGGCAAGCTACAATGCCGTGGCTTTCGACCGCTTCCGTTTGACTCATGCTCGCTCTCGACTCCGATCCCATCGTCGCCATTGCCACCGCTCCGGGCCGCGGGGGCATCGGCGTTGTGCGCGTCTCGTGCGGGCGTGCGGGGGCGGTTGCGGCGCACGCGCTGATGAGCTCGCTGTGCGGCCAGACGCTCGAGCCGCGTCATGCGAGCTATGTGCCGTTCGTCGACGCGGGCGGCAACGCGCTCGACCGCGGCATCGCGCTTTACTTTCCGGCGCCGCATTCCTATACGGGCGAGCATGTCCTCGAATTGCAGGGCCACGGCGGGCCCGTCGTGCTGCAACTCGTCCTGCAACGCTGTCTCGAAGCCGGTCAACCGTTCGGGCTACGCTTGGCCGAACCGGGCGAGTTCACGCGGCGCGCGTTCCTGAACGACAAGCTCGATCTGGCACAAGCCGAAGCGGTCGCCGACTTGATCGAAGCAAGTACGGAAGCGGCAGCGCGCTCGGCGGGCCGTTCGCTCGAAGGGGCGTTTTCTCGCGATATCCACGCGCTCGTCGATGAAGTCATCGCGCTGCGCATGCTCGTCGAAGCCACGCTCGATTTTCCTGAAGAGGAGATCGATTTCCTCGAGGCTGCCGACGCGCACGGCAAGCTCGCCCACATCCGCGCGCGGCTCGATCACGTGCTGGGCGAAGCGCGCCAGGGTGCGCTGTTGCGCGAAGGGCTATCGGTCGTGCTGGCCGGGCAGCCGAATGTGGGTAAATCGTCGTTGCTGAACGCTTTGGCAGGGGCCGAACTCGCGATCGTCACGCCGATTGCCGGCACCACGCGTGACAAGGTCACCCAGACGATTCAAATCGAAGGCATCCCGCTGCATGTCATCGATACGGCCGGTTTGCGCGAGACCGAAGACGAAGTGGAGCGCATCGGCATCGCGCGGACCTGGGACGAGATCGAACGCGCCGATGTCGTGCTGCATTTGCTCGACGCACGCGCGGGGGTGACGGATGAGGACATCGTCATCGCACAGCGCTTTCCTGGCGGCGTGCCTGTCGTGCGCGTGTTGAACAAAACCGATCTGACGAATGTGGGGCCTTCGGTGAATCGCCTGACGGCCGTCGACGACGAAGTGCAGATTTGCGAGGTGAGGCTTTCGGCCAAGAAGAGCGAAGGCATCGATTTACTGCGCGCGGAACTGCTGCGCATCGCGGGCTGGCAAGCGGGCACCGAAAGCGTCTACCTTGCGCGCGAACGTCACCTGATTGCACTGCGCGCGGCGCAGTCGCACCTGTCGCTGGCCGCCGCGCATGCGCAGGAGCGGGCGCAATCGCTCGATCTGTTCGCCGAGGAGTTGCGGCTTGCGCAGGAGGAACTGAATTCCATTACCGGTGAATTCACTTCCGACGATCTGCTGGGGGTGATTTTCAGTCGGTTTTGTATCGGCAAATAAATAGCGGTGGAAAGGGCGGAGAACGCTTCCCCGCCCATACCGTCGATTACGATTGAATAGGCGCTTCGTCAGCAGAAGGCCGACGATCCGTAGTCAACCGAGAAGCTCGACAAATCATGGCCGCAAGCGGGCGCGTTCCATCGCATCACTTCGTCGAGACATCCAGATCGCCGAGGTACTTGCGCGCGAGTGACTTGACGGTGCCGTCGGCTTGCAGTTTTTCGATCGCGGCATCGAGCTGCTTGCGCAGCGCGTCGTCGCCCTTGCGCACGCCAAACGCGATGCCGCTGCCCAGAATCCTGTCATCCCTCACCGGCTGACCGACGAAGGCAAACCCCTTGCCGTTCGCTTGCGACAAGAAGCCCTTTTGCCCTGCCGGCGCAAGCACGAGCGTGGCATCCAGGCGGCCGGCAACAAGGTCGGCATAAACCTGGTTCTGATCCTGATATGAGACGACATCGACGCCGGCCGGCGCCCAATGCGCTTTCGCGAATGCCTCTTGAATCGAGCCTTGCAGCACACCGACATGTCTGCCCTTCAAGACCTCGGGCGTCGCCGCGAGACCGCTCCCCGCACGCGCGATCAGCTGCGACGGCACACGATAAATGACCGTCGTGAAGTCGATCGCCTCGCGTCGCTTCTCCGTCGCATTCATCGCCGAATTGATCGCGTCGAACTTGCGTCCTTCCAGCGCAGGAATCAGGCCGTCGAACGACGTCTCGACCCAGCTGCAGGTCAGATGCGCTTCTTTGCAAACGGCGTTGCCGACGTCGATGTCGAGCCCCTGCAAACGGCCGCTCGCATCTTTCGATTCGAACGGCGGATACTGCGCCTCGATGCCGAAGCGCAACGTCGTCGCCTCGGCAAATGCCGCGGTCGGTACCGAGGCAAGTGCACACGCCAGCGCCAGCCAGATTTTCATGCGGTTCATCGTCGATCTCCTCTAGTCGATCAGTGTCGGCGCATCAGCGCTTTCGCTTCGGTCATACGCCCAACCGGGCTACCTTCCGTCATAGCGTCCGTCCATGGCGAGCCGTCATGACGCGACGGCGCTCGATACCCGCGCGGATGTTGCGATCCGTCGATGCGTCAACGCGGGCAAGCGCTCACGCACCGCTGTCAGCGTCGAGCGCTCCAGCCGCGCGAGCGCAATGCCGGGCGCGTCGTCGCAGCGTGCGAGCACATCCCCCCACGGGCCGACGATCATGCTGTTGCCGAACGTGCGCCACCCGTTCCGATGCGTGCCGCACTGGCCGGCGGCCACCACGTACGCCTGGTTTTCGACGGCGCGCGCCCGCAGCAACAACTCCCAATGCGCGAGCCCCGTCGTATGAGTGAACGCGGCCGGCACGGCGATGAGATCCGGCGAAGGCGGGACGCGATAAAGCTCGGGAAAGCGCAGGTCGTAGCAGATCGACAGTCGCAACGCGCCGAACGGCGTCGCGGCATGACC
>NZ_PNYB01000044.1 GCF_002879855.1 Trinickia soli | reverse complement strand
CCCGATAAGGACCCGCCATGCTCACCACCGTCATCGCACAATGGGAGCGCGCGCAAAAAGCTGCGCTCGAGCTAGCCGACAAACTCGCCCGCGAAACGCACGCCTCGATGCAGGCTGCCGGGGTCGTACCGAACACCGACGTATGGAAGACCCTTGCGAAGACCGCGCTGAACATGGGAAGCCACTATTCCGATGCGATGCAGGCGGCGCTCGACGACGGGTGGAGAACGCAGCGCGATCGAATGAAACTCAAGAGCGCCGCGGATTCCGTCAAAACGCTGGCCGAGATCCATGCCGATCTGGCGGCGCGGGTGACACAGGGACATACGCAGCACGCCAGCGCGCTTGCAAGCGCCGCGGCCCAGTACCTCGAAACCCTCGAACGCTGCCGCAACGTCCAGGACGCCTCGATGGCCATGGCGAAATTCGCCGGCGACCTCCATCATCAGACGAGCGCCTACGCGGCCGTCGTTGCGTCGGTTGCAGTCGGGGCACCGGCGGCGCTCGTGCAGTGGGCTCATGCGCAGCTCGATCAAGACGACGATGAAGACGCCGCGGCGGGGGCAGCATGAACATTGCACTGCGCTTCATCAATCGCTCGAACGATTGCGGCAGCAGCGAAGTCGCGCTGTTTCAGCGCAACGTCATACCGGAATTCGACGAGCTTGCCATTGCCTGGCGCGTCATCCGCTATTGCGGCCGCGACTGCATTCATCCGTTCACGTATTCGACCGATATCGAAATCGCCCTCGGCGATGATCACGGCAATTTTTCGCCGCGTATATCGGCTGCGGCCGGCAGCCGCATCGTCGTTGCGTCTCATCCTGGCGGCCGGCCGCGTCTGGCCAGCGCGAGCGACGGCGCTTTGCACAGCGATATCGAAGTCGTCAACCAGCTCGGGCGTGGCGCCGTCAACGTCAATGCGTACGTCGCGGGTCGCCTGATGGCCGCGAAAACGGCCGTGGCGCCTGGGCAAAAGGCCGTCTTTCAATTTGCACCCGTGCTGTGGATCGGTGTGGGCTCACAAATCGAAGAGAGCCGTGCGTTGGCATCGGCTGTTGTGTCGAGCGCGAACGCGCCGCTCGACCTCCATGGCATCGCGTCGGCCGACATCGCCATGACCGGCGGCGGCAGCGGCGAAAGCGCGCAGCCGTTTCGATTCGAACTTGAAAACGTGGTGCGTCTCTAGCGTCTCTAGCGACGAACCACGGGTACACCGGCACACCCATCGTCCCCGACGATCGATTCACGTTCGACGACCTGCGCTCGCGCAGGCCGGCGGCAAGGTACGCGGCAAACCGATTGCCGTTTCTCAATCAGGAGCTTTAGATGGACATTCAACTGAACTTCGTTAATCGTTCGAACGACGCCAATAATTCGAGCATTGTCATCTTTCAAAAGAACGTCTCGACCGATTTCGACGAGTTGCACGTGGCATGGAAAGTCATTCGCAATTGCGGCCAAGGCGACAACCATCCGTTCCGCTTCCCGATGGCAATGGCAGTGAGCACGAGCGATAGCTATGGAAACTACATGCCGCAGCAAGACGCGACGAATGGCCAGGTGTTCCAGGTCGTGCGCGCACCGTCGGGCGACGTGCTGCAGCTCGCTACGCAGCCGGGCTCCAGCAAGGAAGTCCAGGTTCGCAACGATCTTCCGCAAGGTGCGGTAAACGCCACGATCTATAAAGATGGCACCGCGCTCGCGATCAAAACGTCGATTGCGCCGGGACAAAAGGCCGTGTTCGAGTTCAAGCCGACGATCTGGATCGGCGTGGCCTCGCAGGTCGAGCAGGGCCAGCTCATGAATTCGGCAGTCATGTCGGACATCAACACGGAAATTTCACTGCTGGGCCTCAAGAGCGCCGACATCGTCATGACGGGCGGCGGGCCGGGCCGTCTTTCACTGCCGTTCTCCTTCAGGTTGGAAAACGTGGTGATGGCCTGACGCGCACGAAGCGCTGCGGCGTCAAGGCCAAGCCGCTTGGAGCATACGAACAAACATTTCAACAGGCAGGGTTAGCGATGGACATCAAACTCAATTTCATCAATTTGTCGAACGACGTCAACAACACGCAAATCGTCGTTTTTCAAAAGAACGTTTCAACGGACTTCGACGAGCTCGCGGTGGCGTGGAAAGTGATTTCGAATTGCGGCCGCGGCGCCAATCACCCGTTCGTCTTCCCGATGGCGACGTCGGTAACGGCGAGCGATTCAGATGGCAACTACATGCCGAAGAAGGTGGCGCAAAACGGTCAGCTGTTCACCTTGCAGCGCTCGCATTCGGGCAACGTACTTGCCGCTGCGGGCGCCGCATCGACCTCGCGCGAAGTGCAGGTGCGCAACGACCTGGGTGCCGGCGCAATCAATGCCTCTATCTTCAAGGACGGCCGTCTGCTGTCGACCAAGACGGGCATCGCGCCGGGGCAAAAAGCCGTGTTCGAATTCAAACCGACGCTGTGGATCGGCACGGCCGCGCAAGTCGAAGAAGGACGTCTGATGAACTCGGCGGTGATTTCGGACATTAATACCGAGCTGTCGCTGCTGGGCATTGCAAGCGCCGATATCGTCATGACGGGCGGCGGTGGCGGGACCGCCGCCGTACCGTACCGGTTCGAGCTCACGAACATCGTCATGGGCTGACCCGGGCTCGGGCTCGCAAGTGCGGCGCGCCCGTGGCCGCAGATCGCCGTAGCGGCGTCGGGCGCGCCCTTGCAGGTAGGTAGTTACCACGCTGTCGTTTCCGGCTGCGCTCACCTAATATTCTTCATACTAAAGCTTCAGCGACAATTACGGGGGGCGCTATAGAGCGCCGGCGCAGGGAGCGGTGCGCGCATTTGCGAATGAAAAAACGACGACAAAGGGCGGGGGGTACGCCCGCGTACATTCGCGACGGGAAGAGGTGCACGAGAATACGGTCACGTAAATCGGCTTTGACTGCAAAGAGCCGTTGTTACGTGGATTGATGATCGTGTGCGTCAATGGCGCCTGCACAAAACGAGAACGAGCGAGCGGGGATGCCGGCTGAATACTCGGCACAGTTGCGATTTCGCGCAGGACCGATGCGCGCCACGCAAAGAACAAGACGTCGAGCGATTCAGCCGCTTTCGCAACGCAACACCGTAGGGCAGCGCCTAACGGGGAGGCGTGACATGGATATCCTCGAATTGGCCCGACAAGCGGGCCTGCAAGTGCTGCTCGATGCGCGGATCGGCAGCCAGACCTACCACAGCGTATCGGGTTCGCTGCCAGCACTGCAGCGTTTTGCGGAGGCCGTCGCGGCCGCGGCGCGCGAAGGATCGCCGCGCCGACCCAATGGGCATAACGGGCATACCCGGCATACGACGTCGTCGCGCCACACCGCGGCGGCGCGATTGCGCAAGCGCTCGCCTACCTTCCGCCGGCGCCGGCCGGCAAGCCCCCACCCGAGCGTCGCTTCACCGCATGTCCAAGCCACATGACGACGAGCCAGACCGGGACGAGCCACACGGATACCGACAAACCCGGCGTCAAAGCCAGGATACCGAGCACCGTCGCCATGAAGGCCAAGCACACCCAGTTGGCGACGGGAAACCCGAACGACTTGAAGACGAGCGGCTGACCGGCTGCAACCATCGCCTTGCGCGCCTTCAAATGCGTAAGGCTGATCAGCGCCCAGTTGATGACGAGCGCGGCAACGACGAGCGACATCAAAATATCGAGCGCCCGCGCGGGCATGACGTAGTCGACGATAACGCAGGCAAACGTCGCAACCGCGGACAGCCCGATCGCCACGTAGGGCACGCCGCGCCGATCGACCTTGAGCAGTGCTCGCGGCGCGTTGCCCTGTTCGGCCAAGCCATAAAGCATACGGCTATTCGCATAGACCGAGCTGTTGTACACGGAGAGCGCCGCCGTCAGCACGACCAGATTGAGCACGTTGGCCGTCAACCCCGCGCCGATCTGCGAAAAGATCATGACGAACGGGCTCCCGCCCTGCGCCACTTCATTCCACGGGTGCAAAGCGAGCAACACGACGAGCGAGCCGATATAGAAAATCAAAATGCGATAGAGCACCTGATTGACGGCTTTCGGGATCGTGCGACCCGGATCGTCGGCTTCCGCGGCCGTGATGCCAATCAGTTCGAGACCGCCAAACGAAAACATGATGACGGCCAGCGTCATGAACAGCCCGTTGAAGCCGTGCGGGAAAAAGCCGCCATAGCGCCACAAGTTGGAGATCGACGCCTGCGGGCCGCCGCGGCCGCTTTCGAGCAAATAGGCGCCGAAGACGATCATGCCGATGACGGCAACGACTTTGATGATGGCAAACCAGAATTCGGTTTCGCCGTACGCCTTTACGTTGGCCAGATTGATGGCGTTGATGGCGACGAAGCAGACGAGCGCGGACACCCAGGTGGGTACCGAAGGCCACCAGAAATGAACATAGGTGCCGACCGCCGTCAGTTCGGCCATGCTGACGAGCACGTACAAGACCCAGTAATTCCAGCCGGAAAGGAAGCCGGGGAAATCGCCCCAATACTTGTACGCGAAATGGCTGAACGAACCGGCCACAGGTTCTTGCGCCACCATCTCGCCGAGCTGGCGCATGATCATGAAAGCGATCAGGCCGCCGATCGCGTAGCCCAGGATCATCGAAGGTCCGGCCGCTTTCAGGACGCTTGCCGAACCGAGAAAAAGACCTGTGCCGATCGCGCCGCCGAGCGCGATCAATTGGATATGGCGATTCTTCAGCCCGCGCTTCAAGCCGTCGTGCTGCTCCGTGGGACGCGTCAAAACCAACCTCCTCTCCTGATCGGGATCGTAGTCAAGCGAAGTTGCCCGACCGGCTCATGGCCGATCGGGCAAAGCCCGACATTATAGCCAGCCCGAAAGGAGCCCCCGGCGCCCTACTCTTGCTCCCCATTGCGCAGCAACAGCAGCGGGACCGTTGTATTGTGCAGCAGCGATTCGGCCACGCTGCCTGCGAACAAACGGCGAATGCCGCTGCGTCCGTGCGAGTACATGACGACGAGGTCGGCGTCGAGTTCGTCGATGGCACGCGCGAGCACGGTGGCGAGGCTCTCGCCATAGGCGTCGATGGCGCGGACGCTGCCTTGTTCCGCCAGCGCCGCCAGGCGTTCCCGCGCCTCGCCGAGCACAGTCGTTGCAATCTCGGGCGACGTATCACGCACCGGCATTTGCTCGGCGAACCCCGCCGAGACATCCACCACGCGGGTCGGATGCTCGAGCACGTAGACAGCCTGCAGCTGCGCGCCCGACAGCCGGGCAAGCTCGATCGCCTCGTCCAGCGCGCGACGCGACCCGTCGCTGCCGTCGACGGGGACCAGAATTCGTTTGTACATGGCGACCTCCATGACTTGCGTCGCGCAATCGAATCAATGCGCGACCGACTCGAAAACCGTTCGCAACCAAACAATAACCGGCCAACGTCCCGCCCGATCGACTGCCGAAATTACGAGTGGGCTTCCTCCGTTGCCGGCGTACCGAGGATGCGTTCGGATAGCTTGGGGTCGTAGCTCGAGTGCACGTGGACGCGCTTCTTATCGGGAAACGCGTAGGTATAGGCTTTCCGCAATGCGAGCGACGCCTCGTGAAACCCCGACAAAATCAGCTTTTGCTTGTTCGGATAGACGGCAATATCGCCGACGGCGAAGATACCGGGCACTGAGGTCTCGTAGTTCGAGGTGTCGACGGCGACGCGTCCCGCCCGCACATCGAGGCCCCATTGACCAATCGGCCCGAGGTCCGCCACCAATCCGTAAAGGGCGATCAGATGTTCCGCTTCGATCGTGAGCCCGCCACCGATGGTCTTCACATCGATCGACTGCAATACGCCATCGGGAGCATTGAGCGCCGCGATGGTGCCGATGACGAGATCGAGCTCGCCAGCCGCTACGGCGCGCTTGAGTTCTTGCACCGAAGCGTCCGCGGCACGAAATGCGTCGCGTCGATGTACGAGCGTCACCCGCCGGGCCCCGCTGCGCAGCGCCAACGCCCAGTCGAGCGCGGAATCGCCGCCGCCGGCAATGACGACTCTCCGATCGTCGAACATCGCACGCTGGCGCACGGCGTAATGAACATGCCGTCCTTCCAGCGCTTGCGCTTCCGGCAAGCCGACGCGTTGCGGCACGAATGCGCCGTTGCCTGCCGATAGCAATACGGCGGCCGTATCGAACACGAGTCCGCGCTCGGTCGTGACCCGCCAGCGCTGGGACTGCTCGATGCGCTCGACGCTCATCACACGCTGTCCGAGATGAATCGGCGGCGCGAACGGCTTGCATTGCTCCATGAGACGCTCGATCAATTGCCGTGCGGTGCATACGGGCACTGCGGGAATATCGAAGATGGGCTTGTCGGGGTAAAGCTCGATACATTGACCGCCGACTTCTTCAAGCGCGTCGACGATGTGACAGGACAAGCCGACGACACCGGCTTCGAAAGCCGCAAAGAGTCCGACGGGCCCCGCGCCGATGATGACGACGTCGGTACGAAGCACTTCTTCTCCGCTCGATGCTGCTGCTTCACTCACGATCGATTCCTCATGATGTCCGTAGTCCCGACGATGCAGACGATGCGCGAATGCACCGTGCCGTTCGCGAAAACGCGCGAGGGACAAGACCAAGTATAGGGAGAACCCCGAAGACACGCCGAAGTGGCCCGCTGGCGAGTAGGGAGAAGCGATTGGGGGCGGTGGCAGCCGTTGCGGCAAATAGCCGCGGCAGCACTCAGAAAAAAGGCGTCGCAATCGCGACGCCTTTGATGAGACCGAACCAGCTATGCCGGCTTAGAAGCGGTGACGCAGACCGATCGTTGCGGCCGTCTGGTTGTCCGACGAGCTGACAGCGTTGCCGATGAAACCACCGTTGTAGATCGAAGCCGCGCCGCCCGAGCTCGCGTGCTGGTACACGACCTGTGCATAGACGTCGGTACGCTTGGACAACGCGTAGTCAGCTTGCGCGCCGATTTGATGGAAGCGGACCTTCGCTTGCGTACCTGCCAACGACACACGGCTGTTCGAGAAGGTATAGGCGACACCCAGGCCCAGTGCCGGCGTCAGGTTGTACTTTGCGTTGACTTCATAGTTGTCTTGACGCAGCGACAGCGGCAGGTTTTGCACATTGTCCAGACGTGCTTGCGTCCACAACGCGCCAACCTGTGCCGCACCGAACGCGTAGCTTGCGCCAACGCCATACGTACGCTGACGCGCATTGCCGATCGTGGCGTTCGGGTTCACCGCCACAGCGGCAGCCACTGCATTGCCGAATTGGCCGAGGTACGAACCGTCCGATGCGCCCGTGCCCGACAGCGGGTTGTTCAACTGCGAGTAAGCGGCTGCGACGCGCAGGCCTTGCAGCTCATAAGCCGCGCCGAGGCTGTATTCGCGGTTGGTCGCGAAGCCGCCGGCCTGGTTCGAGAAGCCGTACGTTGCACCGAACGTGAAGCCTGCGTAGTTGGCGCTCGTGAACTTGATCGAGTTGTTGACCGCAAAGCCGCCGTTCGTGTTCAGGTTGTCGAAGTTGCCGACGTGCGCGAACGACGTGCCGCCCCAGCTGCCCGTGGCGCTCAACGGTGCGAGGTAATCTTGCGCGGCGTCATATTGACGGCCGAGCGTGACGGTACCGTAGTTGCTCGACAGGCCGACGAACGACTGGCGGTTGAATTCGCTGCCGCTGTTGGCGAAACGGCCGCTGTTCAGGTTGAAACCGCTTTCCAACGTGAAGATAGCCTTGAGACCATTGCCGAGGTCTTCCGAGCCCTTCAGACCGAAGCGGCTCTGGTTGATGCCGCCCGACGTTTGTTGCCAGTTCGACTTGCCACCAACGTTGCTGGTGTACGAAAGACCGGCATCGATCAGGCCATAAAGCGTGACGCTGCTTTGAGCGTGTGCTGCGACTGCGAAAGAGGCGGAAACCGCTGCGACGACCAGGGTTTTTTTCATTAGAGAGAAGTCCCTTTTATAAAACTGGCTCACTGCCAGACTTCGGAATAGACGGGGTTCGCGGTTGGCGCCGCTTGCGAGAAGCGTTGGAGTCGAAGCGAAGCACCCGTCCGATGAGCGCCGAGTCTACGGGTTGACCCTGGTTAGGGTATACGTTGATCACACAACACGTTTTTGCGTGAAGAGAAACAATCGACCTGGTGAAAACACCTAGCTCATTGTTTTTGAACAGTTTTGTTTTGTGGTAATGCCGATCCGCAGACCGGCCGATAGGCGGGGCGGAGCGCCTCGCCCAGTTGCAGAATTGCAACGCTTTTCATCAACGCGTCACATCGGCAACGCCAACACGGCGCCGGTGGCGAGCGCAAACGCGCCCGGACGCGCCATTCAATTGTGAGATTGGCTGTCGACGGCGAACGCACGCCGCCCGGTTCTGGGAGGGCGCAGCACGTCAACGCAACGAGTGAGCGGAAGGCGGATAAAAAGACGGCCCGCCGGCGAAACGCCGAACGGGCCTAGGAGGGTTGGCCTCGAGATAGCCAGGGCCGACTATACCTAATCGAAATTCGGTGCGGGCGCTTCGTAACGAACGGTAAAACATTTCTTTGCACGGAACCGATACCGGCACTCAACGCCTGAAGATGCTGTGCTCGGGGCGACCCGCGTTCTTTTCGACGGCCTGCAAACGCCACATGCCGTCGGTTTGCCGGTGCGCGCCGCTGGACCATTGCGCCCCGCCCTGGGCCGCTGTGGGCGCGTCGCAGTCGACACGCAATCCACGCAAGGTGCAAAGCGGCTGCTCGGTCGTCGGCGCGCACAGCTTCGTGACGCCGCCCTCATCGCGCAATTCGCCCCATGGTGGAAGATCAATCCCGTCATGCGATTCTCTGGACCATATGCGCTCTTCCGTATCCAGCCAGAGCACCGCGTAGTCATGATTGACGGTGGGATCGGAACCGTTAATCAAAATGGTCAGACGCATTGCGTGCTCCTTTGAGGTAGTCGCCGAGAGATAGAGTCTATGTCGCGACGACTCGATTGCAAGGAGCCGAACGTCGCAGCGCCAAGCGCAGCGACACGCCTGTGATGGGACCGGACCGCGCACGCCCGGTGGGCGCCGCGCAGGCTCGACGCCAAAAAGTTTATGCGCATAAAACTCTTATAAGTTTTATATCGCTAATGTCTTGTCGTACGCCGTGTGCACCTGCCCCATACAGACTGCCCGCTCACGCAAGCGCCCGCTAACCCGCCGGCTCGCGTGCGGTGACGAATCGAAACGTCAGGTTGATCCGCTCGCCGCGCAACCCGGGTACTTTGGCGATGCGGTGCCGCCATTCTTGCTGTGTGCTGCCACGCATGACCAAAAGGCTTCCGCTGGTCAGTTCGAAGGCACGCAGTTGGCCCGTTTGGTTATGTCGAAGATCGAACCGGCGCGCAACGCCAAGACTGACAGAGGCGATCACCGGCTGAGGGCCGAGTTCCGGCTCGCGATCGGCATGCCATCCCATGCTGTCCTCTCCGCTGCGGTATCGGTTCAGCAAAACGCTGTTGAAATGCGCTGCGCAAGTCGTTTCGGCGAGCGACTTCACGGCGTGAACGGTTGGAGTCCAGGCATGCGGCTCGTTGCGAATGCCGGAATAAATGTAGACAGCGCCAGGGTCGCCCTGCCAAGCCGTCAGGCGTGGCAAAGGTTTGATGCCGCCGGGCGTACGAATGAGATCCTGCTTCCACAGCACCTCGTCGACCAGTGCGGAAAGCGCCACCGCGGCCTCATCGGGTGACAGCCAATGCGGATACCAGTCAACCTCGGCCCGCGGCACATTGCCAAACATGTCGTCGATCATCCATTAACCTCAATGCGGCACGGGAGCGGGAGCCCGTTTAACGAATACGTTCCCCGCAGCAGATGTTCACCGTGAAAGAGCGCCCGCACCATCCGTAATTTGCCCGCTTCTTCACCGTCGTGCCCCAACGGGAAACGGCAAGGCGGCCAAGCAAGAAGCCGGCGCCATCGCTATCATTGAGCCCTTTCGAACCCCAGGTGCTACGCCGGCAACTTCTTTATCGACCATGACACTTTCCGACGACGCTCTTGATCTACTCTTTCGCGAAGCACGCACGCATAGCGCGTGGCTACCCCGGCCCGTAGACGATGCGCTGTTGGAGCGAATCGTCTCGCTTACCGTCATGGGACCCACCTCGGCCAATTGCAGCCCCGGTCGTTTCGTTTTCGTCAAGACGGCGGAAGCCAAAGAAAAGCTGCGACCCGCGCTATCGGCGGGCAACGTGGATAAGACGATGGCTGCCCCGGTGACTGTCATCGTCGCGATGGACATGGCTTTTTTCGACCAGCTTCCAAGACTCTTTCCGCACGCCGACGCGCGCAGTTGGTTCGTCGGCAACGACGAGTTGGTCCGCGCCACCGCGTTCCGCAATTCATCGCTGCAAGGGGCTTACCTGATTATGGCGGCGCGCGCGCTGGGGCTCGACGCAGGCCCGATGTCAGGTTTCGACGCAGCCCAGGTAGACGAGGCCTTTTTCGCCGGAACGACCATTCGGTCCAACTTCCTCGTCAACCTCGGGTACGGCGACCGAACGAAACTGCATCCGCGCAATCCACGGCTTTCCTTCGGGGACATCGCACGTATAGCTTGATGCGCGAGGGCGTGCGACGCGGGTCACGGCAGCTGCGTCGCTGCAATTATGTAAGCAGCGCAATATAAAACACGACGGCACCGATTAGTGCACCGACGAAACAAAAGCCTTCGCTTTTCTCGTCGGAACCCTGCCGCAGCCACGCGCCCACCACGCCGAACAGGCCCGCGATGCCAAGCGCGACGAAAACCATTGCCACGTCGAACAAGGCGCTACGACTGATTTCGAGCAGATCGGCCCGTCGCATGCCGTAATAGACGGCCAACGCCATCAGCGACAGAACGACGAGCGGCAGCATCACATGGCTGCCCTCGTAACCGAGATGATGTGCGTGGTGTCCTCGACGAGGCCATATGTCGATTTTCATGATTCGCCTCCTCTCGTTTCCGAAGGCGCAATCGGCGCGCGAATGAATCGATCGATGCTCATAGCTTACGTCGATTTCGAAGGCGGCGAAACCGCGGCAAATCCCGCATCCGGCCGGCTCTGCCGCGCAGCCGAGCCGCTGCCGGCACGTTCTATTGCACGCCAGTACAATGCGTTATCGCGCGTATGCCACGCGTTCCGCGCCAATCGCGCCATTGAGTCACCCCCTGTCATCGCCCATGCGCCGCTCTTCGTTCTTCACCCGCGCCATCTTTATCGGCGTAATGCTGCATGTCTATGTCGGGTTGCGGATCGTTCCCGAATTGCCGGTGGGCACGCCGGTCAAAATAGTCGGCGTGTGCGCCCTCATTTGCTCGTGCTTTTTGATTCCGCTGAGCATGCTCGTGCGCAGGTTCGATCATCGACCAAGCCTGGATCGCATTGCATGGATCGGCCTCGTGGATATGGGCTTGTTCTCGTCGCTGCTCGTCTTCACGATCCTGCGCGATGTCGTACTGGCTTCGGCATTGACGATAGACGCGCTTTGGCCCGGCCTTATATTGCTCGACCGATGGCGTACCGATACGGCCGCGGGCGTGGTCGGGCTCGCGATATTGTCGACGCTTATCGGTTTCGTCAATGCACGACGCCGCGCCAAAGTGGTCTCGGTGGATGTGCCGATCGAGCAATTGCCGGCCGAACTCGATGGCCTGACGATCGTTCAGATCAGCGATATCCACGTCGGGCCGACGATCAAAGCGCGCTATGTCGATGCGATCGTCGACGCCGTCAATCGCCTCGATGCAGACATCATCGCGGTGACGGGCGACATCGTCGACGGCAGCGTCGCGCAGCTGGCCGGCCATACGCGGCCGCTGGGGCGTCTCACCGCACGCTACGGCGCTTACCTCGTCACGGGAAATCACGAGTACTACTCGGGGGCCACACAATGGATCGCGGAATTCGAGCGCCTGGGCTTGCGCGTCCTTCTGAATGAACACATCGTGCTCGAGCACAACGGCGCGAAATTCATCGTCGCAGGCGTAACCGATTTTTCGGCCGGTCAGTTCGACGAGACGCACCGAAGCGATCCTGCGGCCGCCCTGGACAATGCACCTCGCGACATCGGCATCAAGCTATTGCTCGCGCATCAACCCCGCAGCGCGTTGGCAGCTGCCGAGGCCGGCTATACGTTGCAACTTTCGGGGCATACGCACGGCGGCCAATTCTTCCCGTGGAACTTCTTCGTCCGACTACAGCAGCCGTTCACGGCAGGGCTCGCCAAGCTCGACTCGCTCTGGATCTATACGAGCCGCGGCACCGGCTACTGGGGGCCGCCGAAGCGCCTCGGCGCACCGTCCGAGATCACGCGCCTGCGCCTCGTCGGCAACCCGATGCAGTGAACCGGAGCGTCAAGCCTCGGGCATCCCCGGCTCGACGCGCCCGGCGCTAGGGTCTCGGGACCGAGCGGATATTCCCGATTTCCGAGTCCGCGCCCGCGTTGTCGCCATAGGTTGGCGGCACGCCCCCGGCGTCATAGGGATGGACGGCCCCGCGCCGCGCCGCGTGCGGTTCAGCGCAAATATCGCCAACCGAATCGCCGAATCGCGAACGTACGAATGCGCGCAGCAGCGCGATCCTCGGGTGCTCGCCGTCCGCTTCGGTGGTCTGCTTCCCGCCGAAGCGGGCGCGGCAATGCGCGCCGAGCTCATCGCGCGTCCACTCCAGCGCGTCGGCGCGCTCCAGGATTTCGAACGCATCGGCCCAACCCGCGGTCGGAGAGAACGGCTGCGCGAGCTTGCGCAACGAGCCGTGCGCGAATGTCACGACGATATCGGGCTCCGCCCGGTTGAAAATCACCTCCTCCTGGTCGTCGACCAATGCTCGCGCGCACCAATAGTCGAGTGCACGTCCCGCCAATTCGCCAGTCTTCACGGCTTACCTCCTTCAACTGCCCGATGCGCTGCAATCGCTCGTTCGCCGGTGTGCAGGCACGCGTATACGCGCAACGAGCGGATAGTGGTCGGATGCTTGTCGCGCGAGCGCGCTGCGATGCACGGATACATCGATCAGACATTCTCCCGGGTGCATCCAAATGCGATCGAGCGCAAACACGGGACAGAACGTCGGGAACGTGCGAGGCGCCGGCGCGCGCCGAAAATGCGAAACCAGCGCGCGTAGCGCTCGGCCACGCACGAACCATTCGTTGATGTCGCCCACGAGGATGACAGGCAGTTCGCTGTTGTCGAAAGCCGAGAGCAGTGTCCGCACCTGCGTGCTGCGTTCGCTCGCCGACAGCCCAAGATGCGTGGCGACGACGCGTATCAATTGCCCGCCGCATTCGATGTCGGCGTCGAGCGCGCCGCGGGGCTCGCGCCGGTGAAACGACAAATCGAGCGTGCGGGTCGCGCGCACGGGCAACCTCGACAACACCGCATTCCCGTAACGGCGTTTCGGCGAGTCGAGCGTCGGCCCTTCGACTGCGTACATGCCTGTTACGTCGCGCAGCTGTGCAAGAACGTCGGGCGTTTCGGAACCTCCGAGCGGCACCTCTTGCAGTGCGACGACGTCGGCATCGAGTTCTTTGATGACACGGACAATGCGCCCCGCCATCTCCCGCTTGGCCTTGGCCGTCCATGTGGGCAGGCCGCCGGCGATGTTATACGTGACAATCCGGAGCTCGCGGCCGGTGTCGCTTCGCGCCCCAACACTATCGCTGTTGCGGGGGCTTTCAGCAATCGCCTCTGCCAGTGCGCAGGCGCGCCCGTTAAGGGTTTCGTTCACTTGCGCCGCCCCAGCCAGCGTTGCAGGATCACCGAAATGCCGACGAGCGCCACACCGATCGCCGACATCATGGCGACCGAACCGACGTCCGGATGTCGAATGGCTTCCAACAGTTGATGCGCGAAAGTCACCGTCAGCACGATGCCGGGCACCATGCCGATCACCGAGCCGATCATGTAATCGCGCAAGCGGATGTGGGACGCGCCAGCAACAAGGTTGACGACCGTAAACGGCGCGATCGGCAACAAACGGAGAATGACGACCGTTACGATGCCGCGCTGGCCGATACGTTCGCTGAGTTTATTCGCACGCGCACCAGCCAGGCGCCGAACGGCATCGCCTCCCAGCAACCAGCCGATACCGTACGTCGCGATCGCGGACAGCAGCGTTCCGCCCAGTGCGTACCCGATACCGGGCCACGCGCCGAAGACAAGCCCGGTGGCCGCGATCAGGAACGTGATAGGCACGGAGACGATAGCCGCAGCCACGTAGGCTGATAGCAAAATGACGGGCGCGAACGGAAGCGCATCCGCGCGCCGGATGATCCGCGCGAGTTCGGCGAGGTTCAGATGCTCACCGAACGACGTGAAGCGCCAAAGGACTGCCATCACCACCAGGACGAGGACGATGCCGCCGAGCCCCAGAAAGCGCACCGTCAGCGACTTACTCCTCTCTTCGGGGACGAACTCGCGCATGAACGCGTCGGGCGCAATCGGCTGCTCGGGGTCCAGCCAGGCGTTGACCGGCACGAGCTTGTCGAGATCCGCGGTAATGACAGGCGTGAACTGCCGCAGGCTCCGGCCGTCAGCGCGCCTGAGCGCGTCGATCGCGGTGTTGAGGCGGCCGTCAGCCTCCAACGCCCGAATGACCTCGGCTTCCTCCACATCGAGGTGCTCTGCCAGCAAGCGATTTCGCCACCGGGCGATCGCTTCGCTCACACGGGCGTCGCCGTTGGCGTCGATTGTGATGTTGCACTCGGTGTCGAGCACCATCGATCGATTGTTCAGATTGGCGCTGCCGATGGACAGCACCTCATCATCGATGATCATGATTTTGCTATGCACATTGACGCAGCTGTCTCCCAGGCCATCGACGTGCGGACAGTACATACGGAAGCGTCCGTGCCGATCGGCGTCGACGAGGGCTTGATGCAGGCGTGCGCGCAGCACGCCCATCGTCGCTTCCTGCAGCCATCCGCTCTGCATCCGCGGCACAACGGTGGCGATGTCCGGTCCGTTATCCTGGATCAGCCGACGGCAAAGCGCCTCGCGGACGACAGCAGCCGTGAAATACTGATTCTCGATGTAGACGTTGCGACGCGCGGCCGCGATCAGATCCGCGGTCAGCGCCCGTATGTGTTGAACTGCGCTGCGAGAACCATAAGGGGGTTCGGTCAACGAGATTCCGAGCATGACATCGCGCAATTCGACATGGGCGCTTGGAGGCCACGGATCCGAGTCATGATCGACGGCCCGATGAGCCCGCACGGCCAGCGGCTTGCCGCATGACCGCTGCCACCGCTCGCGCGCGAGCGCGCCGATTGCCGCGGCGGCGTCACCGTCGAACATCGCTTCGACATCGTGAAAAGGCCCGTATGGCACGCCATTGGCGTCACGGCGAAGGCCATCGTCAGGCATGTGGGCAGGCGTATCCCAGCGAGATCGCGTGAGATCGAGACCACCCACGAACGCGAGCCGGTCGTCGATTACCACGAGCTTCTGGTGATGCGAGGCGCCGCGCGGATGCGCGCCGTCTTGTCGGAATACGATCCCGCGACGCGAATGCCAGCCCGTCTGATAGACGGGCAGCCACTCACGTTCGAAGGCATAGATCATCGCGAAATCCCATGCAAGGATGTAGATTCGCAACCGTCGTCGCATCAGCGATAGGCTTTGCAGGAACTCGCCCAATGGTTCGGGGAACGCATCAGGCGCGCCTTGGGGCGTAAGGCGCATGCGGCTGTCGATGTCCCAACCCACGATGAAGACCGTGCGCTGCGCGCGCAGGAGCGCTTCCCGCAGAATCGCAAAGTAGGCGCTGCCATCGATGAGGAGCGCGAAGCGATCGGCGTGGTGAATCGACCCACAATTGCGTCCTGCCTCGAGTAGTCCATGCCGCGACGTCGACGAAGGAGAGACGCGGGTCGAATCACGCGCCGGGAAAGTTGTGTGCGGAGCAGCGGTGCTCGCCATCTATGCGCGGCCGGTCAGATGATGGGAACCCCGCCTGTCACCGCTACGGTCGCGCCCGAGACATAGCTGGCTTCGTCGCTTGCGAGCATGACATAGACGGGTGCGAGCTCGGCGGGCTGTCCCGGACGCTGCATCGGCGTTTGCTTTCCGAATTCCTTGACGTTGTCAGGGGGCAATGTCGCGGGGATCAGCGGCGTCCAGATCGGCCCGGGGGCGACGCAATTAGAACGGATACCGCGATCGGCCAACAATTGTGCGAGTCCGCCCGTGAAATTTTGGATAGCCCCTTTGGTGGTCGCGTAAGGAAGCAGCGTCGGCCGCGGTTTGTCTGCGTTGACGGAGGTCGTATTGATGATCGCGCCACCGGACTTCATATGCGGCAGTGCTGCTTTGACCAGCCGAAACATCGCGCCGATGTTGATATCGAACGTGCGATCCCACTCGTCGTCGGTGATCTCTTCCACCGACTCGAAGTTCATCTGATGGGCCGCGTTGTTGACCAGCACGTCGATGCGGCCGAATGCCCCGACCGCACGATCCACGATCGCGCGAGCCTGGTTACGGTCGGCAAGATCACCGGCAACAAGGACCGCCTTTTGCCCCGCTTTCTCGACCCATCTCGCCGTCTCACGCGCGTCGTCATGCTCATTGAAGTACGCGATCAGAACGTCGGCGCCTTCGCGAGCGAACGCGATCGCCACTGCTCGTCCGATACCACTATCGGCACCTGTAATGATCGCGGCCTTGCCCGATAAGCGGCCGTGGCCCTGATAACTGTTCTCCCCATGATCCGGCTGCGGGCTCATGGGTTCGGTCCTACCCGGGACGTTCTCCTGTTGCTGCTCCGGCATGGGCGGTGTCGGTTTGCTCGTCATAATCGGCTCCTGATCGACTGCACTGCGAATGCAGCGGAAACGATAGAAGGCGAGCAATGGTCATGCCTTGCAGCGACGACGGTACTTGGTTTGGCATGTTGCGCGACGAAAGCTGTGCGGGTGCGCAAAGCACCCACCGCCGGGAGCGTTGACGCTGTCGGGGGTGGGTATGAGGATGCGATGCAAGAGCGAGGCTTGTGCGGCACCAAAGCACAAACCCCCGAGAGCGCTATGGCTGTCGGGGGTTTGGGTGCTACTTGCGGTGCATTGGTCAGAGTAAGCGCTAACGCGCTAGCTCTGACTGGCAAGGGGAGCCTGACGATTACCTACTTTCACACGGGAATCCGCACTATCATCGGCGTGGAGTCGTTTCACGGTCCTGTTCGGGATGGGAAGGGGTGGTACCAACTCGCTGTGGTCATCAGGCATAACTTGTT
>NZ_PNYB01000043.1 GCF_002879855.1 Trinickia soli | reverse complement strand
TCCGACGCGTTTCGACCCGCGCCGCCCGGAAAAGTTGTCCGCAGCGTCGTACCGACTTTGGCCCTGCAGCCGCGGCGCCTGCTCGCGGGCCGTGGCCGCTTCCGCGCCTGCCGGATATGAGATCGCCAAACAGAACGCTTGCCTCGGATGCCATACGGTAGATCGGAAGCTTGTGGGGCCAGCGTTTAGAGACATCGCGGCGAAGTACAAAGGAGATGCGGCGGCTGCGTCGAGGCTGGAGAAGAAGGTGCGCGACGGCGGGGCCGGGGTTTGGGGCGTGATTCCCATGCCGTCCCATCCAAAGATGAGCGACGCCGATATCCATACCGTCGTCAGCTGGGTGCTCAGCGGAGCACCCACCGCCTCTAAGTAGTTGGGCTCGAAGGGTTTTTTGCCAGGGACTTGTCAAACGCCGGCACCCCGTGCCAGAATTGCAGCTTCGTTGGGGCGGTAGCTCAGCTGGGAGAGCGTCGCGTTCGCAATGCGAAGGTCGGGAGTTCGATCCTCCTCCGCTCCACCAAAAGGTCACTGTGAAAAGCCTTGGAAATGAGACAGGAAGCATATTTTTGCCCCAAGTGCAAAGATATGCTTCCCTGACAAAGTGCAACGTTATGCTTCTCGAACAACAAAGCCGGCCTTGTGCCGGCTTTGTTGTTTTTGCGCGACTACCTGTGGCTCGGCCGTGCCCGGGCATGTATCGAGCCTAGGCGAAGGCGCCGTCGAGATCACGCGACCGACCGTAGCTCCTTTCACCCCTATATCTGTTGGCGATCGTCGACGAAATGATGAGCAGAGTGGCTTAGACCGAGTGTGGGTCTCGTGTGCCGCACGAGTTCAGTCGCATAATCGGCGACAATCAGCCAGTCGGTTCCTCGGCTGGTGACAACTCAACGAATATTTCAAGCGATCGATCGTGCAATCACCTGAACTCGCTGGGGGCGATCGGCGGATCCAAGACGAGTCTTGGGCGTAGATGGCCTAATTCATCCAGCATCGGGAGGATCATCATTCTTGAGCTCGGCGAACTTGGCCGCCATCGTCGGGTTGCCCCGAGTCAACCGCTTGATTGTCACGTCCTGAGCCTTGTCGTTCGCAAGACGAAGGTTCCGATCGGTGCCGAGCAGGGCTTCCTTCGTCTTCTGCAGATGGTCGATCGACTTGTCGATCTCATCGATTGCCGTTTGGAACCGCCTAGAGGCGAGATCGTAGTTCTTGGCGAATGCGGTCTTGAACGTCTCGAGTTCGGTTTCGAAGTTCGTGATGTCTATGTTCTGCGCTTTGACAAGTGCTAGCTCCGACTTGTACTTGAGCGAGTTCATCGCCGCATTTCGCAGAAGTGTGATGATTGGAAGAAAGAACTGCGGTCGCACGATGTACATCTTCGGGTAACGGTGGAACACATCGACGATCCCGGTGTTGTAGAGCTCACTGTCAGGTTCGAGCAGGGAGACCAGCACTGCATACTCGCATCCCTTCTCAGTGCGATCCTTGTCGAGTTCCTTCAGGAAATCCTCGTTCCTGCTCTTCGTCGCGGTGCGATCGTTCTCGTTTTTCATTTCGAACATGATCGAGACGATCTCGGTGCCCGCCTCGTCCGAGTCGCGAAAAATGTAGTCGCCCTTGCTGCCAGTCCGCGCGTCGTTGTCCTTCTCGAAATATGCCCTCGGAAACGCCGTCGCTCGAATGCGGTTGAACTCGGTCTCGCAGTGCTGCTCAAGGGTTTCACCGACCATCTTGGTCGACAAGCGAACCTTCATGTCTCGGAGGCGCTCGATCGCATCATCGCGATCCTTGATCTGCGTTTCGTACTTATCCTTGAGCGAGTTCTCTGCGAGTCGTTTTTCAAGCTCCGCCCGCTCGAGGCCGCTCTTAAGTTCATCGCGCTCTTTCTCGACCACGCCGACTGCTTCGGCAATTGCCAGCTTCTGTGCGACCTCAAGGGCGTCGAGCTTGGCCTTTAGGCCTTGGATCTCCGCGTCCTTCGTAGCGGCGGCCCTCTGCAGTTCGTTAACGAACTTCATCTCGGCTAGATCAGAAGCAGCTTGCTTGTCTTGCTTCGCCTGCTCAAGTTCGTTTGCGAGTGCGTCTCGCTCTTTTTCTACGGCGCTTAGGGCCTCGGTCACGGCGAGTTTTCGCGCGACCTCACCGGCATCGAGCCTGGCCTTCAGTTCCTGGATCTCGGCGTCCTTCGCTGCGGCAGCCTTTTGCAATTCGCTGGCGCCCTTGGCTTGGGCGAGTTCGACGGCGTTCCTCTTATCCTGCTCCGCCAGCTCAAGCCGCTCGTGCAATTGCTTTTCGAACTCGCTGTCGCGAACTTGCTTCAGAATGTCCGCGTATCCAGCTTCGTCAATCTTGAATGCTTTCCCGCAGTGTGGGCAGATGATTTCATGCATGTCTACGCGCCTCCCGCCTTTGTGAGGATCTGCTTGAGCATCTCCGGAACGGTTCCGCTCGCCTCAAGCGTCGCAGTTCGGTAAGCAGATTGATTTTTTGCGAGCTTGATTCCAGCAGCGGCCTCAATCGCCGCACACGACGTGACCCACTCCGCCCAATTGGACTCTAGGTAGGTCTCGAGGTGGTCGCTTAGCGTCGCTACACGATCTCCGACCTGTTCCGATGGGAAATCAACCTCTGTTTCACCGAGGTACTTCAGCAGTCGACGGTTCTCTGTCGAAAACTTTGTGCGCTCACCATCTATAGCGGTCTGATTCTTGCCCGCAGCTTTAGCTCGCACTTCGAAGCCACTGTCTCCGTCGAAGAGTACGTAGGTCGGAATCCCCAGACAGCTAAGGATGGCATGAGCAAGCGGGATTCCACCTTTGCCCCCGGCCGAAATAATCGACAGTCCCTGGGATTCGAGGCGACCCACGGCGTCCCGATCTCCGATTCCGTAGAACACGGCCCCCTCTGTATCCCCCTCGACCAGCAGCACGCGTGCTGCGAACAACGCGACCGAGAGGCGATTCGTGATGATGCCATCGAGTTGACGACCAACCTGATCGGCATCTACCGTTCCATTGAGTTTCGTCTTCACCTCGTTGATCGTGGCGAAATGGACAGTGACAACAGGCGTCTCGTCAGACGACCTCGTCAGCCGCCTGATCTGGTTGAAATATCGAGCCTCGAGGAAGTAGGGGCTATGAGTCGCGTAGGTCACTTGGATGCGCTTGCTAGCATTCTCGGCCAGCGACCTCAGTACCTTCGCAAAGGTCTGGGCTTGTATCGGGTGCTGATAGAGTTCCGGCTCCTCGATCGCTAGGCAGATCACACCCTCTGCCGATGCTGCACCTGACTGCGCCAGGAGTTGGAGCGCCGAGATCAAAAGCGTGCGCTGAAAGCCATGCCCCTGTCGCTCCACTGCTGTTTCGGTGGCGCCATCGAGCACGGCCACTTCGAACGTGGTCCGTGGGGCCTTGAGTTCGACTTCGGCAGGCGAAACCGTGACAGCCCGACCTGGCGTGTAAGACGCGAGGACCCCGTTGAGCTGCGTCGTCATGACTTCCAGCTGTGCCTTGAACTTTTCCTCATAGACTTTCTGCTGCTTCGCGCGCGACTCTTCGACGATCGTCGCGATCTCATCGTCGGCAGCAGCACGATCAACTGAACGTTCAAGGATGCGACCAATGATGCTTGCTTTGCCGTCGGTAGATTCCTCGCTGGCGCGAAGGTCCGCGGTGACTAGGACGAAGTCGAAGAGACCGCTCATTTTGCCGCCGCTGTTGAAGCCGAAGAAATTGGTCTGCAGCTCTTCGGGGGCATCGACGAGCTGGCCTGTATGGGAGGACTCCCAGCTCGTCATTGCGTGATCGACGGCGGTACCTGTATTGGCTGCAGGGAGGTTTAGGTCCGGACGGCTACTGCGGAGATCGGCATACAGTTCCTTTTTTGCTGCCGCACTCCCGGCGGCTTTGATTGCGTTGAATTCTGGAAAGCCCTTCGCATTCGCCGAAAGCACCTCTGAGCCGTCAGATGACCGGCGCTTCCATGCAGTGAATGTAGCAACGCCGTCCGGCGCGTACTTGCCAAGTGCTTCACGGTCCTTGGCGGTGAGATCGGTGAACGTGACTTGAACCTCGATGTTCTCGGTAGAGGCCCCGAAGGAACAGTCCTTCTCAGTCAGCGAGACGGGCTTACCGTTAAAGTACCAGTCGAGCGCACGAAGCACAGTTGACTTCCCGGTACCGTTCGGTCCGATGAACGTGGTGACGGAATCGAAGGGGATGGTCACGTCTTTTAACGCGCGGAAGTTTCTTATGCGAACGGATTGGATCTTCATTGCTGATTCCGGCTCCTTGTGTCTTTTGCCGAAGACTACAGAGACAGTCGTTATCGGAACTCAGGCGAACGACGACGCCGTTGTGTGACCGGCTTAGCGTCAAGGACATGCCTGACCATCGTCGCGAAAAATCGGCCGAGTGCAAGTTCTTCCGGGGTCTTCCCTTCAACGATCCGCACGTTTGGAAACTGCGCAATGCCACGGTCAACTTCCGAATCGGGCTCGGGTGTTCGTGCCTCTCCCCCTCTTCAAGTTTGAGTCCGGGTTCAGCAAACGTGCAACGAACCGCGCGCCGGTCGTTCCCGGCGCTTTTCCCCCTAGACCCTAGACGCGTAACCGTTTCTCACGGCTGGATTGCTGTTGATGTACGAGTTGAGCCCATAGCCTTGAACTGCCAGTCTCTTCATTGTCTCGACGTGTACGGCGCCGGGCCTAGCATGGGTGTATGAGTACGTTCGAAACGTCCCCTGCGTAAATGTCACATTGATGAAGTTCGGCCCCATTTCGTATGATGAAATTCCTGAGTCGCCATTTAGATTCAGATAAGTAGGCATTTTTTACCTCCATCGCCGCCGATATGGCGTAATTGCCGATAGAAGGATAGGACATTTAGGGAAGGTTCACGGAGAAGTTCATATGAATTCGGTGCCGATAGGTTCCCTGGCAACCTGCAGGGGGGCACACCTGTCGGATAGGTCGGAGGACCGAAGTGCTATCGGTACATTGCCTAGCCACGACGCCGATAGCTATGCCACATTTTTCGACCATCACCCTGTTAGCAGCGTCTGTGACTCCCTCCGCGATGTCGAGCTCATGAGCCTTCGATCGTGTTGCATCGACGGCTTGAATCCGCAACCCAATTCGGACGCTGCCCCCTTAGCTACGGCCACGGCAGTTTTTCGCCGTTCGCCGGTTATCCGTTTTTGTTCGCGGATAGACAAATCTTCGGTGACAGCCCTCTGCAGGCGCGGGCGGCCACTGCTTTGGAGATTACGCAGATCAAGAGTTTTTTTGTGCGCTGTTTAAAATGCGCTCACGTTCAGTGTTAAAGACTGTACGTAGTCTGCTAGTAATCGTTGCTTGATCGTGAGTATTAAATAATTCAATCTCTCTGGCCTCTTCTTGCTCGAGATACTGAATGAAGGCATCTGTTTTCCTGACACGAAGCTCCACGCGAGCAAGGCGTTTTCTCTCCACATGCATTCTATATTCATCGATAGAAAGCTGGGCAATAGAATTCGATTTTTCGTAGTCGGAAATAGCGCAGTCTACGCAAACAAGCTCAAGATAGGTGAATGCAAGCGAGAGATCATTTAGAACAAATTCCCCATATGGTGTCAGCTTGATACTATCCACTCGCGCGTCAAAAATATCTAGCCGATTGTTGGCCTCAATGAGCCCGTACTTTAAAAGCATGTCCGCGTTAAGATCAAAGTCTTCGGCCATGCCGAATGTCTCTACAAACTCGGCCTTAAGTTGAGCGACCGGTTTAAAGGTGGGCGCCTTGCGATCGTGTCCTTTGTGCAGCTCGAGAAGAATCCGCAGTGCGGTGAAATGCGACCCATGAGCCTTGGACCTAATTTGGAAAACATTCGGGATTCGACTAAGTTGCTCGCTATAGAAGAAGCGATTTGGAATCATGAACGGCTTCAAAACTTGGTGCATTTGAATTTTCCATCTGCCAATTTGAGCCATTTCGCCGACATTTGTATATCCGGAAACTACGAACCCGCGAAATAGTTCCAGTGCAAGTCGGATATTGCCATGGCTGCAAGCGGTCAGAAAATTCGACAGATGAGATTGGCGTGACCTAAATTCACGTTCAAAAATCCTGAAAAGATTAGAGCCAGTCTCAATGTCGACTCGCGACGGAAGTGCGGAAACTACTTCAGGTCTGTCAGAAGTAAGCAGCATTAAAACATATGCTGTTCGTTTAAGAAAAACCTCCTTGGGGCTCGGTGCGCTGATATGGAATCCGGAGTTTTGGTACGCATCGAGAACTCCATGAATGGACGATGCATAAAATCTCTCTTCACGCATCGATATTACAACTAGACATGCAAGTTTTTGCGAAATTTCTTGAGCAATTGAAAAGCAAATTTCCTGAAGGTCCTCGCTGTACTGATCGGTGTTATCAATGACGATAATCGGGGCTTTGTTGCCGCGGCGAAGTTCGTTTGCGAGTCGCTCGGCGACGTATACTGTGTCGTTTTTCCAGTTGCTAACAAGATTGTTTAACGAGACGTTGTACTCGGAAGAATTCGAATTCAGGCCAAAAAGGTCTTGGCGGTTCGCCTTCTCGAAGCGATCGCTAAAAAGAGCGCACAAGCTGTCTCGGTTACCCTGCAGGACGTTAGATCTATCGATTCCGGAAACGATCTCATTCCAAATATGCGAGCGGATGACTACTTGATCAGGTGGGACCGGTAGGAGATCTACCATCACGACTGCCGCATTTGTTTTCAAAATCTGTGGCGGCTTATGGAAGAGCAACTTCTTGAGAAAAGTTGATTTTCCGACCCCCTTTCCGCCGAAAAGAACAACCACATCGGACGCATGGGCCGTCGTGATGCCTTTTGCCAATCGATGACCGAACTTCCCGCCTCCTTCAGTATCAGAGAACTCCTGAACATTATATTGTTCAAGATACGGAGTTACAGCATCTTCGAGTCGCTTTCTGGCATTTTTGAATGACGCGTCATAATCGCGGTCGCTTACATAGCACCGATCCATGAAGTCTGCGTCGTCTGCATTGATTACCCCAAAATAGCGATCCGCAATTGGTCTAAGGCTTGCCGCATAGCGATTAGCATCCACCGGGGCATCGAAGCTGCTTATCGATTGTTTTGGATAAAATAGCTCTCGATGGAAGACGGCATCATCCAGCAACAATTGTCGCAGCGATCCTCTATCGGTGATCGCAGTGTATTCGAAATTGTTATGCGCTTCAACGAACGAATCTGAGAAATACTCTATTCCTGCGATGACAAAAGCCTTTAGCTCTTTCCAGTCTTTCTTTCTTTGAAACGTTTTGAAGAAAATCCACTCGTGACCATTGGTAATTGCGCCAACGTCGCAGCCGATTTCTAAGCAATAGGTTCGGACTTGTTGAACTGCGGCCTTAATTGCATCGTCTGTAAGCAGGGTTTTTGCTGTTATGTACGAGCCGCGACTCTTTCCGGTGATGGCCTTCGGGAGATTGAAATAAATCCCCTCTCGCTTTGCTTCGATAAAAAGTAACGCCTCGTCGTTTGATCGTTTTAATACGTAATCTGCAAATCCGGGTGCGATGTACTCTTCGCAAGATACTCGATTTCGAGGCCACCCTAGTATCTCATGCAGTATTCGATCGATCACTTGGTGACGTGTGTCAGCCTCGTTGAGTGACCTGCCTTTATTTTCACTAGCTAGCTGTTCTGCAATTTGATGCGCTTTCAACTTCAACCCCGGTCGTTAGTGGAAGCCGCTGTCCGCTGATGCGCAGCGGAGCAATTCAAGGCATTCTATCTCTGAGTGGGGTGCATGGGGTAGACAGATGGATATGACGTCCATTGTCCTGCATAAAATTGTGGGCCGGGGCTCGGGAAGCAAACACGACGCGATCTGCAGCAAAGGTGCTCGGACTCGTGATCGCCGTGGCGCGAACCGAGCATGTATTGAGCCGGTAAGATGGCGGTCCGTGTGCACCGTACCTCATCTCGTGAGGTTGGGGGCGAGATCGTCGAAGCAGACGAGTGGCAAGAACTTCTGCGAAAGCGCTATCAGGTCGTTGATCGGCCGCCGGCGCGGATGGTGATCGTTGGCGTGATTTCAACCGGGGAGTGAACTCTATGACTCGAAGAAAAAAGGGCGTTAGCCATGAAGATCCAGCAATCGAGATTCAGCCCAAACGTGCATGGTGGAAGGATATGTCGAGCAAAGCTGTGGTTGCCGTTGTGGCTTCAACTGGCGGTGTTTTGGCTGCTACATACAATGACGCACTAACTAGTTTCATCAAGCCCGGCTTGGCTAACGCATGGGCATGGACTCAAGACCGCATATCCCCGATGGCCGACGACAAACTTATTGGAGTTAGTTTGACGTTTTTCATACCTCCTAACGTTGACAAGGGAAGGTCGGCCGAAAGCGTGAGTGTTACCCTCTCGCCCGAGCACTGCAAGCGCCCGGACGGCGTTTCCATCAAGAAAGCATATGGTGATAGGGAACGAGATTCGTATACCAATGCAATTGTCGGCATTTCATGTCGAGCATCTGGCAGAACGGTGGTCACGCTCACTCCTGAAAGTGGAGCTGCCGTAACGGTATACGATGGGATTCCGAAGGATGGCGAACAGATCGCGTTTTCGGGGGTGACAGGGAGCTATTATGCGGGAATTGCATCTTTGTACTGGCTAGACAAGAAAATGCCAGATGGTCCGTGGGTTCCGGTCAACAAATGCCAGCTTACGAGTACATGTGAGGATGAGTTGCGTAAAGACATGGAGCGTATCCGCGCCGACTGAATTTTGAGCCACCGCGCCGATTGAATTTTGAGCCGGGGTGGAGACCGGCCTGAAGCTGGACCGGTTTGTGGACGGATAAGTGTATGGGTGTCTGGCGTCAACTACAACCGCCGCCGGCAAAAGTAATTGTCGCTGGACAGTATGGGTTTCCGGAGTTGTTGTCCTCCGTCGTATGAAGGTGAGTTGCGCGGGGGAAGCTGCGAAGGGCGTAGCCCGTAGCAGCTTCCCCCGCGCCGGCGAACGACCATCAGGTGGATTCGGAGGCGCCGGCGGGCTCGCCCTTGCGCGCCGCTTCACGCGACCGGATGCGTTTCTTTGCACTCGCGCTGCTATGCCGGAAGCGATAGCTTTCGTTGCCGGTCTCCACGATGTGGCAGTGGTGCGTCAGCCGATCCAGCAACGCCGTGGTCATCTTCGCGTCGCCGAACACACTCGACCATTCGGCGAAGTCGAGATTCGTTGTAATGGCAACACGAGGGCGCCTGATTACGGCCAGCATCGGACTTTCGATATCATGGTGCGTATTTCGGACGAACGTGACCGGCCGTTTCGGGATGGTGACCGGCGATTTCGGTAACGTGACCGGGCATTTCGGGAACGTGACCGAGCGGACCGGAAGGCAGGATTGGCATTGCGCATGACATCAACCACGCGGGCTATGCTCGCCGGCTTTTGCCGGAGAGAGCATGCCCGCGCACCGGATGAACATGCGCATGATCAAGGACGTTTTACGACTTAAATTCGACGGCGGCTTCTCGCACGATCGGATCGCCGCGTCACTGGGCATATCCAAGGGCGTCGTCACGAAGTACATCGGACTAGCCGGTGCCGCCGGGTTGGACTGGACAAGCGCCTGCGATATGGATGAAGGCGAACTCGAGCGGCGGCTTCTCGGCAAGCCCACCGGGCCAGCAGGCTACGCCCAGCCCGACTACGGACGCATCCATCAGGAGCTGCGTCGCAAGGGCATGACGTTGACGTTGCTGTGGGAGGAGTACCAGGCCGAGTTCGCAGACCGGCAGACCTACCGCTATACGCAGTTCTGCGAGCACTACAAGGCGTTCACGAAACGCCTGAAGCGCTCGATGCGTCAGATTCACCGCGGACAGTCATCGCCCGAAGCGTGACCGGCGCGCGGCCCGGTTCATGTTCGAGGCGATCCGCAGCGAGCGTTACACCTGCAGCTACGGCCGCGTCAGCGCGTTCGTGAGGCGCTGGCAGAGGGTGTCGTAGCGCTTTGGTACGACGCTCCCTGAAACTCCTTGGAGACCGGGAGGTGAGGCGAGGCATCGCGAACCGGACGTCGTGATGCAGGTTCGTCCTCGACCAACATCATCCAACCGACAACGAAGCGGAGGGGCGGTCATGTGGTCCGAAATGATCCCGCCAAGATACCGCTCGCGCACGGTTGCCCGTATCCTTATTCCCCTTCGAATCCACCCCTCCAAGGGCCTAGCACAATCTGGAAAAGAACGAAAGTCATAGAAGGATCGGAGCATTCCGGAGGGGATCGTTGTCGCGTTCCTCGTCAAAAAACTGCGGTCCTTATATGTCCGAGCGCTGACGTGCTCAGTTAGGGATCGTTGCGACTTGGTCACATAAAAATATGTGTTGAGCAATTGTAATTGTGTGATGCCGAGTCTTTCGATATTATGCCGAACATGACTTACGACGAGTTTCGAAGGCAACTCGGTAAGGCCGGCCTCAGCGTCAAGGAGTTTGCTGGATTGGTTCGGCTGCGTCCGAACTCAGTGACCAACTACGCGAGGGTCGGTGAGGTGCCATCTCACCTGGCAGTGATCGCTGTCCTGATGGGTGAAATGGCCGACAACAAACTGGATTTCAAAGCGAGACTTGCATCGGTTGATATCGATTCGACCGGGCGTGCAGCTCGATCGGGAGCTGCGCCAGACAATGAATCGGAATAACGCGGAAGGGCTTCACATGAATCGAGCTATTGATCTTTTTTCCGGCGCCGGCGGATTGTCTCTGGGCTTGAAACAAGCTGGATGGGACGTCCGTATCGCTGTGGAGTATGACGCGACAGCGGTCGAAACTCACAGAAAAAACATGCCAGATGTGCTCCACGTATGCGATGACGTGCGGGACATCGAATTTGCCGCATATCAAGGAAAGATCGATCTTGTTGCTGGTGGCCCTCCCTGCCAACCGTTTTCCGTTTCAGGCAAGCAAATGGGCCATCTTGACGTCCGGGACATGGTGCCCGAATTCATACGTGCGGTGCGTGAGATAAAGCCCCGTGCGTTCCTCATGGAGAACGTAAACGGCCTCACGACTAGCAGGTTCAGGCCATATCTCGACCAAAGGGTGGGCGAGCTGGCGGACCTCGGATACGAGGTGCACTGGCAGGTGCTGAACGCAGCGGACTTTGGCGTCCCGCAAAAGCGTCTGAGGCTGTTCGTCGTAGGCTTACCTAAGGGAACGCCGTTCAATTTCCCGACCCCGACGCATGGCCCGAGGGGAGAGCAGCGGTATCGCACCGTCAGAGATGCCCTCGCTGGGACACCTCAAGATGACCCAAACAGAGCGAAGGTGGTCTTTGCAAAGAATCCGATACTTCGGCGCAGTCCATACGCCGGAATGTTGTTCAACGGTAAAGGCCGTCCGTTGAACCTCGACGCGCCAGCGCTTACCATCCCGGCGACCGCAGGAGGTAATCGAACGCACATCATCGACCCCCACGGCAATATTTTGCACTATCACGCTCATTTGCAGGCCGGCGGAGCGCCACTGCAGGGAGAGGCGGCTGGATGCCGCAGGCTGACGGTGCGGGAGTCAGCCCGTCTTCAGACTTTTCCGGATTGGTTCGAGTTCGTTGGGCGTCGGAATCAGCACTACATGCAAATTGGAAACGCGGTGCCCCCTCAGCTTGCTAAATGCGTAGGCGAAGCCGTGTTAGCCGCGCTTGCTGTAAATGAGAGGTCAGACTCGAACGTGAGGCTCGCGCAAAAAATTAAAGAGAGCGCATCAACTCCTGCCAATGAAGCCGATGTTTAAAGTGAGCGCCCAGCTCATGTAATGAGTCGTGAACAACACGGAGCAGCATTGAACGCTGCTCTGGCGATAGCAGCATTAAAGTATTACGCAAAAAATCATCCACCGGGGTCACGTTGACATCTACTCCGCGAGAAAATTCTTGCGCCATGCGTACGTTTGCTGCGACGCAATCATCAACGACGGGATTCCCCTGGACAACAAATAGCACATTAAAAACGTTGGCTGCACGTGCTTTCAAAATCGTATTGCCAAGCTCGGCTTGGGACAGTGTCTCGTCCTTGACCTCGATGGCGAAATCAACAACGCCATCTCGATTAATTCGTTCGACATCACCCGCGCGACCGCCGGCCCTGTCAGCCGAATTGGTCGGGTAGGAGCGAACCCCTCCGAAATCAGTAAAGGCCGTTGAAAATACCTTCAGCGTCGCATATGTAATTACCTGCAAGCGCACCCCATTTGATGGGGTGGAAATGAAAGATTTTATGACGGAAATAACGTCATCTAGGCTTACGCGGGGCGGGCCAAAATATTCGCTATCGTTAGATTCTAAATGTCGCCTAATTTCGACTAGCGCTAGCGAAAATATTTTGGCGGCGTCCTCTGCCGCCGATGTCTGCAATTCGTACGCGAGCGAGTGCAAAAAATCATAATCGATTTTATTTTTCGCCTTCGAGCGCATTTCTTCGCCGAAGTTCTTGTAGCGTGCTGGGTTGTTGACATAGGGGTCCGGGTTGGCGCCAGAAATCGGACGACCTACTGCCTCATTCCACGGCACGACCACCTTTGACGCGAGCGAGCGCGCATCCCAAGCGCCGGGCAACTCGGAGCTGTCTTGCAGGCACAGGGCATTCAAATCGGGGTTGACGCATTTGCCGAGCAGTTGCGTAAGCAAAACGTAGGGATACGTGCTTCCTCCCTCTCGTATGATGCGCCCGAGGTGAGTGCTCCATTTGGTATCCACTGTTGCGTTCAGGTCGGGGATGTTCAGGACCGCGCTCCAAGCATTCTCTAGGTAGTTGCGCGCAGCCTGATGAAATGCAGATAATTCGGCTTTCTTCGCCATAAAGAAAATGCATGCTCATCGGGGGCAAGGAGCGACAGGATGCCTGACAACGAACAAAAATGGAACCAGCAAGCGCCTGAAGGGATTGAACGCCTATCCACGGCACGCCAGGTCCGATTGACGAGGCAACTATGGGCATTTGCCCTTGCAGTGGCCACATATCGCACGGGGGCCAATGATCCCGTTCGCGCTAACGATAGAGATCGCGGAGCAGCGGGAAACTTGAACGCAGACTTACAAGGTGCTGTCGGCGAGATAGTCGCTGTAATCCATGCTGAAAAATCGGTAGGCACACTAAACGTCTTTCATGATATTTGTGAGGTCTCCGGACCGGTCGATGATGTAGACCTGCGAATCTTGGATCAGGGCAATGAGCACAGAGTCGAGGTGAAATGTCTTATCTGGGACAGGACGCGAAAACTGATGCTGGTAAACGAGCGAGCTCACCAGCGGTCGACTCGACGTCATGCGTCGGGATATCTTCCGGTTTTGACCTGTATAGGCGGAGACAAGGCAGTTGTGGGGCCTCTATTTAATCCACTCGATCTGGATGATTCGCGTCTCTGGTCCTTGGGGAATCTGCCCGGCAGAAACGATCCTGCATATGCAATGGAGCTTTCTCAGTTTTGTAATAAATATATGGGGAGAAGTTGGAATTCACTGCGTGAGCGATATGTTTCTGGGCATGAGTGGTCCGCGGTAAGTCCGGCTGATTTTGATCAATGGGTTTTGAATTTGAATTGTTTCGATCGTGAAGTGAAGCGCATTATGGCCGCTTCGCAAACGGACGTGACTACGGTGGCCAACGCGGTTGCACACGTTATCGATCGCTGATGCGTCAATGCCTAGAGCTCGGTGAGTTGGTCGGGTGTCGCGCGATTATCCGAGGAATTGCCGAATTCGCTGTCGCAATATGTCATCGTCGCCGATTTCGCATTCCCAAATTACAAGACTGCTCCAACCAAGCTGACGGAGTCCGGCTTGATTCAGTGCATCCCGCGCTACGTTGCGTCGAAATTTTGGCTCCCAGTAATCCTGATTACAGCGAGGTGTTTTCCGTCCGACAGCACAGTCATGCCTGTGCCAGAAACAGCCGTGGACGAATATTACCTTGTGGCGCCCAGGGAAGGTTAAATCAGGTGAACCCGGCAAGGCCTTGTAATGAAGCCGGAAGCGGTAGCCCATTTTGTGCACAGTCGACCGAACGTAGAGTTCCGGCTTTGTCCCCTTGCTGCGAATTTGTCGCATCAATGCCCGCCTCGCGGGAGGGGTCGACTCGAAACGCTTACTCGTCATACGTCACCTGAAATGTCCATTGACGGACAAAATGCGAGGGGGCCTACTAAAAAAGATGCGCGGCCGGGTGCATTCGCAGCATGATCGATCCCTATATTTCCCCAATATCCGGGTTTGCGCGGGGCGGGTCGACCGGTAGCTGACGCTCCTAGCATAAGACTATCAATGCACACTGGTTCGAGCGTGACCGCGATTTGCGCGTTGCCCGCGTCGCCCGCTTCTAGGTTTGAGTTTTCAAATGGAATCCCGAAAGGAGCGCGGTATGCGTGATCGAAAGTCAGGCGGGACAGGACACGAATCTACGTGAGTGCAACTTGCTGGGACGAGTAAGCAACATCATTCCGGGCGGGCCGGCGAGGCGAAGGTGCTGGAACAGTTAGCCCCGGAAGCCGTCGCCCTTTGGCCGGTGGTAGCTTAGCAATTACGCGACGCAAACGTGTTGAGTTCGGTTGATGCTTACGCGTTGGCTACCTACTGCGAAGCGTTCGCGCGATGGTGCGCTGCTGGGGAGCAAGTTGCGAAAATGCTGATCGAGTTCGGCGTGGCATCAGGCTGCCGAGCGGAGGAGCGGGCGAACGTCTCTCCAAACCCCTCGCGGCCTGCGGCGGCGGACGAAAAAAAACAAGGGAGCCGAGACAACGAGCGCAAAACGCGATTATGCGTCGCGACGAGGTTCAGAGGGAAACGGGTCTGTGCCGCTCAACCATTTATAAACGCATGAAGGAGGGCACCTTCCCCGCGCTGTTGAAGATCGGTCGGGGTTCGAGTGGATGGCGCGTCGCCGACGTTGAGGCTTTTTAGAGTCGCCTGCCACATCGATGATATGCGCCTCGCTTCCGTCCTCGTAGGCGACTTTGTCACCCACCCGGGCGATGGCGAGTTCGACGATTTTGATGCTGCTACTAGCCTGAGCGACCCGCCCACCGCGCTCGGTGATCGAGCCCGCAGTCGCAAAGGGATGAAATTTCTCGGTGACTGTTTCCGCGCATTCTTGTTGCTCGTTCTTCGCGTGCTGCATCGATCCTTGCTCCTTCTAAGAGTCGGCTTGAATTCTCGGAATACTCTCGTGCGGCAGCAGTGTGCCGTTATTTTGGCCGGCGATTACAGCAACGGATCATACTTACTCAATGGCGTGACGCTTGGATTGAGTAAGTACGTCGTCCGCTGTCGCGATCGGCAAGTCAATGAAATCGTGCTCTGGCATTTCGTCAAACGCCCGCGGAAACGGGAGGTAAAGCTTCACAATCCAGAGTTTTCCGCTCTTGCACGCCGCGTACGGGTGCAGGATCTCGCCGCCGGTTGCCCGCCGATCAAAGCGCAGCACGCCTTTATTGGGATATGAGGGTGAGGAGCCCTCGAGGCGCGCGCATCATCTGGGTGACGGCTTCGTGCGGAAAGCCAGGGTGGCCCGATGTATACGCTTCCTCGATTGCCGCGCGAATGGCGTCGTCTTCCGTGAGATGGCAGTCCGTCATCTCGTGCTCGTCAAACACCTCCTCTGTCGCCACGTACGGCGGCCCGCGATACCAGTTCGGGGCGTCATGCGTCAGTGGGATGGCGGCGATCGTACGAGTACCGACATCGGTACAGCGCCAGCGGAACCCGGCAGTGCCTAGGAATTCCAGGCCGATATGAAAGTCGGAATGCTTCATGGCTCGCGGGGTCGGGCAAAGGGAATGACGATTGTGCCAGCGCGGTGGGTGGACTCTCAGTCAGAGGAGTCTCGATTTGCTTGGGCTTGCTCAGCTTGGCCTTATCAGCGCGTCGCGCGATCCACTCGCTGTTGACGTGTAGACCGCGAACAGGTGAGTGGGCTTGGAAGCCGGCAGTCAGCATGCTGATCGCCCGCTGTAACGGCGCAAGTATGAGATCGTGCGGTAGTTGTCGCGGATAATTCGTTCATCGAACCCATCGTTTTGACGCAGCTAATCGATGTGCTCGGCTGAAAAGACCATCCTGGCCAGCCCCCTCGCCCAATTCGACTAAACTTAACCACCCAGTCGACACCGCCCGGCCCCCACCATGGCGCACTTATTCTTCGCCGCCTCGATCCAACGCCACATCGCGCTCCCCGAACGCGACGTCGCCGCCACATCGGTCGACGAGGCCTTATCCGCCGTCTTCGCCGACGAGCCGCGCTTGCGCGGCTACATCCTCGACGACCAAGGTGGTTTGCGTCGGCACCTTGCCGTATTCATCGACGGCAAGCCGCTGCGCGACCGCCGTCGGCTTTCCGACCCTGTCGACACGAACAGCCGCATCTACGTAGTCCAGGCGCTATCAGGCGGTTGATCCACCGCTCGCGCTCAAACAACATTGGAGATGAACGTGAATGACGATCGCTTGCTGGTGGGCACTCGAAAAGGGCTGTTCGTATATGAAGCGAACGATACGAACCCTCGTAGTTGGAAGCAGACTGCGCACCATTTCATCGGCGAACCCGTCACTGCGGCGTTGGCCGATGCGCGCGACGGCACGCTTTACGCCGCACTGAATCTCGGGCATTTCGGTGTGAAACTGCATCGCCTGCCGGCAGGCGCGCGCGAATGGGAGCCCTGCACGACCCCGGTCTACCCTCCGCAGCCGGAAGCGGACACGACCACCGCAGCCGCACCGCAACCCGCCTCAGCTCAACAACCCGCAAATACCGAAACCGCTGAGCCCCGCGAGCCCCTATGGTCGCTCGAACAAATCTGGACGCTGGAACCCGGCGGTGCCGACCAACCGGGTACGCTGTGGGCCGGCACGATCCCAGGTGGCTTGTTCCGCTCGGACGATCGCGGTGAAACGTGGACGTTGAACGTCCCGCTGTGGAATCGCCCGGAACGTCGCGAATGGATGGGCGGCGGATACGATCATGCCGGCATTCACTCGGTACTCGTCGATCCGCGCGATAGTCGCCATGTGACGATCGCCGTATCGAGCGGCGGCGTCTGGCAAACGAACGACAGCGGGGAATCATGGCGACAAACCGCGTACGGCATGCAGGCCGATTACATGCCGCCCGAACGTCGTGAAGAACCCAACGTGCAAGACCCCCATCGCGTCGTCCAATGCCAAGGCGCTCCGGACACGCTCTGGACGCAGCATCATTGCGGCATCTTCCGCTCGACCGATGGCGGCGAGCACTGGGGACGCATTGAGGCGCAGCCGTCGAGCTTCGGCTTCGCAGTCGCCGTTCATCCCCAAGACCCTGATACCGCGTGGTTCGTCCCCGCGATCAAAGACGCGTACCGTATCCCCGTCGATGGACGCTTGGTCGTCACGCGCACGCGCGACGGCGGTCGAACCTTCGAACAGTTCTCACAAGGTTTGCCACCCGCACCCGCCTACGACTTGATCTATCGTCACGGTCTCGTGGTCGATTCGACGGGCACTCGCCTCGCAATGGGCTCGACGACAGGTGGCCTCTGGACTTCCGATAACGCCGGGGAAACGTGGCACGAAATCTCGGCGCATCTTCCACCCATCTATCACGTGAGCTTCGCGTAGATCAGCAATAACAACCCGGCGCAGCACCTTGCCAGAAGGCGCCGCGCCGTTAAAGAACGAACCTCAGCGTCCAGCGCCGACCATCTTCCCTGCGCCCACGCTGGGCTCGATAGCCGCACCCTCGCCGGCATCCATCTGCACGCCGCGATGCTCGCGCCCCAGGCTGATCAGAATCGAAATGACAACGGCCACCGTCCCGGCAACGAGCGCCATCGCCATGCCGTAGTTGTCTCCGTGCTGATGCGCAATGCCTGCCTGAATCGTTGCATTGGCCGAAGCGAGCAGATTGCCGAGCTGATAGACGAGTCCCGGGAACGTTGCGCGCACTTCAGGCGGCGACATTTCATTGAGGTGAGCCGGAATCACGCCCCAGGCACCTTGCACCGAGATCTGCATGAGGAACGCACCGATCGCGAGTGCAATGCTGCCGCTCGCAAACGCCCACAACGGCAACACAGGCAGCGCAATCAACGCAGCGATGGCGATCGCTTTGCGTCGGCCGATCTTCTCCGACAACGAGCCGAACAAGATTCCGCCGATGATCGCGCCGATGTTATAGGTGATCGCGATGATGCTGACCGTGTGCGTCGAGAACTTATGTTGCACCAGCAGGAAGGTCGGATAGAGATCTTGCGTGCCGTGGCTGAAGAAGTTGAAGGCCGTCATCAACACGATCATGTAGAGGGCGAGCTTCCATTCGCGAGCGAGCACGGCGACGATGCTCGGGCGGACGGCCGCGTTGCGCCCGCGTTCCCATGTCGGCGATTCCGGGACGTTGCGGCGGATAAACAGCACGAGCAGCGCCGGCACCACGCCGATCATGAACATGCCGCGCCAGCCGATCGAATCGTGCAGCAGGCCGAAAACGACCGATGCCAGCAAGTAACCCGACGGATAGCCGGCTTGCAGAATCCCCGACATGATGCCGCGCGATTTCGGCGGGATCGACTCCATCGTCAGCGCCGAGCCGACACCCCATTCGCCGCCCATCGCAACGCCGAACAGGCTGCGCAGCACGAGCAACATCGTCAGGCTCGTCGCGAAGCCGGAGGCGAGATCGAGCAACGAGAACAAAACGATGTTCGCCATCAACACGGGACGGCGGCCGTATCGGTCGGCAAGCCGGCCGAAGATCAGCGCGCCGAGCGGGCGCAGTGCGAGCGTCAGCGTGATCGCGATGGTCACGCTCGTGATTTCCGTACCGAAGGCTTTGGCGATGTCCTTCAGGACAAACACCATCAGAAAGAAGTCGAACGCGTCGAGCGTCCAGCCCAGATAGCTGGCGAGGGCGACGCTACGCTGCTGCTTGGTCCAAGTCATGAATCTTGTCTCCTGTGAATGGTCCGTCGTCCTGTCGATCGGCGCGGCGTTGCGCTGCCGTCGTCAGGCTGACGTTCTATTACGCAGGAGGTATGCCAATCGTTAAGCGTCGCTAATGCCTTGAATCAGAAGCGATAGCGATGGGCGCAGCGAGACCGCTCGCGCGGGAATTCGCTCAGCGAGGTCGAAACGCTGTGCGGAAATCGTGACGGGTGAAGTCAGCGTTAACCCTCGTTCACCGAAAATCATCCGACGTGATCGCGAGCCGTCGCATCTTGTCGTACAGGGTTTTCTTCGGCAGACCCAAGCGTTCGCACGCCAGCGCCGCACGGCCTTGACATGCCCGTAACGCTTCTTCGATCAAGTGTCGCTCGAAGCAATTCACCTGCTCTTCAAGCGTGCGCGGCGCCGTGCCGATCGACGCGTCGGCATCGCCGGTGTCGGCCAGCAATCCAAGCGCAAAACGCTCGGCCACGTTGCGCAACTCGCGCACGTTGCCCTGCCAACTGCGGGACATCAGCGCTTGCATTTGCTGCGGGCTCAACGCGTCGGGCGCCGGCCGCCCATAGCGCGCCGATGCCTGCAGAACGAAATGCTCGAACAGCAGCGGGATATCCTCGCGACGCTCGCGCAGCGGCGGCACTTCGAGCACGACGACGCCGAGCCGGTAATAAAGATCGTCGCGGAACCGCTGCTCTCGGGCGAGCGCCAGCAAGTCCGCTTTCGTGCCTGCCACGATCCGGCAATTCATCGGCTGCAACTCGTTCGAACCGACGCGCTCGAACGCGCGCTCCTGCAGCACGCGAAGAAACTTCGCTTGCAGGGACATCTGCATCGTCTCGATCTCGTCAAGGAACAGCGTGCCGCCATCGGCGAATTCGAGCTTGCCGATACGGCGCTTGACTGCGCCCGTGAACGAACCGGCTTCATGGCCGAACACTTCGCTTTCGAAGAGCATTTCGGGGATGCCCGCGCAATTGATCGCGGCGAAGTTCGCACTGCGGCGGCGCCCCGATTCATGCAGGCATCGCGCGACGACCTCTTTGCCTGCGCCCGTTTCACCAAGGACAAGCACGTTCGTATCGGTGTCGGCCAGATCGATGATGACGCGTCGCAGGCGTTCGATCGCAGGCGATTGCCCGAGAATCTTCGCTTCGATGCGGTCGCGATTGTTTGCCTGGCGGCGTAGCGTATCGAGTTCGAGTGTCAGGTGTCGCTTCTCGAGCGCGCGTTGCGCGACGTCGGCCAGATGCTCCGACGAAAACGGCTTTTCGATGAAGTCGTAAGCGCCGCGCTTCATGGCTTCGACGGCCATCGCGATGTCGCCGTGGCCCGTGACGAGGATGACGGGCAACTCGGCGTCGATCGATCGAATCTGTTCGAGCAAGGCGAACCCGTCCATGCCGGGCAGGCGCACATCGGTCACGACGATGCCCGCAAAACCGGGGCGAATTTGTCGAAGCGCCTGCTCGGCGCGCTCGAACGCCTGCACTTCGATGCCGCGCAGTTGCAGCGCCTGGACGCCGCCGAGCCGCACGGCAGGCTCGTCTTCGACGAACAATACCCTTAACCCATCTTGCTGCATCTGGTCTCCTGACTTCATGCCTTTGCCCCTGGCATCTTGGGCGAAGCGGGTTGCGCTTCGGCGGGCGAGTGCGGTGCGGCGCCGTCTGCCTGGTATTCGTCGATACGCGCGCGGCGTAGCCGCAACGTGAATGAAGCGCCTGCACTGGCCGCGGCATCGTCAATCTTCAACGTGCCGCCGAGTTCGCGAACGATGCCCGCTGAGATCGCCAGGCCAAGCCCGAGGCCGGCCCCGGGCGGCTTCGTCGTAAAGAACGGTTCGAACAAACGTGCGCGTGCATCTTCGGGTATCCCGGCACCCGTATCCGAAACGGTGATCGTCGCAAAGGCATCGTCCGTTTCGTCGACGCGCACGGCAATCGTGAGCTGCCTCACCGGGCAATCGAGCATCGCGTCGAGCGCGTTCGCGAATAAGTTGACGAGCACCTGTTCGAGACGGTTCGCATCGGCCAGCACTTTGAGATCGGCATTCGCCCCTTGATTGCCGATGTGGCGCACGACTTCGACATTTTCCTTGCGCAGCCGCAGTTCGACGAGAAACAGCGCATTCGCCATGGCACGCTCGACGTCGACCGGTGCAAGTTCCGCGGGCCCTTTGCGCGAGAAGCGGCGCAACTGCGCGGTGATCGTGCCCATTCGTTCGATGAGCCCGGTGATCACGCGCAGATTGCTTTCGGCTTCCCCGGGGCGTCCGCGTTGCAGAAACAGCAAGGCGTTGTCCGACAGCGTGCGCAACGCCGCCAGCGGTTGGTTGAGTTCATGCGTGACGCCGGCCGACATCTGGCCGATCAGCGCCATCTTGCCCGCTTGCACGAGTTCTTCGAGCGTGGCCTTCAGTGTCGCCTCGGTACGCTTGTGCTGTGCAATTTCGCTGCGCAGGCTGTGGTTCGCGCGTGCAAGTGCATCGGTTCGCCGCGTGACCTTGCGTTCGAGGTCGTCGTTCATGCGCTCGAGCGTTTCGCGCATCGCCAGGCGTTGGGCGATCACCTTTCTGCGTTGAAGCACGTACAGCGTGACGCTCATTGCAAGCGACAGGCCGAGCGCCGCGACGAGTGCGGCATAGCTTGCGCTCTTGCGGGCAGGGGCGATGTCGGTCAGCGACATGATGTGCCAGTCGGTGCCCGATACGAGCCGGCTGACGACGACGAATTTGTTTTGGCGTGCGTTGCCGGTGCTTGCCGAGTGCGGGTTCGCAGCCGGGATCGCGTCGATCTCGGCGCTTGGCGTCAGCCGCCGACGCTTCACGAGCCCGAGTTCCTCGAGCGCGCCGGGGCCGTCGTATTGGCGTTTCGCTTCGATGCGCGCGCGAGCCGCAGCCGAAAGCGGATGCAGCGTGCGGTACTTCCAAGCGGCGCACGAGGTTAGGAACACGACACCGTTCGCATCGGCGACGAGCACCGTTTCATCGCCACGCTTCCATAAAGCTTCGATCGCGTCGAGGCTGATTTTGGTGGCGACGACGCCAAGCTGTTGGCCATTGGCGCCGATCCGTGCGGCGTAGAAGTAGCCGGGCAGACGGCTTGTCGATCCGAGTCCGTAGAAGCGTCCCGTCCCGTTGTTCAGCGCATCGATGAAATAAGGGCGATAGGAAAAATTCTGTCCGACGAAGCTGATCGGTTGATTCCAATTGCTGGCTGCGAGCGTCGTGCCGTGCAAATCGAGCACATAGATGGCGGCGGCCTGCGAATCGGTCGTCACTTCGGCCAGATACCGGTTCACACGCCCGATGAGCGCCTGATCCTGAGGGTGCCGCAGCAACTCGGCAATTTCGGGGTTCAGGCTTAGCAGGGCAGGGAGGTAGTCATAGCGCGTCAGCTCGCCCTTGAGCGTGCTTTCGTCGATATCGAGCCGATGCGTGGCGCGCTCGATGATCGCGCCCGTTTCGGCCTGTTCGGCGTAGCGATAGGCGCTGACCGCTCCGGCTGCGACGAGCGCGGCGAACGCGAGGGCCTTCGCCGTCTGCGAGGCGCTGGGTAGGCGTGTGGCGATGCGGGCGGGGAGTCGCAGCCGCCGTGACGAGGCCGCGAGCTGCCGGAGCGGGTTCATCAGTAGATTAGAACGCAAAAGGGACGGCTGCCGGGAGCGCGCAGTTTAGCGAAAACGGGCGCAGGCTGCGATCGGGGTAAATAAGGGCAGTGCAGCGCGGGCCGCGGCTCGCTGTTGTCGCGGTGATAACATTTGTTGTCACCGCAACCGCCGCATCGCTTACTTATGCCTGAGACCCTGGACCAACTTGCTGCATTGATCCGCGCACGCTTCGCGGAAATGAGCCCGCAATTTCAGGCGGGCGCTGCGTTTCTGCTCGATCATCCCGATGAAGTGGCGGTGCTGTCGATGCGCAAGGTGGCTGAGCATGCGCAGATTCAGCCGGCGGCGCTCGTGCGTTTGTCGCAGCAATTGGGGTTTCCCGGTTGGAACGAATTGCGGGAATTGTTCGTTGCACGCGTGCGTACGCGCCCCGAGCCACTGACGGTGCGTGCCCGATCGCTCGTTGCCGGTACGAAGAAGGACACGTTCACGCACGACTTGCTCGCGGCGCAACATCACAATCTCGAAGCAACGGCGGCCGACAACGAACGGAATGTCGTGCAGGCGGCGCGCGTGTTGCGTAAGGCTCGCCATGTTTATGTCGCGGGCTTCCGGTCGTGCTACGCCGTGGCGTTCGGGTTCGGCTATGGCTATGGCCTGTTTCGCTCGTCCGTATCGCTGTTGACCGGTGAAGCCGGAACGCTCGAAATGCAATTGCGCGGCATTACGCGCGATAGCGCGACAGTGGTCGTCAGCTTTGCACCGTATTCGATGGAAGCCGCGCGCGTCGCTGAAGTCGCACTGGAAAAAGGCAGCCGATTAATCGCGATCACCGATAGCGCCGTGTCGCCCATCGCTTTGAACGCCGACAGCACATTGATTTTTTCGCACGAGAGTCCGTCGTTTTTTCCGTCGCTGGTTGGCGCCACGGCGATTACCGAATCGCTCGTGGCGCGCTTGCTTGCTCTCGAAGGGGCGGAGGCCATCGAACAACTGGAATTGGCCGAGCGCTCCTTGCATGCGAAGGGCGCATACGTCCCGTGATGCGGGAATTGATGCGCCGTCCGTCAGGCCTCGTATAGTGAGTAATGCTTAATGTGTCAGCGGGTGGAACTGGGACGCACTCGGGGGTGGTCGACGTTTCAATTTCCTTTCAATTGCCTGACCGTCTTCGCTCGGCGGGGCGGGCTTGCAGAGATAAGGCCGCGATACGGGTTCCCCCGTCGGGAGTGAGTGGAATTTATTTCCGAAACAAATCGCCGACGATCTTTTGTGGAACTAATTACTTGTTCGATTGGGTTGATTCTTAAACGATTGCCGGTGCGGTAGATTTGTCGGTCTGCATTCATTAGAATCTGGCGCACTTAAAAGAAATCAAAGAATCGCCATGGCCGACGCGACCGTATTGCAGCCTAAACCGACCGACGTATTCGTCTCTCCGTTGATTCGCATTTCACCGGAGGATGTGAATTCGGCTATTCATGAGTTGGATGCATGGCTGCGGAGAATCAGTGGGGGCTGGGTAACGGTCGAGCGCTTGAAGACGGTTGCGCAGAACGTGCCGGTTCTGGCGAATATCTTTGCCGCGGTCGATGCCGTGATGGACATCAGGGCGATGA
>NZ_PNYB01000042.1 GCF_002879855.1 Trinickia soli | reverse complement strand
GGGTGGGCGTAGCGTGCAGGCGTTCGATCATCTTCATGACGGCTGCCATCTGCGGTGCTTTGCGCGTGTAGAAGTCAGGCTTGCTCGCGTCGTCGCTCGTGTAGCCCCAGAAGTCCCAGCATTCGAGCGGATTGCTTGGCGAGCCCCGATTGGCCGAGGCGATTTGCGGATAGAGCACGATGATGCGATTGGTATCGGCGAACTCGTTGTAGCCCGTGTCGCGCACGAAGCGCAGCCCGACTTTGCCGACGTTTTGCAGACACCCGTGGAACACGACGTGGACGGCGCAGCCCGATTCGTGGCAGCTTTGCGGCACATAGACGTAGCCGCTATCTGCCAGCGATGCGCGATGTTTCGGGTCGAATTCGTTCTGGTCGAACAGGATCAGGTCGCCCGTGGGCTTCGCCGCTGGCGATTTGAGTTCGATACCCGGTCCGCCGTAGATCCATTGCAGAATCTGTTGCGATTGCTCGATGCCGCAATTGTTGATGTACGGGCCCGCGTTCGAATCGCAGGCGATGTCGTCGGCATGATTGGTCAGTAACGCGTGTCCGGCGTTCGGGAGCTTTTCGTAGTCGATGTTCGTCTTCGGCACGCCGGCGAGTTCGAAGAAGCGGGCAGCCTGATCGACGACTTTCGTGAAGACGACGGAGTCCTTTGCTCCGCTGAACAGATACACGCGTTGGCGCTTCAGGTTGGCCGTGTCGTCGATCAGGCCGTCGGCGGCGAATTGATGCGCATCCTTCAGCGCGATTTCCGCTTTCGGGGCAGGGCCGAACGGGCGCATGCACGAGGTCACGGCCGCGGTCGCCAGTGGCTTGACGCCCGCGGCGCCCGCACAGTAGAACTCGCCGCCCGCAACGATGCCGGCGCCGATCAACTCGCCAGAATACGCAACGTCGAATTGCGAAGCCATGAATGCACCCGACGACAACCCCGAGACCGATGTGCGCGAAAGGTCCGCGCCATAGCCTTGCAGGCGCGGCGCGGCGTCCTCTTGCGCGAGCGCCGCTTTTGACACGAGCGTGACGAGCGCGAAGCCGATCGCGGCAGCCCACGCGACGCGGCGCATCGTCTGCGCAGTCGAGGCGCGCCGCACGCTTTCCAACCCGGCTTTGCGCACGGCATCGAGCCGGGCCGTGCTCGTGAGCGGATAGGACAGCGATACACGGTTCTTCTCCGTGGTTCTATTCATTTAGTACTCCTATCTATCCTGTATGGGCGTTGTGCTTCTGTATGAACAGCGTACGAGGTCGGTCGTCGGTATCAAATAGGGCGAATGGCCCGGATGTGGCTATGTGGCTCGCGTTCTATGACGTTCTGCCTCGGTCCCTGATCGTGCTATTTCGGCGATGCAATGCAATACGTGACCGGGATAAACGTCTTTCGGTCGGGCGTTGCAAGCGCGACCGGCTCGTTCGCTCGCGTGTAGATGAGGCGTAGTACGCCGCGTGGCCCGTAACCGCTGTCGATCTCGGCGGCCAAGCGGTCGCCGTCGGCAATACCCGCTCGACTTTTGCCCGAGAACATGACCGGGCGCGTTTGCGGGTCGTCCCATTGCGCTGCGTCGGCCGACAGGAACAGCGACGTTGGCAGTTTGCGTTCGCGGTACAGGCTCTCGAGCGTCGCAACGAGACGATCGGCGCATCGTGGACAGAGTTCGGGTTGCCGCTGGGTGCGCAGTGTCTCGGCGATGTGGTCGACTTCGGAACGGCATGTCGGCGGCGAATCGGCGCGTGCCGCGCCGAGCAGCGCCATGAAAAGTGCGCTCGCGAGGCCGCCTGCGCGCAGCCTGCGCAACGACGTCTGTAAGGCGCGTGAGTGGCGTGCATGCATGGTTAAAAGTCCTTTCTGATGGGTCTTGTCAGGAGAGAAACAACTGGCGTTCAGCCTGACGCCGCTTGGTCAGGCCGGCCAATGGCTTGCCGCCTGCCTTGTTCCAAACGAGAAATTGATTCGCGGCCTTTTGAAATTGGCCCGCGTTCAGGCAGCGCAGCAAAGTCGACGATTGCAGCCGCCCTGGGCCGAGATTGAAGACGAAGCCCATCAACGCATCGAACTGCTGCTGCGTGATCGCAATTCTTACGAGCTTGCGTAGCGCGAGCTCATGACTGCGCAAGTCCTTCTTCAGAAGACTCTCGGCAGCGGCCGCCGTCAGAGGCGCATCGAATTTTTCGTGGGGGAGGATCAGATGGCCGTAGCCGATCGTCGGCTTGCCGACCGCATCGAGGTAGCGGCTCAGGCGCAGGCCCTCGAAGCGTTTGATCAACTCGATGCCGTCCTGGCCAGTGTGCTCCGGGCGTTCAAGCATGGGGATTCTCCTCATCGGTGGGGGTGGACCGCGCAGGACGCGTCGGCCGCGGGACCAGACGGTGCGTGTATTCGTCGATCACGCGCATGATCGCGTCGGGCGGGGCGAGGGCCGTGAAATGCATCTCGATGTCGATGTGCTCGGTAGCGCGATCGCGTGCTGAACCATCGACACTGCGTTTCGACGGCGGCGCGAGGGTGACGTGGAAGCGGGCGCGATGATCGCCCCCATCGACGGGCATCGCTTCCGCGAAGTCGCCGCGCACCGTCAGATGAACGACCATCTTTTCGAGCGCCAGCCCCCGCGGTGTCGCTAGCGCGACGAGCGGCACAGGCATCGTATGTTCGGCATCGAGCGCGAGGTTGACCGTGCGGGCCGTCAAAACGCCTTCGTCGTCAGAATCGAAGAAGGTGTCGAGCACCCGCGTATATTGCTGAGCGAGCAACTGATTGGCCGACGCCGCAGCGTGCTGCATACCGCGCGCGATCTCGTCGAGCGCCAAGCCCCGCGGGGGTGGGCCCGGTGGCGGATTTTGCGGTGGCCTCGCCGGAGGATCGGGCGGCACCGGTGGCACGCCGCCGGGCGGTTGGGACGCGGCGCCCTCGGTGCGTGCATCGGCACCGGGCATCGACGGCGCATCGCCGTCCCATCGCTGCCAACCCTCGTCATCAGCGCTCGGGCTTGCCGGCGGGGGCTCCGCCGCGGCTGCCTGGTCGCGCGGGGCGGTGTTGCGCCGTCGCTTAAAGAGGTTGAACATGTCGGCCTCGATCGGGATGCGTCGCGCGCATCAGGGCGTCGTCGCCGCGGCTTGAGGCTGCGCGTTTGCGGCGGGCGCCGCCCCCGGCGTTGCGGCATCGCTCTTCTGACCGACCAGTGAGCCGTCGGTCGGCGTAGGCGGCAGCGCCTTCACGTTCTTCGCTTTGTCTTCGGTCACGACGGGCTTGGTGGCGGCATCGGTCAAAAAATCGATGACGCGCATGAGCGCCTCGGGCGGCGGCTGGCGGCGCACCTGCGTATGGATCGAATACTTGGCGCGCGTATCGGTGCTGCGCGTCTGCTCGGCTTTGTGTGACACTCGGCCCGAGATGCTCACGCTGACGGGGCCCCAGCCCAGTTTCGCCTGGAATTCGCCGCCGGCTTCGGTCGAGGACGACGACTTTTCGGATTGCGTGATTTCGAGCTCGAAGTCGATCGTGCCTTCTTCGATCGCGATGATGGGGTGGACGATTGCGGCCAGCAGCGGAATACGCATCGTTTTTTGCACGACGCCTTTCGATACGCCGTTCTCGTCGACGAGCGATTCGTCGTAATCGAACTGTACGGCAACCGCTTTGCCGTCCTGAATGCAGACCTGCATCAGAAAATCGGCGTAGCTTTTAGCAGCCTGCGTCTGCGCGGTAATCATCGCCTTCAGCGGACCTGCGATCATTTGATCCATCGGCAATGCGTTGATCACCGACCCGATAAAATTCGCTTCCATAAGAAAACCTCCGTGTCCGAAATGATGCAGCGTGGTTACGCTGTCGCGTTCAAATTACGGGGTTCGAGTCAATGAACAAAGAGGCCGCTTGTCATGGCCGGAGACACAGGACCAATGCGCCGCGCTGGGCCGCGCGGTACGGGGCCTTTCGGATTAGTACGTCGGTCATGGATCTTCGGTGCTAGTGCGCCCCGAAGAAAACGGCGGTAAAAAAGCAACCGAATGAGATGTGTTAGACGTCGCTAATAGAACATCTCGCTACCGAGGGAAGCGCGTAAATGAACGTCCTGATGATCGACAGTCTGCCCCTATTCGTAGCCGGCGTGACCGATGCTCTCCTAAAGCTTGATAAGGATTGCAAAGTATGGTCCGCCGAAAATCCCGAGGACGTTTATCGGGTCCGCGAAAAATCACTTGCGGATGGTATCGATGCCATCACGCTCGAATGGGATGACGACGCGGCTCGCGTCGGGTGGCCGAAGTTGTTGCCGGAAGTATTCGGCACTGTGCCATGGCTTTTCGTCGTGCGCAACGGGGGGCGGCACGCCATTGCCGATGCGCTGTTGGCGGGAGCGGCCGGGGTCGTCGAGCGTCACGCGACGGCCGATGAATTTGCGCAGGCGCTCAAACAAGTGGCATCGGGGGCAATCTATGTTCCGTCGCGCTATCGGGACGACGGCGAGCCGTCGTCGCGTGCGTCATCGATCCACGGGGAGCGGCGGCTCGATCGTTTGACGCCACGACAATTGGAGGTGCTGCGCTTGCTCGCCGAAGGCAAGTCGAACAAGCAAATCTGTAGAGCGCTGAACGTGGCCGAGGGGACCATCAAGAACCACCTGTACGCGCTCTTTCGTCAAATCGGCGTCAGCAACCGGACGGAGGCGGCGCTTTGGCTCGCGCGACGCGTGTCCGCCGAAGCGTCGAGGCCGTCGATGCAGGCTCGCCCGGCGTTGGCCGGCGCCGAATGACGCCAGCGCCGAAGCACGTTTCACTGCGATGGCGCGTCGGCAGGCGGCGGCGCGATGCCAGGGCGAGGCGATGCGTCAGGGGCGGCGCGAAGCGATTCCGAGCCGAGCATCGTGCGCGTCAGCGCGGCGAGTCGTCGCCGGACGTCTTCTGTCGAGCCCGTTTCATCGAGTGATTGCTGAAGCTCGACGAGGCTTGCGGCGAGCTCGCTTTGCATTTGCGTGCGCGTCTGCGCCGTTTGAGCCCGTTCGGCGTCGCGCGCCGCTTGAATGCCGCTCGCGGGATCGCCCTTGACGAGGGCGTCGAGCGTATCGACGAGGCGTTGCAGCAACCGATGCACGGCGGTCGCCGAAAAACCGCCCAACATCGCGAGCGCGGGTTTGCCGAAGCTGCGCATCCCGCCGTTCGCGAAGAGATCGCGCGGCAGCATTTCGACGAGAATCAGCCCGGCGATGACGCCGAGTATCAAGCGCGCGCCGTATGAGGCGTCGTAGCGCGGGTCATAGGTCGCGTCCGCGATATAGCGGTGCGCCTGAAACAATGCGGCAAAGGATGCGCCGAGCCCCGCGCAGAAAATCAGGAACAACGTGTTCCAGAGCAGGCTTGCGCCGCTTGCATCGAGAAATCCTTGCTCGATGTTTTTGGCGGAAACGTCGGGCGAAAGACCGGCGGCGATCACGGCGACGAGAAAGACGATGGCCGCCACGCTCAGCAATCGGATCAATGGCACAGGGCCAAGCCAGGCCAATGGATGAGGGTTATGGTAGTGAGCGTCGAGCAGCATCACGGCCTGCGGCGTGGCTGGGGCGATGGCAATCGACAGCTTGCCGTGCATGACGGCCAAGGTGCGGCGAGCGTCGGGCTCGTCGGCGAAGTCGTTCGAGGTTTCGTTGCGAGCCCGCGCGCTCAACCGCGCCAGTTCGGCGATCATCTCGGGTGCAACGGGCATGGCGTGCCGCAGCGCGAAGCGCGCCATTGCCTCGCATTCACTCAGCAGTTGAGCATCGAGCGAACCGGCGTCTTCGTATGATCGCGGCCGTGCCGTATCAGCCGCTGCGATGGAGCGCGCTTGCGTGCGCGAGCGTTGGGGTGACCAGGGCAGGTGCATGACGATCGTCCTGTAGCGGGAACCGAAGGGACCGGCCAATGCCGGTATCGGCTGCACTTTGCGCCCGTGTGAAGGGCGCGAACAATCGGGCGAAAGTCATGCGAGAGGGAAGGGACGATCGACTTGTGTCGCCCTCGGGCGAAGGCCTGGCCTCACACCGGACTGCGTCGCTTGGCGGGCCGCCATGAGACGCGGCGGAAGCGCTCCCTTTTCTGTTCTTCCTCGAAATGCAGGCGCGACGGATTGACGAGGTCGCTGCGCGAGACGATACCGATCAGCCGCATCGATTCGCGGTCTTGCACGACCGGTACGCGTTCGAGCCCTTGTACAGCGAGACGGGCGGCAATGAGGCGACACGTTTCGCCCGGCAATGCGACCACGGGCGCGCTGGCGGCGAGCGCATCGCCGAGCGTCATATCGCGGCCGACGCCGTTTTCCGCGTCGGTCAGTGCCACGAGCGTTTGACGATCGGCCACACCGACGAGGCGATCGCCGCGCACGACCGGGTACGCACGATGGCTTTGGCCGGCGCCGAAGAACGATGCGAGCGCTTCACGCACGCCGAGGGCCGCGTCGATCGTTTTCACGTCGCGCGTCATGACTTCGTCGACATGATGCCGCTCGAGCGGATCGACGCCGTACTCGCGATAGATGTGATACCCGCGCCGCGCGATCTTTTCGGTCATGATCGAGCGCTTCATGACGACAGTCGTGAACCCGTGGGCAACGAGCGTCGCCGTCAACAGCGGAAGCAGCGCATTGCTGTCGTGCGTGAGGCCGAAAGCGAACACGATCGCCGTCAACGGCGCGCCGAGCGTGGCCCCGAGCGTGGCCGCCATGGCCACGAGCGGCCACAGCGCGGCATCGTGCCCCGGCAGCACGGGGCCAAGCACGATGCCCAAGCCGGCACCGAGCATCAGCAATGGGGCGAGCACGCCGCCCGAGGTGCCCGAGCCCAGCGCGATGACCCAGATGATCGCCTTCACGACGAGAATCGCGACGGCCACATGGACGGCGAGCTGATGATGCAATAAATCGCCAATGACGTCATAGCCTACGCCGAGCACGCGCGGCTCGATGAAACCGCCGACGCCGACCGCGAGCCCACCGATCGCGGGCCACCACATCCAATGCAGCGGCAGCTTGGCGAACAGATCTTCAGTCGCATAAAGGGCGACCGACAGGCCCGATGCGAGCGCACCGCTGGCGACGCCGAGAATCAAGCAGGAAATCAGCGAGATGGCCGAGGGCGGTGCAGTTTCGAGCGGAAACAGCGGCCCGATGCCGAACCATGCGGCCCGCAGGAAACCGGCAACGGCACAGGCGAGCGCAACGGGCAGGAAACTGCGCGGCCGCCATTCGAACAACAGCAACTCGACGGCAAGCAGCACAGCTGCCACCGGCGTGCCGAAGACGGCCGTCATGCCCGCGGCGGCGCCGGCGACGAGCAGCGTCTTGCGCTCTGCCGCCGTGACCTTCACGCATTGCGCGAGCAGCGAGCCGAGCGCGCCGCCCGTCATGATGATCGGGCCTTCGGCGCCGAACGGGCCGCCGCTGCCGATCACGATGCCCGATGAGAGCGGCTTGAGCACGGCGACCTTCGGCGACATACGGCTCTTGCCGAACAAAATGGCCTCGATCGCTTCGGGGATGCCGTGCCCGCGAATCTTGTCGGAGCCGAAGCGCGCGATCAGGCCGACGATGAGACCGCCCAGGGCCGGAATGAGCACAACCCAGGCGCCGAGCCGGTTATCGGCAGGCGAATGGTTCGCAAACGAGAACGTGCCGAAGAAGAACACGTTCGTGAACAGGTAGATCAGTTTGAGCAGCACGATGGCCGCGATCGTGCCGAGCATGCCGATAACGGCTGCCAGCGCGCAAATGCCGGGTAACCGCGCGTTCGCGGAAAAGTCTCTCTTGTTTGGGTCGATGCTCATAGGATCTGCCTGTTCATACACTCATAAATCGACTTGCGGCACACTGAATGCCCCTTGCAGCGAGTTCAATTCGGCTCGATGCAGGGCCGCCAGTTTCGCCAGTACTGTTTCACCCGCTTTTTGCAGGTGGACTTCCACTTGCCGGCGATCGGTCTCGCTCACTTTGCGCTTGACGAGATCGAGCGCTTCGCAACGCGAGACGAGGGCCACGACACCGTGGTGTTGCGCCTGCAAGCGCTCGGCCAACTCGCCGATCGTCGCCCATTCGCGGCCCGGATAGCCCTTCACATGCAACAACAACAAGTACTGCAGCGGCGTGATACCTTCGGCCTGAGCCGCGCGCTCCGAAAAGCGCTCGAAACGCCGCATTTGATAGCGGAACTCCGACAACTGCTCGAAATCGGTCTTGGCAAGTGCGCGTGCGGCGGACGTTTTCATCGTGGTCACGAATGGAGTAGGGTCGAACGTGAAATATATCACGTTGTGATATATTTCGGCATGATTCACGTCATCCGTTCGATCGAACCGGGTTCCCATTTCAGGCGCTGCGCAATTGCCGCGTTTGCGTTTGCCGATGCAGGCCGCCGATCAAATCCGCCTGGGTGATCATGCCGATCAATCGTCGGCGTTCGTCCACGACGGGAATGTGATGGTGCCCGTAATGCGCGAACACGGGAATCAATTGGGCCACCGATAGATCGGCATCGACCGTGCGCACGTTCGGCGTCATCAGATCGTCGACGCGGCGGCTTGCCGATGCGTCGCGCCAGAGCGAAATGCCTCGACTGCGCGGGCCGCGCAAGCCGAAGGCCGTGCGCCCGACGAAATCGGTACGCGTGACGATACCCACGACGCGGCGCGTTTCGTCGATGACGGGCAGCGCCTTGATCCGGTTGCGTTCGAGCAGTCGCCAAGCCGCGGCGGCCGTGGTTTCACTCGAGACGGAGACGGCATCGCGCGTCATGATGTCGGCGCATTTGAGTTCGCTGAAGCTGCGCGCATAGGCGACCAGCTGCGCTTCGTGCACGAGGGATTCGAGATCGTCGGCGGCGACGTCGATCAACTCGCCGCGCTCGCGGACGATCGCCTCGAGATCGGCGCGAGTCACGCCGGCCGCGCCCGGCGCGGTATGCGCCGCGGGGCGGGCGACGTGCGGATACCGATGGCCCGTCACGGTGTGATAGACGATGGCCGACGCCAGCAGCACCAACGATTGCAATGCGACGGGTTCGAGCACGAACCGCAAGCCCAGGGCATGAATGGCCGGGCCGCCGAGCACGGCAGTCAATGCAACGGCGCCCGAAGGCGGGTGGATGCAGCGCAACGCGAACATCACGCACGTTGCGGCGGCAAGCGCCAACGCGGCGGCCAGAATCGGGTCGCCGATCCACATTGCACTGAGCACGCCGACGGTCGCGGCCACGAGGTTGCCGCCGATGAACGACCACGGCTGCGCCAGCGGGCTGGCCGGCACGCCGAACAGCAACACGGCCGATGCGCCCATGGGGGCGATCAAGAATGGAATCTGCGCTTGCGGGCCGAGCAGCCAATGCATCGATGCGCCCGTTGCGGCAATGCCCAGCAACGCACCGAAACACGAGCGCAGACGCTCGCGCCACGAAACGGAGACAGGATGCGGAGCAAAGCTGGCGAACCAGCGCAGGACGGCTTGGCTAGGCACGATGGTTTTCTTCGGATCACATGACGAAAGCGCGGCGAAAGGTCGCATGCTGCGCTGCGGAAGCGCGAGATTATATGTCAATGTGATATATCTGCGCCATCGCGAGTCCCGGACCGTTGCGGCGACGCCGCAAATCCTGGGCATAACAACGATGGAAGCAACAGGTGGTGCCGGTGTGCCGACGCGAAGATGTCAGCGCCGGATGGCGTCGTCGCAGAACGTATCGACGTGTGCCGCTTCGTCAGGTAGGGGCCACGATGGGTCGACCATGGCCGCCGCTTCGCAATAAAGCGCCGTTTGATTGATGCGCGCGGCGATGGCCTCGTCGTGGGAAGCCGGCACCTCGGCTTCGCGCAGCAATCCCCAGCGCCGATATTGCGCAAGGAACCAGCGCCCTTCGGATACGCGCGGATAGTTGACGGCCCCGCCGCCGAAAAAGGCCACGGGCAGCGGCGCGTCTTTGAAGCGCTTGCCCCCTTCGCGACCGACGAGGCGAGGCGCGATCAAGTCGCGTGGCACATCGAGCGCGTCGGGTTTGGCCAGCCAATGGGATATTTCATCGCGGTGCCCGGGGGCATCGACCCATCGGCACGCTTCAAGCATCGTGCGCACGAGGGCGCGCGCCGTGGCGGGATAGCGTTCGACGAACGCGCGCCGGCAAGCCAGGACCTTCTCGGGATGATCGGGCCAGATTTCGCTCGTGGCAATGACGGTTTGTCCCGCGCCGCGCGCTTCGGCCACTGCGTGCCAGGGCTCGCCGGCGCAAAATCCGTCAAGGGTGCCGGCCTCCAGCGCGTCGACCATGCGCGGCGGCGGTATGACGACGCTCTCGATCTGCTCGCGCGGATTCACACCGTGCATCGCCAGCCAGTAGTAAAGCCACAGCGCATGGGTGCCCGTCGGAAACGTCTGCGCGAAAACAGGCGGACGCCCTAGCGTCGCGAGCGCAGCCTTCAAATCGCCCTCGGCATCGAGCGCACCTGCCAGCCGCGAGGACAGCGTGATGGCTTGTCCGTTGCGATTGAGCACCATGAGCACCGCCATCTCGTCGCGCGGCCCGCCGATGCCAAGCTCGACGCCGTATACGAGGCCATACAGCGCATGCGCGCAGTCGATTTCTCCGGAGATCAGCTTGTCACGCACGGCCGCCCACGAGGGCTGGCGGCATAGTTCGAGCGTGAGCCCGTGGCGATGCCCGAATTCGAGCACCTTGGCCGCGATCAGCGGCGCAGCGTCGGACAGTGCGACGAAGCCGATGCGCAGATGGGCTTTCTCCAACGCTTCCGGGCCGTTCGATGCGATGTGCGTCATGGTGCTACCTCGAAGAGTCGGCCGCTTCGAGCACGCGGCGCGCAATGTCGGCGAGTCGAACGCCGGCATCCATCGCGCGCTTGCGCAGGGTGGCGTATGCGTCGTTCTCGGAAAGTTTGCCGCGCTCCATCAACAGCCGTTTCGCGCGATCGATTGTCTTGCGATCCTCGAGTTCGCTCTCGGCCTTCGCGAGGCGCTGCCGCAATTTTTCTTCGTGTGCGAACCGTGCGAGCGCAACTTCCAGGATGGGCGCGAGCTTGTCGGCCGCAAGGCCCTCGGTCATATACGCGGTGACGCCGGCATCGACGGCCGAACGGATCAACTGCTGGTTCGTGTCGTGACTGAACATCAGCACAGGGCGGGGCGCCGCCTCGTTCATCACCGCAAGCTGCTCGAGCGTGTCTCGCGACGGCGATTCGGTGTCGATGATGACGACATCGGGCCGTTCGCGTTCGACGATTTTCGGCAAGGCGTGCGGCGCAGCCGTCTCTGGCAGCATGTCGTAGCCGAGACGCGCGAGCGCCTCGCGCAGTTCGCCGATGGGCTTGTCGGTATCGGTAACGAGCAAAATACGCAGCATCAGGGCAGGGCGTTGGACGCGCGTTATGCGGGCGCCGTCGTGTTCAGCAATCGCTTGATCTCGGGGACGCATGAGCCGCAGACCGTGCCGCAGCCGAGCGTCGCTTTGAGCTCATCGAGGCCGGCGCCCGTCGCGATCGCCTGTTCGATCTGCGGCTGCGTGACCTGCTTGCAGTTGCACAGGACACGCACGCGCGGTGCGAGACTGCGCACCGGCGTATCGCCGCCGAGCAGAACGATCGCGTGACGCGGGCCTTGCCAAGGGGCAGCGGTACGAATCTGCTCGATCAACGCCGCAGCGGGACTCGTATCGCCGGTCAGCAAGAAGCCGTCGACCAGCTCTCCATTCCAGGCGACGCGCTGCGCGCGACCACGACGCGCGTCGCGGTATTCGAGCAACTCGTCGCCACGCGCCAATCCTAGCGCATCGTGCAGGCGTTCGGTCCATTGTGCATCGGCCTCGACATCGGCCGCCGAGACGACGACGAGATCGTCGGCTTCGACTCGAATCGATGCATAGCGGCGCGCGGCCAGGAGCGGCTGGACGGCCTCACGCAGAGCAAGCACGTCGCCGCGTTTCGCAGCGACGAGCCGCCACGGCAGCTTGGCAGCCTCCACGCGCACCGCGGCATGCTTGAGTTCCGGTTGCTTCGAGTCGGGATCGACCGCGCCGATCGTCGCCTCGTTGATGCCGCCGCTCGCAAGGAATTGGCCGCTCCAGTGCATGGCGGCGAACACCGTGCCCGACGGCAGGTCGTCGGTCGTTTCGACGGGCAGCACGAGTTTGCCGCGGCGGCTCGTCACCGTGACGAGATCGCCGTCCTTGAAACCTCGCCGCACGGCGTCCTCGGGGCGCATCGATAACGCCGCTTCGGGCGCATGGTTGAACGAGGCACTTGCACGCGCCGTGCGGCTCATGCCATGCCACTGGTCGCGCAGACGCCCCGTCAGCAGGCGGAAGGGATAACGTGCGTCGGCAGGTTCGGCCACGCCCTGGTATGCGGTCGTGTGAAAGCGCGCGCGGCCATCCTCGGTTGCGAACACGCCGTCGGTGTAACGTCGCGCCGCCCCTGACGCGGCATCGGCCGGAAACGGCCATTGCTGCGGGCCGTCGGTTTCGAGGCGATCGTAAGAAAGGCCTTCGATGTCTAGATCCCGCCCGATCGTGAGCGTGCGATGTTCGTCGAAAACGTCCTTGGGCGAAGCGAAACCAAACAGCTTGGAAGTGCAGTCATGCGCCTGCGGCCCGGCGAGACGCGCTTCGAGCCGGCGGGCGATTTCATTGGCGATCCACCAATCGGGCCGCGCGTCGCCCGGGGGCTCGACGGCGGCGCGCACGCGCGAAATCCTTCGCTCGGAGTTCGTGACCGTGCCGGCCTTTTCGCCCCAACTCGAAGCGGGCAGCAAGACGTCGGCATAGGGCACGGTATCCGTCTGTAAAAACGACTCCTGCACAACGACGAACTCGGCTTTGCGCAACGCTTTTCGCACGCGCTCGATATCGGGCATCGAATGGACCGGGTTCGTGCAGGCGATCCAAACGGCCTTGATTTTCCCTTCAGCGAGTGCGTCGAACATATCGACGGCCGGCAACCCCGGCCGCGCCGACAATCCGCTCACGCCCCACAACGCCTCGACTTGCGCGCGATGTTCGGCATTGCCGATGTCGCGATGTGCCGCGAGCATCGTCGCCATGCCGCCCACTTCACGGCCCCCCATGGCATTGGGCTGACCCGTCAACGAAAACGGCCCCGCGCCGGGCTTGCCGATCTGGCCCGTCGCCAGATGCAGATTGATCAACGCGAGGTTCTTGTCGGTGCCGCGGCTCGATTGATTCAAACCCATGCAGTAGAGCGACAGCGCGGCAGGGCTTGCGGCGAACCATTCGGCCGCGCGCAACAGATCGGTCTCGGCTACGCCGCAGATCTGCGCGGCCATGTTCGGCGTATAGCCGCGCACGAGCGCTTTCAGTTCGTCGAACCCGGCCGTATGCGCGGCGACGAAGTCGCGCTCGACCAGACCTTCCCAGATCATGTGATGCAACATGCCGTTGAACAGCGCGACATCGGTGCCGGGGGTGATCGCGAGATGGAGGTCGGCCAATGCGGCCACATCGGTGCGGCGTGGATCGACGACGATCCATTTGATCGACGCGTCATTGGCCTTCGCTTCCTCGAGCCGCCGGAACAGCACCGGATGTGCGTAGGGCATATTGCTGCCCGCGAACAGGACGGTTCGCGCCAGCTCCAGATCTTCATAACAGGTCGGCGGTCCGTCCGCGCCGAGCGCCTTCTTATAGGCCGTCACCGCGCTCGACATGCAAAGCCGCGAATTGGTGTCGATGTTGTTCGTACGAATCAACCCCTTCGCGAGCTTGTTGAAGACGTAATAGTCTTCCGTCAGAAGCTGCCCGGAAATATAGAATGCGACGGCGTCCGGTCCGTCGCGCTCGATCACATCGGCAAAACGCGCCGCGACGTGATCGAGTGCGAGGGACCAGTCGGTCGGCTCGCGCCTGGCTTCGCGCGTGAGCCGCAACTCGGGACGCAGCGCGCGTCCGGTCTCGCTCGCCGCCGTGAGCGGCAGCGAGCGGCCCTTCGTGCAAAGCCTGCCGAAGTTCGCCGGATGCTCGGGATCTCCCTCGATCCCTGTGATTCGGCCGTCCTGCGATTCGATCAGCACGCCGCAGCCGACGCCGCAGTAGCAACAGGTCGAACGCGTGACGGTTTTGGCGAAACCTCCCTGATGGTCGGCTTTCATCGCGGCGGCATCCTCGCTCATGCAAAGCGGACGAATACGGCTTCGCCGTCGACTTTCACCGCGAAACGCAGCGTGCAGCCTTCGTCGGGCGCGCAGGCATCGCCCGTTTCGAGCGAGATATTCCAGCTATGCAGCGGGCACGTGACCGTATTGCCGTGAACGATGCCTTGCGAAAGCGCGCCGCCTTTGTGCGGGCAGCGATCGTGCAGCGCGAACACTTCATCGTTAGCAGTCCTGAACAGTGCGACATCGCCGTCGTCGCGCTTGACGACGCGGCTGCCCAGGCGAGGAATGTCGGAGACGCTGCAAACATGCGTCCAGATGGAGGAAGTCGGCATATCCATGTGATCGGTAACCTCAAGCGATGACTTTGATCGGAATGTATTCGCGCTGATGCTGCCCATCGACGCGCGCCTGCCACGGATCGGGCAAGCCTTCGAGCGAATACAGCAGCCGCTCGTAGAGCGCACGACGATTGGCGGCGTCCTCGACGATCTTGCGCTTGACGTAATCGAGCCCGACGCGTGCGATGTAGTGCACGGTGCGATCGAGGTAATGGGCTTCCTCGCGATAGAGCTGCAGGAAGGCGGCCGTGTATTCCTTCACTTCCTCCGCCGTCTTGACCTTGGCGAGGAATTGCGCGACCTCGGTCTTGATCCCGCCGTTGCCGCCGACGTAAAGCTCCCAGCCGCTATCGACGGCGATCACGCCGACGTCCTTGATGCCCGCTTCCGCGCAATTGCGCGGGCAACCGGAAACGGCCAGCTTGACCTTGTGCGGCGACCACATGTTCGCGAGCATCGTCTCGAGGTCGATGCCCATTTGCGTGCTGTTTTGCGTACCGAAGCGGCAGAATTCGCTACCGACACAGGTCTTTACGGTACGAATCGATTTGCCGTAGGCGTGCCCGGATTTCATCCCGAGGTCTTGCCACACGTTGACGAGGTCTTCCTTCTTCACCCCGAGCAAGTCGATGCGCTGTCCGCCCGTGACCTTGACCATCGGGATGTTGTATTTGTCCGCGACATCGGCGATCCGACGCAATTCGTCGGGGGTCGTGACGCCGCCTTTCATCTGCGGCACGACGGAAAACGTATTGTCCTTTTGAATGTTGGCATGCACGCGTTCGTTGACGAAACGGCTTTGCGGATCGTCGAGCGCTTCGTGCGGCCAGGTCGACACGAGGTAATAGTTGATGGCCGGGCGGCAGGTCGCGCAACCGTTCGGCGTGCGCCATTCGAGAAAGTCGTACACGGCCCGGTGCGTGAGCAGCTTGTGCTCGCGCACGGCTTTGCGCACTTCGTCATGCGTGCGATCGGTACAGCCGCAGATCGCCTTGGTCTTCGGCGTGTCTTGGAAGCTCGTGCCGACCGTGCTCATCAGGATCTGCTCGACGAGGCCCGAGCATGAACCGCACGAACTGGCCGCCTTCGTGTGCTTCTTCACTTCATCGAGCGTGAAGAGCCCCTTTTCGGTGATGGCTTTGACGATCGTGCCTTTGCAGACGCCATTGCAGCCGCACACTTCATCGGAATCCGCCAGCGCGGCGGCGCGATTATGACCTTGCACGCCGGCGTCGCCGATGCTCGATTCGCCGAACATGAGGCGATCGCGCAACTCGCCGAGCTTGCGGCCCTCGCGCAGCAGCTTGAAATACCAGGCGCCGTCGGCCGTATCGCCGTACAGGCACGCGCCGACCAAACGATCGTCCTCGATCACGAGCTTCTTGTAGACGCCGCCGGCAGGGTCCGACAGCACGATCTGCTCGGTACTGTCGTTGCCGATGAAGTCGCCGGCCGAAAACAGGTCGATGCCCGTCACCTTGAGCTTTGTCGAAAGCACCGAGCCCTTATACGTACCGATGCCCATCAGCGCAAGATGATTCGCGCAGACTTTTGCCTGTTCGAACAGCGGAGCAACGAGACCATACGCGACGCCGCGATGGCTCACGCATTCGCCGACGGCATAAATACGCGGGTCGTACGTTTGCAGCGTGTCGTTGACGACGATGCCGCGGTCGCAATGCAGGCCCGCCGATTCGGCCAGCGTCGTATTGGGGCGAATGCCTGCGGCCATGACGACGAGATCGGCCTCGATTTCGTCGCCGTCCTTGAAACGCACGCCGGCCACTTCGCCGGCATCGTTGCCGACGATTTCCGTCGTTGCCTTCGACAGAAGAAACTGCAGGCCGCGCGCTTCGAGCGAGCGCTGCAGCAGGCGGCCCGCGTTCGAGTCGAGCTGGCGTTCGAGCAGCGTCGAAGACAAATGCACGACAGTGACGTCCATGCCACGCAATTTCAGGCCGTTGGCCGCTTCCAGGCCGAGCAGGCCGCCGCCGATCACGACGGCGCGACGCTTGACCGAAGCCGCGTCGATCATCGCCTGCGTGTCGCCGATGTCGCGGTAGGTGATCACGCCTTTGAGCGTGGCGCCCGGCACCGGCAGGATGAACGGCTGCGATCCCGTCGCGATCAGCAGGCGGTCATAAGGGGCTTCGGTCCCGTCTTCGGCCACCACGACGCGGCGCTTGCGATCGATGCGCGAGATCGTCTTGCCCGTATGCAGCCGGATCCCGTTCTGCTCATACCATTCGAGCGGATTCAGGATGATGTCCTTGAACGACTGCTCGCCGGCCAGCACGGGTGAGAGCAGAATCCGGTTGTAGTTCGGATGCGGCTCCGCGCCGAACACGGTGATCTCGTAGTGATTCGGTGCGAGCGCGAGCAGCTCTTCGATCGTCCGGATGCCGGCCATGCCGTTGCCGATGACGACGAGTCGGGGCGCATTCATCGTTGCTTACTCCTTGAACCGTTGAAGTCGCAGCGTCATTGCTCGACGAGGAAAGAAACCATCAAAAGGCATGCATCAACGAAAACGGCGTCCGCTCGTGTCGAAGCACGAGAGGGACGCCGTTGTCCTTGAAGCGTGCGCGAGGAAGGCTGGCGCAGCGCGTGCTGCCGTCGCTTCACATTCGCATTGCATTGCATGCATCCCGACACCGTTGCCGGGTACGGGTGGGTCTATGCAAAGGCTGTGCCATGTACGCTCGAGGCTTATCCCGCGGGGCACAGAGCGAAAATCTGCACCGCGACGAGGCGTGGGATGCGAATCATGCCGCACCGCAGCAGTGCAGCGTGTTACCCAGGCCGCACTTGTTCGGCGCGAGGCTCGTCCGGTTCGGTGCGCCGATACGATAATGTCCCTCATCGAGGTCTATAATTCGGAGCCTCATCCGCATCTCATGCCGCGCGAGATTGCATCGAATGCAGCGCGCGGATTTCCATGCTTGCCAACGTACCTAGACAAGGAGGTTCGATATGACCATCCGCATCGGCGATGTCGCTCCCGATTTCACCGCGGAAACCACCGAAGGCACGATCAGGTTTCATGAGTGGATCGGCGACAACTGGGCGATCCTGTTTTCGCATCCGAAGGATTTCACGCCCGTTTGCACGACCGAACTCGGCTATATGGCCCGCCTGAAGCCCGAGTTCGACAAGCGCAAGACCAAAATCATCGGCTTGAGCATCGATCCCGTCAGCGATCATAAGAATTGGGTGGGCGACATCGCAGAGACGCAAGGACACGCGGTTAACTACCCGCTGATCGGCGACTCCGATCTGACGGTCTCGAAGCTTTACGACATGATTCATCCGAACGCGAGCGGCGGCACGCGCACGGCGAACGACAACGCCACGGTCCGCTCGGTCTTCATCGTGGGCCCGGACAAGAAGATCAAGGCGATGCTCGTCTATCCGATGAGCGCCGGCCGGAATTTCGACGAAGTTCTACGTTTGCTCGATGCGCTTCAGCTCAATGCGCAGCATGCCGTTGCGACGCCGGTCAACTGGCGCCCGGGCGACGACGTCATCATCCCGACGTCGGTATCGGATGAAGAAGCGAAGAAGAAGTATCCGCAGGGCTTCAAGACGCTCAAACCGTATCTGCGTACGGTTGCGCAACCGAAGTAACTACCCTCCGATAGCGGCTGCGATGCCTGCGGCCGCACACAGCGCCACCACGAGCAGTGGCGGCGCTTTCCACCTCACCAGCAACAGAAAGCCGGCCGCCGCGATGGCGAAATCGAGCGGCCGATGCACGGCGCTGGTCCAGACCGGCGAATAGAGTGCGGTCGCGAGCAGGCCGACGACGGCTGCATTGATGCCCGCCAGGATGGCTGCGGTGGATGGGCGCGAGCGCAGCGCCTGCCAGTGCGGCAGCGCAGCCACGACCAGCAGCAGGCCGGGCAGAAAGAGGGCAATAGTGGCGAGGGCCGCGCCTGCGAGCCGTCCCCACGCGCTCGACATCATCCAACCCAGATAGGCGGCGAAGCTGAACAGCGGCCCCGGCACCGCCTGGGCTGCGCCGTAGCCGGCGAGCAGATCGTTCGTGCCGACCGCGCTTTGGATCACGTGCTGCTGCTGCAGCAGCGGCAGCACGACATGGCCGCCACCGAACACGAGCGCGCCCGAACGGAAAAACGCGTCGAAAGCCTGTAGGGCCTGGCCCGTCGAGGCGCTCGGCCCCGTTGTGAGGCGAATGGCGGCGGGCAGGCCGATCAATAGCAGAACGAACAGCGCAAGGGCAAGCGCGCCGGCTTTGCGCGAAATCTGCCGCTCCGGCGCGATCCCCGGATCATGTGCTGCAGACACCGGGCGCAGGTGGAGCGCTCCTTCTCGGCCGTAAAAAGCGAACCCCGCGGCGGCGCCGCAAGCAATGACAATCAGTTGCGCATAGGCCGTTTGCATCGCGGCGAGCAGCGCGATCGAAGCCATTGCGATTGCCGCGCGACGCCGGTCGGGACACAAGCGCCGCCCCATGTCCCATACGGCCTGCGCGACGACGGCGACGGCCGTCAGCTTGAGCCCATGGATGAGCCCCTGGCCGACCATCCCGCCAAGATCGGGGGCGAACGTGGCGAAGACGAGCAACAACAGCACCGAAGGCAGCGTGAAACCGCACCACGCCGCAAGGCCGCCGAGCCAGCCGGCGCGTAACAGACCCACGGAAAATCCGACCTGGCTGCTCGCAGGGCCGGGCAGAAACTGGCAGAGGGCGACGAGATCGCCGTAGGCAGCTTCGTCCAGCCAGCCACGCCGCTCGACGAATTCACGGCGGAAGTAGCCGAGGTGCGCGACAGGGCCGCCGAACGAAGTCAGCCCCAGTTTGAGAAAGACGGCAAGCACCTCGAATGCCCCGCGGCCGCGTGTGGCCGCAGGGGCGTCGATCGTTATCGGCTCAATGATTGAACCTCTTCATTGCTTCCGATTCGAGGGCCGCTTGCCAATCCTCGGACGCTTCGATCGGATTGGTCTCGTCTTCGATCGAAAATTCGGCACGCTCGGCGGCGATCCGCGCATCGCCGAAATCGTCGTCGAAGTTTTCGTCCTGGCCGTCTTCGCTCGGCGGCTCGAGCATGTCGCGCAGCATGGCGTCGAGCTCGGGCGTGTCCCATGGCTTGCCGTGCTGCTTGCACACTTTGATGTAATGCCTGACTTCAGCGTCCTGTTCCGGCGTGAGCGGAAGCCCGCGGAAAGTCCGCTGGGGATCGATGTCGGCCATGATGTCCTCCGCGGCGAGAGATGTCCGAGTGTAGCGCGTGCGCGCTTCGACGGCTATACGGAACGGTTCGCAAGATAACCGTTCGAACTTCGTATCCCAGGCGACCGTTGCGCTGCACGCGTCGTTTGCCGCCACACCTGACGCAAGCGTGAAACGATGGGGATCGGCGATGCCTTTCTTGAGATCCGCGGCGATGCGATCGAATGTCCCTATCACGGGCTGCGCTTCGATCGCACCGGGCAATGTGTTCACAGCCCGCACGGCGATGGCCGCATCCCGTCCGCAGCTCGCGTAACCCGCTATTCCAGTTTCTGCACCCGGAAACGCTCGGGCGCCAGTGCATGCGTGAATGACATGCCGTTTCGTTTGTTTTCTTACTGAACGAAAAGCCGTGTCCTTGCGAGCACGCGCATCGACATGCGGACGCACCAGGTGGCGACGACGAACGGCGCGCTCATGGCGGGCCACCCCGCATGAATGCAAACTTGTTGCAGTAGCGCGGATAGAGCGGCAGCCGAAGCCCCGGTTACTGCGTTTCGATCCGCAAGCGCGAGGGCGGCCAGTGCTCCGTTGAAACCGGATACGCCCGCCACCGACGAAGAATGTGGGGCGCCACAAAGCCGCGCAACGGCTGTCGCGATGGCAGCGCCGCCAAGCGCGCGCAGTGCGGCGCGGCGCGAGGCCATTGCAATTCCGGCCAGTATCAAGAGGCCCGGCACCAAGCCCGATGCGAAAACCGTTTGTGCCATTGCCGAGAGGAAGCCGTCCAACGGGCCTGGCAGGGGCGCGTTGAAGGCGGCATTCGAGAATGTCGCCAAGGAAAAGCGCATTTGAGCGGCTCGCTCGTATAGGGGGCCTAAATCGGCGCGAGAGCCGGCCGCGCAGGACTGCGCAATCTGTTCGATCAACATCCAACCCCAGGTCGCAACCAGGCAGGGACTCGAATACATCGCCAGATTTCGATCGCCCAGCCAGCGCAATGCAGACCTGCACAGAGAGGTAGCGGCGATTGCGGACAGCAGGGCGACAGCAAGCGCAGTGTATGCGTCATCGATCGATGCAGCCGCGGCGAGTGCGCACAAGACGCCATTGAAGCCATACACGCCGTCTCGCATGATGTCGGAATCGTAATGCAGGATAACTGCGCAAATATGTGCCGCCATCGCACCCATGATCGCAGCGCAGGCAAGCCGCAGATCGCACAGTGCAAGCGCGAATAATACGCAGATGCCTGTGCGTGCGCTGCCCTGTAAAACAGTTTGTCCAAAGCAGCGCAGCAGCGTTCGCGGTATGGCGAACCCGGTGTCGTGAGCAGATTGCATGAACGAAAGCGGTTGGTGCGTCCCGGCGGCGCGAGACACGGGCGCGGTAAGCGATCGAAGCGCGAGAATAGAGCAGGCAATGCCCTGACGCCATGCGACGCAGTGAATAGTCGCTATTCGCAAGGTGGTCGTCGTCACAGGGGGGCAAAGTCAGTCTCGTCGTAGACATGGCAGAGACGTAATAGAAAGCGAATCGAAAGAAGAAGTTCGGGAATGACTCTTGCGAGCGCTCTTAATTTGACCGACGGGAAGTATTTGATGCGCCTGAACGATGGCCCGTCTTTCCAAATCGTTACCGAGGGAGAGGCTTAGCCCGGTATGTCGACCCCATCCAGTTCTTTACGCATCCTCAATGCGCTGTCCGTTGTTTTCTGCGGCCTCACGGCGCTTTATCTATTGATCGGCGGGGCTTGGCTGCTGGCAGTCGGCGGCTCGCCGTACTACGTGGCGACCGGTATTGCACTGCTCGCCGTGACGTGGCTCATCTGGCGACGACATCCTGCTGCGTTCCTGCTTTATGCGGCCATACTCGTGGGCACGGCCGCGTGGGGGCTCTGGGAATCAGGTCCGGACTTCTGGGCGCTGGTCCCGCGCTCTGATGTGCTCGTTATCTTCGGCATATGGTTGCTGCTTGCCGTGAGTCCTTCGCTTGTGCCGCCGCGGGGCGTGGCTGTCGGTATGCTGCTGCTTGCGCTCGTGATATGGGGGGGCGTGCTCGGCTATGCGGTATTCAACGACCCGCAGACCGTCAATGGAACCCTAAGTGGAACGCCGAACGCTCAGGCGGCCACGGCTCCGGCGAGCGGCGTCGAGGCGGCCGATTGGCCCGCGTACGGCCGCACCTTGCAAGGCACGCGCTACTCGCCTATTGCGCAAATCACGCCGGACAATGTCAAGAATCTGAAGGTGGCGTGGATTTTCCGCACCGGCGACACGAAAGGGCCAAACGATCCGGTCGAGATCACAAACGAAGTCACGCCGCTGAAGATCGGCGATTTGCTCTATACCTGTTCGCCGCACCAGATTCTCTTCGCGCTCGACGCGCAGACGGGCAAGCTCAAATGGAAGTTCGATCCGAAGCTGAAGGCCGATCCGTCGTTCCAACACGTTACCTGTCGCGGCGTTTCCTACGCCGACCTCTCGACGAACAGCGCCGAAGCACCCGCCCCTGCCTCCGCGCCGGAGAGTAACGCAACTGCGGCGGCGCAGGCGACAGCATCGGATGCATCGGCGGCGTCCGCTGCGTCCGCTGTTCCTGCCGCATCGGACAGCCCGGCTTCCGCGGCCGCGTCCACGTCGACGCCGGCATCTGGCGCTCAGCAGGCCACTGGGGCACCGGGCCTTTGTACGCGGCGCATCTTCCTGCCCGTCAACGACGGCCATCTCTACGCCCTCGATGCGGAAACGGGCCAACGGTGCCCCGATTTCGCCGACAACGGCGATCTCGATCTCCAACAGAATGAGCCCGTTACGACGCCCGGCATGTACGAGCCGACGTCGCCGCCTGTCGTCACGAGCAAGGTCATCATTGTCGCGGGATCGGTGGAAGACAACTTCTCGACGCGCGAGCCGTCTGGCGTGATTCGCGGCTTCGATGTGCGCACGGGCAAACTGCTTTGGGCGTTCGACCCGGGCGCGCAAGATCCGAATGCGCTTCCCGGCCCGGGCCGGCACTACACGTGGAATTCGCCGAACTCATGGGCGCCTGCCGCCTACGATCCAAAGCTGGACATGGTCTATCTGCCGATGGGCGTCTCTACGCCGGACATCTGGGGCGGCAACCGCACGCCGCTGCAAGAACGCTATGCAAGCGGCTTGTTAGCGCTACATGCCTCGACCGGCAAGCTTGCGTGGTTCTACCAAAGCACACACCATGACCTATGGGACATGGATCAACCCTCGCAGCCGACGGTAGCCGACATCACCGGCAAGGACGGCAACACGATTCCCGTCGTGTATGCGCCTGCAAAGACGGGCAACCTCTACGTATTGGATCGCCGCACCGGCATGCCTGTCGTGCCCGCGCCCGAGCGTCCGGTGCCGCAGGATCCGGCGCCAGGAGATCGCCTGTCGCCCACTCAGCCGTTCTCTGCGCTGACGTATCGCCCGACAAAGAACCTCTCGGGTGCCGACATGTGGGGCGCGACGATGTACGACCAACTTGTCTGCCGCGTGATGTTTCATCGGCTGCGCTACGACGGAATCTACACGCCGCCTTCGTTGCAGGGCACGCTCGTATTCCCCGGCAACCTCGGCATGTTCGAGTGGGGCGGCATTGCAGTCGATACCGATCGTCAAATCGCGATCGCCAATCCGATTGCATTGCCGTTTGTCTCCCGGCTGATTCCACGCGGTCCCGGCAATCCGATGGAGCCCGTGGCCGGCGCCAAGGGCAACGGCACTGAAGCCGGTGTGCAGCCCCAATACGGCGTGCCTTACGGCGTAACGCTGAACCCATTTCTTTCGCCGTTCGGCCTGCCCTGCAAGCAGCCCGCGTGGGGCTACATCTCGGCGATAGATTTGAAGACCAACCAGATCGTCTGGAAGAAGCGCATCGGCACTGCGCGCGATAGCTCGTCCATACCGCTGCCGTTCAAGCTGGGCATGCCGATGCTTGGCGGTCCGATTGCGACGGCGGGCGGCGTCGCATTCATTGCCGCGACGGCGGACAACTACATTCGTGGTTACGACGTCAACAACGGCAAAGAGCTCTGGCGCGCGCGTCTGCCAGCGGGCGGCCAGGCCACGCCGATGACGTATTCGGTGAACGGGCGCCAGTACGTCGTGATCGCCGCGGGCGGGCACGGCTCGTTCGGCACGAAGCTCGGGGACTACCTCATCGCTTATGCGTTACCGAATCAGTGATCGATGTCGGCGCTTGACACCCGCGTGCGGGCGCCGCCGGTCATTCAACAATCGGCCAGAGTCCCTACAGTGTTCGGCCGCCAGGGACAGTTCGTTGCCGCGGGGGAATTTATTTCCGGTCTGAAGGGTAATCATCCGTTTGCGGCATTAATTACCCTTTGGATCTACGGCGATTCTTAACCGATTGCCGGTGCGGTAGATTTGTCGGTCTGCATTCATTAGAATCTGGCGCACTTAAAAGAAATCAAAGAATCGCCATGGCCGACGCGACCGTATTGCAGCCTAAACCGACCGACGTATTCGTCTCCCCGTTGATTCGCATTTCACCGGAGGATGTGAATTCGGCTATTCATGAGTTGGACGCATGGCTGCGGAGAATCAGTGGGGGCTGGGTAACGGTCGAGCGCTTGAAGACGGTTGCGCAGAACGTGCCGGTTCTGGCGAATATCTTTGCCGCGGTCGATGCCGTGATGGACATCAGGGCGATGA
>NZ_PNYB01000041.1 GCF_002879855.1 Trinickia soli | reverse complement strand
TGCCGAGCCCGGGGAAGTGGTTATGCAGCACGTTGATGGTCGACAACGCGACCATCGCACCGACCATCAACACGTCGCCGTGAGCGAAGTTGATGATGCCCAAGATGCCGTACACCATCGTGTAGCCCAGTGCAATGATGGCGTAGACGCTGCCAAGCACCAGTCCATTGAGGATCTGCTGGATCAAGATATCCACGTAATTCTCTGCCTTGGTAGTGAGGCCGTCGGGAGGACGGCACTGAGGAAAAACAGATGAGTGCCCTCATTCCCTGTGGGCGCCGGCATTCTTATGCCGGTTCGCCCGTCTGACGCGTGTTTGGGTTAATCGTGCGCCCTGTCGGCTTCGAAGATGAAGTTATCGGTCAGTAGCCAATCGGTGCAAGACCAGCGAGCGCTTTCGCATGCGCCTGGAAGCGGCGGTGTTCCTCAGCAGGAACGAGAGATCCGCCCGTAGCCCAGATCACGTGTGTCGCACCGGACATGTCGACATCGAGGCTGCGCACGTAGTCGCGGCCGCCGGGCGATCGCGCTAGCCAGCCAGGGCCTCCGATGCCAGCCGTTGCGGAAGGCTCCAGTTCCACCCCCGTAGCTCGTTGAACCGCGAGTAACTGCGCGTAGAGCTGTTCATCGCTTACCGTGAATACGCCCGACAATTGCGACACCATCAAGGGACTGACAAGGTACGATGCCAGTCCGACTGCAAGGCCGTCGGCCTCGGTACGGTTGTCGAGGCCGACGTCATAAACGGATACCGGCTTATCGCAACCGGCCGCAAGCTGGACCAGCATGCATGGCGACGCAACGGGCTCGGCAAAAAAACAATGCACGTGATCACCGAACAACGCCTTCAGGCCGTAGGTGATTCCGCCTGGCGCACCGCCAACGCCGCACGGGATATAGACGAAGAGCGGGTGCGCTGCATCGACGATGCGGCCCGCCTCGGCGAGTTGCGCGGCCAGATAGCGCGCACCCGCGGCATAGCCGAGAAACAACATCAAGGATCCTTCGTCGTCAACGAAATGACAACGCGGCAGGCCCTGCGCCTGCGACCGGCCGGCTGCGACGGCTTCTGCATAATCACCGTCGTGCTCGACGACCCGCACCCCGCGCTTCCTTAGGCGCTCCTTCTTCCACTGCTTCGCGTCCGTGGACATATGAACGACTGCCTCGAACCCCAGCGCCGCCGCCATCACACCGATACTCAAGCCGAGATTGCCGGTGCTGCCGACGGTCACGGTGTGCTGCGCAAACAGCGCTCGCGCAACGCTTGACGCCAGGACCCGTCGATCTCCAGAGGGCTCGAGCAGCCGATGCTCGATTGCAATTGACTCCGCAAACGCGAGCACTTCATGGAAGCCGCCGCGCGCCTTGATGGAACCAGCGATCGGCAGTGCGTCATCACGTTTGATGAACCATCTTCCCTGCTTTTCGCCTGAACGTGACAAGGCTCGCTGCAAGTCGTCCGCCGGCATCAGGCGTGACTCCACTCTTCCCCCGCCTTCCGCGAGTTCCGGAAAGAGTTCCGCCATCAGTGGCTCGCAGCGCGCGAGCCTGGCTTCAGCCGCAGCAATCTGGCCGTGTGACGGCGAGTCCTTTGGCAATTCGCTGCCGGCATTGGGGTTCAGCCACAGCAGCGGTCGGCGTGATTGCAGTTCAGCTAATAACTCTGTAGATTGAAGCGCAGCGATCATTTGGTCGGCTCTGGGTTCGTTAGACGGCTTTCGAGCTGGAATACTAGGATTTTCAGGGTAGCCAAAAAAGCGCTGATTTTTAATGGACACATTAACCAACCTAATGACTATGCGACTGGATGGCTCACTCCTCGGTGCGCTACTCTGTTTTGAAATGGCGGGCCGCCGCCTCAGTTTCACGAAGACCGCGCAGGCCTTCAACCTGACGCAAAGCGCCGTGAGCCAGCAAATCCGTCAGTTGGAAGGCCGTCTCGGTTACCCGCTTTTCGTGCGCCAGGCGCGCGGACTGAAGATGACCGAAAAGGGCGAAATTCTCTTCGAGACAATGTCGAGAGCGTTTATCGACATCAATCGGACGCTGCAAGAACTCGGCATGCCGAACGCGCCACTGCAGGTGAGTTGTCTGCCGTCGCTTGCACTACAATGGCTGATGCCGCGCTTGATGGAATTTCACCAGCAGCAGCCGAACGTCTTGGTCCGTCTGAAAGCGGAGTTCCAGATGCTGGATCGGCACGCAATGGATACCGACGATATCGACGTGGCGGTGCGCTACGACCCGATCCAATACAGTCGGCTACACGCCGACGTCATCCTGGACGAGTATCTGTTTCCAGTCGCAACCCCCCAATACCTCGCGCAGCATCCGTCCTTCGCTACGGGGCGGTCGCTCGATGGCGTCGTTCTGCTGCACGACGCCGCGCCGTGGGTCGGCGCTACCGAATTCGTCGAGTGGCACACCTGGCTGGAGGCGGCACATACGGAATGGGCCGAGCATCTGGACGGGCCGCAGTTCAATCTCTCTAGCCTTGCCATTTCCGCCGCGCTGAACCATCAGGGTGTTGCCATGGGCCGCACCGCCTTGGTCTACGACGAAATCATGAGCGGACGACTCGTCAACGTGTTCGGGAAGCACGTGCAAGCGCCAGCACGCTATATGCTTCTTTCCCGCAAGCCCGACGATCAGCGCGTCGCCGTTTTTTCGGACTGGCTCAAAGCCGAATGCAAGCGCTTCGATGAAGCACGAATGCGACTGCTTTCCGAATGACGCGAATACCTCGCGCACGACCTGGGCCGCACGGCGAGGCTGTGGTTTCAACGGCAGTCGAAAACGCTAGCTTGAAGTTCCAAACACGGCCGAGCACCCAGTCCCTCATGGCGGGTCAACCGGATCTTCCCAACCGGACACTTGCGACGGTGAAACGCTTTCTCCAACACCGGTACGGCGAGCGATGCACGATCGAATGATCGATGCGGATCCCGCGCTCGGCGACGATGTTCTTCGAGCGACAGCGCAATTACGACATGACGTCCTTTTGCTCATGGGGTTCGAGCAATCGAGGCTTCGCTACGCGTACCGCATCGATACTAATTGCACCTGCTCCGGTCACGAGTAGTAGTAAAAACCCGCCCGCTATGCAGACGTTCTCGCAAAATTGAATCATCTCGGCGTGGCGCATGGCCGGATCGAGCGCATTCCAAAAGTCATGCCCAAGTACGCCGGACAGCAGCGTGAACGCTGCCATGGCCGGCCCCAATGGTTTGGTCAGGAATCCGACGATGAGCAGCATGCCGCCAAGAATTTCCACTACCGTTGCGATCGGGGCCGCGACAAGCACGAGAGGAACGTGCTTGGCCTGCAAGTAAGCGACAAAGCCGGCGTAACCGATGGCCTTTTCGATGCCACCCCACAGGAACAATAGGGAAAGCGCGACGCGCGCGATAAAGATGACAGCAGAATCGACTTGTCGGGACATCGTTTTTCTCCTATTGCCCGCCTGATGTGATCAGGCAATGATCTGTTCGCCTCGTTCGATGACGAGTCATGCGGCGCACTAAGCGATACGCAATGCGGCGATGTCCGCGATGAGCGCGCCAATAGCTTCAAGTGCGTACTTGATGGTTGCCTCATCCGAGAGCCGCCCATCTTGAATCTTCGTATGCGCCGTGCCGATCACCACCGGCCGGCACGCGACCACGCGAGATAATGTTCCCGCCAGGGTGTCGCGCATTTGCGAATGCGCGCGTGCCCCGCCCGTGACGGCCGGCGAGCATGTAGTGAGAAGGACGGGTTTGCCTTTCAACGGAGAGGCGAAGGCGGGGCGAGAAGCCCAATCAAGTGCATTCTTCAACACACCCGACATGCCGAAGTTGTACTCCGGCGAGCAAATCACGAGTCCGTCGGCGCCCTCGATCTCGTCCTTGAATACCCGGACAGATTCTGGCGCAAATGCTCCTTCGAGATCCTGATTGTACAAAGGGAGTTCGTCGAGCCGCGCCAGCGACATTTCAACGTCGTGGCCTAACGATTCGCGGCCTAGCGATTCCTGAAGCGTCCTCAAAACGGCTGTGCAGTTCGACCCACGACGCAAGCTGCCAGACACCCCGACAAGACGAATCATTTTCATCATCACCTCCCTTGATCGAACAAATAAATGCGAACGATAGCATATGTTCTGGTGTTGCGACGCGGTTTCGAAAATCGGCCTACGTATGTTATTGGCGATTGCGCGCGATAAATACCGAGGGGATTTGTATGCTCCGAGGTATGGAACATAGATCATTCCCAACATTGACAGCGTCTTCCGCGCGGCTTAAACTTTTCAATGCTAACGATCGCATTGAAACCGAACATCGCGGGATACCGCTGAGAATGAGTTGGTGGGCTCGACTATTGGCGCCGGAGGTGCCGCTTCCTCGCATCACGGCGCAAGAAGACGCAGAGCTAGGCGTTCAACGCATCGCCTATCCGCGTTCGGTCAGGTAGGTCCTGGCGACCATCACCTACCTATTCATAAAAAGAGCACCGACGTGCTCGTATCGGAGACGAAATTGAAGTCATCGAATCAACCAACGCTGCGTCGCTTCGCCGTGGCTTTTGCATCGCTCGGCGCGGCAATGGCCGTAGCTCGACCGGCATCGGCATCGGTCACCCTGTATGGCCTGATGGATATGGGCGTCGACTACGTTTCCAACGAAGGGCACGGGGCATCGCTCAAGCTAACTAGCGGTGAGCTTCAGCAGTCACGTTTCGGCTTACTCGGCACGGAAGACTTGAGCGACGGCATGCAGGCCATCTTCAAACTGGAAAATGGATTCAACGCGGCAAATGGCGCGCTTGGAGCAGCCGGTACGCTCTGGAGCCGCGAAGCCAGGGTCGGCCTGGTTACACGCGCCGGCTCGGTTTCGCTGGGCCTTCAACCCGCCAGCATGGTCGACTACTTGGGCAAATACACGGCATCGATGCTCGTGTACGGCCCGGCCTACTATTCGGCACATCCGGGGAACTACGATCGTGTTCTTAACTTTCCCATCTCGAACTCGATCAAGTACACCACGCCGCTGTTGGGCGGATTCAGCGCGAGCGCGCTTTTCGGGTTCGGGGGACAGCCCGGAAGCATCACCGCACAAAGCACGTGGAGCTTCGGCGTGGGGTACGACCAGGGCCCGCTGAGCATCGGCGCCGGATACATGAAAGTGAACGGCCCCATAGGCACGGCGGGAATCTTGGCATCGACTGCCAATCCATTTACAACCACCAACGCCAACGACGCCCTGCAAACCTACGGCGTCGGAGGAAGCTACGAGATTGGGTCGTCGCTGCTGTTTGCACTGTTTACGCAAGCGCAATTCAGGGACGCGGACACGAAAGCTCGGACGTACGAACTGGGCGTTAAATCGGTTGTTGCTCACTTTTGGACACTTGGGGGCGACATCTCGCACACCGACGTGTCGGATCATCACGCGCACCTGACCACGCTCTCCGTGTCTGCCGCCTACGCGTTGTCAAAACGAACCGACGCCTACGGAACGTTCGCTGTGGAGCGTGCGTCCGGCACGAACATTGATGGGACTCCGTTGGCCGCGCAACTTTTCGCCCTTGGCGCCGCGTCCTCCGGTACGCAGAGCGTCTTCAGGATCGCACTTCGGCACAAGTTCTGAAGAACGCGAGATGGCCGACGAACGTTATCCACGCGCCGTTTTCAGCTCGCAGTCCGGTCGTTTTAGGTACGAGCCATACACCAAACCCAATGGAGGAGAAGCGATGAGAGAGTTGAGTAGTGAAGCGCCAAGCAGCGTCCGTGATCATCGCAACGAAGGCACGTCAGTCATGGCTCAAGAGGCGCGGCGAGTCGTGCTTGCCACCATGATCGGAACGACGCTCGAGTGGTATGACTTCTTTATTTATGCGCTTTGTGCAGCCATGGTTTTCGGGCCATTGTATTTCCCTGCAGGAAATCCTCTGGTCACGCAGCTTGCAGCGCTCGGCACATTTACGGTCGGATTCGTTGCACGCCCGCTGGGAGGCGTCATTGCCGGTCATTTCGGCGATTGGATTGGCCGAAAGCGCATGCTAGTCGTCACGCTGTTCATCATGGGATGCTCCACTGTAGCTGTCGGGCTACTGCCTACGTACGCCCAAATTGGTCCTGCCGCGCCGGCGCTGCTGGTGACGCTGCGGATCATTCAAGGACTTGCCATGGGAGGCGAATGGGGCGGTGCGGTTTCGATGGCGATCGAATACGCGCCTGCGGATCGGCGCGCGCTTTACGCCGCAGGCCCCGGCGTTGCACCAGCCGTCGCGCTGGTACTTTCGAATATGGCGCTGATGGGGCTCTTAGCCCTCACGGGGAATGCCTTTGCAATTTGGGGCTGGCGACTCGCGTTCCTCAGCAGCGTGGTTCTGATGGGGATTGGGCTCTACGTGCGGCGTCGTTTGCAAGAGAGCCCTCTATTCAAGCGGGCCGTCGAGCACGAGCCCGCAGTGGTCCCTTTCGTCGAAGTGCTTCGCACCCATACGTCGACAGTGCTAAAGTGCCTTGTCATTGCCGGCGCCCCCGGCGTTCTGAGCTACATGGTGTATGCATTCACGCTGTCGTATGGTCCATCGCACATCGGCTACGACCGCTCTTCGCTGATGCTGATCGCCATCAGCGGCAGCGTGATTTCGATTCCCGTCACGGTGTACTGCGCTCGATTAGGTGACCGCTTCGGCTTCAAACGGATCATCGGCATTGGAAACGTCCTCCAGATTTGCTCCGCGCTCGCATTGTTCCCTTTGTTCGACTCGGGGAATTTGGCACTGGCGGCAGTCGGCAGTCTGATGGCGATCACCGCGCCATGCGTCTGCTTTGGATGCTTGCCTGCGATGCTGACCGAGCAATTTCCCTTTAAGGTGCGATACACAGGCATCTCGCTCGCTTACCAGCTCGGTTCTGTGGCCGGTGGCGGTTTCGCCCCGATCATCGCAACGGCGCTCTTGGCAAAGACGGGACACTCTTGGACGATCGGCGGCTATGCCGCTGCGGCGAATGCCCTCGCGCTCGGTTGCTTGATGCTTGCCCGAGGCGTGCGCAATGCGCGCAGCTAGCCGTCCAGAGCGATGAGCAACATGCAGTCTAGCCTCGAAGGCAACCCGACGTAGGGCGTATTCAGCTCATTGGCAGAACAGATCCGCGAGGCCGGGTGTCTGCGTCGCCGGTTCGCATTCCAACGAACCCGCGATCGTGAACGGCCGTAGGCCCGCCACGTTGGACACCGCGGCTCTGGACGCCTCGCGCGGAGGGAAGTCGCCTTCGCTTTCCATCCGTAAGCTTCTGGTAATCGTGTTCTCCCTGCCGTAACTGGGCCAAATCCGTCTGGCGCCTGCGGTTGTACGACGGGCCGCCACACGGCGACCCGTATTGGCACATCGGCTCGCGGTGTCGTTACATGTTGACGACGTCGAGCAGCGTTTTCTTGCCGGCCTTGTAGTTGTACAGCGAAATCACGCCGTGCTTGAGGTCGCCCTTCGAATCGAAGGTCGTTTCACCGAGCACGCCCGTGTAATCCGTGCTCGGCATTTTGGCGAGAATCTTCGCTGGATCAGTCGAATCGGCACGCTTCATCGCATCGACGATGATATACACGGCTTCATACGTAAAAGGTGCGTAGATTAGAATCGGCTGATGAAAGCGCGCTTCGTATTTTTGCTGAAACGCCTTGCCTGCCGGCATCTTCTCAAGTGCAAGGCCCGCCTGCGAGCAGATCACGTTGTCGGTCGCCGCACCCGCCAGGTCCGTCAGATTTTCGGTGCATAAGCCGTCGCCGGCGAGCATCTTCGCGCGCAACCCCAGTTGCTTCGCCTGCTTCGCGAACGGCCCGCCCGTCGCGTCCATGCCGCCGTACATGATCGCATCCGGATTCTCACCCTTGATCTTCGTCAGAATCGCGCGAAAATCCACCGCCTTGTCGTTGGTCGCATCGTGCGACACCACCGTCAACCCGAGCGCTTTCACGCTCTTTTCGAATTCGTTCGCAAGACCCTGCCCGTATGCCGTCGCATCGTCGACAATTGCAACCGACTTCACGCCCAGATTCTTCGCCGCATAGTTGGCGAGCGCCGGACCCTGCTGTGCGTCCGTCGCCACGAGGCGGTACGTCGTCTTGAAGCCCTGCTGCGTCAGGACGGGATTGGTCGCCGACGGTGAGATCTGCACGATGCCCGCATCGCTATAAATCTTCGATGCTGGAATCGACGTGCCCGAGTTCAGGTGACCTACTATCGCGACAACGTGATCGTCGACCAGGTTCTGAGCGACTTGCGTTGCCGTCCGGGGGTCGGCGGCGTCGTCTTGCGTATCGAGCACCAGCGTGATCTTCTGGCCGCCGATCACCAGCCCCTTCTTGTTGATCTCCTCGACCGCCAATCTCGCACCGTTTTCGTTGTCCTTCCCGAGATGAGCGATCTGCCCGGTCAACGGCGCCACGTGACCGATCTTAACGGTCTGATCGGCCAACGCATGGTTCGCCATCGTCGCGAAAAGTACAGTCGCAGCGGCGATCGGCAGCGGTCTTTGCATGTTGAACTTCATCAATAGTCTCCTCCATCAGTTGCACCACTAATTTCGTTGCCCGATGAACGCGGCGATAGCCTTCCACATCAGCACCGGGTTCGAATACATGGGGAAATGTCCGCAATCAGGAATTTCGGCCAGCACGACGCCCCGCTCGCGAATATGGCTCAGGTACGAAAGCGACGCGTTCTGCTCGCCGTACATGAACATCCTCGGGAACGGAAGCCCGAGGAACTTGCTCATCAAGTCGCCGTTGTCCGATAGGTCGACCATCGAACGGAAGATCCCACCCACCGCTGCAGCCCGAACCTTGTGACGCAGGCTCGCGGCGTACAGCGCGCTCGCATACGCGGGTGCATGCCGGGTTCGCTCGATGAAGTCGTCGAAGAACCGTTCGGCACCGTCCCGCGGATAGTCGACAATCTGTCGGCTCAGAAAGCAGTCTTCTGGCGCAATATTTCCTTCGATATCGACAAAGCCCAGCACACTGTCAGGCTGTTGGTGCGCGAGCATCAATGCGGTCAACCCGCCCATCGAGTGCCCGATCAAATGGAAGCGATCGAAGCGGACCTGTTCAAGCACCGCCCGCGCAGTTTTCACCAAAAACGGAATACTGATCTGCGATAGATCGGCACAGCGGGTTTCGCCGCAGCCTGGCGCGTCATAGGCGACGAACGGATGCCCGTCAAATGCCGCGTGGCGCACGATATCGGCATAGTCCTCTTTCGTGGAGCCGAAGCCATGCAGAAACACGATCGGCGCTTGGTCGCCGTCGCGATGAATCGCCGAGACGTCCAGCGCCGTGCCGTCAACGTTGAACTGAAACTGCGACCGGATAAATTCCTTAATCATCGAAATCACCTTGCACATAAGCATCACCGCGATTCGGCTTCGATTCATTGAAGGCAACCGGGTCCGCGAACCGCGGCAATGTTCAACCCGTGAGCGTTCTGCAAAAATCCTGAATGGCCTGGCATGCGCCCGACAACGACTCGTCGTCGAGCGCATACGCGATCCGGATATACGGCCCGAGCCCGAACGCACTGCCATGCACCGTCGCGACCCCGGCCTCGTCGAGCAATGCGTTCACCACGGCTTCATCGCTGGCCAGATGTGCGCCCGCCTGCGTCGTCTTGCCGATCAGCGCTTCGCACGACGCAAACGCGTAGAACGCGCCCTGCGGCACATCACAACGCATGCCGGGCGCCTGGTTGATCTGCTCGACGACGAGATCGCGCCGACGCTGGAACGCAACGCGCGACTGCCGGATGAAGTCCTGCGACCCCGTCAACGCGGCGAGCGCCGCATATTGCGAGATCGTCGATGCGCCGGAGGTCTGCTGCCCCTGCAGTTTCTCCATTGCATCGATCAACCAGCCCGGACCCGTGCCGAAGCCGATCCGCCAGCCCGTCATCGCGTACGCCTTGGACACGCCGTTCATCGTCAGCACGCGCTCACGCAGCCTCGGCTCGACCTGGGCGATCGTGAAGAATTCGACGCCGTCGAAGATCAGGTGCTCGTAGATGTCGTCGGACAACACCAACACCTGCGGGTGCGCGAGCAGCACCTCGGCCAGCGCCTGCAGTTCGGCACGGCCGTATACCGCCCCCGTCGGGTTCGACGGCGAGTTCAGGATTAGCCATCGCGTGCGCGGCGTGATCGCTGCCTGCAGTGCGTCGGGCGTGAGCTTGAAACCGCTGTCGGCGCCGCACGCAACGATGACGGACTTCGCGCCGCAAAGCTGCACGATCTCCGGATAGCTGACCCAGTACGGGGCCGGCACGATCACTTCGTCACCTTCGTTCAGCGTCGCGGCCAGCGCATTGAAGATCACCTGCTTGCCGCCACTGCACACCAGCGTAGATCGCCAATCGACGTCGAGACCGTTCTCGCGCTGGAACTTCGCGGCGATGGCCTCGCGCAGCGCGCGCAATCCCGCCACTTGTGTATAGCGGGTGTGACCGGCGCGGATCGCAGCCATGCCGGCTTCGCGCACGTACTCAGGCGTGTCGAAATCGGGCTCGCCCGCGCTCAGCGAGATGACCGTCGCGCCGCTTGCGCGACGCGCGGCCACACGATCCATCACCTTGTAAGTTGCCGACGGCCGCGCCGCCGCCAGGAAACGATTCAATCCGAATCCCGCCGCCATCATCACGCGCCCCTCCAGTTCGTGAGGCCCATCAGATCCAAGTCAGCCAGCGGCATGATGCGCAACGCCTGTCCGTGTAGACCCAGCTTGTCCATCGCATCTGACACGCAGGGCGTATCGAGGCCCGCGAACAACGCGATCAATTCCTGGTCTTCCGCGCTCGCCTTCAGGGGATTCGTCATAGATAAGACTCCGGGAGGAAAATGTCCGATTACCGGGCCGCGATGGCCTCGAATTCCTTGTCGTGCATGACTTCCGCGACCGACCGGCCGGTGCGCACGGCGGCCACCATCCCGTCCTGGCGGCGTGCAATGCGCTCGCCGAGATCGAGCACGTCCTCGATGCGGTCCGCCGGCACGAAAACCGCGCCGCAGCGGTCCGCGATCACGTAGTCGTTCTCGCGTACCGTGACGCCGGCCATCTGGACAGGCTTGCCCGAGTCAATCTGAATCACGCGGTTGCGGGCGCTGATCATCGTGATGCCACGGCCATAGACGGGATAGCCAATCGATTCGCTACCTTCGATGTCGCGGCTAAGGCCGTCGATGACCGAACCACGCACCTTCCTGGACGTGGCGGCGTTGGCCAGGATGTCTCCCCAGCATGAGATGCCCTCGACGCCACCGGCGATGACGAGCACGCGGTCGTCGCTGGCCACGGCGTCGATGACCGGCGAAATCAGGTGTACGGTAGGCTTCGCGTCGGCTTTCGGGCCAAGCTGGATGGTGCTGGCGCGCCCGACGATCTTCGGGCAATCCCATAGGGGGCGCAGACCGTAGGTGGCACCGGGTAGCCCCAGAAAATCAAGCGCATCGGAGACGGTGTTGGTGTCGAGTGATGCGAGGCGTTCAAGAATGAAAGTCTGGTTCATTGCGCTGAATTCCGTGAACAGGTGCGGCAATCGTCGCGTCGTCACGCTGATAAGTAAATTTCTGATTTGGTATCTGTCTGATATCCTTTTAGGAATACAGAACGTGCGACGCCTTTGGGTAAAAATCGCTCAAAGTGATGATCGCTGCGTGAGGCGTGCGCGCCACGCCCCTCACATGGAGACGGTTCAAGCATGAGCAATACGATCGACTTCAGACTGATACGACACCTGTGGATGTTCCTCGCGGTTGCCGAGGAACAGCACTTCGGGCGGGCGGCGAAGCGCCTGAACATGTCTCAGCCGCCGCTGACTGAACAGATCAAGGTGCTGGAGCAATCGCTGAAGCTGCAGCTTTTTTATCGTTCACGTCGAGGCACCCAGCTCAGCCCCGCGGGGGCCGCCATCTTGCCCGCCGTGCAACAGTTCGCCGGCCAAGTCGAACGACTGGAACGTGTCATCAGGGAGGTTGCCGCGGGCCAGTCGGGCGTACTGCACGTAGGGGCCATCACTTCTGCAATGCTCGAGACCGTCCCTCCTGTGCTGGATGCGCTCAAGCAAGCGCATCCAGATTTGACGGTGTTTGTCAGTGAAATCGACAGCGTCGATGCGATTCCCGCGCTCGAGGCCGGGGAACTCGATTTGGCCTTCGTTCGCGTCGATGGAGAGGTGCGTAATGGAATCGCAACGATGCCGCTGTCAGAGGACCGTCTGGCCGTGGCAATTCCGAAGGATCATCCTCTCGCCGCGCTGCCGAGCGTACGGCTACGGGCGCTCGCGGATGAGCAGCTGGTGATGTCTTCCAGGCAGGTCAGCCCGGTCTACTTCGATATGCTGATGTCTGTCTGCCGCTCGCATGGACTCACGCCGCGCGTCATGCACGAGGTGCGTTCGGTGACGTCACAGATCGCCTATGTCGGCTGCGGCCAAGGCGTGGCGCTCGTGCCGTCGTCGATGCGCAAACTCGCTCCGGAGAATGTCGTCGTCCGACCGTTGAAGGAAAAGGTGATGGTCGTCACAGCGGCACTGGTGTGGAATACGAACCGCCACCATCCGATGGTCGACGAAGCCGTTTCCTGGTTAAAACGAAGAATGGGCGCAGCCAGGAAATGAGCTGGTTACGGCAGCCTCAGCGAATTACGGCTCCGATTCCGTTTGCTATTGGGCGCAGTCCATATATGTAGAAGGTCGCCGTGCTAATGCCCAGCTCCCGACAAATCTCCGGTACCGCCAGGCCAGCTTCCGCACGGTTGAGCGCAGCCATGATCTGGCTGTCCGTGAACTTCGACTTCGTCATTGCGTAGAACTCCCTTTGCTGGAAATTCTACTTCTGATCCCGCTTGCCGGACACTGCACATCGGGGTCACGCGACCGGTGCCAGCCGTCCTTGCAGAACGCTGATCTCAACGGACCTCGAACAGTTGGGCGGTGCCGGCGGCCAACACCCTACGGCCGCGTCAGGACCGCTTCAGCGCCGGGCGTGCCACGAAACGGTGACAAGCGAGCGCCAGGCAACTACAGGCTCCTATCACCAACGCCAACGGCAACGCCGATGTCGCCTCGAATAGGCTCGTCATGAAAATCGTTACGATGCCGAGCCCAAATTGAGTGACGCCCATGACGGCAGACGCGGTTCCAGCCTGCTCGCCGTGTTTCGACAGCCCCAGTGCGGCGGCGTTGGGGCTGATGAAACCGTGACCGACGAGCAATCCGAATAGCACAGACAACACCAGGTATATCGACGAAAACTCGAGAAGCAGTGCCGCAATCAGCGTGATCGACAATCCCACTGGCCACAGCAGCGCAATGCCGAGTATTCGTTCTGGACCGAATCGTCCAACGATCGCTGCATTAATCTGGGATGCAGCAATCAGGCCAGCCGTGTTGGCAAAGAAAACGAAGCCAAAGTACTGTGGGGGGATGCCATACACATCGATCAAAACAAACGGCGCACTGACGACATAGGCAAACAAGGCCGACTGCATAAAGCCAGCCACAACGGTGTACGAAAGCAGCTGGGTGCTCTTGAACATCGTTCGGTACTGAGCAAACACCTGCGCCACGCCGCCGCGAGTGCGTCGTTCTGCCACAAGCGTTTCTTCGATTGAGCTCACGACGCTCGCGGCAAGAAACGCGCCGAATAGCGCCAGAACCGCGAAAATCGCGCGCCAGCCGAATCCAGTCAGCCATCCGCCGATCACCGGGGCAATCATGGGTCCGACCGCCACCACCAGCATCATCAGCGAAAATGCCTTGGCAGAGCCCACTGAGCCGAAGCGATCTCGGACCATCGCACGTCCGATCACGATTCCCGCACAACCACCTACCCCTTGCGCGAATCGCCACGCGATCAAGACTGAGATGTTCTCGGCCAGAGCGCATCCGACGGACGCGACAGCGTAAACGACAATGCCAACACATAGCGGCAGCTTCCGCCCGATCCAGTCGCTCAAGGGACCATACAGCAGTTGGCCGATGGCAACACCGGCAAGGAAGGCTGTCACCGTGTACTGGACCAGGCTTTGCGAAACGCCGAGCGCAGTTGATATCGCCGGAAATCCCGGCAAGTACATGTCGGTTGATATCGGTCCGAGCGCCGTGACGAGACCGACAAAAATCAGCCACCTCGGATAAAGCGCGCCAACTTGGCTCGCGCGAGCATGCATGAACGTTTCCCTGTTGCTTGATCGTGCCCGATGGCCTCGTGCGCCGTGCCGATCCGCACGTAGGCAGGCAGAACGTCACCACACTCGCCAACCTGCGTGGCGACGGCGTGCATCCAGCGCACGACGCGACACCCGCCGTGTACCGACGCGCACGAACGTCGATTGAGCTAGTCCTCCATTGAACAGAAGGGGACGCCTCCGCGAAACTACCCTAAAGCGTAGGCCGTCGCGCGATCAAGTAAATCGCACGGAATGATTTCAAAATGACGATACGCATATCTCAATAATTCCACTGAGTTGCGCTTCAACGATCGCATCCGGGCAACATGGGCATCGACTGAACTGGCCGTGCATGGATGCATCTTGCGAGACAATTCCAATTGAATTTGCATGAAGATGCACGATCATGATAAACATCGCATCCCAAGACGCTCGCCATTTTGTCCGAAGAGAACGGATGTACCAATCGGAATCGTCCGAGCATGCCGGGCACTTCGGATAGCACGGGTTCGTCGCAGCGTGTCTTGGGTTTCGCGGGTAGGCGGTTTGTTGGCGCTTCGGAAGAAACGCTAAATATGAAATGAAGTTGCTTTGGAGTATGTAATGCCGTCCGAATATACAGAGATCTTACTGAATTTGAATGACACGGCAACTCCGGACGAAATCTTCACGGTACTGAGAACGGAAGCGCTCAAATTGGGATTCGAATATTGCACGTATGGGTTCCGATCCCCCGTTCCCTTTACGAACCCCCGCACGATCATGATTAGCGATTATCCGAAAGCTTGGTGTGATCGATACAACAGCGCCGGCTATGTGAACATCGATCCAACTGTACTGCATGCGCAAATGAGTCAGGTTCCGATCGTCTGGAGGGATTCATTGTTCGAGAACACGCATGATCTCTGGGAAGAAGCCAACGCGCACGGCCTGGTCGTCGGCTGGGCTCAATCGACCCTGGACCGCGCAGGCGGCGGTGGCATGCTGACGCTGGCAAGATCCGCCGAGCCGCTTAGCGCGACCGAGCTTGAAGCAAAGGAACTGAGCATGAGGCGCTTGGCCGACCTCGCACACGCCGCACTCAGTCACGTATTTCGCGCGCGCGCCTTGGGAGACACGCCGCAGAAATTGAGCGCGCGGGAGATCGAGATCCTTCGTTGGCACGCGGATGGCAAGACAGCGTCTGAAATCGGCGAAATCCTGCACATTTCCATGGAGACGGTGAAATTTCACACCAAGAACGCGGTAACCAAACTGGGCGCAGCGAACAAGACCGCCGCGGTAGCCCGTGCTGCGGCGCTGGGGTTCCTTTGCTAGCGCATGCAGCATGGGACAGGTGGATAGGTCGCGGGTTCCTCGCGCGATGGCGGTACGGGGCTGACTGAACAGCGCCACAGCGAACAGTGAGAACAGCAAGGCCAGTCGGTGCCAACACAGACCCGTTGCTTGGTCTCAGCGCCTAACAACGAATCTACCCACATACCATGCGGTGATTCACCGGGTAATGCTAGGAGGCCACCCGAACTCGGATGCCAAGAAAACGCCCGCCAGATAAGGCTGAGCGAGATTTCCTGGGAATCGGCGAGAACGCCTGAGAAGCTTGACTGGCGGAGAGAGGGTGAGACAAATGTCGGCCGCAAAGCCGCGCCAGTTATGGCTTCCACTTCGGCAGCCCAGCTCTACCCACAACCCTACCCCCAATCGGAGGCCCCGCTACCGCCACCGCAGACCACTACTGTTTGAACGTCGGCAATGCGCCGGCTTTCCTATCCGTTGAGCCAATTTTCGAGCTTGATACGGGGATAGCTCGCAAAATCGCGCTCGTTATGGGTGACAAGGATAACGTCCAGCGCGATCGCATGCGCGGCAATCAGCTTGTCAAGCGCGTCCTTCTTGCGCTCGCGCGTCGCTTCGCGCACGGGTCCATAGGCCATTGCCGCCGCGGCGTCGAACCGGGCCACAGGGATGTCCTCGATCAGAGCCGCTAGATTGCGGCGTTCCCGCGCCCGGTTCGCTGATACCGCGACACCGAACTCCAGTTCAGCATAGGTCACTGCGGACATCACCACGTCCCCGACGTAGCATTGCGCAAAGCGGTTTCTGCGAACTGGAAGCGTCACGCGCCCCGCTCATCCAATTCGACGACGATCATACCGGTGCCGGCGTCAGTCCGCTGGTGAGCGGCGAGCCACCGAGAATGGCGCCTTGCCGATTGACTTCCTGGACCTTGTTCTTCGCAGCTGGGGCAACCTCCAACACGCTGTACCGCTCGAACAAGAATCGCTCGGTGAGCGCTTCCTTACACATCAGGGGCGGTCAAATAAATGAGCTTGACCGACCGTTCTGCGTGACGCGTGACGCTATCCATTAGGCCGCACCTCCCCGCGCAACTAGGTTGTGAGATCAAACGTGTCGTCTCGAGACTGACCGGAGAGCAGTTCAACTGCTGCTCAGTCATACTTAGCGTGTGAAACCAGTTCGTGGTATCCCAACATTGCGTGTTCGACGGGCGCCAGCACCGCCGTTTCGGTTCGGCCTGCTCGAAGATTTCGCATTTCCCGCTATGTATTGGAGTCGCGTCCCCATGCCCCTCACACTTCGCGAGTTCGAACGAATCGTTGCCATTACGCTGCGGCACTACAACACGCATGCAGAAGATTTCCGAGAAGGTACGCGCGACCACGACGTCTCGCAGAACATCGATGCGCTACTGCATCATATCGTTGTCGAGCCGCCATTTGCGATCCTCGATTTTGGCTGCGGGCCAGGGCGAGATCTCAAAGCCTTCACCTCGCTGGGCCATCGCGCGGTCGGCCTCGACGGTGCCGAACGCTTCGTCGCGATGGCGCGCGACGAGACCGGCTGCGAGGTGTGGCAGCAGGATTTTCTGCACCTCGATTTGCCGGCCGCCCGCTTTGACGGCGTTTTCGCCAACGCCTCTCTGTTCCATGTCCCGAGTCAGGATTTGGCGCGCGTACTTCGGCAATTGCACTCGACGCTGAAGCCCGGCGGCGTGCTATTCAGCTCCAATCCACGCGGCGCGAATCAGGAAGGTTGGAACCACGGCCGCTACGGCGCGTTTCACGATCTCGAAGCATGGCGCCGATACATGACAAGCGCGGGATTCCTCGAACTCGAACACTATTACCGGCCCGCAGGCTTGCCCCGCGAGCAACAGCCTTGGCTCGCCAGCGTGTGGCGCAAGCCGGTCTCCTAACGTGTCAGGCATGTTGGCGAAAGAGATAAACGGCTACGGCCTACAGACAAGCGTGTGCCCCGGCGCAGAACCTCGACCACGAAGGTCACGCCATCGACAAGAGCGGCGAGCTCAACGCAGTTCATACCAGACCCCCCTGCCCGCGCCGTGCTGGTTCAGGTAGCCGCGTTCGACCAAGGTGCGTAAGTGCTGTTTGAGCGTGTTGCGGCTCGCTCCAGTCAGCATAACGATCTCACCGATCGTTACCCGCCCGTGCTCCCGCGCTAGGTCGACGATTTGCAGGGCCAGTTCGGGCAAAGTCGCCAGGATTAGTTTTTCCCGCTCGACCTTCTTCTCGAGCCGGCGAACCTGCTCGGCCAGCGAACGCAAGAAAAACGTCAGCCAGGGCTGCCAGTTGGGCGCTTCAGTGCGGATCGTGCCCTGCGTCTGACGCAAAGCAAGGTAGTAGGCTTCCTTGTTCATCTCGACCACGCTCTCCAACGAGCTGTAGGGTGCGTAGGCATAGCCAGCCTGAAGTAGCAGCAAGGTCGTCAACGCCCGTGAGAGCCGCCCGTTGCCGTCCTGAAATGGGTGGACCTCTAGGAACACGACCACGAATACGGAGACGATGAGAAGGGGATGCAATCTGCGCGACTCTCGTTCCGACTGCACCCAGGTCATCAGCTCCGTCATCAGGCGCGGCGTATCGAAGGGCGACGCAGTCTGGAAAACGATGCCGATCTGGACGCCGTTTTCGTCAAAAGCGGCAACGCTGTTGGAATTGGTCTTGTATTGACCACGATGCCGGACATCCTTCTCGCTATAGCGGAGCAAGATCTGGTGTAACTGCTTGAGGTAATTCTCCGTGAACGGGATGTCCTGCCAAGATGAAAACACCAGATCCATCAGCTCGGCATAGCCGGCGACTTCCTGCTCGTCGCGCGTACTAAAAGACTTGATCTCCAAATTCGACAGCAGCCGTTCGACCTCGCGATCCGACAGCTTGCTGCCTTCAATGCGAGTCGACGAGCCAATGCTCTCGATCGTGGCCACGCGGCGCAACGCGGATAGGCGCTCGGGCGCGAGCGTGCCCAAAGCGCGCCACGCGCCCTTGAATTCGTCGATACGGGCGATCAGGCTCAGGATTTCGGGCGTGATCAGGAAAGTGTCGGTATTCAGCATGCACCCGATACTACACCCAATTACACCCATTTACCGATCACACCCATAAAAACACCCATTTACACCCAATTTTCCGCCACTTTTGACGCCTAAGCCTTAGCTTGGTGATCTTGTGTTGTAAGCCCTTGGAGGCGAACGGTGTCCGAGCGGGGCGCATCTCTTTGTTCGTCCGGCCGCAACGCTGACCCTAGCTTTGTTCTTTGCGCGCCAGCGCCTAGCTATGGTTCCTTCGTAGTCCTAATCTTTGGCCGCATCTGCGGCCCACGAATCCCCTTGCGCGCTAGCGCCATGCTTTGGTGCCGAGGCCGCAAGACATAACTCTGCATTATCCGCGGCCGGACATTTGAATCTGGCTTTGACAGGGCACCGGCGGGGGATAATGTCCGCGTTATGTTCAATCGTGGGATTCGGCCCGCAAGAGGCGAAGCCCCCGATTTACCACCGGCCCTTCGTTACCCTCGGCCCGGCGGGCCGCACGAACCCTCTTCGTCACACTCTCGGGCCCACTGGCCCGCTTGAACCCCTTCGTTGCCAATCCTGGCCACAGGCGGCTTTGTTCAGCAGAGTAGGAGCCACGTTGGTTGTGGGCGCAACTATGCATTTTTGACGCAAACGGGCCTGCCGAACGAATTCCACAGGTTCAGCAAATTGCCGATGATCACACCCTCGCGCTGTTGCGATTCGAGTCGGCGTGTCAACAGTCGTGCCCCGATGCAACGTTTGGACGCGCCGGGAATTGCCGGAGTTTAGTCTCTAGATTCAAGTGCAACACGTGGAATGAGGTAGGGTGTTGCGATGAAGAAATACATGCATCTGAGCGCTGAAGAGCGCGCGGCCATCATGATCGAGCGGGCCAGGAACACGAGTGTCAGGGCGATTGCGAGATTGCTGGGTCGCAGTGCGTCGACTATCACGCGGGAGCTGGCGCGCAATTGCGCGGAATCGGCGTGCGATTATGACGCCACGAGCGCGGCCCGAGCGTACCGGACGCGCCGTGAGCAGAGCGGGCGTCAACCGAAGCTGGCGGGCGGAAGTAGGCTGTATTGGCAGGTACATCATGATCTGGTTTATCGGCGCGGGTCGCCGCAGCAAATTGCTGCCAGACTTCGCGAGATGCATCCCGACAGCCCTAACGAACGCGTCAGTCACGAATCGATCTACGCAGCGATTTATACCCATCCTCGCGGTGGTTTGAAGCAGGCCATGATCGAAGCCCTGCGCCAGGAAAAGCCGATGCGCGGCAACACGCGCAAGACGTTGGCGCGCAAGAGTTTCGTGCCGGATGAACTGCGCATCATCCATCGGCCTGAGCAAATCGAGACGCGCCAGTGGCCGGGTCATTGGGAAGGCGACCTCATCAAAGGCGCTTTCAATCGTTCTTGCGTCGGCACATTGGTCGAGCGCAAGACGCGGTTCGTGGTCCTGTGCCGCATGGACGGCTGCACGGCCAAAGACGCGCTGGAAGGCTTCACACGCCAGATGAAGAGGCTGCCGGCCCTTTCTGCGTGAGAGTCTGACGTACGATCGCGGATCGGAAATGACCTGTCATGTCGAGTTGGCCAAGCGGCTGAATCTGGACATCTGGTTTGCGGTCCGTACGCCCCCTGGCAACGGGGCAGCAATGAGAACACTAACGGCCTGTTGCGTCAGTTTCTGCCCAAGGGCGCGGACCTCTCAAGCGTGACGCAGATGCAGTTGAACGACATTGCCAAATTGATGAACGGCCGTCCTCGTCAAACCCTCAACTGGAAAACTCCTGAAGAGGTGATGGCGATGGAATTGGCCGCCGCCGGATTGGCTAAACGTTGCACTTGATTCTTGAGACCGCCCATCGGTCGGCATGTTTTCCATCAATAGTTCGCAATCGGACACGCTACAGCCCGAGCCGATCCGGTCGCACGATCGTCGGCCCGATGAACGCGAGCTTGCGCAACGACGATTGCGGCCCATGAGGCTGCATCCGGAAGTGCGCGCGGCGCCAGTGACCACGCACCTCACAATGCTCGCCGTCGGTTGGAGCCGTCCGCGCAGCCTCGGCGTCGAGGACAGCTGGGCCCACGACATACCGGTCATACAACTGCTCGATCTCGGCCAACCGCTCGCCCCGCCGGCGCTTGCCCAGTCCGCTGAAATCACATGAAGCTTCCGTGTAGGCGCGGTCGTAAACAACGTGCGCATCGCGCACCGTCAGATACAGAAGCATCTTGATCGCATAGTCGAGCACGCTTTCCCAGTAGGGGCGCGTGCCCGAGGCGAGTCTATCAGCGCCATCACTCGATGTCCGTCGCAGATCCGGCGTATTGTCAAACAATCTCTTTATAGTCTGTTCGGTGCCGGCGATCACAAATTCCATCAGTTCCAGCGTGATGCGACGCTCTTCGCCTGCGCCTCGACGCCCCCATGTTTGGCAACTGAGCACGTCGGCCATCTCTCCGCGCACCTTTACTCGGCGACGAAACAGCAGAATCGCTTCGACGCCGTTCCTGCGGCCCCACCACGACGGATCGGGGACGATGCATAGCGTGTCGACGGGCAACCGGATCATAGCCGTCGGGACGTCGTCGGCAATGTAAGCGTCGTCAAGAAGACGGTGCAGGCCCGGCGTCGGCTCATAGAGCGCGCCACGGCTGGCGCTGAACGCCTGCCAGATGACGCTGCGCTGCGCACGCCCGAGGTCGTCGTCGTCGCCAATGCATGAAGGATTACCCCGCGCCCACGTTTTCAGATATTGCGGGAAGTTATGCATCAGGTCGCCGAGCGGCTCGGACGTCAGCCGCTACGTGAAATCCGCACCGGACGGGCCCGCCGCCTCTAGCACTTGCCTCCACGCTTCGATCGCCCCGGATGCGCGGTACCGGACCGGGATCGGAAGCCGCGCGTAGAGTGGGTGATCTGCCCGTGCCGTCTTTTGCATCGCATGACGGATCAACCCGAGCAGCGGCCTCGTCTCGATCGTGATTGGCGGCCCTGCCTCACCGGCGGCAAGCTTGATGAGCAGCAGATGTGCGCGCGATGCCGCGTAAGCCCGAGCGAACGCTTTCGTGTATTCCACCTCGATCTGCATGGCGCCTGGCGACAAGTCTTTGACACCATCCCACGCAAATTCGATTTGCAGGCCATCGAGCGCTGACATCCCGAGCGTCGACGACGCCCGCGGCCCATTAGCAATCCAGTCACCCAGGCGAGAATAGGCGGCCTGCCACGTCCGCTTGGCTAAGCGACTTGCCTCCTCATCGTCCACCGGCCCCCGACCGGCGGCAATGCGTACGGAAACGCCGGGCACAATCCCAGTGGAGCGGACCGGCTTGCCGCCAAGCTCCAGCGAGCCCCACAGCGCGAGACAGAAGAGCGACTTCGTGCTTCGTAGCGGGCCGCCGGGTAACCTCATCCGTCCGCCTTCCTGGAAGCGCACGCTCAACGCACCGTCATCCGATACGTGGACCAATGGCAGTGGGGCATCCGCAATAGACCGTCTACGCGAATCCGCCCGGATCATCGTTGAGTTCTCGCTCGCCGAGGAGGTGGCGGCGAGCTGTCTTCTATTGCGTTGTCGTGCTGTGGACATAAGTGCGTCGTCATTCGCTCGCAAGAAATCCTTGCTGACTGGCGATCAGCGAGGCACCGCACGCCGTCTTCATGCCATCCAGTGCCACAGCGCGGCCGTCTATCACGTACTGGCTTGAACCTTGGACGATTGCGAAGCTACCTTTGCATTGCGGGCATGAGACCATGTGGCCTACACCCGCGGCGGGCCTACCATCCAGATTCGAAGTGGCGAAGCCGTCGAGGACGGTGCCCCCGTGATCCGTAGAATCGCCTTTGCGAATAATGGGTTTCATAGAGATAAGTGCTTCAGTTGGCACAACAAATCGACAAATTCAACTCAGCCACGTTTCGACAACAAGGCCTATTGCCGCTTTGATGGCGGGGCGAGCGTCGGCTACGACACCAGCACTGGCCGAGGCCACTTCACCGCTATGAGTGGTCGGTGTACCAAGGCTTGCGACCGGGGTCGACACTCGAGTGCGCCGCAAAACGTGGCATCCGCAGATGCGCAACACGCAACACGCAACACGCTGCACGCTACACGCTACATGCGTTAGCAGATATGCGGACACCCCTCATTTTTTTCCAAATTTCTCAGCGATTAATCTAACAACCGAAGCGTACAGGATGTAAACGGACACAAAAGGAAGTACGCCTAAAGCCGACTTTAGATACCAATATGGCACCCCCCAATAAATGTAAGCACGCAATAAATATTAACCTTGCTAAATCTGTTATTAAACCTCAGTGACTCACCTCATCACAATCATCCGACACTGGACATCCGGCATGGCCTATTCATGGAAATTATCAGGAATGCCCTTTAGCCTCCTATAAAAATATACCAACACCCTCACCAACAACAAAACCACGCAAAAGACCAACACAGTTCGCCATGAGTCACCAAGCTTTGCCTCCAAAAATTCCGCCAAAAATGCAAACGGAAGAGCTATAGCAAAAAATATAAAGAAACGCTTCATAGATCACTCTTCGCACTCATCTTCTTGCCCCGCGACAACGCATTTAGCAGCCGTCTTACTCGCCTGCCAAGCTGCTTGAGCTGTTACGGCATCCTTAATGGAATTTTTGTGTGCAGATTTTCTTGATGCCAATTTAGCAGCACGGTTTGCCGTATTTGCAGCCTGACCAGACAGGGTGTTTATGGATTTTAATGACTTTGATACCACCTTTCTCGTAGCTCCCAAGCCTGGCGCCACAGTGGAGAAAGCAGCAGACATCCCGACCTGACTCCAGTTCACCTTGATACACGTCCATTTGATATCCGTGATCGGCTGCCCTTCTTCCCAGTTCTCCCACGCTTGGAATAGCACCTGCTTCCCCGCTTGCATTCCGACTTCGACTCCCGCGCCAAATAGAGCTTTCGCCCCCAACCCAGCGAAAACAACCAACGGAACAAACAACCCCACCGGATCGTATGCTTGCGTAGGCATATTTAATGCATATTCGTAGCTATTATCTCCACCGGCGAATCCAATAGGATCCTGGTTGATGTACCGCCCCACTTGCGGGTCGTAGTACCGAAAGCGGTTGTAACTGAGCCCGCTCTCGCGATCGAAGTACTGCCCCGCGAAGCGGATCGGATTGTCGACCTCCGCAACAAGCTCGTGCCGCGTTAGGCCGTAACCATCGACGTCAGTGGCCCACACGACGTTCCGCGCGTCGTCGACCAGTTCCTGCGGCGTGCCGAGGTGATCGTTCAGGTAGTGATAACGCTTCCCACCTGACACTTGCGAGAGCGGCCCTTGATGGTCGGGGTGGGCAATGTAGGTCACAGCGGCATCCTCGCACGCCATCGCACCGGCATGCACTTCCTGCAGCATCCAGTCACCATCCCACACGAACAGCGTCATGCGTTGCTGCTGCCCGGCTGGCGCGTGGAGCTTAGCGATCCGTCGCCCCACCGCGTCGTATCGATACTCCGTGCGGCTCCCATCCGCATGCTCGATACCGACGAGTTGATGCGCACCATCGTAGCGATAACGCGTCACTTCTAATGCAGATGCGGTTGTATGCACCTCGGGAACCTCTTGCCGCGACAACAGCCGGTCGAGCATGCCCGATGGTTTCGCGACGAGCACATCCGTCGCAGTCTGCGTGGTTTGCTCGGTCCGGTTGCCATGCCCGTCGTAGACAAATCCCAATCGCATCCGCGTCGCTGCGTTCGCGTCAACAAACTGCATCAAGCGATCGCCGACCGCGTTCGGGGCATTTGGTGCGTTTGGTGCGAGCGTTGCCTCCGAAACACCGTCCCCCACCACCCGAGCCAGCAAGTTACCTGCCGGGTCGTAGCGATAGGTTTCGCTCGTCACATCTGAAACCGCTTCCCCGCCGCTTTGGCGTGCGACGCCAACCAGCCGCGCGAGCGGGTCGTAGCTGTACTGCTTCTCGCCACGCCAAGCATCTTTCAGGCTAACGAGTTGCGCTGCAGGGTCGTACTCCCACGCTCGCCACGGCCGCGGCTCCGCACGCGGTTGGCCACGCTCGTCCAGATCCTGCAGTCGTTGGGACGCAATATGTCCCGCCTCGGTGTATGCCAGAAGCTGCGCAATCGATCCTTGCGTATTGAGGATCGTGCGATGCAATGCGTCGCGCTCGAAGCTCGCGAGCGACACGCCATCGAGCAGGATGCCGTGAACATGACCGCTGCCGTAGCGCTGCCAAGCCAGGGTGCCCGCGCCGGGGATATGCGTCTCGCTCCGATTGCCCAGCGCATCGAGCTGGTGCTGCAGCCGCCATACTCGCCCGTGATGCGCCTGGATTTCCGCCGTGCTTCGCCCGGCGGCATCGTACTCGTACGTGATTTGCGACGCCTCGCCTACGGGAGGCTGATGGCGTGCCTGTGTGGGCAGCCCACGCTCGTCATAAGCGAACGTGGTCTGCGTACCGTCGCCGAACCGCCGCTCAATCAAGTTCCCGCGGTTATCGTAGAGCAGCATCGTCGTCAGTTGCCCGTCCTGGCCAGAATCGATTCGCTCGACCATTTCGCCCGCCGTGTTATAGCGGAACTGCTGGCGCCGGCCATCGAAGCCGATCTGCTCGGCAAGGCCTCCACGTGCATCGTAAGCAAAGGTACAGCGCTCCCCCTTCGGGTTGGTTAGGACCGCCAACCTGCCGAGACCGTCGCATTCGAATCGATGCGTCCCGCCAGCGGCGTCGGTCACGCCAAGCGGCCGCTCGTAAGCATCCCATTCGACGTGTTCGGTGCGCCCGAGCGGATCGGTATGGGCAATCGATCGCCCTGCGTCGTCGTACGCGATCTGCCAACGTCCCAATCCAGCCGGCTCGATCATCGTCGGCTGTCCCGCTGCGTTTAGCCGCGTCTTGCTGGTCTGTCCGAGCGCATTGGTCTGGCTGATTTGCCGACCGAAGTCATCGTAGGCGTAGTGCGTCGTGAACCCCGAGCAGTCGGTGTGCGCAACCAGGAGACCCGCGTCATTCCACTGCATGCGGGTGACGTTGCCCAACGCGTCGGTGCGTGCAACCGGCAGCCCCTGTTCGAATTCGGTTGACGTTGTGTTTCCGAGCGGGTCGATTTCCTTGATCAGATGGCCCTGCCCATCGTATTCGCGCTGCCAGATCTGGCCGGCCGGGTCGGTGATGCGCGTGGGCAGGTTCTGGTCGTTGTACTCAATCCGCGTCAGATAGCCTGCAGCGTCACGAATCGCGATTGGATTGCCGCGTTCGTCGCTGACGATTTGCGTCTTGCGCCCCAACGGATCAACGCGCGCTGAGACATTTCCCTTTTCGTCGAACTCAGTGCTCTCCGTGCTGCCGTCCGGATGAATGACCTCGTCGATCGCCCACAGTCCGTTGTAACGGTACGTCGTCGCATTGCCCAAGGCATCCGTGACTCGCGTCCTCTGCGCGGCCGGCAAATATTCGAGCCGCGTCTCGCGCGTTACGATGGGCTTACCGTCCTCGTCCCGCGTGTAGCCATAGGTTCGCACACAGCGCGCGGAAGGCGTATCGCCCTGCCACTCAGACACGAACGTGGCACCAGCAGGCGTCTCGTAGCTTGTGAGCAGATGCTTGTGGTACGCGTATCGCC
>NZ_PNYB01000040.1 GCF_002879855.1 Trinickia soli | reverse complement strand
GCTACTTCCCGCGTCTGAAGGAGCGGGCCACGCAGCTCGCGGGCACGCTCTCGGGCGGCGAGCAACAGATGCTGGCGATGGCGCGCGCGATCATCAGCCGTCCGAAGCTGCTGTTGCTTGACGAGCCCTCGATGGGTCTGTCGCCGATCATGGTGGAGAAGATCTTCGAAGTCGTGCGCGACATTTCGAAGGAAGGCCTCACCGTGCTGCTCGTGGAGCAGAACGCGCGCCTCGCGTTGCAAGCGGCTAACCGCGGCTATGTGATGGATTCCGGTATGGTCACCATGTCGGGCGATGCCAAGCAAATGCTCGACGATCCGAAGGTGCGGGCCGCGTACCTGGGCGAGTAAGCCGGCGGGTAGTCGGCCGACAAGCCGGCCGACTACCCGGCGAGCAATGCCATCCTCTCGCGCGCCCGTGCTTCTCAGCACGGGCGCCGTCAAAAGGGCTGCCACGGCCCGTAGCAGTGTCGTTCTAAAACCCAAAAAAAATAGGGATTACAACAGTGTACAAGTCGCTTCTCACCGGCAGCGCGGCAGCAGCCGCGCTTTCTTTCGCACTTTGCAACGTCGCGCACGCCGACACGACCGTCAAGATCGGTCACGTCGCGCCGCTGACGGGCGGTTCGGCTCACCAGGGCAAGGACAACGAAAACGGCGCACGTCTGGCGATCGAAGAGATCAATAAGAAGGGCCTCGTGATCGGCGGTCAGAAGGTCACGCTCGAACTCGATCCGCAAGACGACGCGGGCGACCCGCGTCAAGCCACGCAGGTTGCGCAAAAACTCGTCGACGACAAGGTGGTCGCGGTCGTCGGTCACGAGACGTCGGGCACGTCGATCCCCGCGTCGAAGATCTACAGCGATGCCGGCATCGTGCAGATCTCGCCGTCGGCAACGAATCCGAAGTTCACGCTGCAAGGCTTCAAGACGACCTACCGCGTCGTCGCGACCGACGCGCAGCAAGGTCCGGCGCTGGCCAACTATGCGGCGAAGTCGATGGGCGTGAAGAAGGTTGCCATCGTCGACGATTCGACGGCATACGGCCAAGGTCTTGCGCAAGAGTTCGAAAAGGCGGCGAAGGCAGCGGGCCTGACGGTCGTGTCGCATGACGCGACGAACGATAAGGCCGTCGATTTCCGCGCGATCCTGACGAAGATCAAGGGCGAGAACCCCGACGCGATCATGGTTGGCGCCATGGACGCCACGGGCGGCCCGTTCGCCAAGCAAGCCAGGCAGCTTGGCCTGCGTGCGAAGATCCTCGCCGGCGACGGCGTTTGCACGGCCAATATCGCCGACCTGGCCGGCCCCGCTGCCGACAACATCATCTGCTCGCAAGCCGGCATCGGCCTGGATCAGATGGCCGGAGGCGCTGCATTTGCAACCAAATACAAGCAGCGTTACGGCCAGGACGTCGTGCTGTATTCGCCGTACACGTACGATGCCGTCTACATCATCGTCGACGCGATGAAGCGTGCGAACTCGGTCGATCCGGCGAAGATCCTTGCCGCCATGCCCACGACCGACTACAAGGGCGTCATTGGCGAGACGACGTTCGATGCGAAGGGCGACCTCAAGCACGGCGTCATCTCGATCTACGGCTATAAGGAAGGCAAGCGCAGTTTCATCAACAAGGTGGCGATGTAAGCCTGTTGCTTCGGCCCACCCGGGCCGAAGAACGCAAAAACCGCATGCGTGTGAGCGCATGCGGTTTTTTTTCCGGGGCGGCGCGCGGCGGCGGGATGCGCGCGCCTGTTGCTTCGCGCAGTGCGCTCAGAGCGAATCGAGCACCGTGCGCAGCATCGCCATCATCTGATCGATTTCGTCGTCGGTCACGTTCAGCGCCGGCATGAAGCGCAGCAGATTCGGCCGTGCCGCATTGAGCAGCAGGCCTGTCGGCTGCAGCTCGCGCGCCTTCTCCACGATCTGCGGCCCGATGTCCTTGCCGAGCAGCAGGGCGCGTAGCAGCCCTTCGCCGCGCTCGCCTTCGAAGCCGCGTTCGGCCGACAGTTCGAGCAGTTTCTCGCGCAGATATGCTCCACGCGCGCGCACGCTTTCGAGAAAGCCGGGCGTGACGAGCGTTTTGATCACAGCATGGCCGACGGCCGCCATGAGCGGATTGCCGTTGTAGGTGCCGCCTTGATCGCCCGCTTCGAACACGGCAACCTCGGCTTTCGACAGCAGCGCCGCGAGCGGCACGCCGCCGCCGATGCCTTTGCCGAGCGTCATGATGTCCGGCTCGATCCCGGCGAGCTCATAGGCGAACAACGTGCCGGCGCGGCCGCATCCGCTTTGCACTTCGTCGACGATCAGCAGCAGGCCGTGGCGTTGCGTCAGCTCGCGCAACTCGCGCATGAACTCGCGCGTAGCCGGAATCACGCCGCCTTCGCCTTGAATCGGCTCGAGCATGACCGCGACCGTCTTCTCTCCGATCAGCTTCTCGACCGATGCAATGTCGTTCAATTCAGCCTTCGGAAAGCCCGGCACCTGCGGGGCATAAAGCGTATCCCAACCCGGCTTGCCGCTCGCCGACATCGTCGCGATCGTGCGACCGTGGAAGCTGTGGTCGAAGGTGATGATCTCGTAGGCGCCGTTCTTGAACTTCTTGCCCCACTTGCGCGCGAGCTTGATCGCACCTTCGTTCGCTTCGGCGCCGCTGTTGGCGAAAAAGACTTTGTCGAAGACGCTATGCCCGGTCAGCAGCGTGGCGAGATTGGCCATCGGTTCGTTGTAGAACGCCGGCGAGGGATTGATGAGCGCGCGCGCCTGCTTCTCCAGCGCTTCGATCATCGCGGGGTGGCAGTGCCCGAGGCTGTTGACGGCCCAGCCTTGAATGAAATCGAGGTAGCGCTTGCCTTCGCTGTCGAAGATCCACGAGCCCGAGCCGCGCGTGAAAACGATGTCCGGCCGGTTGGTGATGTACATCAGCGACTGCATCGGGTTATCTGACGATTGCATGGCACGGCTCCGCGATAAATGAAGAAAGGGTGAGGGAGAAATGAAAAAAGCCACGGTAGTCCGTGGCTTTCGCGGTTTGACCGATTGCGCCCCTCGCTTGACTGTTGCGTGGCGAGGTGCGCGTCCGCTATGAGCCGACGGCTTCCCTTGCGGGTAGCGAGCGGCGACGTCGGAGGGCGGACAGGTGGCGGGTCATGGGCGCAAGAATACGACAATGAGCATGACGATGCAATCGCAGCAAAGCCTCGGCTGTCGCATTTTTTTCCCAGTCGGCGCGGACGCCGGCCATCAGCCGGCGCAACGTCAAACGGCGTTGACGAGGTCGGCTTCGCTCGTGAACGAATCGGCGTAAAACTCGTCGGCCGGCAACTGGTGGTGGGCCGTGAAATCGCGCAACGCCGATTCGACCATCACCGGTGCGCCGCACGCATAGACCTGATAGCCCGACAGATCGGGCAGATCTTCGATCACGGCACGATGCACGAAGCCCGTTCGGCCCGTCCAGTGGTCGCCCGCGTCGGGCTCGGACAGGACCGGCACGAACTTGAAGTTCGGGTGATCCCGGGTCCAGCCTTCGGCAAGTTCGAGCATGTAGATGTCTTGCTTGCGGCGCGCGCCCCAGTAGAGCGTGATCGGCCGCTCGATGTTCTTGAAGAAGGCGTGTTCGGCGATGGCCTTGATCGGGGCGAAGCCCGTGCCGGAAGCGAGCAGTACGATCGGCTTGTCGGAATCTTCGCGCAGGAAGAAGGTGCCGAGCGGTCCTTCGAAACGAAGGATGTCGCGCTCCTTCATCGTGTTGAAGACGTGATCGGTGAACACGCCGCCGGGCATATGGCGGATATGCAGCTCGATCGGGCCTTCCTGGTTCGGCGCGCTCGCCATCGAATAGCTGCGGCGCTTGCCGTCCTTCAGGATGAATTCGATGTATTGACCTGCCAGATACTGAAGGCGTTCGTTGGCGGGCAATTGCAGCTTCAGCACGATGACGTCGTCGGCCCGGCGCTCGAGCGCGTTGACGCGGCACGGCAGCTTTTTGACCTGGACATCGCCGACGCCCGCGATTTCGCGCACGTCGATGACGAGGTCGGATTGGGCCGTGGCGCAGCAGAAGAGCGCCATGCCGCGCGTTTTCTCATCGTTCGAGAGCGCCGACGACGAGTGCGCGCGCTGTTCGATCTCGCCCGAGACGACCGAGCCTTTGCATGAGCCGCATGCTCCGTTCTTGCAACCGTACGGGACGCCGACACCTTGTCGCAGGGCGGCCGTCAGCACGGGTTCGTCGGGTTCTACTTGAAACTGCCGGCCGCTTTGCCGGATCGTTACGTTGTATGCCATAGCTCGATCGAAACGAAAAATCAAAAAACCGTTGCGGCAAAGCGCGCTTCGCGGCTGACCGCTACAATGCGCGCAAATGAAAGCCACACGAATCTTGCGCCGGCCCCGCGTGTTGATCGTCGGGTGCGGCGATGTCGGATTGCGATGCGCGCAGCGTCTGCTCGCACGTGCTACACAGCCGCGCGTCATTGCGTTGACGACGCGCCCTGAGCGCGCCACATCGTTGCGCGCTCACGGGCTTACGCCAATTGTCGGCGATCTCGATGCGCCACGCAGCCTACGCCGTTTGGCAGGCATCGCTCGAACCGTCCTGCACCTTGCACCGCCGCCCTCGACGGGCGCCGACGACCCCCGTACGCAAGCCTTGATCGCGGCGCTCGGCACGCGGGCGCGCTACCGGGCCGCGCGGGGTTCGACATCGAGGACACGGCGCATGCGCACAGCGTTCGCGGCATCGCACGAGCGCGCGTTGCGCTGGCCTGCCTGCGGCAATCGCCCGGCGCGCTCGTCACTGAACCGGCGTATTGTACCCGAGCCCCCCCTGGCGGCCGGACGGTCCGTTCGCGTGCGCGTGGTCTACGCGAGCACCACGGGCGTGTACGGCGATTGCGCCGGCGCGCTGATCGACGAGACGCGGCCCGTGCGGCCTGCCAATGCGCGTGCGAAGCGGCGGGTGGCGGCCGAACGGCGGTTGCGGCGCGCCAATGTGCGAGGGACGACGGCGGCCAGCATCGTTCGCATTCCGGGCATTTATGCGCAAGATCGACTCCCGCTCGCGCGCATTCATCAGGGCAAGCCGGCGCTGGTCGACGCTGACGACGTCTACACGAACCATATCCACGCCGACGATCTCGCCGCCATCATGGTGCGCGTGGCGGAGCATGGGCGCATCGGGCGAGTCGTCCATGCGTCGGACGATACGGTGCTGAAGATGGGGACGTATTTCGATCGGGTGGCCGATGCGTTCGGATTGCCGCACGTGCCGCGCATCTCGAGGGGGACGGCCGAGCAGACGCTCGACCCGATGGTGCTGTCTTTCATGCGCGAGTCGCGGCGCTTATCGAACGCGCGTCTACGGCGCGAGTTGCGCGTGGTGCTGCGCTATCCGACCGTCGACGATTTCCTGCGCGGTGTCCCGAGCGGCGCGCCTGACGTCAAATGAGCGTCGGCAAGGCTTCCAGCAGCAGGAAGCACAGCAGCGCGCCAATCAACGCGCCGATCAGATTGGGGTGATATTGGCGCCGAACGTGCATGACCGCCAGCAGCGCGCCGATCAGAATCGCTCCGAGCGCGGCAAACACGAGCACCACGTACGAAATCTCGAACGTGCCGTTGATGACCACGATGCGCCTCCTCCCTCCAAACCCTTCTTTGGGCGGATCGGCGCGCGTGGCGCCGATCCGCTTTCGTTTGTAGAAAGTATAGGCGCGAGGGCGGGCCTACCCCATAGGGGGCAGACCCGATATGGGCCATCGATGCAACCTCAGCGTGCGGCATCGCACGATGCCGCTCTGCGGCGCGGTCCTTGGATCGGCTTACGCGGCGCGCAGCGCTTGCAGTTCAGCTTCGCCGAGCCATTGCCATGTCCCGGGGGCCAGCGTCTCCGGCAAGGCGAGGCCGCCGATCCGCTCCCTGTGCAACGCCTCGCAACGATTGCCGGCCGCCGCGATCATGCGCTTGACCTGATGGTATTTGCCTTCGTTGACGGTGATCTCGAGTTGCCGTTCGTCGCGCATGGCGGCCGCGGCCGCTGCAATCGGCGTTTTTTCTCCGTGCAGCAGGACGCCTTCGCGCAATGCCTGCAGTTGCCGTTCGTCGAGCGGGTGACGCGTCGTAGCGAGGTACGTCTTCGGCACCTTGCGTTTCGGAGACGTGAAGGCGTGGACGAATTGACCGTCGTCCGATAGCAGCAAAAGTCCTGTCGTGTCCTCGTCGAGACGGCCGACGCATTGCACGCCACGCGTGGCCAGCTGCGTCGGCAACAGGCCGAATACGCTCAAGTGATGCTGCGGCTCGCGCGAACACTCGTAGCCCGCAGGCTTGTTGAGCATCAGGTAAGCACGCTCGCGGTAGCGCCACGTGGTGCCGTCGACGTCGAACCTCAGGTCATCGATCGGGAAATCGGCGTCTGCGTCGGTTTGTATGCTGCCGCCGATGGCGACACGTCCTTCGGCGATCAATGCCCGACACTGACGTCGTGAGCCGAAGCCCTGAGAAAAGAGAATGCGTTCGAGGTCCATGGCGCGCGCGGAATCGGAATGGCCGCGATTGTACGCCCGGTGGGGAGGGTCGCCGACGGCCGCTCGACGCGCCCCACGACCGTTCCAAGCCGGCGTCGATGTCGTATCGGGCCGCGCCCGCCTTGCCCCAGGCGGTTGGCCTCGCCGATAATCGGGAGGTTTCGTCCTACGGATTCCAGACCGCGGGCCAGCGGACCCGTCGTGGAGTTTCCGATGGCCACGGCTCGGCTGACGTGCATTCCCGCCCGATACCACCATGAAAACGTCCTTGATCTCTTTGTTGAAAATTGCCCTTGCAGCCGCTGCAGCGTCGGTGCTTGCTCAATCGGCATGGGCGCATGCGCATCCCAAGCAGCAAACGCCGGGCGTTGGCGCGACAGTCGGCGCGGACCAGAAGCAGGTGTCGATCGAATTCGACGACGCGCTCGAGCCCGCCTTCAGCGTCTTGCAGGTGGCCGATGCACACGGCAAATCGGTGACGAGCGGCAGATCGAGCGTCGATGCCGGCGACAAAAAGCATATGACGGTCGCGCTGCAAGCGTTGAAGCCGGGTGATTACACGGTGTCGTGGGTGGCGGTGGCCGAGGACGGCCATCGCACGCAGGGTCATTACCGGTTCACCGTGAAGTGAGGGCATGAAGTGAACGCATGACGCGACGGCGCAGGCCTTTAGCGAGCGCGCGCCAAAGCCTTGTGCAAATCGTCCTTCAGCGCACTGAAGACGGGGTTGTCGTTGTCCTTGCGATAGACGAAGCGCAGCTCCACGGGCTTGAGCGGCGTCGTGCGGACCGGCCGGTACGTCACGCCTTTGAAGTGCAGCATCGCCGCCGCCGCGGGGATCAGCGCCACGCCGATCCCGGCGCGCACGAGCGCAAGCATCGAGTGGATCTGGCTCACGTACTCGACGATGTCGGGCAGTACGCCCGCGCGCTCCAGCAGAGCGCTCACGAGCTGGTGGAAGTAGCGCGCTTCATACGGCGAATACATCAACAGCGGCCGGCCTTCGCAGTCGGCCAGCGTCGGCCGCGTCGGCCATTCCTTAGCCGCCGCCGCCGGCAGCGCCAGCACCAGGGCGTCGTTGGGACACGGGCGGTCGACCAACTCTCCGTGCTCGACGGGCGGCCGCAACAGGCCGAAATCGATCTCGCGCGCGTCGAGCGCTTCCAACTGCGCGCCGCTCACCATTTCTTTCAACGTCAGCCTGACTCCGGGCGAGCCCGCGCGCACGGCACTGACGAGCGCAGGTAGCACGCCGTAGCCGACCGATGCGGTAAAGCCGATCGCGAGCGTGCCCGAGGAGCCGGCCGCCACCCGGCGGGCGGTAGCCGCGGCTTCGTCCGCCAGGCGCAGGATGCGCGCGGCATCGGGCAAAAAGCTGCGGCCGGCGGCCGTGAGCTTGACCGAGCGGCTCGAGCGCGCGACGAGTTCCGTGCCCACCTGATGCTCGAGCAGGCGGATTTGCCGCGAAAGCGGCGGCTGCGTCATGTGAAGCCGTTCCGCGGCGCGGCCAAAGTGAAGCTCTTCGGCGACGGCAACGAAGCAGCGTAGCTGGCTGAGTTCGAACATCGATACAAAACCTGAATCAATCGAAACATTCGTTATCTTGGACGTGAATCGTTCACGGTGCAAGAATCGTCCCATTGAAGTTCAACCACTTAACGCTTTCTTGCGCCACGCCGCCATGTCACGTTACACGCCCACCGAATTCGCACACCAGATCGGCACCGGTTTGCTCTCGTTTCCCGTCACGCATTTCAAGGACGATTTCTCATTCGACGAGGCCGCTTATCGCGCGAATCTCGATTGGCTGTTGGGTCATCCGGCCGCCGGTCTGTTCGCGGCAGGCGGCACGGGCGAGTTCTTCTCGCTGACACCGCTTGAAGTCGAGCGCGTCGTACGCGCCGCGGTCGAGCAGACGGGCGGGCGCGTTCCCGTCATCGCGCCGGCCGGCTACGGCACGGCGATGGCCAAGGCGCTTTGCGCGTCGGCCGAAGCGGCCGGCGCCGACGGCATCCTGCTGTTGCCGCCGTATCTGACCGAAGCGCCGGCCGACGGCATCGCCGCGCACGTCGAACAGGTCTGCAAATCGACGCGCCTGGGCGTGATCGTCTACAACCGTGCCAATCAGGTGCTCGACGAAGTGACGCTCGAGCGTCTCGCAGAACGTTGCCCGAACCTCGTCGGCTTCAAGGACGGCATCGGCGATCTGGAACTGATGACGCGCATTCATGCGCGTCTGGGCGATCGCTTCACCTACGTCGGCGGCTTGCCCACGGCTGAAACGTTCGCCTTGCCGTACCTCACGTTGGGCGTGACGACGTATTCGTCGGCGATCTTCAATTTCGTGCCCGATTTCGCGCTCGACTTCTATGCGGCCGTCCGTGCGGGCAATCACACGAAGGTCTACGCCGATCTGAACACGTTCGTGCTGCCGTATATCGGCTTGCGCAACCGCAAACGTGGCTACGCCGTGTCGATCGTAAAGGCCGGCATGAAAGCGATCGGGCGCAGCGCGGGGCCTGTGCGCGCACCGCTGACCGATTTGACCGAAGCCGAGCAGGCCGAGCTGAAAACGCTCATCGCGCGCATCGCTTAAAGAAGCCGAAGCGCAGAAGGCGGCGCGCATGACGTGCCGCTCCATAAAACCGGGACTGTCGAGCCCGGACGACATACTCGGCCGCGGCGCGTCAGCAAGCGCGAGCGAAGGAGGGGACGATGCAAACCAAGACCACGACGGCGGGCGCGACGGCGGTGCCGCAAGCACTGCGTGCAACGCGCGTGCGCTACCTGGTTCTCGCGATGCTGTTCATCGCGACGACGATCAACTACGCCGACCGCGCGAGCATTTCGATCGCGGGCTCGGCCATGCAAAAGGATTTCGGCATCGACGCGGTGTCGCTGGGCTTTATCTTCTCGGCATTCGGCTGGTCGTATGTGATCGCCCAGTTGCCGGGCGGATGGCTGCTCGACCGCTTCGGCTCCCGACGCGTGTACGGCGCGAGCATCTTTCTGTGGTCGGTGTTCACGCTGCTGCAAGGGACGATCGGTTTTCTCGCGGGCGCCGCGGCGATCGCGGCGATGTTCGCGCTGCGCTTTCTCGTCGGTTTTGCTGAAGCCCCTTCGTTCCCGGCCAACAGCCGTATCGTGGCCGCGTGGTTTCCCGCCAACGAACGCGGCACCGCCTCCGCCATTTTCAATTCGGCCCAGTATGCGGCGACGGTCATCTTCGCGCCGTTGATGGGTTGGCTCGTGCATGCGTTCGGCTGGCACGCGGTGTTCATCGTCATGGGCGTGCTCGGCATCGTCATGGCAATCGCATGGCGCCTGTTCATGAAAGACCCGAGGGAACACCCGGGCGTCAATCGCGCCGAGATCGAATACATCGAAGCAGGCGGCGGGCTCGTCGATCTCGACCGCGGCGAGCGCGGCGTAGCGAAGAAGCAAGGCCCCGATCTGCGTCACATCAGGCAGCTGCTGCGCAGCCGGATGTTGATGGGCATCTATCTCGCGCAGTACTGCATCAACGCGCTCACCTACTTCTTCATCTCGTGGTTTCCGGTCTACCTCGTGCAGGCCCGCGGCATGTCGATCCTGAAGGCCGGTTTCGTCGCATCGGTGCCCGCGATCGCCGGGTTCCTCGGCGGCATTCTCGGCGGCATCGTCTCCGATGCATTGTTGCGGCGCGGCTCGTCGCTGTCGGTGGCGCGCAAAGTGCCGATCGTTCTCGGCATGCTGCTGTCGATGAGCATGGTGATCTGCAACTATGTCGATGCGCAGGCCATCGTCGTGGCCGTGATGGCGCTCGCCTTTTTCGGCAAGGGGCTCGGCGCGCTCGGTTGGGCCGTCAACTCCGACACTGCGCCCAAGGAGATCGCGGGATTGAGCGGTGCGTTGATGAATACGTTCGGCAATCTGTCGAGCATCACGACGCCGATCGCAGTCGGCTATATCGTGGGGCACACGGGATCGTTCAACGGGGCGCTGGTCTTCGTCGGCCTGCATGGCCTCGTCGCATGCGTCTGCTATCTGTTCATGGTCGGGAAGATCGAGCGCGTGAAGCTCGGCGCCCTGCCTGCGTCGAATTGATCGAACTGCTCGAAATCGCAAAAAGGAGAGGCATCAAGGTGGACCGCCAAACGACCGATTCGCGCACGCATAGCGGCACGCCGCGCGTGACGGGCATGCGCGTCATTCCCGTCGCGGGCCGCGACAGCATGCTGCTCAATCTGTGCGGCGCGCACGCGCCGTTCTTCACGCGCAACCTCGTGCTGCTGACCGATTCGGCCGGGCGCATGGGCGCCGGCGAAGTGCCGGGCGGCGAAGGGATTCGCAGCGCGCTCGAACGCGTTGCACCGCTCGTGATCGGCAGCGAGCTCGGGCGCATGAACGGGACCCTGAACGCCATCCGTCGCGCACTCGCCGGCGGCGGCGAGGCGCATCGGGGCACGGTCTATGAAGTCGGATCGGAGGCGGAGACGGCCGTATTGCGTCAGCCGCACGAGATCAACCTGCGTATGGACAACGTGTTGACCGCGGTCGAGGCGGCGTTGCTCGATCTGCTCGGGCAATGCCTGCAGGTGCCCGTTGCCGAACTGCTCGGCAGCGGTCAGCAACGCGAGCGCGTGCCGATGCTCGCCTATCTGTTCTACATCGGCGATCGCACGAAGACGGACCTGCCGTATGTCGACGGTACGGGTGCGCGCGACGAATGGCTGCGTCTGCGCCATGAAAGCGCGATGACGCCTGCGGCGATTGCCCGACTTGCCGAAGCGGCGACCGAACGCTACGGCTTTACCGACTTCAAGTTGAAAGGCGGCGTGATGGACGGCGCCGAGGAAATGGAAGCGGTCGCGGCGCTCAAGGCGCGGTTTCCGAATGCGCGTGCGACGCTCGATCCGAACGGCGCATGGTCGCTCGACGAAGCGATCGCGCTCTGTCGGGGGCAGGCGCACCTGCTCGGTTATGCCGAAGACCCTTGCGGTCCCGAGCACGGTTACTCGGGACGCGAGACGATGGCCGAGTTCCGGCGCGCGACGGGCATCCCGACGGCCACGAACATGATCGCCACCGATTGGCGTCAGCTGGGGCACGCGCTCGTGCTGGGCGCCATCGACATTCCGCTGGCCGATCCGCACTTCTGGACGATGCAGGGCTCGGTGCGCGTGGCCCAGCTGTGCAGCGAAGTCGGGCTGACGTGGGGCTCGCACTCGAACAACCACTTCGATGTGTCGCTCGCCATGTTCACGCACGTGGCCGCGGCCGCGCCGGGACCGATCACGGCGATCGACACGCACTGGATCTGGCAGGAAGGCGCGGAGCGTCTGACGCGCGAACCGTTCGCGATCGAAGCGGGGCAGGTGGCCGTGCCGCAGCGGCCGGGGCTGGGCATCGAGATCGACCTCGAGCGCGTCGAGCAAGCGCATGCGCTTTATCGCTCGCTCGGCAGCGGCGCACGCGACGACGCCGTCGCGATGCGCTATCTCGTGCCTGGCTGGACCTACGATCCGAAGCGGCCGAGCTTCGGCAAAGCCGTGCGCGCGGGCTCCAATGCCGCGAAGCCGCGTTGAAGTGGCGGCGAGGCGAGACTACTTCGCCGCCGAATGAACCTGAACACGATGAGCAACACGCAATGACGAATCCGACGATGTCTTCCCCGACCTCGCAAACCCCGGTGGTCAAGCGCATGCGCGTCGTGCCCGTGGCCGGGCGCGACAGCATGCTGCTGAATCTGAGCGGCGCGCATGGGCCGTTTTTTACGCGCAACATCGTCATTCTCGAGGACAGCGATGGACGCACGGGGCTCGGTGAAGTGCCGGGCGGCGAAGCGATTCGCAGGACGCTCGAAGAGGCGGCTGCGCTCGTGGTGGGCGCATCGCTCGGCCGCTGGCAGGACGTGCTCGCCAGCGTGCGCCGGCGTTTTGCCGATCGCGATGTGGGCGGACGCGGCACGCAGACGTTCGATCTGCGCGTGACCGTGCATGCGGTGACCGCGATCGAGGCGGCGCTGCTCGACCTGCTCGGACAGCATCTCGACGTGCCCGTGGCCGCTTTGCTCGGCGAAGGGCAGCAGCGCTCGCATGTTCCGATGCTCGGCTATCTGTTCTATGTCGGCGAGCGCGCCCGCACGGATCTCGACTACCGCAGCGAAAGCGATGCCGGCGACCCGTGGTTTCATCTGCGCAACGAACCGGCGCTGACGCCCGAGGCCGTCGTGCGGCTGGCCGTGGCCGCGCACGAGCGTTATGGCTTTGAAGACTTCAAGCTCAAGGGCGGCGTGTTGCCGGGCGAAGACGAGATCGCAGCCGTGACGGCGCTCGCCGAACGTTTCCCCGACGCGCGCATCACGCTCGATCCGAACGGCGCATGGTCGCTTGCCGATGCGGTGCGCCTGTGTCGCGGCAAAGGCGACGTGCTGGCCTATGCCGAAGACCCCTGCGGTGCGGAGAACGGCTATTCGGGCCGCGAGGTCATGGCCGAGTTTCGCCGTGCGACGGGCCTGCGCACCGCGACGAACATGATCGCCACGGACTGGCGCCAACTCGGTCACGCCGTGACGCTTGGCGCCGTCGACATTCCGCTTGCCGATCCGCACTTCTGGACGATGCGCGGTTCGGTGCGTGTCGCGCAGCTGTGCGCCGAATGGGGCCTGACGTGGGGCTCGCACTCGAACAATCACTTCGACATTTCGCTTGCTATGTTTACGCAGGTGGCCGCCGCCGCGCCCGGCGAGATCACGGCCATCGACACGCACTGGATCTGGCAGGACGGTCAGCGCCTTACGCGCGAACCGTTGAAGATCGAGCAAGGCAAGGTGGCGGTGCCGGCGCGCGGCGGGCTCGGCATCGAACTCGACGAAGCCGCGCTCGCGAGCGCACACGCGCTGTACCTCGAGCATGGTCTCGGCAGCCGGGATGACGCCGCGGCGATGCAGTACCTGATACCGGGATGGACCTTCGACAACAAGCGTCCGTGCCTCGTGCGTTGAACGTGCGCCGATACGCAGCGTAACACCGTGACAACGCGACAAACGATGGAGTCCTTTGCAATGTCTGCTTCAACTTCCGCGTCCGAGCTCACCGCCGATCGTGCGCTGACGATCCGCGTGGACGAACGCGACAACGTCGCGATCGTCGTGAACGCGCGCGGCCTCGCCGCGGGCGCGGTGCTCGACGACGGCACCGTGCTCGCGCAGGGCGTGCCGCAAGGGCATAAGGTCGCGCTGACCGATCTGAACCAGGGCGATGCGATCGTGCGCTACGGCGAGATCATCGGGTATGCGGCGAAACCGCTCGCGCGCGGCAGCTGGATCGATGAAAGCGCGGTCGAACTGCCCAAGCCGCCGGCGCTCGATGCGCTGCCGCTCGCGACGCGCAAGGCGCCTGAAGCGCCGAAGCTCGAAGGCTACACGTTCGAGGGCTATCGCAATGCCGACGGCACGGTCGGCACGAAGAACGTCCTCGGCATCATGACGAGCGTGCAGTGCGTGGCCGGCGTCACCGACCATGTCGTCGCGCGCATCAAGCGCGAGCTGTTGCCGCGCTATCCGAGCGTCGACGATGTCGTCGCGCTCACCCACACCTACGGCTGCGGTGTCGCGATCAACGCGCCGGCCGCGATCGTCCCGATCCGCACGCTCCAAAACCTCGCCGTCAATCCCAACTTCGGCGGCGAAGTGATGGTGATCGGCCTCGGCTGCGAAAAGCTCGTGCCCGAGCGGCTGGTGCCTTCGCAACTCGCGCCAGGCGGGCGGATTCCGATCGAAGTCGCCGGCAAGCCGCAATCGCCCGTGCTGTCGCTGCAAGACGAAGCCTTCGACGGATTCGGTGCAATGGTCGATGCCATCCTCGCGATGGCCGACGAGCGGCTCGCGCGCCTGAACGAACGGCGTCGCGAAACGTGCCCGGCGTCGGACCTCGTCATCGGCGTGCAGTGCGGCGGCAGCGATGCATTCTCGGGCGTGACGGCGAACCCGGCAGTCGGCTTCGCGGCCGATCTGATCGTGCGCGCGGGCGGCACGGTCATGTTTTCGGAAGTCACCGAAGTGCGCGACGCCATTCATTTGCTGACGCCGCGCGCAATCGATGAAGACGTCGGTCGCGCCTTGCTGCGCGAGATGGCCTGGTACGACGACTATCTGAGCGGCGGCCGCGCCGATCGTAGCGCCAACCCGTCGCCGGGCAACAAGCGCGGCGGTCTCTCGAACGTCGTCGAGAAGGCGCTCGGCTCGATCGTCAAATCGGGCACGAGCCCGATCGTGGACGTGCTCGGGCCCGGTGAAAAAATGCGCCGCAAAGGCCTCATCTTCGCCGCCACGCCCGCGAGCGATTTCGTGTGCGGCACGTTGCAGCTCGCGTCCGGCATCAACCTGCAGGTGTTCACGACGGGCCGCGGCACGCCTTACGGTCTGGCGATGGCGCCCGTGATCAAGGTCTCGACGCGCAAAGCGTTGTCCGAGCGTTGGCACGATCTGATCGACCTCGATGCGGGGCGGATCGCGACGGGCGAAGCGAGCATCGCCGATATCGGCTGGGAGCTTTTCCACATGATTCTGGACGTGGCGAGTGGCCGTCGGCAGGTGTGCGCCGACAAGCTCGGTCTGCATAACGACCTCGTTCTGTTCAACCCTGCGCCGGTGACCTGATATGACGCAACAGCCTCATCCCGCCGATCCGTTGGACGGCATTCGCACGCACTGTGGCCGCATCCTGTTGACGGGCGCGGCGGGCGGCCTCGGCCGCGTGCTGCGCGAACGGCTCACGCGTTATGCCGACGTGCTGCGCGTGTCCGACATCGCTTCGCTCGGCGAGCCGCGTGCCGGCGAGGAAGCGATCGTCTGCGACCTGGCCGACGCCGCGGCTGTCGATGCACTCGTCGACGGTGTCGACGCGATCGTTCATCTTGGCGGCGTCTCGGTCGAGCGTCCGTTCGAAGAAGTGCTGCCGGCCAATATCCAGGGCGCCTATCACCTTTACGAAGCGGCGCGCCGACATGGCGTGGGCCGGATCGTGTTTGCGAGCTCCAATCACGTGACGGGCTTTTACCGCCAGGGCGAAGTCATCGACGCGGCGGCACCGCCACGTCCCGACAGCTATTACGGCCTGAGCAAGGCGTTCGGCGAACAACTCGCGCGCTTCTACTTCGATCGCTACGGCATCGAAAGCGTGTGCCTGCGCATCGGTTCGTCGTTTCCCGAGCCGAAGGATCGGCGCATGCTCAGTACATGGCTCGGCTATGACGATCTCGAGCAACTGGTGCGGCGCGCGATGTTCGTGCCGAAGGTGGGTTGCACGATCGTCTTCGGCGTATCGGCGAATCGAGACTGTTGGTGGGACAACGCGCACGCCGCACACCTCGGCTACGCGCCGACGCAGAGCAGCGAGCCCTGGCGCGAGCGCATCGAGCGCGAGCAGCCGCCGCTGCGCGAGGACGATCCCGTGCGCGTCTACCAGGGCGGAGCGTTCGTCGCGGCAGGGCCTTTCGGAGACTCACGGCCATGACCGGTACGGTATCGCTCGAACGGATCGGCGAGATGCGTTGCGGCGTAGGCGAATGTCCAATCTGGCATGCGTCCGAAGCGGCGCTTTACTGGACCGATATCGTCGAGCGCACGCTGTGGCGCTGGGATGCATCCACTGATCGCACGCATGCGTGGACGTTGCCGGAGATGGCCGGTTCGTTCGCGCTCGTTGCCGAAGGCGGCCTCGCGCTGGCAATGGAGACCGGCATCTATCTGATGCAGCATCCCGAGCCGGGCGCGCCGATCGTTTCCGAGGAATGTCTCGCGATGGTGTCCCACGCGAGCGAAGGCATGCGCTTCAACGATGGACGCTGCGACCGGCAGGGGCGTTTTCTCGCCGGCACGATGGTTTGCGATAACGCGCTTGCGCGCGCGCATGGGCGCTTGTATCGGCTCGATGCGGGGCGGCGCAAGTTGCAGACGTTGTGCGACGGATTGATCGTGCCGAACGGGCTGGCCTTCAGCCCGGATGGTCGCACGATGTACATGTCCGATTCACATCCGAGCCGCCGCATCATCTGGTCGTTCGATTACGACGTCGATGACGGCGTGCCGCATGGGCAGCGCGTGTTCGTCGAGATGCCGGAACAGGCGGGCCTCGGCCGCCCGGACGGGGCGGCGGTCGATGCCGACGGTTGCTACTGGATCTGCGGCAACGACGGCGGCGTCGTGCATCGTTTCACGCCGGCGGGCGAGCTCGCTCGCAGCATCGCGGTGCCCGTCGCGAAGCCGGCGATGTGCGCGTTCGGCGGGGCGCGGCTCGACACGTTGTTCGTCACGTCGATCCGGCTCGACGGCGATCCGCTCTCGGGTGCGACGTTTGCGCTGGACGTCGGCGTCAAGGGGTTGCCAGAACCGATGCTGCGCCTGCCGGACGAGGTGTCGGAAGCAGGCAGGCGGCAGGGGGGCGGACGAAAAATGTAGGGCGGCAGCATCAACACGAATCTACGAAACGGGTCATCCCGATAACCTTTGGAGGAGACATGGCAGGTTCAAGAATCACACGTCGTATCGGCTGCATCGCTGCGGCGCTCAGTTTTTCGGTGATGGCGACGGCCAGCTTCGCCGACCCCGTATCGCTGAACATCGTCGACGTCGCCGGTAATCTCGCGTTGACGAAGGACGGCTTCGAGGCGTTCAAGGCGAAGTACCCGAATCTCGTCAGCAACATCACGTACACCAATGCACCTGCGCCGCAGCTGCCGGGCAAGATCAAAGCGATGCAGGGCGCGGGCCGTTCGGACATCGATCTCGTCTTGACGGGCACCGATGCGCTGGCGGCGGGCATCGAGCAGCATCTGTGGATGAAGCTGCTGCCCGACACGGCGAAGTTTCCGAGCGTGCCGGGTGTCTATTCGGAGGGCGCCCGGAAGATGTTGGATCTCGCCCAGGGCTATGGCGTCGAAGTGACCTACACGCCGGCGGGCCCGTTGCTCGAATACAACCCCGACCATGTGAAGGATGTGCCCAGGACGGCCGATCAGTTGCTCGCCTGGTGCAAGGCGCACCCGAACAAACTGATCTACGCACGTCCGGCCAACTCGGGCCCGGGCCGCGCATTCCTGATGGGCCTGCCTTATTTGCTGGGCGACAAGGATCCGAAGGATCCTGACAAGGGCTGGGACAAGACCTGGGCGTTCCTCAAACAGCTCAACGAGTGCATTCCCTACTATCCGGGCGGCACGTCGGCTGTCATGAAGGAACTGGGGGAAGGCTCGCGCGACATGACGGTCACGATGACGGGCTGGGACATCAATCCGCGTGCGCTTGGCGTGGTGCCGGCCAACTTCCGGGTTGGGGCGTTCGACAACATGACGTGGGTCAACGACGCGCACTACATGGTGATTCCGAAGGGCGTGCCGAAGGCCAAGCTCGACGTGCTCTACAAGCTGATCAACTTCATGCTCGAGCCGGCGCAGCAGGCGATGACGTACGACGACGGCTACTTCTATCCCGGTCCCGCGATCAAGGGGCTGACGGACTCGAATGCGCCGGAAAAGAGCCGGGTCGTCCTCGAGAAGTATGGCCGAACCGAGTACGGCGGCTGGATCGCGAAGTATCCGAACGCGTTGCCGCTGCCGGCCGACAAGATGGTTGCGGCATTCCAGAAATGGGACCGCGAGATCGGCGCGCAAAAGACAAAGTAAGCAGGCAAGCGAAATCCATGTGGCCGGACGAGCCGGCCACATGTCGAGAGGTCAGTTAGGAAATTCACTATGAAGCATACATTCGATCGGTTGCGCCTCAGTTCGGTCCACCGCAGCTTCGCGAACGCCGAGGGCGAGCAGGTGGCTGCACTGAAAGGCCTCGACCTCGATATCGAGCGCGGTGAGTTCATCGCGTTGCTGGGACCGTCCGGCTGCGGCAAATCCACGGCGCTGAACTGTATCGCCGGTCTGCAGCCGCTGACGGGCGGCGAAATCTGGCTCGACGACCAGCGCATCGACGTGCTGCCGCCCGAGAAGCGTGGGTTCGGCATGGTCTTCCAGAACTACGCGCTGTTCCCCCACATGTCGGTGCTCGATAACGTCGGCTTCGGCTTGAAGATGCGCGGCATGGGCAAGAGCGAGATCGAGCGGCGCGCCCGCGCGGCGCTGCAGCTCGTGCAGCTCGTCGGCCATGAAAGCAAGCTGCCGGGACAGCTCTCGGGCGGGCAGCAGCAGCGTGTCGCGATCGCGCGTGCGATCGTCATCGAGCCGCCCGTGGTGCTGATGGATGAGCCGCTTTCGAACCTCGATACGAAGCTGCGCATCGAAATGCGTGCGGAGATTCGACGCATTCACGGTGGGCTCGATCGCGCGACGATCTACGTGACGCACGATCAGGACGAGGCGCTATCGATGGCCGACCGCATCGTCGTCATGAGGGAAGGCGTCGTGCAGCAGGTCGCCTCCCCGAAAGAGGTGTATTGCCGGCCGAAGAACCTTCATGTCGCGCGTTTCATGGGTTACCGCAATGTGTTGCCCTGCACGCTCGAGCGCGCGGCCGGCGAAGCGGTCGAAGTGTCGGCAGGCGGCGTGCCACTCGTCGGCACGCCGATGGAAGCGCTCGAGAGCAAGAGCGCGATGATCGCGATTCGTCCCGACGATCTCGTCCGCGCCGAGGCAGGCACGCCGAACGCATTCGGAGTGCATGTCGACGTCGTCGAATACGGCGGGCGCGACTCGTTGCTGCTCGTGAGCGCACCGTTCGGCAAGATGTGGGCGCGCGTCGAAGGCGAGTTCGTTCAAGGCGAACGTGTGACGCTGGCCATTTCGCGCGAGCGCGCGCTCGTGTACCGCCCGGAGGCTGCATCATGAGCGCGGTGACGTTATCGGGGCCGCGCGACGCGAAGGGCTGGCTGGTCACGCCAGCGCTCGGCTTCATCGTCGCGCTGTTTATTTATCCGTTCGCTTACGGCTTGATGCTGTCGTTCGAACCGATGAATGGTGGCGGGCTGCTCGCCAACTATCTGACGTTCTTCACCGACAGTTCGATGTGGCCGACGATCTTCGTCACGTTGAAACTGGCCGTGCCGGCGACGATCATCAACGTCGGCGTCTCGGTGCCCGTCGCGTTCTCGTTGCGTCGCAAGTCGCCCTATCAGAAGCTCGTGACGACGCTGCTCGTGATTCCGGTGACGCTCGGCACGGTGCTGATCGCCGACGGCATGCTGACGTACTTTTCGCCGAACGGCTGGTTTCCGCAAGCGGTGCAGGCGCTGCACCTGTACGGTGACGAAGTGCGGCTCACGCATAACTACTGGGGCGTATTGATTTCGCTGATCGTGTCCGGGTTTCCGTTCGCGTTCCTGCTCACGCTCTCGTACGTGACGGGCATCGACCCGACGCTGGCACGGGCGGCTGCCACGCTCGGCGCGAGCCCGTGGCAGCAGTTCAGGCAGATCTATCTGCCGCTGCTCGTGCCGGGGCTGACGATGGCGGCCTGTCTCTCGTTCGTGCAGGCGTTCTCGGTGTTTCCTTCGGCGGTGCTGCTCGGTTCGCCGGCCGGCCCGACGCGGGTCATGTCGATCGCGGCGTCGGAGGCTGCGTTCGAAAGCTACGACTACTCGCTCGCTTCGACGATCGCCATCGTGATGGGCTTCGTGCAATTGATCGTCGTGGCCGGCATGCTCGGCGCGCGCCGGTTCTTCTATACCGGTCCCGTGACGGGAGGAAAGGGATGATGGCAACCGATAATCAAGGCGCCGGCACGCTGTCGATGGCCGAGCCGCGTAGCGGCCGCGGCGCATCGAACGCCAAGCCCGGCAGGCATGCCGAAGGCATCGGCAGTCGCCTTTGGCGGGCGCTCGTCTGGGGCGTCATGGGGTTCTTTCTGCTCAACGTGCTGTTGCTGATTGCCACCGTTGCCGTCAACTCGGTCGGCACGCGCTGGTTCGGCACGCTGCTGCCGCAGGGCTTCACGCTGCATTGGTACGCGCAGGCATGGAGCGATTTTCAGCTGTCGAGCGTGCTGCGCGTGACGGTTGAGGTTGTCGGAGCGGTGGTGCTGTTGTCGATCGCGCTCGGCGTGCCGGCGGCTTATGCACTCGCGCGGGCCAATTTCCCCGGCAAGCGCATCGCCATGCTGACGTTCCTGCTGCCGCTGATGGTGCCGCCTGTGACGTACGGCATTCCGATGGCGACGGTGATGTACAAGGTCGGGCTGGCCGGTACGCTGGCGGGCGTGATATTGGCCAATCTCGTCCCGGCGCTGCCGTTCGTGATTCTGGTGATGACGCCGTTCATCGAACAGATCGACCCCAACCTCGAAGCAGCCGCACGTATTTTCGGCGCGAACACGCTGCGCTACTTCCGCCATGTGCTGTTGCCGTTGCTCGTGCCGGGGATGCTCGCAGCCGGATTGCTCGTGCTCGTGCGCACGATCGGCATGTTCGAGCTGACGTTCTTCACGGCGGGGCCCGACACGCAGACGCTCGTCGTCGCCCTGTACTACGCGGTGTTTTCGACCGGGGTGCGCGCGCCGCAATCGATCGATGCGATGGCGATGATCTATATGGCCATTACGCTGATCTGGGTGTTGATCGCGCTGCAGTTCGTGAGTCCGACGCAGTTGGTGTCGCGGGTGAAGGAACAGCGGTAGGGACGACGGCTGCCTGACGGCTGCTGACGGCTGCGCAATCGACCGCGGGCGCCCGGAGGGGCCCGCGGCCGGATGTTGGAGGTACATCGTCAGCGCATCATGCCGTGCGAACTGGCCCATTCGCGCAAAGCCTGATTCATTCGCGTCTGCCAGCCTTCCCCCTGCGCTTTGAAGGCCGCTATGACGTCGATATCGATGCGCAGATTCATCTGGATCTTGGTGGCGCCGGGCGGCCTTCCTCGACCGCGCTTGACGAGTACGCCACTGCGATGCTCGTCCGCCTTCTCGAAGAACTCATCGCCGAGTTCCGGGATTTCCTCGTAATCGGAAGCCCGCACGCCACGTGCGTCAACCTTGGCCAAGTCGCTGCCCAAAGCGCCTTTCCTCGCGTTCATTTGCTTTCCTCATCGAAATAATGTGGCGAGCGTCGCCCCGTTGTGTCCATACGACGATGACCATGCGCCCGGCGAGCCGCCCGATCGTGATGATCCGTTCTTCGCCATAGTCGAATCGATCGTCGACCCTATCCAACGTATTCCCTTGAAAGACCGTTGCCGCGTCGCCGAAATCCAGCCCGCGTTCCAGGAACGTCGTATCGCGTTTAACGGGATCGAAGGTAATCTCGTCGAAATTATTGTATCCCCAAAAACAAGGCGTACACAAATTTTTGTATCCCCCAAAATCATGTCGATTGCCGGAGTGCGGCACGCGCGGTTCACCGGGCTGAAAAACAAAGCGAGAGGGTACGCGCGAGGCATGCGCTGCGGCTCAATCGGGCCAACGATCGGACGAGTCTGGGGATCGCGCGAACGCCCGAAGCGGTAGCGCAGGGGTAGACAGGCTGTTGTGGGACGCAAAGCGCGCCGTGGCAGGTGGCACCACCCGCAAGACGCAATCGTTGCAGCGCGGGGCCAAAGCGAACTTACGCCGGCAGCAGACAGAAAGTTTGGGGAATCAATGCGCTTGGGACGGGAATTCTTGGTGCCCAGGGCCGGACTCGAACCGGCACGCCTTGCGGCGGGGGATTTTGAGTCCCCTGCGTCTACCTGTTTCACCACCTGGGCAGGTGTGTCGGCGCCATGAAACGCCGAGCGATAAGAGCGCGATTATGGCGCAAGTCGGCGCGGCTGACAAGCGCGCCCGAGGAAAAAGGGCGGCAGCGCAAAATCGGCTGCAGCCCGCGCTGCCGTTATTGGTTCAAATAAACGAACTTCCCGCCTTTGATGATCCCCATCACGCTCGCGCGCTGATCGAGGCCCACGTGGTCGCTCGCGCTCGTATTGACGACGCCGTTCGGCACGACAAGCTCGTGCGCCTGCTCCAACGCCGTGCGCAGCGCCGCGCGAAACGCTTCGGTGCCGGGCTTCGCCGTCTTGAGCGCACGTGCGACGGCATCGTCGAGCCGCGGATACACACCGGCCGCGTCGCCCGCGAATTGCGTCACGCTGTCCGGCCCGTACTTCGCCTCATAAGCGTTGACGAACGCCAGCGCGGCCTTCTTCGCCGGATGATCGGCCGGCAGCGTGCGGGCAACGACAACCGGCTGGGTTGGGAACAGCGTGCCCTCGACATCCTTGCCGCCGAGCTTGATGAATGCCGGCGTGGCGATGCCATGTGTTTGATAGATCGCCCCCTTGTAGCCCCGTTCGATGAGCTCGCGCTGCGGCAGCACGGCCGGCGTGCCGGCCCCGGCCACGAGGATCGCGTCGGGCCGCGCGGCCACGAGCTTGAGCACCTGCCCGGTCACGCTCGAGTCGGTGCGGTTATAACGCTCCGTCGCCACGAGCTCGATGTGCCGCAACTTCGCAAACGTAGAAAATTCTTTGAGCCAGCTGTCGCCGTAGCTGTCGGCGAACCCGATGAAGCCGACGCTCTTCACGCCGTGGTTCGACATGTAGCGCGTCATCACGTCGGCCATGGCGCTGTCGGTCTGCGCCATTTTGAATGCCCATACGCGCTTGCCTTCCTGCGGTTCGACGACGCTGGCCGACCCGATCAGCGTGATCATCGGCGTGTGCGAATCGGCCACGGCATCGAGCGCGGCAAGCGCCGCCGGCGTGACGTTGGGTCCGACGATCACGTCCACGTGGTCTTCGTTGATGAGCTTGCGGATGTTGCGCACGGCCGCGCCTGGGTCCGAGCCGTCGTCGAGCACGATGTATTGCGCGCGCTGGCCGGCGATCGTCTTCGGCCACATCAGCATGGCATTTTTGCTCGTGATGCCGATCACGGCGGCGGGGCCCGTCGTCGACAAATCGATGCCGACTTTGACATCGGCCAAAGCCGGGGCGCTCTGGGCGACGCCAGCGAGCGCGAAAGCTGCGAGCGCGACAGCGCGGCGAAGGGAGGCGAACGGGGATGCGGTCAACGCCATGCGAGGGTCTCCAAAGGGAAAGGGGCGGCCGGGCCCATCCATGCGGGCGCGGCCTTTGTCGATGCACTTAACAACGATGCTTCAAAGCTCGTAGCTCTCATGCTCGCCCTTGAGCGCCTGCTCGATGAGCTTGCGATTGAGCGTCGGCGAGAGCAGTTCGACCAGCGTGTAAACGTAACTGCGCAAATAGGCGCCTTGCTTGAGCGCCACGCGGGTCAGGTTGCTGCCGAACAGATGGCCGACCGGCATCGCCCGCAGGTGGCGGTCGCGCTCGGCATTGAAGGCGATGTCGGCCATGATGCCCACGCCGAGACCCAGTTCGACGTAGGTCTTGATGACGTCGGCGTCGATGGCCTCGAGCACGATGTCGGGCGACAGCCCGCGCAGCGAGAACGCCTGATTGATCTTCGTGCGGCCCGCGAACGCGTTGTCGTAAGTAATCAGCGGATATTGGGCCAGATCTTCGAGCGAGAGCTGCTTGCGCTCCAGCAGCGGATGGTCGGCGAGCATCACGGCCACGTGGTGCCACTGGAAACAGGGCAGCGACACCAGTTCCTTGTATGAGGAAATCGCCTCGGTGGCCACGGCGATGTCCGCCTGGTCGTGCATGACCATTTCGGCAACCTGGGTCGGGCTGCCTTGCAGGATCGACAGATGCACCTTGGGGAACCGCTTCTTGAACTCGGCGATCGCGCCGGGCAGCGAGTAACGGGCCTGCGTATGGGTGGCGGCGATCACGAGATTGCCCTGGTCCTGCGCGGCGAAATCCTTGCCGATGCGCTTCAGGCTCTCGACTTCCTGCAAGATCCGCTCGACCGACGCCAGGATGATCCGCCCCGGCTCCGTCAGCGACCGGACCCGCTTCCCATGGCGCGTGAAGATCTCGACGCCCAGTTCGTCCTCGAGCTCGATGATCGCCTTCGAGACGCCCGGCTGCGAGGTGTACAACGCCTTGGCCGCCTCCGTCAGATTGAAGTTTTGGCGGACCGCCTCGCGCACGAACCGAAATTGGTGCAGGTTCATTTATAACCCTACTGACATAAGGAAAGAATTTTTTAGTCGTTTGAAATATAAGGCCAGTTTATTACGATCAACGGACGTTTTTCAATATCTATAGCTGTTTTCGTCATTAGCACATGCGCGGAAGGCCTGAACGATAGCCGACCGCGGACATCGATAGCGATTCGGGCGCCGCGCGCGAGGGCGGCGCAACACCACTGAGGTTGCGAATGTATCAATACGATCAGTACGACCAGACCATCGTCGACGAACGCGTCGCGCAGTATCGCGACCAGGTCCGCCGCCGTTTGTCGGGCGAATTGAGCGAAGACGAATTCCGTTCGTTGCGGTTGCAGAACGGCCTCTACATGCAGCGCCACGCGTATATGCATCGGATCGCGATTCCGTACGGCAATCTGCGCAGCGACCAACTGCGCATGCTGGCGCACATCGCCCGCAAGTACGACCGCGGCTACGGCCATTTCTCGACGCGCACGAACATCCAGTACAACTGGATCAAGCTCGAGGAAACGCCCGATCTTCTGGCCGATCTGGCGTCGGTGCAGATGCACGGCATCCAGACGTCTGGGAACGACATCCGCAACATCACGGCCGATCAATTCGCCGGGGTGGCGCCCGACGAGATCGTCGATCCGCGTCCGTGGGCCGAGATCCTGCGTCAATGGTCGACGTTTCACCCCGAATTCAGCTGGTTGCCGCGCAAGTTCAAGATCGCGGTGTCGGGCTCGACGGAAGACCGCATCGCCGTGCAGATCCACGATCTGGGCGTCTATCTGTCGAAGAACGCGGCGGGCGAAGTGGTCTGTGCGATTCTCGCCGGCGGTGGCCTGGGCCGTACGCCGATCATTGGCGCGGTGATTCGCGAAAACCTGCCGTGGCAGCATCTGCTGACTTACTGCGAAGCCGTGCTGCGCGTGTACAACCGCTTCGGTCGCCGCGACAATACGTTCAAGGCGCGCATCAAGATTCTCGTGAAGGCGCTCGGGCCCGAAAAGTTCGCGCAGCAAGTCGAAGAGGAATGGCAGCACCTGAAGGATGGCCCGTCGACGCTGACGCAGGCCGAATTCGATCGCGTCGCCCAGTACTTCAAGCCGCCCCAGTACGAAAAGCTGTCGGATACCGACGCGTCGTTCGAAAAGCATCTGCTCGAGAACCGCGCATTTGCGCGTTGGATCGAGCGCAATCTGCGCCCGCACCGCGTGCCCGGCTACGCTGCCGTGACGCTCTCGCTCAAGCCCGCCAAGGGCGCGCCTGGCGATGCAACCGCCGAGCAAATGGAAGCCGTGGCCGAGTGGGCCGACAAGTATTCGTTCGGTGAGATCCGCGTCTCGCACGAGCAAAACCTGATTCTCGCGGACGTGAAGAAGCGCGATCTGTTCGCCGTCTGGGAAGAAGCGAAAAAGCAGGGATTCGCGACGCCGAATCTGGGCTTGCTGACCGACATCATCGCGTGCCCTGGCGGCGATTTCTGCTCGCTCGCGAATGCGAAGTCGTTGCCGATCGCGCAGGCGATTCAGGATCGGTTCGCCGATCTCGACTACGTGTATGACCTCGGCGACCTGTCGCTGAACATCTCCGGTTGCATCAACTCGTGCGGACATCACCACGTGGGCAACATCGGGATTCTCGGCGTCGATAAGGACGGCTCGGAGTGGTATCAGGTCACGCTCGGCGGCGAGCAGGGCAACGGCGCGGCAGGCGCGCGCCTGGGCCGCGTGATCGGGCCGTCGTTCGCGGCGGAGGAGATGCCCGACGTCGTGACGAAAGTCATCGATACCTTCATCGAGAACCGTATCGACGGCGAGCGCTTCATCGACACCTACAATCGGATCGGCGTGGCGCCGTTCAAGGAACGCGTCTACGCGTCGCGTCAGCCGGCGCACGCGTAAGCACGGGCGAGAAAGGGATATTTGCAGATGACTTCGATTATCAAAAACCGCTCGGTGGTGCGCGACGATTGGACGGTGGTGCGCGCGGCCGAAGACGGCACGCTGCCCGCAATCCACGCGTTGCCCGCCGGCCGCGTGCTCGTGCCGTTCTCGCTCTGGAAGCAGGCACGCGAGGCGATCGTCGCCTCGCGTTCGAAAGATGCACTGGGCGTGTGGCTCGCCCCCGAGGACGAGCCGGCCGATCTCGCCGCCGATCTGGACAAGATCTCGTTGATCGGCGTGGATTTTCCCGTGTTTCGCGACGGTCGCGGCTACAGCACCGCGCGTCTGCTGCGTGAGCGCTACGGCTGGCGTGGCGAGTTGCGCGCGATCGGCGACGTGCTGCGCGACCAGCTGAATTTCATGGCGCGTTGCGGGTTCGATGCGTTCGCCGTGCGCGCCGACAAGGACATTCACGACGCACTGCGCGCGTTCGAAGAATTCACCGTCAAGTACCAGGGTGCATTCGATACGCCGCAACCGTTGTTCCGCCGCCGTGCGGCGCTCGAAGCGGAGCCGCAGGCATGAGCGGGGACCGGACACCGGCCGCTGCGCCGAACGATGCGGCGCTGCAGGCGAAGATCGAGCGCCTGCACGCGTTCGTGGCCGACATCGCGGGACGCCACGCGACGATCAAATTCGCCAGCAGCCTGGCCGCCGAGGACATGGTGCTGACGCACGCGATTTTGTCGCACGCGCTGCCGATCGGCATCTTTTCGTTGAACACGGGCCGCCTGCATGCGGAAACGCTGAGCATGATCGACCGTGTGCGCGAGCGCTACGGTTATGAGATCGAGCAGCTTCATCCGCAAGCCGATGCCATAGACGAGTATGTCGGCACGCATGGCCTGAACGCTTTTTATGAGAGCGTCGACCTGCGCAAGCGCTGCTGTGAGATCCGCAAAGTCGAGCCGTTGAATCGCGCGCTCGCGGGCGTCGATGCGTGGGTGACGGGGCAGCGTCGCGAGCAGTCCGTCACGCGCGCCGAGCTGCACGAGGAAGAGCACGACGCGACGCGCAACATCGCGAAGTACAACCCGCTGGCGGACTGGAGCGAAGGCGAAGTCTGGGCTTATCTGAAGGCCTACGACGTGCCCGTCAATCCGCTGCATGCACGCGGCTATCCGAGTATCGGCTGCGAGCCGTGTACGCGTGCGGTACGGCCTGGCGAGGACAGCCGGGCCGGGCGCTGGTGGTGGGAGTCGCGCGATTCGAAAGAATGTGGCCTGCATGTGACGACCATTCAATTCGCGCCCAACGCCACGCAAGCGCCGACGTCGGCTTGAGCGCCGGCGACGATATTCGCAGACAGACACACAGGCAGCGACATCAGCAGCATCCGAGCGCCGCGAGGGCCGGATCGAGCGCATTGGCGCCGGGCGGTTCGCAGGCCAACGAAAGGAAAACGGTAAACATGAGCACGATTCTCGAACCCTCCGCGACGACCCCGCTCACGGTCACGACGACCCGCATGGACCACCTCGACTGGCTCGAGGCGGAATCGATCCACATCCTGCGCGAGCTCGTGGCCGAGTGCAGCAAGCCTGCGCTGCTGTTTTCGGGCGGCAAGGACTCGGTGGTCGTGCTGCATCTGG
>NZ_PNYB01000003.1 GCF_002879855.1 Trinickia soli | reverse complement strand
GGAGGGGGCTGCGTGGGCGTGGGCGGAATGTCCGTCCACAGCTCGGCTTCGGCTCCGGCCGGCGTGCTGTTCTGCCAGTGGATGCCGTGATAGAGGAACAGCCCGAGCAAGACGTGCATCAGCAGCGCGAACGCGAACGCGCGCCCGGTGCCGCGCTCGCGAGGCGGTTGCAGCGGATAGACGGACTGCTTGCGGTTCATTGCGATTTGACGAGCAGGCCCACGCGCTTCACGCCGCGTGCCTTCAGGTCGGACATCACGTTCATGACGGCTTCGTACTGCACGCTTTTGTCGGCGGCGATCACCACCGGCTGGTCGGGATGCGACACCTCGCGTTCGGTCACGAAGGTGGCCAGGTCGGCGCGCGTCATCTGCTGTTCCTGCGAGCCGCCGGCGTCGTCCTTGTAGCGCACGCTCATCTTGCCGTCGCCGCGGATGTTGACGACGACAGGCGGCGTCTGCTGCTGAGGCGCGGCACCGCCGACGGTCGGCAGATTCACGATCGAAGGCGCGACGAGCGGGGCCGTGACCATGAAGATGACGAGCAGAACCAGCATCACGTCGATATACGGCACGACGTTGATGTCGGCCATCGCGCGGCGGGAACGGCCGCCGCGCATGCTGGAGCGATTGGTTGAGCCGGCCATCGCGTACTCCTTAATGCGCCTGGCGCTGCAAGATGTTCGAGAACTCTTCGATGAACGTTTCGAAGCGGATCGCAAGGCGATCGATGTCGTGCGCGTAGCGGTTGTAGGCGACGACAGCCGGGATCGCGGCGAACAGGCCGATGGCGGTGGCCGTCAGCGCTTCCGCGATGCCGGGCGCGACGTTCGCGAGCGTTGCCTGCTGCACGTTCGCGAGGCCGCGGAACGCGTTCATGATCCCCCAGACCGTACCGAACAAACCGATGTAAGGGCTCACCGAGCCGACCGACGCGAGGAACGCGAGGTTGGCCTCGAGCACATCCATTTCGCGTTGGAACGCGGCGCGCATCGCGCGGCGCGCGCCGTCGAGGATTGCACCCGGATCGTTGATCCGCCGCTCCTTGCCCTTCAGGAACTCGCGCATGCCCGACTCGAAAATCCGTTCGAGGCCGCCGATCGTATGGCGATTGTTCGCGGCGCTTTGATACAGCGCCTGCAGGTCGCCGCCCGACCAGAAATCGCGCTCGAATTGCTCAGTTTGCGCCCGCGCGCGCCGGATGGCAAACCACTTGCGAAAGATGAACGTCCACGACATCAGCGACAGCAGGAGCAACAGCCCCATCACCGCTTGCGCGAGCACGCTCGCATTGAGGACCAGGGAAACGATCGATAAGTCTTGTGCGTTGTTCATAAAGGATAAGCTTATGCGTCAGAACGGGCAGGGCTTGCTTGCAAGGCGCGAACAGGGTTTTAGTCGGCCATTTGAAAGCGCCGCCGCTTGAACGCCCAACCCCGCTTGATATCGATCGGCACGATACAAGTTCTTGGACGTAGTCACAACGGACATCAGGCATTTGTCGTTGACATGCCGGCTTCGGATACGTGCGAATCACCGCGCAGCGCATCCGCCACGGAACGCGGCAGCGCGACGGGCTTGAGCGTGCCATATTCGACGCAGCCGACGCGGATCGTGCCCACGGCTAAGACGTCATCACCTCGACGCGCTTCTTGCACGAACCCGACGCTCGCTTTGCCGAGCCGCTCGATGCGGCTGGCGATCGTCAACAAGTCGTCCAGGCGCGCGGGCGCGCGGTACTGCACGGCTGTTTCGCTGACGACGAACAGGATTTTGCATTCGCTCGCGAGTTGGTGCTGGTCGATGCCGCGCGCGCGAAGCCATTCGGTGCGCGCCCGCTCGAAAAACTTCAGATAGTTGGCGAAAAAGACGATGCCGCCTGCGTCGGTGTCTTCGTAGTAGACGCGGACCGGCCAATCGAAGCGGGATGGCACGCCGCGGCAGGTGGTGCTCTGGTTCATGGCCGGGCATTTTACCGGAACCCGCGCGCCTGTCTCGAAATCGCATAAAACTTCCCCAATTGCCTATTGGCGTCGCTTCCAATAAACTAGCGCGCTCATCCCTGTGTGACTGGCGATAGAACCCTCCGGGGTCAAGGTGGAACGACCCACCGTGAAGCGCAGGGTGCCGTTTTGCCGTTCGCCTGGGCAGCCGAGTATCGCGCGCCGTCGTTCGCGTCGCCTGCGGTTGTCTCGCCCGCGTAACGGAATCCTCCGCCACGTCAGGGCTGGCTTGCCGCCAGTAGCGCAAGCGTACGATCAGTACGTGTCCCGCGCACGATTCGGCGAACCTGTTTACCCTTAACGGAACGCGTATGTTTGACAGAGCCCAAAGCACGATCGCCAACGTCGATCCCGAGATCTGGAACGCCATCCAGCAGGAGAACCGCCGCCAAGAGGAGCACATCGAGCTCATCGCGTCGGAAAACTACACGAGCCCGGCCGTGATGGCTGCGCAAGGCTCGCAGCTTACCAACAAGTACGCCGAGGGTTATCCGGGCAAGCGCTATTACGGCGGCTGCGAATATGTCGATGTCGTCGAGCAACTGGCGATCGATCGCGTGAAGGCGCTGTTCGGTGCGGAAGCGGCGAACGTGCAGCCCAATTCCGGCTCACAAGCGAACCAGGGCGTGTTTTTCGCAATGCTCAAGCCCGGCGACACGATCATGGGCATGAGCCTCGCCGAAGGCGGCCACCTGACGCACGGCTCGCCCGTGAACATGTCGGGCAAATGGTTCAACGTGATCAGCTATGGCCTGAACGCGGCCGAAGACATCGATTACGACGCGGCCGAGAAGCTCGCGCAGGAGCACAAGCCCAAGCTGATCGTGGCCGGCGCTTCGGCATTTGCGCTCAAGATCGATTTCGAGCGTCTGGCGAAGATCGCGAAGTCGGTCGGCGCTTACCTGATGGTCGACATGGCGCACTATGCCGGCCTGATCGCGGCCGGCGTTTATCCGAATCCGGTGCCGCACGCCGATTTCGTCACGACGACGACGCACAAGAGCCTGCGCGGCCCGCGCGGCGGCGTGATCCTGATGAAGGCGGAGTTCGAGAAGCAGATCAATTCGGCGATCTTCCCCGGCATTCAAGGCGGCCCGCTGATGCATGTGATCGCCGGCAAGGCCGTTGCGTTCAAGGAAGCGGCTTTGCCCGACTTCAAGGCCTATCAGCAGCAAGTGGTGGAAAACGCGCGCGTGCTGGCTGAAACGCTCGTCAAGCGCGGCCTGCGCATCGTCTCGGGGCGCACGGAAAGCCACGTGATGCTCGTCGACCTGCGTGCGAAGAAGATCACGGGTAAGGCTGCCGAGGCAGTGCTCGGCGCGGCGCATATCACGGTCAACAAGAATGCGATTCCGAACGACCCCGAAAAGCCGTTCGTCACGAGCGGTATCCGCCTCGGTTCGCCGGCGATGACGACGCGCGGCTTCGGCACGAAGGAAGCCGAGCAAGTGGGCAATCTGATCGCCGACGTGCTCGACAACCCTGAAGACGCCGCAACGATCGAGCGCGTGCGTGCTGAAGTGGCCGAGCTGACGAAGCGGTTCCCCGTCTATCGTTGATCGGCCATGCGCTGCCCCTTCTGCCGGCACGAAGATACGCAGGTCGTCGACTCGCGCGTATCGGAGGACGGCGCCGCGATCCGGCGGCGCCGTCGCTGCCCAGCCTGCGACAAACGTTTCACGACGTACGAGCGGGTTGAGCTGACGCTGCCGGCGGTCGTCAAGAAGGATGGCACGCGTAGCGAGTTCGACCGCCGCAAGATTGCCGCAAGCATGCAGCTGGCGCTGCGCAAGCGTCCGGTTTCCGCCGAGGCGATCGATGCGGCGGTGGCTCGCATCGAGTATCAGCTTCTGGGCAGCGGAGAGCGTGAAGTGCGCAGCGAGCGGCTTGGCGAGCTCGTGATGAACGAGTTGCTGCAGCTCGATAAGATCGCCTACGTTCGATTCGCCTCGGTCTACCGACGCTTTGAAGACGTGTCCGATTTCGAAGACGTGATCGAGGAATTTCGCCGGCCAAGGCCCGAGAAGCCCGCACGCAAACGTTGATCGGCGCGGCTTCACGCTGCGCGTTGTTCGATTCTCTCGCTGCATCAATCCCTCCTTTCCCTCTCTCATCCACCACCCGAAACGACGCGTCATTGTCGAGCGGCGGCGCGCATGTGCGCCACCTGGCCGAACGGCAGATGTTCGCGCGCTCGCTCCCACGATAGATTGGCGCCGTGCCGATCAAGGGAGTGGTGGGACATGCAAGTCGTATTCAAGTGCGAACGTAGCAGGCGGATCCGGCAGCGCGCGCGATTGCGCCGCGGTGGGTTCTCGCTCGTCGAGTTGCTCGTCGTCACGGCGCTGGTGGCGTCGAGCGCGATGGCGGTTACGCCCGTGCTCTCCACGTGGCAGGCGCGCGATCGTGTCGATGGCGCGGCCAGGGCGCTGCTCGCCAGCCTCACGCTCGCGCGCGGCGAGGCAATCGCTCGTGGAGCGCGCGTGGTCGTATGTCCCGCCGATGCGCGCGCGCAGTGCCTGCCCAAAGGGCACGTTTGCGAGCGTGCATTGCGCGGCTGGTCGTGCGGTTGGATGGTCGTCGTCGAACAAGGGCCCGGTGGCCGTGTTCTGCGTGTCCATCGGCGTATGTCGGGCGTATCGATCGCCGCGGCTGCCCCCGCTATCGAGTTCACGCCGCCTGCGGGGCAAGTGATCGGCGGGTTTCGCAAGATCGAATTCACCGCGGCAGGTGTGAACGCTAGTGGGCCGCAGAGCGCGTCATCGAGTCGCTGCATTCGCGTCGCCGCCGGCGGTAGAGCGCGGCTCGAACGCGGCGCTTGCAGCGGGCGGGCGCGCGCATGAGTGGCAGTTGCCTGTCCGAGCGGCGAGACGACGGTTCTTCGTTGCTCGAAGTGCTGATCGCGTTGTCGCTTCTGGCGAGCGCCATTTTGGGCGCCGCGGCGGCGCAGCTTGCGGCGCTGCGTAGCGCCGATACGCAGACGCATCGCGAGCAGGCGGCGTGGATTGCCCAATCGATTGCTGAAAGCCTGTCTTTCCCGGAGCGACCTGCGTCGTGGGTAGCCCATGTGCAAGCGCGCGCAGCCCGCGTATTGCCGGGCATACATGTGTCGATTTCCGACGAAGCGCGCGATGCCGGTGCGCTCGTCGTCGAGTGGGGGCATCGTCCTGGCTCATTCGGGCGCGGACGATCGCCGGGACTCGCGTCGTGCCCTCCCGCCGATGACAGTGGGCTTTCGCCTTGCATCGCGCTGCCCTTCGCGAGCCGCTGATCATGGCACGCGATCAGGCGCCGCAGCGCGCGTTGCAACGTCAGAGCGGGCACACGCTGCTCGAATGGCTCGTCGCGTCGGCGTTGGGACTCGTCGTGCTCGCCGGTACGTTGACGCTCTATCGCTCGCAGCGCGAGACGTTCATCCGATCGGCGGACGCCGCATCGATGCGCGAAGCCGGCGCCGCTGCGCTGATCGTCATCGGTCAACACATCCAGATGGCCGGCTATGCGCCTGTCGATCGGCCGCCGCTGCGCGCACGCGTGATGCCGGGCGTGTTCGGTTGCCAGTCCGCACGGCCCGTTGCCGGCGGCGTATATGGTGAGCCTCGCTGCGCGCTTGCTTCATCCGATGCGGATGAATCCGATGCGATCGTCGTGCGCTACGCCGACGACGGCGTGGCGACCTGGCGCAACCGGTCGGGCCAGCCGACCGATTGCCTGGGCCAGGGCGTCGAGCGCGAGGGCGAATACGCCGTGATCGTCAATCAGTTCTATGCCGCGCTGCCGTCGGGGCGCGAGGAGCCCGAACTCTACTGCTTCGGCAATGGGCATGCCACGCCGCAGCCGATCGTCGAGGGCATCGAGCGCCTGACGCTTCGGTATTGGCTGCGCGGCGCGGCCGAGCCGGCCGGCGCCGGAGAGATCGATGGCGCGCAATGGAGCAACGTCGTGGCGGTCGATCTGTGCGTCGTCGTTCGTGGCAGGCGCGCCAATGCAGCCAAGACGTTCGTCGATTGCGATGGCAGGCGCGTCGCGAGCCCGGATGGACGAGGCCGGCTTTCTTTGTCGCGCCACCTGGTGCTGCGTAACCACGAAGAGCGTGTCTTTTGACGGCGAAGCCAGCCGATCCCGCGAGGACGCTTCGACCGGCCAGCCGTGCGGGCCGCGCGCTGCGTGCTCGGGCCGTTGGCCGTCCGGGCGTTGCGGCCGGCTGGCCGGTTCGTGCCACGTCCTGCAAGCATTGCGGCATCGTGCTGCCGGGCGCGCTGATGCTCGCGTCGATGATGCTGACGACCTCGGCCGTCTGGCTCGAAGCGTCGATCGCCCAAATGCGCCACGCCGCAAATGTGCATGAGCATCTGCGTGCGGCTCACGCGGCGGATAACGCCCTTGCGCTGTGCGCCGAAGCTTTACGCGCCGGTATCGCGCCTGTGCTGCTCACGAGGTCCGGAGAGCCGCCGCAATGGAGCAGGCCCGGGGCCTTCGACGGGCCAGGGGCATACGAGCCCGCGCCTTCGTGGCCCGGATCGGCGCGAGCGCCTCAGTGCGTCATCGAGACAGGGCTCGTTGAAGGCAGCGCCGATACGCGCACCTATTGGATCACGTCGCGCGGGTTCGGGGTCAACGAGGCCGTGCAGGCTCGGGTCCAGCTCATGATCGTCCGCGACGAAAAGCGGGAAGCCCGTGAAGGCGGGGAAGGCCGGGAAGGTCGCGAACGAAGCGCCTGGCGGCGCATCGTGACGGATGCTGAGGCTGGGAGCACATGATGGCGCGAGCCTATGCGATGACCTCGAAGGTTCAGGCCGTGGCTGTCGAGTGCCGAGCATGGTGCGCACGCAACCCTTGCGTGCTGCGAGCGTCGCGATGTCTCCGCCCGCTTGCGCGCGGCGCGCGTATGGAGGGGCCGCCAGCCAGCGGCTTTTCGCTGCTGGAACTGATCGTCGCCCTCGCGATGATGGCTGTGCTGGCAGCGTATGGCGTACCGACTTACGTTGCCTACGCGGCCCGTGGCCATCGGGTCGATGCGGTCGTCGCGTTGCACCAAGCCGCGCAGCATGTTAGCGCCATCGCCGCCGACCCGACGGCGAGGCGTGCATTGCCAGCGGATCTCGCGCGTACGCCCGCGCACGGGCGTGCTGTCTATCGACTCGAACTCGTCTGGTTCAACGATCGTGGCGGAAATTACGAGATTCAGGCGATACCGGTGGAGGGGGGACCCATGGCGGGCGACGCGTGTGGAACCTACGTGCTCGATGGGTTGGGTGCGCGCTCGAATCGGATGGCGCGGACCGAAAGCGCCAATGCGCATGCGTGCTGGCTCGGTCGGCCGCCCTGATGCGCGACGCTAACGCAGCGCTTGCGCCCTTGTCCGCTTGACACGAGGCCCCGCGAGCGCCGGTGCCGCTACTCGTCACTCGTCGTTTGGCGCTTCCATCTCCGGCTCGTGCCGCGCGCGCGAGAGCTGGCCCCAGACCCGAAATGCCGCCCAGCCGGCCGCGCCGAGGGCGCCCCATTTGAGCAGCGGTTTCGCGCCCGCAGCGATGGTGGCGCGCAGCGGCTTGGTCAACACCAGCGAGGCGATCGAGCTGACGAGTGGATGATTGAACACCCAGTCGCTGAGCGTGGCGTTCACGCCGCGAGTCGTCCCCTTGCTACGGACCCGTCCGAGACCGGGCACGAGGAGCCTGAGCCAGCTCAGATTGCCGAGCTTGCGATGCAGCTCCGCGCGAGCCTGTACGAATTCCGAGCGTTCGACTTCGGCGCGCAACAGCAGCAACTCTTTGCGAACCGCGCGCATCTGCGGGGTGCTCGCATCGCGAACCGGAGACCTGCGATGTGCCGGATGTGACGATGAGGGTTGGTTCATAGGGGGCGAGTGTGAGTGCGTCCTATAAGGTCGAGTAGGCGGCCGATCGATGCGGCCGGCTACCGCGTTCGCTTGATGCCGCCGCCGGTGCTCACGGTTCGCGGAACATCTCCCGATCCTTCTCGAACTCGTGCAGTGTAGCCTCGAACACGATCGGCGCCGAATGCAACCCGGCCCGGGCGCGCAGCGCACAGATCAGGGCGCCCAGTGCATAGACGCCGGTCAGGGCGGCGAGGACCTGCCAACGGTAACTGTCCCAGAAGGCGACGGCGATCAACGCGGTCAGCGTGATCAGCGCCAACATCGCGAACGTGACGGCGACGAGCCCGAGAAAAATGACGGCGACGATCCGGTCGCGTTCCTCGGCAAGCTCGACTCCGATCAATTCGAGCCGGCTGTGCATCAGCGAGAATATCGACGCGATCATGCGGCGCAACGGCCCGTGGCTGGGATGCGACGAAGGGTTATCGTTTGGCATGGATTGGCGAGAAAGCATGCAGTGCGACAGCCGGCAACGGCCCCGTCGAGTGAAATCGCTTTCACTCGACGCGGAGCCGGTCCGGCAAAAGCCCGCGCGCAGAAAGGGCGCGAGCCGCCTTCAGCGCGAGCGCGCTTACTTGCGGTTGATCAGCAAACCGACGACCACGCCGATGCCCGCCGCAACGCCGATGGCTGTCCAAGGGTGCTCGTGAACGTAGTCGTCGGTGGCGCGCACGGCCTTCTTGCCTTTTTCTACAACGACGACCTGCACGTCCGCAGCCTTTTCCCTCGCTTGCTTCAGACGGCTCAATGCCGTTTCGCGAAGTTCCGACGCGCGCTCGCCAGTCGCGCTCGCGGCTTGTTTCAACAGATCCTCGGCATCCGCGAGGACGGTTTTGATATCGGACATCAATCTCTCCTTGTTGACTTCTGACATGAGTGCCCCCTTTTCATTCCACGCGTGCATCGTATCAAAGATAGGCCGGTTGGCGGCGCACCGCAGCATGGCAAACATCCCGCATGAATCGTTCCCGATGCGCGCGCCATCAGCATGCGCGCCCCATCGCGCGAAGTGATGATCTGAGTCAAGAGGTCGAAAGTGTCGCGTGGCCGGGACGAAATTACAAACGGTCGGAAGCCGGAGAGCGCCGCGCGCGCAAGAGAAAATCGAAGCGGCCGGCGACCGCACCGCCTTCGACGAGGGCGGCGCGGCTGCCTTCGCTGTTGCTTTGATTGGTTAGAAGAATGCCTGAATGCCCGTCTGTGCGCGACCGAGGATCAGCGCGTGAATGTCGTGCGTGCCTTCGTACGTGTTGACGACTTCGAGATTAACGAGATGTCGTGCGACGCCGAACTCGTCCGAGATCCCGTTGCCGCCGAGCATGTCGCGCGCGAGCCGTGCGATATCGAGGGCTTTGCCGCACGAGTTGCGTTTCATGATCGACGTGATTTCGGTGGCGGCCGTGCCTTCGTCCTTCATGCGGCCGAGCCGCAAGACGCCCTGCAAGCCGAGCGTGATTTCGGTCTGCATGTCGGCCAACTTCTTTTGAATCAGTTGGTTTGCCGCCAGCGGGCGTCCGAACTGCTTGCGGTCGAGCACGTATTGTCGCGCCGTGTGCCAGCACGCTTCGGCCGCCCCGAGCGCACCCCAGGCGATTCCATAGCGGGCCGAGTTCAGGCAGGTGAAGGGGCCGCGCAGGCCGCTGACTTTAGGCAGCATGTTCTCCTGCGGGACAAAAACCTCGTCGAGCACGATCTCGCCTGTGATCGATGCGCGCAGGCCCACCTTGCCGTGGATGGCCGGCGCCGTCAGGCCCTTCCAGCCTTTTTCGAGAATGAAGCCGCGGATCGTGTCGGCGCCGTCTTCTTCCAGTTTCGCCCAGACGATAAACACATCGGCAATCGGAGAATTCGTGATCCACATCTTCGCGCCCGACAGCGAGTAACCGCCGTCGACCTTGCGCGCTCGCGTGACCATGCTGCCCGGGTCCGAGCCGTGGTTGGGCTCGGTCAGGCCGAAGCAGCCGATCCATTCACCCGTCGCCAGCCTGGGCAGGTATTTCGCCTTTTGCGCGTCCGAGCCGAATTCGAAGATCGGCACCATGACGAGCGACGATTGGACCGACATCATCGATCGGTAGCCCGAATCGACGCGCTCGACTTCGCGCGCGATCAAACCGTAGCTGACATAGTTGAGACCCGGGCCGCCGTAGGTGTCCGGAATCGTCGGACCGAGCAGCCCCAGTTCGCCCATTTCGCGAAAGATCTCGATGTCGGTGCGCTCGTGGCGGAACGCCTCGGTCACACGCGGCAGCAACTTGTCTTGCGCGTAGGCGTGCGCGGCGTCGCGCACCATCCGTTCTTCTTCGGTCAACTGCTGGTCGAGCAGCAGCGGATCGTCCCAATGGAAGCGGGCGGCGTCGGCCATTGTCATCTCCTTTCAATGCTTGATGAGGCTTGACTATGGTTCCGCTATGCGGAACACTGTTTTGCAAATCACGATCGAGTTTAGCATCCACCGATGGCCGCATCCACTGCCGTTTCTTCGCCCGGTTCCGCCGCCCGGCCCTCTGCGTGGCCCGATGATGTCGACGAGCGCAAGTTCGTCGTCGCACTTGCACGCGGGCTCGAGTTGTTGCGCGCGTTCCGGCCCGGCGACACGCTGCTCGGCAATCGCGATTTCGTGGCGCGCACCGGCTTGCCGAAAGCGACCGTCAACCGGCTCGCCTATACCTTGACCGTGCTCGGCTATCTGCGCTTTGACGAAGCGCTCGGCAAGTACGCGCTCGATGCCGGCGTGCTTTCGCTCGGCTTCGGGCTGTTGGCCGGCACGGACACGCTCGAACTCGCGCGTCCGCATATGCGCGCGCTGGCGCGCGAGGTCGGCGCAGCCGTTTCGCTGGGCTGCCGCGACGGGCTGGACATGATCTATCTGGAGACGATTCGCAGCGAGACGGCGCTGACGCTGGGCCTGGCGTCGGGTTCGCGCTTGTCGATGCTGACGAGTTCGATGGGGCGCGCCTACCTTGCCGTCATCGGCGAGGACGAACGCAATGCCCTCTTCGCGGAACTCGCGCAAGCAGCCGGGAAGGGACAGGCCGGCGCCGGGCTCGCGCAGGCGGCGCGGCGCGAGATCGAGGCGTTCGCACGGGACGGCTGCTGCTTTTCCTTTCGCGATTGGCACGAGGACGTCAACGCCGTGGCTGTGCCGTTTCGCGATCCGCGCGACGGTCGCTGGCTCGTCTTGAGCTGCAGTGGGCCGGCGTCGTCGATGGGGGAGGACGTTTTTCGCGAGCGCGTCGCGCCGCGGCTGCGTGCGCTGGCGCGGCGGCTCGGACAGTCGCGTTGAAGCGGTACCAAAGCGTCGGTGGGCGTGGGGCGGCAGCAGCAGGAACCGGACGGAGCGTTTAGCGCTCGGCGCAGACTTTCTTCGGTTCGAACAGCGGGCCTTGGACGAAGCGCGCGCCGAACTGCTGCAGCGAATCGAACTGCGTTTCATTCGCGACGCGATCGAAGATCAGGGGAATGCCGAGCCGGTTGGCGTAGCTGAGCAGCGGCTTGGCCATCGCATCGCGTAGCACGGCGCCGCCGTCGATCTTGATGAAGTCGAGGCGGGCCATGTCGGACACCGACAAGATGTGCCCCGCATTGGGCAGGTTGCCCGCCACCTTGAAGCCGTAGCGCTGGTAGCTGTTGACGAGATAGCCGAGAAACGTGCGATGCGCAACGGCGACGCTCGGCAATTCGATCGTGACGCGCGACGGGTTAAGCCCGAATCCCATCAGCACAGAGGAAAAGTGCTGTCCATGATCATATTTGACGCTCTTGAGCAGCCGCTCGTGCACCCGTAGGAACAGCATGCCGTGTCGCTGCGCGCCGAAGAAGTTGATCGCATGAAGCGTGCGCGCCAGGCGATCGAGGACCACGAGTTCCCGATCGTCTGCGACCGTGTCGAATGGATCGAACAGCTCGTCGTCAGCGCGTTCGGTCAGCGCTTGAAACCCCAGTTCGTCGCCGAAACGGTCCGCGCAGTCGGGCGACGACCAAAGGGTCTGGAACCCATTCATGCTGACGTCGAAGATCGGCTGATACGCACTCTCGAGCCGCACCGCTCGAAACTGTGCGAACGCGGTTCCCTCGCGCATATCGAGCGATATGTGCTCGCGCAGGGAAGGGTGATCGGTGGCTCGCTCAACGAGCGCGGGAATGTCGGGCGAAATCATGGGGAAGTGAAAGGCACGCAGCGACGATAGTAGCAGGCTGCGCGTCATCGGCATCAGCCAAATACTTATAACGACAGTTGCGTCGCTTCTTCCATCGGGGTTTACGTTGTTTTAAACAATCCGTAATTCGTTTTACTATTCGTAAATTCCGGCTTGCGACGGGCGGTCGCAGGATCACGCGCCTGAGAGCCGCGCGCGGGCGCGGCGTGCAATCGCCAGCCGCCGTCTGACGCGCTCGGCGCGACTTTATCGGTTTGTTGCTTTATCGGAGAACTCAACCATGCAGGACGATCCTCGCCGCGATCCGGCGCCCGGCTATCAGACGGGTTTCGCGAACGAATTCGCCACCGAGGCGCTGCCCGGGGCGCTACCCGTCGGCCGCAATTCGCCGCAGCGCGCGCCGTACGGGCTCTATGCCGAGCAGCTCTCGGGCACTGCGTTCACGGCGCCGCGGGCGCATAACCGCCGCAGCTGGCTCTATCGCATTCGCCCCGCGGCCGTGCATCGACCGTTCGAGCCGTTCACGCCCGCCGCCGGCGCACGGCCGGCCAGCGCGGACGCGCCGCGGCTTGTCGCCAACTTCGCCGATACGCCGCCGACGCCGCCCAACCAACTGCGTTGGAACCCGCTCCCGATGCCCGCCGCGCCGACCGATTTCGTCGAAGGTCTCGTCACGATGGCCGGCAACGGGGCAGCCGAAGCGATGTCGGGCTGTGCGATCCATCTGTATGCGGCCAACCGGTCGATGCAGGATCGCTTCTTCTACAACGCCGACGGCGAACTCCTGATCGTGCCGCAGGAAGGGCGTCTCAGGATCGCGACCGAAATGGGCGTGCTCGATCTCGAGCCGTTCGAAATCGCGGTCGTGCCGCGCGGCGTGCGCTTTGCCGTAACGCTCGTCGACGGCAGCGCACGCGGCTATGTTTGCGAAAACTTCGGCGCGTTGCTGCGTCTACCCGATCTCGGGCCGATCGGCTCGAACGGCCTCGCCAATCCGCGCGATTTCCTGACGCCGCATGCCGCCTATGAGGATCGCGAGGGCAGCTTCGAACTCGTCGCCAAGCTCAACGGCCGGCTGTGGCGCGCCGATATCGGCCATTCGCCGCTCGACGTCGTCGCCTGGCACGGCAACTATGCGCCCTACAAGTACGACTTGCGCCGCTTCAACACGATCGGTTCGATCAGCTACGATCATCCGGATCCGTCGATTTTCCTCGTGCTGCAATCGCAAAGCGACACGCCCGGCGTCGACGCGATCGACTTCGTCATCTTCCCGCCGCGTTGGCTCGCGGGCGAGGATACGTTCCGCCCGCCCTGGTTTCATCGCAACGTCGCGAGCGAGTTCATGGGTCTCGTGCATGGCGCCTACGATGCGAAGGCCGAAGGCTTTCTCCCCGGCGGCGCGAGCCTGCACAACTGCATGTCGGGGCACGGCCCCGACGCCGATACGTTCGAAAAGGCGTCGGCAAGCGATACGTCCAAGCCGCAGAAGGTGGCCGACACGCTCGCGTTCATGTTCGAAACCCGCACGCTGCTCAAGCCGACCCGGTTCGCACTCGACAGCGCCGAGCTGCAGGCCGATTACTTCGAATGCTGGCAGGGTCTCGAGAAACATTTCAACGCGGAGCAGCAATGAGCAGGGTGAGTGATCTTTCCAGCGGGCTCGCCGCGACGCGCGATCCGGCCAAACGTAGCTGGCTTGCTTCGGCCAACGATCCGGCCTGCGATTTTTCGATTCAAAACCTGCCGTTCGGCATCTTCAGCGATACGCGCAATCGCTCGGCGCGCGCGGGCGTGGCGATCGGCGATGCGATCGTCGATCTGGCCGCGTTGCAAGCCGCCGGGCTGTTGACGCTCGATGCCGGTCAGCTCGACGTATTCGCGCAACCTTCGTTGAACGCGTTTATCGCGCTCGGTCGCGACGCATGGCGTAGCGTGCGCGTGCAGGTCTCGCAACTGCTCGATGCGGGCTGTGCGACGTTGCGCGACGACGCGGCGCGCGCGCGGCAGGTGCTCGTGCCGATGCGCGACGCGACGATGCATTTGCCCGTCGACATTCCCGGCTACACCGATTTCTATTCGTCGAAGGAACATGCGACGAACGTCGGCTCGATGTTCCGCGATCCGAAGAATGCGCTGCTGCCGAACTGGTCGGAGATGCCGATCGGCTATAACGGCCGTGCGTCGTCGGTCGTCGTCAGCGGTACCCCCGTGCGCCGGCCGATGGGACAACTGAAGCTGGCCGATCAGGAGCGCCCGATCTATGGCGCCTGCCGCAAGCTCGACATCGAACTCGAGACGGGCTTTATCGTCGGGCGCGGCAACGCGCTGGGCGAACCGATCGCCTGCGGCGAGGCCGAGGACCATATCTTCGGGATGGTGTTGCTCAACGACTGGAGCGCCCGTGATATCCAGCAATGGGAATACGTTCCGCTCGGCCCGTTCAATGCGAAGACGTTCGCTACGACGATTTCGCCGTGGATCGTGACGCTCGACGCGCTGGAGCCGTTCCGCGTCGCCCAGCCCGAGCAGCGTCCCGAGCCGCTGCCGTATTTGCGGCACGCGGGCGCGCACGCATTCGACATCTCGCTCGAGGTGCGGCTGCGCCCGGAAGGCTCGGATGCGGCCACCACGATCTCGCGCACGAACTTCAAGTACATGTACTGGACGATGGCGCAGCAACTCGCGCATCACACGGTCTCGGGATGCAACACGCGGGTGGGCGATCTGATGGGCTCGGGCACGATCAGCGGACCCACGCCCGATTCGTTCGGCTCGTTGCTCGAACTGACCTGGAACGGGGCGCGGCCGCTCGCGCTCGAAGGCGGCGGCACGCGCACGTTCATCGTCGATGGGGACGAGCTGACGCTGGCGGGCTGGTGCCAGGGTGAAGGGTATCGGGTCGGGTTCGGCACGTGCGTCGGCGCCATCACTCCGGCGCTTGGCGTGAGCGAAAGCGAAAGCGGAAGCAGCAAAGCGATTTGAGCGGGAGGGCAGGCCGGACGCTGGGTCGCGACGACGCAGTGCGGGGATGAACAACGTTCGTCCTTGATTCTTCGTCGATGTGTCCTCGATTACGGCGCTGTCCCGCCCGCCTCGTCGCCGGACGCCACCGCTTCGCCGTGACGTCCGGCGCCTGCCGCGAACCGCGCAGCACCCGCGACGCCTTCGTCGAGCAGGGCGCGATAGCCGCCGGCCCCTTCTCTGCGCAGCGCTTCGGCGATATCGTCAAGCCCGCTGTTTTCGATCGCGGAGCAGCGATCGGCAAGCAGCGCCGCCTGTGGAAACGCCGCCAACTGCGCGGCGAGCGCTTCGGCGGCTTGTCGCGACGTGCCTTTTGGCACGATCCGATTGGCGAGTCCCAGCGCGAGCGCCTCGGCCGCATCGACGGGCCGGCCCGTCAAGATCAGATCGAGCGCGCGCGACAGGCCGATCAGGCGCGGAAGGCGGATCGTGCCGCCGTCGATCAGCGGGACGCCGAAACGCCGGCAAAACACGCCGAGCACGGCGTCTTCTTCCATCACGCGCAAATCGCACAGGGTGGCCAGCTCCAGGCCGCCCGCGACGGCGTGGCCCGCGATTGCCGCAATCACGGGCTTGGCGAGCATCATGCGCGTGGGCCCCATCGGCCCCGGCCCGCTGCCGTCGGGCCTGACCTCGTTGCGGCGCTGCGGCTCGCTCACGGCGGTCAGATCGGCGCCTGCACAGAAGGTGCCGCCCGCGCCGAACAGCACGCCGACACGCCACTGCGGCTCCCCTTCGAACCGTGCGAAGGCGGCCGCGAGCGCCGTCGCGGTAGGGCCATCCACGGCGTTTCGGCATTGCCGCCGATCGAGCACGATTGTTGCGACGCCGTCGGAGCGTGCGTCGAGCGTCACATGCGGGCCAAAGCTTTCCACCATGATGCGTCCCTCGCGATGGGACAAGAGCCGGTGCAGAAATCAGACGAAAGTGTCATTTTTGTCACGGCTTTGTCATGATCGAACGATAGTCTGCGCGGTTTCCTCGGTGATGCGACCGCCGGGGGCCGGCGCACAGGCGCCAGGCAGTTCAACAATCATACGTTCGTCATGTCCACGTCCGCATTCACTCATGCGGTTGCTCTCGCTCCCTCGATCGGGCCCGGCCCGATCTGGCTGGTGCCGCTCGCCAATCATCCCTACTACGACCACGTGCGGCTCAAGCGCGTCTTCGAGGACGATCAAAGCCGTCACTGTGTCGTGATCGTCGATGCGCGCAAGCTGCTCGCATGCGCCGATCGCGACGACACCGACTATGTGCTGCCGCCCGTCGGCAACTGGCACAGCGGCAAGGTGAAGGGGATCCGCGAGTTTCTCGATCCCGAGAACGACCGGATTCCCGCCATGCCGTACGTGACCGTCGAAACGCGACGCCGGGGCGGTTTGCTAGGCTGGCTCGGGTTCAAACGCGAAGGCGTCGTCGGATTCCGCAACGGGCAGCATCGCGCGCGTTACCTCGTCCATGCCGGCGCGGTCGCGTTCCCGGTCGAGGTCCATGAACGCGAAGCCGCTTTGCTGACCGCCTGGTGTGGCTTCGACCCCGCGCCGCCGCCGGCCGGGGCACAGGCCGTTGCCTCGGCGCCATCGGCGCAATGACGTAGGGATCGATGAGGCCCGACGCGCGCTGGTGCCGAAAGGGCTTGCGCGCCCGCACAAATGGGGCAATGATCGGCAATCCCGTCGCCGCACCGCACCATTTCGTCAAGCGAAGCATCTCGTGCAGATGCGGTCGGGCGCATGCTTTTCCCGGAAACCCTCATCGCTTAGCCCCATGTTCAGCACAGAGTCATCGATCCCTTGCCCCGACGTCGTCTCGCTCGACGCAATCCTCCCCGAAGAACCGTTGTTGATGATGGGTGCCGGGCCCGTGCCGATTCCGGCGGCCGTCGCCAAGGCAAACGCCATCGTCATCAATCACCTCGGTGCGACGATGTCGAAGGTGATCGGGCAGGTGAAGGACATGGCGCGCTACGTTTTTCAGACGCGCTCGAAGTGGGTGCTCGGCGTGGCGGGCCCGGGTTCGGCCGCGATGGAAATGGCGATCTCGAACCTGGCGTGGTCCGGCACGCGCGTGCTGTCGATCAAGAACGGGTTCTTCAGCGCGCGCATGGCGGAGATGGCTAAACGCTGCGGCGCTCACGTCGCAACGCTCGATGTCCCGGACCGCGCGGTCGCGAGTCTGGCCGAGGTTGAGCAGGCGCTGGCGCGCGAGCGGCCGGAAGTCGTCACGATCGTGCAGGGCGAGACGTCCAACACCGTCTGGAACCATCAACTGAAGGACATCGCGGCGCTGGCCAAGGCGGCCGGTGCGCTCGTCGTCGTGGATGCGGTTTGCACGCTCAGCACGATGCCGCTCGAAATGGATGCCTGGGGTATCGACGCCGTGATCACGGGCGGGCAAAAGGGGCTGTCGTCGATTCCGGGCGTCTCGCTGATCGCGTTTTCGGAGGCCGCCTGGCAACGCCTCAAAACGCGCGACCAGGCCAACGCGCACTGGTGCCTCGACGCGTCGCTCGCGGAGAACTTCTGGCACAACGCGGGCTATCACTACACCGCACCCGTATCGGGCGTGCTCGCGCTGCACGAAGCGTTGCGGCTCGTGTGCGCCGAGACGCTCGAAAAGCGGTTCGCGCGCCACCTCAAATGCTCGCTCGCGTTGCAAGCAGGCGTTTCGGCGATGGGCCTTGCGCTGTTCGCGCCCGAACCGTGTCGCCTCAACTCCGTCGTCGGTATTTCGACGCCCGCGGGGTTGAGCCCGGCCGATGTCTGCGGCCACATCTCGCGTCATCATCAAGTCGAAATCTCGGGTTCGTTCGGCCTGCCGATCGTCCGTATCGGTCAAATGGGCGAACAATGCCGCGAGCACAACCTGTTTCGCACGCTGCATGCACTCGGACGCACGATGCTGGAACTCGGCGCGCGCGTCGATCTGCCGGCCGGCGTCGCGGCGCTCGAACAGTCGCTATCGGAGAACGCGCGCGGACGGTGAGACGGGCGACGCGGCCGGCGGCGCGGCTTACCAGGAGAGGGTCAACAGTGCTGCGCCTGTCAACGCCAGCGCGCCGGACCAGAGCCAGTCGAAGTTGATCCAGCCGCGTCGCAGCATACCGAGGCCGAGATACTCGTAGGCGGCGAAGGCGATCGCCGCGCTCGTGCCCGATGCGACGAGCGTATGGACAAGCGCGACGAGCGCCGTCGGCCCGAGTGCGCCCGACCATCCGCCCTGGGCCGCCGCGCCGCAGATCGGCATCAGCGCCGGGACGAGCATGAGCCCCGCGCCATGGACCGTCGCTGTCCCGGCCGACCACAAAGCGAGTCCGACGAAGCCTGCCGTCATGCCGACGCGCACCTGATGCCGATGGCCGTAGCACAGGTGATAGGCGGCCCATCCGAGCAAGACGATCCCGGTGATCACGCGCAGCGACGCGGCGTGAACGACGAGTCCGAGCGCGAGTGCGGACGACGTGACGGCGAAAATCGACGCGGCGTGCCCAAGCGCAAGCGGCGGCAACGCGGCGACGAGGGCCATGCGGCTGCCGCGCTGCAAGCCCAATGCGGTCGCAAAGAGCCACCCCATGGCCGGATTGACGCCATGAAAGACGCCGCTGCCCAGCACGGAGAGCCAGAGCGTGACAGTGCTGGCGTTCGCGGCCAAGTTCATCGTTCTCGCCCCATGGTTCGTGCTGTTGGCGCCGTTGCGTTGAGCCCGGTTGCGGCGCGCGCAGCGAACGACGTGCTCGCCGCTGCGATCATGGGTAGCAATAGGAATCCGACGAAGCGTCGCCGCCTTCGAGTCGAATCTGATGGGGCCGGTGCGACTTCGGCCATTCCAGATAGAACTCGCGATCGAACGAGAGGCCGCCGCCATCGGGCGCGTCGAGTTTGACCATCCAGCCGTCGATGCCGTCGGGATAGAACTGCTCGTCGATCGCGCCGTAGAGCGAGTTCGTGAAATAGACGCGGCGCCCGTCGCGGCTTACTTCGACCATTTGCGGGCCGCCGTTCAAGGGCTGCTCGCCCGCCCGCGGATGACTCGCGCGCTCGACGATGCCGCCGATCCTGACCGAGCCGACGAGCTCAGGGTGATGCGGATCGGACACATCGTAGCGGCGCATCTCGCCGGTGCCCCAGCAGGCGACGTACAGGTAGCGATCGTCGAGCGACAGTGCGATATCGGTCACGAGCGGCGGTACGGCGCTGAAGCGCTTGAGCATCGGCGGCAGCCGCGCCGGATCGGCAGGTTCGGCCGGTATTTCGATGACCTTGCGCGCGGCCCAGCGATCGCCTTCGCGATACCAGGTCCAAATCGATGCGGACAGATCCTTCAAGCTGATCACCGAGTTGACGAAGCCGTGCGCCTTCGTGGGGTCGTGCGCGGGACGCAGTTCGAAGACGAGCTGGTTTTCCTCGCCGAAATCGATGGTCTGCTTGTGCTTGCGCGTGTTCAGGTCCCAAAAATGCAGCCGATGGCCATACTGGCCGCCGAGCAGTACTTCGGGCACGAGCCCATTCTCGAACGTGGCCGGCAGCCCCCATTCGCTGGAGACGAGCGTGTCGTAACCGAGATGCCACCAGGCATCGTAGGCGAGCTGTTGCGGCCCGCGGTCGATTTCCCATTGGCCGCGAATCTCGAACGTGTCGTGATCCATGAGAAAGATGCCGCCCGGCGCGTCGCCTTCGGCGTTCGCGAGCGAGACCACGAAAATGCCTTGCGGGCCGCAGTGAACGGTGTGAGGGCGCGAGTAGCCGGCTTTGCGCATGACTTCGTCGGGCTCGAGCACGCGCACGATGCGCGGATGCCGCGGATCGGGTTTCGTATCGAGCACGTGGATGCGCGAGCTGCGCAAACCCGGCACGATCAGATAACGCCGTTCGGAATGTGCGTGCGGCGCGTTGGGGCATAAATGCGAGCTGCAAGCATTCCAGCCGAAATGGTGCAATTCATCGCCCGTATTCGGCATAGCGATGCGATCGACGATGTTGCCGTAATCGGGCGAGCCGGGATCGACGTCCACGACGGCGAGTTCATCGGGGACGCGTCGTGTCGGGTCGAAGCTCGCAACATACGCCAGGGTTTCCTTCGGGGCCTGCGCGGCGAGCCGCGCGGAAGGGTAGAACGTCGGATCGGGCTTCCAGGACGACATAGACCTTCCTCTTCTGACGAATAGGATGAGGCGGTTATCGTAGGAGTCGATCGAAGGAAAAGGCAAGAAACAAAATTGAATAAGAATAAAAGAATGCCATCGGGATTTTTATGCGCGACTTAGCCTATCGAATGTGTCGGTTGTTATTTAAAAACGTGCATGGTCAGCGTTTAGCAGACTGCCTTGTTGATCGTTTCAAGGCATTCATTGGCATCGCGACGTGCATGCCGTCGCGCGGCGGCGGTTTTTCCTTGAGAAGACGCCTTTGGCGGCAGCATCGACGATCCCGTCGCCACAGCGCCGGGTGCATGACCCGCCCGCGCCGCCGTTACTGAGCCGATCGGCTCGGGTCGAGCGCGCCGCGGCTGACGACGGCGCGGCTGCGCGTCTGCCGCAGGTACAAGCTGATCGACAGCAGTGCCGCGGCGGCGGCCCCGACGGCCGCCACCAGAAATACCGACGGATAGCCGAATGCGCCCGCGACGTAGCCCGCGAGCGGGCCCATGATGCCGAGCGAAAGATCGAAGAAGACCGAATAGGCGGCCAGCGCCGCGCCGCGGCTGGCAGGCGGGACGAGTTCGACTGCCTCCACGCCGAGCGACGGGAACACAAGCGCGAAGCCGAAGCCCGTGACGGCTGCGCCGACGAGTGCCGCGGACGGTGCGCCGGCGAGCCAGAGCGTCACGAGCCCCGCGCATTCGAATGCGAACGAGACGAGCGCGACGCGGAAGCCGCCATAGGTGCGGATGGCGTTGGCGAATAACAGCCGCGCGCCGACGAAGAACGAACCGAACAGCGTCAGCGCGAGCGCGGCGTGCGACCAGCCGCGTGCCGCGTAGTAGAGCGCGATGAAGGTCGCAATCGAACCGAACCCGGCGGTGCCGAGCGCGAGTCCGACGCCGTGCGGCAGCACGCGGACAAACACGCTTGCATAGCCCATGCGTTCGCCATGCACGAGCGGAACCGCCTCGAGCCGGCGCGCGAGCACATAGCCGATCGCCGCGAGCGCCACGGTGGCGACGCCGAGGGACCACGGCCCCAGCGCATGGGCGAGCGTCGCGCCGACGGGGGCGCCGATCGCGAGTGCGCCATAGGTGGCGATGCCGTTCCATGAAATCACGCGTGCGTTGTGCGTGGCGCCGACGCGCCCGATGCCCCACAGAATCGCGCCCGTGCCGACGCAGCTTTCGCCAAACCCCAGCGCGAAACGGCTCGCCACCATGACGCAGAGGCTGACGGCCGGCCAGGCGCGGCACGCCACGGCCGCCGCCAGCAGGGCGCCCGAGAGGCCGCAGGCGGCCAGTCCGATTCCCACCGTGCGTTTCGGGCCGAGCGTGTCGGAGAACCGTCCGGCGTGCGCGCGCGAAAACAAGGTCGCCGCGTACTGCACGCTGACAGCCGCGCCGGCCAGCACGGAGCCCAGCCCGAGCTCGCTTTGCACAAAGCCCGGCAACACTGGCAGCGGCAGGCCGATGATCAGGTAGCAAATGAACGTGAAGAAGACGATGGGGACGATTTGCGCCGTGGCGGCGCGATCGGACAAGGCAGGCGAAGCGGCAGCGGACATGGGCTCGATGCGATAACGGGGCCGGCGACTGTGCTAGGGAAAACCACAGTTGAAGCAGGGCCGGCTCTGTGAAATGACCCGGCATTGTCTCATGGAACCGGTTTCTGCGCAGTGCCGCATCGCGCACGCCGCGCATTCGAAAAGCGCCATATCGGCGCAAGAATATGAGCGGCATGTCACGCCGCCTATGGGTTGCACATATTGGTGGTGATAGCTTTGGATCGAACGATAAAACCCGCGAGCCTTCAGGTTTCCCGCCTTCACGACCATGAGCCAACCGATCCGCTTTTATCACCGCAACGCCATCCGCGAAGTCAGCGATGCGCCCGTCACCCGTACGGTCCTGCAATACCTGCGCGAGGACGCGCACTGCACGGGGACGAAGGAGGGCTGCGCCGAAGGCGACTGCGGCGCCTGCACCGTCGTCGTCGCCGAACGTGATCCCGCTGGCGGTCTGCGCTTCTCGGCCGTCAATGCCTGTATACAGTTCCTGCCGACACTCGACGGCAAAGCGCTATTTACGGTCGAAGACCTGCGGCAGCCCGATGGCTCATTGCATCCGGTGCAACAGGCGATGGTTGAGTGCCATGGGACGCAGTGTGGCTTTTGCACGCCCGGTTTCGTCATGTCGATGTGGGCGCTTTACCGCAAGCATGGCGCGGAGGGTGCCGCGGCGCTCGGCCATGTGCCGCCGTGCGCGGGCGGCGACATAGCCACGGAAGGCGCGGAAGGCCATGGGTGCGCCGCGCACTGCCCGCCGTCGCGTCAGGAAATCGCCGATGCGCTGACCGGCAACCTGTGCCGTTGCACGGGGTACCGCCCCATTATCGACGCCGGCGAACGGATGTTCGAATTGCCGAGGCCGGGGGCGCCGATCGACGTTGCCGCACTGGATAGGACGCTTGCGACGCTCCTGCGCGACGAGACGTTTCATTACGAGCACGGCGGCGCTGCGTTCAATGCGCCGCAAACGGTCGAGGCGCTCGCGGCGCTGAAGGCTGAACGGCCCGCGGCGCGGTTGCTCGCCGGCAGCACGGACGTCGGCCTTTGGGTCACGAAGCAGATGCGCGCGCTCGACGACATCGTCTACGTCGGCCGCATCGCCGAACTGCAACGGATCACGACCACAGGCGAATGGATCGAGATCGGCGCGGGCGTGACGGTCGAGCGCGGCTATGCAGAACTGGCGCGCCACTATCCGGAACTCACGGAGATGTGGAAGCGTTTCGCGTCGCTGCCGATCCGCAACGCCGGCACGCTCGGCGGCAACGTGGCAAACGGCTCGCCGATCGGCGATTCGATGCCGGGACTCATCGCGCTCGGCGCCCGCGTGGTGTTGCGCGGCGGCGAGATCGAGCGCGAACTGGCGCTCGAGGATCTCTACCTCGCCTATCAGAAGAAGGACATGGCCGAGCATGAGTTCGTGCTGGCACTGAAAGTGCCGACGCGCACGGGCGCGCGCGCAGCGTTGCAGTTCCGCACCTATAAGCTGTCCAAGCGTTTCGATTCCGATATCTCGGCGGTTTGCGCAGCCTTCGCGTTCATTGCCGAAGGCGACACGATTCGTTCACCCCGGATTGCATTCGGCGGCATGGCAGCGACGCCCAAACGCGCGACCCACGCCGAAGCCGTGCTGGCCGACGCGAACTGGCACGAAGCGACGGCGCAAGCGGCGATGCAAGCGCTGGCGCGCGACTACGCGCCGCTGTCGGACATGCGCGCGACCCACGAATACCGGCTGCAGACCGCCCAGAATCTGCTCTACCGCTTCTGGCTCGAGACGCGGGCCAACGATCCACTGCCGCCTGAGGCGTTGAACGTGCGGATGGTCGATCTGGAGACGTCGGCCTGAGCGCCCGCGGTCGCCAGGCCCGACGACCCGACGACCCGACGATCGAGAGCCAACCCACGCAATAACGAGACAGATACCCCGAGACGAACGATGAATCAGCAAGCCGAACCGTTTTTGACCGAACTGGCCCGTGACGAGCGCGAGGGCGCAGCGTTCCGCCAGGTTCACGTGTCGCGCCCGCACGAATCCGCGCACTTGCATGTGAGCGGCCGCGCCACCTACACGGATGACATTCCGCTCGTGGCGGGCACGTTGCACGCGGCGCTCGGTTTGTCGGCGAAGCCGCATGCGAAGATCGTGTCGATGAACTTCGAGGCGGTGCGCGCCACGCCCGGGGTGGTCGCCGTGTTCACGGCCGACGATATTCCCGGCGCGAACGACTGCGGCCCCATCCTCCATGACGATCCGATCCTCGCGGACGGCGTCGTGCAATACGTGGGTCAACCGATGTTCATGGTCGTTGCGACTTCGCACGAAACGGCGCGTCTCGCGGCGCGTCGCGCGCAGGTCGAATACGAGGAGTTGCCGGCCGTATTGACGTCGCAGGCGGCGCGCGCGGCCAATCAGTCCGTGCTGCCGCCGATGAGGCTCGCACGCGGCGAACCCGCGCACAAGATCGCCCGTGCGCCGCATCGCGACGCCGGCGAACTGCTGCTGGGCGGCCAGGAGCAGTTCTACCTGGAAGGGCAGATCGCTTATGCCGTGCCGAAGGATGATGAGGGCATGCACGTCTGGTGCTCGACGCAGCACCCGACCGAGATGCAGCACCACGTCGCACACGTGCTCGGCGTCGCTTCGCACAACGTGCTGATCGAATGCCGGCGCATGGGCGGCGGCTTCGGCGGCAAGGAATCCCAGTCGGCGTTGTTCGCCTGCTGCGCCGCGCTCGCCGCATGGAAGCTGCTGTGTCCGGTCAAACTGCGTCCCGACCGCGACGACGACATGATGATCACGGGCAAGCGCCACGATTTCCATTACCGGTATGAGGTCGGCTACGGCGACGACGGGACGATCGAAGGGGTGTCGGTCGATATGACTTCCCGCTGCGGATTCTCGGCCGATTTGTCGGGCCCGGTCATGACGCGTGCCGTTTGCCACTTCGATAACGCCTACTGGCTGCCCGATGTCGCCATCGAAGGCTTCTGCGGAAAGACGAATACGCAATCGAACACGGCATTCCGCGGCTTCGGCGGCCCGCAAGGCGCATTTGCGATCGAGTACATCATCGATAACGTCGCGCGCTCACTGAAGCTCGATCCGCTCGATGTACGGCGCCGCAACTTCTACGGCAAGACCGAGCGCAACGTGACGCCATACGGGCAGACGGTCGAAGACAACGTCATCCACGAGCTGATCGACGAACTCGAAGCAACGAGCGAGTATCGCCGCCGCCGCGAGCAAGTGCGCGAGTTCAACGCGCGCAACACCGTGCTGAAGAAGGGCATTGCGCTTACGCCCGTGAAGTTCGGCATCGCGTTCAACGTGACGCACTTCAACCAGGCCGGCGCGCTCGTCCATATCTATACGGACGGCTCGGTGCTCGTCAACCACGGCGGCACCGAAATGGGCCAGGGACTCAACACGAAGGTGGCGCAGGTCGTGGCGCATGAGCTCGGCATCAAATTCCCGCGCGTGCGGGTGACGGCGACCGATACGAGCAAAGTGGCCAATACGTCGGCGACGGCTGCGTCGACGGGTTCCGATCTGAACGGGAAGGCCGCGCAGGACGCCGCGCGCCAGCTGCGCGACCGGCTCGCGACATTCGCCGCGGACCGATTCGGTGCCGGGCAGGCCACGCCGGGCGACGTCATCTTCGAAAACGATACGGTCTATGTCGGCGAAACGGCGATCCCCTTCGAGGAAGTCGTCGCCAAGGCTTATCTCGCACGCGTGCAGCTTTGGTCGGACGGCTTCTATGCGACGCCCAAGCTCTACTGGGATCAGCAAAAGCTGCAAGGCCGGCCGTTCTTCTACTACTCGTACGGGGCCGCCGTGTCGGAGGTCGTCATCGACACGCTGACGGGCGAGATGCGCGTGCTGCGCGCCGATGCGCTGCATGACGTCGGCGCCTCGCTGAATCCGGCGCTCGACATCGGACAGGTCGAAGGCGGTTTCATTCAAGGCATGGGCTGGCTCACGACCGAGGAGCTTTGGTGGAACGCGGGCGGCAAGCTGATGACGCACGCGCCGTCCACCTACAAGATTCCGACCGTCAACGATTGCCCGCCCGATCTGCGCGTGCGCTTGTTCAACAATCGCAACGCGGAGGACAGCATTCATCGCTCGAAGGCGGTCGGCGAGCCGCCGTTGTTGCTGCCGTTCTCGGTCTTCTTCGCGATTCGCGACGCGATCGCGAGCATCGGCGATTACGCGGTCAACCCGCCTTTGAACGCGCCGGCCACGGGCGAGGAGATTTTGAAGGCCGTGGCGGCGGTGCGCGCTGCCCGTGCAGGCCAGGCGGGCTTGGCGTCGGGTGCCGGCAGCCGGTCGCACAACGCGGCCAGCCCGGGAGTCCTGGCATGAACACGCGCCTGCCCGCCGACAGCCGGCCGCCGCCGCTGCATGTCGTGTTGTTCGGCGCCGGTCATGTCGGGCATGCGCTGGTTACGCTGCTCGGCGCGCTGCCGTGCGTGGTCGAGTGGGTCGACTCGCGCGACGAATGCTTCCCCGACGAAACGCCGGCCAATGTGCAGATCGAAGTGACGGACACGCCCGAAGCCGTGATCGATGCGGCGCCGCCCGGCAGTTGCTTCCTCGTCATGACGCACAACCACGCGCTCGACTTCGCCCTGGCCGAGCGCATCATGCGCCGCCGCGACTTCGCCTACTTCGGCATGATCGGCTCGAAGACCAAGCGCGTGAAATTCGAGCGTCGCCTGATCGAGCGCGGTGTCGAGCCCGAGCGGCTGCGCGCGATGATTTGCCCGATCGGCGTGCCGGGGATCGTCGACAAAGCGCCTGCTTCGATCGCCGTCGCCGTCGGTGCGCAGTTGATGCAGGTGCGCTCCGAGGCGACGAAGGTCGCACGTGCGGCGGCAACCTTCGTTTCGGCGAACGCCTAGCCCAGCCAAGCCAAGCCAAGCCAAGCCTTTTCCCCTTATTCCCTCGTCGGCTTGACGCCGGGCGCAGCATTTTCCGGCGGCATCCCTTATGCTGCACGGCGTGGACTGTGCGGGCCGTGCGCCGCTCGCGCCCGTGTCTGCTCGCGCCTGCGCGAGCGCCAACCGAGCGTCAACCGATCGAGGAAACCGTCATGAGCCGTTTGTTCGAGCCGATGTCCATCGGCAAGCTTGCTTTGTCGAACCGCATCGTCATTGCGCCGATGTGCCAATACTCGGCCGAAGGCGGCTCGGCCACGGACTGGCACATGATCCATCTCGGGCACCTCGCGTTGTCGGGCGCCGCCATGCTGATTCTGGAGGCGACGGCGGTCTCGCCGGAAGGCCGCATCTCGGCCGGCGACCTCGGGCTCTATTCCGACGAAAACGAAACGGCGCTGGCTCGTGTGCTCAAGGCTGTGCGCACCTATTCGCCGACCGCCGTCGCCGTGCAGCTGGGCCACGCGGGCCGCAAAGGCTCGAGCCAGGCGCCGTGGGATGGCGGCGCGCAGATCCGATCGAACGAACCGCTCGGCTGGAAGACGGTGGCGCCGTCGCCCGTGCCGCATGCGAAGGGGGAGGAAGCCCCGGTCATGCTCGATCGCGCCGGGCTCGACAAGGTGCGCGACGATTTCGTGGCGGCCGCGCAGCGGGCAGCCCGGCTCGGCATCGACGGCATCGAAATCCACGCGGCCCACGGCTATTTGCTGCATCAATTCCTGTCGCCGATCGCCAATCACCGCGATGACGAGTACGGCGGCAGCCTTGAGAACCGCATGCGCTTTCCGATCGAGGTATTCGAAGCGGTGCGCGCGGCCTTTCCGGCCGAGCGGCCGGTCTGGGCCCGCATCTCGGCGACGGACTGGGTGCCGGGCGGATGGGACATCGAAGGCACCGTGGCGCTGTCGCAGGCGCTCAAGGCGCGTGGGTGCGCGGCCATCCATGTGACGACGGGCGGCGTCTCGCCCGAACAGGCGATCAAGCTCGGCCCCGGCTACCAGGTGCCGTACGCCCAGCGCGTGAAGGCCGAGGTGGGCTTGCCGACGATCGCGGTCGGGCTCATCACCGATCCCGAGCAAGCCGAAGCGATCATCGAAGGCGGTGAAGCCGACGCCGTCTCGCTAGCCCGCGCCATGCTGTACGACCCGCGCTGGCCCTGGCATGCGGCCGCGAGGCTCGGCGCGCAGGTGCATGCGCCCAAGCAGTATTGGCGCTCGCAGCCACGCGAGTTCAAGGATCTGTTCCTAGGGGCCGGTTTCGGTCAGCGTTGACGATGTCGGACAACGAACGCGAACAAGCACGCCGCAAATCGCGGTTACCGGGCATGCCAAGCATGTCGCGCATGCTGCGTCCCCCGCGTTCCCCCCGTTTTGTGGCGCGCGTCATCGCCGTGTCCTGGCGCGATCTGATCGTGTCGATGGGCCCGATTGTGGCGATCTCGGCCGCGGCGATCTGGCTCGCGATTCGACTGATCCAGCCCGCGCCGCCTGACACGTTGACGATTACGGCCGGTCCGCCCGGCAGTTCGTTCTGGAATTCGGCGCAGCGCTATAAGGCGATCCTCGCGCGCAAAGGCATTACGCTGAATGTGCTGGCGTCGGCCGGATCGATGCAGAATCTCGAGCGGTTGGCCGATCCGAACACGTCCGTCGATGTGGGATTCGTGCAGAGCGGCGTCGCGCTGGCCACGCAGTCGGCTTCGGGGGCATCGGGCGTTTCGGCAGCATCGGACGCCGACTCGGCATCGGGCGCATCGGCGGTGGCCTCCGTCGCGGCGCCAAGCAGCGCCGCGTCGCGTGCGGCGCAGCGGGCATCGGCATCGGTTGCGTCGGAGTCACCCGGTGGCTCAGCCGCCTCCGCCGCACCGCAAGCGGCCGCCCCGAACCACGACCCCGAGCATCTCGTCTCGCTCGGCAGTGTCTCCTACGTCCCGCTCGTGATCTTCTATGAAGGGCGGAAGCGCTCGCGCCTGTCGGGCTTCGCGGGCAAGCGCATCGCGATCGGCGCCGAGGGCAGCGGCACGCGCGCGTTGGCGCTTGCGCTACTGAAGGCGAACGGCATCGAGCCCGGCGGCGGTACGACCTTATTGCCGCTGACGGGCGAAGCGGCAGCTCACGCCCTGACGACGCACGAGATCGACGCCGCTTTCCTGACCGGCGATTCGGCGCAGCCGCCCGTCATGGCCAAGCTGCTGCGCACGCCGCGCGTGCGTCTGTTCTCCTTTGATCAGGCCCATGCCTACGCGCGCCGTTTTCCTTACTTGACCGACATCGAGTTGCCGATGGGCGCATTCGACCTCGGCAAAAATCTGCCGCCCGAAACTGTCCATACCGTCGCGCCCACGGCCGAGCTCGTCGCCCGCGATTCGTTGCATCCAGCGCTTTCCGATTTGCTCGTCGAGGCGGCCAAGGAAGTTCACGGTCGCGCGAATCTTCTGCAGAACGCGGGTGAATTTCCGTCGCCGGTCATGCACGATTTTCCGATCAGCACTGACGCCGCCCGCTACTACAAGTCGGGCAAGAGCTTCCTGTATCGCGTGCTGCCGTTTTGGCTCGCCAGTCTGGCCGATCGTCTGATCGTCCTCATCGTGCCGATCGTCGTTGTGTTGATTCCAGGCGCCAGGCTGATTCCTTCGCTCTATGCCTGGCGTGTCAAGTCGCGCATCTACCGCTGGTACGGCGCACTGATTGCGATCGAGCGCTCGGCGCTCGACGAGACCTCGACCGACGAGGAGCGCGCCGCGTCGCTGGCGAAGCTGACCGAAATCGAAGGAGCCGTGAACCGGCTCAAGATGCCGCTCGCGTATGCCGATCAGTTCTATGTTCTGCGCGAACATATTGGCTTCGTACGTGCGCGGCTCACCCAGGCATACGACGAGCAGGCGCACACCGATGCGGGCGGCGCGTAAGATGCTTCAGGTACACAGAAGCGGCCGTCGTTTGTGAAGCGGCCTCGCGCGCCGAGCAGCCACCGGACCTAAGCGGAGAACTACATGACCCAACCGATCGACGCGGCGTCGCCGCTCTGGTTCTACGATTTCGTGTCGCCGTTTTCGTATTTGCTGCTCGAGCAGCACGACAGATGGCCGAGCATGCCGTTTTCGCTCGTGCCCGTTTCCGTCTATGCGCTGTATCGGCGGTGGGGCCAGCGCCCGGCGAACGAGGTGCCGCAAAAGCGGATGTTCGTGTACCGCCACGCGCTGTTCCGGGCCGAGCAACTGGGCATTCCGTTCAAGATGCCGCCCGTTCACCCGTTCGATTCGACCAAAGTGCTGCTGCTGGCCGCGGCGATCGAGGCCGACGTGCCGACCGTTTGCACGATCTTCCGGTTTATTTGGCGCGACGGGCGCGATCCGTCGACGCCGGACGGTTTCGCCGATCTTTGCCAGTTGCTGAACCTGCCGCATGGCGAGCGACTGATCGAGCACCCCGATACCAAGGCGCGCCTGCAGCGCAACTTCGACGATGCCATCGCGCTGGGCGTCTTCGGCGTGCCGACGTTCCGTCTGCATCGTCAGCTGTTTTGGGGGGAGGATGCCCTGCCGATGGTGCTCTATTGCGCGCGTTCTCCGGGCTGGCTCGAATCGCCCGAGGTCAAACGCATCAGCAGCTTGCCAAGCGGGCTCCCGTCGTGACGCAGCCGCCGCGCCGCGACGCCGCTCGTCTGGCATCGACGCTCGACGACGAACGCAGCACCGACGCGCTCGACATTTGGCTGTTGCGCGTGTTGCGCACGCTGCTGACCGAGCGCAGCGTCACGCAGACGGCGTTGCGCTTGAATCAGACCCAGCCCGCGATCAGCACGGCCCTGCGCAAATTGCGCGAAGCGCTCGGCGATCCGATCCTCGTGCGCGGCAAATCTGGCATGGTGCCGACCGAGTTCGGCGAATCGCTGCTTGCGCCGGCGCAGCGCGTGTTGCATGAAGTGGACTTTGTCGCCACACCGCGCGGAAACTTCGATCCGGCCGCGGCGCGGCGCACTTTCAGAATCGCCGCCCCCGACTATCTGAACGACTTTTTCATGCCGACGTTGATCGCGCGGTTTCGCGAAGCGGCCCCTCAGGCCCGGCTCGAGATCGATTCGCTCAATCCCACGCTCGATCACGCTGCGGCGCTGGAGGCCGGCGAACTCGATCTCGTGGTCGGCAATTGGCCGAAGCCCGATGCGCGCTTTGCGCGCAGCGATTTGTTCAGCGATACGGTGGTGTGCCTGATGCGGGCCGATCATCCGCTTGCGCAAGCGCCGCTTACGCCCGAGGCGTATTTCGCGGCCGCGCACCTTGCACCGACGCCTTACAGCGGCGCGCAGCGCAATGCGATTGCGATCGGGCTGGCGAAGGCAGGGGCGTCTCGCCGTGTCGTAGCGACGTTGCCTTACTTCGGATTGGTGCCGCAGGTGCTACTGCGCTCAGATCTGATCTTCACGACGACGCGGCGTTTCGCGACGCACTATGCGCGGGTGTTGCCGCTGGCCGTATGCGATGCGCCGATCCCGTTTCCGCGCATCAAGTGCTATCAAATGTGGCACCCGCAGCCCGACCGGCCGCATGACGTCTCGTGGCTGCGCTCACTCGTGGATGAGGTGTCCGCGCAGTTGACGGGGCGTGGGCGCCGGCGGGGGCAGTCGGGGGAGTAGGCGGCTCGAGGCAGCGCAGCTGCGGCCACGTCCCTCGCTCCTTGCGCACCGCTACTGCGAACGGCGCCGCTCCGCGATCCGATACTCGGTCGGCGAAATCGACAGCCGCTTGCGGAACATCTTGGCGAGTCCGTCGCCGCTGCCGATGCCGCAACGCCGCGCGATCTTGTCGACGGGCAAGTCCGTCGCGACCAGCAGCCGACAGCTCGCGTCGAGCCGCGTGCGCAGCAAATATTCCGACGGCGTGACGCCGATCTGCGATTTGAAGCGGCGCAGGAAACTGCGCTCGCTCATCGCCGCGACCTCGGCAGCCTTGGCCACCGAGATCGGTTGCGCGTAGTTCTCGCGCATCCAGCGCGCGGCCGTGTCGATCTTCTGATGCGTGCCCTCGTCGTCGAGTTCGCCCAGCACGGCGCCGAGCCGCCGCCACGCACCGGGCGCCGATCGGTCGGCGATCTCGCGCGCCGCTTGTGCGCCCCGATCGCGCTTGACGATCGACAGCGCGGCGGCGATGGCGCCGAGCGGGTCGTCGATCGCGACGTCGATCGCGGCGGTATGTTCGCCGTGTGCCGCCGTCGTCGCTGACGTTGCCGCAAGCGGGGCGGCGGCCGGCCGAACGGCGGCGCCTGCCCGTTCTTTCGCCGTCGCCGCGACGACGATTGCGCTCCCCTCGCCGATAGCCTTGACGATGCGCGTGTGCTGAATCACGGCGTGCAAGCGGCGCAGGAACGATTCGTCGGCAGCCGGACCCGCGGCGCCGCTTCCGCCGGGCACGAACAACGCATGGAAACCCGTTGCGGCGTAGGTGTCGAGATTCTCGGACCACACCCGCATCGTGGCGCTGCTCGCGATGCTGCCGCCCGTACCCGACACCACGACCAGCGCGTAGGGCTCAGCCGGTTCGGGCGGTCTGACGGACAGCCCCGGCACGTGCGGCGCGGGTACGCCGGGTTGGGACGTGCCGCGCTGCTGCGTCGGCGCCGGCTCCGCGCGCAGGCGCTCGCCTTCAATCTCGTCGGCGAGCCTGAACACTTCCGCGATGGAGCTTGCTTCGTAGAGCGAAAACCCATCGAAGATCAGGATAGCGATGCGTTTGGCCATGTGAGCCCAATCGAGCGGCAGCAAGGCGGCCGATGGTCGCACCGACGACATCGCGTCGAACGCGCGACGGCGCGCGCTCGCCAAGCGTGGTGCGCGCGCCCATTGCGTCGCATGGTATGCGCGGGCAGCGCATGCACCGCAATCCAGTCGGAAAAACGCGAGATGTTGTCAGTTGGCTTCGATACGACGAACGGCAAGGGGCGAGAGCGCGGGATGATGGAAGCACCGCCGGCTCCCGCGTGATCCGAAGGTGGCTTACTGCGCGACGTATCCCGCCGGCGCGGTGACGTTCGCCTTCATGACGGACGCATGGGTCGAGACGACGTAAATGGGCGATTCGCTCAGCGCGAGTGCGATGCGGCCATTGGTATAGGGTAGCGCGCAGGCATTGCCCATTACATCGAAAACGGTGACTTGCCCCGACGTTCCGTTGCCGTCCACTTGCAGCGTATAGGGCGTGGCGTACTGCGCGCTGAAGCCCTGCGTCGCGTTCCAATGGGCATTGTCGTGCGACCACAGCGCCGTGATGACCTTGCCGCCGTTCAATCTCTGGAACGCATAGCCATAGACGCCGGGCGGCGTGTCGTGCAGATAGCCCAGGGTGGTGGTGCCGTCGATGATGCGCGTCATCGCGGCAACGGCCATTGCGGCCGGCTTGGGACTGATGCTGCCCGATCCATAGGCGCCGTGCGGATGATCGAGATCGAAGAACAGCCCATAGCCGGGCGGTGATTCGGGTATGTCGGACGAATAAAACACGTAGGTCACGTCGGCGCCTTCGCCCAGCACGATCAAATGCGTGCGGGCGACGAGCACGCCTTGCGCGAAGAGCACGTTGTGCGTCGGATAGTCCTCGCCGTAAGCCGTGCCCAAGTCGTAGCTGATGCCTGTCTCGGTGACGAAGAGCTTGGCGCCCGGTTTGAGCAGCCTGGTCATCGTCGCACGCAACGCGCGCATCGACGCAGGTAGCGCGTTGGCGGCAGCGGCACGATCACGATCGGTGGCCAATCGCTCGGGCGGATGCGAGGGCGAGGTGCCCGCATCGTAGTAGCCGTGGATCGCGACGCCGTCCAGGTACCGGCCGATGCCCAGCGGCGCGAGCCGTTCGAGCCAACGCACGTTTTCGCGTACGGAGGCGTTCGTCGGGCCCATGACGACCGCATGCGGATCGCTCGCATGAATCGCCTCATACGTCGCGCGATACAGATTGACGAAATGTGCGTCGCTGTCGCGCCAGGGCAGGCCGCTGTCGTAGTCGGGCTCCCACGTGACCTGATAGTAGTTGCTCGATTGATGGGGGAAATAGGCCGCCCGAATCTGAGCCGAGTCGGCGCCGACCCGGCTCAAGTAGCTACGGTAGGCCGCCTCCGAGGTGGGCGCGTAGCTGTGCGTCGGCGCCCCGGTCGGGCTGGCCCAACCCGGAATGCCGTCGAGCTGGATCAGCCGCATGATGTCGCCCTGCCGGAAATACGGCGCGAGCGTATCCGGGCCGGGCATGAAGCTGTTCGGACGTTCGGGCTCTTGGACGTACCAATTGCGCATGTCGTTGGCCCACGACAATCCGAGCAGCGGATAGAGCGGACGATAGCCGTCGCCGTTGCAGCACTGCTGGCCGGGCCGCAGATAATTCGCGCCTTGCCCGCCGAAGCGATGCTGATCCTGGCGGGCATAGGTGGGCGCAGGCAGGGCGTCCGACACGTCGGGCAGCACGCCGAACGTCGCGATGCCCGCGGGCCGTGTGCCGCGATGCGGCAGCCGCTGGCCGCCATGAACGAGCGAGGCGATCACGGCGAAGTAACCCGCCCGCGACGACGTGCAGCGCAACGCGAATGTCTGCACGCCGTCGCCGACATTCACCCGGCCGGCCGCGCGTGCGATGTCCCACGCATCGCGAATCTGCCATTCGACGGTATCGGCTTTCGGCGAGCGCGTCGTGACCGCAATGGTGAACGGCGCGCCGAGGGCGAACGTGCGCGTGCCATCGCTGCCGGGCGTGTCGGCTTCGATGCCGTTGCCAATGATGCGGGTTTGCGCTTGTGTGTCGGAAGCGGGGGAGGCCGCGGCGGCTGCTGCGCAATCGAGAGCGCCGCTCGTGGGCAGCGCGCTTGCAGCCACGGACGATGCCGCTGCGTCGCTACGCGCGTCGTGGTCCGTGCGCCCGCATGCGATCAGCGAGACGCACGATAGTGCGGTGAATACGATGACGGCCCATGCCCGGTTCCGGCTGCCGAGCGGGCGGTTGCGACGATCGCTGGGTGCGTCGTGCTCGATGCGGGCGGCGAAGGTAACCGGGAGCATGGGATGGAGTCCGGTCTGACAGATCCCAGAGTCCATCACACGGCGAGCGCCGCGTCCGTGGCCCATCGAACAGAAGGGTCGCGGACGCGGATACGGGCCGCGTCGCGGGTTTCACGGGATCATTGCCCCACGTATCCCGTCGGCCTCGTCACATTCGCCTTCATCACGGACGCGTTCGTCGAAACGACGTAGATCGGCGACTCCGTCAGCGTCAGCGCGATCTGCCCGTTGCTATAGGGCCGCACGGTGGGATTGCCCATTGCGTCGAACACGGTCACCTGTCCCGACGTGCCGGCGGCATCGACTTGCAACGTGTACGGCACGCTGTAGGTCGTGCTGAATCCTGCCGTCGCGTTCCAATTCGCGTTGTTGTGCGTCCACAGGGCTGCGATGACCTTGCCGCCGTTCAGCCGCTGAAACGCGTAGCCGTAGACGCCGGTCGGCACGTTGTTCAAATGTCCGAGCGTCGTGGTGCCGTCGATGATGCGCGTCATCGCGGCCACCTCCATTGCAGCGGGCTTCGGGCTGATGTTGTTGGCGCCGTAGGAGCCGTTCGCATGTGCCAGTTCGAAGAACATCCCATATCCCGGCGGAGAATCGGGCGTGTCCGCCGAATAGAAGATGTACGTCATGTCAGCGCCTTCGCCTAGCAGTATCAAATGCGAGCGCGCGACGACGGCGCCGTGCGCGAACAGCACGTTCGCCGTCGGATAGTTGGGACCGTACGACGTCCCGATGTCGTAGCTGATGCCCGTTTCCGTGGCGAACAGCTTCGCGCCGGGCTTGAGCGTTTGCGCCATCGTGGCGCGCAGCTCGCGCATCGATGCGGGCAGCGCGTTCGCGGCCGTGGCCGGATCGGGATCGGTCGCGAGCCGCTCGGGCGGATGCGACGGCGACGTGCCTGCATCGTAATAGCCGTGAATCGTCAGACCATCGAGATATTGGCCAATGCCGAGCGGGGCGAGCCGCTTGAGCCATGCCGTATTCGTGCGCACCATCGCGGCGGTCACGCCCATGACGACGGCGTTCGGGTCCGTCGAATGCAGGCCTTTGTATGCGGCCTGATACATGGCCACGAAGTTCGCGTCCGTGTCGGCCCACTGCGTCGGACCGCCGCCGTCCGGCTCCCAGGTGATCTGGTAGTAGTTGTTCGATTGATGAGGAAAGTAGGCGGCGCGAATCTGCGCCGAGTCGGTGCCGACGCGGCTCGCGTAATTCTGGAAGGCTGCCTCGGATGTCGGTGCGTAGCCTTCGGCCTTCGCGCCCGTGGGACTGGCCCAGGCCGGCACGCCGTCGAGCTGGATCAGCCGCATGATGTCGCCTTGCGTCAGGTACGGCGCCAGCGTGTTCGTGCCGGGGACGAACGTGTTCGGCCCATTGGGCTCTTCGACATACCAGCTGCGCGTGTCGTTGGCCCACGACAGGCCAAGGTCGGTATCGAGCGGGCGATAGCCGTCGCCGCTGCAGCAGGTTTGGCCCGGCTTCAGGTAGTTGGTGCCCTGTCCGCCGAAACGATGCTGATCTTCACGCGCGTAGGCAACGGCCGGCAGTACGTTCGAGACATCGGGCCGCACGCCGAACGTCGCGATGCCGGCTGGCCGGGTGCCGAGCGAGGCGAGCGCATTGCCCGATGTGGCCAGCGAGGCCGATACGGAAAAGTAGCCGGCCAGCGTGGACGAACAACTGAGCGTGACCGTTTGTGCGCCCGCCTTGACGGCGAAGCGGCCGCTCGCACGCACGACGTTCCAGTCGTCGCGCACTTGCCACGAGACGGAATCGTTCTGGGCTGCGCGCGTGGTGACGGCGAGATTGAATGCGCTGCCGAGTGCGAACGTCCGTGTGCCGTCGCTGCCCGGCGTATCGGCTTCGATCGCGGCGCCCGTCGCGGCGGCGCTCGTCGGCGCCGACGGCTGCCCGCAGGTCAGCGCTTGGCCGCCTGCTGCGGCAACCGGGACAGTCGAGGCCGTTTGCGTCGAAGGTGCTGCGCTTTGAACGTTCGCGTTGCTGCCGGAGGTCGAGCCGCTGCCGGCATCCGAGCCGCCGCCGCCGCCGCAGGCGGTAAGCAGCGAGAGAGTCGCGACGGCCGCGCTGCGGGCCAGGCGCAGGCGGCGAACGTATAGAGGTAGGTGATAGGTCATCGATCGTGGTCGTATTCAATGCGCCGGCGCTTTGAACAGGCAAAGGAAGGGCGCCGCACATCGGCGAAGCGATGCGCGTGGGGCCGCCGAAGCGACATGAACGAGAGAGGCGCGCGCCGAAGCCGCAGGCGGGTGCATGCCGGCCAGGCGGTCGAGCCGCGAGAAGTCCGCGCAGCGTTGAGCGCCGAACGAACGGTCGAAGAATCGAATGAAGAATAGGGCTCTTCGCCAACGCATCACGTCTGACGAAACCCTGATTTCACACGAATCGCAGGGCGAAAGGTTACAAGCTTTGTGGCATTTTTAGGAGCATTCGATTTAGTGGATTTGCGCACACCCGTGGCGGATTTTTACGATCGCCTCGTGCGCCGATAGTGGGGTCAGGAAGATCGGTCGACTCGGATGTTGCGCCGCCGCGAGCGGCGATTGGCGCCGTGCATGACGAATCGCGCGCTTTCGAATGACCATCCGATGAAAAGCCGATTTACGAGATTTTTCAAATAAATTTAAGCGGCGATTGAACCATTTCAAGCGTCGAAAATGAATCACGTGTGAAACAACGAGTGCAATATTTTCTATCGAATTTTCTAATAGGAATGGCGAAATGGGAAACGAGGTGCCGTCCCAATCCGCCAAATATTTGTCTGTGTTTGGCTTTCAACGTGGGTTCCACAACACAACAATACCGACGCAGCACGTATCGTTTCGATGTGCGTTCGGGCTTTCCGGGGTGACTTCGACGGCGAGGCCGCGGCGCGGCGCGCCGCGCCGGTGAGCGGTCGTTACGATCGGTTCGTTCGAAGACACTTGCACGCATCACACCAATCGGCAGCACATATGACTCGCCCGGGGGAACCGGAGAGGGCGGCCAGCCGCTATTGCACTCGGCATGGCTTTTGCCCGCGCGGCCTGGCGCTTTTACGCTAAACGATGGGTGAAAGCCATGGCTTTCATGATGTTTTGTCCGATTTGCCTAGACATGGGAGACGGCCCGTCAACATCGGTCAACGAATGGGGCGGTATCTGCCAGAAGCATTCCGACAATATGTCGCCGAATTACGTCACGGCACACGTGCAGTGATCGGCGCTACCTACGATGCACTGCAATACGACCGGAATCGTCATGCCGGCAATGATTTGTGAGGGAAATGCGATGCCATACGCGAGTACCCAACCCGCACTGGCCGGATGGTGGCGCGCTCGGGCGCAAAACGCCCCAACTGCCACGCGCCGGATTGCGATCGTGCTGTACGAAGGATTTTCGCTGCTCGGGGCGGGCCTCGTTGCCGAGGTCTTCCACATGGCCAACGAACTCGCTTCCGCAGGCGCCGATCGCGCACAAACGTACGACATTTCGTTCTTGTCCGCCGACGGCGGCAACGTGCGCTGCGCATCGATGGTGCGTGTGTGGACCGATGGTCTCGACGCGCGTCATTACACGGGCTTCGACGCGCTGTTCATCGCCGGCGGCAAGGGGGCGCGCGCTGCCGCAAGCGACGAGCGCCTGATCGGGTGGCTGCGTCGCGTGCACACGAAGACATCCAATATTCGTTCGATCGGAGAGGGCAGCTTGCTGCTCGAGGCGGCCGGCATCGGCGCAAGCGAGAAAGCTTATCAGTTCAGCTCCTGCCTGCGCCAGGTCGGTTGCGATGAAAAATCGGCGGAAGCGGACGAGCGCTTCGAGCCGATGAAGGGCGCGCTGTCGATGGTCAAGCGCGACCTTGGGCTCGACGTCGCGCGTGCCATCGCAGAACGTCTGGTGCCAGGCTCGAGCGCGCGCTTTGTGCCGCTGCTCAGCGATGGCGGTGCGGCCACCGCCGGCGAGAAGATTCGCATAGCCGCGCGCTGGCTGCAGGAGAACTGCGAGCGGCCGATCTCGATTGCCGACGCCGCTCAAGTGGTCGCGATGAGCGAGCGCAACTTCTTGCGGCGCTTCAAGCTCGAGCTGAGGATGACGCCGTCCGATTACCTGCTTCAGGCGCGCCTGGCGATTACGTGCAGTCTGCTCGTCGATTCGGAGCTTCCCGTCGACAAGATTGCGCGACGAAGCGGTATGGGCAACGGCGATCGGTTGGCGAAGATCTTCCGCAAACGGATGATGGTTTCGCCGACCGAGTTCCGGATGCAACGGCGCCGTGCGCTGGGTGGGTGAGCGAGGAGCATCGACATGAGGTTCGATTTTCGACAATCCGAGCACGCGCAGGCCAGACGAGGCGCGCCATCGCTTAGTCCGGCTCGTCCAGTGCAAGCGCGCTCGGACGAAGACGGTGAGCCGCTCGTGTGCGTCTCGCAACCGGTGCAAAGCGAAGGCGCCGCCGCCGTGCCGAGTGCGACAGTGGTGCCGTGCCGGCGCTTGATTCCCGTCGTGCTTGCAGGCGGCTCGGGCACGCGCCTCTGGCCGATGTCGCGCGAGCACTATCCGAAGCAGCTCATTGACGTGATCGGATGCGACACGCTGCTGCAAGCCACCGTGCGCCGCATGGATGGGTTTCCCGAAGGTTGGGATGTGGCCGATGCGCCGCTTGTCGTGTGCGGCGCCGAGCATGGCTTCATCATCGATGAGCAATTGCGTGCGAGCGGAGTGACGCCGCACCTCATCGTCGAGCCTGCCCGGCGCGACACGGCGCCCGCACTGACGCTCGCTGCCGTGCTCGCGAGCCAGCACGGCAGCGACGCGATTCTCGTCGTCATGCCTGCGGACCACGCGATCGCCGACGTGAAGGCGCTGCAACGCGCGATCGAACTGGCGGCGCGTTACGCGCAGCAGGGTGCGATCGCGACGCTGGGCGTGCCGCCCACGCGCCCCGATACGGGATTTGGCTACGTGCGCATCGGCGAGCCGCTCGGCGACGGCGCGCACCGCATCGAGCGCTTCGTCGAGAAGCCGCCAGCCGAACTGGCCGTGCAATACGTCGCCGACGGCGCCTATTGGTGGAATAGCGGCATCTTCGTGATGCGCGCAACGGTTTGGCTCGATGCCTTGCGGAAAATGCGGCCCGAGATGCATGCGGCTTGCCTCGCGGCCGTCGCCGAGGGCGCGGCGCACGGCGAGCGGTTCGACCCGGCGGCGAGCGCCTTCGAGCGCGCACCGGCCGATTCGATCGATTACGCGGTGATGGAGCGCCTGGGCGGCCCCGATGCGCCGTGCGCGGGCATCGTGGTGCCGCTTCAGGCCGGCTGGTCCGATCTCGGCTCGTGGGATGCGGTCTGGGATGCGTTGAGCAAAGACTGCGACGGCAACGTCGCGCGCGGGCGCGTCGTGCTCGAAGGCGCGACCTCGACTTTCGTTCATGCGGAGAGCCGCTTGGTCGCCTGCGTCGGCACGACTGACGTGGTCGTCGTGGAGACGCCGGATGCCGTGTTGGTGGCCGACCGCGCCAACGTGCAGCGGGTGAAGGGGCTCGTCGCGCGTATCAAGGCCGAGCACGCGCCCGAAGCCGAAACGCATCGGAAAGTGCGTCGTCCATGGGGCTTTTACGACTCGATCGACCACGGCGATCGCTTCCAGGTCAAACGCATCGTGGTCGCACCGGGCGCGCGTTTGTCGCTGCAGATGCATCACCACCGCGCCGAACATTGGGTGGTCGTGCGCGGCACGGCGTTCGTCACGCGCGGCGACGAAGAGTTCTTGCTGAGCGAAAACGAATCGACCTTCATTCCGCTCGGTGTGCGGCACCGGCTTGCCAATCCGGGCAAGGTTCCGCTCGAGATCATCGAAGTGCAGTCGGGCGCTTATCTCGGCGAGGACGACATCGTTCGCTTCGAAGACAACTACGGCCGATGTCCGAGTCACAGCGCGAGCTCATGACGTCAGAGGCGGGCGGTTCGATTCGGTGTGGAGAACGAAGATGCGTGAGATTCAAGGCCTATTGGCTCGGGTGTTCGACGTCGCGCTCGTGATCGCGTCGGCGGCGCTGGCGTCGCGGATACGCTACGCCGATTGGGAGCGGCATGAATTTGTCGCGCCCTTCGTCATGCTGACCGCCGCTTGCGTGCTCGTGCTGTTTCCCGCCTTCGGCGTCTACGACTCGTGGCGTGGTCGTGCCAAGCGCATGTTGTCCGGACGGGTGGCGCTCGCGTGGCTCGTCGCCCAGGCATGCGCGCTGATGGCCATGTTCTCGTTGCGCGAGATCGATTACGTCTCCCGCTTATGGTTCGTCTACTGGAGCGCGATGTCGGGCGCGCTGCTGATCGGCTCGCGGCTCGCGGCTTATGCCGTGCTCGCGCACTTGCGTCACGGCGGCATCAATCTGCATCGGGTCGCTGTCGTCGGAGCGGGGCCGCATTGCGATGCAATCTTGCGTCGTATCGAAGCCGCACCGGCGACGGGTTTTCGTGTTGCGGCGGTCTATGTGCCGCATCCGGAGAGATCGAAAGTCACGCTGCCGGAAACCGCTGCGGCGGTACGACCCTTCTACGATCTCGACGCGTTCGTGCGCCATGTGCGTCGCGACGATCTGCATGAAGTCTGGCTCGCGCTGCCGCTGTCGGAGGAACGCACGATTCTGCGCGTCGTTGCCATGTTCCGCGACGATCTCGTCAACATCCGGTTCATGCCCGACGTGCGCTCGCTGGCCCTGTTCGAAAGCGGCGGAGTGATCGACTTGCTCGGCGTGCCCGCCATCAATCTCGTTGCCTCGCCGTTGTCGCCGGGCGGCCTGATGGCCAAGGAGATCTTCGATCGCATCTTCGCTGCTTGCGCGCTGATCGGCCTCGCGCCGCTGCTCGTCGCGATCGCGGTGGCGGTGAAGCTTTCTTCGCCGGGCCCGGTGCTGTTCAAGCAAAGGCGCAAGGGTGCGGATGGCCGTGTCTTCACCATCTATAAGTTCCGCTCGATGCGTATGCATGTCGAAGAGGCCGGCGTCTTGCACCAGGCGGTGCGGCGCGACCCGCGCGTGACGAAGCTCGGCGCGTTCCTGCGCCGCACGAGCCTGGACGAGCTGCCGCAATTCTTCAATGTGCTGCGTGGCGATATGTCGGTGGTCGGGCCGCGTCCGCATGCGCTCGAGCACGACGATCTCTATCGGAAGATCGTCACCGGCTATATCCATCGATATCGGATCAAGCCCGGCATCACGGGGTGGGCGCAGATCAACGGCTATCGCGGCGAAACCGACCGCATCGAAAAGATGGAGCGGCGTGTCGCGCATGACCTCTATTACCTTGGCAATTGGTCGTTCGGCCTCGACATGCGGATCATTGCGGCGACGGTCGTGAAAGGGTTCATCCATAGCAATGCCTATTAGCGCAGTGGTTCGCGCAGCGCGTGCTGCGAGGCACTCACTGCAACCGACGTTCGTCGGGCAGCGCCTCGATGCGCGATCGAGCCTGCGCGACGCACGTCACGAATAACCGGCACGGAGGTGGCACCATGTCTGACTTGGGCCCGCGCGTTAGCACCGCCTTATCATTAGTACTGCTTACTTTAACCCTCGCATTGCCGGCATGCTCGATCGTGCCCGGTCAACGCATGGTGACGCCACCTACCCTCGATGAGGCAGGCGGCGAGTACAGCACGGAGCCGACCTCACGAGTGAAGGTGCCGATCACCGACATCAACCTGAAGCTGCTTCGGAAGATGAACGAGCAGAGCGCGCACCGTCCGATCCCCGGTCCGACTCAGGGGCTGTTCGGCAAGCCCACCGGCTATCGGATCGGCCCCGGAGACGTGCTTCAGATTACCGTCTGGGATCACCCTGAACTGGCCGCCGCGCTCGGGCAGCCGGCGATGTCGAACCGCACGGACGACGCGGCGCCGGGCTTCGTCGTCGACGAAGGCGGCAACGTGCAATTCCCTTACGCGGGCACGGTCCATGTGGCCGGCGACAGCGCCGAGCAGATCCGGCGCAAGATCGTCTCGCGCATCAGCAAGGTGTTCAAGAACCCTGAAGTCACGGTGCGCGTCGCCTCGTTCCGTGCCCAAGACATTTACGTTGACGGCGAGGTCGGCAAGCCGGGCGCCGTGCAGATGACCGACATACCGATGACGCTGACCGAAGCGATCGGGCGCGCGGGCGGCTTCACGGCGGCGGCGGATCAAAGCCGCGTGACGCTCGTGCGCGGGGGCAACAGCTATCCGATCAGCTTCTCCGATCTCGTAAAGGCGGGGCGCAACCCGTCGGAAATCGTGCTCAAGCCCGGCGACATGGTGCGGATCGGCTCGCGCGAGGAAAACGGCGTCTACGTCATGGGCGAAGTGAACAAGCCGGCCACCATCATGCCGATGCGCAACGGCCGGCTCTCGCTTGCCGACGCGCTCTCGCAGGCGGGCAGCCTCAATCCGGGAACGTCCAACGCCAAGCAATTGTTCGTGATCCGCGACTCGACGGGCAGCAATCCGCAGATCTATCACCTGGATGCGACTTCGCCGGTGTCGATGGTGCTCGCGAACCAGTTCGAGCTGCAGCCGAAGGATGTCGTCTACGTCGATAACGGCGCGCTCGTGAAATTCAACCGCGTCTTGAACCTGTTCTTGCCGGCGATCAATGCGGGCTTGACGGCCGCGATCGTGACGAAGTGACCAACCGGCGCGCCGCCCATACGAAGCGGCGGCGCGCGTTCGATGTGAGCGACCAATATGGCTACGAACTTCCAGCATCGCTACACGGATTTCACGCCCGGCGACGAGCTGCGCTTGTCCGACTACCTGCAGTCGATCGTGACGAACTGGCGTTTGATCGCCACGGTGACGATAGCTGTCACCGCGCTCGGTTCGGCGTACGCATTTCTTGCGCAGCCGGTCTACAAGGCGGACGCGATCATCCAGGTCGAAGAGACGGCGAATGCCGACAATGGCGCGGCCAATGCCCGCCAGCAGATCGAGCCGCTTTCCCGCATGTTCGAGACGAAGGCGACGACGGCCGCGCAGATCGAGTTGCTCAAATCGCGGCTGGTGACCGAGGCGGCCGTGCGCAATCTGCATCTGGATATCGCCGCGCAGCCCCATACGTTGCCCGTCGTCGGCAATCTTCTGACGGCTCTGACGACGGGCAGGTTCGGCTTTAAGATGCCGCCGCTCATGGACCTCCCCGGCTTCGCCTGGGGCAATGAGACGATCGAAGTGTCGCGCCTCGAGACGCCGAGCGCGTTTTACGACAAATCGTTCTCGTTGACGGCAGGCCCGGACGGGGCGTTCCTGCTGAGCGACCCGGCCGGCATCGCGATCGCGAGCGGCCGGGTGGGCGAAGACGTGACCGCCGCGACGGCGGCAGGTCCCGTTCTCCTGCGCGTCGATCGGCTCACAGGCCGTAGCGGCACGCGTTTCGATCTCACGCGTTCCTCGACGCTCGATACGCTCGAACGATTGCAGAAGCAACTGAGCGTGAAAGAAACGGCGTTGCAATCGGGCGTGATCGCGCTGAGCTTGCAAGGCGCGAATCCGGTGCTGACGGCCGACGTCGTCAACGGTATTGCGCGCCAGTTCATCAAGCAGGATGTCGACCGGCGCTTGGCCGAAGCCGAGCATACACTCGCGTTCCTCGATCAGCAGTTGCCGCAGCTGCGCCGCGAGCTCGATGCGGCCGAGCAGCGCTACAACACGTTCCGCAACAAACACGGCACGGTCGATCTGAGCGAAGAAAGCAAGCTGTTGCTGCAGCAGATCGTCGACAACAAGACGAAGCTCGCCGATCTGCAGCGGCAGCGTGCCGATCTTTCGCAGCGCTTTACGGCGAGACATCCGGCCGTCGCGGCGCTCGACGCTCAGATCGCGCAATTGCAGGGCGCGCAGGCGATGATGTCCAAAGACGTCGCGGTGCTGCCCGATACCGAGCAGACGGCGCTGCGTTTGCTGCGCGACGTTCGCGTCGACTCCGAGCTCTATACGAACCTGCTCAATAGCGCCCAGCAATTGCGCGTAGCCAAGGCGGGGCAAGTCGGCAACGTGCGCGTCGTGGACTTCGCCCAGACTCCCGACAAGCCCGTATGGCCCAAGCGTTTCATCGTGATTCTCATCGCCTTCGGCGGCGGCCTGTTCGTCGGCATCATCGCGGCCTTCGTGAGGAAGTCGCTGTACGGCGGCGTCGAGCGCGCCGACGAGATCGAAGGCGCGCTTGGGGTGCCCGTGTTCGCCGTCGTGCCGCGCAGCGGCTTGCAGTTGCGGCTGCAGCAAAACGTATTGATGCGTCGCCAAGGGTTGCACGTGCTCGCCGCGCAATCGCCGCAGGACATCGCCGTCGAAGGCGTGCGCAGCTTGCGCACGTCGCTGCAGCTTTCGCTCGACCAGGCGCCGAACAACATCGTCATGCTGACGGGTTCGCGCCCGGATGGGGGCAAGTCGTTCTTGTCGGTCAACCTCTCGGCGCTCGTCGCCTCGGCGGGCAAGCGCGTGCTCGTCATCGACGGCGATATGCGGCGCGGTCAAGTGCATTCCCATTTCGGCGTGCGGCATCAGCCGGGGCTATCCGACGTGCTGCGCGGCGCCGATGTCGATGCCGCGATACAGCACGAGGTGCTGCCGGGGCTCGATCTGCTGGCCAAAGGGTCGCTGCCGACGCATCCTTCGGAGCTCTTGATGAGCGATCGCTTCCGCGAATTGCTCGAGACGCTATCGCGCCGCTATGAGCTCGTCATCATCGACACGCCGCCGGTGCTTGCCGTGACCGATTCGACGGTCATCGGCAAGTATGCGGGGACGACGCTGCTCGTGGTGCGCTATGGGCGGCATCCGATCGGCGAGATCAGCGAAACGGCCAAGCGGCTCGAGACGGGCGGCGTGAACCTGAAGGGCGTGCTGCTCACCGACGTGCCACCGGCCATGCCGCTGCTGGGCGGCTCTTACAAGGGCGGGTACTACGGGTACGACAGCATCGCCGATTGACATGACCCACACGGCCTAAGCGGCCAGCCACTCCACCGTTGAACCAAGAAGAGGATAGGACGATGAAGCGCAAGGTCGCATTGATCACGGGTGTGACGGGACAAGACGGGGCTTACCTCGCCGAGTTGCTGCTCGGCAAGGGCTATGAAGTGCATGGTGTGAAGCGCCGTACGTCACTCTTCAATACGGATCGCATCGATCACCTCTATCGCGATCCGCACGAAGTCGAGGATGCCGATAGCCAATTGCATTTGCACCACGGCGACCTCACGGATTCGACGAGCCTGGTGCGCATCATTCAACACGTCGAACCCGACGAGATCTACAACCTCGCGGCGCAGAGCCACGTGGCCGTATCGTTCGAGGAGCCTGAGTACACGGCCAATGCGGACGGGCTGGGCGCGCTGCGCATCCTGGAGGCGATTCATATGCTGGGCCGGATCGAGCGTACGCGCTTTTATCAGGCGTCGACCTCCGAGTTGTTCGGCCTCGTGCAGGAAACGCCGCAGCGCGAAACCACACCGTTTTATCCGCGCAGCCCGTATGCGGTGGCGAAGTTGTTCGCCTATTGGACAACCGTCAACTATCGTGAGGCGTACGGCATCTATGCCTGCAACGGCATTCTGTTCAATCACGAATCTCCGGTGCGCGGCGAGACCTTCGTGACGCGCAAGATCACGCGCGGGCTCGCGCGCATTGCGGTGGGGTTGCAGCGCGAGCTCTATCTGGGCAACTTGTCGGCGCTGCGCGACTGGGGGCATGCGCGCGACTATGTCGAGATGCAATGGTTGATGCTGCAGCAAGACGCGCCGGAGGATTACGTCATCGCGACGGGCGAGCAGTACAGCGTGCGAGAGTTCGTTCAGCGCGCGGCGCAAGAGCTGGGCATCACCGTGCGCTTCGAGGGGAGCGGGGTGGACGAGGTGGGCATCGTCGAGCACGTGGAAAGCCGTGAGACGCGCGTGTCGAGGGGCGATGCCATCGTGCGCGTCGATCCGCGCTATTTCCGTCCGACGGAAGTCGAGTCGTTGCTCGGCGATTGCTCGAAGGCGCGTGAGAAGCTCGGCTGGACGCCCCGCACTTCGTTCGCCGCGCTCGTGCGCGAGATGGCGCTGGCCGATTATCAGATCGCGCGACGCGATGCGCTCGTGACGATGGCCGGCTTCAAAGCGCTAGAGCATCACGAATGAGTACGAGACGATGGATCCGCACGCACGTATTTTCATTGCTGGCCACCGCGGCATGGTGGGCTCCGCACTCGTGCGCGAGCTCGCGGCGCAGGGTTATCGCAATCTCGTCACCCGCACGCACGATGCGCTCGACCTGCTCGATCAGCGCGCCGTGCGCGCGTTTTTTGCCGACGAGCACATCGACGTCGTGCTGCTGGCCGCCGCGCGCGTCGGCGGCATTCTCGCCAATTCGACGAAGCCCGCGACGTTTCTCTTCGAGAACCTCGCGATCGAGACCAACGTGATCGACTCGGCTTATCGGGCCGGCGTGCAACGTCTCGTCTTCTTCGGCTCTTCTTGCATTTATCCGAAGCTGTGCGCCCAGCCCATCCGCGAATCGTATTTGCTGAGCGCGCCGTTGGAGCCGACGAACGAGCCCTACGCCATTGCGAAGATTGCGGGCGTGAAGCTGTGCGAGGCCTACAACCGCCAATACGGCACGCACTATGTGGCGCTGATGCCGACCAATCTATATGGGCCCAACGATAACTACGATCTTGCCGGCAGCCACGTGCTGCCGGCGCTGATACGCAAGGCGCACGAAGCGAAGCTCGCGCAGGAGGCGACGCTGACGGTGTGGGGGACGGGAGAACCGCGGCGCGAGTTCCTGCATGTCGACGATTTGGCCGCGGCGACGCGATTCGTACTGGAGCACGAGGTGCGCGACGGCGTGTTCAACGTCGGTACCGGAGAGGATTTGACGATACGCGAACTCGCGCAATGCATCGCGGGCGTCGTCGGCTTCGAGGGCGAGCTCGTGTTCGACCGGTCCAAGCCCGACGGTACGCCGCGCAAGCTGCTCGACATCTCCAAGCTGGCCGACATGGGGTGGCGGGCGACGATCGGACTCACCGACGGCATTCGCGACACTTACGCACGCTATGCCGCGCAGCAGCGCGAGCACGACGCGGCTTCCAACGGATAACCGATAACGGATAAGAGAGCATGACCGCCACAGTAACGATCTTTCACAACGTTGTCTGGTCGCGCCACAAGGGGGCTGTGTTTTCCGCGCTCCACACCTTGTCGGCCGTAGGCACGATTCGCTACGCCATGGTGCAGATCGCCGACACGGAGACCGATCGCCTCGGCTTTTCCGACGTCGACTATTCGTTTCATCGCTATCCGATGCGAAAACTGTTCGACGGCTGCTACGACGAGGTGCCGACGTGGCGGATGATGGTGCGGCTCACGACCGAGGTGCTGAGAGCGAAATCGCAGCTCGTCGTGCTACCGGGCTACCATCGGCCCGAGTATTGGGCGATGCTCGCCGCATGCATCGTGACGCGCAAGCGGCGCGCCGTGTTTTGCGACTCGACCGCATTCGATCGGCCCCGTCGGCTCTTGACGTCGATTCCAAAGCGCATCTTCTTCTCGCTCTGCGACGGCTATTTCGGTTTCGGCGAACGCAGCCGCGAGTACCTGATGTCGCTCGGCGCCAAGCGCGAGCGCATTTTCGTGCCGTGCCAAGCCGCGGCGCTGCCGCGCTCGTTCTTGCCGGAGCGCGCGCTCGCCGAGCGTGTGACGGCGCGCCGCGATGGCGCGCTCGCGTTTCTGTACGTCGGCCGGCTTTCCGAGGAGAAGGGGATCGAGACGCTGCTCGATGCGTTCGAGCTCGTTCACGAGAAGCAGCCCGCCGCCACCTTGCGCATCGTTGGCACCGGCGCGTTGAACGATGCGTTGCACGTACGCGTGCAATCGCTTGCGCTCGGCGACGCGGTGCAATTTGTCGGCAGCTTGCAGGACGAGCCGCTCTCGCGCGAGTACTTCGGTGCGACTTGCCTGGTGTTGCCGAGCCATAGCGAACCCTGGGGGCTCGTGGTCAATGAAGCGCTGAGCCACGGGTGCCCGGCCGTCGTCAGCGATCGCTGCGGCTGTCTGCCCGAACTGATCGTCGAGGGCGTGACGGGGTGCTCGTTTCCGGCCGGCGATGTGCAGGCGTTAGCGCTGACGCTGCTCGATGCCGCGTGGCGCTTTCACGACAGCGAGCAGACGGCTCGCGCGTGCATCGAGTGCATCGCGCATTTCGATCCGCGCGCGGCGGCAGCGAACATCGAGCGTGGCTGCGCGGCGATGTTGTGCGGGCCGGCCGATGGCCGGGCCGCCGCTCGGATGGGAGGCACCCCGCAATGAAACTGCTCCTCTATGGCCTCAATTACGCGCCCGAATTGACGGGCACGGGCAAATACACGGCTGAAATGGCCGAGGCGCTGGCGCTTCGAGGGCATGAGATACGCGTCGTGTGCGCGCCGCCTTACTACCCGGCTTGGCGCGTGACGGCGGGGTGGTCGGCTTGGCGTTACAGCCGGGAGATTCGCGCGGGCGTGCAGGTGCGGCGCGCGCCGCTGTGGGTGCCGTCCCATCCGGGCGGGGCGACGCGTGTTGCGCACCTGGCATCGTTCGCATTGGCATCGGTCTTGCCGATGCTTGCGCAGTGGCGTTGGCGGCCGGACGTCGTGATGACGATTGCGCCGACGCTGTTATGCGCGCCGACCGCGTTGGCGCTTGCGCGGGCGACGGGCGCGAAGACGTGGCTGCACGTGCAGGATTTCGAAGTCGATGCCGCTTTCGAACTCGGACTGCTCGGTCGGTCGCGGGCGGCGCGTGCCGCGCACGCTTTTGAACGCGCTGTGATGCGCCGCTTCCATGTCGTTTCTTCGATCTCCGAGCGGATGGTCGAAAAATTGTCGACGCTTGGCGTCGAGCCCTCGCGTGCGATGTGCTTGCCCAATTGGGTCGATGTCGATGCGATTCGTCTGATCGATCGGCCGAGCGTTTATCGGCAGGCATTGTCGATCGGCGAAGGCGACAAGGTGGTGCTGTACGCGGGCAACATGGGCGCGAAGCAGGGGCTCGAGCATCTGGTGGTGGCGGCGTCTTTGCTGGCCCGGCGCACCGACATCCGATTCTTGTTGTGCGGCGACGGGCCGATGCGTGAAGACTTGGCGCGCCAATGCGCGGGCCTGCCCAACTGCACGCTGATCGGACTGCAGCCTGCGGACCGGCTCAACGAATTGCTCAATATCGCCGACGTGCATGTGCTGCCGCAGCGAGCCGGTGCGGCCGACCTGGTGATGCCTTCGAAGCTGACCGGCATGATGGCGAGCGGACGCGCGATCGTCGCGATGGCGCGCGAGGGGACCGAGCTTCATGGCGTGCTGGCAGGGCGAGGTTTGATTGTTCCGCCGGAAGATGGAGCGGCGCTCGCTTCGGCGATCGAAGCGCTGGCCGACGACGCGAGCGCTCGTGCGCGGCTCGGTGCTGCAGCGAGGGACTATGCAGAGCGCTCATTGTCGCCGCGCGTGGTGATGGAGCGCTTGGAGCAACGGCTGTATGCATGCTGCAACAGGTTGGGCGCGGACGGCGTCGCAAACGAGCCGCAGGGGGCCGGGGCCGTGCAGTGCGACGAGGGCGAGCGGCTGGCATGGACGCCGGAGGCATCGACGCCGGCGCACGGGTTGAGCCGCGCGGCCATCGATGAAACCGGACCTATGCACGAAGCATCCGCGCACATATTCCGCGAGCCTGGATAAAGGGTGGCGCGGGAGCCGCATTCACCACGGCATCTTATAAACCTGCCCCACCGCCTTTCCGACATCCCCCGGCCCGTGATACACGGATAATGCGGCCCCCGTGGGGGTTTGCGCGCCGGGATCGGCTTGGTTGACCTTTGCTTCGCGCGCGTCGTCTTTACCCGCGATACCCGGGAGCGGCGCGGCTCTCCCTGGTCCTTGCGCGGCCGGTTGCTGCGCATATCGCCCACCCGCCAGAGCGCCGCGCGGCACTCGCTGCGTGTTCGTCAGCACATCCTCTGCCTGGTTCGCGGCATCGTAGGCGGAACGATACGGATCATCGAATGCGGGCGGCGCTCCCAACAGCGCGTCGGGATCGCCGTGCAATCCTTGCAGGTGATCAACCGCGCCGCGCCCCGCTCGATCACCTGCCGCGGGCGCCATTCGCTGCGCCGCCGCGTCGTCGCCTGCCGGTCCGTTCAGGTGTCGTTGCGCTTGCGCGTTGGCCATGCATGCGAGGCCGAGCAGCGCACCGAGCAGCATCGGACGCATCACCGGAGAAGCAGTCTCCACATCGGCCTCCTTGGCGGACATCAACCTCGCTTTTCATGCTCGCGCGCGCGTGGCCCCGCGCCCCGCCAAAATACCGCCTCGCTCCGCCATACACGTCGATCGGCGCACGCGAGAACGCGTGATTCGAACCATAATCGTCCACATAGCCGCGAGAAACATCGTTCCAAACACCGAAATGGACCGCCCGGTCGAACCCCTCGTCATCGATCTGAGCCAAGCCGGAAAGGGCAACTACGTCGCCAAGCGCGGCCTGCCCGTGCAAGTGCTTTGGTTCCTGATAGAAGCCTGCGTCATCAATAACAAACTGAACCCCAGTTCAGCGCTGCGCGTTGCTGCGCTCCGTCTATTCGGGGCAAAGATCGGCAAGGGGTGCCGGTTTCCCCATCCGCTGCGCGTCAAAGCACCATGGAATCTCGAAGTGGGCGATCACTGCTGGTTCGGCGTCGACCTCTGGCTTTACAACCAAGCGCCGATCCGCATCGGTTCGCATGTCTGTCTGTCACAAGGGACATTTCTGACGACGGGCTCGCACGACGCGAGCACGACGATGGATTTGCGCGTCGAGCCGATCATCATCGAAGACGGTGTTTGGATCACCTCGAAGTGCGTCGTGCAAATGGGCGTGCGCATCGGGCGCTCCGCCCTGGTTACGCCGCTCTCGGTGGTGCATCGATCGCTGGCACCGGGCGGCGTCTACGGTGGCAATCCGTGCCGCTTCATTCGCCCTCGATTTCCTTCTTGAGGACTGCTTCCTGCACTTCGGTGGCGGTCCGCGCCGGGATGTTGGCGGACAAATGCGCCACATCGCCATGAACATAAGAGAAAAAGGGGGAAAGCGATGTTCATCGACACGCGAGGAATCGACGAAGGGCGAGAGATCGAAACGACCATATGTATTGTTGGCGCAGGCGTCGCCGGCATCACGCTTGCGCTCGAACTTGACCGCTGCGGAATCGACACGTGCCTGCTCGAAAGCGGCGGCTACCGGCCCGACGACGATACGCGCGATCTTTATCGTGGCGAGAACGTCGGTTTGCCGTACACGTTCGCGGACGGTAGCCGCAGCCGCTACCTCGGCGGCAGCAGCAATTGCTGGGGCGGCTGGTGCAGGCCACTGGACCCGTGGGATTTCGAGGCGCGCGATTGGGTGCCCGGCAGCGGCTGGCCGTTCGGGCTCGAAGAACTCGAGCCCTACTACGCGCGCACGCATCCTTTGCTGAAGCTCGGACCGAACGAGTTCGATCCGGCGTTTTGGGAGCGATCGATCAATCGTGCCGACGTGAAGCGAATTCCGCTCGTCACGGGGCACGTGCGCGACACGGTCGCGCAGTTCAGTCCGCCCGCACGGTTCGGCAGGCTCTATCGCCGCGATCTCGAGCGTTCGCCGCGCATTCGCGTGTTCTTGCACGCGAACGTCGTGCATATCGATACCGATGCCGACGCGTCCCACGTCACGAAGGTGCAAGTCGCGACCTTGTCCGGCCGCCGCATCAGCGTGACAGCCAAGCGCTTCATCGTGGCCGCCGGCGGCATCGAGAACGCACGCCTGCTCTTGGCGTCCAATCGCGTGCAGGCGGACGGTCTCGGCAATGCTTACGATAATGTCGGCCGGTACTTCATGGATCATCCGCGCCTCATGTCGGCGAGCGTGCGCTTCTCGAAAGCGTGGTCGCGCAACAAGCTCTACGACATCAAATATCACTACCAAAACGCGGCCGTCTCGGCGCACGGCACGCCCATCTCGTCGCAGTTCGCCTTGACGCCGGAAGTGTTGCGTCGCGAGCGTCTGCTCAATTCCCGGGTCTGGTTTTATTCGCTCTTCTACGGTGAGGGCAGCGAAGGCGCCGAGGCGCTGATCCGCTGCAAGCAGGCGGTATTGCGCAAGGATCAACCGGGTTGGCGTTTCAGCCGCGATCTCGCAACGATGCTCAGGCATCCCATCGATACCGCAGGGTTCGGCGTGACGCGCTTGTTGCAGCCTCGCGCACTGATTCGCGACGTCAAGCTGCAAGCGATCGTCGAGGCGCAGCCGATCCGCGACAGCCGTGTGACGTTGAGCGCGCAGCGCGATCGGCTCGGCATGCCGCGCGTCAAGGTCGCATGGCGGTTGAGCGAACTCGTGCAGCGCACGTTCGATCGCACGTTCGCTTTGCTCGGCGAGGAACTGCGCGCGAGCGGCGTCGCGCAGATTGAACTCGACGCGCCGCTCGAGGGGCGCGCATGGCCGGCGACGCTCGAAGGCACGTGGCATCACATGGGCACGACGCGCATGCACGATTCGCCGCGCGAGGGTGTCGTCGACCGCGACTGCAAGGTATTCGGCATCGACAATCTCTTCGTTGCCGGCAGCTCGGTGTTTCCAACCGTCGGGGCCAACTTTCCGACGATCACGATCGCGGCGCTCGCGCTGCGTCTTGCCGATCACCTCGCTCGGTCGTTGCGCGCACCCGACGCGCTGGCCGTGTCGAATCCGCCTTGCGAGGCCGGCGTGGGCCACGCGGCGGCGCCGTTCGCCACTGCGCTGCCGCTTGCCGCGGCGCTCCAACGCGTGGCGAAAGAGTGAGCAGGTGAAGCGAGCCCGCAAAACGCTGATTGGCTAGAGGTCGGGCTTTGCAGCCATTCGCGGCGCCGAGGTGCGTTCCGTTCGCTGTGCGCAGGGGCTATCGTGCTCGAGCACCTGAAGCAGTTTTCGCACGTGAGCGTCGACCGTAAAGTGCTCGATGAAAGTGGTACGCGCCCGCGCACGCATGTGTGCGCGCGACGGCGCATCGAGCGCGAGCCATTGACGCAGGTTGGCCGTCGCGCCTTCGATGGTGTCCGATGCGACGAAGCCGGCGCGGTCGGCTTCGATCTCGCGCCAGATATTGATCTTGTCGGAGATGAGAACGGGGGTTCCACTTGCGAGCGCCTCGGCGACGGCAACGCCGAAGTTTTCTTGATGCGATGGGAGCGCGAATACATCGCTGGCCGCGAATGCACCCCACTTGAGATCGCCTTGCAAGAGTCCTGTCCAGGTCACTCGTTCGGTGATGCGAAGCTCAGAGGCGAGCGCGCGCAACCGCGAAATCGTATCGGCATCGCCGGCGCCCGCGAACACCAGGTGCAAACGCGGCTCGGCTGCCGCAACATGCGCGAACGCACGAAGCAAGATGTCGCATCCCTTCTTCGGATGAATGCGGCCAAGAAAAAGCACGAGCCGCTGTTCGGCCAGCGCAGGGTACGCCGAGAAGAAGCCGGCTCGAAGCTGCCTCTCATCGCCGGTAGGGGACGCTGCACCATGCGAGACGACGCGCTCGCGTACGCGATACAACCAGAACGACTGACGTGCGAGCGCACGCTCTTGTGCGGTCGTAAAGAGAACGGCGCGTGCATCGCGCAGCACGCGATATTCGGCCCACGGCCAGTAGAGCCACTTCTTGGCATGTTTGAGCGGGTACGCGCGCTTGAACCACGGATCGAGCATGCCGTGCACGAAGACGTAATACGGCACGCCGAGTCCGCGCAGGGCGCGATGCGTAGCCAACCCGGGATATTGCCAAAGGCCGTGAACGATGACGGCATCGAAGCGCGACGCATGCTCGCGCAGCCAAGCCACGACCCCCGGAGCATAGGCATATTTGCCGCGCCCTGGGCCCAGTGCCGCGACGGGCAGCGGCGCATTGGCGAGAAATGGCGCATCGGGCGCATCGACCGTGGCGGCTTCGACGTGGTGACCGAGCGTCGCCAGCGCGAGTGCGCATTGGCGTACGCCCTCGACCGGTCCGCCGGCTGCAGGATCAAGCGAGGGTAGGACGTGCAAAAGTCTCATGACGGGGCGTCCATGGCGCCGAGTGGCGAATGGGGCGTGCGCCGCAGCGGAGCGGCGAGCGCCGTGCTCCGCGCGCGCCGCGTCAATTGCGCATGCATCGCCACCATCAGCCCGAGCGCGACGCCGAACACCAGCGCGGAGAAGCGCGGCCCGAGCGGATTGCCGCCGACGGACGCGGCCGGCAGTGCAGCGGTGAGCAAAATGGCGCGCCCGAGGACCGGCAGTTGCGGCGTATCGGGCGCGTTCGCGCGCCAGCGGCGGTAGGTGAGCGTGCAGCGCACGAGCGCGTAGAGCAGCGCAAGCGGCAGGGCGAGCCCGAACAACACGCCACCCGCGAAGAATTGATAGACCCAGAAGTTGTGCCCTGCGGTCCAATCGCGCTGTGCGTAGAAATCCTTCTTGCTGATTTGCCCGGCAAGGTCCGGCAGATAGGCGGGGGAATAGCGATAGTCGTGGCCATAGCCTTTGCCGATCAGCAGCGAGACCGGGGACGACACGACCTGATCGAATTGATCCCGTATCTCGGCGAGGCGCGTGATGGTGGTCGGATCCTTGCCGGTTTTCGTGGCATCCTTTGCGAAGTCGATGCGCTGTACCCAGTGCTCGGTTACGTCGGGAAAGCACGATGCGGCGCCCACGGCCATCGCGCCGAGCACGATCGCGGCCAAGGCAGCGCGCATCGCCGCATGCGCGACATGCCGCATACCAGGCGCGCTCATCCACACGGCGAGTGCGAACAGCAATGCGGTGCCGACCAGCAACGAGCGCGTGACGCTCAATAGCTCGATGACGATGCTCGCCATGAACAGACCGAGCGTGAGCGCGGTAAAGCGCTTGGCGATGACGAATTCATGCAGCAGCACGCCTTGCAAGCCGAGGAAGGTGACGGAGACGATCCGATAACGCACATCCGCGAGCGGCCCCGCGATCGTCAGACCGTAAAGACAGGTGAAGCCCAGGCTGACCGCGTTCGCCCAAAACAGCGCCTTCTCGAATTGTTCGATGCGCTCTTCTTGCCACGGACGACACGCGGCGATAAATCCCAATTGGAACAGCGCAAAGGGGAGCAACACGCGCAGATATTGGCCGACGCTGTTTTCCTGGAGCCACTGCGTAACCAGACTGGCCGGCACGGCGAGGATCAGCGACACCGTCATCAATGAACGTAGCGGCGAGCGATCGCGAAAACGCGGCCCGATCAGCGAGAGGATGACGCCTGCCCCGAGCGCCGGGATCGTCAGAAAGATTTGCGCGAGATGGTTGTCACCCGCATTCGCTGCCTTGTAGTCCATGGCGAGCGGGAACACGAACAGCCAGATCCACAAGTGCGCATACGGATTGCGTGCCGCTCGCGCGGCGCCCGATGCGAATCGGTATCGCGCCTCTGACATGTCGGATCGGTTCCTATTGGTTCGCGGGCGTGGCCGATGACGGTCCCAGGCCCGATGCACGTGCCGACTATAACGCCGGCGCGTGCCTTGCCACATGCCGGTGGCGGCGCGCGACTAGCGTTCGGCGGGAATGGACGGATGGGGGTTCGGCACATGATGCAGCGTTGCCATCACGTCCGTGCACCGAGGCGCTTGTCTGTTTCTTCCGCCATATTGGCGGATACCCGCCCACCGGGCGGCCGAAGATCGAAGAGCCGAATCGAAACCGGCCGCACAGCCGGATAAGGAACCGACGATGATCAGGAATCCGTTCGGGGGAGCGAAGACGATCGTGCGCGATCGAGCGATCGAACTCGACTTCTTGCGCGGGATCGCCATTCTCGCCGTCATGGGGTATCACTTTCGTTCGGTCGACCCCGGATGGGCGATCGTGTCGATCGCGCAGTATCCCTTCACGCATTTCGGCCGAGAAGGCGTCAATCTGTTTTTTACGCTGAGCGGCTTTCTCGTCGGTGGCCTGTTGCTGAAACAATATGCTCAGCACAACGCGATCGATGCGCGCCGCTTCATCGTGCGGCGGATCTTCAAGATCTGGCCGGCGTATTACGTGCTGATCGCGTTCCATGCGATCGTGCGCCGTCATCCGCTCGACAGCTTTCTCGTGCAGAACCTCATACACTTGCAGAACTACCTCGGCACGTCGATTTCTCAGACTTGGAGCCTCGCCGTCGAAGAGCACTTCTACCTGCTCCTGCCGGCCGTGCTGCTTTTGTTCGCGCGGTGGCGCCTCGGTGCCCACGCGATCCTTGCCGTGCTGGGCCTCGTTTGCCTGACCGTACTTGCGATCCGCTCCGTTGCCGTCGCGCACGGACAGCTCGACGCAGCGTTCGCCTATACGCAATATCGCATCGACAGCTTGCTTGCCGGCGTGATGCTGGCCGTGGTCTATTGGATGGCGCCCGACGTCTACCGGCGTTTCGCGCGCAAGACGTGGCTGCTCGTCGCGCTTGTGATTGCCTTGATCGCGTGGCTCGGGTTCGCGACGCCGCATTACGCGATCGACGAAAGCATCGGTTATACGATCCAATCGATCGGCTTCGTCGCCCTGATCGTGCTCATGCTCGAGCACAGCGCGGCGATTCGAGGCGCGTGGTGGTTTCGCGCCGTCGCATGGGTCGGCGTGTATTCCTACGGCATTTACCTCTGGCACTCCGTGGCGCTCGCACCGGGCGGGCTTTTCATCGCCAAGGCGATGGCAGCGGGCATGCCACGCCTCCTGGTCTGGGGCGCGGCGCTCGCATTTCAGACGTGCATCGCCATCGGCGTCGGATACGTGACGACGCGCGCTATCGAGTTTCCGTTCCTGCGTCTGCGCAACGCGTTGTATCCCGCCGCGCGCGAGACGCGTGTGCCTGTGCGCGGCACTGCGTGCGCACCGCAGCCGGCCCCTGGTGTTACGGGCGCGGTGATTGCAGCGCGCACTGTCGATGAGGCGCCGCCGAGCGTCGGCAGACAAGCATCGCAAGGATAGTCGGAAGGCCGGGTGGCCGCGGCGCCGTCAGAGGATAGTCAGAATTTCACCAGACCGGCGCGGGACGCGGGCTCGATCCTCGATGCATCGCGCAGCGTGCGTTTGAATGCATCGAGCGTATTGTGTGCGAGCAATGCGGCATGACCGCGCGCCGGCTGGCGATCCGGTTCGCGCGCGTCGCCGAGTGCGTCATGGAGCGCGCGCTCGATGGCCGCTGGCGACAGGTCTCCGAGTACGGGGCCGAGCGAACCGTCCATGCAGAACCAACCGATCAATCCCTCCGAAGTCGCGATAACGCGCTTGCCGAATCGATAGGCCTGCACGAGCACGCCGCTCATGCCGTAGTGCCCTTTGTAACCGAGCCACACCGCATCGCATGCGGAAAACAGATCGAATTCCATGTCTTGCGAGATGAATCGATCGATCAGGATTGGCGCCGGCGTCAGACCGCGCGCTTGCGCGCCGAGAAACGCGCGTGTGTCCGCATCCTGCTCGCCGGCGACGACGAGCGTCGGGGCGCCTTGCATGCGTTCAAGCGCAACGACGAGTTCGCGAATTCCCTTACGCTCGGTAATCGAGCCATAGACGAGCACATGCGGTCCAGGCCCGAAGTTCAAGCGGGCCCGCGCCGCGGCCGGATCGTCCGAGCGGGCGTCGGGGAAGGGATCGGCGAGATAGGAGATGGCGGCGCGTGGCTCTGGCAGCGCATGAGCGCACCATTGCGGCAGCGTCGGATCGATCGACAGCAGTGCGCGCAACCCGCGCGCACGGACGGCGCGTCGAAACAAGCGTGCTTTCACGGCGTTGAGCAGCGGACGGTCGGGCGCTTTGACGCCGACGTGCCGATGATGAAACGAAGCGCGCATCGTGATGCCGATCCAAGGCGTGTCACGGAACGGCGATCTGAGCAGCGCAAGCGCGTAGAGAAAGTAGTCGACGTAGGGGACGACCACCAGCGCAACCGGTTCAAGGTCGCGGGCGAAGCGGTAAGCGTGTGCGAAGTATCGGTGATAGCGCACGTACGCAAGGCGCTCGGCGCGGGCGGCTATACCGCGGCGCGGCGGCGGATCGTCGATGAATGCGATCTCGAGGTCGGGGCGGTGCGCGTCGGTGATGCCGCGCGAGAAGCGATGATCCGCGTTGCATGACGCCGTGACGATCAGGCAGCGCAAGCCCGCTTCGGTGTAGGCCTCGGCAGCCCATTGAGCATAGCGCCAACGATGCCCGGTGAAGTTGGGCTCGATGATGAGCACGGTCGGGGAGGGCGGCGCTTGCAGCATCATCAATGGGACCAGTAAGGGGTGAGCGGCGCTCGACGTTGATCAAGGAACAGTAGCACCCGCCGATAGGCATCTGGCGCCAATCTGTCGCCAGTTTGCGCGCGTTCGCCGCGTGCTGCGGGTGTTGGCGGTTCGTCGCTAGGAGATGGCGTCTTTCGCCGGCTTCGAAGCGTTACTTTGATCCTCGCGTCGCCCGTGCGATGCAGACGGGCGGCACGGCTGCGCCCGCCGCCCGTCTTTTCGTCCAACGATGCGCGCCCACCGATGCGGATTGTGTCCAACGTGAACACCTTGCGGGAAAAGAGAGCCAGCTCGATGCGCTTCGCGGCGGCGTCGCTGCGCGCGGGTCTCGCGCCGAGCGCTGCGACGTGGGTGCTCGCCCAGCAGGTGGCCGTGCGTGGGCTGGTCGCGGTCAAGTTTCTCGCGATTGGCCGCCTGCTCGGGCCGGCGGCGATCGGCAGCGTCAGTGTCGCGCTGCTGGCCGTCGCGATCGCCGAATCGCTGTCTGACACGGGACTGGCGCAGGCGGTCGTGCAAGGCCGCGACGCGCCGACGCGCGATGAACTCGGCGCGGTCTTCACGACGCTGGTCGCGCGTGGGGCCTGCGTGGCGCTCATCCTCGTCGCACTGGCGCCGTTCATGGCGAGCCAGTTTCACCTCGTCGGATCGTTGCTGCTGCTGCAGATGGCCGCGGCGCTTCCGCTCGTGCGCGGGATCGCCTCGCCTGGCTACTACGTCGCACAACGCGAGCGCCGCTTCTCATGCATCGCGGCGATCGAGATCGGCGCCGCGTTGGCTGATTGCTGCGTCGGGCTCGCGTTTGCGTTCTCGGGCGCCGGCGCTTACTCGGTGCTCATCGGCATGCTGGTGGGCGAAGCGCTGAAGACGACCGTCACCTGGGCTGCGTTGACGCCGCGTCCGCCGCTTACGCCGCGCTGGTCGGGCATTGGTCACTACATTGGTTTCTCACGGTGGATCTGGGCCGGCAGCGTCGTCAATCTCGTCCTCAATCAGTTCGACAAGGTCGTCGTCGGCAAGATGCTCGGGCCCGCGCAACTCGGGGCCTATCAAATGTCGTCCCGGCTCGCGCAGATGCTGCTGGCCGATGCGGCCATTGCGCTTTCGCAGTATCTGTTTCCGACGTTCGCCGCGCATCATCGCGAGGATGCCAAGCGCGCCGCGACCCTATTCAGGCGTTATCTCGCGATCGGCGCATGCGCGGTGGTATTGGTCGTGCTCGTGCTGCGTGCGATGGCTTCATGGTTGTTTGCGCTCGTGCTGGGACCGCAGTGGATGCCGGCCGTGCCGCTGTTTCGCATCTTCGTCGTCAACATGGCGCTCGGGGCGCTGATTGCCGTGCTCGTGGCTTACCTGCGTGCGCGAGGCGATGCGCGCACGGCGGCGCAGGCATCGGCGTTGCAGGTCGTCGTGCTCGTGGCGGTCGTGCCCGTCGCGCTGCGCCAGTGGGGCGTCGTAGGCATTGCATGGGGCATGACGGCGGGCCTCGCGACAGCCGGGCTTTGGATGTTCTATCGAACCGTGAAGCCGCGCTGATTCGGAGCGGCGCTCGGAACCTTTACGCCCAAACCAGCCGCACGCCGACGAGCACGAGCACGGCGGCGAGCAGATTGCGCAGCAGCGCCTCGGGCGAACGTGACGAAAGATGGCTGCCGAGCGCGATGCCGGGCAGCGAGCCGATCAGCAGCGAGATCAGCATCGCGCCGTCGACGGAGCCGAGCATCCAATGGCCCATGCCGGCGACGAGCGCGAGCGGCACCGCATGCGCGATGTCGGAGCCGACGATGCGCGAGGTGGCCAGCTTCGGGTGGAGCAGCAGCAAGACCGTTACGCCGATTGCGCCGGCTCCGACCGAGGTCAGCGACACGAGGACGCCGAGCACGGCGCCCGTCAAGGCAGTGAGCAGCGCGGTGCGGGTCGGGTCGATGCCGCGCGGCGCACGGGCCGCGAGCGCGGCGAGCTGCGGACGGAAGATCAGCGCCACCGAGGTGATCAGCAAGGCGGTGCCGAGCACGTGCTGAATCAGCGACGTGGCGGCCTGCGAATGCATGCCGTAGCGATGGAGCAGCCAAAGCGTGAGGAGGGCCGTCGGCACGCTGCCGCTTGCGAGCCGGCCCGTGATGCGCCAATCGACGGAACCCTTGAGCCCATGCACGAGGGTGCCGGTCGCTTTTGTCACCGCGGCATAGAGCAGATCGGTGCCGACGGCCGTGGCCGGATGCACCCCGAAAAGCAGTACGAGCAGGGGCGTCATCAACGACCCCCCTCCCACGCCCGTCAAGCCGACGAGGAAGCCGACGCCAAGGCCGGAAGCGGAGTACATGAGGTTGATGTGCGGCAGGTGCATCGTGCGGTAAGGGGCCGGCGGCGCAGCCATGACAATTTGAGCCTGCGATTGTAAGCTGCGGTCGTGAGGTTCCTTAGATCAATCGGCCATATCGTTAGATCGATCGGCGATAAATGCGCTCCTCGTTCCGGCCAGCAGGGGTTCGGGCCGGCTCGTGCGAATCGCCGGGCTGCGGCGCCAGGTTCGACGGGCTTCGATGGGCGTTCGCGCCGCCAAGGTGGCCGCAGACGGCTAGAAGATGGCGTACGCGGGCAGGGGTGCGTGCGGTACGTTTTGCCGATGACCTCTGCCGGCCCGACGGCGTGCCGGCGCGTTAAGCGGAATCGATGAAGCCCTCGGCAACGACACCATGCGCATCCTTCAGTTGGTCCTCGCGCCTCGGCTCTCCGGCGCGGAAATGCTCGTCAAGGGCATCGCGATCGGTCATCGGCAGAGCGGCCATACCGTTGGCATCACGTCGCTGCTGCCGCCCGAACCCGATTTCGCCGATGCGGCCAATGAACTCGCCGCGCACGACGTGGCCTGCATCTTTCCGTTGCGCCGGCATGAACATCTCGCCCGGCTGGTCTTCCTCTATCGCGTCGTCCGGCGCTTCGCGCCCGACGTCGTCTTCGCCCATACGACGATTCCGGCCCTCTACGCGCGCGCGCTGCCGGTCGCCGTTCCGATCGTCTTCGTCATGCATTCGGGGATGAACGATTTCACGGAGAATCGATGGCTGCGGCGGGCCGAGCGCGCGTTGTCGCGGCGGGCCAGCGCCGTCATCGGCGTGGCCCAGCGCAACCTCGATCAATACGTGGCGACGATCGGGCCGCATCGGCTGCTGTTCGTCGTGCCCAACGGCGTCGACCTCGCGCGCTTCCGTCATACGCAGGACGCGCCGCGCGCGAAGCAGATCGTCCAGATCGGGCGCTACATGCCGGAGAAGAACCAGCTCGACACCGTTCGCGCTTTTCGCGAGGTGCTCGCGTGCGAGCCCGGCACCACGCTGCATTTGTGCGGCGTCATCGAAGACCGCGACTACCACGCGCAGATCCTGTCGCTCGTCGACGCACTCGGCATCGCAGCGAGTGTGCGCGTGGAAGGGCCGCGTTCGGATGTGCCCGACGTCCTTGCGCGCGCCGACGTCTTTGCGATGCCTTCTCGCTTCGAAGCGCATAGCATCGGCTTTCTCGAAGCGCTCGCATCGGGCATTCCGATCGTCGCCAATGAGATCGCGGCATTCGCTTTCGCGCGCGACTACCCGAGCGTGAGCCTGGTCGATACGACGGACATCGAACGATACGGCCGCGCGTTGACCGAGGCGCTGACGCAACCGCGTTCGACGCGCCCGCTCGAAGGGTTGACGCTGGAAGATACCGCTCGGCGCTACCTGGAGATCGCAGCCAGGGTGGCGGGCTGAGGCGGCGAGCGGCGAGCGGCGGCGATGAACGGCGTGCGCCCGGAGCGGGCGCACGCCATCGGCCGCACCCGGTCAGAGCGTGCGAGCCTGCGACTGTCCCGCGGCCCTCGGCTGCGTCACCGCGCTCACGATGATGAGCACGACGACGTTCAGCACGAGCGCGACGAGCCCGATGTTGACGTCTTTGAGCTTGTCGGGCAGGAACGGGAACCATTGCCCGATGCTCGCGTGCGCGAGGGTCGTATAGGCGACGACGGCCACGCCCGCTACGATCCCCGCGAACGCGCCTTGCCTGGTGACCCAGTTGCGCGGCGCGAGGCTGGTGACGACGGCCGGGAACAGTTGCGTGACGAAGCTGTAGCCCATCAGCAGCAGGGCGACGATCGTCTCGCCGCCGCGCAGCGTGAAGAAGACGGCGACGAGCGCGATGACAGGCACGAGCGCGCGTGCGAGCTTGGCGACCTTCGCATCCGCCGCCGTGCGATCGACGGCGCCGCGGTAGACGTCGTTGGCGAGCAGCGTGGCGGCGGCGTTCAGAATCATCGAGCCCGGCACGAGCGCGGTGAGCACGCCGGCTGCCCCGATCACGCCGATGAACCACGGGTCGAACGCCTGCAGCGACAGATGGAACAGCGACAAGTCGATGTCGCTGCCCTTCAGGCCCGGCACCTTCAGCGTCGCCGCGAAGCCGACGAAGAACACGAACAGCAGGATCAGCTGATAGAGCGGCAACACAGCGGCGTTGCGCCTGAAGATGCGTTCGTCGCGCGCCGTGAAGATGGAGCCGAACGTATGCGGCCACATGAAGAAGCCGAGCGAGGTCAGGAGCACGGTGGACTGGAACCACGCCACGCTCGAACCCTTCGCCGGGAACGTCAGGAAGCCGGGCTTGGCCGTATCGATCGCATGGAACATCGGGCTCAAGCCGCCGTAGAAATGCATCGGCAAATAGAGGCCGAGGAAGATGACGATCCCGAGAATCATGAGGTCTTTGAGGACCGAGTTCCAGGCCGAGCCGCGCACGCCGGAGATGGTCACGTAGGCGGTGACGACGATCGCGCCGATCCAGATCGCGGCCGTCGGCGAGATGACGCCATACGAGGCCGTCGCCACGATGATCCCGAGTCCCTTGAACTGCAGGACGAGATACGGCACGAGCGCGACGACGTCGACGATGGCGACCAGCACGCCAAGCGAGGGGCTTGCATACTTGCTCGCCAGGAAGTGCGGCTGCGACACGAGCCGGTGCGACTTCGCGTAACGCCAGATCGGCGGCAGCAGCCAGTACGACAGGATGTACGCGAGCGTTGCGTAGGACAGGATGTAGTAGGCGGCGGCGCCCTTGCCGTATGCGAAACCGCTGCCGCCGAGGAACGTGAACGTCGTATAGATCTCGCCCGCCATCAACAGAAACACGAAAGCGGTGCCGAAGCTGCGTCCGCCGACCGACCACTGCTCGAGACTCATGTCGTGGCCGCGGCGGGCGCGTACGCCGAGCCCCAGCGCGACGAGCGTGATCGCGGCGATGATAAGAAGCGCGCTACTCATGAACGGACCTCCTCGTCGAATTGGGCGCCGGCGCGATTGGCCGGGTCGAGCCGATAGACGAGCGCCATGATGGCCGCGCTCATGACGACCCAAAACACGATCCAGGCCAGTACGAGCGGCATGCCGAGAACGAGCGGCTCGACGCGATTGACGAAGGGGACGCCGAGCAGAATGCCGATGAACGGCAATACGGCGAGTAACCGAAGAACCATGAAAATCACTCCTCGAGGCGAAGCGTGCAGCAGATGGACTAACGGTATTGCGGACGTGGGCCGGCGTTTATTGCGTATTGACTCTATGCCGGTCCCCTCGCAGCGTAAAGGTTTTCAAAAAAATCCGCGTCGGGGCTTACGCCAACTGCGTTAGGCTCCGTCTGGCGGCGCTTCGTGCCGCAGATTGTGACCCGCGGTTGACCAACTGCAGTGCTCCGCCCGCGGCTGTCCACCCTTTCGCGGCCGTTTCGCGACGGGTTTTGCCGCGCCGTCCGTTTAATGGGTTTTACCGGCTAAGACACGGCGCGATGTTCGGAGATCGGACAAATTCGATGACGGGGCGCATCCAGAGCGAGAGAGGGCCATATTGAGCGAGCGCGATCTCGATGCCGAACTCGTGGCTCGCGTGGCGCGCGACGACGCATCGGCCGTGCGCCAGCTCGTCGCGCGCAAGCTGCCGAGATTGCTCGCATTGGCCGTTCGCATGCTGGGCGATCGCATGGAGGCCGAAGACGTGGCGCAGGAGGCCTTCGTGCGGATCTGGAAACAAGCGCCGCATTGGCGCGAAGGCGAGGCGCGCTTCGACACCTGGCTGCACCGCGTCGCGATGAACCTCTGCTACGACCGGTTGCGCGCGCGGCGCGAAACGCCCGACCCCGCGCCGGAGGATGCGCCACCCGAGGACGAGGCGCTCGCGCCGAGCGGGCCCGAAGTAGCGCTCGAAGCGCGCCAGCACGGCGCGCGCGTGCGACAGGCGCTCGCGGCCTTGCCGCCGCGCCAACGCGAGGCGCTCGTGCTCACCTATTACCAGGAACTGTCGAACGCGGAAACGGCGAGCTTGATGGGCATCAGCGTCGATGCGCTTGAAAGCCTGCTCGTGCGGGCGCGACGGGCCATCCGCGCCCAATTGACGGAAGCCGCGCAGAACGCACCGCCGCCGGCTCATTCCGGACCCGCACGCGAGGGCGAGCGTTCCGCCGCCACGCGCAAACGATGACGATTTGCAAGGAAGATCGATGACGACGATGACCTCGGAACGATTCGCTCGGATTGTCGACGCCTACGGCGCCGACCCGCGCCGCTGGCCCGCGGATGAGCGCGCGGCGGCATGCGCGTTCGCACAAGCGCACCCGCGCGAGGCGCAGCAGTGGCTCGCCGCGGCCGCGGCTGTGGACGCGGGCTTGGCTGCGGATCTCGTCGAGCCGGCCAGCCGTGCGCTGCAGCGCCGCATCGTCGCTTCGGCGCAGGGGGCTGGCCGGGCCGGGCTCAGGGGCGCGCGGCCCCGCTTCTGGTGGGTGCCGGGGGCGGCGCTGGCCGGGGCCGGCATCGCCGGGCTGGCGGCCGGGGCGATGGCGATGTCGCTACTGATGGTGACGGGCGAGCATGGGCCGGCGCCGCACGAGTCCTCGTATTTCTCGACGGGATTCGATGCGACGGGCGGCGAGGGGAGCGTCGAATGACGACACGTGCCATCAAAGCGCTCTGCATCGGCTCGCTCGCGCTGAACATTTTTCTCTTGGGTGCGATCGCGGGCGGCGCCTATCGCTGGTTTTCGGCCCGGCACGACTCGCCAGCCGCCGTCGCGGCGGCCGGGGCCCCACCGGCGCTGCGTTACGCCGCTCAAGCGCTCTCGCCGGAGCGGCAACGGCAGTTCCAGGATGCGCTGCGCCAAGCGCGGCGCGAGGCCCGACCGCTTGCGCAGCAAGCCCGCGAAGGGCGACGGGAGGTATTGCGGCTCGTCGCTGCGCCGCAATTCGACCGCTCTGCGCTCGACACGGCGCTCGAAAACACGCGCGCAGCCGATCGCCGGGTGCGCGAACGCGTCGAGGCGGCCGTGGCCGCGTTCGTCCAAACGCTCACACCGGCCGAGCGCGCGACCTTCGCGCAGGGTCTGAGGTTGCGCGGGCAGTGGCGGGAGCCACTGGCGAAGCGGCCGCGCGAGCCAAGCCAGACATCCGATGCGAACGGGCAATGAGCGGCGCGCCGCGCCGCGCTGGCGGGCGTCTGTCCTGCTCGGACCGACCTGAAGCCGACCTGAAGCCGACCTCCGACCGACGTCAGACCGACCTCAGACCGATTTCACATCGACACGCCTTGCATGCGATGGGCGAAGCGCGCCCGTTCGGCGCGGTCCATCAAGGCGAGAAACTGGTCCGAACTCATATGCACCAGTTCTTCGTGATCGCCGGCTTCGAAGTAGATATCGGGTTGCTGCGCGAGGCTTTCGTCGAGGAAAGTCATCATGCCGTACTCGGTGCAGACGGGCGGCAGCGCGCCGGGCTCGCAATCCTTGAATAGCTCGCGCATGTCCGTTTCACTGGCCAGCGTCAGGTGGCGCCCGGTCATTTCCCAGATTTCCGAGAGGCGGACCGCGTGAGTCGACGGCAGCACGGCCGCGACGTAGCCTTGTTCGTCTTCGAGCAATACCGTTTTCGCCAAACGATCGCCGGGCACGTGTGCCGCCGCGGCCGTTTCGATGCTCGAGTGGCTGTAGGGATGGTGGATGACTTCGTATTGGCAGCCTTTGCCTTGCAGGCAGGCTTCCAGCGTGGGACTCATCGACATGGCGGACCTCCGTAGGAGGAAAGAGCGGGCGGCCGTGCCCGGCAAGCGCGAGGGCGGCGTTCTCGTAGCATAGGCCGTTTGCGAGCGGACGCCAGTGATATGTGACATCGACGCCGATAGCCGTTCCGTCGCTTAAAAAAATAATTGAAGCAATGCGACGGATGACGTCTGCATGCGCCGTTAAAGCACCATCGCGACGCCACATCGACAGAGGGAGCGAGACCAGCATGACCGATTCACCGCATTTGACCGAAGCGGCCATCGCGCTGAACCGTTTCGGGCTCGGCGCCCGCGACGACGAGCCGCCGCCCGCCGATCCGAAAGCATGGCTGCTTGCGCAATTCGATCGATACGATCCGAGCCCGCCCGCCTGGGCGCAGTTGCCCAATGCGCAGACGCTCGAACAGTCGCTGGCCGCCGCGCGACAACAGGCGGTCAGCGGCGCCGGCGAAGCAAGCAAAGTCGCCGCGCGGCAAATGGTCCGCACGGAAGTGCGCGATGCCTACCGCGACGCCGTCGATGCGCGCGTGCAAAGCGCGCTGACAACGGGTGCGCCGTTTATCGAGCGGCTCGTGCATTTTTGGAGCAACCACTTCGCGATTTCGACGGAGAAGCCGCAGGTCGCGGCCCTGGCCGGTGCGTTCGAGGCCGAAGCGATCCGACCGCACGTGTTGGGCCGCTTCGACGACATGCTGCTCGCCGTCGAACGGCATCCCGCGATGCAGATATTTCTCGACCAGGTGCGCTCGGTCGGGCCCGATAGCATGGCGGCCCTGCGTGCCGATGCGCGCGCGCTTCGGTCTCCCGCCGGGCCGGTTCAAGGGCAGCAGCAGCCCCCTCGCAGGGCAGCGAAGCTGGGGCTCAACGAGAACCTTGCCCGCGAAATCATGGAGCTTCATACGCTCGGCGTGCGCACCGGCTATACCCAAGGCGACGTCACGGAATTCGCGCGCGCCCTGACGGGCTGGAGCATCGTCGGGCCGAAGGCAGCCGACGGGACGCCCGGCACCTTTGTGTTCCGCCCCCGGCTGCACGAGCCCGGCGAGCGAACCATCATGGGCCGCCGCTACGATCAGAGCGACGAGGCGCAAGCGCTCGCCGTCCTGCACGATCTCGCGGCCGCACCCGCCACCGCGCGGCACGTGGCGACGAAGCTCGCCCGGCACTTCGCGGGCGACGATCCGAGCGCAGCGCTCGTCGCTCGATTGGCGCATGCGTTCCAATCGAGCGGTGGAGATCTACCGACCGTCTATCGCGCGCTCGTCGCTTCGAACGACGCATGGACGCACACCCCGGTCAAATTTAAAACGCCCTGGGAGTGGACGATTTCGACGCTGCGCGGGCTCGGCGCGCGCGAACTCGACGGCGTCAAAGCGGCGCCGCTGCTGACGCAGCTCGGACAACCGGTCTGGCGGCCCGGTTCGCCGGCCGGCTACGACGATGTCGCTGCAAGCTGGGCCGCGCCCGATGCGCTCGTGAGGCGCGTCGAGCTCGCACAGCGGATCGCTGCGCGCGTCGGCGATCGTGTCGATGCCCGCACGCTCGGGCCGGTCCTGACGGCCGGTTCGCTCAGTCCCGCGACGGCCCTCGCGGTGTCGCGCGCCGAGAGCGCGCCCACGGCGCTCGCGCTGCTGCTCGTTTCGCCCGACTTCCAAAGGAGATGAGCATGACGTCTCGCCGCAATTTCCTACGCATCACGGCCGCTGGCGCCGGTGCGATGCTCGTGGCCCCGCAGATGGTGCTTGCGAGCGTGCAATCCGATCGCCGTTTCGTGTTCATCATCCAACGCGGCGCGGCGGACGGCCTGCATATCGTCGTGCCGTATGCCGAGCCGGCCTACGCGACGCTGCGCGGCCCGATCGCCGTGGACGTGTCGGCCGGCGCGACCGGACCGGCTGCGACGCGACTCGACGGCACCTTCGCGCTGCATCCGTCGTTGCAGCGAACGGCCCGGCTCTACGCGCAGCGCCAGGCGTTGTTCGTGCATGCCGTGGCCACGCCATACCGTGATCGCTCGCACTTCGACGGCCAAAACGTGCTCGAAACGGGCAGCAATGCCCCTTACAGCGTGCGCGACGGCTGGCTCAATCGCCTGGTCGCGCTGGTAGGGCCGAGCCGTGCGCAGGCGATCGCGTTCGCGCCGACGGTGCCCGCGGCGCTGCGCGGCAAGGTCGACGTTGCCTCGTACGCGCCGTCTGGTCTGCCAAGCGCGCCCGACGACCTGCTGCTGCGCGTCGGCGCCCTGTATGAAAACGACGCGCAACTGGGGCCGCTCTGGCGCTCGGCGATGTCCGCGCACGATATGGCCGGCGGCACGCGCGCACACGGCGACGCCGCAGGTCTGGGCAAAGTCGCCGCGAGTTTTTTGGCGCGCGACGACGGGCCCCGCATCGCCATGATCGAAACGGGCGGTTGGGACACGCATAGCGGGCAGACCGCGCGCCTTGCGGCGCAGCTCAAGGCGCTCGATGCGATGGTGGGCGCGCTGCACGACGGCCTCGGCCCCGTATGGGCGAAGACGACGGTCGTCGTCGCTACCGAGTTCGGCCGCACGGCCGCCGTCAACGGCACGGGCGGCACCGATCACGGCACCGCGTCGGCGGCGATGCTGCTCGGCGGCGGCGTGCGCGGCGGCCGCGTATTGGCCGATTGGCCGGGGCTGCGCCCGGCGGATCTCTACGAGGGACGAGACCTGCAGCCGACCACGTCGCTCGACGCCCTGCTCGCCGGGGCGGCGAGCGAGACCTTCGGCCTCGATCCGCAGCGCACGGGTGCATCGCTCTTTCCGCAGACGCGGCAGACGAAACCGCTGACAGGGCTCGTCACCGTGTGACCGAAGACGAGGGAGGATTGGGTGCGCGGGCACTGGGCGCCTGACTGATCGACCGCAGACGCGATTCCGGCTGCGCCGCATCGGGGCTTACGCCCCGTAGTTGCGCAGCCGTTCCAGGTCCACCACGGTCACGCCGCCGTATTCGAGCCTGACGACGCCATCTTTCTGCAGCGCTTTGAGCGCTTGATTGGCCACCTGCCGTGTGATCCCCGACAGCAAGCCCAGTTCTTCCTGCGTGATTTCCAGATGATCGCCGCCGCCGGGGTAGAGCACCGGATTGAACAGCGATGCGATGCAACGCGCGAGACGCGGTGTCGCATCGAGCATGCGGTCGTATTCGAGCAATGCCATGAAATGGCCCAGCCGCTCGTTCAGTTGACGCACGAGAAAGCGGTTGAAGACGACACTGTGCTCGACGAGCCACATGAACGTCGCCCGGTCCATGAACGCCATGCGCGTGTTGCGCAGCGCAACGATGTCGTAGCGGCGCGGCTCGTTCTTCAGTACGGTGCCTTCGCCGAACCAGCCACCCGCCGGCACCCCCGTAAATGTGACGCTGCGGCCTTCGGAGGAGACGGCGCCCACTTTGACGAGACCCGAGACGACGCCGGTCCAGCTTTCGAGCGTCGTATTCTTCGGACAGATGCAGGCGCCGCGCGCGAACGTTCTTTCGACGATACCGGCGCACGCACGCTCGGCTTCGTCATCGGGCAAATCGAGCGACCAGGCGGCGATATGCGCGAGCCGCGCGCGGCCGATGCCCGGTCCGCCCGGATCGGGGTCGCTGCGCGGCAAGGTCAGGCTCATGCGCTCGGGGCAGGCGCGGCCGCCGCTGGGGTAGGCTTGTTCGCAGCAGCATCGCTTGTATTGCGCTGAATGCCGATCGGCAGTTGGCTCACGCGCTTCACCTCCGCCGAATCGAGCCAGTCGCGCGAAGCCACGCAGTCGACGAACATATCGGTCGCATCTTCTCCCCAGAACAATTCGCCGTCGAGCACGAACGTCGGTGCGCCGAACACGTCGAGTGCGAGCGCGCGGTCGGTGTTGCGTCTGAGTTCATCCTTGACCGCTGCCGTTTCCACGGCTTCGACGCCTTGCGGATAGCCCATGGCTTCGCACAGCGAAGCAAACCCTTCAGGCGAGGAAACGTCACGGCCGTCGCGCCAGATGTAGCGGAAGATGCGCTGGATGACTTCGAGCGAACCGCCCATGGCGATGGCGAGCCGCAACGTCTTGATCGGATTGAACGGGTGCGCGGGCGGCATGGTGTAGGCGATGCCGAGCTTTTGCGCTCGATAAAGTGCATGCCGATAGGTGAAAACGCGTTTGGCCGCGATTTCGGCCGGGCCGCGTTGCCCCACATGGGCGAGGATCGCGCCGAGCACCATCGGCCGCGGCTCGACGGTCAGCGTGGCGGGCAGCTTGTGGAACTGCTCGAGTTGCAGATAAGCGAACGGCGAGACGAAATCGAAGAACCATTCGGCCGAGCGGCCGGCGGCGGAACTGGACATCGTTGGCATTCTCCCGAGGTTGGATGTCGAATCGGCGACGGCGACGGCGACGGCGACGGCGACGGCGACGGCGACGGCGACTCGTGGCGCCGGTGTAGCCCGACCGCGCCTCAGCGCGTGATGGGATTCGCCGGCGGGCCGCCCGCTCAGCGCGCAACCTGCTCGAAAGCGGGCGAGAGCGAGAACGGCGCTGCGGTCATGGCGCGCACGTCGTCGAGTGTCGCATGCGAAATGATTTCGCGCAGCAGCAAGCCCTGTTCGGCCACGTCGAAGACGGCGTGTTCGGTGACGATCACCTTGACGCAGGCGCGTCCCGTCAGCGGCAGCGTGCAGCGCGGCAGGATCTTGGAGCGGCCGTGCTTGTCCGTATGCGCGAGCGCCGCAATGACTTTCGGCGTGCCGTAGCACAGGTCCATCGCTCCGCCGATGCCGGGCCACCACTTGCCGTCGCGGCGGCATGCCCAGTTGGCCAGATTCCCGAGTGCGTCGACTTGCAGCGCGCCCAGTATCGTCACATCCAGATAACCGTTGCGCATTGCGCCGAGCGAAGTGGCCAGATCCATCAGCGCGGCGCCGGGCGGCAGCGTGATCGGCTCGGTGCCGGCGTTCGTGCAGTCGCTGTCGAGGGCCGCGAGCGAAGGCCGTCCGCCGAACCCGAACGCGCCGTTTTCAGTATGAAAGATGATGCCGGCGTCGGCATCCAGGTAGTTCGCTGTCAGGGTCGGGATGCCAAGGCCGAGATTGACGACTTCTCCGGCGATGAACTCCTGTGCGCACCGTGCGGCGATGCGTTGCTTGGGATCGGTCGGGTAGGTGCGGGTCAGCATCGTGGTCTCCTCGCGGATGGATCGGTCGGTCATCGTTCATTGCCGGGGCGCTTGTCGTTCGGCAGTCGTTCGAACGGCGCCCGGCCCTCAGGCGCTCGCGGCGGTGTCTTGCGGCAGACGGCCCAGCTTCGCCCATTGAGCCTTGTAAAGGGCATGCTGGGCTTCGAGCGTGAGCCCCTGCACGACGGCGTCTATGAATACGCCGGGGCAGCCGACGCGCTCGGGCGCGATCGCGCCGACTTCGACGATCTCGTTCACTTCGACCACCGTGTAGCGCCCGGCCATGGCGATCTCGCGCTGATTCTGCAGCGACGTGCCGCGAAACTCGACGTTCCCGAACATATCGGCGCGCCAGCCCTTGATGATCGAGACGTCGGCCGTCAGGGGCCGTTCGACGAAGAACTCGCGACCGTCGAGCGCGAGCTTTTCCTTCGGCTGGGCGCGCGCGGGGAACATGCCCGGCTGATCGAGGATGCCGATCCCGACCGGCACGAGCACGGCGCCCAGGCCCATCGCGCCCGCGCGTACTTTTTCGGCCCAGGTTCCCATGGGGAAGAACTCGGTGACGCGGACGGCGTCGGTCAAATAGGCCGACGTCGACTCGTCGGTCGTCCCGACATGCGTGCCGATAAATTCCGCCAATTGCCCCGATGCGAAAAGCTGCGCCTTCAGGAAGCCGCCCCGCAAGCCCGGGGTATTCGCGATCAGCGTCAGGTCGCGGATGTCGCTGGTGAGCAGCGCTTCGATGCAGCAGGCTGCTTCCCCCGCGCCGACGAACTCGCCGAGCATGAGACGCATGCCCGAACGCAGCGGCGCGAGTGCTGCCTCGATCGATTTGACTTTGTTTGCGTATCGCATCTGTCTCCCCACTGTTCATGCAAAACGACCCGTCCCTGCCCATGCGGGGCGGCCGCGCTTCGCTTCGCCCGCTTTCGTGTCACCTGCTGCGCCGCAGTGTAGGAGCGGGCGCGATTCGAAGTTGTCTTCCAGATGACAGTTGCCGGCGGGCGGTGGGCAACGGATGCCGGGAACGCCGCGTGCTTGCCCCATGCTCGTTCCTTTGTCCCCGTTTACTGACGCCATCGCGTAGGGAGGCCGTTACGATGTCCCGCTGTATCTGTTTCCTCGCCGCGAGGCCCTGGGCCCGCGAAATCGTCACAGCCTGCGCCTGCAAGAGCAGGGCGGCGTTCCGATCGGTGCGCGAAGCGATATGACGATCGGTTGTCCCGAATGCGGCGCATTGGCGCACACGTCCGCGCTGGCGGGACGCACGCTCGCCCGCTGCCGCGTCTGCCACTACCCGCTCGAACGCGCGAGCGGCCGCTCGGTCGCTGCCGCGCTCGCCTGCTCGCTGACCACTTTCGTCCTGCTGCTGCCGGGGAATCTGTCGCCGCTGATGACGGTCCACCTGTTGGGCTCGGAGCGCTCGGCGGTGCTCGCATCGGGCATCGTGTTGATGTGGCGGGAAGGCTTCGAATTGCTGGCCCTGGTGCTCGGTCTGACCGGCATCGTGCTCCCGCTCGTTCGCTTCAGCGCGTTATCGGCCGTGCTGGCCTCGGTGCTGATGGGCTGGCGGCCGCGTTGGCTCGGCCCCTGTTATCGCTGGACCCTGTGGCTCGATGCCTGGGCCATGCCCGATGTCTTTCTGCTCGGCTGCTTCGTCGGCTATACGCGTGTGATGCAAAACCTGACGGGGTCGATCGACGCGGGCGGCTACTGCTTCGTCGCCGCGGCGTTCATGTCGATGGTCACGCGTGCGACGCTCGATCGCCGCACGGTCTGGCGTGCAATCGCGCCCGAGCGCCATGTCGCGCCCGGCGAACGCGTGCTTTCGTGTACGGCGTGCGATCTGGTCGCGCCGATCGAGGATGCGGGGCGCCCATGCCCACGCTGCGGGTTGAAGCTTCGCAAGCGCAAGCGCGCGGCGATTTCGCGCGCCGCCGCGTTGAGCCTGGCCGCATTCGTGCTGGCTTTCCCCGCCAATCTGTATCCCATGACGCGCTCGCTCGAGATGGGGCATGAAGTCCGGCACCGGATCATCGACGGCGTCACCGAGCTTTTCAAGGCCGGTTTGTGGCCGCTCGGCATCCTGATCGTTTGCACGAGCATCGCCATTCCTTTTGCGAAATTGTTCGGCATGGCATGGTTCATCGTCTCGTCGCTGCGAGGATCGAAGCGGCATTTGCGCACGAAGACGTTCCTGCACCGGCTCATCGACGAACTGGGGCGGTGGTCGAATGTCGACGTTTTTACGATCGCCGCATTCGCGCCGCTGATCCAGTTCGGCGGCTTGGCCAGTTCGCGGCCGGCCGACGGCGCGACCGCATTCGCGCTCGTCGTCGTCTTGACGATGGCGGCGTCGCGCGCCTTCGATCCGCGGCTGATGTGGGACGCCGCGCAAGCGAGGCGCACATGAGCGAGCAAAGCGAAATGCGCACCGAGGCGGCCGACTTGCGGCGCACGCGCTGGCCCGGCTGGATCTGGTCCGTGCCGATCGCGGCCTGCGGTGTCGCGCTGTGGCTGGGCATCCGCGCGCTGGTCCATGGCGGCGAGACCGTGACGCTCGTGTTCGACGATGCTTACGGCATGACGGTCGACGACACCTCCGTCACGCTGCACGGCGTGAAAGTGGGCGAAGTCAGGGACGTCTCGCTCGATGACGATGGCCGCCATGTGGACGTCAAAGCCGAAATCGACCGCAGCGCCAAGCGATATCTGCGCGCAGGCACCCGCTTCTGGGTCAAGGGCGCGCATGTGGACTTGAGCGATCTATCCACGGCGAAGGCGATGCTCGGCGGGCCGGAGATCGTGATGGTGCCGGGGGGCGGGCCGGCTACGCGACGGTTCGTCGGCGGGGAACGATCGTATGCGCCGGGTGGGCCGGTCGTGAAGTACGTGATCCGCTTTCCGGGCGCCGTCGGGCAACTCGACGAAGGTGCGCAAGTGCAGTTGCGCGGCTTTCATGTCGGCGAGGTCGTCCATGTCGGGCTCCGCTACGACGCGGCCACGGGCACGCTCGATACGCCGGTCGAAATCGCGCTCGATTCGTCGAAGCTCGGTTTGCCCGACACGGCCAAACCGGCGAATGGCGACTGGCGTCCCGTCGTCGACGACATGTTGCGGCGCCTGATCGCATCGGGCTTGCGCGCGCGGGTTTCGCAGGACCCGCCGCTGATCGGCGCGCGCGAGGTGATGCTCGATTTCGTGCCGGGTGCGCCGAGCGCCGCATTGGCGACGCGAGCGGACGAGACCGACATCCCGGCCGCCTCGTCGGGCGATGTCGACGCGATCATGGCGAAAACCGATCAGGTCATGTCGAAGGTCGATCGCGTCATGACGAAGATCGACGCCTTGCCGATCGAGCAAACGGGCGACGATATCCGCCGCATCACAGCGCACATTCGCACCCTGTCCTCGTCGCCGAAAATCGCCGATAGCCTCGACCATCTTGACCGATCGATCGCCCAGATCGACCGCACGTTGCGGGAGGTCTCGCCGCAAGTCGGGCCGCTCGTCACGCAGTTGCGTCAAACGGCGCGCGAGGCCGACAGCGCCGTGGCCGCCGCCAATCGTACGATCGGCGGCGATCCGATGAATCAGAACGACTTGCCGGACACGCTGCGCGAACTCACCGACATGGCGCGAACGGTGCGCGCGCTGGCCGACTACCTCGATCGGCACCCCGAAGCGCTGGTGCGCGGCAAGCAAGGGAGCGGGCAATGAAATCGAGATCGATGTGGTGGTGGCCGGCTGCGTTGGCGTTGGCCGCGTGCGGGCACAGCCCGCCGACCCGCTACTTTTCGCTTGACGCCGTGCCGCCGCGTGCACCGCTCGAAACCACGGGTGCGATCGGGTCGCCCGAGGGGCCGAGGGTCCAGCTTGGCGCCGTGCGCGTGCCGGCGTCGCTCGATCGGCCCGAGGTGGTCGCCCAGGACGCGACGCATACGCTCTCGGTGCGTGACGGCGACCATTGGGGCGCGCCTTTGGCGCAGATGATGCGACGCACGTTGGCTCAGGATCTGCTTGCGCGCCTGCCGGCCGGCACGTTCGTGCTGCCCGATGCACCGGCGCCCGACGGAACGCGGGGCATCGTCGTGACGGTGCTCGATCTGCGCGCGAATACGAAGGCGTCCAACGGGTCGAACATGCCGAACGGTTCGAAGGGGCAACTGGTCCTCGAAGGAAGCTGGACCCTGACATCGGGCCAGCCGGCCAAAGCTCTTCTGACCGAGAACGTCGTGCTCAGCGAGCCGATGTCGTCGGCGGATTCGGGCGCGATCGCCGATGCGATGAGCCGCGTACTGGGGCAGTTGGCCGACCACATCGCGGCTTCGCTCGCGGCGCAGCGCTGATCGTTTCCCCCGCAAAAAGTACCCGACCGCGCGCCGCTCAACGACGCGTCACTGCAATGCCCCGGCTTGCGCGCGATCCAGGCGGTTGTTCAGCGCGGTCTGCAATTGCGCGAGCACGGCCGGCTCCGCGTCGCTGACTGCCCACCAGATCATGCCGCGCGCGCGCCAACTGGCCAGCGCATAGCCGTCGCTCGTGAGGGCGGTCGGCGCGCGGGCGCCGGAGCCGGTTGCGGGCATGACGTAGACGTCGATGATGTGCTTGCGGTAGCGATAGACGAGCACGGCGACGCGACGATGGTCGACATAGTCGAGCCGGCCGCCCGCCAGCGCGAAGCCGTCTTCGGCGAGATCTTCGACGGGAGGCGCGTAGTCGAGGCGGCCGTTGAACCAGGGTTTGACCGTGTGCTGATCGGACGAGACCACGTCGATATCGTGTCCTGACAGTTGGGCGCGGACGTGGCTGGCGACGAGGTCGTCGACGAGCGGCGAGCCGGCCGGGCTTGGCCGGTGCGAGACGAGCACGAGGCTTGCAGCCAGCGCGATCGCGGCAACGGCGATTGCGGCCGGCCAGCCGAGCACGCTGCTCGGACGTTGGGACGAAGTGCGCGCGCCGCGCGAGGCCGGCCATGCGCTCCATACCCAGCCGAAACGGCCCCGACCGGGCTTCTTCGCGTGCGTTTCTCCCATTGCTGAATCGACGATGTCCGAGGGCGGCGAGGCCGGTGCTTCGACGGCATTCGTCGATTCGCGCTGGTCGCGCTGGTTGTGCTGGTTGTGCTGGTTGTGCCGATCGCGATGCGTCGGCGCTTCGACGGCGGACAGTGCCGCAGTGAGACGGGCGCGCAGCGCGTCTGGCGCATGGAAGTACTGCGCCGCGCGCGTGGTCTCGCTGAGAGCGCGCAGCGCCTGCGCCTCGCGTCGGCATTCGGCGCAGGCGGCCAGATGCTGCTCGACGCGTTGGGCGTCGGCCGCCGAGAGCTCGCGGTCCGTTGCAGCGTCGAGCAGCGGGCGGGCTTCATTGCAATCCATCGGGGCCCTCCTTGGCGATCGTTTCCGCGCCCGCACGCATGTCGCCGACGAGCGGTGCAAGCAACGCGGCGAGCTTGCGCCGGCCGCGCGCGAGACGCGACATCACCGTGCCCACCGGCAGGTCCGCGATGACGGCGATGTCGCGATAACTCATGTCCTCGAGTTCGCGCAAAATCAGGACCTCGCGAAACTCCACCGGCAAACTCGCCAGGGCTTCGCGCACGAGCCGCGCATGTTCCCCTTGCAGCAGCAACGTTTGCGGGTCGGCGAGCGTCTCGCAGATCGGCTCGAACACGCTCATCTGATCGAGCGCGTCGTCGAACGGTGCCACTTCACGCGCGTTCGTTCGCCGCTCCCACTCGGTGTACCAGGTACGGCGCACGATCGCGAGCAGCCAGGGCCGCGCGTTCTCGCCGCGGAACGTATCGAAGAAGCGCAGCGCGCGCATGAACGCTTCCTGCACGATATCTTCGGCGTCGCCTGGGTTGCCGCTGAGCCAACGCGCGAGATTGTAGGCGGCGTCCAGGTGCGGCAGCGCCACCTGCGCGAAGCGGCGACTGCGCTCGGCGTCGCCGGACTCGGCGCCGGCAACGTCAGCGCCCGCCTCTTCGCTTTGCGAGGGGCGCTTGCTGAACGCATCGTTCGCTTGCTTGTCGGTTTCGGCCACCGGGAGCGCCTCCTTGGTTGACCGTTGCGATACCGGAGATGCGTCGAGTTTATTCCCATGCGGCTCGACTGCGGTGACAGTGCGCACCACAGTGAACCGCGTGCCCTGGCGTCGCGCGGCGCCTGCGTACTTTTCGAACATGGCGGTCTCATTGCGCATCGCTCGGTGCTCAACGCACGACGATCTTACCGACCATCATCGGATGGATGCCGCAGAAATAGGCGTAGGTGCCAGGCTGCTCGAGTACGGTCGCGAACGAATCGTCGGTATCGAGCGCCCGAGACGCCTGGAATGCGCCGGCCGCGCTGACGATCGTGTGAGGCTCATCGTCGCGGTTGGTCCAGACGATGCGGGCGCCCTTCGGCACCGTGAGTGGGTTCGGCGAGAAGGCGAAGTTGTGAATTTCGATGCGGTAGGACGGGCCGGCCTGTGCGGAATCGGCGGCCGTGTGGGCCATGTCGGCGGTGGAGGCAGCCGCATGCCGGACAGCGTTCGACGCAGCGTAGCCGCCGCGTGCCCGCGATCAGCAGCAGCGGCGTCACGGACAGCGCGGAAAGCAGCGTGCGGCGGGCAGGGGTGAAGGGTTTCATGACAACGCCTCGTCGGTCAGCGCGAGCGTGCGACCCGCGTGTACGTGCCGGACTTCACGCACGCCGAGATAACTGGCGAGCTGGCCGGGCGCGATCTCCTTGAGCGGGCCGGGCCCCGGACCGACGCCGGGCGCGGGCTGCGGATAAGCGGTCGAGCGCGCCGTATAGAACGTGATTTGCCCTTCGACCTGTTGCTGGATCTGATGGATGTGTCCGTTGAGCACCGTGACCGAGCCGAACCGGCGCAACATCGAAAGCGCTTCGCCGGCGTCGTCGGTGCCCCAACCCCAGGCCGGATAGAGCTGCCACATCGGCATGTGGGCGAAGACCACGACGGGCGTCTCGGACGAGCGCGCCGCCAGATCCTGCTTGAGCCATGCCAGTTGATCGGGGCCGAGCCAACCGAGCCCGCCGGCTTTCAGATTGAGCACGTTGACGAGCCCGACGAAGTGGACGCCGTGGTGATCGAAGCTGTACCAGCCGCCTTCCGTTTGCCGTTCGCCGAAACGATGGAAGAACTCGCGACCGTTATCGCCGATCACGTCGTGCTCGCCCGGCACGAAAAACGCACGCTTCGTTCGCGAGGTGCGCATCAACTGATCGACCGTGTCGAACTCGTCGGGGCGGGACAGGTGCGTGAGGTCGCCGGTATGAATGATGAAATCGGGCTGGATGTGTTGGGCGTCGATGCGTGCGAGCGACGCTCGCAAAGTGCCGGTCACATCGGGGTTCGGCGCTTTGGTAAAGCCGATGTGCGAATCGCTGATCTGCACGAAGCTGAACGTGGCGTCCTTCAGCGCGTCCGCTGCCGCGCCGGCATCGCTTTCGCCTCCGAGCATGCGCGCCTGCAGCACACCGGCATGCATCGTCCAAAGCGTGCCGGCGCCGGCCCACGCCATGCATTTGAGAAAACGGCGGCGGTCCGTGGATGCGTGGTCGCCAGGGGCGTCATCGTGGTCCATCTTGCTCTCCTCGAAAACGAAAGGGGTACACCGTGCGTGAGCCGGCGAAGGGCGCTGTGCGCGATGTCGGCAACGGCCATCATGGTGACCGTCACCCGCTGCGCAGCCCTCGATATGCGTTACCGGGGGAGAGTCGAAAATATTCCTTGGGAGAACTTGCGGGCAGCCGACGCCGGCCGCCGGGGCATTGCCTTGAGCGCCGATCCGCTACTTCGCGTGGGTGGCGCTGGCGGGCGGCTGCCGTGAAATCGGATCATGCGGCGATGGCCGGGGCCGTTTGATCGGCATGTTGTCGGGGTTGTGCGCGCTGACACCGCTGGCGGGCGACTGCGGCGGCTGCACCATGGAAGCGCCCACTTCCTTCGTCGCGCGTTGCGCCCAGGCGTCGGCCGCAGGTCCCGCGCAGGCGCAGAAAAGCGCCGCGACCATGGCGGCGCGCACCAACTGTCGAGCGATCGAATCCATCGAATCTATCGAGTCCATCGGCTACTCCTTCGCGGCCGTTGCGCCGCATCGTGTCTCTCCGTTTGAGCAGCAATCGAAAGGCCCGCGCTCGATCCGGGAGCCGACGATCGAGCGCACGGCCATCGCATTGCGCGCCCGTTGCCCTGGTGCCGCGGCAGAATGAGACGATTCGCCTATCGTCGGTCCTCGTTCCGTCCGATATTCGGCCCCCAATCGTTATTTTGTTAAAGGGAAGGGGGCCGATATGAATGACGCGCCGACCATGTTCGCCGCTGTGCGATGGCCGCGCCTGGCCGTCGGGGTGTGTCTCACGGGTGCACTCGCGCTCAGCATTCACATCGCGATGGTGCAGTGGCTGAACATAACGAATCCGACATTCGATTCGGTATTCCCTGAACTGCTCAACGCTGCCGTGATGACGTGCGCGGCAATCTGGCTGTACGGCTGCTTGCAGGCGCAGCCTGGGATTCGCTCGGGGGCCATGCGCATCTTCCTGTTGTTCGCGCTGCTGGCGTGCCTGAACGGGACCGTCAGGAATGCGTTCATGACGGGCTATTGTTCGACGACAACCCCACTACGCTGGTTCTTCGGCGCGCTCTCGGCCGTCCGGCCCGCCGCTTATTTCGCCGCGGCCGCCGCATTGACGGCCGGCGCCTGTCAGTTTCGCCCGTATTGGGCGCGGCTGGCAGCGGGCGTGGCGGTGGCGCTGATGCTGGTGTTCGTCGTCTCGCCCGGCGTGTCGATGATGGAGCGGGCCATCTACGCGCAGTTGTCGGATCTGTTGCCGAGCGCCGGATGGTGCAAGCAGCCTTATGGCGTCGACATCATGATGGCAGCCTATGCGACGACCATCGAGCCGGCGCTGGCCAGCTTCGCTTGCATCGCGCTGGTGTGGCGGCATCTGCCGGGCCGTCCGCTTGCGCAGACTGCGTTGTTCGTCGTATTGATCCTCGCGCTCAAGAAGCAGCTGCTGTCCTCGTTCCTCTATCCGTTCTTCACTGCCGGCCCGGTGCTGATGGCGCTGGCAAGCATGGGGCAGCTTACGCTTGCGGCCGGCGCGCTCGGGTTGCTGACCGCACTGTTCTGGCGCTGGGCACAGCGGCGGCCGGTAGCAGCGAACGCTTGATCCGTGCGCCGACAGGCCCGGGCAGGAACCGCGCGAGCCGCTAGGAGCGCGCGGCCGCTGCGATCGCATCGCGCACTTGCGCCCCGATTTCGAACGATCGCAGCCTTGCCGCGTGATCGTAGATCTGCGCCGTGAGGATGAGCTCGTCCGCGCCGGTTCGCGCGATGATCGATTCGAGCCCCGCGCGCACCGTTTCCGGGCTGCCGACGACGGAATGAGAAAGCGCGTGACGCACGCCCGCGAGCTCGAACTCATCGGCATCGAGCCGATCCACCGGAGGACGCAACTGCCCGGGCGTGCCGCGTCGAAGCAGAAGGAACTGCTGCTGCAGCGACGTGAAAAGACGCGCACCTTCCGCGTCCGTATCCGCAGCAAACAGGTTCACCCCGACGATCGCATAGGGTTTGTCCAGCCCAGCCGACGGTCGAAACTGCGTCCGATACACATCGAGCGCGCTGAGCAGGTCGGCCGGTGCGAAGTGCGAGGCAAATGCGAACGGCAGGCCCAGCCCGGCGGCCAATCGTGCGGAAAAGAGCGACGAGCCGAGCAGCCAGATCGGCACGTTCAGGCCCGCGCCAGGGACGGCGCGTACGCGTTGGCCGGGGACGGGCTCGGCGAAGTATCGTTGCAGCTCGAGCACGTCTTCGGGGAAGCGTTCCGCGCTGTCCTGCAGCGCATCGCGGCGCAATGCCCGCGCGGTGGTGCCATCGGTGCCGGGGGCGCGGCCGAGGCCCAGATCGATGCGGCCGGGATAGAGCGAGGCGAGCGTGCCGAACTGCTCGGCGATCACGAGCGGTGCGTGGTTCGGCAGCATGATGCCGCCCGAGCCCACGCGGATCGTGCGGGTGCCGCCCGCGATATGGCCGATGACGACGGCCGTCGCGGCGCTGGCGATGCCCGGCATGTTGTGATGCTCGGCCAGCCAGAAGCGCTTGTATCCCCAGCGCTCGGCATGCTGAGCCAAATCGAGCGAATGACGAAAAGCGTCGGCCGCCGTTTGACCCAGCGGGATGGGAGACAGATCGAGAACCGAGAAAGGGATCATCTTGTGCAAGCGCTATGGGGCGGGAGTCGGCACGATCGCGTGACGCGTTCGACGCTGCCATGCCAGATCGCGGAGAAGAAAAAGTAAGAGGGCATTGTGCCAAACGGCCGCTTTCGCCGCTGACGAGGCCTCGGAAACCCCTGCGGAAATGAGGGCTTCTGTGCCACTCCCCGGAGCGGCTTGCAAATGTTGCGAATCGTAAGAGATCGTTGCATAGCTAACGAGTATTCGGTAGAGTGCCGCCTATGTTCGATCAATGCCTTTATTTCAATACATCGGCGCTTGCGCGGCGTCTCGAGCGCGAATGGACCGAAGCCTTCGAGCCGTTCGGGGTCACGCCGCCGCAGGGCTTTATGCTGCGCGCCATTCTCGATCGTCCCGGCATGCTTCAGCGCGAGTTGTCGGAAGTGTTGTCGATTGCGCGTCCTACCGCCACGCGCGTGCTCGATGGGCTGGAGGAGCGCGGCTACATCGAGCGTCGTCGCGTCGAAGGCGACGGGCGTGAGGTGGCGATCTACCCGACTGCCCAAGCATTGGCGATCAAGCGCCCGCTCAACGAGGCCAGCGCTGCGGTCACGGCGCATTTGAAGGCGCGTATGGGCGCGGCCACGTTTGTCGATGCGGTCGCGCAGATTCGCACGGTCCGCTCGGCGCTGGAATGATGTTTGTTAGATGCAACGTAGCCTACGCGATCGTTGCATAGCTAATTATCTGAGGAAAGGAGCACACAGTATGTCGAGTACGAATTCACAAGGGAGTGAGCCGAACAGAGGCGCCTTGCAGCAGCCGGGATGGTCGACGCGGTCGGACGATCGAGCGGAGCGCCGTTCCGACGCGCAAGCCGCCGCAGGCGGCGGCCGGCTCGCGGCTTTACGGATCGGCGGGTTTTTCGTCGCGACCTGGGCCTCGGCCGCGGTACTTTACTTCGGCCGCCATAGCGTCGCTTTCATCGCATTGAGCGGCGTCGTCGCACTGGGCGGCTTCGACCTCTTTCGGCCGGACTGAAGCCCGATTCACCGTACCCGGGGATATCGAGCCGCGACTGACGCGCGATCCGCGTCGGCGGTCGATGTCCTCGCCGCTCGCCCGTCATCTTGCGCTGCGTGACTCCCGCAGCGACCCTGCGCGGCACCCGACCCCATCTCCCCGTCGCCCATCTTCCGGATCGCCTCGAGCCGCTTCCCTGGCCGGCCTTAGGGAAAGTCCCGACCGCGGGACCGTATTCGTCGCTTGACTCGTCAAGGTCCACAGATAAACAATCTGTTCACCGATAAATAAGTCGCGTGAGCGATTGGCGTCGCGAGCGAAGCCCGGCGTTGTGCCCCGTCGTACCCCCATATCCCAAGCCTTGGGCAGATCTGAGGAGACAGAGACAATGAAATCCATGAAGCAGCATTGGTCGGTTCGGCGCGTGGCGCGCCGGGGCATTTCGGCGACGACGCTCGCTGTCATCGGTCTATGCTCGGGCGTTGGCGGCTCGGCGAATGCGGCCGAAGCGGGCAAGATCGGGCTCGATCTTCCTCTTTTGACTTCACCGTTCTGGCAGTCGTACAACAATTACCTTCCGAAGTACGCGAAGGAAATGGGCCTCGATACGCTTGCGCCGGTGAACTCGAACGGCGATCCCGCCCAGCAGATCACGGACATGAACAACCTGCTGACGCAAGGTGCAAAGGGCATCGTCGTGGGTCCGCTCGATTCGGCGGCCATCAGCCGCGCACTCGCCGCATCGGCGGCGAAGCATGTGCCCGTCGTCGCGGTCGACGTGGCGCCGACGGAGGGCAAGGTGGCCATGGTCGTGCGCGCCGATAACCGCGCCTATGGTCAAAAGGCTTGCGAATACATCGGCACGCACGTGAAGGCGGGCAAGGTCGTGCAGATCATGGGCGATCTCGCGTCGGTGAACGGTCGCGACCGCTCCGAGGCGTTCCGCACCTGCCTGAAGCAATACCCCGGCCTGTCGCTGCTCGAGATTCCGGCGGCCTGGAAGGGCGATGTCGCAGCCACGGCACTCGATAGCCTTCTGACCGCCAATCCCGACGTGAAGGCGATCTACATGCAGGCGGGCGGCGTCTATCTTGCGCCGACGCTGCAAACGCTGCGCCGCAAGCAGATGTTGTTTCCGGCCGGCAACGCCAAACATATCGTGATCGTCAGCAACGACGGCATCCCGCAGGAATACGACGCAATCCGCCGCGGCGAGATCGATGCAACGGTGTCGCAACCGGCCGACCTCTACGCGAAGTACGGCCTGTACTACATCAAGGCCGCGCTGGACGGGAAGACGTTCAAGACGGGGAAGACGGATCATGACAGCAACATCATCGAACTGTCGCCGGGCGTCCTCGAAGATCAACTGCCCGCGCCGCTCGTCACGAAGTCGAATGTCGACGACAAGTCGCTCTGGGGCAACACGATCAAGTGACGATCATGAGCACGACGACGGATACGCGCAGTATTCCGGTCGCGCAAGCGTGTGGCGTCACCAAGCGGTACGGTGTGACGGCGGCGCTGAACGACGTCGGTATCTGCGTCATGCCCGGCGAGTCGCATGCGCTCGTCGGGCGCAACGGGGCCGGCAAATCGACGCTGGTGTCGATTCTGACCGGCTTGACCAAGCCCGACAGCGGCGACGTTCAGTTCGGCGGCATGCCGGCGCCGCCGCTTTCCGATCGCGATGCATGGCGCGAACGCGTCGCCTGCGTCTACCAGCATTCGACGATCATTCGCGACCTGAGCGTGGCCGAGAATCTGTTCATCAATCGGCAACCGCAACGGCGCTCAGTGATCGACTGGCGAGCGATGCGCCGCGACGCGCGTGCATTGCTCGAACACTGGAAGATCGACGTCAACGAGAATGCGCGCGCGGGCGATCTGACGGTCGAAGCGCGCCAGCTCGTCGAAATCGCGCGGGCCTTGTCGTATGGCGCGCGGTTCATCATCCTCGACGAGCCGACCGCGCAGCTCGACGGCGATGAAATCAAGCGCTTGTTTCGCCGCATTGAAGAGCTTCAACGCGAGGGCGTGACGTTCCTCTTCATTTCGCATCATCTGCAGGAAATCTATGAAGTCTGTCAGGCCGTCACGGTGTTGCGCGACGCCCGCCATATCGTCAGCGCCCCCGTTTGCGCCCTGCCGCGCGCTCAACTGATCGAGGCGATGACGGGCGAGAGCGGCGGGCTGGCCGTCGCCGATGCGGCCGCCCGCGAGCCGCTGCCGGCCGACGCCGCAACCGCGCTCGAAGTGGTCGACCTGGGCGGCGCCGATTACACGGGCGTGTCGTTCGCGGTGAAGCGCGGCGAGGTTGTCGGGCTGACCGGCGCGACGAGCAGCGGGCGCACGAGCGTTGCCGAGGCGATCGCGGGCTTGCGCGCCCACGAGCGCGGCGACATTCGCGTAGGGGCAGCTTCGCTGCCGCGTGGCGATGTCTGCGCGGCACTCGGGTACGGCATCGGCTGCGTACCGAAAGACCGCCATCACGAAGGCCTCGTGCTGACGCAATCGGTCGCCGAAAACGCATCGATGACGATCATGCGCGCGCTCGGCAGGTTCGGTATCGCATCGCCGGCCAGGAAGAACGCGTTCGGCGCGAAGATGATCGATGCGCTCGATATCAAGGCAGCACAAGGGCCGATGCATGTCGTATCGGGCCTGTCCGGCGGCAATCAGCAGAAGGTCGTGATGGCGCGCGCGCTCGCCACGGACCCGAAGGTGCTCGTGCTGATCGATCCGACGGCCGGCGTCGATGTGAAATCGAAACAAGCGCTGCTTTCGGTGGTCGACGGCGTACGTGAAGAAGGCAAGGCCGTGCTTGTCGCATCGAGCGAGCTTGACGATCTGCGTACGTGCGACCGCGTGCTCGTGATGTTTCGCGGCCACGTCGAAGCCGAATTCCGAGCCGGTTGGCAGGACCATGAACTGATCGCCGCCATGGAAGGAGTGAATTCCGATGAAAAGTAATGTCCCCGGTTCCGCCATCGCCGGTACCGCGGCGGTTGCGCCGACGCGTCCGCTGGCCCTGCGCGTCGATGTTGCACGTCTGCGCGATCTCGCCCTGTTGCCGGCGATCGTGCTGCTCATCGTCATCGGCGCGTTCATCAATCCCAATTTTCTGACGAAAGCGAATCTCGTCAGCGTGCTCGGCGCTTCGGCCGCGCTGGCCCTGGTGGTGCTGGCCGAATCGTTGATCGTGCTGACGGGCAAGTTCGATCTCTCGCTCGAGTCGACCGTCGGCATCGCGCCTGCTATCGGCGCGATGCTCGTGATGCCGGCCGCATCGGCGGGCTTTGGTCTTCAATGGCCCGTAGCGGCCGGCTTGCTCTCGATTGTCGTCGTGGGCGCGGTGGTCGGCTTCATCAACGGCTTTCTCGTCGTGCGGCTGAGGCTCAACGCGTTCATCGTCACGCTGGCGATGTTGATCGTATTGCGCGGCATGCTGGTAGGCGCGACCAAAGGCGGCACGTTGTTCGACATGCCGCCGGCGTTCTTCGCGCTCGCGACATCGGTCGTGTTCGGGCTGCCGCTGTCGGTGTGGCTCGCGGCTGCGGCGTTCGCGATCGCGGCTTTCATGTTGCGCTATCACCGTCTCGGGCGTGCGCTCTATGCGATCGGCGGCAATCCCGAAGCGGCGCGTGCGGCCGGCATACGCGTCGAGCGCATCACCTGGGGCGTGTTCGTGCTCGGCAGCGTGCTGGCTTCGATCGGCGGACTCGTCGTGACCGGCTACGTGGGCGCGATCAACGCCAACCAGGGTAACGGCATGATCTTCACCGTGTTTGCGGCGGCGGTGATCGGCGGCATTTCGCTCGACGGCGGCAAAGGCTCCATGCCGGGCGCGCTGCTCGGCGTGCTGCTGCTTGGCATCGTGCAGAACCTGCTGACGCTCGCGCAAGTGCCGTCCTTCTGGATTCAGGCGATCTACGGCGCCATCATTCTCGGCTCGCTGATGGTGGCCCGGATCGCAAGCGGCGAGGGGCAGAACTGAGCGTGGCGAATCTGCCGCCCGCCTCACAACGAACGACATCGACCACCCTATGACAGACCTCATTTTGCTGAGCCCGCAGGACAACTGCCTGATCGCACCGACGCGCCTCGAAGCGGGGACGCAGGTCGTGATCGATGGAGAGCGCGTGACGCTTGCGACCACGATCGAGCTCGGCCACAAGATCGCACGCTACGCGTTGTCCAAAAACGCGAAAGTGCTTCGTTACGGCGCGGTCATCGGCCACGTTACCTGCGACGTCGCACGGGGCGAACATCTGCATACGCAAAACCTCGAAAGCGATTACCTGCCGACCTTCACGCACGATGCGGGACACGAATTCGTGCATCACTGATTTGTGCATTACTGAAACGGCCTTGCGCCGTGTTGGGACGAACATGACCGACTCTTCCATGGCAACCACCGATGCGCCGCCGGCGCTGCACGGCTATCTACGCAGCGACGGCCGCAAGGGCATTCGCAACGTCGTGGCGGTGGCTTATCTCGTCGAGTGCGCGCACCACGTCGCGCGCGAGATCGTCGCGCAGTTTCGCGCGCCTTTATCCGACTTCGCCGGTGCGTCGGACGACGCTGCCGCCGAAGTCGAACCGCCCGTGCATCTGATCGGCTTTCCCGGCTGCTATCCGAACAGTTACGCCGAATTGATGATGCAGCGGCTGGCCACGCATCCGAACGTCGGCGCCGTGCTGTTCGTATCGCTCGGATGCGAGAGCATGAACAAGCACTACCTGGCCGATATTGTGCGGGCCAGCGGACGCCCCGTCGAAGTGCTGACGATTCAGGAAAAGGGCGGCACGCGCAGCACGATCCAATACGGGGTCGACTGGGTGCGCGACGCACGCAGGCAGCTTGCCGCGCAAAGCAAGGTGCCGATGTCGCTCGACGAACTCGTCGTCGGCACGATCTGCGGCGGCTCGGACAGCACGAGCGGCATTACGGCCAATCCTGCCGTGGGACGCGCCTTCGATCATCTGATCGACGCGGGTGCGACGTGCATCTTCGAGGAAACGGGCGAGCTCGTCGGCTGCGAATTTCACATGAAAAGCCGTGCCGCCAGGGCGGAGCTCGGCGACGAGATCGTCGCCTGCGTCGAGAAGGCGGCGCGCTATTACGCGACGCTCGGCCACGGCAGCTTCTCGGTCGGCAACGCCGATGGCGGGTTGACGACGCAGGAAGAGAAATCGCTGGGGGCGTACGCCAAGAGCGGCGCATCGCCGATCGCCGGCATCGTCAAACCCGGCGATGTGCCGCCGACCGGCGGTCTCTATCTACTCGACGTGGTGCCCGACGGCGAGCCGCGCTTCGGGTTTCCGAACATCAGCGACAACGCCGAGATCGTCGAGCTGATTGCATGCGGCGCCCATGTGATTTTGTTTACGACCGGGCGGGGATCGGTAGTCGGCTCGGCCATTTCGCCGGTGATCAAGGTATGCGCCAACCCGACCACCTATCGCAATCTGGCGGGCGACATGGATGTCGATGCCGGCCGGATTCTCGAAGGGCGCGGCACGCTCGACGAAGTGGGGCGCGAGGTGTTCGAGCAGACGGTCGCCGTGGCGCAAGGCGCCGCATCGAAATCGGAGCTGCTTGGGCACCAGGAATTCATCCTGACGTACAAGACGTTCGAGCCCGTCGGCCCGGCGTGCTTGCCCATCGCCGGACCGAAAGGTCGCGCAACCGTTGCGGCCGGGAGTATTGCTCGTGCAGAGTGAAAGCCTACGACGAGTCGGCGATCGGCGCCGCATCGGGCGGACCGCGCTGGAGGTGACGGCGCTGTCGCTCGGCAGCGCGCCGCTGGGCGGCCTCTATCGCGACCTGAGCGACGAAGAGGCGATGGCGACGATCGCCGCCGCCTGGGATGCCGGCATGCGTTACTTCGACACCGCGCCCCATTACGGCCATACGAAAGCGGAGCATCGCCTCGGCGATGCCTTGCGCCGCTATCCGCGCAGCGAGTATGTGCTGTCGACGAAAGTGGGGCGCCGCTTCGTGCCGCGCACGACGCCCTACGACGGTCGCGACGGCTGGCAGAACCCGTTGCCGTTCGAGGCGATCTACGACTACACCCATGACGGCATCATGCGTTCATTCGAAGATAGCCAGCAGCGGCTCGGCATCGTCGACATCGATATCGTGCTGATTCACGACATCGGCCGTGTCACGCATGGAGAGGAAAACGCGCACTACTGGAAGCAACTGACAGAGGGCGGAGGGTTTCGAGCGCTCGACGGTTTGCGTTCGTCGGGCGCGGTGAAGGCGATCGGACTGGGCGTCAATGAAGGCGCGGCGATTCTCGAAGCGATGGAAGAATGCGACCTCGACTGCGCGCTGTTGGCCGGCCGCTATACGCTGCTCGAACAGGCGACGCTCGCCGATCTGCTGCCTGCCTGCACGGCACGCAACGTCAGCATCCTGCTTGGCGGCGCCTTCAATTCGGGCATTCTCGCGCGCGGCGTCCAAGGCGACTTGAAGTTCAACTATGGTGAGGCGCCCCGCGAGATCGTCGAGCGCGTGGCCCGGCTGGAAGCGGTGTGTCGCGCGCACGGCGTACCGCTGGCCGCGGCCGCATTGCAGTTTCCGTACGCGCATCCTGCCGTGGCGACCGTCCTGACGGGCGCGCGCAACGCAGCCGAAGTGCGCGAGAACGTCGCGTCGTTCGAGTACGCGATCGCGCCCGCACTATGGAAGGCGTTGCGCGAAGAAGGGTTGCTGGACGCGCGCGCTCCTGTTCCTGTCGTCGGGGAGTGATGTGACGATGCAGATCGACGCTCATCAGCACTACTGGGATCCGGCGCGCGGGGATTACGGCTGGCTCACACCGGATCTCGCTGCGCTATACCGCCGCTTCGGTCCGGCCGACCTGGCGCCCTTGCGCGAGCGTGCCGGCATCGCGCGCACGGTCGTCGTGCAGGCTGCGCCCACGGTCGACGAAACCCGCTATTTGCTCGGCCTCGCACGGGATGATGATTCCATCGCGGGAGTGGTCGGCTGGGTGCCGCTGCTCGATCGCGAGGCGCCCGCGCTGATCGCGGAACTGGCGCGCGACGCGAAGTTCAAAGGCGTGCGCCCGATGCTGCAGGATCTGCCGGACGACGACTGGATCGCGAACCCGGCGCTTGCGCCGGCGATCGAAGCATTGATCGCGCACGAACTTGCGTTCGACGCGCTGGTCTTTGCCCGCCACATCGATGCGTTGCAGAGCTTCGCATCGCGCTATCCGTCGCTGCGTATCGTTGTCGATCACGGCGCGAAGCCGCCGATCGTCGAAGGCCCTGCAGGCTGGCAACCGTGGGCCGACCGTATCGCGAAACTGGCGCGCCTGCCACATGTGCATTGCAAGCTGTCCGGGCTGGCGACCGAGGCCGCTCCGCGTTGGACCGAGGCGACGCTGCGGCCGTATGTCGACCATCTGCTCGCGTCGTTCGGCCCCGACCGATTGATGTGGGGCAGCGATTGGCCGGTGCTGAATCTGAACGGCGACTATCTGCTGTGGCATTCGATCGCGACGACTTTGCTCGATGTGCTGACGGATGCGCAGCGCGATGCGATTTTCGGTGGCAATGCGGCCGCGTTCTATCGCTTGGAAGTATAGTGCGGCGACGGAAGTCGGGGCGTGCAAGCCGGCCCCGCCGTCCGGCAACGGCCAGCATCAAAACAACTGGAGCTCGATAGATGACACAAAGACTTCAAGGAAAGACGGTGTTGATCACGGCGGCGGCGCAGGGCATCGGCCGTGCGACGGCGGAGCTGTTCGCTCGTGAGGGCGCACGCGTCATCGCCACCGATATCCGTACCGATCTGCTCGAGGGCAGTCCGTTCGACGCGCGCAGGCTCGATGTGCGCGACAGTACGGCCATCGAAGCACTGGCGCGGGAGGTGGGTGCGATCGATGCGCTGTTCAATTGCGCGGGCTTCGTGCATGCGGGTTCGATCCTCGAGGCGACGGAAGCCGATTGGGATCTCGCGTTCGATTTGAATGCGAAGGCGATGTATCGGATGATTCGCGCATTTTTGCCCGCCATGCTGGAGCGCGGCGGCGGGTCGATCATCAACATGTCGTCGGCGGCATCGAGCGTGAAGGGCGTGCCGAACCGCTTCGTTTACGGCGCCTCGAAGGCGGCTGTGATCGGGCTGACGAAGGCGATCGCCGCGGATTTCGTGACGCGTGGCATCCGCTGCAACGCGATCTGTCCCGGCACCGTCGATTCGCCGTCGCTGCAGCAGCGCATTGCGGAGCAGGCGCAGGCCCAGGGGCTGAGCGTCGAGCAGGTGAGCGCGGCATTCGTCGCCCGACAGCCGATGGGGCGGGTAGGGCGGCCGGAGGAAATCGCGGCGCTCGCGCTGTATCTCGCTTCCGACGAGTCGTCGTTCACGACCGGTCAGATTCATGTGATCGACGGTGGGTGGTCGAACTAAAACGATATGTCTACCTGCGGCGCATCGTTTTCCCGGTTTCGATTCGCTCAACGTTGAACTGTAGCCAAGGGTAGGAACAGTGTGCGTTGTGCATCGGGCAGGGCGATGAAACCGTGATGTTGATAAAAGGCCGCGGCATCGTCGTCTTTCGCGTCCACCATCAAGGCATAGGCGGCAATTTCTGATCGAGCGGCCCGGTCAAGCGCATCGGCCAGTAAGGCGCCGCCAAGCCCTTGCCCTTTGAACGCTTGATCGACGGCCAACCGGCCCATACGAACGGTTGGCACGGTTGGATAGCGCGGCAGTTTTTTCCCGATGGCAGCCGGTAGATCGTTGACATCCTCCTCGCCCTGAAGAGCGAGGATTCCTACTGCGCTAGGCCGTGATGGAGCTAGTAGCTTCGGCGGGTTCCTGCTTCGCCGGGTGGCCAGACTGCGCCATCCCTCCACAGGCCATAACGGCATGTCCTGCCGCTAGAACGTTGAGCGCGCCGACGTGATCGGCGTTCGCTTCATGTCCGCAGTCTACGCAGGCGAACAGCGCCTGAGTCTTCCGGTTGTCCTTCGAGACATGGCCGCAACACGGGCATGTACGGCTCGTGTTTTTCGGGTCCACCGCGAAGAAAAAGCCGCCGCGCCATGCCGTCTTGTATTCGAGTTGGCGGCGAAACTCGCCCCACCCCTGATCGAGAATCGACTTGTTCAGGCCGGACTTCGCGCGGACATTGCGCACCGGTGCGTCTACCGTACCCTTCGCCGACTTCGACATGTTGCTGATTTTCAGGTCTTCGACCGCAACCATTGCGTGGTTTTTGCTAATCGTGGTCGATGCCTTGTCCACCGAAGGTCGCCGTCTCAGCGCTCGTGAACAGCCTGAAGGGTGTTTCGAGCCGGATGATCCGGCAGAAGAACTACCCGACCATCCAGCGCAAGCTGTGGGACGGCGCGCTTTGGTCGCCGTCCTATTTCGCCGGTAGCTGCGGCGGTGCGCCCATCGCGGTCGTGCGCCAGTACATCGAACAGCAGCAGACGCCGCACTAGCGCCTCAGAAGGACGGCTGCGCCGTCCGCGCTTTCCTTCCCCGCCGTGAACGACGGGCCTTGACGCGATTTCCGGTCAAACGCGCTTCGATCATGGGCGATGTCGAGCGCGCTGAGTCGAAAAGGGTGCATCGCTCATTCAGGACGCAAGAGCTTGTTACGACGGGCAAAGGCACGTTCCAACGCCGGCGCAGGCTGTGGTGGTGACAGCAATGCCAGAGCAAAACACTCTTGGTCGGCCAGCCACAGGCGTATGATTTCGGCCTGTTCGATGGCGCGCTGCGCCGCGTCCTGAACGGCCGAGACGACGAAATCGGTCATGGTTCGCCCTGAAGTTCAGCGGCACGTTTGAGCATCGCATGTAGATCGGTGCTGATCCGGGCTTCGAGAGGAGCGGTGGAAGTGGCTTTAGGCATGGTGGTATCCTCCTGCTCACGAAAATACGGCGAATAGTCGTACAAATCAATTCCGCACCTGGGTGACGGACGCCGCAGAGTTCGACACTAAGCGAACGAAGTTCCATCTTGAGAAAACTGTATAGCTTTCGCAGCGCGCCTGGTCGTTGAATGGCCAACGCATCGAATCGACGGATAGCGGGCAATAGTCAGAGCGGTGGCAACTTCGGCGTATCGAGCACTGCGGCTTGCGCGGCGAGCAATTCGCCGGGTGTGACATCGAATCGATGTAACCACTCGTTTCCACTTGATTCTGTGTTGTACACGGGCGCGTCACCCGTCGCCGTGCCGCGTTGTAGGCTTCCAATACTTTGCGCGATGATCGGGCGGAGTGCCGCGTTCAGGACAACATATGCGGGCGGTGCAATTGCGGGCGCGCCCTTTGCGACTTCCTCCGATCCGGCGCGAGGCTGCATGCCAGCCTGAATCATAAGCCCACCTTCGCCGTACGGCGCAGCTCTGAACCAGTCTGGAGGAAGAGCCAGCGCCCGTATGCCCCCGAGTTTGGCGACCATCTCGGGGCCGATGGCAACAAGCCAATCGGCAGTCTTCAGCTTGTCGATCAGGTCGCGGAAAGTGCTTCGGAACGGATTGCCTACGTCGACCCCTGGCCCAAGTTGGCGGGAGAAGTAGTATTCGCTGCTCTCGTTCTCTTCTCTGCCGGTTGGCGGCAGATTGACAGCATAGCCGGCGTGACCGTGAATCGCGTCGAGCAGATTGGCGAACTCAATGAAGAGCTTCGGTACGAGTTCTGGATTCGCTTTTACGAGCGGTACGGGGGCGGAGAACGTAAGTGCGTCGAGGCCCCGCGTTCCGAGAGAAGCTTGCCATTTTTCGAGACAGAAAGCCGAGAATTGAAAGGCTCCAGCTTCCCGTGAGGTTTGCGCGTCGGTGAATGCGAATGTGAAGGTCTCGTCTTCGCTTAGGCTCGTAGCGACGGCCGCGAGGCTCGGAGCCTTCTCGAATTTCGTCGCGCGTTTTCCCTCTTGGAAGAACCAACTCAGTGGCGCGCCGAGGGCGGTCCGGTACTGCTCGAAGCACTTGGCAATAGCTGCACGCCGTTCGCGCGAGTAGCCTCCCTTGAAGTACAGCACGCCGCGCACAACGACAATTGCACCCACGCCCTTGTGCGGATAGCGAGGCTCGAAGGCCGCATAGGGAAGGGTACCGGCTCGCGATGGGTCTTTTGCCCATGCTTGGAGATAATCGCTCATCGTCAGAATGCAAAACCAGGGAAGGGGGGAATTATCGGCGGCGCACCGCTACGAAGGAAAGTACGAGCCCCATCGGACAGCTCGTCCGGCGCGTTCGATGTTGCCGGTTGAGTTTGCGGCCCACTACCGTCAACGCCGCAATCGCAGCTATCTGGCCCCAGAACTGCCACTTTATCAGGGCTGCCAGCGATGCGTTCATAGGCCGCCTGTTGCGCTTCCGACATCGAATCGCCAGGGAACTTTATCTCTACTACGCTCTTTAGGTTGGCTTGTGTAGGGGGACGCGATGGGTCGTTGACGACAACCACATCAGGACGCCGGATGTTTCCGATGCCGGGTCGATATGAATCCAGCCCGCCCGGCCAATACTTCTGAATCCAGCCGGATAGGTAGTCATGCGCTTTGGTTGAGACCCCTGAGTCCATGATCGGTGCGGGCGGGTCGCGCGACATGTCGTAGTTGATCTCGGCTTTGTACGGGCTCTGATTGCCGGTGAGCGCGTCAGCAGTTTTTAATCGACCGCTCACACATTGCTGCTTCAGCTTTTGGCCGTCCGCGCCGATCGACGGCATCGAATTGCATTTGCAGACCATCGAACAAAGCACCTGGCGATCCTTCGGATCGAGAGCATTGCGCCGCAAGCGCACGGTGTTCGTGTGTCCATTGCCGGGGCCAGTCGAGCCACCTCCTTGCCCCCTCGCGTAGTCCGTCATGCGGGGGCTGCTCCATCGTGGTCGAAAGTCAGTGACGACGCCGGGGCCGTCTTGAGCCAGTCGGTATATCCGTTGTCATCGGTTTTCCCTTTGATCATCTCTCCATTGCCGCTTCTCACAGTGTACGGATGGTTTGGGATGGGGCGCCCTGTTTCATCGTCCAATACCTGAAATCGTCCACGTTGCGAGCCGGCCTCCGTGCTATCGGCCAATTGTGATAACACGCTTCTACCTGCGCCGACCGAACGTCCTGCTCCTTGGGTGTGAGATGCCGAAGTGCGATTTTGCGAGGCAATGAGCGTTGCGCCGCAAGCCGTTTGATCTCCCTCCGTTGCCACGGGCCGACCGTCGAAGGTCATGTTTAACTGCTTGACTCGGACAATCGGAAAAATCCCATGGCAGCGAGGACACGACACCATGTCGCCGAGCAGCGCAATTGCTTTGCCGTCCGACTCGTTCTCAGGGGAACACTTGAGCACGCGGCCGCCGTGAGAGGTCGTATCGTCTTCTCGGATGAACGAAAATCCCATGCCAAATTCCTCTTTTCAAGAATCGCGGGTGGAAACCGTATCAAGCGTCGCGGTGCGGCACAACCTGATAAATCCGAGAGGGGTGCTTAGTTGCGATGGCGATGAACGTGGAATCGTCGACTGCCTCGTGGCGGGGGGGCATCGTGCGCCACCCCTGTGGTCGGGTATAGTTGGACGACTTTAATTGCGGGGTGTGTGGTGAGTGACGAGCGCTTGGACTGGATAGAACAAGCGGCAGTCGAAAACATGAAGGCGCATCATGTCTGCGCGGACGTAATCGCGAAGGATGCTGCCACTACGCTGACCGTATTTCTCGCGGCGATGGCCGGTGCGATGACCTATGCGGCGAAGGCGATCGAGCAGAAGAGCTGGACTTGGTTCTCCTTCGGGGCGACGGCGTTTACCGTTTGGTTTTTCTCGCTGAGCGCGCTGCTCGTCTGGAAATGCCTGATGATGCAGCCCATTGCTCCAGTCTATAACGAGCCACGAAATCTCAATCAGGCCGGTTTCGACCTGGATGCGCTTAAGGAGGCGGAACTGGATGGTTTCCAGTGGCGCATCGGTACGGCGGCATCCAGGAATGCCAAAGTGGCGAAGTGGCTGAACGGTTTACGACTGGCCGCCGTTGGCAGCCCCGTCATTTTCATCGTGGCCGCGATGGCCGCGCGGGCGGCTGGTAAGTAGGGATAGGACGATTGCCGCTCCCTGGCGAAGTCGGACGTTGACTGTTGCGGTCATGCGTTGGGCTGCGGTAGACCGGTTGCGGGTTTGGAATGGTCGGTTTGTTGTTCGAAGTGGCCATGACGATGGGCTGTCCCGTAGAGAGTCAGGTAAATGGCACAACCGGAAGCGTACCCGTTTGCGATTCCTGAAAACAGCCCTCGTCGGCTCCTCTGCATTGAGGTTGGGATTCTAGGGTTTACCCGATAAATCGAGCGCCGAATCGCACCGCCAGTGGCGGTCAGTCTCTGCCGCGTTTGTGAGCGCACGATTGCCGGGTTTGTCTGCGCGCCTACATCTCCGCAATCTCTCTGTTCCCCTTCTTGAATTTGCCATGGTCGGTCCATATAATTAGCACTCGCTGCACGTGAGTGCTAACAAAGTTCCGTCGGGCCGCACCCAGCGGCCTTTACTTAACTTCAGCGTTCTTCAGTCTCAAACCCAGAGAGGAGTAAGCATGAACCTTCGTCCTTTGCACGATCGCGTCATCGTCAAGCGTTTGGATCAGGAAACCAAGACCGCCTCGGGCATCGTGATCCCTGACGCCGCCGCCGAGAAGCCGGATCAAGGCGAAGTGCTCGCGATCGGGCCGGGCAAGCGCAACGACAAGGGCGAGCAAATCGCGCTCGACCTCAAAGTCGGCGATCGCGTCCTGTTCGGCAAGTACGCAGGCCAGACCGTCAAGGTCGACGGCAACGAACTGCTCGTGATGCGCGAAGAAGACATCATGGCGGTCGTTCAGAAGTAAATCCCGTCCAGGTCGATATTCCACAAAGATTTCAAGGAGTTACAAGATGGCAGCTAAAGACGTCGTATTCGGCGACAGCGCTCGCGCCAAGATGGTTGAAGGCGTGAACATCCTTGCGAACGCAGTGAAGGTCACGCTGGGCCCGAAGGGTCGCAACGTTGTCCTCGAGCGCAGCTTCGGCGGCCCGACGGTCACGAAGGATGGCGTGTCGGTCGCCAAGGAAATCGAGCTCGAAGACAAGCTCCAGAACATGGGCGCGCAAATGGTCAAGGAAGTCGCTTCCAAGACCAGCGACAACGCCGGTGACGGTACGACGACGGCCACGGTGCTGGCTCAGTCGATCGTGCGCGAAGGCATGAAATACGTTGCATCGGGCATGAACCCGATGGATCTGAAGCGCGGCATCGACAAGGCCGTGCACGCCGCCGTGGAAGAGCTGAAGAAGATCAGCAAGCCCTGCACGACGAACAAGGAAATCGCTCAAGTCGGCTCGATCTCGGCCAACAGCGATACATCGATCGGCGATCGCATCGCTGAAGCGATGGACAAGGTCGGCAAGGAAGGCGTGATCACCGTCGAAGACGGCAAGTCGCTCGCCGACGAACTCGAAGTGGTCGAAGGTATGCAATTCGACCGCGGCTACCTGTCGCCGTACTTCATCAACAACCCGGACAAGCAAGTCGCCGTCCTCGAAAACCCGTTCGTGCTGCTGCACGACAAGAAGGTTTCGAACATCCGCGATCTGCTGCCGGTGCTCGAGCAAGTGGCCAAGGCCGGCCGCCCGCTCCTGATCATCGCTGAAGACGTCGAAGGCGAAGCGCTCGCAACGCTCGTCGTCAACAACATCCGCGGCATCCTGAAGACCGTTGCGGTCAAGGCGCCTGGCTTCGGCGATCGTCGCAAGGCGATGCTCGAAGACATCGCAATCCTCACGGGCGGCCAGGTGATCGCCGAGGAAACGGGCCTCACGCTCGAGAAGGCGACGCTGCAAGAGCTGGGTTCGGCCAAGCGGATCGAAGTGGGCAAGGAAAACACGACGATCATCGACGGCGCAGGCGAAGGCAAGAACATCGAAGCGCGCGTGAAGCAGATTCGCACGCAAATCGAAGAAGCGACGTCCGACTACGACCGCGAAAAGCTGCAGGAGCGTGTCGCGAAGCTGGCCGGCGGCGTGGCCGTCATCAAGGTTGGCGCCGCGACGGAAGTCGAAATGAAGGAAAAGAAGGCACGTGTCGAAGACGCACTGCACGCCACCCGCGCTGCCGTTGAAGAAGGCATCGTTCCTGGCGGCGGCGTTGCGCTGATCCGTGCTCGCACGGCCATCGCCGATCTGAAGGGTTCGAACGCCGACCAAGACGCTGGCATCAAGATCGTGCTGCGCGCGATGGAAGAGCCGCTGCGTCAGATCGTGATCAACGGCGGCCTGGAAGCGGGCGTTGTCGTTGCCGCGGTTGCGAACGGCAAGGGCAATTACGGCTTCAACGCCGCGACGGAAGAGTACGGCGATCTGGTGGAAGCCGGCGTTGTCGATCCGACGAAGGTGACGCGTACGGCGCTGCAAAACGCCGCATCGGTGGCAGGCCTGCTGCTGACGACGGACGCAGCCGTTGCCGAACTGCCGAAGAAGGATGCTCCGATGCCTGGCGGCATGCCCGGCGGCATGGGCGGCATGGGCATGGACATGTAATTTCGGCGTTGCGGCCGTTTCAGGCCGCACGTCGAAACGACATGGCGGGCGCGCCACAAGGCGCGTCCCCTTGCGAAAAAAAAACCTGCAGCGATGCAGGTTTTTTTTCGTCCGGTTTTTCCGGCTACGTTCGCGTCGGTTTGGGCCGCGGCATTTCTTCTCCGATCTGCGGCGTTTCAGCGTCGTCACGTGCCCAGAAGAAGCGATCGGGCAGATAGGCGCCCATGCCGGGTCGAAACGCCTGGCGAACCGCCTGATAGAGATACTCCTGCGCTTCGCGCGCGGCTTCGGCGGGTTCCTGCCCGTTGGCAAGCAGGGCGGCGACGGCCGCGCCCAGCGTGTCGGTGATCCCCATCAGCCGGTGTTGCGGCCAATCCCACATGTCCTGCCGCAATTGCCCCTCTTCGCCAAACAGCGTGTTGACGAGCCGATGCGTGCCGGTCTGGGTCGACAGCACATATTCGGCGCCCTGCGAAAGCAGATGCGCAATGGCCGCATCGAGGCTTGGCGCCTCGGCTTCGCCGTCGGGCTGCGCGAGCGTGATCAAGGTCGATTGATCCGCGATCAGGATCGTGGTTTGCGGCGCGAGCAGATCGGCAATCGACTCGCGCAGCTCGTCGGCGGCAAGGACGTGCTCGTCGTCCACGGTGAAATCGGGTGCCAGGATCAGCGGAATGCCGTCGTAGTCGGACACGACTTCGGCGATCGCGCTGACCACTTCGGCACGCGTCGCCGCGCCGACTTTGAAGGCGGCGATGGGCATGTCCTCCAGCAGCATGCGTGCTTGTGTCGCGACGACGTCAGGGTCAAGACCCGTCACTTCGTCGCAGTTGGCCGAATCGCGCACCGTATAGCCGGTGAGCACCGATACCCCGTGGCAGCCCATGCTCGCCAGCGTGAGTAGATCGGCTTGCAGCCCGAAGCCGCCGGTAGGGTCGGACAAGCCGAAGGTCAAAACGATAGGGGGAGCGGCACTGTGCATGGCGTGGAGCGAAATATCGTGAAAACCGCGGGCGGCGGGCCGGGCGGCGCGCCTGCGCGGACGCCTCATTATGCGGCTTTATTCACTCCGATGGCACTGACGAGGACAGTAGGTCCGCCCACGCCAGGCCTCGTCGGGCGAGTGTCGGTGCGCCCAGGCGGCGCGGGCGCATGCGGCAGCGAACGCAACCGCGAATGACGCATCGCGGCTGTTGCCAGGATTCCTAGCCACGGCCGCCTCAAAAACGGTACCATCATGGCTCTTTGCTCAACGGACCTTTCGACGCGATACAAGAATGGAATATAGAAGCTGGATGTGCCTGATTTGCGGCTGGATCTACGACGAAGAGGCCGGTCTGCCTGAAGAAGGCATCGCGCCGGGCACGCGCTGGGAAGACGTCCCGATCAATTGGACGTGCCCCGAATGCGGCGCGCGCAAGGAAGATTTCGAGATGGTTCAGATCTGACCCAGGTCTTGCGGCTGGCCCGATCGGGTTCGTGCCGCCCGCCTTCCACGATGCCATGACATCCGCCGATCTACAGCGCCTCGAAGCCTTGCCGAACCCGCGCGGCGGCGCGGTGCGCGACGCGGAAGCGGCGCTGGCCGAAGCGCGCAAGGCGAATGAGGCGCGCATGGCTGTCGTCGGGCCGCTGCTGCGCGCTGCCCAGGCGTTGCGCCAAGCCGGGTGGCTTCCATCGCAGCGCTTTGCTGATGCCCTCGTGCTCGCAGCGCCGTTCGCAGCCGCCGACGAATGCTTGCCACCGTTCAACACGACGCTGGCCGATTTTCATGCGGCGCTCATCCGTCGCAACCTGCGCGAGCTTGCTTGCTCGCCTACGCTTTTCTCCCACTATCGCGATCTCCACGCGCTCGTGGCACGCCATACCCAAAGTTACGCCGTCGCGTTCGAGGATCTGGCTCTTGCGGGGCGTCCTATCGCGCCTGCAACCTTGCGTGCGAATCCGGCGCCGAAGCTTGCGGTATTGCGCGCCCGTTACGAGCAAGCGCTGCTGCCCGTGTTGAAAGGCAGCGAGGGCGCTGCTGCTGCGATCGACGAACTGGACGCGTGCATCGACGCGCTGGCTGGCGACGATCCGTATGACGTTTGGCGTCTGGCCGGCGCCTGTGCGCGCAGTCTGCGCGTGAGCGGGCGGGCGCAAGCGGGCGATTCCGAGGCGAAGCGATTCTATGCGCGCTGCAATATGCTGCTGGCCGAACCCGTGCAGGGATCGCAACCAGCGCCGCGCTCGTTCGTGCGCGCGACGCTCGCGCTGGTATGGCGCGATTACGCGCTTTACGGCGCCGCGGCCGAGGACGCCGATGCGGTCGCACTGTTGAATGATTATGGTTTGACCGTCGATTGGCATATCGCGGCGACGCAATCCTCGGAGGTGGCCTGGGAGCAGAGTGCGACCGGCGCCGAGGCTGCGGCCGACGCCGGCGCCGTGTCGCGCGAGCTCGGGGCCGTATCGGTGCCTGTCTACGCGTACGAAGATTTCCTGCAAACGGCCGATGCGTCGATGTCGGCGCTTGCTGTGAGCACGGATGCGGCGTTCGCGACATCGACGCCCGATACCGTGGCGGCCGGGCATGCGGTGCAGTCGGCTTATCGGCTAGGCGCTGCCGCCCAGGCTGTGGGGCTCGGGCATATCGGCTTGCTCGCCGATGCGCTGGGGCTCGCATGGCGCCGGCACGTCTACGCGGCGCAGATTGGATCGCCGGAGTGTGCGCCCGCCCGTCGCCCGATCGAGCAGGCCGGCGAGGCCCTGCGCGCCATGCTGCTGCGCGTCGCGGCGGGCGTGGCGCCGCCCGATTCGGCCGTGCCGCTGGCGCTCCTGACTCAGGCGATCGAGCGAGCCGGTCCGGCTTCGTCCGTTATTCCTTAAGCACTGCAAGACTTGAGGCCTCGACTGACGCCCGTTCGGGCACGAGGCGCGCCCGATTCGAACCCGATTCCCTATCTTCACGACACTGGCTTGTCCGAACGGCCATAGGACCGAAGGCGGCGCTTGCTTGCGTGATAGAGTGCGGGAAACGGCCTGCCCATCGCTCGCGCGAACGACGCGCCGGCTTGCCGCGCGTGGCCCGTCACTGCGTGCTCGCACGCACTTGTGGCGTCCAACCTGCACCGTCTTTGCTAAAATTCGAACCATGCCTAAGAGTAACGATCGCATCAATCTGACCAACCAGTTCCTGATCGCCATGCCCAATATGGCCGATCCCACTTTTTCAGGGACTGTGGTCTACCTTTGCGATCACAGCGAGCGTGGCGCGCTTGGCCTCGTCATCAACCGGCCGACCGACATCGATCTCGAATCGCTTTTCAGCCGCATCGATTTGAAGCTCGAAATCGAGCCGCTGCTCCATGTCCCTGTCTACTTTGGCGGTCCCGTCCAAACGGAGCGCGGCTTCGTGCTGCACGAACCGGTCGAGGGCAGTGCCTACACGTCGTCGATGGCGGTCACGGGCGGGTTGGAGATGACGACGTCGAAAGACGTGCTCGAAGCCGTGGCGAGCGGCAAGGGCCCGCAACGCTTCCTGCTGACGCTCGGCCATGCCGGCTGGGGCGCCGGCCAGCTCGAAGAAGAGATTTCCCGCAATGGCTGGCTGACGGTCGAGGCCGACCCCAAGATCGTGTTCGACGTGCCGGCAGAGGGGCGTTTCGAAGCCGCACTGGCGCTGCTCGGCGTTACGCCGTCGATGCTTTCCGGCGACGCGGGTCACGCATGATGAAACCGGTCGGGCGTGAGGCGACGCTGCTTGCGTTCGATTACGGCGAAAAGCGCATCGGGGTGGCAATCGGCAACGTGCTGACCCGCCAGGCTCGTGCGCTCGTCGTCGTGCCGAATCGCAGCCGCGAGTCCCGTTTCGAAGCCGTGGGCAAGCTCATCAGCGAGTGGAAGCCCGAGGCGCTCGTCGTCGGGCTGCCGCTGCACCCGGATGGCGCGCCCCACGAAATGACGCAGATGGCGAAACGCTTCGGCAATCAACTGAACGGGCGTTTCAACCTGCCCGTCGATTGGGTGGACGAGCGCTACAGTTCAGTGGCCGCCGATCTCGACATGCGCGAGGAGGGGATAGCGGCGCAGATGCGAGATGCCGAAGCGGCGCGCATCATTCTTCAACAGTATCTGGACGGACTTTCCGATGAGCTACATTGATGCCGAGGCGTCGTACCAGACGCTTCTTGCGCAGATTCGCGACGCCTACGGCACATCGTTCGCGGCTGCCGACGGCCCCGTGCTCGCCGGCATCTACAGCGGGGGCGCCTGGCTCGCACAGCGCTTGTCCGCCGATCTCGGCGCCAGGTTTTTTGGCGTCGTGAACGTCGCATTGCATCGCGACGACTACGCCAAGAAGGGCTTGCACAGCCAGGCGAGCCCTACCTCGCTGCCGTTCGACGTCAACGACCGGCGCATCGTGCTCGTCGACGACGTCCTGCACACGGGGCGCACCGTGCGCGCCGCCATCAACGAGCTGTACGACTACGGGCGTCCCGCCGCGATCGAGCTGGCCGTGCTGGCCGAGCGCAGCGGCCGCGAGATGCCAATCGAAGCGCGCTTCGTGGGTGTATCCGCCGAACCCGATGCCAATGCAACGCTTGTGCTGGAGCAAGGGGCCGACATGCGCTTCACGTTCCGCACCGAAGCGCGTGGCGCTTGATGCGTGCCCCGGACTCGCTGCAATTGCTTTCCGACGAAACGCGCACGCGCCACGGCAGGCGCACGTCGCGCGGCGCGTCGTCCACCCATGTTTGAATCAGTCGACCGACCATGAACACCGTCACCCCGAGCCATGCCGCCGACGGCGGCGAGGCCGCCGCTTCCGAGCGTTTTCGCTACGGCTTTCTGAAGGGCAACCCCCAGCTCACCAGGAACGGCGAGCTCAAGCACCTGCTTACGATCGAGGGGCTGCCGCGGTCCATCGTCACGCATATTCTCGATACGGCCGAGCAGTTCGTCAGCGTGACGGATCGCGAAGTGAAAAAGGTGCCGTTGTTGCGTGGCAAATCGGTCTTCAATCTCTTTTTCGAAAACTCGACGCGTACGCGCACGACGTTCGAAATCGCGGCCAAACGCCTGTCGGCCGACGTCCTCAATCTGAACATCAACGCGTCGTCTACGAGCAAGGGCGAATCGCTGCTCGATACGATCAACAATCTGTCGGCCATGCATGCCGACATGTTCGTCGTGCGCCATGCATCGAGCGGCGCGCCCTATCTGATTGCCGAGCACTGCGCGCCGCACGTGCATGTGATCAACGCCGGCGATGGGCGTCATGCGCACCCCACGCAAGGGTTGCTCGACATGTACACGATCCGACATTACAAGCGCGATTTCACGAATCTGCGCGTGGCGATCGTCGGCGATATTCTGCATTCGCGCGTGGCGCGCTCCGACATCCACGCGCTGACGACGCTCGGCGTGCCGGAAGTGCGGGCGATCGGGCCGCGTACGCTGTTGCCCGGCGGGTTGGAGGAGCTTGGCGTGCGCGTCTGCCACAACCTCGACGAGGGGTTGAAGGACGTCGACGTCATCATCATGTTGCGGCTGCAGAACGAGCGGATGAGCGGGGCGCTGCTGCCTTCGGCGCAGGAGTACTTCAAGAGCTGGGGCTTGACGCCCGAGCGGCTTGCGCGTGCGAAGCCCGATGCGATCGTGATGCATCCTGGGCCGATGAACCGCGGGGTAGAAATCGATTCGCAAGTGGCGGACGGCCCGCAATCGGTGATTCTCAATCAGGTGACGTTCGGCATTGCGGTTCGCATGGCCGTGATGAGCATCGTCGCCGGCAACAACGAGTGAGCGGACGGCGTCGATACGACCGAACCGCATAGAAGAGCGACGGAAAGAAAACAAAGGCAGCGCATGAAGATTCATATCGAAGGCGGTACGGTGATCGATCCGGCCGCGGGCGCCGAAAAACGGGCGGACGTATTCATCGCCGACGGCCGGATCGCCGCGATCGGCGCCGCGCCGGACGGCTTTCAGGCGGATAAGACGATCGACGCCAAGGGGCTGTTCGTCGCACCGGGCTTCGTCGATTTGTCGGCGCGTTTGCGCGAACCGGGTTACGAGCACAAAGCGACGCTCGATTCGGAAATGGCGGCGGCCGTTGCGGGCGGCGTCACGACGCTCGCGTGCCCGCCCGACACCGATCCGGTTCTCGATGAACCGGGTCTGGTCGAAATGCTGCGTTTTCGCGCGCGTAATCTGAATCGCGCGCACGTACACCCGCTGGGGGCATTGACCGTCGGCCTGAAAGGCGCCGTCATTACCGAGATGGTCGGGCTGACCGAAGCGGGCTGCGTCGGCTTTACGCAAGCTGACGTGCCGGTCGTCGATACGCAGGTGTTGCTGCGCGCGCTGCAATATGCGAGCACGTACGGCTACACCGTGTGGTTGCGCCCGCAGGACGCCTATCTCGCCAAGGGCGGCGTAGCGGCCAGCGGCGCCGTCGCGTCGCGCCTGGGCTTGTCGGGCGTGCCGGTGGCGGCCGAAGCCATCGCGTTGCATACGATCTTCGAGCTCGTGCGCAGCACGGGCGCGCGTGTGCATCTGTCGCGCTTGTCCTCGGCTACGGGTGTTGCACTCTTACGCGAGGCCAAGGCCGAAGGGCTGCCCGTCAGCTGCGACGTCAGTGCGAATCATATCCACCTGATCGATGTCGACATCGGTTACTTCGATTCGCAATTCCGGCTCGATCCGCCGCTGCGCACGCAGCGCGATCGCGAGGCGATTCGCGCGGGACTCGCCGACGGCACGATCGACGCAATCTGTTCGGATCACACGCCCGTCGACGACGACGAAAAGCTGCTGCCGTTCGCCGAAGCCACGCCCGGTGCGACGGGGCTCGAGTTGCTGCTGTCGCTGACAGTCAAGTGGGCGGACGAAGCGCGGCTTTCGCTGGCGCAAGCGCTCGCGCGGATCACGCACGAACCGGCGAAGGTGTTGAAGCTGCCCGCCGGCCGTATCGAGGTCGGCGCGGCGGCCGATGTCTGCGTATTCGATCGCAACGGCTATTGGCGCGTCGAGCCGCGCGCGCTCAAGAGCCAAGGGCACAATACGCCTTTCCTCGGCTATGAACTGCCGGCCCGCGTGCGCACGACGATCGTCGCGGGTCGCGTGGCGTTCGAGCGGACATAACGGGCACGAACGGGATCGCTTGCGATGAAGTCGACCTTCGCCAAACTGCGCCTCATTCTGCATTTGCTGCATGGCGTGTGGATCATTGCGACGCGCTATCCGCGTTGGTCCGACGCGCGCAAGCGCGAAGTCAATCGCGCGTGGTCGCTCAAGCTGTTGCGGCTGGTCGGCATGCGTCTCGTCGTGCATCACGACGACGAGCGGCTCGATCACGGTGCGCTCGTCGTCGGCAATCACGTTTCGTGGGTCGACATCTACGTCGTCAACGCGTGGCGGCCCACGCCGTTCGTCTCGAAGGCGGAAGTGCGCCAATGGCCTGTCGTCGGCTGGCTCGCACATCGGCTCGATACGATTTTCATTCATCGAGAGAAGCGGCGGGATGTGCAGCGCGCCATGCACGAAATGGCTTCGCGCCTCGAAAGCGGCGGCGTCGTTTGCGTGTTTCCCGAAGGCACGACTTCGGACGGTTTCTCACTGCTGCCGTTTCACGCGAATCTGTTCCAGGCGGCCGTATCGGCGCAGTGTCCCGTGCAGCCCATCTGTTTGATGTATGAGGATGGGGAGGGGCGTCAGTCGACGGCGCCGGCGTATATCGACGATATGTCGCTTGGTGCGTCGCTTGATGCTGTGTTGCGCAGCGGGCCGTTGACGGCGCATCTGTACGTCGGCACGCCGATTCCCGCGATGGACGATCGGCGCGCGTTGGCGGCGAAGGCGCGCGAAGCGGTGGCGAGCGGCCTCGGTCAATTGCAAGGGAAGGTGGCGCGCCCGCTGAATCAGGACGTGTCGTCGCCGGCCGCCGAAGACGATGGCGAAGCCGGCGAGCGCGACGACGACGCGGCGGTCGAGGGCGCGCTTACGCCGCGGCAGTGACCGGAATAGCGCGCGCTGGCACGGGACTGCCCCCTTCGGGAAGGTCGCGGTGCCGGCAAGCTTTAAGGGCAGACGCTGCGCCGGCACGCTTTCATCATTCGCCCGCCGCTTGTCCTTCGCACTCCCCACAGTCGACCTGTACGACGGTGCGCTCGTTGGGATTGGCTGCGAGCCTGACGGCGGACAGGCGATTGCCCCACACGCAGCCCGAATCGAGGGCGACGAGATTCCCGCGCAGCATCAAACCGAGCGCGGCCCAATGACCGAAGACGATCGTCACATCGGCGCTGCGGCGCTCGGGCGCGTCGAACCAGGGCAGGTGGCCAGGCGGCGCCGCCTTGGGCCCGCCGTTCGCCGCGAATTCCATGGCGCCATCGGGCGTGCAAAAGCGGATTCGCGTCAATGCGTTGAACGCCACGCGCATCCGTTCTTTGCGCTTGAGGTCGGGCGACCAGCGGCGCGGCTCGTTGCCGTAGAGATCCCGGAGCGTTTCTTTCCAGCCGGGCGCGCGTAACGCGCGCTGCAATTCGTCCGCCAGTTCGAGCGTCAGCGATACATCCCATTGCGGCAACAGGCCCGCATGCACCATCAGCATGCCGTGCTCGAAGTGCGCGAACGGCCGGTGCCGAAGCCAGTCGAGCAGCGCTTGGGCGTCGGGGGCGGCGAGGATGTCGGCGATCGTGTCGCTGTCCTTCATCTTGCGGATGCCGGCCGCGACGGCCAGGAGATGGAGATCGTGATTGCCGAGCACGCAATGGGCGCGCTCGCCGAAGCCGGCGACCTCGCGCAGCGTCGCGAGCGAGTCGGGCCCGCGGTTGATGAGGTCGCCCGCGAACCACAACGGGGTGTCGGGCGTGAGGGTGAGCGTCGCGAGCAGACGTTGGAACGGTGCGTGGCAGCCTTGGAGATCGCCGAAGGCGAAGGGGGCGTCGGAACAGGTGTCGATCATCGGGCGAAGAGAGCCGCTGCGGCTCGTCGTAGTGTGGCGTCGCCGCCGTATAATTGGCGACATTGAAGCGGCTGTTTCGCGCTCGCTTGCGGGCAAGCGCGGCCGGCGGCTGCTCATGGCGCATGTCGTGCGCCGTGACTCATTGGTTCATTGACTGTGATTGTACGGAAAGTCGGATCAGCGTACCGGTCACGCATATCCTTCAGGGAGCTTCATGATCCTCGTAACGGGCGGAGCCGGTTTCATCGGCGCAAATTTCGTGCTCGATTGGTTGCGCCATTCCGACGAAGCGGTGCTCAACGTCGACAAGCTGACGTATGCGGGCAACCTCCATACGTTGGCGTCGCTCGACGCCGACCCGAGGCACGTTTTCGTGCGCGCCGACATCTGCGATGCGCAGGCGCTCGATGCGCTGTTTGCCGCGCACCGTCCGCGCGCGGTCGTGCATTTTGCGGCCGAGAGCCATGTCGATCGCTCGATTCACGGGCCGGCAGATTTCGTGCAGACGAACGTCGTCGGCACGTTTGTTCTGCTGGAGGCGGCGCGCCGCTATTGGTCGACGCTCGACGATGCGGCGCGCGGCGCATTCCGGTTCCTGCATGTCTCGACCGATGAAGTCTTCGGCTCGCTGGCCGCAACCGATCCGCAGTTCTCCGAAACGACGCCGTATGCGCCCAACAGTCCCTATTCGGCGACGAAGGCGGGCTCCGATCACCTCGTGCGCGCCTATCACCACACGTACGGGCTGCCGACGTTGACGACGAATTGTTCGAACAACTACGGGCCGTATCAGTTTCCCGAGAAGCTCATCCCACTGATGATCGCCAACGCGCTTGCCGGTAAGCCGTTGCCCGTCTACGGCGACGGCCGCAATGTTCGCGATTGGCTCTACGTCGGCGATCATTGCAGCGCGATCCGCGAAGTCCTTGCGCGCGGCGAGCCGGGGCAGACGTACAACGTCGGTGGCTGGAACGAGAAGGCGAATATCGAAGTCGTCGAAACGATCTGCGATCTGCTCGATGACGCCCGGCCGAAAGCGACCGGTTCGTACCGCGAGCAAATTGCGTTCGTCACCGATCGGCCCGGGCACGATCGGCGCTATGCGATCGATGCGCGCAAGCTCGAGCGCGAGCTCGGGTGGAGGCCGGCCGAGACCTTCGAAACGGGGCTGGCGAAGACGGTGCGGTGGTACCTCGACAATCAGGATTGGGTCGACGAAGTTGCGTCCGGCGAATACCGGAAGTGGGTCGAAACCAACTACGCGAAACGCGCTTGAGGAGAACGACGCATGGCGCGTAAAGGCATCATTCTCGCCGGTGGCTCCGGCACACGGCTGTATCCGATCACGAACGTGGTGTCGAAGCAATTGCTGCCCGTGTACGACAAGCCGATGATCTACTACCCGCTATCGACGCTGATGCTGGCGGGTATTCGGGAAGTGCTCGTGATCTCCACGCCGCAGGATACGCCGCGTTTTTCGGCGATGCTCGGCGACGGCAGCCAGTGGGGCATGAGTCTGCAGTACGCCGTGCAGCCGTCGCCCGACGGGCTCGCGCAGGCGTTCATCATTGGCCGGGAGTTCGTCGGGGCCGACCCTTCGGCGCTGATTCTCGGCGACAACATCTTCTACGGACACGACCTGGCAGGCCAGCTCGAGCGCGCGAACGAACGCGAGTCGGGTGCGACCGTGTTCGCCTATCACGTCAACGACCCCGAGCGCTACGGTGTGGTCGAGTTCGACCGCGACTTCACTGCGCTTTCGATCGAAGAAAAACCTCGCACGCCGCGTTCGAACTATGCGGTGACAGGCTTGTACTTTTACGACGAGCGCGTGTGCGATATCGCGGCCGAGATCAAGCCGTCGGCGCGCGGCGAACTCGAAATCACCGACGTCAACTCGCGCTATCTGAACGATGGTGCGCTCAATGTCGAAATCATGGGGCGCGGCTATGCGTGGCTCGATACCGGCACGCACGATTCGCTGATCGAGGCCGCCTCGTTCATCGCAACGCTGCAGAAACGGCAAGGGCTCGTGGTGGCGTGTCCTGAAGAAATCGCATTCCGGCGCAAATGGATCGCCGCCGAACAGCTCGAAAAGCTGGCCGCGCCGTTGTCGAAGAATGCCTATGGACAATACTTGCGCAATCTCCTTTCCGATCCGATCGCTTGAATATGAAAGTTATTGAAACGTCCCTGCCGGAAGTCAAGCTCATCGAGCCGAGGGTATTCGAAGATGCCCGCGGTTTCTTCTTCGAGAGCTACAACGTCCGTGCTTTCGAACAAGCGGTCGCGCCGGGCGTCGAGTTCGTGCAGGACAACCATTCGTGCTCGTTCAAAGGTGTGCTGCGCGGCATGCATTATCAGATCCGGCATCCGCAAGGAAAGCTCGTGCGCGTGGTGAGCGGCGAAGTGTTCGACGTTGCGGTGGATTTGCGTCGCGGTTCGCCGACGTTCGGAAAGTGGGCGGGCGCGCTCTTGTCGGCCGCGAACAAGCGCCAGATGTGGATACCGCCGGGTTTTGCACATGGTTTCTATGTGACGTCGGATGGCGCGGAATTCCTCTATAAGACGACGGATTACTGGTTCCCGGAGCATGAACGCACCTTGCTGTGGGACGATCCGGCGCTTGGCATCGAATGGCCGCTCGACGGCCCGCCGCAGGTTGCGGCGAAGGATGCTGCCGGGCAACCGTTCGCGCAAGCCGAGGTGTACGAATGAGGATCCTGGTCACGGGCGGCAACGGGCAGGTGGGCTGGGAACTCACGCGCACCTTGTCCGCGCTCGGCGAGGTTGTCTCGTGCGATCGCGAGCGAGCCGATTTGTCGATGCCGCAGACGCTGAAGGCGCTCGTGGCTGGTGTTGCACCTGATGTGCTTGTCAATGCGGCTGCGTATACCGCCGTCGACAAAGCGGAAGAGGATACGACGAGCGCTGCGCTCGTCAATGCGCAGGCCGTCGGTGTGCTGGCCGAGGCTGCCCGCAATGCGGGTGCGCTTTTTGTGCATTATTCGACCGACTATGTGTTCGACGGCGCGAAGTCGGGGCCCTACGTCGAGAGCGATCCCGTGACTCCGCTCAGCGCGTACGGCCGCACGAAACTCGATGGCGAACGTGCGGTCGCCGCGGCCGGGGGCGATTGGCTCGTGTTTCGCACCTCGTGGGTGTATGGGCCACGGGGGCGCAATTTCCTGCGCACGATGCTTCGCCTTGCCGCACAGCGCGAGCAACTCAGCGTCGTGTCCGATCAAATCGGCGCACCTACGTCTGCTCGCGCTATTGCTCAATGGACCGCGCATGCCGTGCGTCAGTCGCTCGCCGAGCGGGCGAGCGGCACGTTCGCTAGCGGGCTCTTTCATCTGACGGCAAGCGGTAGCACGAGTTGGCACGGCTTCGCGACGCAGATCGTCGATGCAGCGCGGCGGGCATTGGGTGATGACGCGATACTCGCACGCCGGGTCGAGCCGATCCCCGCTTCTCGATATCCCACCCCTGCGCGCCGGCCGGCTAACTCGCTGCTCGACAATACAGCATTCGAGCGGCGCTTCGGCTTGTGGCGGCAACCGTGGGACGCCGCCATGCAGGACGTTCTCGACGATGTGTTCGAGCGCATGGGCGAGCTACGGTAGGAGCGGATGGTGCGCCGGTTACGACCGGGGGAGTGGCCTGCCAACGGTGTTGCGCATTGCGCATCAATGGCGCACCAAGCGAACAGTTTGGTCAACGCGATGTGCTACCATACGGGCCGGTCGCAGGGCAGAGTTTCTCTTGCAGACAAGTCGCAATTCGCTCGTCACACGGTAGATCTGATAAAACCCCGATGACGAACGGATACCGCCGCTTGCTGGCAAAGAGATGAAAGCAAGCGTAAAGAATTGTAAAGAGTTGTAAAATATCAGGAGAGACTGGCATCTGCGGGTTTCGAGATGCGTGGCGAGAGACCATGCGCTCCATCGGTCCCCGGTTGCCAGTAGGAACAGCCGGGGGCATTCAAAGGGTGGCGGCGTGCAGACTGAGATGGCACGTGCGCACCTCGCCCCACCGTTTCTTCAATCGCCCAGCTCCTAAACGTTGATGGTGTCGCGGAACTAGACCGGCCGCGCACGTGGGTTATTGCGTCAATTATCTAATTATCTGCTGACTGGTTTGCGGAGTTGTTGATGAATCTAGAGGATATCAAGCTTGCGATTATCGGCCTTGGGTATGTGGGTTTGCCTTTGGCAGTCGAATTCGGTAAGCAGCGCCCCGTTGTGGGCTTCGATATAAACGCGAAACGGATCGCCGATCTGCGCGAAGGCCATGATTTCACGCTCGAAACCACGTCGGAGGAGCTCGCCGCTGCGCGCCAGCTGACGTTCACGACCGATAAGCAGAACCTGAAGGGCTGCAACCTCTACATCGTCACGGTGCCGACGCCGATCGATGAGCATAAGCAGCCCGATCTCACGCCGCTGATCAAAGCCAGCGAGACCGTTGGCAGCGTGCTCAAAAAGGGCGACATCGTCGTGTATGAGTCGACGGTCTACCCGGGCTGCACGGAAGACGACTGCGTGCCCGTGCTCGAACGCGTGTCGGGCTTGAAGTTCAATGAAGATTTTTACTGCGGCTACAGCTCCGAACGGATCAACCCGGGCGACAAGGTTCATCGCGTCACGACGATCAAGAAGGTGACTTCGGGTTCCACGCCGGAAGTGGCCGACCTCGTCGATCAGGTCTACAACCTGATCGTGACGGCCGGCACGCACCGCGCAAGCAGCATCAAAGTGGCCGAAGCCGCGAAGGTCATCGAGAACACCCAGCGCGACGTGAACATTGCGCTCATCAACGAACTTGCGTTGATCTTCAACCGCATGGGCATCGATACGGAAGACGTGCTCAAGGCCGCGGGCAGCAAGTGGAACTTCCTGCCGTTCCGTCCGGGTCTCGTGGGCGGTCACTGCATTGGTGTGGATCCGTATTACCTCACGCACAAGGCGCAGTCGATCGGCTACCACCCCGAAGTCATTCTGGCCGGACGCCGTCTTAACGACAGCATGGGCCGTTATGTCGTCAGCCAGCTCATGAAGGCGTTGTCGCATCGCCGCATCCATGCCAATGGCGCGCGCATTCTCGTGATGGGTCTCACCTTCAAGGAAAATTGCCCCGACTTGCGCAACACGCGTGTCGTCGACATCGTGAACGAGTTGAAGGAGTTCAATTGCTCGGTGGACGTGTACGACCCGTGGGCGGATGCCGAAGAGGCGAAGCACGAGTATGGTCTCGAGCTCACGAAGGAGCCGCAGCACGGCGCCTATGACGGCATGATCATCGCCGTTTCGCACGACCAGTTCCGCGAAATGGGCAAGGACATCCGCAAGTTCGGCAAGCCCGCGCACGTGCTCTACGACCTCAAATACGTTCTCGATGCGGCAGACTCCGATCTGCGCCTGTAAATCATGACTGCTTATCAAGTTCTCAAGGCGAGCCTCGTCGAGAAGCCCGCGACCTGGCTCATCACGGGCTGCGCCGGCTTCGTCGGAAGCAATCTGCTCGAAACGCTGCTGCGCCTGAACCAACGCGTCGTGGGTCTCGACAATTTTGCGACGGGCCATCAGCACAATCTCGATGAAGTGCAGGCGAGCGTGACGCCGCAGCAGTGGGCGAACTTCGTCTTCATCCGCGGCGATATCCAGCAGCTGGACGATTGCCGTCGTGCGATGGTGTGGCAAGCGAACGGGCAAGAGCAGGGCGTCGAGTATGTGCTGCATCAGGCTGCGCTCGGCTCGGTGCCGCGCAGCATCGAAGATCCGATTCGCACGAATGCGCACAACATCGATGGCTTTCTGAACATGCTCGTCGCTTCGCGCGATGCGAAGGTCAAGCGCTTTGTCTATGCGGCGAGCAGCTCGACGTATGGCGACCATCCGGGTCTGCCGAAGCTCGAAGATCGCATCGGCAAGCCGCTTTCGCCCTATGCGGTCACGAAACTCGTCAACGAACTGTACGCGGACGTCTTCGGTCGCGTGTACGGTTTGCAGTCGGTCGGCTTGCGCTACTTCAATATCGTCGGCAAGCGGCAGGATCCGAACGGGCCCTACGCAGCCGTGATTCCGAAGTGGATTGCCTCGCTGCTGAAGAACGAGCCGGTGTTCATCAACGGCGACGGCGAGACGAGCCGCGACTTCTGCTACATCGACAATGCGGTGCAGGCGAATCTGCTCGCAGCGACGACCACGAATGAAGAGGCTGTCAATCAGGTCTACAACGTTGCCGTTGGCGATCGCACGACGCTCAATCAGCTGTTCGAGATGATCGTGGCGAATCTGGCTGCCTACGGCTGCCCGACGACGACGAAGGCGCAGTACCGCGATTTCCGCGCGGGCGATGTCCGTCATTCGATGGCGGACGTCGGCAAAGCACGCAACCTGCTTGGATACGAACCCACGCATCGTATCGGTGAGGGGCTCAAGGAAGCGATCGGGTGGTATGTCGCGAGCTTGGGTGGCGCGCAGCCACGCGGATGAGTGTCTCGATGCGCCAAAGCGACCGGGGAAGCGAATGCTGAATAATGTGCGCATGGTGACGCTGATCACCATCCTCGCTCAGGTAGCGGCCTTCGTTAGAACCGCCATCATGGCGTACATCTTCGGGGCCTCGAGCGTCGTCGATGCTTACAATCTGGCCCTCGTGGTGCCCGTCATGATCGCGGGCATCGTCGGTGGATGGGTGCAGTCGGGCTTCGTCGGCCGATATATGGAGCGGCTCACGCACTCTGCGGAGGCGGCGGCGCAATTTCGCACCGCCATCTGGCAGTTGTTGTTGGTGATCGGCGCTTCGTTTGCTTTGGTGATGGTCGTTTCGCGCTCGCTGATAGCGGGTACGCTCGTGCCGGCCAATACGATCACTACCCTCCAATTGACCGAGGGGGCCATGGCCATCGCGGCCTGGACGTTGCCGTTGACGGTGGTCTCGGACTACATGGGGCTCGTGCTCAATTGCCACGGCCGATTTGGCGCCGCTGCAGCCGCACCGGTGCTCAACGCGATGATCTCCGCTGGCGCATTATGGTTGTGGCCCACGCGCGATATGGACGCGCTCGTGATGTCGCTGCTGCTTGGCGGCGCAGTGCAACTGGGCACCTTGCTGCTCGCGATGCGTCGTGCGCAGTTGCATTTCGTCTGGGAGTTCTTGCGACTTACGGACGATGTCAAAGCGACGTTGAAGCTCGCATTGCCGATCATGCCCGCCGTGGTGTTTTCGAACGGCACGGTCATGATCATACAAATGACCTGCGCGCGACTCGGAGAAGGGGCCGTCGCCATTTACGGCTATGCTTCCCGTTTGCACGGGGCGGCTACCCAGGTGCTCATCATCGGCATCAGTACAGTGCTTCTGCCACGTTTTGCAGCGTTGCTCGCTCGTAACGAAAGCAGCGAAATCGTCCGACTGCTATGGCGAATCGGTCGTGCTTCGTTGATGATCTGCGTGTTCGTGGCCGCAGGCGTCGGGGTCCTGGGCACGCCTGTGGTGCTCACTCTGCTGGGGCGTGGCCACTTCGATCACGTACTCGGCGAACGCGTCGGCCAAGCCTGGTTGCTGCTGACGCTGTCGCTTTTTCCGTTCGGCCTCGCTACGTTTTTTGCGAAGCTGTATCAAGCGAAGCTGCGGCCTCAGTTGCTGTCGATGTCGTCACTGGTGGCGTTGATTGCGACGACTGCATGCTGCCTGTTCGGCTATCGCGTGTCGGGCCTTTCCGCCGTGCTGCTTGCGCCCTTGGGCGCGCAAATCTGCGTGCTCGCCTTTTTCCTGTGGTGCTTCAGGCGCGAGTTCGGGCAGGGCGGATTGTTTCCGCGCCGCTTCGAGTCGATCGCTCGTTGCGTGATGTGGATCTTGCCTTCCGTGGCGGTCGATCTCGTCATCCAGCACGTGCTGCCTTCGGCGAATTCGACGGTACCCGTGTTGTTCCGCGGCGCGGTGTTTACGGCGCTGTTCGTCGCCAGTGCGAAGCTCGGCGGTGGAGCGCGGTGGGTTCTCAACACAGAGCCAGCATGCCCGAGCCGCATGTAATGCTCCTTGTGTCGAGCCTCGGCGGAGGTGGCGCGGAGCGCGTCATTGCCGAGCTGGCATCGTTTCTCTGCGATTGCGGCCATCGCGTGACGCTGACGACGCTCGAAGGCGACAGGGAGGATGCATACGCCCTCGACCCGCGCGTGCAGCGCTTGCGCGCCGACATCATGTGGGATTCGGCCACTGTGATCCAGCGCGTCGTCAATACGCTGCGGCGGCTGTCGATCATGCGACGCGCGATTCGCTCGGTGAAGCCTGACGTCGTCATCAGCTTCATCGACATGACCAACATTCGTGTGTTGGGCGCGCTGATCGGCACCGGCATTCCGGTTGTCGTATCGGAGCGCACCGACCCGCGTCATCATCGTATCGGGCCACTGTGGGAAGTACTGCGCGTCTTGACTTACCCCATGGCGGCGCGCGTGGTAGTGCAGACCGACAGCGTGCGGGACTGGGCGAGGCGCGCTGTCGCGCGTGCGCAAGTCGTCGTCATTCCCAATGCGGTCAGGGCGTTCGAGCCGACCAATCCCGAGCGCCCGGCAGCCATGCCTGCCGGGCGAGTCATCACGGCGATGGGGCGCTTGAGCCACGAGAAGGGATTCGATTTATTGCTGGATGCGTTCGCGCAGGCAGGGCTTGCGGGCCGTGGATGGTCGCTCGTGATTCTCGGCGAGGGACCGAAGCGTCAGGCCTTGACCGAGCAGGCGGCCCGACTGGGCATCGCGTCATACGTCTCGCTGCCAGGCCGAACTCGCGAGCCGGAGGCCTGGCTGCGGCACGCCGATATTTTTGCGCTGTCGTCGCGTTACGAGGGCTTTCCCAATGTTCTGGTCGAAGCCATGCAATGCGGAGCCGCCAGCGTGGCGTTCGCATGCGATAGCGGTCCGTCGACGATCGTTCGCGATGGCGTCGATGGCTTGCTCGTGCCGGACCAGGATGTGCACGCACTGGCGTTGGCGTTGAGTCGCCTCGCCGACGACGCGCAACTGCGGGCGCGCTTGGGTGCTTGCGCTCGAAACATCGTCGAGCGCTTTTCGCGCGAGACCGTATATCGCCAATGGCAGGCACTTTGCGAAGACGCCATGGCGAAGCGCAGAGGAATCCGTTTGCCCGGTTAATTTCGGGTCAGCACGTTCAATCTATGAAGAAAGACTGCAAAGAGCAACGCATCACGTTCGTTATCGGTTCGATGAGCTTAGGCGGCGCGGAGACGCAAATGGCATTGCTCGCGACGGAGCTTGTGCGCAGGGGGTGGGACGTCACCCTCTTTTCGTTTGAGGACGGTCCGGTGCGTGCGAGCTTTGAATCGGGCGGGGTCCGCGTCGTGCTGGGGGGCTATGATTCGTCCGCAGGAGGCAAGCTGCGTAAGCTGGCTCTGCTCGTTCGTGGGCAACTGCGCCTTATAGGACTGCTGCATCGCGACCGGCCGCATGTGCTCCACGCGTTCCTGCCTCTTTCGAATCTGCTCGGTGCGATGGCTGGTAAGCTTGCACGCGTGCCCGTTATCGTGACCTCGCGACGCGCTCTCGGCTTGCATCAGGATCGTCATCCCTGGTGGCCCTGGTTCGACCGGTTTGCGAATGCTTGCTCGAACATTGTGACGGTCAATTCCGCGGCGGTCGGGGAAGATACCGTTGCGCGCGATAACATTGCGCGCGAGAAGCTGGCGCTGATCTACAACGGTTTGCAGTTCTCCGTGCCTGGCGATATCGTCGAGGTTCGGCAGCGCCTGCGGCAAGAACTGTCGCTTTCGGACACCGAGATCGCGCTCGTTTCCGTCGCTAACCTGATTCCTTACAAGGGCCACGCTGAGTTGATCGAGGCGTTTGCCGCGCTCAGAGCGGAAGGCGCCAATGTGACGCTGTTTCTGGTGGGTGAGGATCGCGGGATCGGTGCAGCGCTCGCTGCAAAGGCGGACGCGCTCGGGGTGGGGGCGGCGATCAGGTTCCTGGGGCGCCGTTCAGATGTAAAGACGTTGCTGTACGCCATGGACATCGGAGTGATGGCGTCGCACGAGGAAGGGTTCTCTAACGCGTTGCTCGAGAAACTGGCGGCTGGCCTGCCGGTGGTGGCGACGTCGGTGGGTGGAAATCCCGAGGCGCTCGATGGGATGCCCGATTGTATTCTCGTGGAATCGAAAAATCCGGCGTCGCTGTTTAGCGGTTTGAAGCAAGCGGTACAGGAAGTGTGCAATAGCGCACAACGTCGCGGTCTGCGTTCCCGGATTGTCATCGATCGCTATTCCGTCGATGCGGCAGTTAGCCGTCACGAATCAATATATAGACTTGGATACGGGGGAGAACGGAGCGAAGGGCACTGATGCTATCGAGCTATCTGCATACCGGGTATGTTTTGCTGGTCGTTTTGACCGTCGCTTTTTTCCTTTGGCGAAAGCGATTTGATGCGCTTTTCGTCGGGGCGATAGCGACGATCGTCTATTTCCTGCCGGCCCTGTTCGGCTCTATTCAGTTTCCGTATGGGGGCGATGCGGGTTATTACATGTCTCCCATCGTGCCGGGCGCTTACGTCGCGATGCTGCTCGTCCTCTCGACGCTCGTGATGGTCACGTTCTGTTACGACAGGGTCGTGCAGAATGCACTCGTCCGTGCGACTGTGTCGGATCGATGGGTTCCGGAAATCCTTTGCGCGGTCATGATAGCCGCCTTGATCGTCTCGATAGCGACGATCGGCAAAGGGTACCTGTGCATTGAAAAGACGGACATGTTGGCGCGTATCAACTACTGGTACTACGCCGCGTCGTATACGGCGCCGCTGGCGTTCGTGAGCGCCCTTGCGGCCCGCAAGTGGTGGATCGTCGCCGTGGCTGGCGCCATGTTGTTCGGCGACTTGTTTATCGGCTTCCGAGGGGCGAGCGCGGTCGCTTTCATCGGTGTTTGTCTGTTGTATGGCCGCGCGTTATTCGGAGCCTGGCGCACGCGGATCGGCTTTATCGTGGCCGTAGGCGCCGTCGCCGTCGCGCTATTCGTGGTCAAACAACTCGCTTGGAATATCAAGTACACGGTTTCCGTAGCATGTCCCGCATTGCCTGTCGCGGCGCAAGGGGCGCTCGGCGGGGCGGTCACGGCTGCGCAAGTTGCGGCGGCGGAAACAGCGTTGTCCGCGGCGCCGACGGAAATCCATATCGCCAACCTTGCGAATACCGCCAAAATGCTGGGTAGCGAAAACGTCTACCTCGATGCGCTGCGGTATTCCGAGCCTATGGTCATTGCCGCCATTCTCAACGAAACCGTGAGGCGCGGTTTTACCATTCCGCTGCGCGACGTCGTGGACCAAAGCCTATCCGGCGTGCCCGGGGGCAAGTCCCTGTTCGGGATCGATGTATCGGGCGTGCCGTTGTTCAGCGCGCGGTATCGCCCCGTGTTGTTTCCTCGCGTGACCTTCGGGATGGCGAGCAATCCTTGGGCTCAAGCCTATGCGGCGGGCGGATTCGCGTTGGTTTTCGTATTCGCGTTGGTTTATGCTTCGTGCCTTGCCGCGTTTGCGGCCGCGATGCGGGCGCTGCCTCCCGTTACAGGGGCGCTGGTGGCGGTCGCGGTGGGGTGGTGGGGGTTTTACGTGCATAGAAATGATGTGCTTACGGAAGTGGGCATCATGAAAATGACGATTTACATCGCCGCGTTAGCGGTGTTGATCAGCTTCGTTGTATCTGGAGCTGGAAAAATTTGGCAAATTCGGCTGGGGCATCGCTAAATGTGCGGATTCGTAGGTCTGTTGAATTGGTATGGTTTGGCTTCCGAGGCCGATGGTTACGCCAAGGTCATGGCTGACGCGATCGAACATCGCGGCCCCGATGACGAAGGTTTCTGGCGCGATCCGAACGGCGCCGTGATTCTCGGGCATCGACGGCTTGCCATCGTCGACCTGACGGCTGCAGGCCACCAGCCGATGGCCTCGCGTTCTGGACGTTGGGTGATCGCGTTCAACGGGGAAATTTATAACCACGAAGCGCTGCGCGCGGAGCTCGATCGCGGCGGCTGGTCGAGCGGCTGGCGGGGCCACTCCGACACGGAAGTCATACTGGCTGCGTTCGAGGTCTATGGTGTCGATCAGGCCCTGCAAAAGTGTGTCGGCATGTTCGCCTTCGCGCTATGGGATCGCGAGACGAAGACGCTGACGCTCGGCCGAGACCGGCTTGGAGAAAAGCCGCTTTATTATGGCTGGCTGCAAGACACGCTCGTGTTTGGTTCCGAGCTTGCATCGTTCTACCGCCATCCCGACTGGCACGGCGAGATCAACCGCGGCGCCTTGGCGCTGCTGATGCGGCACAACTACATTCCCGCGCCGTATTCGATTTTCAAGGGCATATCGAAGCTGCCCCCCGCTGCGGTCGCGCGTTTCACGAAACACGGCACAGATCCCGAGATTCGCGAATATTGGAGCCTGCGCGAAGTGGCGGAGAGGGCGAATCGTTCTCCGTTCACGGGGACGCCGGCCGAAGCTGTCGACGAGGTCGAACGGCTGCTGCGGCAGTCGATCTCAGGGCAAATGATGGCGGACGTGCCGCTCGGCGCGTTCTTGTCGGGCGGTATCGATTCGTCGACCGTCGTCGCCGTTATGCAATCGCTGTCTACCCAGCCGGTGCGAACGTTTTCGATCGGGTTCGATGTCGCCGGCTACAACGAAGCGGAGCACGCGAAAGCGGTCGCAGCGCATTTGGGCACCTCGCACACCGAACTGTACGTGACCTCGCGCGAAGCGCTCGATGTCGTGCCCCGGTTGCCGTCAATTTACAGCGAGCCGTTTTCGGATTCGTCGCAAATTCCCACTTACCTGGTATCGAAGCTGGCCAGGCAACACGTGACCGTTTCCCTGTCGGGGGACGGTGGCGATGAGCTTTTTTCGGGCTACTCGCGCTACGCGATGTCCGAAGCGCTGTGGGGCCGTATTTCGAGGGTGCCGACGCCTTTGCGTCTGGGCCTTGCATCGGCGATTCGCGCGGTGCGTCCTTCAGTCTGGAGCGGCGCGCTGCGCTTGCCGTTGTGCGCTTTGCCGTCGCGCTATCGGTTCAAGAACCCGGGCGACAAGTTGCACAAGTTTGCCGATTTGCTCGGCCTCAGGACGCACGATGATGTCTACTTGCGCCTGCTGTCGCATTGGCAATCGCCTGAGGCATTGGTACACGGCGCGAAGGAACCGCCGACGTGGATGACGCGCCCCGATGGCGTGCCTGCTTCGATGACCGACGTCGTGCGCCGAATGATGTTCCTCGACTCGGTCAGCTACTTGCCCGACGACATCCTCGCCAAGGTCGATCGCGCGTCGATGGCTGTCAGTCTCGAGTCGCGCGTCCCGATGCTCGATCACCGCATGGTCGAATTTGCTGCGACGCTGCCGACATCCATCCTGCGTCGAGATGGCGTCGCGAAGTGGCCGTTGCGGCAGGTCCTCTACCGCTACGTGCCCAAGGAGTTGATCGACCGGCCGAAGATGGGCTTTGGGGTGCCGCTCGATTCATGGCTCAGAGGCCCGTTGCGCGAATGGGGCGAGTCGCTGATCGGTGATCGCGCGCTGGCGGAGGACGGCTTGTTTGACGTCGATCTGGTGCGTACCGCATGGCAGGAGCATCAAAGCGGCGTGAGGAATTGGCAATACCAGTTATGGGACGTTTTGATGTTCCAGGCTTGGCACGTGCAGTATCGAGAAAACCAACGCGTCGGCGCAGCGGCGAGCGTTTGAATTAAAGGCAGGCGGCGCGCCGGGGGAACGCGCGCCGCTCGGCTTTGCCGATCGGGGTAGTAGGCAGATTTATGATGAACGGCGACACGGCCAAACCACACATTGTTTTTCTGGTCACAGAAGACTGGTATTTCGTTTCTCATCGGCTGTCGATTGCGAAGGCAGCGTTGGCGGCGGGCTTTCGCGTCACTGTGGTCACGCGCGTAAGCGATTGCGAGAGGGTGATCCGGGAGGCGGGCGTCGACGTGTGTCATTTGCCCGGCCAGCGCGGCGGTCTCAATCCGTTTCAGCAACTCGCCTATTGCCTGAAGGTGCATCGCCTCTATCGCCGTCTGCGCCCCGATATCGTCCATCACGTGGCCATGAAGCCCGTGATCTACGGCAGCATTGCCGCGCGGCTTGCCGGCGTGCGCAACGTCGTCAACGCGCTTGGCGGTCTCGGTTTCGTCTTCACGTCCAGCGCTCCCAAGGCGCGATTACTTCGCCCGTTCGTGCATGGGTTGCTGCGTATTGCAATGGCAGGCGCGCGAACCCTATTGATTCTGCAGAATAGGGACGACCGGCAAATGCTCGTCGAGGGCCGTGTGATCGATGAGCAGAGAGTGAGGATGATTCGCGGAGTGGGTGTCGACGTCGGGCGCTATCCCGAACCCACCTTGCGCACCGATCAATGTCTCGTCATTCTTCCCGCGCGTCTGTTGCGCGACAAGGGCGTGGTCGAATTCGCGATGGCTGCGCGCCAGTTGAAGGCCGATGGTGTCGTCGCGCGTTTTGCGCTCGTCGGTGCACCCGATGAACAAAACCCGGCATCGCTGACTTCTCAGGAAGTCGATGGTTGGGTCAGAGAAGGGTTCATCGAGGCGTGGGGCTGGCGCGACGACATGCAGCAGGTCGTAGCGCAAGCCGATCTCGTTTGTCTGCCCTCTTACCGAGAGGGGCTGCCGAAAGCGCTGCTCGAAGCGTGCGCCGCAGGCAAGGCAATTGTCACGACCGATACGCCTGGATGTCGCGAAGTGGTGGAGCACGGCGAGAACGGACTGCTCGTTCCGGTGCGCGATGTCGACGCGCTTGCCGCCGCGCTAAGGACGCTCATTGCAGACCCTGCGCTCAGGCACTGCTATGGATTGAATGGACGGCGCCTGGCACAGACGCAGTTCAGCGAACATGCGGCGCTCGCCGCGAGCTTGGCCGTCTACCGAGAATTGGTCCCGTCGAGGTGACGACGAAGCTGACGCTGCTTCACTTTTTGAGCAAAACGGGCAGTAAGCGCCTGTAACCCGCCAACAGCGAAAACCGGTCGATGTAATAGTCGAGCACGGCCGACGACTGGTGAATGTCGACGGTATGCGGGCCCGAAGCGTCACTGAACGACAGGTTACCCACCACCTGCTCTTCGTAGTCCGTCTTCGACAGCTTTACGATCTTGCTGACGGTCACGCCGTCGCCATAGCCGAAGCAATTGTTTTGGCCGAATCGATGCAATTCGCCGTCGATTTTCGCCACCCTACCGCCCATGCGTGCTCTGCTGGGATCGACGACCACGGGGTTGTGCGGGTGGGGCTCGAACGGACCTGTCAACGAATCGCTATGGAAGAGAAAGAGGCAATCGGCCGATGATTCGTTGAGGCCGCAAAAGAGGTAGTACACGTCGTTGAACTTCAGCAGCGTGCCGTCGACGATCCTTTTATCCTCGAGGCCGGACAGTTGCAGCTTCTCGGTTTCCTTGAATGGTTGCGCGAGCAAATAAGGCGCTGAATGAGAGGCGACCTCGGGGATGACATATTCCCGCTCGTTTTCTGCGAACGAAAACGGATAGGAGTAGTGCTTGCCCTTGAGCAGGACCGACCGTATCGAAAGATCCCTCCGATCGAGTTCGACGATCTCGCCCAGGCCGTTTGCCGCATTCAATGCCTCGAGGCGGATGAGTTCGCCGTTGGCGCTGAAGAAAGGGTCAGCGTAAAAGCTGTACCCTTCGGAGATGACGGGCGATGTGCCTGCATCAACGCTCAGATCACTGCGGTGCTTCGGTAGACTGAACGCGCCGAACGTCACGACGTTCCACTTCTTCTCGTAGAAGGCGCCATAAGCGATCCGCGCCGCCTTCCGGTACGCCAGTTTGCTCAAGAACGCGAGCACCGTCAGATTGCCGGGCAACCGATAGTTTTTCCCGTTGCACTCGATGGCGACCGGTTTGTTGTTGAGGTAATTCACGAGCGCTTTGCGCAGCAAGAAGCGCGAGTTCGCGTAGAAGTTGACCGCAGTCTTCTTATACGAATGATGCTGCATCTTCGAGTGACCGATCGCCCACACCTTTCCGGCGTCGAGCTTATTCGAGATGCTTTGAACGATCGTGCCGACCTTGTCCTTCTTGAGAAGCATCTCGTAGAAGCCGGCAGGCCTGCCACGGAATTCGGAAGGGTCGCCGTGATGGAAGGAAAAAATGTCCACGCTGGCAAGTGGCCCATCTGTACGCAGCAGAGCCATGCCGAATTTGATGACGAGCTTGATCCCACTCTCGGCGATCAACCGGGCGATGTCATCGGGTATCCGTTGCCACGCACCTTCGTACAGCGACTCGAAGCTGACGAGCTTGGCGCCCTTCAAATCGTACGCGACCCTGCGAGTTTGCCGATTCTTTAGCGTGAAGAGATTGAGGGCGTAATAGCCGAAATTCTTGATGTAGTCCTTTCGGTTCGCGGTATTCGAGCAGGATAGGACAAGTTGGATGTCCAGGTGCTCGGATGCATAGTCCAGAGCGTTCTTTTGCCATGCGGCGAGCGCGCAGTCGTCAAGAATGAGAGCAGCTTTGATCAAGATCTTCGTCTTGGGGAAGGTGATGAGAACCCGTCACTCGGTATGGGGCAGCGTAACGGCGGATGGCTCGCTTTCGTTGCGGGGCGGCGCTATGCCGACGGGGCGTTCGGCGTGGGCGAGTGTACACGATTTTGGCGTGCCCGCGACCGCCGCGGGCGTCCAGGAGGCCGAAGCCCACCGGGGTCGCTGCGGTGTATGCCCAGATTCAAACCAATCAGTGGCCAGCGGAGTTTCGGCGGAACACGAACTCGTTGCAGCCGAGGCCGCCTGCGCACGTCTTTAGCGCTGTCAGCGAGAACCCCTTCGACTTGTAAAACTCGAAAACTTCCTCGGGCTTGCATACTTCGAACGGATAGCCGCCGATCCAGTCGACGATGTCGTGCCACGGCGACATGCCTCGCTCACTCTTGTACGTGCGCCACGCCCTGAAGAACTGGCCGCGACACATTTCTTTCACGACGGTAACAGTCCATTGCTTGGCCAGGGTATAGAGTGAAAGCGGAAAGCGAAGAATTCGAAAGCTATTGTAAAGCTTCTTGAGCATTTTCCAGCGGACGCTTGCACCGCCTTGATCGTTATAGAGCGCAATAAAAAGCTTGCCCCCGTTAGCGACGAGTGGCGTTACGTTTTCTAAAGCCTCCCACATTTTTCCTGTGTGGTGCAGAACACCCCAGGAATAAACAATATCGAATTTTCCGAGTTGTCCGAGATATTCCGGATTAAGCACCGATCCCTCTTGAATCGTCCAATTTGGATCGCCGTCGAAATACCGACGACGCAATTCCTGCGCGCAAGCCACCGATTTTGGGTCGTAATCGAATGAGAAAACGTTTGCGCCCAGCCGATGTGCGGCAAGTGAAAAGAGGCCGCTGCCGCTCCCGACATCGAGAAAAGTTTTGCCGGCAAGCGAATCGACTTCAAGCATTTTGCGAAGGCTTAACTCGGCCTGTTGAATTCGATCGTCCGTGAGCACCGAAAGAAAGCGAGACCAGTTTTCTCCAAATGAAAATCGGTCCCCATTTTCTATTTCTTGTTGATGCGAGGTAACTGCATCCATGCGATGTCCCCATTGTTCGTCTTGTGTGCGGATGATACCAGAGGCACTCGTGCCCAACGCAAGCGGTGCTGTTGCTTTCACAATCGTCAGTTGACGTTGGGGAATTGAGACAAGGCGCCTCTACATTCACGGTTCCGTCCTCAACTTTGATGTACCATGGCGCCGCTCGCTCGCGTGGCAGTGCTCGCCGTTTTGCATTGGCTCACCGAGCAGGGAGACCAATCGACTGTCCGTCCGGAAGTCGACCAGCACGGCAAATAACTGAAAAAATCGGATCATGTCGTTGACAACAATAAAGACGGCGGGTGGCCGCATCGGATTTTCCGCGGCTTCGGGCGTGATTGGTACGCTCGTGGTGGGTATCTATTTGGCGGTTTTTCAATCGGGACTGTCGAGCTATATCGGTGCCGACCTGCAAGGGGCAAAGTGGCTGGCGCCTATCGTTTTGGCGGTGTACGGCGGCGGCATACTCGCGGCAATTGCCGGGATATGTCTGGGCCGCATTCCGCCTAAGGTCGCCGTCTACGTCGGATTCTTCCTGGTTCTCGGGCTTTTGCCTATTACGTTCACGCAAGGCGCAATCGGCCCCGTTGCAAAATCCTATGTCGTCGGGATGTTCTCGTTGTCGTTCCTTAGCATTGCTGCCGGCTGCGGCGATGCCCGGCGTTTGGCTCAGTTCTCGGCATCGGTGACTTGCGTCGCGAGCATTGCATGCCTTCTTGACCTCTGTTTCTTCGACGGATTCAGCAACACGGCTGGCCGTGCAGCCGCCTTGTACATCAATCCGAATGTAGCGGCGTTAGCGCTGCTGCTGGGGGCTGTGGGTTCGACTTGGGCGGTGAGCTATCGGTGGCGGCCCGCGTACCTGGTCCTGGTGGCCGGTGCGGTTGTTGCAACGTTGTCGCGCAGTGCCATCTTGCTTGGCGTGTTGGTGCTCATCTCGTGCGTTCCCGCGTTCAAGGCCGACTGGCAAGCGAAAACTCGGCAAATGCGCACGGGCGCGAAGCACGTCGCATGGATATTGGCACTTGTTATCGCGCTGTTTGTCACGGCAGCATTCAACAATAAGGGGTTTTTGGTCGCGGCGCGAGGTGGTGCCGTGGGTGCCGAAACCGCGCTTCGCTGGTTCGAAGCCGCAACGTCGCTACATCGCGCGACGCATCAGTCGGACGTGACGTCTGCAGCGCTGCAGCCGCCAGCGGCGCCGACGCCGGTCGCGCAGACGAAGGCGCTCGACATCAAGCAACCAGTATCCGGCACGAAGGCCAATACTCGTCGCGAGCCCCCCCGAAAACAGAAGCCCGCTTTAGCCCGCACGCCGGTTGTTGCGGCTCCGTCTGTACCGCCGGTCAAGGTTGCCGCACGAGTGATCGCGGAAACCGAGGAAATGAATTCGGCCGCCGCTCGCGGATTGCTCGCCGAGCGCGCATGGATCCAATTTAAGAGCGGTCCTGCAACCGGGATCGGGCTCGAGCGCGCCTTTTCGCTCGTTCCGCACAATAGTTTTCTGCTGCTCGCCGACGCGTTCGGCTATTACGGCTGGATAATCGTCCCCGCGCTGGTCGCGATGATGTTGGTCATCGGTGGGTGGCGTCGCGCACTGCCCGCGGCGACGCTTGTTATAGGCGCGAGCCTCGTGTCTCACGACTTGCTGCTGGCGATGCCGCTGGTCGCCGGGTTGGTTTGCATCATCGCGAGCCTTGCCGCGGCGACGCACAGCCCCCAAAGAGTCGCGAACGCGGTAGTGCCGTACGTCACTTTCGCCTCCGTGACATCGGTCATTGCGATCGTCTGCGCGGTTGCCTGCATCAGCCAGATGCATCGGCCCAAGTCTTACGAGGGTGATCTCTCCGCAATCAAAATCAGCGCATACGGAGGTGACGCCTATTACGTGGTGCTGCCGCCAGCGCTACCGCCGGGGCTTGTTCGGTACAGTGCTGAAGGCACTGCGGGACTGACTGGCACGGTGTTTACCGAGGCGGGGCACACGCTCAGCCCTACGCGGCGCTCAATCGACGATGTTGGTTCGGGAGTGCGAGGGCGTTATGGATTCGAGAACGGCTGGCTTTACTTTTCGTCGAGCGACGGCAGTCAGCCGCGCGCAAACGGAAGGCAATACCACGTTATGGCCCCGATTGTGATCCACCCGCTATTCGTCCTTTATACCCTGCTCATGTTCATTTGGGCCGGGTGTTGGCTGGTGCCGGCCAGAGTTCGCTTACTTCGGGCGCCGGGGTTCGCAGGTCTGCCATTTGAGTTCTCGGGCCAATAATTTGAAGAACTGCGGTGCCCCGCTCGGGGCGTAGCGGACATCGGAGCGCCGCGAACGCTGCGCGGCGCCGCTACACGGTTGGCAAGCACGGCGTGCTCCGCGGCGCTCGCCTCCTGGCTGGCGCCAGGGGATTCGCCCCAAGGCGGATCGGTATAATGCTTGTTTTTCGCACAGAGATCCTGCGCACGGCCCGATGGTGTTTGATAGCAGATGCTTCCGGTCCAACCTATTGAATCAGACAATCGTTCCCGTCACCTATGGGCCAAAGCATCGTTGTAGCAGGGGCAAGCGGTTTCATCGGCAAAGCAGTCTGCCGTCAATTGCTTGAGCGGGGCAGGACCGTTATCGGTTTGGTGCGTCGTCCGGGCACTTTGCCCGCAGGTGTGCAAGAGTGGTTGTTGAATGCGGAGGCTTTCGAGGGCGTCGACGAGAATTGGCCAGCCGAGCTACGATGCGACGCGGTCGTTCATCTTGCGGCGCGCGTCCATATGATGAACGACACGTCCCCCGACGCGCTTGCCGCCTATCGGGCGGTGAACGTCGAAGGGACGATGCGTCTCGCCCAAGCTGCCCACCGCGCGGGTGTTCGTCGCTTCGTATTCGTCAGCAGCGTCAAGGCCGTCGCCGAACGCAGTCATGGGCGGCCCATCAGCGAGCGCGATCAACCGGCTCCGCCAGATCCATATGGTGTGTCGAAGCTCGAAGCGGAACGCGCGCTGCAGGCCTTCGGTCGTGAAACCGGCATGGAAATCGTGATCATCCGCCCGCCGCTCGTCTATGGTCCCGGTGTGCGCGCCAATTTCTTCAACCTGATGCGAGCGATCGACAAAGGGATACCCTTGCCGCTCGGCGCGATCGCAGCGCAGCGCAGTATCGTTTATGTCGACAACCTTGCCGACGCGATCGTGCATTGCGCAAACGCCCCCGCTGCGGCGGGGCACATTTTCCATGTGGCTGACGAGCGAGACGTCGCTGTCAAGGAACTGGCGTCCATGTTGGCCGAGCAGTTGAACGCGCCGCGCCGGTTGTTGCCGGTGCCGCCCGCCTTGCTTCACTTGGTCGGCCGGTTGACCGGCCGTACGGCGGTGGTCGATCGCCTCGTCGGCGAATTGCGGCTCGATTGTTCTCTTATCCGCGAAGCAATCGGCTGGCGGCCTCCTTACACGACCGAGCAGGGTCTGCGCGAGACCGCGGCCTGGTATCGCTCGAATCACTAGATGCGCACGCCGATGGATATCGTTTTTTCCGTACCGCTTTTGTCGAGCGTAGTGCTTGCCGCGATCGCGCTGCTCGCGTGCGCTGGCATTCTCTGGATGTTGCTTCGCACAGGGTTGGCGTGGCGCCTTGCTACCGATATACCCAACGAACGCTCGCTGCATGAGCGCCCGACGCCGCGCGTCGGCGGCTGGGGCGTAATTCCGGTCGTCGTCCTATGCATGTTGTTCATGGCCCCACAGCTATGGGTCACTGCCGTTTGCGCGGCTTTGCTGGCGGCAATCTCACAGATTGACGACCGGCGGGGGTTGCCTGCCCGTGTGCGTTTTGCCGCGCATACCGTCGCTGCAATCGCAGTCGTGTCCGTCGTTCCTGCCCCCATTGCGCTGTGGCTGCGCGTGGTCGTCGCGGTCGCTCTGATTTGGCTGACGAATTTATACAACTTCATGGACGGTGCCGACGGTCTGGCCGGCGGCATGGCTTTTTTCGGTTTTGGCGGTTATGCATTAGCGGCGTGCCTTTCGCCGCACGCCGATGCTCAATTGGCGCTAGCGAGTGCGGCCGTCTGCGGCGCCGCCGCCGGCTTTCTTCTGTTCAATTTCCATCCGGCGCGAATTTTTCTGGGCGACGCCGGCTCGATTCCCCTTGGTTTTCTTGCGGGCGCACTGGGTTATTGGGGTTGGGGTACCGGGGTCTGGCCGATGTGGTTCCCTGTCATGGCGTTCGCCCCCTTTATTGCGGATGCGTCCGTCACGCTTGCGAAGCGGCTCGCGCGCGGCGAAAAATTTTGGCAAGCGCACCGCGAGCACTACTATCAACGCATGGTGCGCTCAGGTATTGGCCACGCGCGCACCGCGATCGACTGGTACGTCGCGATGGCGCTTGGCATAATTCTGGCGCTCGTGGCAATGCCGCGGTCACCGGTCGTTCAATGGATGGTAGTGATGGTTTGGGCTGTGGTGCTCGTCGTAATCGGCAGGGTGATCGACGTCCGTTGGCGTCGTGTTCAATCCAATTCCAATCTTCCGAGACAAGCTCAGAGGTGAACAATGTTCAAGAAACATAAAGCCTCATGGCTATCGCTTTGCGCGTTCGCATTCGATCTGTGCGCTGTCGTCGGCGCATGGTTGTTGGCCTACTTGATCCGTTTTAACGGTTCCATTCCGCCCCAATACATTTATAGCGGTCTAAAAGGGCTGGTGTGGGTTTTGCCGGCCTACGGCTTCATGTTCCGCGCGCTCGGGCTGTACCGTGGCATGTGGGTGTTCGCAAGCCTGCCTGACCTCGTGCGGATCTCGAAGGCCGTGGTCGCCGGCGCACTCATCGCCATGGTGGCGTCGTTGATGATCCAGCCGGTGCAAGTCACGCCGCGCTCGGTATTTATCGTGTCGCCCATGCTGCTGTTCCTGTTGATGGGCGGCGCGCGCGCGATTTACCGCGCGACGAAAGAGTTTTATCTGTACGGCGCGCTGATCGCTCAAGGCAAACCGGTGCTCGTACTGGGCGCAGGCACCGCCGGTGCGAGCCTTGCGCGCGAGTTGTCGCGTTCGAGCGAATGGCGTCTTGTCGGTTTGCTCGACGACGATCCCGCCAAACGCGGCCGCGAAGTCTATGGCCACAAGGTGCTGGGCACGATCGACGATCTGCCCGAGTGCGCGAAGGCGCTGCGTGCACGCCACGCGATCATCGCTATCCCGTCCGCGTCGGTCGCAGCGCAGCGCCATGCCGCGACGCTCTGCGTGCGCGCCGGCGTGCATGCGATGGTATTGCCGTCACTGACTGCGCTCGCTCCTGGCCAAGGCTTCCTCTCGCAAGTCCGTCATATCGACTTGGAAGATCTATTGGGCCGCGAGCCCGTCACGATCGATACGCCGCATGTCGAAGCGCTGCTGCACGATCACGTCGTCATGGTGACGGGCGCGGGCGGTTCGATCGGCTCCGAACTGTGTCGGCAGATTCTCCGATTCCGACCTGCCCAACTGGTCGCGCTCGACGCGTCAGAGTTCGCCGTGTATCGCCTGCTGGAAGAAGTGCGCGAGCACTTCCCCGATATGCATCTCGTTCCGATCGTGGGAGACGTCAAGGACTCCTTACTATTGGATCACGTCATGGCGCGCTACAGCCCGCATGTCGTTTATCACGCGGCGGCCTACAAGCACGTACCGCTCATGGAGCAACTCAATAGCTGGCAGGCCGTGCGCAATAACGTGCTCGGTACGTATCGCGTTGCACAAGCGGCCATCCACAGCGGCGCCAAGCGCTTCGTGTTGATTTCGACCGATAAGGCTGTCAATCCGACGAACGTGATGGGCGCCAGCAAGCGGCTCGCGGAGATGACATGTTCGGCGCTGCAGCAAACGACGCAGCGCACGCAGTTCGAAACCGTGCGCTTCGGCAACGTGCTTGGCAGCGCGGGCAGCGTCATTCCGAAGTTTCAGCAGCAAATCGCGAAGGGCGGTCCCGTCACCGTCACGCACCCGGAGATCACGCGCTTCTTCATGACGATTCCCGAGGCCTCGCAGCTCGTATTGCAGGCATCGAGCATGGGGCACGGCGGTGAAATTTTCATTCTCGATATGGGCCAGCCGGTGCGCATCGTCGATCTCGCGCGCGACTTGATCAAGCTCTACGGCTACTCCGAGGATGAGATCCACATCGAATTCAGCGGCCTTCGTCCCGGCGAAAAACTTTATGAAGAACTGCTAGCCGACGACGAAACGACAACTCGTACGCCGCATCCGAAGTTGCGCATCGCACGGGCGCGAGACGCCAAACCGAACCTCCTCGACGAACTATTGCCGTGGCTCCTGCAGCGTACGGTGTTGTCGGATGACGAAGTCCGTCGCGACCTACGTCGATGGGTGTCCGAATATCAGCCGGCGATGGGTCCGACGCTGCAATCCGTCAATTTGAAGGCGCCCGCGGCGTCTTGACTATACGATGAGCCGACGCCGGATTGCGCGGCGCTCGGACCGCCGAGCGCCGCTCATTTATTGCCAGCGCTGACCACTGATCCACTTATCTATGCGCGATTCAACCCCACGAAAAGCCTCCTCTTTTGCATTGTTGGCAGTCGTTGTTCTCACGATCGGCATTTGGGCCGTGTACAAGATCGGCTTCGGCCAGATGGTGGCTACCGCCAATCTGAGGCCGGAGCGGTTGAGGGACTATACGTTCCCGACTTGGCATCAATATTCGTGGACCCAGCACGGTTTCCTGACGTTTCTCGTAGCCGATGGCTACGCGAAAGGCCAAGCCTACGCAAATGAGCCGACACTGTACTTGTGGTTGATGTGGGTGCTCTATCGCATTCAATTGATTTTCCCCGCCGTCACGATGCGGCTCATGGTGGCCCTCATCAGCATGTCCGCATCGCTGCTCTCCATCGGGTACGCCATTGGGTCGCCGACCTGGGCGAAGCTCGACTTTCGTCGCACGGTGCTGCTCCTCGCTGCCTTTGCCTACTTCCTTACGCTACCGACGTTTTGGATATCGCTCGGCAAGTTCAACGTCGACAACGTGTTTGTGCTCATCTTTCCTGTTTTGCTGGTTGCGAGCGCCGTTATCGCGCGTCGTGGCCCACAGGGGAAGAGCTTCTGGCTGACTGCGGTCGTGATGTGCGTGCTGATGCCGATGACAGCGGCATTGTTTGGCGCGTTCATGGGGCTGCGCGCGATTTTCGCAAGGCGGCTCGATCTACGCATGCTGCGCTCAGCCATCGTAATGAGCGTGCTCTCTGTGATCGTTTACTTGCAGCCGGTGGTCGTCGCGAAGCTACTGCATTTCACCAGTGAGAACAGCACTTGGCTGTTTCGATCGGGTCTCGATGGCGACATGCAGTACTACGGGAACTTCATTAATTCGGTATTCGTCCCGTACTTCAATCGGCCCATGTATTTCGTTTTGATCCCGGCCGCGTTGCTGTTGTTGCAGCTTTGGTATCGAATCAGATTTGCGCCGCAGTCGAACAGTACTGAGGAAACCGGCTATCCCGATGCGATGATGCCGTACCTGTTCGCTTCCTATCTGCTGACATTGCTGTTCTGGCCGCAAGCGGTGGCGATTCATCCTTACCTGTACGATCCGCTTTTGATCGGGCCGGTCGGTGCGTGGATCGTGCTCAACTTCGCGAAGCCGGAAGTCTACGAGCGGCACTATCTGGCTTGGCTATTCGTCCTCTTGTTCCTCGTCACGTTCAACGCCACGAAGATTGCTCAAGCGGCGCATTGCTCGGCATGCTATTTCCCGAGTTGGGGTATGCAGAGTCAACAGGCCGGCTGAGGCCGGCCTGCAGCGCGGTGTGGTTCGTACGATGCCAGCGTGGATAGCCGATCCGATCGACGACCGCCGTCGTTGACTTAGGTCCTTCAGTCAGTCGTTCGTACAGACCATGATGCAGTGGGTGTACGGAATCCAGCTTCGGTGGGCGACGGCGGCCCGCGTGCGGCTGAAGCAATCTGTGGCGAGCGAAAGGTAGCCGTCCCGCTCACGTACATTTTGACCGCGGTCCGCCTTCACGAGCCAGCGCGCAATGGGATTTTGCCCATCCGCGAGGCAGGGATCGATTGTGATGAGTCGTCCGCCGGGCTTGAGCGCCCGCTTGGTCATTCGAATAAGATCTCGCGCCTCGTCGTCCTCGATGTGATGCAAAAGGCCGACCGCCAGCGCGATATCGAACAGCGGTAGCGTTTCTAGCTCCGTTGACGTCAGCAGCCGGCAATGAAACGTGCCGCGTGTGCCGAAACGCTTACGGGCCGCCTCTATGTATTGCTCGCTGATGTCGTAGCCGGTGTACTGCACGTCGGGCAGATAGGCGAGTAAATCGCCGGTGCCGCAGCCGATGTCGAGTACCCGGTCCCCGGCTCTAGGCTCGACGAAACGCGTGGCGAATTCGGTCCTGCCTTTGTGCGCGCCCATGACCGTCTGAAATAGGTTATAGACGAAGGGATGAGAAAGCAGGGTACGCACCCCGGTCGTAATCTGAGTCATATCCGCGGAGTCGGTCGATCAAATGAGTGCGAGCGCTTTGCCGAGCGTATTGACGACACGCTGCTGCATTTCTTCGGTCAAGCCGACCCAGAGCGGGAGACGAATCAAGTGCTCGGAGACAGCATCGGTCACGTTGAGATTACCGTGCGCGCGACCGTACTTGAGCCCGGCCGGCGACGAATGCAGCGGTACGTAGTGGAAGACAGAAGAAATCTCACTGCGCTTGAATTCCTCGAGGACCGCGTGGCGATCGACCTGGGGCGATAGCAGCACGTAGTACAAATGCCCGTTGTGCTGGCAGCCGTCGGCCAATATCGGGCGGCGCAACCGGTCTGCCGCCTCGAACGGTTCGATCATCGCATGATAGGTCTCCCAACTGGCCATCCGCCGCTGCGTGATGCTGTCCGCTTCTTCGAACTGTGCCCACAGGAACGCAGCGACGAGCTCGCCCGGAAGGAACGACGAGCCCACCTCCTGCCACGTATATTTGTCGACCTGTCCGCGAAAAAAGCGGCTGCGATCCGTGCCCTTCTCGCGGATGATCTCTGCTCGCTCGACCAACTTCGGATCATTCACGAGAAGCGCACCGCCTTCGCCCGAAATGACGTTCTTCGTTTCGTGAAAGCTGTAAGTGCCCAGATCGCCAATGGTGCCGAGCGCTCGCCCCTTGTAGGTCGCCATGACGCCTTGGGCAGCATCCTCCACCACCTTCAGCCCATGGCGTTTGGCGATGGCCATGATCGTGTCCATCTCGCATGCGACGCCCGCGTAGTGGACGACTACGATCGCTTTGGTGCGGGCCGTGATCGCGCTTTCGATCAGTCGCTCGTCCAGGTTGAGCGTGTCGTCGCGGATATCGACAAAAACAGGCACGGCGCCGCGCAATACGAATGCGTTCGCCGTCGAAACGAACGTGAAGGAGGGCATGATGACTTCATCACCGGGCGCGATGTCGAGCAGCAAGGCTGACATCTCAAGCGCGGCGGTGCATGAGTGAGTCAGCAACGATTTCGGGCACTGCGTGCGTGCCTCCAACCAAGCGTGGCAGCGCTTGGTGAACGGGCCGTCTCCCGCCAGGCGTCCATTGAAGTGCGCTTCGGCAATGTAATGCAATTCCTTGCCGGTCATGTTCGGCCAGTTGAACGGAATGTGCTTGTCGGTTCTCAAGTTTCCTTCTCCATAATGCGCACGCCGGCAACCGAATTCGCCAAGTCGGAAAAGCAGCACATCGTCAAAGCCCCGTCATAGATCATGAGTTGCTCGAATGCGAGTCGCAGCCGCATTGTCGGTCAACGACGTAAAGCGGCCGTCCTTTCGTCATTTCGAATACGCGTGAGACGTACAAGCCGACCGTGCCGACGCTGGCGAGAATGAGCCCAGTCGAAAACAGCACTGCGACGACCAGGCTGGTCCACCCCGGCAGGGCCGCCGACACAAAATACCGGTAAATGAAGTACGTGCCCGTGCCGAAGCTCGCTGCGGTGAAGAAGAGTCCCGCATAGACGATCCAGTTCAGGAAAACGCTGGTATGAAAGAACATGCCGCCCAAAGCATGCCTAACCAGCTTGATGAAGTCGTACGAACTGCGTCCGGCGTGGCGTTCCGTATGCGCGTATTCGATGGTGCCGCGATCGAAGCCGAGCCAACTCAAGATCAAAATGTAGTGTCGCTCGCGCTCACGCAAGCCCAGGAACGCCGTCACGACTTTCCGCGAAAGAATGCTGAACGCGCCGTATTGCCCATCGACGGCTTGCCCCGTCAGGCGGTGCATCAGTGCGTAATAGGCCCTGGCGGCCACGAGCCTGACGGCCGAGTGAGTTCGCTCCACTCGCTTGGCCATCACGAGATCGTGACCTTTCCGTACTTCGTGGTAAAGATCGGGGATGCGCTCCGGAGGATCTTGCAGATCGCAGTCCATCACCACGACATAGTTGCCCCGCGACGCTTCGAGCCCCGCCGTGATGGCGATTTGCTGGCCGAAGTTTCGACTCAAGCGAACCCCTCGCACAGCGCGATACCGCTGCGCGAGCGCTTCGATGATGGGCCAGGACGCATCGGGGCTGCGATCGTCGACGAGGATGATTTCGTAACTCGGCACGAGTGCCGACAACACGGCGTCGAGCCGAGCACAAAGGGTTTCAAGGCATTCGCGGCAGCCATAGGATGGAATGACTACGCTGATCTCAGGAGCCGTTGTCTTTGCGCCATTCGATAAAGCCGCCTCGCTGCACGGGTGCGGATTGCCGGTGCGCGACGTCATCGTATTGTGGTCATTAGCGTTCATCGCAGTTACTTCTCGAGCACGGCGAGGCCAAAACCGGAATCGCCGTAGCGGCCCCCGTTGTACAGCATGTAGCGCTCGCCAGCATGGTCGAACACACAGGGATAGCAGACTGCGCCCGCATCCCATCCGGTCGCTGCTGGTTCGAGGCCGGCCAATTCGTCTCGCCGTGTCCAGGCAATGCCGTCGGTGGACTCGGCATAGCCGATGCGGTAGGCGGCGCCGCGATATGAATACCACATGCGATAGAGCCCGGCGTCGCGTACGACGGTCGGTTTCGACATCGCGTACTCTGATGCGTCCTTGAAATGCAGGGCGATCGTCCCGTCGCGGTGCCAGGCGAGCCCGTCGACCGATTCCCCGTATTTGAACAAGTGGCACATTTCGTCTTGGCTCGTGCCGGTGCCCCAAGTCAAATTCGATCCGTACCAGACGCGCCAGCGCCCGTCTTCAACGATCACCCACGGGTAGGAAATCGTAAAAGGGTCGCAGTCGCATCGATCCATCACGGGCGCGCGCGATACCTTGACGAAAGGACTGTCTGGCGACTCGCTCACGGCGAGGCCGATCGCATTGCGCCAGGGTACCGTCACGCCGAGATTCCAGCCGAGATAGTACAAATATCGTCGGCCTTCATGCTGCACGATGCAGCCCATCGATGTACCACTATCGTCGAACAGCCCTGCGTCTCCTGGAGCGATGACGGGCTCATCGGAAAGCGAGAGGATTTCTTGCGAGCGCTTCAGGTCGATGTCGACGTATCCGATGTGTGCGCGGCGCTGCGCATCGCGTGCGCTGAAATAGACGCGGAATACGTCGGCGTAGCGCCATTCGGCGACGGGATTGGCCGCGTGGGTGAGCATCCAGGGATGTTCACCCGACGCGCAAAACACTCTGCCCAGCTTTTGCCAGCGCATGGCTTCGGCTCCTGCTTAGATGTTGCGCAGCCGCGAACTCGGCACGCGCGACCGTTCCGCGGCGGCAGCCGAGTAAACGCCGTCGGGCGCAGCATCGGCGACGAGTAGCGAGCCTGCGCCGATCACGCAACGTTCACCGATTGTCACATGATCGCGCACCGTCGAATTGACGCCGATGAACGTATTCGCGCCCACGCGCACGCCGCCCGAAATGACGACATGCGAACTGATGAAGCAGTTGTCCTCGATCACAGAATGATGGCCGATATGGTTGCCGCTCCACAGCGTGACGTTATTGCCGATCTGCGCGAAAGGCTGGATCGTGTTGTCTTCGAGAATGAAGGCGTTATCGCCAGCGGCGAACCCGGGGAACACGGTTGCTTTGCTGCTGACGTAACTCGCGCACCGATAGCCGGCCTCACGCACCGCATCGACTTTGCTGGCCCGCACCGAGTTCACCTTTGCATAGCTGAGCGCGACGAAGATCTCGACTTCTCCGGGGGGGTAAGCGCGGGTGAGCTCGTCGAATGCGACCACGGGCAAGTCATGCTGGGTGTCGCCTTGGATATACGCACGATCGACCGTGAATGCCACGGGCTGATACGCCGAGTCATGAGTGAAGTAGAACCACGCGAGGTCCGCAATCTGTCCGACGCCGAAAATGACGAGAGGTTTGCGTGTCATCGGTTAGGCCCTTACGAGAATCGTGAATTCGTACAAGCCGTAGTCGTGCAGCAGCGCCACGTTTCTCGAGAAGGTGCGTTTGCAGAAGTCGAACAGCTCGCAAGGATTCGCGTAATAGAGGTCCGGCCGCATCTTGTCGCGGTCGGAGTACGAGGTCAGGCAGTTGAAGGCGAAGCCTTTAGTTGCGGACGCATGCATCATCGCCAGCGTCTCACGAATATAGGCGTCCCATGCATCGTCGGTGCTCGTGAGCCTGACACTGAAAATGCCGCTTGCCACCAGAAAATCGGCGCTTCGCGGCGCTTGCGTGCCTCTCTCGAAGCGCGCATAGGCCTTGTCGGCGTGGCGTCGCGCGGCGGCCTCGATCATCGCACCCGAAATATCGAGGCCGAGATAGTCGCACGTCGACATGCGAACGTCGAAGCGCTCCGCCAGAAAATCCAGGAGCGCTCCGTAACCGCAGCCGACATCGACAATCGAAAACGGCGAATTCGACGGCAGTAGTTTGCACAACTGCTCAAAGCGCAGTGCTTGACTCTCCGGACTGTTCCAATCGACACCGCGCGGCACGTCGCCGAACTGCCGAAGTTTATCGGTGTAGTAGGTCGCAATGGGCGCTAGCAATTCGTTCATGTGCGGGTTATCGATCGAGGGCAGGGGAAGACCCGGCGGCGAACTTCATATAGCGGCGCGCATCGTCGCCGCAATTGAAGAGCAGATCCAGCGCGGTGACGCCTTGCTGGAATTCACCCCAGAGTTGAGGGTAGGCCGGATAGCCCGAATAATCGAAATACTCGAGCTCGATGCCAGCGGCCGCGAACAGGTGAGGCTCGATATAGTCGCGCGCGGCGGGGCCGGATAGATAGGCGGAGGCGTTCGCCTGTCGGCAGAGGTCGACGAGGCGCTCCGTTTTTCCTTCCGCGAGCGTGTAATCCCAGGACCATTTAAGCGTAGTCGTTATGCCGAGCAACGAGCAGATGACCTCTGTCAGGGCACGGTTCAGTTCCGATAGATGGCGGAATTCGCGCTCGAGGTAATACGGTTCGAGGGCGGCGGCGATGCGATCGAAATGCGGCGCACGCCGGTAATTTTGGAGCAGGGCCTTCCAGTGGTCGGCGCGCCAGTTTTGGCCGTCGATCTCCGTTTCGCGAATGGTCTGGAAATACCGCCCCTTCACTTTGACCGGCACCGTCAGCCATTGCAGCCCTTGAGGTGTCTTAATCTGATTACGGTTGCGCCAATCGCGGCGCGTGTACTGCATGTCGTCGTAAAGAATGAACTCGTCCACCGAGCCAATCAGGTCGAAATATCCCTTCCACGGGATGTAGCAAGATTGCACGATTGCGACGCGTCGCTCTGGGCGTTTCACTTGTGCCTGTCTCTGCTGGAATATGGGTGGGCCGAATACCGCGGCGCGGGCTGCTTTCATGCACCAAGGCTGCTTCAACGCAAGGCGACAGTATAAGACACGATCATCGGCGCACGACACGGCAGTCCATCACGGGCAGCCACCTGACGGGAATCAGCGCGGCAAGCGCCGTGAGTCGCAGGCGTCCCAGGCCGGACAGCACGCGCGAAAAAAGGCGCCCGCGCCGTTCGGTGAACTGATCGCGCGACAGCATGCGTGAGAGGTACACGTCGAAAATGCGACGGTCGAACGCGGGGTTGGTACGCAGGCGTTCGCGGCAGATACTTCGAACCTGACCGACCGTAATCCAGTTCAGCGATGCCCATGTTCCAGCAGGATCGACAACGTTCTTCGACGTCATGATGCGGCGTGACATGACGCGTTCTGTCAGCTTCCGGCTAAAGAGCGTCGGTATGTTGAAATGGGGCTCGTACGGGAAGGCATAGTTCGGGCAAATGAACCGGTAAGTGCCGCCAGGTTTGAGCGATGCGTAGACCTTTTCCAACACACGGGCAACATCGCCTACGTGCTCCATCACGTTGACGGAAAACGCGTAGTCGAATCGGTCGACGATCGCGAGCGCTTCACCAGGCAGACGAAGCAAGTCAGGCGCGGCGCCGTGCGCCCGGGCATAGTCGATGACGACGCACTGAAGTTTGGCCAGATGAGAAAACCCATCGCCCACTGGCTCAACGGCCGTGACTCGGAAACCGTCGCGCGCCAGCATACAGCTGAGCATCAGGGCGCCTGCACCGACCTCGAGAATCTCCGCGCTGCGCGGCATTCCTTGCAAGCTTTCGGTGAGCAAAGCGTGTCCGAAGCGCGCTTCCTCTGCATATTCGTCAAAGGTCGAAAGGAGCTCAGGCGTCCCTTGCCGCACGTGCTCGCGCAGGGGCGACAAGAACGCTTCGGACGACTGCTGAACGTTCTCATAGCCGATTGCGCTCATCCGCGCGCTCCGATCGCGACGCCCATCAGGATCAACGCGGCTCCGAGCAGCTTTTGGCTGTTGAGCGGCTCGCCGAGCAACACGGCGCTGCAGACGATGACTGCAACGAACGTCAGCCCCTGGTAGATCGGGAAGGCTTGCGCCAGCGGCAGCTTTGCAATGGCATAGAGCCAGACGAACGAGCTTGCAAATCCTGCCAAGTAAGCGGAAAAAATAAAGGGGTCGAAGAGATAAGCCGCGTAGCGCAGGATGCCCGACAGATGACTGCCCGGGGGCGCGCCCAGCTGCTCGATGCGCCACTTGACGATCACTTGGCTGTAGGCAACGAGCAGAACCGCTGGCAGAACGCGCAATACAACATCCATTATTTGTCCTATGGTTTCGAGCTACTGTCCCAGGCTTCGGGAGCACGCGCTGCGGTCAGGTCGACGAGAAACGCGCGATTTTACCCTGTGAGAGGAGGAGAAGGGATCGACAGGGAGCGGGATGGTTGGCCGTCGACATGCCTGCGCTTCGGCTTACTTTCCGTTTCCTTTGCGCACGACCAACCACCTCGGCGACTTAAACCGCACGATGCTGACGTAAAGCCAGACATACGTCAGCGCGAACAAAACCACGAAAGCAAACAAATGCACCGTGTGCTGCCAAAAGAGCGTCGCTGGTATGACGCCGATGAGACAAAGCAGCCACAAGTAAGGTGACGTCAGCGAGTTGCGTCGCGTGATCTCGTGCGCCGTCTTGGCACCCACCGCCCAGCGCATCAGCCGCTTATAGACGAGCATATGCAGATGCACCCCGTCGGGAATTCCGGGCGACATTCCACGTACGAATTTCTTTCGATAGATCGAAAAGCAAGTCTCGAAGATCGGATAGACGAACAGCAGCACCGGATACCATGCGGACACTTCGCGATGGCGCATCACAAGCATGATCGCCAGTTCTGCGAGCATAAAGCCGATGAAATAGGCGCCGCCATCGCCGAGAAAAATCAAGCCGGCCGGGAAATTCCAAATGAAGAAGCCGAGCACGGCGCCCATCATGATCAGCGAGGCCGACAGCACAATGGGATCGCCGAGCCGGAAGGCTACGTAGGCCAGCGAAGCGAACATCATCAACGCGACCATTGACGCAAGGCCGTTGAAGCCGTCGATGATGTTGACCGCATTTGCAAGCGCGGCCACGGCCAACACTGTGACGGCAAACGAAATGGCCGCGTACGACAGCAGGAAATCGAGCGGCGGTACGCTGATGCGCACGACGGCCACGTGTAGCGCGAAATAGGTGAGCGCTGCTGCGGCCATCGTCGCCAGGAGTCGAGCCGAAGGCGAGACCCGCTTCGTCAGATCTTCGATGAGGCCCGATGCAAAAGCCGGAATACCGCACGCTACGAGGGCAAGGATGCCGGATGCGACGGCGGGGTAAGGCCAAAACAACTGCAGTGCTGCCCCCACGAGCCCGATCAGAATACCGACGCCCCCAATGCGCGGCACGGGGCGGACGTGGAATTTCTGGACGCCTGCCAAGTCGCTGTCGATCGAAAACTTTCCGTGCAAGTGCGCATAGCGCACGATCAAGAGCGTCACGAGGAGCGAGATGAGAAAGCCTAGGGCGAAGCTGAGCATGGTCGTAGCGGAAGAGCGGACGAAGAATTATACGGCCGCGACGCGTAGCGCTATTGACGCGGTTGTTCCTGCACGACGGGACACTCGCGCTCGCTTCCGGGATGTAGCGGCGCTGGCAGGCGCGTAAGGAACATTCGCCCGCTGCGAGTAGGTGCCCCGCAAGTACTGCGGGCGCATCGCCATGCGCCGGCGCACAGCAGTCGATTTTTGGCGCAACCTTGTAGCGATGTGTGGCCCCACGTGTATACGTAACAAATTCGGAGTTGTCATCCCATTTAATTGTGTAGGAAGTGGCTCGGGTGGAAGCTTCTAGAGATCTACAAACGTTTGCGCGAAAGCAGATATCTGGTGATTTGATTCTTGTAAGTGATTAGCAAAGGAGGTGAGTAAAATTCAATAGCATGTTATATTGTTACGCGCCTTGAATCGTATCGACCGCTTTACGCGTCGGTAATGTACATCGGGCAGAGAAGAGTAGATAAGCGAAATATTACGTAAACATAACTTCGCCTTGCTTTTTGTAAAGTGCATTGATGTGCTCTGCCGAGCGGTAGGCAAGCGTCCTGTTTTGATCGGCGGGAAGCGGGCGGCACTGCTTGTGCCCGGAGCGGATCCAGGCTGGTAGTCGCGCTGTAGTACGAAATTAACAATAATTTTTTAACCGGGGGTAAGCGCTGCGGCCATTTGAGGGTCGCGCTCTTACATAAGCATGGCCGAATCAGATCTAGAAACGACGCTCGTCGACGATCCGGGCCTCGTCGCTCTCGTCTTAATCGCACGCTTTCACAGTATCGCTGCAGATGCGAGTCAATTGCGGCATGCCGCCGCAATGAAATCGGCCTCGTTCGACGAACGCGAGCTTTTGCTGGCAGCCCGCTCGCTCGGCTTGAAAGCGCGGAAAGCAAAAGTGTCCGCCGAGCGTTTGTCGAGAACACCATTCCCAGCACTCGCACTCGATAAGGACGGCCGACACTTCATCTTGGCGGGATGCTCTGGCGATAAAGCGCTTGTTGTCGACGCGGGGCGATCCGCTCCCGCGGCAACTACGCCAGAGGATGTGATGTCGCGTTGTGATGGGCAGTTGCTCTTGTTCGCTTCGCGCGCCTCGCTCTCCGGGGAACTCGCACGGTTCGACTTCTCCTGGTTCATTCCAGCCGTCGTTAAATATCGGCGTCTGTTGTTGGAAGTTCTGCTCGTTTCCGCGCTGTTGCAAGTGTTCGGGCTCGTCTCGCCGTTGATGTTTCAAGTGGTGATGGACAAGGTGCTCGTCAATCGCGCATTCAATACGCTGAACGTCGTTTGCATCGCCTTATTCGTCAGCTCGACCTTCGAGGTACTGCTCGCAGGGTTACGCAATTACGTGTTCGCGCATACGGCGAATCGAATTGACGTCGAACTCGGTGCAAGGCTCTTTCGCCATCTTTTAGCGCTGCCGCTTGCCTACTTCGGCTCGCGCCGTGTGGGCGACACCGTCGCGCGCGTGCGCGAACTGGAGAGCATTCGTAGCTTCTTGACCGGGCAGGCGTTGACGGCGGTCATCGATCTGTTCTTTTCGTTCATTTTCTTTGCCGTGATGTTCACGTACAGCGTATGGCTGACGCTTGTCGTGATCCTCTCGCTGCCCCTGTATGCGGCCATTTCGCTGACGCTCAATCCGGTCTTACGTCAGCGGCTGAACGAGAAATTCGCACGCAGCGCGGACAACCAGTCGTTTCTCGTCGAAGCCGTCTCCGCCGCCGAAACTGTCAAATCGATGGCCGTCGAGCCGCAGTTCACGCGGCGTTGGGATACGCAACTCGCGGCCTATGTTTCAGCAGGGTTCCGGGTGACCTCGCTCGGGGTCGTCGGCCAACAGTTGATTCAATACGTCGGCAAACTTGTCACGCTGCTCACGCTCTACATGGGCGCCAAGCTCGTCATCAGCGGCAAGCTTTCAGTCGGCGAGTTGATTGCGTTCAACATGATGTCGCAGCGCGTGGCCGCCCCGGTGCTGCGGCTCGCGCAGTTGTGGCAGGACTTCCAGCAGATTGGCATTTCGATGGGTCGCCTTGGCGACATTCTCAACACACGCACAGAATTGACAAAAAGCCGTCAGGCATTGCCTGCCCTGAAAGGAGATGTGGGTTTTCAGAACATCCGCTTCCGCTATCGGGCCGATGGCCCTCCGATTCTCGACGACGTTTCGCTCGAAATCCGCGCAGGCCAGATCGTCGGCATCGTAGGTCGCTCTGGCTCGGGCAAGAGCACGCTGACGAAACTGCTGCAGCGGCTCTATCTCCCCGAGCAAGGACGCGTCTCGATCGACGGCATCGACCTTGCGCTCGCCGACCCGGCATGGCTGCGCCGCCAGATCGGCGTCGTGCTGCAGGAGAACCGGCTGTTCAATCGAACGATACGCGAGAACATCGCCGTGACAGATCCCGGCGCACCGCTTGAGGCCGTCATCGGCGCAGCACAGCTCGCGGGCGCGCACGAATTTATTTCGGAGTTACCCGAAGGGTACGACACCGTAGTTGGCGAACATGGATCGAACTTGTCGGGCGGGCAGCGGCAGCGCGTCGCCATTGCGCGCGCGCTGGTCACGAATCCGCGCATTCTGATCTTCGACGAAGCGACCAGTGCGCTCGACTTCGAAACCGAACGGATCATCCAACAGAACATGCGGGCGATGTGCACGGGGCGCACCGTCATTATAATCGCGCACCGGTTGACCGCGGTTCGGCATGCCGATCAGATCATCGCCATGGACAAGGGACGCATCGTCGAACGTGGCAAGCACGACCAACTGCTCGCGCAGGCCGGTTACTACGCGCATTTGGTTTCTCTTCAAAACAGATAGGCGGGCAGCGTGTCGACCCAATTCCTCAGAATGCAGGCGCTCGCCGACCTGATGCGCCGTTACATGTCGGTCTGGAAGATGGCGTGGGCCATTCGTCTGCAACTGGATTCGGAGCCGCGCCCCGCGCACGAGATCGCCTTTCTGCCGGCCAACCTGGAGCTGGCCGAAACGCCGGTGCATCCCGCGCCGAAGTGGACGATGCGGATCATTGTCGTGCTGGCATTGCTTGCCCTCTTGATCGCGGCGTTCGGGCAGCTCGACATTGTTGCCGTGGCCAAAGGCAAACTGATCCCGAATGAACGCGTGAAGATCATTCAGCCGGCGGTCACGGGCGTGGTTCGACGCATTTTGATCCACGATGGCCAACGCGTGAGCGCTGGGCAATTGCTGGTCGAACTCGATCCGACGCAGTCGGCTGCCGATGCCAGCAAAGCGAAGGCGGCCAAGCTTGACGCCGAGCTTGCCGTCGCGCGTGCGAGAGCATTGTTGGCGGCGCAAACGAGTGGTGGCGATCCCGTGCTTGCCGAGGTCGGCGGCGCATCGCACGACGAGATGGACGAGGCCCGACATTTCGCCGACGGCGTTTATCGCGCCTACGAGGACAAGCTCGCGAGTTCGCGCGCGGAATTGAGCAAGCGCGAAGCCGAGCTCGCTACGACGCGTGAGCAAATCGCCAGCTTGGCCGCAACCGCGCCGCTCGCACGCGAACAAGCCAATCAATACCGCATGCTTGCGAAAGACAAATATGTCGCACAAACGGACTACCTTGACAAGGAGCAGGCCGCGCTGCAAAAGGAGCATGACTTGGCGGCGCAGCAAAGTCATGCGCGGGAATTGATCGCGGGTATCACCGAGCAGCGCGCCAATATTGCCGCGACGATGTCAGAGTTTCGCCGCACGCAGCTTGACGAATTGGACAAGGCTACGCAGCAGCTGCAACAGAGCACCAACGACGAAACGAAGGCCGTGACACGACGAAAGCTTATGAGCCTGACGAGTCCGGTGGGGGGGACCGTGCAGCAGCTGGCCGTGCATACCCTCGGCGGCGTCGTGACTACTGCGCAATCGTTGATGGAGGTCGTGCCCGACGACTCGGTGGAAGTCGAGGCGAGCATCGAGAACAAAGATATCGGCTTTGTGAAACTGGGGCAGACGGCGGTCGTGAAGATCGACGCGTTTCCGTACACGCGCTACGGCTATTTGAAAGGACAAGTCATCGAGGTACCTAACGATGCCGTTCAAGACAAGAAACAGGGTTTGACGTTCATTGCGCGCGTCCGATTACCGACGAACCGAATCCTGGCCAACGGTCAATGGATAAGCCTGACGCCGGGCATGGAGGTAACGGCTGAAATCAAAACAGGTTCGCGCAGCGTGGCCCATTACTTCCTGGATCCTGTGACGGCGGCCAGAGAGGAGAGCTTGCGTGAACGATAGCCGGTGGCGGTCCAAGCTCATGCGTATTTGCTCGCGATGGCCAGCGGTTTGTTCGGTGTGGGCTGGCTTGCTCTGCATTATCGAGCCCGCACATGCGTTTGATCCATTGTTTGCTGAGCATGCGATTCCCGCAACGCCGGCTGCGTCGATGGGCGGTGATGCAGTGCTCGGCTCGTGCGCGTTCAATGCAATGGGGACTCCGCTCCGCCTGCAGGAAGCGGTTGAGCGGGCACTTTGCAAAAACCCGAAGACGCGCGAAGCCTGGGCTGATGTGAAGGCCGCCGCGGCCGCTGTCGGCAAGGGGCGCTCGGCGTATCTGCCGCAGGTCACAGGTAACTGGCAAGGCACGCGCGATGAGACGAAAGAAGGCATCAGCGGATTTCCGCAGTTCGATTCGACTTATCGAAATAGCGTGCTCCGCAATGAAAGCATTTCGCTGAGCTGGGTGCTTTACGACTTCGGCGGCCGCAAAGCCGCCCTCGCCAATGCGAACGCGTTGTTGGCTGCGGCGCGCGCGACCGAAAATGCGACGCTGCAAGCGGTATTCGCGACCGTCGCCAGAGACTACTACGCGGCGCAAGCGGCGCAAGGCGCATTCATCACGGCGAAGGAAGTCGAAGCAACCTCCGCTGCCAGCCTGAAAGCGGCGACGATGCGCGTCGATCATGGCGCGGCGCCGATCAGCGATCAACTGCAGGCGCAGACATCGTGGGCGAATGCTGTGGTCGAGAGGACCAAAGCCGAGCGCGATTGGCAAACCGCGCTCGGGACGCTCGCGGCGGATATGAGCGTCGAGCCGTATGCATCGCTCGCTTTGCCGGACGTAGCGGACGGCGTGGCGCCCGATGCGCAGTTCGATGAATCGGTGGCCGATTTGATCAATGACGCCAAGCGGTTTCATCCTAGCGTGGCGGCCGCCGAAGCGGAGCTTGAGGCCGCACAGGCGAAAGTGCGGCAAACGAGGGCCGAGGGTCTGCCCAAGGTCAGCTTCGTCGCCAAATACAGTTGGAACAATCAGCCGACGTCGCTGCAACTCGGCGTGCCGCAAACACCGGCAGCAACGCGCGAATGGTATCTCGGCATTCAGGTGACGATCCCGTTCTTCGAAGGGTTTGGGCGCGCCTATGACATTCATCAGGCGCAGGCCGAGGCGGAAAAGCAGGGTGACATGCTTGAAGAGGCCAGACAGCAGGTCGGCCTCGATGTGTGGACGAGTTATCAAGCGCTGCAGGCCGCCGGCAAAAACGTGGCGAACAGCGCGACGTTGCTCGATGTGGCACAGAAGTCGTACGCCGCAGCGCAGCGGCGCTATGAGATCGGCGTCGGCGGCATTCTCGAGCTGCTCAACGCGCAATCATCGCTCGCTGGGGCGAAGCGGCAACGGATTGGCGCGCTCACGGATTGGCGCTCGGAACGGTTGCAGTTGGCTGCGAAGCTGGGCAAGTTGGGGATGTGGAATCTTTTGCCCGATCATTGATAGGGATGGCAATATACGAATCGCTCGCAACAATTAGCGTTTATATAAAAACGCTCAGCGATTAAAGTTAATGGTTTGCGCAAAATTTAATGGTGAATTTCAATGACTTGTTTCGAAAAAAAGCATATTAGCTGGTTTATCGCTTTCAAAATATTATTGATCGGTAAGGCGCCGGCAATCGGAAGATACCCTCAATGGAAATCGACCGTCCTGGTATGTGCCATAGCGGTTCCGATTGGCCTCGGGCCTGTTAGCTGGAAACAAATCGCAACCGTGTCCGGGGGAGTTCCACCTCAAGTGCCGCTTATCCGCGCAACCGGGACGTTCGTCCAAGTGACCCGCGGTCAGGCTTCTTACGTCTCGCTCGTGACCGATGACGGGCATGCTTACAACATGGAGCGCGGTACAACGCTTCGTCACGATATCGATATGTTACAGGGAGACCCTGCACCGCGCGTCTACGTCGAAGGGTTTTTGCGCGAGGATGGGCGAGGATATTTCTGGCCCACTCTGATAAAGGCGCCCGACGGCCGTTTGCTCCTGACGCCGGAGCGGTCAATGCTTAAACTTCGATCGATGATTAAATCGATGCGTCGGTTGTCGATTTTTTTTGCTGTTCTGACTGCTGCGATTTGGATTATTTCAATTTATTTCTTGTTTGAAGTTAAGCGCAATCTATCTGTAGAGGTTTGATTATGGCGGGGGTAATAACAATCGCACAAGCATTGGAAGATCTTTTTCTGCAGGCCGTTGGTACATCGACAGGTACGACAGATGCATTTAATTCGATTAATGTTGCGGTTAATACGTCGGGTACACAGAAGATTTTGAATGGAGTAAATGGTGCCGCCGGCCTGACGGGAGTTGGAGCAACCACCGTGCAGACGCTGCAACAGTTTGCGGGGAGCTCTCCCGAGGCTGCTGCCCTCGTTAAAAAAATAGGGCTCGGAGCTGGAGTGGTTGGGCTCGCGGCCGATCTAGGGACACTGGCTGGCCAAGCTAACACCCCTGGCGGATTTCAAAACAATACGCTACTGAGCACCGTAAGCAGCGTTTTGAGTCTCGAGGCAATGAGGACCCCAGAAGGCTCGGTTGCGGCTGCCATTGGGTTGAGTGTGGCTGCGGCCGCATTCCTGGTCGCAGGGGTAGCGACAAAGGATAGCAGCACGTTTGCGGATACGATTACGTCGATTCGAAATCTAGTCAATTCTTACTACAACAATTTGCCCTCCGATCAGCAGGCCAGTTTTGCGAGCAGCTTTGTAACCAACGTACAGACTGTTTTGAACGGCGGCATGGTCGTTCCGGCTCTTGATAGCGATGGGCTGATCTCTGGTTATTCGTTGCAAGTTCCCGAAGCGGTTGCGACGCAAATGGATGGTAGTACGCTTTATTCCTTTGCTTCGGGCGTCACTTATAGTCAGGGCGCAACGACCGCGACCGGACTGCTAGATTCGTCGGCGAACGGAGGAGAAAACGTATGGACGTTCCCTGCGGTAGGCGGTGGTAGCTCGACTCAAATGACGATTTACCCAGACGGTAGCGATTCCGCCAGGTTCACAGATTCTCAGAACAATGCCGTGGCCGAAGTGTACATTGCTGGTTCATCTGAAGCTTATACGGTCAAGCCCACCGATTCGACGAGCGGAAGTGAGTTCGTCTGCACAGCTGGAAGCAACGATTTGATTAACGCGGCATCGGGCACCTTTATCAGTCTCCAAGGAAATAACAGCACAGCGAATACGTCTGGAAGTTGCATCAATGTATCGGGCGGAGTGTCCGCGGCTGTCATCGGTTCGAACGATGTGGTCAATGGCCAGTCAGGCGACACGATTTCAATCAACGGGCAAACCGACACGATCGATGCTTCGGGTGACACTGTCGCGCTGTATCAAGGCGCGTCCACGACGGTGAACGGCTCGAACGACGTGATTGACGGTCAGTCGAACGACACGGTCTCCATCAACGGACAGTCGAATACGACGAACGGCTCGGGCGACTCTATCGACCTGTACAGCAACGCGTCGGTGACCGTGAACGGTTCGAGCGATGTGGTCAACGGCCAGTCGGGCGACACCATTTCAGTCAACGGACAATTGGACACGATCGACGCATCGGGCGACACGCTCTCGCTCTATCAAAACGCGTCGATTACGGCAAACGGATCGAACGATGTGATCGATGGCCAATCGGGCGACACCATTTCAGTCAACGGACAATTGGACACAATCGACGCATCGGGCGACACGCTCTCGCTCTATCAAAACGCGTCGATTACCGCAAACGGATCGAACGATGTGATCGACGGCCAGTCGGGCGACACGATTTCGGTCAACGGCCAGTACGACACGGCCTTGGGAGCGAGCGAGAACATCTATCTCTACGGCAATTCGTCGCTGACCGTCAACGGTTCGAGCGATCTGGTCAGTGGCCAATCGGGCGACACGATCTCGATCAATGGCCAAACGGACACAGTCGACGCATCGGGCGACACGCTCTCGCTCTATCAAAATGCGTCGATCACGGCAAACGGATCGAACGATGTGATCGACGGCCAGTCGGGCGACACGATTTCGGTCAACGGCCAGTACGACACAGCATATGGATCGAGCGACAACATCTTCCTCTATGGCAACTCGTCGATAAGCGTGAACGGCTCGAGCGACGTGGTCAACGGGCAATCGGGCGACACGATCTCGATCAACGGCCAAACGGACACAGTCGATGCATCGGGGGACACGCTCTCGCTCTATCAAAACGCGTCGATCACGGCAAACGGATCGAACGATGTGATCGACGGCCAGTCGGGCGACACGATTTCGGTCAACGGCCAGTGCGACACGGCCTTGGGATCGAGCGAGAACATCTATCTCTACGGCAATTCGTCGCTGACCGTCAACGGTTCGAGCGACGTGGTCAACGGCCAATCGAGCGACACGATATCGATCAATGGGCAATCGGACACGATCGACGCATCGGGCGACACGCTTTCGCTCTATCAAAATACGTCGATCACGGCAAACGGATCGAACGATGTGATCGACGGCCAGTCGGGCGACACGATCTCGGTCAACGGCCAGTACGATACAGCCTTGGGATCGAGCGAGAACATCTATCTCTACGGCAATTCGTCGCTGACCGTCAACGGCTCTAGCGACGTGGTCGACGGGCAATCGGGCGACACGATCTCGGTCAACGGACAATCGGACACAATCGATGGATCGGGCGACGCCGTCTCCCTGTATCAGGATGCGTCGATCACGGTGAACGGATCGAATGATGTGCTCGACGGGCAATCGGGCGACACTATTTCGATCAACGGTCAGTCCGATACGACGTATGGATCGAACGAAAATGTCTATCTGTACAGTGACGCGTCGATGACCGTGGAGGGTTCTAACGATGTGATTTACGGCGAATCAGGTGACACGATAACGGTGGACGGTGCTTCGGATACCGTCGATGCAACGAGCAGCGCTATCGATCTTTTAGGCGACGCGACCTGTACTGTCGACGGCTCGGGCGATGAAATCAATGCCGCAGACGGCGATCATATCTCGATCAGCGGCAGTGGCGACATGTTGAATGGCACGGCGGTCACTGACGGCGACACATATTTTGTTGATACAAGCGGTGGTATCAGCCTTTACGACGATACCGGAAGCGGCTCGGCCGGGGGCAGCACCGATCCAACGGGCAGCACGGACCCAACGGGAAGCACAGACCCAACGGGAAGCACAGACCCAACGGGAAGCACAGACCCAACGGGAAGCACAGACCCAACGGGAAGCACAGACCCAACGGGAAGCACGGACCCAACGGGAGGTTTCGACCCGACCGGAGGCACCGTCGGTGGCAATGACGACGAAATATCGTTTGCACAGCTTGCGCCCGGTGAGCCGCACACCCTGAGTACGGCCGATCGGCCGTTTGTCTCGACAGCGTCGGCCGCGTCGTCTGCTTCGGGCGTCATCGATTATCAACTGCAACTTCTCATCTCGGCCATGGCGGCTTTCGATGTCGGCGCGATGGGCGATCTCACCGTGGCAAGCGCCGAGTCCCGGGAGGAATTGCTGTTAGCCGCTGCCGCGCACTGACCCGCACGACAAATCGCGAACGAGCAAGCAGGCGTCCCGAGTGCAACCGACCCCCGAAGCGGCTACTGCATCCCGGGACGACCCGCGACCCCTACGCAAACCCCCGCGGATTCATCTCCTGCCAGCGCCAATGATCCGCGCACATCCGTTCCAATCCATACTGCGCACGCCAGCCCAGTAGCTTCTCGGCGGCGTCGATATTGGCATAGCACTCGGCCACGTCACCGGGCCGTGGCGCCACGATCTCATACGGCACCTTCTTACCCGACGCTGCTTCAAACGCACGCACGACTTCGAGTACCGAATACCCGCGCCCGGTCCCCAGATTGACGACAAGGCTGGCATCGCGCGAACCGAGCGCATCGAGCGCTGCCGTGTGTCCGCGCGCCAGATCGACGACGTGAATGTAGTCACGCACGCCCGTGCCGTCCGGCGTGGCGTAATCGCCGCCAAACACCCGCAGCTTCTCGAGCTTCCCCACCGCAACCTGCGCCACATACGGCATCAGATTATTCGGCACACCCGCTGGATCCTCCCCGATGAGCCCGCTCTCATGCGCGCCGACCGGATTGAAATAACGCAGTGTCGCGATGCGCCAACTCGGGTCGGCGCGCTCGACATCGCGCAATATCTGCTCGGCGATGACCTTCGATTGCCCATAGGGATTCGTTGCCGAAAGCGGAAACGATTCGTCGACAGGTGAGCGCTCCGGCATGCCGTAGACGGTCGCCGACGAACTGAAGATGAACTTCTTGATGTCTCGTTCCCGCATGGCGTCCAACAGGACGAGCAAGCTGTCCAGGTTGTTGCGGTAGTACGCAATCGGCCGAGCGACGGACTCTCCGACCGACTTGAGCGCCGCGAAATGCATCGCCGCGCCGATAGGATGCGCATCGAACACCTTCGCGAGTGCGGCTTCGTCGCGCACGTCGATGTCATAGAACGGCACTTCACGGCCGACGATCTGCTCGACGCGGCGCACGGCTTCGCGTTTGCTGTTGACGAGATTGTCGACGATGACGACTTCGTAGCCCTTCGCCATCAATTCGACCACCGTATGCGAGCCGACGAAGCCCGCGCCCCCTGTGACGAGAATCGTTTCTCGCCGTTGAACCGCTGTTGTCATCGTTGTTCTCCCATCGCTGCGCCCGGCACCACGCGCCGATCAAATACGCTCGAGCCCGTCAGCGCGTGCATCGTCTGTCGATAGCGTTCGACGACGAGCGCTTCGTCGAACTCCGCCGTCACTTTCTCGCGCCCGCGCAGCCCCATCGCGCGGCGCTCGTCTTCGCTCATCTCGATCACTTGCGCAAGCTTGGCAGCAAGGTTGCCCGCGTTCTTCGCCTCGCACAAGAGGCCCGTGACGTTATCGGTCACCACTTCCCGGCACCCGGGCACATTCGTCGCGACGATAGGCCGGCCCATCGCCGATGCTTCCATCAACGTGCGGGGCACGCCTTCCCGATACGACGGCAGCACGACGCAGTCGGCATTGGCGATGACCGGCCGAACATCATGCGCCTCCCCGAGATACTCGACGATACCCTCCTTGCGCCACCCATCGACATCGGCTTGAGTGATCGCGCTCGGGTTATCGACGCCGACCGGCCCCAGCAATTGGAAGCGCGCTTGCGGATACTGCGCAAGCAGCATGCGCGCCGCCTCAACGTATTCGCCGACACCTTTGTCCCACAGCAAGCGTCCGATCAGAACAAACGTGCAAGCCTTCGCGTGCGATAGCCGAGGTAACGGCGGCAAAGGCGTCAGCGCGAAATAATCGACATCGACACCTTCTCCGTGCAACAGCTTCGCCCGTTCAGGGTGCGCCAGCAGCTTTTCATTCAAAAACGCGTCATGATCGTCGCGATTGAGAAACCAGACTTCACGCGGAAAGCGGAACGCGAGCCGATAGAGCGCCTTGGCCACTTGCGCCGCACGGCTTTTTTGAATGAAGACGTAGCCGAGGCCCGTCGTGACGGCGATCGACGGCACGCGCGCGAGCCATGCGGCGACCGAGCCGTAGATATTCGGCTTGATCGTGTAATGAAACACGACGCTCGGCCGTATCGTTCGATAGTGCCGGTAAAGCGCAGCAAGCGTTCTCAGGTCGTCGAGCGGGTTCGTGCCTTTCGAGGCGACCGGCAGTTCGATGCAGTGGCAGCCCATCTGTTCGAGCAGCGGGAACGTGCGATCGCGCGGCGCGAGCACGACTACCCGCACGCCCCGTGCGACGAGCATGCGAATGACGCCTTGCCGATAGGTGTAGATGGCGAACCCGGTATTGCAGACGAGGCAAACCGTAAGCGGTGCGGTTCGTTCAGGCAGGGTGCGCGACGATGGCTTCATGGTGTGTTGCAAAAGATCAGGCGATCGGCCAGTCAGGCGGCGTGCGTGGCAAACAACGCGCGCTTCATCGTTCTGAGCGCCGAGTACGGCGTCACGAGATGCAGCAGATTCTTCGCAAGACCGAACCAGTCATAGACGTTCGCGACATTGAAATAGCGCCATTGCAGCTTCAATGTCGACACGATCTGACGCCGCCGCTTCGTCGCGCTGATGCCGCCTTCGTTCAGTTCGTAGTAAAGCCCGAGCTCGGGCAGGTTGGCGCAATCGTAACGCTCCATCAACCGCAGGAACAAATCGAGATCCTCGGCCGCGCGATAGGCCACGCGGTAATTGCCGACTGCGCGCACGGCATCGACGCGCAGCATCATCGCCGGATGCACGAGCGATGCGCGGAAAAACCGCAATCGTCGCACAGCGTCAGGTTCAGTGGGCGTGCGCAGCATGAACAGCGGCGCGCCTTCGCGCGAGACGACCTGGGTCCACATGCCGAGCCCTGCCACATTCGGATGCGCTTCGAGATAGGCACGCTGCTTGGCAAGGCGGCCCGGAGCCGCCAGATCGCCGGCATCGATCCGGGCGGCGTAACGATAGCCGCGTGCCGCAAGCGCTTCGATGCCGGCCTGCAACGCACGCTCGATGCCGCCGTTTTGCGGCATGCGCACGACTTCGATGTCCATGTTCGGCAGTGTCGGGGCGACGATGGGCGGCGTGCTGCCGTCGTCGACGATCACGACGTGGATGCGCGCGGCTTCGGCAAACGAAGCGAGCGTGCGCTCGACATCGGCTTGGCCGTTGTAGGCCGGCATCAGCACGGCGACATCGCCGAGCGTGTCTTGCGGCGTCAAGCCGGAGGAGGGCGTCGTCATGGGCGCAGCTTGAGGCGAATGTAGTAAAGGTTGACCGCGACAGCCGCGCAGTAGCCGGCCGCCAGACCGACGAGGGCGCCGTAGGCGCCAATGCGCGGAATCGCAAGCAGGTTCACGACAAAAGCGACCGCCAACGCGAGCAGCCATTTCGTTAGGAGAACGAACTTTGCCTGGTACTTGAGCAGCACAAGATTGCCGATCGCCTCGACGCCGGCAGGCACCGATAGCCAGACGCACCAGCGGAAGATCGGGATGGCGTCGGCGAAGTTCGGTCCGAACACGCGCGTAATGATGATCGAGCCCAATGCATCGAGCACGAGCGCACCGCCGATCATCAAGGCGGCGGCGAACAGCATCAGCCGCGCGACGTTGCGCATGACCTGCGCACGCTCCTGCACACGATAGACGAACGCCGGTGCGATCGTTTGCGCCAGCATGAGCGCAAGCGCAATCCAGTTCTCGTTGATTTGCTGCGCGGCCGAATACCGACCGAGGTCAGCGAACGAGATTGCGCGCTCGAGCATGAGCCGGTCGAGCTTCAAGAACAGATACATGCAGATGAGGCCGACCCAGAACACGGCGCCGGCACTCGCGAAATGGCGCAACAGCGCAGGCTCGACGCGCCAGCCGAGCCTGCCGCCGTGACGGCGCGCGTAATAGATCAGCAGCACGACGCCGATGACGGCCGCTTCGAGCGCCCAGAGCCATGCAAAGCGCGGCGCGGTCACGGCCATGCGCACGAACAGGTAGACGAGCGCAAGTTTGCCCAACGCCGTCATCATGCTCGTGACGAGTTGCGGCTTGCTGTAGGTCAGGCTCTGCAGCCATGAATTGACGACACCGATGAACGGCTCGCGAAACAACATGGTGACCGCAAGCGCGGCCAGCATCGCCCCGACGATGGGGTCGGTCAGCCCCGCGGCGACGCCGGCCCAGGTCGCGGCCAATGCGAGCGCGGAGACGGTCAATCGTAAGACGAAGGCGCTGCCGAGCACGGCGCCCAGATCGGATTCGCCGCGACGAACGATCGTCGGCACGAGAATCTCAGCGCCGCAGACCCACGTAATCGGTGCGAGCACGAGCAGCAATGTGTTCGCGTATTGCCATTTGCCGAAGACTTCCGGGCCGAAGTAACGGGCGAGCAGACCCGCGATGGCGATGGCCACCACGATTTGCGTGAGCCGCTCGAGCCCGAGCCAGACGATGTTCGCGGCGGCCTTCGCGATATCGGGGTGGGCGATGCGCCTCAGCATGTAACGAAAGGTAAAGCAGGAAACGAAAACGAAAAAGAAAAGGACAACGGCAGGGAATTTGCTCGCGCTCCGTGCATCTGCGCTGAAATGGCGCGCTTTTCGGCCTTCATCTCGTACGGCCGGACCGCGAAAGAGCATATGCGCATTAAAATGGGCGCGAGCCGCGCCGGTGGAAAAACCGCAATTATAAGTGGGTTGCCGGCGCCCGCACCTTTTCCAATCGCAGCCAAAAGAGAGTGTTCAATGATCTCCCAATCCATCTTCAAGGCGTACGACATCCGAGGTGTCGTCGGCAAAACGCTCGATGAGGACGTCGCACGGCTGGTCGGCAGAGCGTTCGGCAGCGAAGTGCGCGCACAAGGCGGCGATGCGGTTGTCGTCGCGCGCGACGGGCGGCTGTCCGGCCCTGCGCTGATCGAGGCGCTCGCGCAGGGCTTGCGCGCAGCGGGCGTCGATGTCGTCGATATCGGTATGGTGCCGACTCCGGTCGGCTACTTCGCGGCCAGCGTACCGCTTGCCCTCAAAGGCGGCGAGCGCCGCGTCGATTCGTGCATCGTCGTGACGGGCAGCCACAATCCGCCCGACTACAACGGCTTCAAGATGGTGTTGCGCAGCGCGGCGATCTACGGCGAGCAGATCCAGGCGCTCTACCGCCGCATTCAGAACGACGACTTTGCGAGCGGCAGCGGCAGCTACGAGCAATACGATATCGCCGACAAGTACATCGAGCGCATCGTCAGCGACGTCAAGCTCGCGCGCCCGATGAAGATCGTCGTCGACGCCGGCAACGGTGTGGCCGGCGCGCTCGGTCCGCGTCTGTTCAAGGCGCTCGGCTGCGAGCTCGTCGAACTCTTCACCGAAATCGACGGCAACTTCCCGAATCACCATCCCGACCCGGCCCATCCCGAGAATCTGCAGGACGTCATCCGCGCGTTGAAGGAAACCGATGCCGAAATCGGCTTTGCGTTCGACGGCGACGGCGACCGGCTCGGCGTCGTCACGAAAGACGGGCAGATCATCTACCCCGACCGTCAGCTCATGTTGTTCGCGCAGGAAGTGCTATCGCGCAACCCGGGCGCGCAGATCATCTACGACGTCAAATGCACGCGCAATCTGGCGAAGTGGGTCCGCGCCCAGGGCGGCGATCCGGTCATGTGGAAGACGGGGCATTCGCTCGTCAAAGCCAAGCTGCGCGAGACGGGGGCGCCGCTCGCGGGCGAGATGAGCGGTCACGTCTTCTTCAAAGACCGCTGGTACGGCTTCGACGACGGCCTCTATACGGGCGCGCGGCTGCTCGAATTGCTGGCTCGCGTGCAAGACCCGAGCAAGGTGCTCAACGATTTGCCGAACTCGCTCTCGACGCCGGAGCTTCAGTTGAAGCTCGAGGAAGGCGAGAACTTCGAGTTGATCGGCCGCTTGCAGAAGGAAGCGCGCTTTACGGGCGCCGACGAAGTCATCACGATCGACGGCCTGCGCGTCGAATATCCCGATGGCTTCGGGCTCGCGCGTTCATCGAATACGACGCCCGTGGTCGTGCTGCGTTTCGAAGCCGATAGCGCCGACGCGCTCGCGCGCATTCAGAACGATTTCCGCCGTGTGATCGTGGCCGCAAAGCCCGACGCGAAGCTGCCGTTCTGAGGATGCGGGCAGCAGGGCCGGGCGCCTTCGCTCAGCCCTGCAGGCAGCCCTTTGTAGCAACCTTTCGAAACGCCTGGCTCCCGGCAGTCGCTGGCGTTACTGCGAAGCGGCCTGAGCCGGCTCAGGCTGTGCGATCGACGGCTGCACCGCGGTCGGCGTCGGGTTCGTGGGCGCAGCAGGCAAAGCCGGCGTCCCAGGCAAAGCCGGCGTTGCGGACGAAGCCGGCAGCGCCGGCGCTGGGGTCACAGCCGGCGCGGCGGCAATGATGGGCGGCGGCGACCCCGGCAGAATCGTCGTGGTCACCGGCGCGATTGGCACGGGCGCGGTCTTGATGAGCGTCCCCACATAGTGGCCGACGGATTCGAAGAAGCGATCGTAGAACGCATTCGATTGAATCGTTTCGCTCGATACTTTCACCATCGCGTCGCTGTTGGAGCGGATCGGCAACGAGACCGAGCCGAGCAGGCTCAAGCCCACGCTGGCCGAGGTGTCGCTCTTTTTCAGCGCATAGCCGCTTTGGATCGCGTTCGCATAGACGATGCTCGTGCCGTCGGCGTCTTCGCCCGGCGTGCAGACCACATGAAATTCCACCGTGATGTGCGAGTCGCCGTTGGGTTGGAAATCCTTGGTGGCATCGATGCGATCGGAACCGCTCAGCGTCGTCAGATAACCCTGGTTGAGCAGCGCGCGCCGGGCGGCTTCGCAAGCGTCGTTGCTGCCGACGTTGTAGTTGTGCGAGAACGGGCTCGCGCCCGAATCGAAGAGCTCTTGCTGAAATTTCGGTTGCGGCGCGCTCGAACATGCGGCGAAAACGGTGAGCGCTGCGAACGTTGCAAACGAAAGAGCCACGCGGGCAGGGCGGAACGAACTGGACATGATGCGTCGAAAAGTGCTGCGCACGGCAAGCGGTTGGTTCGGACGACAAGCATTGTAGTGCCTTCGACGAATCGAGCATGAAACACTCGCCAATGCAATCGCGACATCATATCGCGCCGCATCAACCCTGCCGCAAGCGAAAAAACCGTGCCCGGGCGCGGTAGAATGCGTGCCCTTCAGGCAGCGCGCGGCGCAGGCGGTCGCGATGGCCTGCCGGGCCTGCCCACGGAATACCTTTCTTTTTACTTTCAGCGTGCAAAAGATACTGCTGGTTCGCGTGTCGTCGCTCGGTGACGTGGTCCACAACATGCCGGCCATCGCCGACATTCGGCGCCTCTACCCCGACGCGCAAATCGATTGGCTCGTCGAAGAGAGCTTCGTCGAGCTGGTCACGCTCGTCGCGGGCGTGCGCCGGGCCATTCCGTTTGCACTGCGGCGCTGGCGCAAACGCATACTCTCGCCCTCGACGTGGCGTGAGATCAAGGCTTTCCGCCGCGCGCTCGCCGCCGAGCGCTACGACCTCGTGATCGACTGCCAGGGGCTCATCAAGACGGCCTGGGTGGCAAGCTGGGCGCGCGGGCCGCTCGTGGGCCTCGGCAATCGCACCGACGGCGCCGGCTATGAATGGCCCGTACGCTTCTTCTACAGCCGACGGGTCCCGATCGCGCCACGCACGCATGTGGTCGAGCGCACGCGGCAACTCGTCGCGCAAGCGATCGGCGCCCCGGCGCCGCAACCGCTCGACGAAATCGACTTCGGGCTCGACACGTCGCGCGCCGCACGCGCATTGGCCGAAACGGGGTTGAATCTGCCCGTTCCCTATGTCGTCTTCGTGCATGCCACTTCGCGCGCGGACAAACAGTGGCCCGATGCGTCGTGGATCGAGCTCGGCCGCGCCCTCGTCGCGCGCGGCGCGTCGCTCGTGTTGCCGTGGGGCAGCGACGCCGAACGGGCGACGAGCGAGCGTCTGGCCAAAGAGTTCGGCGCCGCGGCTATCGTGCCGCCGCGCCTGTCGCTGCCGGCCGTCGTGGGGCTGCTCGATGCGGCGGCGGCCACCGTGGGCGTGGATACGGGGCTGGTTCACATCGCCGCGGCGCTCAAGCGTCCCACCGTCGAGTTGTACAATTTCGCGACCGCATGGCGCACGGGCGGCTATTGGTCCCCACGCGTCGTCAATCTCGGCACCGCGGGCGATCCGCCGACGCTGCAGCAAGTGAAGGCCGCGTTGGGCGGATTCGGCTTGCTATAGATGCCGGCGCACCAGGGACCCCACCACGCGACCATGAAAGAATCGCAAATCCTCGAAGTCAATTGCTCGGATTGGGAAGGCTCGGACCTTTCCGTCACGCGCGAAACGCTGCGTGTCGCGCTTGAAACCGGCAAAGTGATTTATTTTCCGAATCTGCGCTTTGCGATCGAAGGCGGCGAAACCGCGCTGCTTGATCCGGCGCTTGCCGATCCCAAGCGCAAGAACATCAGCCTCGATCCGAACGGCGGCGAATTGCGCGGTGTCGCCGGCGACATCGTCACCCAATCGGCCGTGCGCGCGCTCGTGGCCCGTTATCAAACGCAAGCGCGGGCGCTCGTCGATTTGCTGCTGCCCGAGTATCGCGACGCATTACGCCCCGCGCCAACGAGCCTGCGCCTGTTGCGCGTGGAGACGCGCCATACGTCATGGCGCAAGGACGACAGCCGTTTGCACGTCGATGCGTTTCCTTCGCGGCCCAATCGCGGCGAGCGGATCCTGCGTGTGTTCGCCAACGTGAACCCGCACGGCGAGCCGCGCGTCTGGCGTGTCGGCGAGCCGTTCGAGCAGATGGCTCGGCGTTTCCTGCCGAAGATCAAGCGCCAGATGCCGGGTTCGGCCTGGCTCCTCAAGACGCTGCACATCACCAAATCGACGCGCAGCGCCTACGATCATCTGATGCTCCATCTTCACGACGGCATGAAGGCGGACCTCGACTATCAGAAGACCTGCCCGCAAGTGACGATGCCGTTCCCGCCGGGCAGCGTCTGGATCTGCTTCTCCGATCAAACCTCGCATGCCGCCATGTCGGGGCAATACATGCTGGAGCAGACATTCTTTCTGCCCGTGCGCGCAATGGTTCAGCCCGAATGCGCGCCGCTCGGCATTCTCGAGCGGCTCGAAGGCCGCGCGCTGATATGACGACGCTGGGTGACTGCCGGTCCCTGGTTGCCTTTGGCCGGAAGGCGGGCCGCGCCGACGCGCGAGCGATGGCGTGCGCGCAACCCGCCGTCATCGTGGGAATGGCATGTTGAGGGCGATCTATCGTGCCCTATGGTGGCTGATCGCGCCGCTCGCCGTCTTGCGGCTCTTGATCCGCTCGCGTCGCGAACGCGGGTATCGCGAGCATATCGGCGAGCGTTTTGGCCATGCGCGCGGGCGCGTGCCCGACGACAGCGCGCCGCTGATCTGGGTGCATGCCGTGTCGGTGGGCGAGACACGTGCGGCCGAGCCCTTGATCACGGCGTTGATGAAGGCGCGGCCCGACGCGCGATTACTCGTGACGCACATGACGCCGAACGGGCGTGCAACGAGCGTGCAGCTGTTCGGCGATCGCGTGTTGCGTTGCTACATCCCCTATGATCTGCCGCGCGCCGTGCGGCGCTTTCTGCGCGCTTGGCGGCCGTCGCTCGGCATCATCATGGAAACGGAGGTATGGCCGACGCTGATCGACGAGTGCCGTGTCGCCGACGTGCCGCTGGTGCTGACGAATGCCCGCATGTCTGCTCGCTCGTTCAAGCGTGCCGCGCGCTTCGGCTCGGCCGCGCGCGAGGTGTTCGGCGGCTTTACGCGTGTGCTCGCGCAAAGCCCGTCGGATGCCGAGCGGCTGACCGCGCTCGGTGCGCGCAACGTGGCCGTGCTCGGCAACCTGAAGTTCGATATGGCGACGCCGCCCGAACTTGTCGCCCGGGGCCGGGCGTGGCGCGAGGCGATCGGCGCGCGGCCCGTCTGGGTGGCCGCGAGCACGCGCGAAGGCGAGGAAGCGCTGGTGCTCGACGCGTTCGCAGCGCTCGCCACCGAAGACGCACTGCTGATTCTCGTGCCGCGCCATCCTCAACGGTTCGACGAAGTCGCCATGCTGGCCGAGCGGCGCGGGCTGCGCTGCGTGCGGCGCTCCGCCTGGGGCGGCGCGGCGCTGGCCGCGGCTGCGGCTGCACAGGTGGCCAAAGAGCCGCTGCCGGGCGATGTGACGGTGCTGCTCGGCGATTCCATGGGCGAACTGGGCGCCTACTATGCGGCGTCGGACGTGGCGTTCATCGGCGGCAGCCTGTTGCCGCTGGGCGGACAAAACCTCATCGAAGCGTGCGCGGTGGGCGTGCCCGTACTGATCGGCCCGCATGTGTTCAACTTCGCTCAGGCCACGGCTGATGCGGTCGCGGCGGGCGCGGCGGTGCAAGTCGACGATCCGCGCGACCTGGCGCGCGTGCTCGGAGAGCTCTTTGCCGACAAGCCTCGGCGCGTGGCGATGGGGGCCGCGGCGGCAGCTTTCGCGGCGCGCCATCGTGGCGCAACGTCACGCACGGTGGCTGTGCTCGAGGCGTTGCTGCCCCCAAGCGTCGCGTAGGTCGGGGGTGAGGCGTGGGCGCCGAGCGTGCGCCGAACTCGGGTGGGCAGGGGTCCGAGCGCGAGCGCTGCCTTCGACCGCCGGCGCCGCCGATGATTTTGATGCGCAGCCTGGCACTCGCTTCCGATGAATTGAATGTCATCGGTTTGTTTATGGCCCTCTAATCGGCCAATAATCCCTTACGCTCGATAAAGGCAATGATTTCGCGAAGCCCGCTTTGCGTTTTCAAATTGCACATGACGAAGGGCCGTTCGCCCCGCATTGCTTTCGCGTCTGTCGCCATGATGTCCAGGTTGGCGCCGACGTGCGGCGCAAGATCGATCTTGTTGATCACCAGCAGATCGGATTTCGTGATGCCGGGGCCGCCCTTGCGAGGGATTTTCTCGCCGCCCGCGACATCGATGACGTAGATCGTGAGGTCGGACAGCTCGGGGCTGAACGTCGCCGCGAGATTGTCGCCGCCCGATTCGATGAAGACGATGTCGGCATCGGGAAACCGCGTCAGCATGCGATCGACGGCCTCGAGATTGATCGAGGCGTCTTCGCGGATCGCCGTGTGCGGGCAGCCGCCCGTTTCGACGCCCATGATGCGCTCGGGCGCGAGCGCCCCGGCAACCGTCAGCAGCCGCTGGTCTTCCTTCGTGTAAATGTCGTTCGTGATGGCGACGAGGTCGTAGCGGTCCCGCATCGCTTTGCAGAGCATTTCGAGCAGCGTCGTCTTGCCCGAGCCGACCGGACCGCCTACGCCGACGCGCAGCGGCGGCAGTTTCTTCGTCCTCATGGCTTATTGCCTCCCGATTCAGGAAATCCAATCGAATTCGATTTATGAGCGAAACAGGCGCGAATACTGCGCCTCGTGCCGCGCGGAGAAAATGCCGAGCATCGGCGAAAAGGTGTGAATGCGATCGGGCGGCGTGCGCAGCGCCTGCTCGACGGCTTGATCGATGACCGCGCGCGCTGCCATCAAAATGCGTTGTCCCGCCAGTTGGCCGAGCGGGACGGCCTTGATGGCTGCCGCGACCTGGTTTTCGGCCCAGGCGAAGGCATAGCCCGCGAGTGCCGCATCGGGCGCAAGTCCGTGCGCAGCAGCGGCGAAAGCGTAGGCGCTCGGCTGCGATATGGGCGTCAAAGCGGCCAGGATCGCCCGACCTGCTTCGTCGCCCCATTCGAGCGAAAACGCGAGCTGCTTGAGGGACCATCCCATTTGTTCGGTTTCGCGGCGCAGTTCGGCGGCCTCGCGGCTGGCCAGAAACTGCGCGTCCGCGGCGGCGATGGCCGCTGCGTCCTGCGCGTGCCAGCGTGACATTTGATGCGCAATGAGCGGCAGTTCGCCACGTGCGAGGACATGCAGCAACCCATCTTCAACCCAGGTTCGCGTCGTGTCGGCATCGGTGGTCCACTGCGCTTCGATGCTGGCTTCGAGGCCTTGCGAATAGCTGAACGCGCCGATCGGCAGCGCCGGCGACGCGAGATGCAGCAGAGCGGTCAGTTCGGCCACACGCATGCTGTCAATGCCCGTGCGAATGACGATGGTTGTGTGCGCAACTATCTTCTTCGCCGTGGCCGTGATCGTGATCGTGATCGTGACTATGGACGTGGTCCGCGCCGCCGTTCCCGGCGGGCTCTTTTTCATCGCCGTGACGCTGTGCGAACACCTGCTGTGCGAGCGCATAGTCTTCGGCAAACGTGGCATCGTGCCCATGGCGATGGCCGCCGCCGTATGCGCCGGCTTCCGGATGAAACGGCAGGGTCGCGCGCTCGACGTCTACGCCCAACCGGCTCAGCATCGCTTCGAGAACGGCATCGGCTGCAAGTTTCAGATAATCCGCGCCGATCTCCACGGGGGTATGGCGATTGCCGAGGTGGTAGGCCGCCCGCGTGAGCGCGAGCGTGTCGCGCGCGCGTACGACGACCACCGTCTCGGCGGCGGCGACGACGCGCACGAGCGCACCGTCGTCGGCGACGAGGATGTCTGCATCGGCGAGCACGGTGCCGCGCGGCATGACGAGTGCGACTGCTTCGCCCGTATCGAGCGTGGCCGCGAGCCGGCTCTTGCACCGTTCATCGTAGGCAAGCGTCAGGGTAGGCGCGCGTGCAACGAGCGACGCAGCGAGTTTCGCGGGAGGGGCAATACGTTTGTCGATCGTTCGCATCGGAAATATATTCAGGACACCGAAGCATCCGTTACTCAAGCTCAGAACAAGAAATAACGCTGGGCCATTGGCAGCACGGTGGCGGGTTCGCAGGTGAGCGTCTCGCCGTCCGCGACGACTTCGTACGTCTCGGGATCGACGCTGATGGCCGGCTGCCATGCATTGTGAATCATGTCGGCTTTCGATACGGAGCGGCATCCGCGCACCGCTACGAGACGCTTGTTCAAGCCATAGCGCTCGCCGATACCGGCTTCGAGCGCCATTTGCGACACGAATGTCAGCGATGTCTGGGCCAAGGCTGCGCCGCGCGTGGCGAACATCTCGCGGTAATGCACGGGCTGCGGCGTGGGGATCGATGCATTGGGGTCACCCATCTGCGCGAGCGCAATCATGCCGCCCTTCAGTATCATCGTGGGCTTCACGCCGAAAAAAGCAGGCTCCCAGAACACGAGATCGGCCCACTTGCCAACTTCCACGGATCCCACCTCGTGCGCGATGCCGTGGGTCAGCGCCGGATTGATCGTGTACTTCGCCACGTAGCGCTTGGCGCGGAAGTTGTCGTTGCGCGCGGCGTCTTGCGGCAGCGGACCGCGTTGCCGCTTCATTTTGTGTGCGGTTTGCCAGGTGCGGATGATGACTTCGCCCACGCGGCCCATCGCTTGCGAGTCGGACGACAGCATCGACAATGCGCCCAGATCATGCAGGATGTCTTCGGCCGCAATCGTCTCGCGGCGAATGCGCGATTCGGCGAAAGCGAGGTCTTCGGCGATCGATGCGTCGAGGTGATGACACACCATCAACATGTCGAGATGCTCGTCGAGCGTGTTGATGGTGTAGGGCCGCGTCGGATTCGTCGATGACGGCAGCACGTTCGCTTCGCCGCACACCTTGATGATGTCGGGTGCGTGGCCGCCGCCCGCGCCTTCGGTGTGATACGTATGGATCGTTCGTCCTTTGAAGGCGGCGACGGTGGCTTCGACGAATCCCGCTTCGTTCAGCGTGTCCGTGTGAATGGCCACCTGCGTGTCGGTGGCGTCGGCCACGCTCAAACAGTTGTCGATCGCGGCGGGCGTCGACCCCCAATCCTCGTGCAGCTTCAGACCGATCGCGCCCGCGGCCACCTGCTCCTCGAGCGGTTCGGGCAGGCTCGTGTTGCCTTTGCCGAGAAAGCCGAGGTTCATCGGCCAGCCGTCGGCCGCCTGCAGCATGCGTTCGAGATGCCACGGGCCCGGGGTGCAGGTCGTCGCATTCGTGCCCGTCGCGGGGCCCGTGCCGCCGCCGATCATCGTCGTGATGCCGGACGCCAGCGCCTCGTCGATCTGCTGCGGGCAAATGAAGTGAATGTGCGTATCGACGCCGCCGGCCGTGACGATCAGTCCTTCTCCGGCAATGATCTCGGTAGCCGCGCCGATCGCGATCGTCACGCCCGCCTGGATGTCGGGATTGCCGGCCTTGCCGATCGCGGCGATGCGTCCGTTCTTGATTGCAATATCGGCTTTGACGATGCCCCAATGATCGAGGATGACCGCATTCGTCACGACCGTATCGGCCACCTCGCGCGCGGGGCGTTGGGATTGCCCCATGCCGTCGCGGATGACTTTGCCGCCGCCGAACTTCACCTCTTCGCCGTAGACGGTGAAGTCGCGTTCGATCTCGATCAGGAGATCGGTGTCGGCGAGCCGAATCCGGTCGCCTGTCGTCGGGCCGAACATTTCCGCATACGCGCGGCGGCTGATCCGTAGTGTCATGACGATTTGCAGTCCTAAGTGTTTTTCGCCGGGCGAGAAAGCGGCCAGCGGCTCAGAGCGCGCCCATGATCTTGCCGTTGAAGCCGTAGACCACGCGTGCGCCACCGAGCGCCACCAATTCGACGGTGCGCGACTGCCCGGGCTCGAAGCGCACGGCGGTGCCGGCCGCAATGTTCAGGCGGAAGCCGCGGGCCTGGTCGCGGTCGAACGAGAGCGCGGCGTTCGTTTCGTAGAAGTGATAGTGGGAGCCCACCTGCACGGGCCGGTCACCTGTGTTGGCGACAATCAGCGTGCGCGTCTCGCGGCCCGCGTTCAGTTCGATCTCGCCGTCTTCGATGAGGAGTTCACCGGGAATCATATTTGCCTCGCCGCCTGGCTCGAAAGGGTTCAGGCAATCGGATGATGAACGGTCACGAGTTTCGTGCCGTCGGGGAAGGTCGCTTCGATCTGAATTTCGGCGATCATTTCGGGCACGCCTTCCATGACATCGTCGCGCGAGAGCAGCGTCGTGCCGTAGTGCATGACTTCGGCGACGGTCTTGCCGTCGCGCGCCGCTTCCATCAACGCCGCGGAAATGAAGGCGACCGCTTCGGGGTGGTTCAGCTTCAGGCCGCGAGCGCGACGCCGTTCGGCCAGCAGCGCAGCGGTGAAGATCAGCAGCTTGTCTTTTTCTCTGGGCGTCAATTTCATGGCGCGGGTTGCTCTAAACCGTAAGGTCGTTGAAAGAAGCTGCGTTCGTTTGGTCTAATGAGTGGCGTCACGAGCGGATGCAGGGGGGCGTTCAATCGTAGCACCGCGTCGATGCAGACAATAACCCCCTTCGTTCAAGTGCGCCACAGTCGAAGCGGTCTTGCATCGACACCATGAACGATCGGACGCAGCGTAAGCCAACATTGCATGAGCGTCTGTTGCAGCGCTTCCATCGAATGGGCCAGCGTGCGCACGATCAGCACGCCATCGCTGACGCATGACACGCCCGCGCGTTGCGATGCGTCGAACGGCAACTGACGTGCAAGCGATTCGGCGAGCGCTTCGTTGCACGCCGGGCCGACGGCCCATAGCGCGCCGAATGCGGGGTAGCCTGCGAGCCCCTGCTGCGCGGTGCGCAGCGGGTCGTCGGCCGCGAGCTCGGCGCGTTCGAACCAAAGCGGTTTGCCAGCCGGCCCGATGATCCGCGCCACGCTCGACAAAGTGCCGTCGCGCCAGTGCTCGCCCGCGGCGATCCGGCCCAGTTGCGTCGCGTCCCAGCCGAGCGCCGTTGCACCTTCGGCGAGCGTGAGCGTGAATTCGAGCGCGATTTGCGCGCGATCGAAGACGATGTTGTTTTGCGGCAGCCAATCGAGCTTCGCGTCGGCGCCGACGGCGATGTCGATCCGTTGACGCGCAAGACGGCCGTTCGCCTTGTACCACTTGGCCGCGCCGGGCGTGGTCAGTACCGCATGCGTACGCGCCCCGAGCGAGACGTCGATCGTCAATACATCCCCGCCCGCAACGCCGCCGGGCGGATGCACGATGACAGCGTGGGAGATCGAGTCGCCCTCGGGGTAGAGCGGTTTTTGCACGCGCAGCGGCCCCGAATGGAGCCGATGCGAGAGCGTTGTGCGTGCGCCGCGTTGCTCGAAACCGAGCGATAGCTTCGCCTGCCAGCCGTCGCGCTCGTGTGCGGCATGTGCTGCGTCGTGCGTCGCGTCGTGTTCGGTCGTCGCCGCTGACGGGACATCGTAAAGTGCTCGATAAGGCATGAGATGCGTGGGGCGCCGGGCGTCGGGCAGGCGCGCAGGTGAATGGGGTCGAGCATAGCACCGTGCGCTTCGGGCTAGACAGCGATCATCTCGCGCACCCGGTGCTCGTCCATCTGCGCACCCGTGCCGCCCGCCACGATTTCGCCGCGGCACATCACCCAGTAGCGATCGGCGAGTGCTTTGGCGAAGTCGTAGTACTGCTCGACGAGCAGCACCGTCATGCCCGTTTCGTCGACGAGCTCGCGCAGCGTGCGCCCGATTGCCTGAATGATCGACGGTTGGATGCCTTCCGTGGGCTCGTCGAGGATCAGCAGACGCGGGTCGCTCATCAGCGCGCGGCCGATCGCGAGTTGCTGTTGTTGGCCGCCCGATAGATCGCCGCCGCGCCGCTTGCGCATCTCCTTGAGCACGGGAAAGAGCGCATAGATGCGGTCCGGCACACGCGAAACGCCGCGCTTGCTTGCCGCGCCGACGAGCAGATTCTCTTCGACCGTCAACCGCGCGAAGATGTCGCGGCCCTGCGGCACATAGGCGATCCCTCGTGCCACGCGTGCGGGCGGAGCGAGCGCGTCGATCGCTTCGCCGCACCATAGGATCGAGCCGCTTTTCGCGCGCACGAGTCCCATCAGGCAACGGATCAGCGTCGTCTTGCCCACGCCGTTGCGGCCGAGCAATACCGTCAGCTCCCCTTGCGGAACGTGGATCGCGACGTCGCGCAAGATATGGCTGCCGCCATAGAACTGATTGAGTCCTGTCACGTCGAGCATCGAAGCTGTCCTTGTTGATGCGATCCCATGGTGCGGTTACCGGCCGAGATATGACTCGATGACCGTCTCGTCGCGCTTGACCTCGTCCAACGTGCCTTGGGCGAGCACACGGCCTTCGGCCATTACCGTGACGCGCGATTGCGCACCGGCGAGTGCGGCGACGAACTCCATATCATGTTCGACGACGATCATCGAACAGGTCCCGCGCAATCGATCGAGCAGCGCCGCGAGCGCCATCGTTTCGTCGTCGGTCATGCCGGCCGCCGGCTCGTCGAGCAGCAGCAACGCCGGTTGCTGCATGAGCAGCATGCCGATTTCGAGGCGTTGCTTTTGCCCGTGAGAAAGCTCGCCAGCGGCTCGCCGCGCTTCGTGTTCCAAACCGATGGTAGCGAGCGTTTGTTCGATCAGAAGACGGGCATCGGCGGTCAGCCGCGCACGCAGCGACGCATGCCACCGCTTGTCGGTCTTCATGGCGAGTTCGAGGTTCTCCCACACGGGATGCTGCTCGAACACGCTCGGCTTCTGAAACTTCCGGCCGATGCCGGCGCGCGCGATCGTCGGCTCGTCCATCCGGGTGAGGTCGAGCGTCTGGCCAAGAAACGCGCGTCCGCTGTCGGGCCGTGTGCGTCCTGTCACGACGTCCATCATCGTCGTTTTACCGGCCCCGTTCGGGCCGATCACGCAGCGCAATTCCCCGGCATCGAGCGTCAACGACAAGCCGTTCAGCGCGCGGAAACCGTCGAAGCTGACGGTGATGTCGTCCAGATAGAGAATCGGACCGTGCGTCACGTCGATGACGCCGGGCGCGAGGATATGCGCCAGCGCGGCATCGCCGGAGGCCGGTGCTTCCCGCTCGATGCTTTCGTCAGGCGTGCCGATCATTGTCGTCCGCCTTTGCCTGTCAGCGCCATGGCCAAGCCGGCGAGGCCGCGCGGCAACGCGAGCGGCACGATCACGAACAGGGCGCCCAGGAAGAACAGCCAGTACTCGGGAAGGTAGGCTGTGAATATGCTGCGCGCCGCGTTGACGACGACGGCGCCGGCGATCGGCCCGACGAGTGTCGCGCGGCCGCCGACGGCCACCCAGATCGCCATTTCGATCGAGTTGGCCGGCGACATCTCGCTCGGGTTGATGATGCCCACTTGCGGCACATACAACGCGCCTGCGATCGCGCAGAGCATTGCCGAAATCGTCCAGATGAAAAGTTTGTAGGCGAGCGGACTGTAGCCGAGGAACATCAGGCGCGTTTCACTATCGCGCATCGCGGTGACGACGCGGCCGAGCTTGGACGTCACGATCGCTCGCGCACCGATAAACGCAAGCACGAGGGTCGCGAACGTCAGCAAGAACAACGTCACGCGTGTGCCTGCGTGCGCAATCGGAAAACCGGCAATGCGCTTGAAATCGGTGAACCCGTTATTGCCGCCGAAACCCGTTTCATTCCGATAGAACAGCAACATGGCCGCGTACGTGAGCGCTTGCGTGATGATCGAGAGATAGACGCCTTGCACGCGAGAACGAAATGCAAAGAAGCCGAACGTCCAGGCGAGCGCGGCAGGCACGATCAGCATCAGCAACAGTGCATACCAAAGATGTTCGGTGCCGCGCCAAAACCAGGGCAACGTGTGCCAGTTCAGAAACACCATGAAATCGGGGAGATCGCTGCCGTAGACGCCGTCGTGCCCGATCGCGCGCATCAGGTACATCCCGATCGCGTAGCCGCCGAGCGCGAAGAAGAGTCCGTGGCCCAGGCTCAGGATGCCGCAATAGCCCCAGACGAGATCGAGCGCGAGCGCGGCGATCGCGTAGCACATGAATTTGCCGCCGATCGTGAGCGCGTAGGCGGACAGATGAAACGCGCTCGACTCCGGCAGCACGAGCGCGGCGAGCGGCGCGCCGAAGCCGACGGCGAGCACGAACGCGGCGAGCGCGATCCACGCGGGGCGAGAGAGCAATGCGTGGCGGTCGTACTGCCCAAAGCCTTCCGTCGCCGCGCGAAGTTCGGCGCCGGCCTGCGATGAGCGCGCGTCCTGGACGGCGGCGGAGGAGGGGAGCGACTGCATCGGGGGCCTCATGCGCTGCGTCCTTTCAAGGCGAACAAGCCTTGCGGGCGTTTCTGAATGAATAGAACGATCAACACGAGCACGGCAATCTTCGCGAGCACGGCGCCCGAGAACGGCTCGATCGCTTTCGTGAGCACGCCGAGCCCGAAGCTGCCGAGCACCGTGCCGGCCAATTGCCCGACGCCGCCGAGCACGACGGCCATGAACGAATCGACGATGTAGCTCTGGCCGAGATCGGGGCCGACGTTGCCGATCTGCGAGAGCGCGCAACCGCCGAGGCCCGCGATGCCGGCGCCGAACGCGAAGGCATACGAATCGATGAACGCGGTCTTCACGCCGACGCAGGCCGCCATGGAGCGGTTCTGCGTCACGGCCCGGACGAACAGGCCGAGGCGTGTCCGTGTGAGGACGCTCCATGCGATCGCGACCACCGTCAGCGAGAACGCGAGGATGACGATCCGGTTGTACGGCAGGATCAGGTTCTGCATGACTGCGATGCCGCCCGTCATCCAAGCGGGATTGGCCACTTCGACGTTTTGCGCCCCGAACAGGGTGCGGGTGCCTTGCATCAGCACCAGACTTGCGCCGAATGTCGTCAACAGCGTTTCAAGGGGCCGGCCGTAAAGCCGCTTGAGGACCAGCCGTTCGAGCACGACGCCGACGGCCGCTGCCGCCACGAACGAGGCCGGCACGGCTGCCAATGGATACCAATCGAAGGCATTCGGCGCATAGTGCCGAAACGCGTTTTGCACCACGTAGGTCGCATAAGCGCCGATCATCAAAAATTCGCCATGCGCCATGTTGATGACGCCGATGACGCCATAGGTGATGGCAAGCCCGAGTGCCGCCAGCAGCAATACGCTGCCGAGCGAGACCCCGGCGAACAGCGTGCCGACGATGCGGCTATTGCGCTCGATGGCGTCCAGTTCGTCGATCCCGCGCTGTGCGGCCGCGCGGACGGCCGGGTTCGGCTCTGCGAAGGCGCCGTCGGCGCGCATTGCCACGAGCGGCCGCAGCAGCGGGTAAAAGTCGAGATCGTGCCGCCCCGCGACGAGCTTGACCGCTTCGAGCCGTTTGGCCGGATCGGGATCGGTGAGCGCAGTGGTTGCCCATAGCGCATCGAGGCGTCGCTTCAGTGCGGGATCGGTTTCTTTCGCACGAGCGGCTTCGACCAACGGCTTCATCGAAGCGTCGGGATTCGCGAGCAAAGCATCGACGGCGGCGCGGCGGGTCGGGAGATCGGGCGAGGCGAGCCGCAAGCCGGCCAGGGCATGCGAGACCTTGCCGCGCAGCAGATTGTTGAGCATCACGGGCTGCGCGTCGCCGATGGCGACCAGCCGGCCGGTCACGGCGTCGCGCGCCTGCGTATCGTCGCCGTCCGTCTGAATCAGCACTTCGCCGGAGCCGGTCGCGAGTACGCGATCGTCGGCGAGGCCGTCGAGCAACGCTCGCGCCGCCGTGTCGGGTTTGGCTGCGAGCGCATCGATCGCGCTGGCTTTCGCATGGAAGTCATCGCCCGCGAGCGGGGCGACGTCGGCCGGCGCGAGTGCGAACGCAGGGGCAGCGGCAAGCCAGCACGACAGCGCCGTCGCGAGGAGGCAACGGTAGAGGGATCGAGTCATCGATAAGAGCCGAAAGCGAAAGCAAGCCGGTGGCGTGCGCAACGCAACTGAGCGCACGCCCGCGTAACGACGCCGCGCCGAGGCGCGGCTCCACGGAGCGCGTCTGGCCGCTAGGCGGTTTGTCGGCGACGGCGCAGAAATTCGCCGATCGAGCTGACGATGTCGGGCTTGCCTTGGTTGCCTGCGATGTACGGGCTCCAGGGCTGCGCACGAATGGCCGTCTTCGTTTCCCAGACGATGTTGAATTGGCCGTCGGCGCGAATTTCCCCGATCATCACGGGCTTGTGCAAATGATGGTTGCCGTCCATCGTCAGCGTGAAGCCCGAAGGCGCCGCGACCGTTTGGCCGATCATCGCCGTGCGCACTTTGTCGACGTCGGTGCTCTTGGCTTTTTCGACGGCCTGCTTCCACATATGAATGCCGACGAACGTCGCTTCCATCGGATCGTTCGTCACGCGCTTCGCGCCGCCGGGCAGGTGCTGCGACTCGACCCATGCGGCCCATTGCTTCTTGAACTTCGCGTTGGCCGAACCCTTGACCGACATGAAGTAATTCCATGCGGCGAGGTGGCCGACGAGCGGCTTCGTGTCGATGCCGCGCAGTTCCTCTTCGCCGACCGAGAACGCGACGACAGGGACATCGGTTGCTTTGAGCCCCTGATTGCCGAGTTCTTTATAGAAAGGCACGTTCGAATCGCCGTTGATGGTCGAGACGACCGTCGTCTTGCCGCCTTGGGCGAACGCTTTGATATTGGCGACGATCGTTTGATAGTCGCTATGCCCGAAGGGCGTGTAGACCTCTTGAATGTCTTCGTCCTTGACGCCCTTCGTATGCAGGAAGGCGCGCAGGATCTTGTTGGTGGTGCGCGGATAAACGTAGTCGGTGCCCAGCAGGAAGAAGCGCTTCGCACCGCCGCCCTCGGCGCTCATCAGATATTCGACGGCGGGAAGTGCCTGTTGATTTGGCGCCGCTCCCGTGTAGAAGACGTTGCGCGACATCTCTTCGCCTTCGTATTGAACGGGGTAGTAGAGCAACCCGTTGAGTTCCTCGAACACGGGCAACACCGATTTGCGCGACACCGACGTCCAGCAGCCGAACACGCACGCGACTTTGTCTTGCGTCAGCAACTGCCGTGCTTTTTCCGCGAACAGCGGCCAATTCGAGGCGGGGTCTACGACGACGGGCTGAATCTGTCGTCCCATCACGCCGCCGTTCTTGTTGATGTCGGCGATCGTCATGAGCGCCGTGTCTTTGAGCGACGTTTCCGAGATCGCCATCGTGCCCGACAACGAATGCAAGATACCCACCTTGATTGGACCGCTCGACGATTGCGCGCGGGCGAACGGGCTTTGTCCTGCAAGTGCGAGCGCGCCGGTGAGCGAGCCGAGCTTCAACAAGCTACGACGTTTCATGTTTTCCCCTTGCCGTCAACGTTTATTGGCGTGAATTTCGCCAGGCGCGCATCGTTGGAAACGACGTACGAGCGCGCGGGCCGCCGTGCGTTGCAAGGGGTATGCCAATGGCGGGAGCGTCAGGCGCAGCGGGGTTCGATGGGATCAGCGCCCGCGGCGGGCGGATCGGCTGCACCGATTTGAGCGTCGAAACTGGTGCGCGGCGCGCCGCCGCGGAGCGAAAGGCGCGATATTGGTGAGTCGGGCCGTGACGGCCGACGTGTCACATGCGCAGCAACAAGCGACGCTTTAGGCCTTAATAAAGCGGGACCTTCGGATCGACTTGTCGTGACCACGCGTCGATGCCGCCTTGCAGATTGAAGACATGCTTGAAGCCGCGCCCTTCGAGGAACATGCCCACGTTCGCGCTGCGCGCGCCGTGGTGGCAGATGCAGACGATCTGCGCTTCGTCGTCGAGCTCTTCGCTGCGAGCAGGGATGTCGCGCATCGGAATCTCCACGCAACCGGCGATGTGAGCGGTGGCGACTTCCCACGGTTCGCGGACATCGAGCAGAACCGGGGCGGGGCGCGACGTGTCGGCCAACCATTCGGCGAGTGCGGGCGCGGTCAGATTTTGCATGGGAGACTACCGGGTTAAGAGGAGCGAAGGCTGGCGCGGCCTACGGGGGCGCGCCAGCTGGCTGCAGTGCGCTCAGAACTTGAAGCGCGGCGGGTGCACGGCGTTGATGAGCGGCTCGACGTAGGTCTCGAACACATCAGCCACGCGGTACTGCTTTTCGTCGATACGCGTGATGACCTGCGCCTTCATGACGGGGGCCGTGCCGACGAATGCGGCGAGCCGGCCGCCGATCTTCAGCTGTTCAAGCATTTCCTGCGGCAGCACGGGCAGGCCGCCCGAGATGCAGATGACATCGTAGGGTGCGGCGGCGGCCCAGCCGCGTGCGCCGTCGCCGAGGGCGACTTCGGCATTGGTCACGCCGTTGTCGGCGAGATTGCGCTTGGCAAGGTCGGCCAGTTCGGGCTTGATGTCCACCGTCAACACGTGGCGCGCGCGATGGGCGAGCAGCGCGGCCATGTAGCCCGAGCCCGCGCCGATTTCGAGGACGGCCTCATGCTTCTTCACAGCCAGCTCCTGCATGATGCGTGCTTCGACGCGCGGGAAGAGCATGTGTTCGCCGGCCGGCAGCGGCAATTCGAGATCGGCGAAGGCGATGTCGCGATAGGCGGCGGGAACGAAGTTTTCACGCTTGACGACCGACAGCAGATTCAGCACGTCCTGGTCCAGCACGTCCCAGGGGCGAATTTGTTGTTCGATCATGTTGAAACGGGCTTGCTCGATGTTCATGGCGACTTGACGGTCTTGGACGTAGCGGTTCGTGCGAAATGTGCGAAAGAAACCTTGGAATTGTACCAAACCGCGTAGTCCGGCCGTCGTTCTTAGCGCTTGCTGCGTTTGAGCTGCGCTTCGAACGCAGCGTCGAGCTTGCTGACGCGCTTGGGTTTGGCGGGCGACACGGCGTCGACGAATGCGACGAACGCATCGAGCGGCAACGGCTCGGAAAGCGGCAACTCGACGCCGCTGGCCCGATCGACCAGTCGAAACAGGCCGCCCGGCATGCCGATGGCGGCGTAGTGCGGGTTGCCCGTGCGCTCCTTGAGCTTTTGCACGGCGGAAATGGCGCGCGTACTGCGCATGCTGGATCCTCTAGAATTGCGGTTGAACCTACTACTCTATCAAGTGCGCGCCGGCTCCGGGCGCACACTTGTGCTTTACCGAGAAATCGCCATGACCGCCCCCGGTTCGCCTTCATCGGCCGAACGCGTCTGTCGTCCGGATTGCGGCGCCTGTTGTATCGCACCGTCCATCACGAGTCCCATCCCCGGCATGCCCGACGGCAAGCCGGCCGGCGTGCGTTGCGTGCAGCTTGGCCCCGACGAGCGATGCATGATTTTCGGGCGCGCGGACCGGCCTGCCGTTTGCGGCTCGCTGAGGCCGAGCGAAGAGATGTGTGGAAACAGCCGCGACCATGCGATGGTCTGGCTCGAGCGGATGGAGGCGCACACGGCCCCGGATCATAACGGTGGTCTGATCTAAGCCGGAGCCCGGATTCGATCTGGCGGGGCGTAATGCCGTCCATTGTTTGATACTCGCGGCAGCCTGGCCGCATCGGCGCCAGTTCATAATGTCGTTTTATTGCTGGTACAGCGGATTTTTCGATGGCGCACAACTACGACAAGCACGATCGGCACGATCACGGCGTCGGTCATGATCACGACGACGATCACACGGGCCACCACCCTGGTCATGCGCACGACCATGACCATGATCACGGAGGGCACGGCCATAGTCACGGCCACGGTCATAGTCACGCCGGTCACAACCATCTGCACGGCGTGACGGACCAGCGCCGTATCGGTTGGGCTTTCCTCATCATCACCGTGTTCATGATCGTAGAGGTGGTGGGCGGCTTCTTGTCCGGCTCGCTGGCACTGCTGGCCGACGCCGGCCACATGGTGAGCGACGCCGCTGCGCTCGGCTTCAGTTGGGCGGCCATGCATTACGGCCGCCGCCCCGCGACTGCGCAACTTTCCTACGGCTACAAGCGGTTGGAGATCCTCGCGGCATTCGTGAACGGCTGCGCCTTGTTCGTCATCGCCGCGTGGATCATCGTCGAGGCGATCCAACGTTTCTTCGCGCCCGTGCAAGTGGCCGGCAACATGATGCTTATCGTTGCGTTGGCGGGGCTTGCGTCCAATATTGCCGCGTTCGTCGTCCTGCATGGCGGGAATCGGCAGAACCTCAACTTGCGCGGCGCCTGGTTGCATGTCCTTGGCGATATGCTCGGTTCGGCCGCGGCCATCATCGCCGCGGGCGTGATCCTGCTGACGGGCTGGATGCCGATCGACCCGCTGCTGTCGGTGTTCGTTGCGGTGGTCGTGCTGCGCAGTGCCTGGGGCATCGTCAGATCGTCGGCGCATATCCTGCTCGAAGGCACGCCGGAAGGCATCAGCCTCGCTGACATCAAGGCGGACCTCGAGGCCAATCTCGAAGAAGTGCGCGACGCGCATCACATTCACGCATGGTCCATCACCGGCGAGCAGCACCTGCTGACTTTGCATGTCCACCCGGCGCAGGGAACGAATGCGCGCGATGTCGTCACCGCGGTCCAGCGCCGGCTCTCGGAGCGCTTCGACATCGATCACGTCACGGTGCAGGTCGAAGACGACGTCTGCATCGATATCAAGGGTCATGTCCGATCCGGAGCGGGCAAGCGCGGCTGTCACTGAGCGTGACGCCGATGCGGGCGGGTAGGGAGCCGCTATCGCACCGCGTCGGGGGCGTTACACGGACTTTAGCCGCCCGCCTCGCAGCAGCAAGAGCGCGATGGTGCAAAGGGAAAATGCCGCGCTCGCGTAAAAGGTCGCTGTAGCCCCGACTCGATCCCAGAGCGCGCCGGCAATGATGCTCGCGACAAGCGTGACGATGCCGGTCAACAGATTGAACAGGCCGAACGCCGTACCGCGCAACTGGGCGGGCGCCGTTTTGGCCACCATCGCGGCGAGTAGCCCCTGGGTCATCCCCATGTGCAGACCCCACAGCGCGACGCCCGCAACGATCACGCCCCAATGATCGCCGTGGGCGAGGACGAGATCCGCTGCGATGAGCGCCACCAGACCGGCAACGAGCAGCCGCATCGGGTCGATTTTGTCGGCCAGCTTGCCGAACGGGAACGCCGATAGCGCATACACCACGTTCATGGCCACCATCACGAGCGGCACCAGCGCGATCGGAATGCCGCTTTTCATGGCGCGCAGCACGAGAAACGCCTCGCTGAACCTTGCCAGCGAGAAGACGGCGCCTACCGCGGTCACCCACCAGTAGTCGAGGCCCAGCCGCTTCAGATTTTCCCAGCGAATCGGATTGACCCGTTTTTCGGTCGCCTTATGCTCCGGTTCCTGCACGGCGAGCGCGAGCAATGCCACGGCGAGCACGCCCGGAATCACTGCAAGCCAGAACGCCAGCCGAAAGTTGTCGGCCCACGCGAGCATGACGCCCACTGCGAGCAGCGGACCGACAAATGCGCCCACCGTATCGAGCGATTGGCGCAGCCCGTACGCCGCACCGCGCAGGTGCGGCGGTGTGACATCGGCGACGAGCGCGTCGCGGGGCGCGCCTCGGATCCCTTTGCCGATGCGGTCCATGATGCGCGCGGTCACTACGACGCCGATGCCGGGCGCCACGGCGAACAGCGGCTTGCTGAGCGCGCCAAGGCCGTACCCGGCAACAGCCAGCCATTTGCGATTGTTCAGATAATCGCTGAGCGCACCGGAAAACACTTTGACGACAGGCGCCGTCGCTTCGGCAATGCCCTCGATGACGCCGATCATGGCGGCGCTGGCGCCGAGGCTCGCCATCAAAAACATCGGCAGCAAACTATGGATCATCTCGGATGAGACGTCCATGAACAGGCTCACGCAGCCCAGAACCCAAACGGTGCGGGGAATGTGGCGGACGATGCGGATTTCCGGTTCGATATGCATGGAGGGCGATAGGTTGCGTCCGTGAAGAAGCGTCGCACATTCAGGCGCGCGCCCGGGCGCAGCGCGACGGCATAAAATGGCAGGTTCGCATCGATACTAGCAGTCCGGTAGGAGGTTCATGCATGGCATACGCAGTCGCGCCCCGTCGGCGCAGGTTGTTGGGATTCGTTTGCGCTGCGGTGGCTGGCGCAGGTTTGACCGTGTCGCTCGGCGCATGCGCGAGCCCGACGTTTCCGTTCATTCCCGATCACTACACGTTTTCGCGTGCGCAGGTGCAGACGGCCGTTGCGCGCAAGTTTCCCTATCGCCATACCGTTTCGCAGTTGTTCGATGTCGCGTTGACGAACCCCGTCGTCGGGTTGGAGCCTGACCAGGATCGCGTGACGGTGCATGTCGACGCGCACGTGGAGAGCCCGTTCCTGCAGCAACCGGTCGACGGCGCGTTCCTGCTGTCGAGCCGGCTCGAGTACGACGATGCGCGCCACGCTGTCGTGCTGCGTTCGCCAAGCGTCGAGCACGTCGAGGTCGGCGGCGAGGCGCGCGCTTACCAGCAGCAAATCGAAGCCGCGGGCGCGCTGGCCGCCGCACAGTGGCTCGACGGCTACCCGATCTACACGTTCAAGCCCGATCAACTGCAATTTGCCGGCGTGAACTTCGAACCCGGTACAATCACGATCCTTACAAACGGCATACGCGTGCAGATCGTCGAAAAATGACCGGCGCGCGGCCGCGAGAGGCTGCGCCCCCATTGCTGCGGCCTTCTCGCGCTTCGAGAGAGGGCATCGATGGACTGGGTACTAGTCGGCAAAGCGTTGATTCTCGGCGTCGTGGAAGGATTGACCGAGTTTCTCCCCGTCTCCAGCACGGGGCATCTGATTGTCGTCGGCAGCCTGCTCAACTTCGGCGGGGACGGCGCCAAGGCGTTTCACGTCGTGATTCAATTCGGCGCGATCCTGGCGGTGTGTTGGGAGTATCGGCGGCGCATCGGCCGCGTGGCATCCGGCGTCTGGACCGATGGAACACAGCGCCGGTTTGCGTTGAATGTCGTCATCGCCACGATCCCGGCGGTCGTGCTGGGGCTGTTGTTCGAAACCGTGATCAAGGATGCGCTGTTCGCGCCGGTGCCCGTCGCTTTCGCGCTCGTGCTCGGCGGCGTCGTCATTCTTTGGGCGCAGGCGCGTGAGCGTCGCCGTGGCGGCGCTTCGGCCCGCATCAGCGCGCTGGAGGAATTGCGGCCGCTCGATGCGCTCAAAGTCGGCATCGCGCAGTGCTGCGCGCTGATCCCCGGCGTATCGCGTTCGGGCTCGACCATCATCGGCGCGATGCTGGTCGGCGTCGATCGGCGTGTCGCCACCGAGTTCTCGTTCTTTCTGGCCATTCCCGTCATCGGCGGGGCGACGCTCTACGAACTGGCCAAGCACCGCGGCGGGGCTTTCGTCGACATGGCCGAAATTTTCACGATCGGCACGGCGGCGGCCTTCGTCAGCGCGTTCATCTGCGTGCGTTGGCTACTGCGCTATCTCGCCACCCACGACTTCACCGCGTTTGCCTGGTACCGGATCGCCTTCGGGATGATCGTGCTCGTGATCGGCTATGCTGATGCGCTGAATTGGGGTGCGTAGCGAAGTTCGCAGGGCGCGATGGCTCACCCTGCGATGACCGGATGGTTGCCGTCTCGCACGTTTGGCGGTGCGGCGCGCGTTGCTACGTTGCGCGACGTTTGAAGACGAGATCCCACACGCCGTGGCCGAGTCGTAGCCCGCGCCGCTCGAATTTTGTCACCGGGCGGTAGTCGGGGCGCGGTGCATATCCCTCGGCGGTGTTTTCGAGCGAAGGCTCGGCGGCGAGCACTTCGAGCATCTGCTCGGCGTAGTTCTGCCAGTCCGTTGCGCAATGCAGATAGCCGCCCGGTTTCAAACGAGGGGCCAATAGCGCGACGAACGGCGGCTGAATCAGTCGCCGCTTGTGGTGCCGGGCCTTGTGCCATGGATCGGGGAAGAACACATGTACGCCGTCGAGCGTACCGGGTTCGATCATCTGCTCGATGACTTCCACCGCGTCGTGCTGAATGATGCGGATGTTCGTCAGTTGCTGTTCGCCGATGAGCTTGAGCAACGCGCCCACACCGGGCTCGTGTACCTCGACGCCGATGAAATCATCACCCGGCCGCGCGGCGGCGATCTCCGCCGTCGACGCACCCATGCCGAAGCCGATTTCGAGCACGCGCGGCGCATGTCGGCCGAACGCGGCGTCCCATTCGACGGGGCTCGATGTGTACGGGACGAGGAACCGCGGGCCTAATTCGTCCATCGCGCGGCGCTGGCCGGTCGACACGCGGCCGGCGCGTGTCACGAAGCTGCGGATGCGGCGTGGGAAAGCGGGGGCGCCGTCGGCGGGGGATTGGGTGGCGTCATCGGCATGGCCGGGGGCGTCGGGCTCGTAGCCCGTTTCATTCGGATCGTGAATCATGGTGTTCCAACAGTCGAAAACAGCGGCCGCCACGACGTGAAAAAGCCGCCAAGGCGGGCGGCTTGCATATCGGGCGGGCCGGCGTGCGGCCGGCGAGCGTGGGCAGGATTGTAGACGAGTGCGCGACGCCCGTGAAATCGCCTGTGAAATCTCAACGACCTTTAGCGGGCCGTGCGCGGTTTGGTGCGAGGGAAGAAAACCGGGCGCTCAGTCCGATACGATGACCTGCATCCGGTTCGGATATTCGAGCTCGAACTCGCGCGTTCGGCCCACGCGCACATTGAGCAGCAGCCGTTCGACCTCGTGCAGCATGGCTTGATGGCGCTCCGAGCCCATCGTCGTGTCGTGCAGATCGGCGGTCAGCGCGCGACGCGTATCGACGAGTAGGGCGACCGCGCTCGTGCGCGACATGAAGAACCGTTCCATTTTTTTTGAATGCAACAAGAAGTAGCGTCGTGGGCGGCGGGGTAGTCGGCTGTCTATCGACCGCTACGCGCGCCAAAAATTCCGCTGTCTGTACAGGCTCGAAGCAGAGCCGAAGCTGGCGTGCCGATCATGGCTCATGGTCGGCGAGGGAAACTGCACGCGTGCGCGTTTGCGGTCTCGATTGAGACTCACATTGGGCGTTGCATGCTGTTTTTCAAGCGCGGCGGATTTCGACGAACGTCTCAGTTGCAGGTATTGGAAGAGATCGATTGCACCATTTGCTTGGTCCGATCGGTCTCGCACATGGCCACCGCGGCCGACAGCATCGAACCGTTGCCCCAGTGATCCTGCGCCGACCTTGTGCAAGTTTGATCGCGCAACTTTTGCCAGGCGGCGACCTTTTGCGCGAGCGCCGCTGCGCATTTCGGGGAGGCCGTGCGTCTCTCGTCGATGAGCTGTTGTAGCTTGCGTTCCGCCACGAGTTGATCGCGCCACGCGCAAAACCTCATGCTGGTGGGGTTGGCGTCGCAACTGGCGAGTAGGGAGGCGACCTCGGTCGAAGTGAGACCGCTGCGTTGAGCCAATACTTCGGTGAGCGTTTCTGGGGGGGGCGTTTGCGTTTGCGCAGGCGCGGCGATCACGGCAGCAGACGCGCACGCCGATACCCAGGCGAGCAGCAGCACCATGCGTTTCGTTAGTCTTTCCGCCGACATGGGAGGATCACGTCATCAGAGGCAAATTGCCGACTCCGAAGGCATCGCTTCAGGAAACGTGGAGCGGGCGATGGGAATCGAACCCACGTCTCTAGCTTGGGAAGCTAGGGTAATAGCCATTATACGACGCCCGCAGAGCACACGATTCTACAGGGTTTTGAGCGGTTTGGGGAGTAGGGGTTCGCGGACGCTGGCGTGAAAAGTGGCGCCACCCCGGAAGTCCTTGCTGGCAGCGCGTGGAAAAAGTGCAGCTGGCGAGCCAACGTAGACGCACGCTTTCGGGTTCAGTGCTTTCTTCGGCCGATCATACGCATTAGTTCTTCGCGGTTCGCTTCAAGAATGGAACCGATGGAAATCAAGGGTCGGCGCCGCGCTCGATCGACGAATGCTTGCGTCGAGAAGTATTCCATCAGTGCGGGCATGCGCTTCGGCCCGAGGCGGTTGCCCAACCACTCGGCCACGTCGCTGTCGAAGAATGGGAAGGTTTTCTTTGACGGCCGATGCACGGCGATCGCTCTCAACTTCGTGGTATTGATAATGTCCAATACGTCGCCGTCGAAGGTTAGTACTTCCGCCACATAGAAGTCCACGTGTGGAGCGTGGTCGGGGGTGACTGAAGTTAAAGCATCGAGGGCGCGAGGAATGTACATGTCCCATGCGCAGTTTCTAATTAGCGTCAGGGGGGCGGGGTGGTTCTGGATTGAGTTGAGCTTCTTAGAAATTCGAGATCCGCTGCTCCGAAGCAAAATGTCGCCGCAGACGATCAGTTCCCGGAGCATGATCGTAGACAGTTCTTCGTGCATGTAGGCGACCAACTGCGCTAGCTTATGCTCCTTAGCCCTATTGGACCCGAGTTCGATGATCTGGCTCCGGACGAGCACGGCCTCGATCAAGTTGAGCTGATCCTCCATGCCGGCGAAAAGTCCAGCCTTCAGATTCTGTTCGAATTCCACAATCAAGCCGTTGGCAAAGTTCTCCGCACTTTCACGGAATGTCGTGCGGAACCGTCTGCCCCATTCCGCAGTCAGCTTACTGCCGGACGACGCCAGCGCATGGATCGCTGCCACTGCCTCTTTGCATCTGGCGACCGTCTCGTCGTTCCAACAGCGTAAGGACTCCCACAGATAGAGGTAGGGATTAAGCTGTTGCAGCCGTGTTCCGATTTGATTGATTAAGTTGGCCCAACTCAGCAGTCCCGGCGGCGGATCGCCTTGGTAGGCGATTTTACGAATATAGGAAGCCGCATTGGAGTCTAGGAACACAGCCGAGCCGCCGCGAAAGCTCATTGGCCCAGATTGCACGACAAATGGAGCGTCTATCAACCATAGCGATTTCCCTCGGAATACAGACGTCGCAACGCCGGAGGGGCCTAGCGTCCGATTCAGCAGCTTGATGGATCCGGCATCGCTCTCCTCCGCAAAGAGGATCTGCCAGTCTTTCAAAGCGGTCGCGTTCATCTCGAACCGGCGCTGCGCTTCCAGTGCATTTGAAGCTGAGCAGACCTCCTGCACGAGGAGCTGCTCAGAGAATTTTGGGGATGCTGTTCGTTCGGAACCGTCAGACATCGAAGAAATCCAGAAGATGCGGGCGAGAACCATCTATTCCGAGATTCGTCCCTGCGCCACCAGTCGCGTTGTCCGGCTCGACTCAAGGTTTGCACTAGGACCAAACGTCTTTATTTCAAGCGAATAGCATTCGAGTCCCATTTCCCGTCGACTAGCGCACGATGAAGCATCCCGATGGTCAGAGCCTCTCGCTTAAAAGTGTGTGGCTTTCTCATCAGCTTCATTAGCAGATGATAGAGAATTCCTTCGCCCTCCATCAGGAAGTAGCGATGAAAATCATAATCGCCCCTGTCCACGCCAAACACTTCAAAGAAGTGCTGCATGAATTCGTCAGCATCGTCGCCCTGTTGCCCCAAATCCATTTCGATTGTCGATTCGGGTGTTATGGCCTTCTTCGGTGATACGCACGCTTCCTTTCTGACAAACGATTCGAGGTCTTCCCAGGTATGGCTTGCCATTAGAACACCCTATCCTCGGGCGAAACGATGCGGTTGTATTGAATGACGGTGTGATACCCGATCTGGGCAACATCGTTTGCCAAGAGAACCCACCCGACGCCCGGCAGCGTTCGACCGACAAACGTGCTGAGCTTGTGAGTCAAAATCCAACGAAGCCGCTTTATGCTGTTCAGCGTGAAGGTCGGCAAGACCTTCTTTTTTAGCTCGTAGCGGAACAGCGAACGAGACATAACGGAGGCGATAGACGTGCCCTTCGTTGCTCCTAATGGCTTGGCGCGCGTTGGCAAAATCGGCAGACCGGAAAAAATCAAGATGACGTATTCCACGTCGTCGATCCCGAGCTGCTCGCAGGTCTGCTCAACAGCGATGAATACGAAAAGCTCGGTTGGCTCCAGATCTTTGTGAGATCCGTAGCTATACGTGTTGTTCATGCGGCCCTCATGTTTGTTTTTTGCTTGGCTCGGATACGAGCCTACGAATAGCCGACGAAACGCCGCCTGTTCGTAGGTTGGATCGTATCAAAAAGCTGGGGCGGCGGGCGGTCCGTCTGGGGAATCGGACGGCGACGGGGATGGGACGTCATATCGCCATGCGTGAAACGCAGCCATCGTCAGATCCCGGGGCCTCGTGATTCGTGAAGCGGATGAGCTAGCGTTGCCGACTCCGACGTAGCGATGGATAGTCGCCGCATGGACGACACCGAACACCCAAACGATTTCCCGCCGCTGACCATCGTGCAGATTCAGGGGCTGGTGGAATCCATTCAAGACGCGTTCGGCAATGATTTCTCGCGGGCCGTTTTCACGAATCATCTATTGGTTCTGTTCGAAGACGTGCCGGGTTACGAGACGGGCGATGTGCCGGAGGCATTGATCGAGTCGGCGTGGGCTCTGTACAGCAGGCCGGGAGTCAATTCGTGATGCGACCGCTGTTCCCACTTGGGCAGATTGTTGCTACGCGGGCGGTGTTCGCTCATCTTGAACAGCACAATGCCAATCCCACTCCATACGTTGCCCGTCACGCATCCGGCGATTGGGGGAGTGTGCTCGCCGAGGACGCAAGGGCCAATCACAGCGCCGTCGAACATGGCGCTCGTATCGTGTCGAGCTACAACATTGCAGGCAAACGCGTCTGGATCATCACCGAGGCAGATCGCAGCGTAACGACACTGCTGTTTCCGGAAGAATACTGAGCATGAAAGGCAAGCATCCCATAGTGCCACAGATGGCGACGCCGGACATGATCCGTCGTCCGTTGCGCGACTTCATAGCGGAGTTGGCGCAACTTCCCATGACACAATCCGGCGAACCGGACTACGCCGAAGCTGAACCCGACGTGCTCGTCAGCCTCGCAGAATCTGCGGAACTCACGGCTCAAATTCTGTACGCCGGGCTGGCATCATTGGGCCTGTTGTACTCATGGCCGGCACACCAGATAGAGGATGGACGTGTCAGAGCGGCCCACGCCGCTGCGGTCGGTCGCCTGCAAGCCGAGATTGGGAGCTTGCTCCCGTACCTGAACCGGTTGTCGTCGGAATGCCGTCGATATACGGCAGACTACGAGGGATAGCCTCGATTAGAGCGAGTCACCTTCGAAGTAATCCGAATCGATCTTCTTGATCTTGTAGGTGCTGGCGGTCGAAACACCAACGTCATGTTCGACCAGGAGCTTCACAAGTTGATCGCCGTCGACGAGAATGATTTTCGCCGCGATGTTGCTCGTATATTCCCGGGCGTCGCGAGAAAACGACGACGTGGTAATGAATATTCCCTTGTTCGCGCGCTGGCCCTGCAACGCACCGGCGAATTTTTGAATTTCCGGACGACCAACGACGGTGTTTCCCCATCGTTTGGCTTGGACGTAAATCACGTCCAAGCCAAGCTTGTCCTCCTTGATGGTGCCGTCGATACCTTCGTCCCCGCTGCGACCGATTACGCTCCCAGCATCTTGACGGGATCCGCCGTAGCCCATTGCTACCAGCAAATCGATGACCAACTGTTCGAAGAAGGCGGGTGTTGAACGTTTGATTTGATCGAGCAACTCGCCTTCAAGGTTGGATTGCAGTCGTTGGTATGACAGGGCAAACAGTTCCTCTGGCGTCACGTCGGCATTGATCGAGGCAGCCTCCGCTGGTGAGGAGGAGGTTTGAGTCGAACCTGAATCATCTTCTCGTCTTTGGCGGAAGGCCACGAATTCAGGAAACCGATTGAGCATAGCTACGTCGATCTTCGCCGGGTTCTCTGCGAGCAACGCTTGGCCTCGCGGCGTGATATTGGAGTATCCGCGCCGCTTGATCTCGAGTAGACCAGCTTGCTTCAAGTATGTGCGAGCCCAGCCAACGCGATTGTTGAAGACGGGGGTGGTACCGCTCGGGAGAAGGGCATTGCGCTCCTCGTCGGTCAACTGGAGTTGGTCGGCGAGGGTTTCAATCATGTCCCGAAACCGATGTTCCTGTCCGTCTGCTGCCATGCGAAGGACCGGCAGCATGAGGGATTGATAGTCTGGAATGGGCATAGCGCTTGGCTTCGTGTTGGCTTCAATCATGATACCAAGGCCAAGCCCAATGCCTCGCATCGCTGAATGTGATGGGTCCGGGGTATCGGGAAGGGCTCAGGATCGACCTCGCCAAGTTGCCGCCCGTGGCTCGCAATTTCTTGGGATTGAACTGAATTAGCGAGTTGATGAGATGGGGCGGGGCATGTTTTTGTTTCGATACGGCCGGTGATCTGGTGAAGTTCGCAGCGCTATACCGTTAGCTTCTTGATATCCACGCAGGCGTGAAAACTGGCATCGCCGCGAAACCCGCATGGACAGTGGATCTACGAGGAGATGGGAGAAAACCTGAAGTGAGAACGCGCGTGAATAGTGGTGTTGCTTAACGCGTAGGGGCTTGGGAAGCTAGGGTAATAGCCATTATACGACGCCCGCAGAACGCACAATTTTACAGGGGTTCCGGTGCGGATGGCAAGCGCAAGAGTTTGGCCGGTGGTAGCGAAACTGGTATGGCTCGCTGGTGGGGGCGGTGGCTTCGCTAGGCTTAATGGCGAACCACCGATTAAGGGGGGCGTAGAAGCCGCCGCTCCCGTGGTCCGAGCCGTCTTTGTTACGCGTGTGCGGGAGTCGCAGCGTGTTTGCGCGGGCGGCCACCCTTGCGTCCGTTTTCGCGTGAGGCTGCGGCCTTGGCAGGCGACTTGATTGCGCCCATCCCGCGCGCAAGTTCGCGCATCCATCCCTTGGTGCCAAAAATGCCTTGCAGCAGGCCCGGGCCCCACAGACCGAGATCAAGGCGCGGCCAGTACAGCGAGGTACCCGCGCCCGAGACCTCGACCTCAGCCAGTTCGGCCAATGTCGGCGCATGCTCCAGCATGCTGAAGTCTTGCAGCAGTGCGATAGGGACCGCGATTTTCACGCCATATACGAAGGTGACCTCCAGCGTGCGTGTGGACCGTATGAAGCGAGCCGCTACGATGGTCGGCTCCTCTGCACCGCGTTTGCGTGCGGCGGCCATTTCGGCAGCAGTGATCTTAGCCATGTATGTTTCTCCATTCCCTGCAAAGGCGCTCGATTTCGGGTGCAATCAGTTCAGCAAGCCGGGCGATTGTGCGATCCGACATGCGCCCCTTGACTGTCCGCAACCTGAGCGGGCCGCGCGGACAGTTCAGTTCAAACACGCACGATGGACCGCTCGTTTTTTCGACGTGAACGTGCGGTGGCCTATGGTCGTTGGTGAATATTTGAACACGATAGCCGAGGATTCTTAGCAGTGTTGGCATGCCGGGATTATAACCTGACGTTAGGTTTTTTGCAGGTATGCATCGAGCGGTAATCCCTCCCTTCGTCACCAACGACTGTTCTCGACCTTGGCGGAATCCCATTTACCAAGGCTGGCAGCTGTGACGAGCATGCCGACCGTGATAGGAATGCGATCGAGCGCCTTTCGCCGCTTTCGCGACAGGGCTGTGACGAGCATGAGAAGAAGGCCGGACCCCTCGTCCACGAAGTAGCGCCCCGACGCGAAATCGCCTTCGTCGACCTTGAAGCGGGCAAAGAAGGCTTCCATGAACATCTCACCCTCGATGCCTGTGATACCGAGGTCGTCTTCAAGCGTCGTGGCCGTCGTGACGACCTTGCTCTGGGACAAGCCGCGCTCCTTACGCACGAACGATTCGACTTCTTCGAGCAGCAGAGAATTGCTCATAGTCGGTCCTCGGGCTTCACGAGTTGGTTGTAATGAACGGCGCTGCGGTAGCTGATGATCGACACGTCGTAGGCGAGGATGACTTCCCCGATGATCGGGACGGTGCGACCCAGTTGTAGATCGTTTGCGCTGTTGGCTCGAACTCGCGCGCAAGCTCTTCTGGCGAGCGACCGGCTTTCACTAACTCGACCATCTGTGCCCGAAATTCCGGCGCGTAGGGATTGAGAGCGCGTTTCTACAGGGTTTTGGGTGGGTTGGGGAGAGGGGAGTCGCGGTCGCTGGTGTGAAAAGTGGATCCTCTCCGGCAGTCCTCGCTGCCTGTCCGTTCGTCGCTTCATCGAGACGAGCAAGAAGGCGCGAACTTCATTGCACAGGACGTGAGCTTCCCGCTGGATGGCTCGCAAGCAACGCCGAGCAGCGCTCGCTCAGGAAGGCATGCAACTCGATGATCGCCGGCGTCAATTGCGAGCGGTGAGCACAAATCAAGTGCAGCGGCGAAGGCTCGCAATGCTCCGGCGGAAATAGCTCCACGAGTCGTCCTGCCTTCAGATCGTCGATGAGATCCAGTCGCGACTTGTAGACGATGCCTTCCCCCGCTATTGCCCAGCGACGAACGACATCGGCGTCATCGCTGATGCGATTGCCTGTCACTGCCACGATGCGCTCGCCGCCCGGCGGCGTAAAGCGCCAGCGTTCATGAATCTGCTCGCTCCAGACGTACCGAAGACAATTGTGTCGCCGCAGGTCCTCAACTTTGGCCGGTGCGCCATGTCGTTGGACGTATGACGGCGCGGCGCACAACGCCCGGCGGTTGTTGTCGACCAGTTTCATGGCCAGCAGCGACGAATCGGGCAGCGCCCCGTAGCGCACGACAGCATCCAGTGGCTGGCGGATGAGATCGGCCGCACGGTCGCTCATTTTGAGGTGCAGCGACAAGCCCGGGTGCCGGCGCTGAAATTCATCCAGCCACGGCAACAGCAGGTTTCGCCCAAAGTCAGACGGCGCCGACAGCCGCAGCGGCCCGGACAGTGCTCCCCGCCCGCTCGCCAGAGCCTGCTCGCCTTGCACGAGCGCGCCAATCATGATCCGCGCATGCGGCAGATAACGCTCGCCAGCCTCCGACAGTTGCATGCTTCGCGTCGAACGGGTGAACAGACGCGTGTCCAGCGCCCGTTCGAGCCGCTGCACTGACGCACTCGCATGTGCGGGCGCGATATTCAGCTGACGTGCCGCCTCCGAGAAGCTTCCGTAGTCCACCGTGTGCACGAAGATCTGGACGTCATCGAGTCGAATCATTTTCATCAAAACGCCGAAAGTGTTTGAGTTCGACGGGTATTTATCCGTGTTTCGACGAAAGATAACATGGTCTCAAACACTCTTGGAGAGCAAACCCATGAAAGCCATTGGTTTCTATCAGAACCATCCCATCAGCCACCCGGAGGCACTGCGAGATATCGAGCTGCCTACGCCGGAATTGCGTGGCCACGATCTGCTGGTGGAAGTGAAAGCGGTGTCGGTTAACCCCGTCGACACCAAAATCCGGCGCGGTGGCGACATCCCGGAAGGGACGGCGCGTATCGCCGGTTGGGACGCGGCGGGAATCGTCCGCGCAACCGGTCCGTTGGCCTCGCGTTTCAAGCCAGGCGACCGTGTCTGGTACGCCGGTGACATCACGCGGCCCGGCAGCAACAGCGAACTGCACGCCGTGGACGAACGTATCGTCGGCCCCATGCCGGCATCACTCGACTTCGCAGAAGCCGCGTCGTTGCCGCTGACGACAATCACTGCGTGGGAACTGCTGTTCGACCGCCTGCATGTTCAGGCAGCCGACCCGACCGACAACAACGTGCTGCTCGTCATCGGAGCGGCGGGCGGCGTCGGCTCGATTCTTACCCAACTGGCACGCGAGCTGACGGGTATGACCGTCATCGGCACGGCCTCGCGGCCGGAAACCCGCGAGTGGACGCTGGCTCATGGCGCACATCACGTTCTCGATCACCATCAACCCTGGGCACCCCAGTTGGCCGCGCTCGGTATCGAGCACGTTACCCACGTTGCCGGGTTGAACAATAGCGCCGCCTATGTGCCTCAAATCGCGGCCGTGCTTCGTCCGGAAGGACAATTTGCACTGATCGACGACCCGGTGGGACTGGACATCGGCCCATTCAAGGGAAAGTCTATTTCGATTCACTGGGAGCTGATGTTCACCCGCGCGATGTTCACCACCGACACCATCGCACGGCAGCACGCCTTGCTGCGCCGCGCGGCGCAGCTGGTTGACCAGGGGCGCCTCAAGCACACCGTGACCAGACGCATTGACGGCATCAATGCAGCCAGTCTCATCGAAGCGCATGCGCTGGTCGAGGCCGGCAAGACGATCGGCAAGGTCGTCGTTGCCAACCACTGAACCCGTTCGAGAAGGAGCATCAAGATGAAATCGCCCATCATCAGCACGGCCACGATCAGCCTCGAAGCCGCGCAAGCACTGTTGGCAGAAGCACGCCGAGCGTGCGCCGCGCGCGGGTTCGACGCGACAATCGCGATTACCGATGCCGGCGGCCACTTGCGGGCGTTTGAGCGCTCGGATTCCGCCCCGTTCCTGACCGTTGATGTCGCCATCGACAAGGCGTGGACCGCCGCGTCGTTCGGCATGGCCACGCACCAATGGAACCAGTACATGGCCGAGCCTGCCGTCGCTCCGCTGGCAAAGCATCCGCGGCTCATGCCGGTCGGCGGTGGCGTGCCGATCTTCCACGAAGGGCGTCTGGTAGGTGGCATCGGCATTTCTGGCGGAACATCGGTTCAAGACCATGAGGCCGCTGAGGAGGCGCTGCGTCGCGCAGGGCTGGCGCCGTAAGCCTTGCCTGCCAGAGGAAGTGTCCCAACTACGATCAACCGAACGAATCCGGTTCACGCCGGCGCTCTTTGGTCGCTTCGGTGCCACCGCCCATTGCAATACCCACCGATGCGGCGGCAAGCGCGGGCGTGTCGTACACGCCCGGCAGTCGCTTTAGCGCATTCTCGATTTTCAACGCGCAGGAGGCGCAGTCCATGCCTTCGATACGCAATTTCAGCGCAAGAGGATCGTTCACCGTCTACCTCGGCACATTTCCGTAAAGGCCGGCGCCGTCATGCACTGAAACGATGCATCGCGAGCCCCGCGAAGGCACCATCGCCGCCCACGGGTCGGCTTCGCCGTGCCGGCAGGGCCGCCTGGCCACGCTTGGCCCGCTCTTTGCTCTTAGCGGCCCCGGACCCACGCGTACCACAGCAGGGCGCGTGCCGCCCCAATCACTTTAGTCCGGGAATCAAGATGGAACACAAGCCGCACTTTACCGCTCGCCGCCGCTGGTTCGCCGCGCTCGTCGCCGCCCCTGCATTCGTTTTGTTGTCCGCGCAAGCAGCGCATGCCGATGCGATCGACGCGATCGCCAAGCGCGGCACGCTGCGCGTGGCGGTGCCGGCTGACTACCCGCCGTTCGGCTCCGTGGGCACCGACATGAAACCGCAAGGCTACGACATCGATATGGCCACGCTGCTGGCGAAGGCGATGAAGGTGAAGGTCGAACTCGTCCCGGTCAATAGCGCGAACCGCATTCCGTATCTGCAAACGAACAAGGTCGATCTCATCATCTCCTCTCTGGGCAAGACGCCCGACCGCGCGAAGGTCATCGATTTCTCGGCGGCTTACGCGCCATACTTCCAAGGCGTGTTCGGCCCGGCCGACGTCAGCGTCAAGACGCCCGGCGATCTGGCTGGCAAAACCGTGGGTGCGACGCGCGGGGCGCTCGAGGAAATCGCGCTGACGAACATGGCGCCCAAGGCGACCATTCGCCGCTTCGACGATAACAACGCCACCATCCAGGCGTTTCTCTCCGGCCAAGTGCAGTTGATCGCGGCCGGCAATGTCGTCGCGGCCGCCATCATCGCCAAGCACCCGCCGCGGTTGCCCGAGATGAAATTTATCATCAAGGATTCGCCGTGCTATGTCGGGCTCGCTAAAGACGAGCCGCGCCTGCTTGCGAAGGTCAATGCCACCATCGAAGCGGCGAAAAAGGACGGCGAGCTGGAGGCGATGTCGAAGAAGTGGCTGGGTCAGCCGCTGCCTGCCAACCTCTGACATAAACGAGCACGCTCGGCGCTCGCTGCCATGCGGCGAGCCGCTTCGTCGTTCGCTTCAACGGTATTGCTATGAGTTATCAACTGCAGTTCGGCGACTTGTCGGCCTATACCGGCATGTTCGCCAGCGGCGCGGCCGTCACACTCGCGCTGACGGCGGCATCGACGCTGCTAGGCGTGAGCGTCGGCGTTCTGGGCGCCGCGGCGTGCGAAAGCCGCTATGCGGCGCTGCGCCGCACCTCCTTCTGTTACGTCGAAGGCATTCGAAATACGCCGTTTCTCGTGCAACTCTTCTTCGTGTTCTTCGGGCTGCCCGCGCTCGGCATTCACATCGGCGAATATTCGGCCGCCATTGCCGCGATGACGCTCAATCTCGGTGCCTACTCGGTCGAGATCCTGCGCGCCGGAATTCGCGCGGTACCGAGGGGGCACCATGAGGCGGCAGCGGCGCTCGCCATGTCGCCACGCGAGACGTTCGTTCACGTCTTGCTGCCGCAGGCTTTCGCAAAAGTGTTCCCTGCGCTCGCCAGTCAGATCGTCATTACGATGCTGGGCTCGGCCGTGGTCTCTCAAATCTCCGTAGCGGATCTGACCTACGCGGCCAGCTACGTGCAATCGCGTAATTTTCGTGCGTTCGAGACGTACTTTCTGATCGCGCTCGTGTATTTCGTGATGGCGATGGTGCTGCGCGCGGCGCTTCACGCGGCGGGCCGCCGGCTGTTCGCCCGCAACCTGCGAGGTGCGCGATGATCGAATTCACGTTCGGCCAGATGCTCGAAGCGTTGCTGCTCGCCGCGCGTTGGACGGTCTTGCTCTCGCTCGTTTCGTTTTGTGCGGGCGGGGCGGTCGGGCTCGTGCTGCTCGTGATGCGCGTGTCGCGCTCGCGTGCGCTGCGGGCATTGGTGCGCATCTACATCGAGGTATTTCAAGGTACGCCGCTGCTGCTGCAGTTGTTCATCGTGTTCTTCGGCTTGCCGCTCGTCGGCGTCGATGTGTCGTCCTGGGTGGCCGCTACGGTCGGCTTGACCTTTTTTACCAGCGCCTATCTGGCCGAAATCTGGCGCGGCTGCGTGGAAGCGGTGCCGAAAGGGCAGTGGGAGGCATCGGCCAGTCTGGCGATGAACTACTTCGAGCAACTGCGACACGTCATCCTGCCACAAGCAGCGCGTATCGCGGTGGCGCCGACCGTCGGCTTCGGCGTGCAGGCGATCAAGGATACGGCGCTCGTCTCGATCATCGGCTTCGCTGAACTCGCGAAAGCCGGCACTGAAATTTCGAATGCTACGTTCAGGCCTTTCCTGGTCTACGGGCTCGTTGCGCTCATCTATTTCGCGCTCTGCTATCCGCTCACCCACTACGCGCGCACGTTGCAAAGGACGATGTATGGCCCTCGTTGAAACTTCAGGCGTCGAGAAACAGTTCGGCGCGAACCATGTTTTAAAAGGGATCGATTTTTCCGTCGAGCGCGGGCAGGTCGTCTCGATCATCGGCCGCAGCGGGTCGGGCAAAAGCACGTTTCTGCGCACGCTGAACGGGCTGGAGAGCATCGATGCCGGATCGATTCAAATCGACGGAGCGCATATCGACCCACGTCACGCAGACCTGCGCGCGCTGCGCCTGAAAGTGGGTATGGTCTTCCAGCAGTACAACCTCTTTCCGCACCTCACGGCGGGTGAAAACGTCATGCTTGCGCAGACTGTGGTCAAGAAAACGTCTCGGCACGAGGCGCGCGCGACTGCGGAGGCGATGCTCGCGCGCGTCGGTCTCGGCGATAAGTTCGGCGCCTATCCCGATCAGCTCTCGGGCGGGCAGCAGCAACGGGTGGCCATCGCCCGGGCACTGGCGATGAACCCGTCCGTGTTGCTGTGCGACGAGATCACGTCGGCGCTCGACCCGGAACTCGTCGGCGAAGTGCTCGGCGTGGTAGAGAGCCTCGCGCGCGAGCATATGACTCTCATCATGGTGACGCACGAGATGCGTTTTGCGCGCGCGGTCAGCGACAAGGTCGTCTTCATGCACGAGGGCCGAGTGTGGGAAAGCGGCACGCCCGAGGCGATCTTCGATCACCCCGCGACAGTCGAACTGCGCCGCTTCATTCATTAACTTCGTTGCGTCGACCGTAGGGCTATCGTGATGCTCGCGGCGTGGACGATACCCAATCGAGCCCCTCCATCACATACGTCCCGTACCGGAAGTCGCGTATCCTCGCGAGCCGATCGCCTTCCCAATCGAGCACGATCACGTACGCGACGTCCGCACTGGTCGACGCATCGATCGCGAGCAGTACGACGCGGTCCTCCGCATGGCCAAGCGCCAGGCGGCAAGCCGCGTTTGCCTCGTATCGCGCGAAGTACTTCGATACGTCTTTGCGCCCCACGAACTGTGCGCGCCCGACAAGATCGAGCCGCACTTCCTCTGATAGCAGATGGCGCAGCGTGTCGAAGTCGCGCGCGTTGAAGTGATCGACATAGGCGCCGAGGCGCTCCCGGTCCACTTCGTTGATCGCGCGCCGCTGCTCGGCGGGCATTTGCGCGACGGCCTTGAGCCGCGTGCGCCCGCGATGCAGTGCCGATTTGATGGCGGCCACGCTGAGCCCGAGCAGTTCGCTCGTTTCTGCTAACGAGTAGCCGAACACGTCGGCGAGCACCACGGCGGCGCGCTCGATCGTCGATAGATGCATGAAATGCGCGAGGCTCGCCGCCGCGGCCACGCGAGTGTCGGCAGCAGCGGCATCGTCAGGCAGATCGTCTACGGCCGTTTCGGGTTCGAGCCAACCGCGACGCTTTCTGTGACGCAAGGCATCCAGCGCCGCGTTATGCGCGATGCGCATCAGCCATGCTTGCGGTTGTCGGATTTCGCCGGCAACCGGCCACGCCTCCAGCGCACGAACCAGCGCATCTTGCACGACGTCTTCACCGTCGAACGCGGACCCCACGATCCGCGCGCAGTAACGGTGCAAGCGCGGTCGCATCTGCGCCAGCCATTCTGTCAGTTCTTCTGCTTCCAATTCGCCCGTCCTCCGTCATCCATTGCGGGATACGTTGCAAGACGTTTGTCGAAATGCGAAGGATTCGTCGACGCAAAAAAAAACCGGGCGAGCATCCTTTCACTTGGCGGCGACGTCTATGCGGTTGTCGGCGCAATCGAGCGCCGATCGAACCGTGAGGAGGTTGTGATGCAACGAGTCACCGTCGTACGATACACCGTCAAACCCGAATACGCCGACGAAAACGAGGTGCTCGCACGGGCCGTGTTCGCCGAGCTCGAGGAAGCGAAGCCGGCAGGCCTTTCATACGCGCTTTTCAGAGATGGCCGCGCGTTTCTGCATGTATTCGTGAACGCCCGGGCCGATGACGCCGAAGCGTTGACCGCACTGCCGGCCTTCAAGGCCTACCAGGCTCAGATTGGCGAGCGCTGCGAAAACCCGCCCGATGTCCAACGCAGTTGCATGGAGATGCTCGAAGCTTACGGCTTCGAGGTCGCGCAAGCGTAGCGGGACAACGATGGAAGCCGGCGCGACCGGGTCTACGAGCCGCGTGTCGCGCGCGGCGGGGATGCGGACATGGCAGCAGTCCGGCGCTCCCAAAACCTTCAACCCCGGGTCACTGCGACACGCGCCCCGCCTTGATGTAATCGACCATCTGCGTGAGGACGGTACCCCATCCGTCGTGAAAGCCCATCTGCTCGTGCTTCTTGCGCGCAGCGTCGTCGGCATGAATCGCCACTGCCCGGTAGAACGCCCCGGCGCCGCGACGCTCCATTTCGACGACGGCCGTGAAGAACGGATTCGTCGAAGGACGGTAGCCGCCCTGTAGTGCGTCGGTCATGATCAGCCGCTCGCAAGGCGCAACGTCGAGGAAGCACAACGTGTTCGGAAACTCACCGCCCTCCGGCGAAGCCATCGTGAAGTTCAATGCGCCGCCCGGGCGAAGATCGATTTCGCACGCCGTGATGTTCCAAGGCTTCGGTGCAAACCATTGGCGAAGATGTTCGGGCGTAGTCCACGCTTTCCAGACGAGTTCGACCGGTACGTCGATTTCGCGCTCGAGTACGAGGTCGAGGTCGGGGTTGAGTTTGATAATCGACGACGTCATTCTTTGTGCTCCTCTTTCATTTTCATTAGATAGTGATCGAGCCGGTCGAGACGCCGCTCCCAGAGTTGTCGCTGCTGGCCAAGCCAATCTTCGGCAAGCTTGATCTGCTCCGGGGCGAGTTCATAGGTCCGGACGCGCCCGCTCTTGTACGAACGGACGAGGCCGCTTTCCTCCAGTACCTTCAGATGCCCGATGAAGGATGGCAACGCCATCTCGAATGGCGCTGCCAGATCGCTCACGGATGCGGGGCGAACAGACAACCGCTCCAGCACACCGCGCCGCGTGGGATCCGACAGCGCACGGAACACCCGGTCCACCATCGCGGGATCGGGTACTGCCGAACCTTGGCGCGCGCCGCCGATCTGCGCTCTCACAGCATTGACCTCCATCGTTTGCATCCCGGGGCGATGATAGGCGCATGACAATACTTAGGTCAACACCTAAGTATTGTCATGCAAGCCAACGCCCTGGCTCATTGCACTGCCTCCCGCGTGAGCCGAAGCAGATAGGCGTCGTGCTTGACCAGAAACGCCTGCAAGCGAACGTTGTAGTCGGGCAGGACGGCACCTGTCACGCTCGGCCTTAGGAACAATGCGCGTCGCCAGGCGCGCAGCTTCGGCATTTGCTCGAAGACACCCGTCGGCGCGAGCGCGTCGAACACATCGAAATATCGAAAGATTGGTGCGAATACGGCATCGACGAGCGACATTTGCGCCCCCGAGAACAGCGGACCTTCACCGAATTGCGCTTCGACGCGACCGAACTTCTTTTTCAGCGAAGCGCGCTTTGCTTCGTAGGTGGTGGCGTCGGCAGCCGTCTCGAAGTGCCAGAGGTCCGCGAGTATCGTCGAACCAAATTCGATCCAGCTCCGATGCAGCGCGCGCTCGAGAGGAGCGGCCGGATGAAGCGCCGGGCCCGCGCCGACGTCCTCCAGAAATTCGCAGATCACCGCGCTTTCGAAGACGGCCTTGGGGCCTCCCCCGGTGTGATCGTCCACGAGCAACAAGGGAACCTTGCCAAGCGGCGAAATCGCGTCGAACCACGCCGGCTTGTCGGCCAGATCGATGTAGCGTCGCTCGAATGCGATGCCCTTTTCGGCCAGCGCGATGGCCACGCGCTGCACGTACGGGCACAGCGCGTGGCTGACCAACGTGTAAGTGGGCGCGTTCGATGAGCGCATCATGCCGGCACCTTCAATCCTTCCGCCATCATTGCCTCGCGCACGGCAGGACGCTTGGCGACGCGCTCCAGATAAGCGCGCAATGCCGGGAATGCCGAAAGATCGACGTCGACGAATTTCGACCAGCTGACGACGGTGAACAGATACGCGTCGGCGACCGTGAATCGTTCGCCGGTCAGAAAGGGGCCGCCGGCGGCCAGCTTCGCCTCGACGTAGGCCAGCCGCTCCGAAATTTTGCCGCGGGCGACCGTTTGCGCCTGGGCGCCATATTCGGCATGGAACAGCCATGGGCTGTACGTCTTGTGCAACTCGGTCGCGATGAAGTTCAGCCACGATTGAAGTTGAGCGCGCGAGAGCGTGCCCGCGGCCGGCGCTAGCCCGCTTTCGGGCTTCAAATCGGCCAGGAATTGAACGATGGCCGGACCTTCGGTCAGCAATGTGCCGTCGTCGAGTTCGAGCACGGGCACATAGCCGTTCGGATTGACCGCCGCAAAGTCGTGACCCGATCCGGTCGTATGCGGCGTACGGCCGATGTTGACGCGTTCGAGCTGGAGAGCGATACCCGCTTCGGCGGCGACGATATGCGGCGATAGCGAGCATGCGCCCGCGGCGTAATAGAGTTTCATGTCGATCGGTTCCCGATGGTTGGAGGGTGGCGCGCTTTGGCGGTGGCGGTTTGGCCGTTTGCCGGTTCGAAGCGAAGTTGACGACCCGCAGAGAATACGATCTGCATATTCGCAACGTCCATTGTACAAATGCCATTCTGACTTGCGGTGGCGCAAGCAATCGCTTAACGTTCCGGCATGAACGATTGGAACGAATTGCGTCTGGTGCTCGCGGTGCAGCGAGCGGCGAGCCTGACTGTGGCGGCCCAGCGGTTGAACGTCGATCATTCGACGGCGTTCCGCCGCCTCAAGGCGCTCGAGACACGCCTCGGGGTGCGGCTTTTCGAGCGGCTCTCGGGGGGCGTGTACCAAGCCACCGAAGCGGGGCAGCGCATGGCTGCGGCAGCCGAGCGGATGGAAGACGAGGCGCTCGCGCTCGATCGCGACCTGACCGGCAGAGATCATCGGCTTTGCGGCCGCCTGCGCGTGACATCGTCCGAGACGTTGGCCTACAGCCGGCTGACACGGCACCTCGCTGCGTTTCGGCAGACTTACCCCGGCGTGGTGGTGGAGCTGGTCGTCGATAACCGCGTGCTGAATTTGTCGCGCCGCGAGGTCGACATCGCACTGCGCCCGGTGCGGCCCAAGGAGGGCGATCTGTGGGGGCGCCGGCTCGCGCAGGTCGCCTGGGGGTTTTATGCCGCGCCGCGTTATCTGGCCGAAGCGGGTGGGGCGTTCTCGAGCATAGGCGAACTCGGGGGTCACGCGTTGATCGGCTGGGAGTACGGCGCGACAGGGATTGCCGCGGCCGAATGGCTTTCGCAAGCCGCACCGCATGACGCCTTCGTTTACCGAACGAACAGTCTCGTCAACCAGCTGACCGCTGCGCGTGCGGGGATAGGACTCGCGTTGTTGCCGTGTTATCTCGGTGACGCCGACGACGGCGTCGTACGGGCAATGGAAACGCCGGCGCCGGGTCTCGAGGGCGAGCTGTGGATCGTTGCGCACGCGGACTTGAAAGGCACCGCTCGCGTGAGAGCATTCTTCGACGTGGTGGGCGAAGGGTTGTCGCGCGAGCGAGATTTGTTCGAAGGGCGACAGCATTCGCCGCGGGCCGCGTAAAGCCCGCTGTCGCGCCAACCGGCCCTCGTTGACGAGCAACACAGTAGCCGGCGCAACGGGTGGGCCGCATCCGGGTTGCCTGCCGTGGCGCTAGCGCTTAAAGTATCGCCTCGTTGCGTTCTACGGCGCGGCCGCATGCCGCCGGTCGGCGCACGGGAGATGGCATTCCTCCTTCAACCGCCCTTGTGGCTGATGATGCCTACCCGTTCCCCGAGCCGGAATCGGTAGGCGTTTGCTCGCGCAGCGCTCCCCGCTTTCCGGTTCGATCGACATCATGATTCGAATCAGGACCGCACGTTGATTTACTCGATCCTCTCCATTTTTGTCGGAGCCGGTCTCGGCGCATTGCTGCGCTGGGGGTTGGGCCTCGGCCTGAACGCCATCTTCCCGACGATCCCGCTCGGGACACTCGCCGCGAATCTGATCGGCGGCTATCTGATCGGCGTCGCGGCAGTCGTCTTCGCTGCCAAAGCCGGCTTGCCCCCCGAATGGCGGCTGTTCGTCATCACCGGGTTCATGGGCGGCCTGACCACCTTCTCGACGTTTTCTCTCGAAGTCGTCACGTTGCTGACTCAAGACCAACCCGGCTGGGCGCTGCTCTCCGCAGGCCTGCACCTGTTCGGGTCATTCTCGCTGACGGCGCTCGGGATGTGGACGGCGCGGGTGTGGCTCGTGGCTGCCTGATCGACGCGCTGCGCGGGCACGAACGAGGCACGATGCGCATCGTTTCAGACGGTTGCCGCGATGCACGGCCGGGGGCAAAATCGAACAACACCGTGTAGCGCCGGGAGGTCACATGCAATCCGAGCAATACGTGTTGTTGCGGTTTTATGTCCATGAGAACCACCGTCTGGGCGGCGTACCGCTATGGGAGTGGCTGCTCTCCAGTGCGAGGCGCATGGAGATCATGGGCGGGTCGGCGTTTCGCGCGATGGCCGGGTTCGGCGCACATCGCGTTCTGCACGAAGACCGCTTTTTCGAGCTGCAGGGCTCGCTGACGGTCGAAGTCGAATTTATCGCGACCGAATCCGATGCGCGCAAGCTCGTCGAGGCAGTGTCGAAAGAAAAAGTGCGCGCCGTTTATACCCTGATTCCGGCCACGTTCGGCGTCATTGGCGCCGACGCATGACCGGTTTTCGGCTCGCGTCCCGTTTCGCTCAAATACCGAACAGCGTCAGCGAGACGGCTGCCCGCGTCACGATCATCAGCAACACCTGCACGATGACGAACAGCAGGATCGGTGACAGGTCGATGCCGCCGAGATTCGGTATCACGCGCCGCAGCGGGTTCAGGAACGGCGCGGTCAGCTGATAAAGGATCGGCATAGCCGGCGAGTGCGGGTTCAGCCATGACAGCAGCGCCATCAGGATCGTCAGCCAGATGACGAGGTTCAGCGCCCATTTGACGATGGTCAGCAACGAGACGAGCGCGATGACCGGCGCGAACCCGAGCGGATCGACGCCGGCAATCGCCACCATCGCGACGACATAGACAACCGACGTCAACAGCACGGCGACGAGGCTCGCCACGTCGACCCGGCGCGCGCTCGGCAGCGCGTGCCTGAGCGGCAGCACGAGCCAGTTCGTCGCCTGGAAGATTGCGTTCGACACGGGGTTGTACGGCGGCAGGCGTACGACCTGCATCCATGCGCGCAGAATCAGCGCGGCGCCGAACAACGTGAACACGGTATTGAGCAGAAAGCGGGCGATATCCCCGAACATCTTCGATCCTTCCCTTCTTTGAGTATCTTGTCGCTACATCCGGGCGCCCGCGTGCGTCGCCCGGCGCGCCATGCCGGCCGCGCCGCCCTGCACGCGGCAAACCGTCAAACGCTCATCACGACTTCGCTGATGAGAATCTGCGGCGCACTGTCGGTGTAGTTCGGAATGTCCGCCACGAGTTCGTCGGCGACGGGTTCGAACACTGCGGTAAACGACTCTATCGAATCGAACAGGAAATGGCCCGCCGCCACGAAGCCGGGCTTGGAGCCTGGTTCCCCGGCGTTGATGCCACTGTCGATCGACCACCCCTTGAGCGCTGCTCCGAAATGCCTCGCCGCAAGCGTCATATGCTTGTCGCGATAGTAGTCGATGTCGAAGCGAACGTTCTCTCGAAACGGATAGAGGATGCTGACCTTGATCATTGTTGCCTTCTTGTCAGGTTGCTAAGCGGCGCTCGCGGCTGGCATTGCGTTGCCGGTCCGCGCCGGTCGTCACCATATCACGGCTTACGTGGAGCCTGCACTTCGCGCGAGCGAGCGCTCCAGCGAGGCTTGCACGGCATCGGCCATCGCTTCGACGGAAGCGGGCGGCTGTGCCCGACGCCGAACGAGCGCAAGGGCCCTGCGCGAGAGCAGCCCATACAACGCGGCGTGATCCTCGCCGAGCGTCTCGAATGCCGCCAGCTGCTGTTCGAGGACGGAGGCGTCGCCGCGCGAGACAGGGCCCGCCAGCGCACCTGCCAGGCCCTTCCCGCGTGCGGCTTCCACGGTGCCCGCCAGCATCGGCAGCAAAGCCCGCAGGGCTTGCTCTTCATCGAAACCCAGCCTGCGCCAGATGTCGGTGGCCTCGCCAAGTGCGGCCAGCGCGAAGCTGGCCGCGTAATGTGCGGCGCCGTGATACAGCATGCGTTGCCCGCCGGGTAGCGCGAGCGTCGCGCAACCGAGCGCGCGGGCCAGCGCTTCGAGCACGGCGGCCAGTTCGGCTTGCGCCTCGATCGTCACGGAGCAGCCGGCGATGCGTTCGAGATCGGCCGCTTCGCCGCTGAACAAATAAAGCGGATGGAATCCGCCGATCAGCGCACCTTGCTCGCGCGCCCGCGCAAGGACCTCGACGTCCGTCGCGCCGCTGCAATGCACGAGCGCCATGGAGCGTCCGTCGCACGCATCAAACCGCAATTCGTTCGCAATCGTACCGATGTTGTCATCGGGAACCGCTAAAAAGACAAGCTCGGAGGCGTCGACGACCGCCTGAGCGTCAGATACGGCGCGACAGTGCGGCAGATTGTCGGCCAAGCGCTGTGCGGACGCGGGCGAACGGCCGGCCACGGCGACCACGGGATAGCCCGCGGCGGCAAATCCGGCAGCCAGGCAACGCGCCAGGCGGCCGACGCCGACGAATCCGAGACGGGGACGAGCAGGAAACGGACGGGTAGAAGAGGGCGGCATTGGATGAGCAGGACGCGGCGCGCGGGGCGCGACAGCGTGCGAGAGCGGCGAAGTCGCCAGTATCGCGCATCGCGAAAGGGGCGGGCATTCATTTCGCTTACCTTGCCGCGCGCCGTTGCGCAACGGGGGTTCGTGCCGATTTTCGCCGATGCGTTTCGGGCGTCGTATTGAGATGCGTATCCGGTGCGCCGCGTGCCGGGCCGGCCTGCGTTTTTCGTTCTTCGTTCTTGCGTCGCAGCTATGCATGGGAGGTCACGATGAACGTTTTTTCCTACCGCAAACATTTGCGGTTTCTGAGCCGCGCTCAGCGGCGCCTTTGGTGGGACCAGAAAAAGCGGCTGACGCCGCGCGTCAAAATCGGGGAGGCGTACGTGCCGCCCAGCATCACACGCGAGTTTACCTACGTCAAAGTGGGATGACGGCGCGGCGCCGTGCGCTTGCGCGCCTTCGCAAGGACTGTGCGTTCTGTGCAACGGATTTGTAATTAAACATTACCGACGGCGGCGAGGCGTTCTTCGGCCGAGCGGTAAAATATTGCCCGTCTCGCTTTGCCGCGCTTTGCCGCGCTTCGCGGCGCTCCGCGCAGGAGGCCTGGAGGCGGCGTCCGGATTGCAATTTGCAACAAATGCCCAGCCCCTGGCCGATGCTTTTTCTATACATTTGAAGCATGGGATGCAGTGTGCCCGCCGTTGCAGTGGGCGCGTCTGCACATTCGCCAGAGGAACAGTCATGAAGAAGCTTGTTACATTGGCCGCCGCCGCTGCGTTGTGCGCGGGGTTCGCCGCAACGGCGCAGGCTCACGTATCGGTCGGCATTGGTATCGGGATCCCGGTTGCGCCGGCTTACCCCGTGTACGAGGCCCCGCCGCCGGTGTACTACGCGCCGCCGCCGCCCGTGGTCTACGCGCCGGCGCCGGTCTATTACGGGCCGCCGCCCGTCGTGGTCGGCGGTTACTACGGCGGTGGCTATGGTGGTGGCTACTACGGCGGTTGGCGCCACGGCGGTTGGCACCACCACCATCACTGGCGTCGTTGGTAAGCACGCCGCTGACGCATTTGCCGGAAGGCCCGCGCGGGCTTTCGTTCTCGACGGCGCAACGCCGGCTTCCCGCCGGGTTGCGCCGTCGGCGCGTCTGCGGCGCGGTTAAGACGTGCGCGTCCTGATGTTTGCGTACGGTTCGCGTTAGCCGTTCGGCTATATCGCAAACGAACGCGGAAGCTGGGACAATGCGTCTTCAGTCACCATTGCCTGCGTCGCGGGCCTTTTCACCCATGCAAGAAGCGCTTGCCCTTCCCACTTTCGATGATGTCGTCGATGCCGCGTCGCGCATCGACGGCGTTGCGCATCGCACGCCCGTTCTCAGTTCCAGAACGTTCGACGAGCGCATCGGCGGTTCGGTCTTCTTCAAGTGCGAGAATTTCCAGCGCATGGGCGCGTTCAAATTCCGCGGCGCGTATAACGCGATTTCGCACTTCGACGCCCAGGCGCGTGCGGGCGGTGTGATCACTTATTCGTCGGGCAATCATGCGCAGGCCATCGCGCTGTCGGCGAAGCTCGCTGGCATTCGCGCCACCATCGTGATGCCCAAGGATGCGCCAGCCGCCAAAGTCGAAGCGACGAAAGGGTACGGCGGCGAGATCGTCTTCTACGATCGCTACACGGAAGACCGGGACGCGATCGGGCGGCGTCTCGCGCAGGAGCGCGGCATGACGCTGATTCCGCCGTACGACCATCCGCACGTCATGGCGGGACAGGGCACGGTGGCGAAGGAATTGATCGAGGAGGCGGGGCCGCTCGACGTGCTCGTCGTCTGTCTCGGCGGCGGAGGCCTGCTGTCGGGCTGCGCCTTGTCGGCAGCAGCGCTGAGCCCGTCTTGTGAAATCATCGGCGTCGAGCCGGAAGCCGGCAACGACGGCCAGCAGTCGCTCGCGCGCGGTGAAATCGTCAGAATCGACCCGCCGCGGACGATCGCCGACGGGGCTGCCACGGCATTCCTGGGCAATTACACCTTCCCTGTGATTCAGCGCCTGGTCTCGCGGATCGAAACGGTCAGCGACGCGCAGCTGATCGAGACGATGCGCTTCTTCGCTCAGCGCATGAAGATGGTCGTCGAACCCACCGGGTGTCTCGCCGCAGCGGCCGTCATGCATGGCATCGTGCCTGCGCGAGGCAAACGGGTGGGCGTGATTGTCAGCGGCGGCAACGTCGACTTGCCGCGCTACGCCGAATTCATCGCTTAACGCGATCCAGAGCGATCCACAGCAATCTAGTGCAACGTTGAGGGCGCGGCGGCTGCGCTGCGCCCCGATTGCGCGCGTCGGTTCGCGAGGCGGTAGAGGACGGTGCTGGCAGGCCGGCGCTGGGTTTTCGGCGAGCTGCGCTTGCGGTGCGGGCGGTCCCTACCGGTTCGGCTCAAACGGACGCGTGCGACGCATGGACGATGAGGTCGCGGTACCCGTCCACGATTACGCTGTATGACAAGTAAGCGAACAGCAGCGCGGAAACGATATGACATCCGCGCAGCAGCGAGGCGCCGGCGTGCTTCCGGCCTTGGCTCGCGAGTGTGCAGATGAAAAGCGTCCAGGCGAGCCCGCCGAGGAAGAAGCCGCCGAGGAAAAGCGATGCCGTCTGTGTGCTCGTTGCGCCGGCCTTTGCAATGAGTGCGCCGCCGACGGCGGCGAACCAGAGGATGGCGGACGGCGACGACATCGCCAACGCGACGCCGCGGGCGAACCCGCGTCTGACGCCCGGGTCGGGATCGCCAGCCGCGCCTGCCAGGCCCCGCGCCGGCGAGAGCGCCTCACGCGCCATCTTCCATGTGAGATACAGCAACATGGCGGCGCCACCGATCCAAACGAACCAGCGTACGGCGTCGAACCGCAGCAGCGCCGACATACCCGCGAGCGCGAGCGTCGCGTAGACGAGATCGCCGATGCACGAGCCGAGGCCCAGCCAAAAGCCCGGCTTGAAACCGTGCGACAACGTTCTCGAAAGAATCGCGACGTTCACAATGCCGATATCGAGACACAGCGAGAGCGACAGAAAAAAGCCGTTGGATAAAAGCGATGCCGGATGCATGCGGTGCTGTCTCTTCGTTTGTTCGGTTCTTCGTTTGGGGCGGGCGCGGAAACGTCGACTGCCGCGTCCATACGCCGGTCAGCCTGGTTGGCGCACGAGCGGTACGCATACTTCCGTGCGCCCGACTTCCACCCCGACGGAGTTCTTGATCCGGGGCGCCCGGAAATTGTCGAGTTGAGCGCGCTGTTGCGGCGTGCCGATATCGAGCTGATGGAGCAGTTCAGTGACGACGGCGGTCAGGATCGCACCGTCGCCGTCTTCCACTTTGACGGCCAAACCGATTGGTCCGGCGACGCCTTCGATGCCGTGTGTGCCGGCACGCACGCCGAGGCCGTAGCTGCCTTCGGCGCCCACTTTGCCAACCACCTCACCCTCGAACGCGCTCATGAGCGCCGTACAGTACCGGCCATTGCCGGCTACCAGCTCCGGATATGTCGTCATTGCGCGATAAATGCGCGCGAGCGCGGCTTCGCGCGGCGAGGCGGGCGCGGGCTTCTCCATGGCGGCGGCCAGTTTCACGAACAAACGCGCGAGGTGATCGAGCGCGAAGCTCGGCGTCGGCAGATTGCAACCGTCGGTCCCCCAGGCGATCTCGCTCTCGCTCAAATCGACGAGTTCGGCCAGCGTGGATTTCACGTGCCGCTGCAGCCGGTGGTCGGGGCACTCGTAACCACGGGTCGGCTCGCCCATCGCGAGGGCGGCGGCAAGCATGCCGGCGTGCTTGCCCGAACAGTTGCTGCAGACGGGTGTCGGCGTAAAGTCGCGCTTGATCCAGGCGCGATGGACCTCGTCCGAGATCGGCACATGGCCGCCGCAGCGCAAGTCGCCTTCGGTCAGATGCGTCTTCGCGAGCATGGCGCGGGCGCGGGCGATGTGGCGCTCCTCGCTACTGTGCGAGGCGCACATCAGCGCGAGGTCGGCTTCGTCGAAGCCGAAACGTTCGAGCGCTCCCGTCTCGACCACCGCCAGCGCCTGCGCGGGCTTGACGGCCGAGCGCGGCAGCGTGAGGCGGTGCGGATCGCCGAAGGCGTACAACAGTCGGCCCGCTTCATCGACTACGGCGACATGTGCCAGATGGCGGTTTTCGACGGCCGGGCCGCGATAGGTGGTGACGGCCACTTGCGAATCGAAAGCAGTATTCATGGCGATGACCTTCGTTCTGTTCAGATCGATGGGATTCGAAATCGCGGGCGGTGCTGCTGTGCGAGGCTTTAGCGACCTAGTCCGAGGCGTTCGTACAGCGCGTCGACGCGCGTTTTGACGGCGGCGTCCATGGCTATCGGCCGCCCCCATTCCCGATCGGTCTCGCCAGGCCACTTGTTGGTGGCGTCGAGGCCCATCTTCGATCCGAGCCCCGCGACCGGCGACGCGAAATCGAGATAGTCGATCGGTGTGCGCTCGACGAGCACCGTATCGCGTGCGGGATCGACGCGGGTCGTGATCGCCCAGATCACTTCCTTCCAATCGCGTACATCCACGTCTTCATCGACGACGACAATGAATTTCGTATACATGAATTGCCGCAGGAAGCTCCAGACGCCGAACATGACACGTTTGGCGTGCCCGGCGTAGCTCTTCTTCATCTGCACGATCGCCATCCGGTAGCTGCAGCCTTCGGGCGGCAGATAGAAATCGGTGATTTCGGGAAACTGCTTTTGCAGTAGCGGCACGAACACTTCATTCAGCGCGACGCCGAGCATGGCGGGTTCGTCGGGCGGTTTGCCGGTATAGGTCGAATGGTAGATCGCGTCGCGCCGCATCGTGATGCGCTCGACGGTGAAAACCGGAAACCATTCCTGCTCGTTGTAGTAACCCGTGTGATCGCCGTAGGGCCCTTCGAGCGCATGCTCGTAAGAGGCTGCAGCTCCATGCGACGGCCGCGGCGGCGTACCCGCGGGTGCCGCAGCCGGCGTACCGGCCTGTGGGTAAATGAAACCTTCGAGGACGATCTCCGCGCGCGCAGGCACTTGCAGCGTATCGACGCCCGGCGTCAGGCACCGCGCCAATTCCGTGCGGGCGCCGCGCAACAGGCCGGCGAACTGATATTCAGACAGCGTGTCGGGCACGGGCGTTACGGCCCCGAGGATCGTTGCGGGATCGGCGCCGAGCACGACCGCCACCGGATACGGCTTGCCGGGATTCGAGAGCGCAAATTCGCGGAAGTCGAGCGCGCCGCCTCGGTGGGCGAGCCAGCGCATGATCAGCTTGTTGCGGCCGATCAGCTGCTGACGATAGATGCCGAGGTTTTGCCGGGGCTTGTTGGGCCCGCGCGTGACGGTCAGCCCCCAGGTGACGAGGGGGGCGGCGTCGCCAGGCCAGCAGGTTTGGATCGGCAGGCGGGCGAGATCGACATCGGCGCCTTCCCAGACGATTTCCTGGCAGGGCGCAGCGCTGACCGTCTTGGGCGCCATGTCCCAGACCGCCTTGGCGAACGAAAAGAGCTTGCCGGCGTCTTTGAGCCCCTTCGGCGGCTCGGGCTCCTTGAGCGCCGACAGCAATCGCCCGACATCGCGCAGCGAGCGCAGCGCCGCGCCTTCCTCGGCCGCCGCCGTTTCGTCGACGCCCATCCCGAGCGCAATCCGCCGCGTGGTGCCGAACAGGTTGCCGAGGACCGGGAAATGCTGGCCTGCAGGCGCTTCGAACAGCAGTGCGGGGCCACCGGCGCGCAAAACGCGATCGCACAGTTCGGTCATCTCGAGCACGGGAGAGACGCTCTCGGGCACCCGCCGCAGTTCGCCGATGGCCTCCAGACGGCCGATGAAGTCCCGCAGATCTTTATATTTCATAACAAGTGTGGATTGGACGACACTGCGGCACCGCATCGAACCGGAGCGCGAGCGCAGGGAGTCGCCGATTTTACCTGCGGAAAGCAGGAAGCGTCCCCCGGGCGTCGAAACGCAAAATGGGTCGAGACCCGCGCGGGAAGCGGATTTTAGCCCTGCTGCCCCGGCTCTTTATTACATTTTGTTATTGATTTGCGATTTTGTAGCATTGACGATCTATAAAAGCCTGCTAGAATCCGTCCCACATTGGCTGCAGGGCCAAGTAGTTTTGAGTCACCGCCCCCGGCCTGACTCGCGGCCAGAAGTGTCGCGTCGCCGTACGCCGCCCTGCACGGCGTTCTACGGCCCAAAGAGTTGTCTTCCGCCAGCGCGTTGCCGCTGGCTTTTGCGTGAGAGCCACTGCGTGCATGCCCACAGGCATGTCGCCGGTCCTTTTGCTCCGATGTGGCCCTCCACACGGTACGTTGTCGTCGTTGACGGTAGCTTGCCGTATCCCGGCGTCGCCTCAGTCCCAACCAAGGCTTGCGACGCCTTGGCTTTTCTCGATACGCGCTTGCGCGCCGCCGTACCGTCGAGACGAGCCATGCTCAATGGGAGAACTGAATGAATACTTGGTTGTCTTGGCGTCCCGATGGCAGCTTCGGCGTAGCGGTGCGAACCGCACTGCGCCGTGGGACGCGTGTCAGTCACCATCTGTTCAGCCTCGTAGGTGCTTGCGCCGTGGTGGTCGCGCTTGCCCTCTGGCTGTTGCCGACCGTACGCGGTACGTTGGCGGCGCGCTTGATGCCGTTCATCTCGGCCGCCGTGCAGGCGGGCCCGGCGCGTCTCCTGAGCGGTCATCCGCTGCCTGCGTTCGGCCCGGCCACGCCCGATAGCGGCGACGACGTTCCCGGCGCCGTAGCCGGCGCGGACAACGCGAGCTATGACGGCGCCTTCGACGGCAGCGGCGTAAGCGGTTTCGCCCTGGCGAGCACGTCGCCTTCGGGCGATGCGCACTTGGCCACGAGCCTGACTCCGTCGAATCTGTACCTGCTCGCCAAGATGATCTCGTCGCAGCATGTGTCGGCCGACGCGCGCGACGATCGCGTACTCGTGTCGGCGCGCGAGCAAGCGCTCGTGACGTCGTATGTGGCGCGTCGCTACCACGTGGCCCAGGAGCCTGTCGGCGAGCTGGTGAAGGCCGCCTTCGACACCGGTCGTCAAGTCGGTCTCGACCCGTTGTTGCTCCTCGCGGTGATGGCGATCGAATCGGGCTTCAATCCGTACGCCGAAAGCGGCGTCGGAGCGCAGGGGCTCATGCAGGTCATGTCGAAGGTTCATTCAGACAAATTCCGTTACTTCGGCGGCCCCGGTGCGGCGCTCGAGCCGCTCGCGAACATCACGGTCGGCGCGGTCGTGCTGAAAGACTGCATCGCGCGCGGCGGCTCGCTGGCCGATGGCCTGCGTCTCTATGTCGGTTCGACGTCGCAGGATGACGGCGGTTATGGCGCGAAAGTCCTGGCCGAGCGAGCGCGCCTGCGTGACGTCGCGCGTGGCCGGTCGGTGCCGATCAACGCGCCGCAGGCGCCGCAGAAGCAAGTCGTGGTGTCGACCAAGCGCGTTCAGGTTGCGCTCGACGGCCACACGGACGGGGCACCATCGAAGACGAATACCGCGGCAACATCGGCGCCTGCTTCTGACTCCGAAGATTCGAGCAACCTCGCCGCGCCGCGGCACGGCACGCAAACGGAACTGGGTGCGTAAGCCGTAGCACATCGCAGCACGAACGCAGCTGGAAATAAAAAAGCACCCGCATGGGTGCTTTTTTTCGTCCGTGGGCGTGATTGGCGATCCGCAGTGGGGCCGCGGCGCTGCGCTTGATGTCCGAAGCGCCTGATCTCGTTGTGCCAGCCTTCGCTTGGGTCCTAATGCCCGAAAAGCCGCGCGAGGCGCTCGACGGCCTCTTCGAGCGAGGCATAGGCCGTGGCGTATGACAAGCGGATATAGTCGCGCGGCGCGTGTTGGCCGAAATCGAGGCCGGGCACGAGGACGACGCCCGCGTCATGGAGCATCGCTTTCGTGAGCGCCGCGCTGTCGCCCGCGGCCGGGTGCGGGACGCCGCGGCAGTTGGCATAGACGTAAAACGCGCCGTCGGGCATGACCGGGACCGAAAACCCGAGACGCTCGAGCGCCGGCACGATGAAGTCGCGACGGCGTTTGAATTCAAGCCGACGCCCTTCGTAGATGGCGATCGTCTCGGGTTCGAAACAGGCCAGCGCCGCATGTTGCGCGAGCGCCGATGCGCAAATGAACAGGTTCTGCGCGAGCTTTTCGAATGCGCCGACCATCGCGGGCGGAACGACGAGCCAGCCAAGGCGCCAACCGGTCATGTTGAAGTACTTCGAGAAGCTGTTGACCGTGACGACATCGTCGCCAAACGACAGCGCCGAGACCGGCCGCGCGTCGTACGACAGCCCCTGGTAGATTTCGTCGACGATCGTAAAGCCGCCCCGCGCCCGGACGGCTTTGACGATGCGCTCGAGTTCGGCCGGTTCGATCGACGTGCCGGTCGGGTTCGACGGCGAGGCGAGCAGCACGCCACGCGTTTTTTGTGCCCAGCGCTGTTCGATTTCGGCGGCCGTTAACTGGTAGCGCGCCTCCGGGCCACTTGGCACGAGCACGGGCCGGCCTTCCATCGCCGCGACGAAGTGCCGATTGCAGGGGTAGGACGGATCGGGCATCAGCACTTCGTCGTCGCGATCGACGAGCGCCGCGCAAGCGAGCAGCAGAGCAGCGGACGCGCCGGCCGTAATGACGATGCGCGAAGGCTCGACGTTGAGCCCGTAGGTGGACTGGTAGTAGGCCGAAATCGCTTCGCGCAGCGGCGCGATGCCTAACGCCCCCGTGTACTGCGTCACGCCTCGCCGCAGCGCCTGTGCGGCGGCCTCGACCACTGGTTCCGGCGCCGTGAAATCCGGCTCGCCGATGCCCATGTGGATGATGTGGCGTCCCGCCAGTTCGAGCTGCCGCGCTTCTTTGGCGAGTTCCATGACGTAGAACGGAGCGATCGCGTCCACACGCGACGCCAGCTTGATGAGCGGTTCTGCGGCGATGTTCATGCTGGAAATCAACTATCGGGATTCGGGTCGGCGCGGGCCGGGGTACGGCGCACGCGCGAAATAAACCATCTGCGGGGGCTCAGCGGTTGGCCCGCCCCGCCTGCGCTTCCGTGGCGCGCAGCTTCAGCGCGAGCTTGTCGAGCACGCCGTTGACGTACTTGTAGCCGTCCGAGCCGCCGAACGTCTTCGCGAGCTCCACCGCTTCGTTGATGACGACGCGATACGGAATTTCCACGTGATGCTTGAACTCGAATGCGGCGACGAGCAGCACGGCGCGTTCGACGGGCGAGAGCTGCTCGATCGGCCGATCGAGGCAAGGCGTGAGGTCGGCCGTGAGCGCCTCGTTCTCGCGGATGACCCCATGCAGCAGCGCGTCGAGGTGCTCCTGGTCGGCCTTGTCGAAGCCTTGCGCCCCGCGCAGCTGGGCGTCGATTTCACCGGCGGGCGCACCCGACAGCAGCCACTGATACAGCCCCTGCGTGGCCAATTCGCGGGAGCGTCGGCGGGCGCTCTTCATGCCTCGTCCTCTTCTTCGTCCTCGTCTTCGTCTTCGTCGCCGCCAAGCTGTTCGAGCGCAACCGACAGGTTCGCCATCTCGACGGCGACACGCGCGCAGTCACGGCCCTTTTCGGTCATGCGCGCGACGGCTTGTTCGTCGGTGTCGGTCGTCAGCACGCCGTTGGCGACGGGAATGCCGAAGTCGAGACCGATGCGCGCGACGCCGGCACCGCTTTCGTTCGAGACCAGCTCGAAGTGATAGGTCTCGCCGCGGATAACGGCGCCGAGCGCGATCAACGCGTCGAACTGGCCGCTTTCGGCGAGCTTTTGGAGGGCGAGCGGAATTTCGAGTGCGCCCGGCACGCTGACGAGCAGCACGTCTTCGCCGACGACGCCGAGGCGTTCGAGCTCTTCGACGCAAGCGTCGGCGAGCCCGTTGCAGACGGGTTCGTTAAAGCGCGCCTGAACGATGCCGATGCGCAGGCCGTCGCCGTCGAGATTCGGTTGGTATTGTCCGATTTCCATAATGAGGTCCGTAGAAAGTTGGGGAAGGGCGGGTTGCCGACGCAATGCCGGGGATTATGCGCCCGGCTGCGCGCTTGCGCCCGGCATTGGTACGAACCCCGTCACTTCGAGGCCGTAACCCGACATGCTGCCAAGCCGCCGCGGATTCGACAGCACTTGCATTTTGCCGACGCCGAGCTCGCGCAAAATCTGCGCACCCACGCCGTAGGTTTTGAAATCGACGGGCCGCCGCTTCAGTTCAGCCGCTTTTTCCTCTTCATCGAGCGCCCGGAAGACGTCGATCAGATGATCTTTCGTGTCGCCGCAATTGAGCATGACGATGACGCCGACCTCGCGCTGGGCGATCTCCTTCATGGCGGCGTCGAGCGTCCACGAGTGCGTGGACGTGCCGACTTCGAGCAGATCGAGCACCGACAGCGGCTCGTGGACGCGCACGAGCGTTTCGCTCTCGGGCGTGGGCGTGCCGCGCACGAGCGCGAGGTGCGGCGAACCGCTCGGCTGGTCTTGATAGAGAATCGCGCGGAACGGACCGTGCGCCGTTTGCATCGTGCGCTCGGCGACGCGCGTGACGATCGATTCGGTGCGGCTGCGGTAGTGGATCAGGTCGGCGATCGTGCCGAGCTTCAGGTTGTGCTGGGCCGCGAACTCGATCAGATCGGGCAGGCGCGCCATCGTGCCGTCGTCCTTGATGACTTCGCAGATGACGGCCGCCGGCGTGAGCCCCGCCAGGGCCGTGAGGTCGCAGCCGGCTTCCGTATGGCCCGCGCGCACGAGCACGCCGCCCGGCTGCGCCATGATGGGGAACACGTGCCCAGGCTGCACGATGTGCTCGGGCCGTACGTCGCGCGCGACGGCCGTGGCGATCGTGCGGGCCCGGTCGGCCGCGGAGATGCCCGTCGTGACACCCTCGGCCGCTTCGATACTGACGGTGAACGCCGTGCCGTACTGGGTGCCGTTCTTGTAGGTCATGAGCGGCAGGTTCAACTGCTTGCAACGCTCCTGCGTCAGCGTCAGACAAATCAGGCCGCGGCCGTAGCGGGCCATGAAATTGATCGCTTCCGGCGTGACGAAATCGGCCGCGAGCACAAGGTCGCCTTCGTTTTCGCGATCTTCTTCGTCGACGAGGATCACCATCCGGCCGGCTTTGAGCTCGGCGATGATCTCGGGAGTGGAGGCGATGGACATGTCATTGGATGGATTCGGGAAAGCGCGTATTTTACTGCACGGGCTGCGTGAGCACTGCGAGCTTTGTCACACCGGCACGTTGAAGTCCCGCCAATACCTGGGCAACGTTGCCGTAGGGCGTGCCTTCGTCGCCTTGCAAGGTCACGAGCGCCTCGGGATGCTGCGCATGCAGCCGCGCGAATTCGGCGTTGCTCTGTTCGCGGGCAATGCGCCGTTTGTCGATGAAAATCCCGCCATCCTTGTCGACGCTGACCGTGACGGGGCGCTCGGGCGCGCTCGCCGCGGCGTCCGTCTTCGGCAGGTTGACGCGGATCGCGTTGTTCAGCAGCGGCGCCGTGACGATAAAGGCAACCAGCAGCACCAGCATGACGTCGACGAGCGGCGTGATGTTGATTTCGCTGACGACGTCGTCGTTGTCCGATTGGGTCGAGAACGCCATTATGCGAGCGCCTCCCGCGTGGATCCGCGGCGAACCGTCGTGGCGGTGGCCGGTGTCGCGCTGTGGCGGTGCTCGGAGCGAAGCGCGAAACCGCGTTGTTGCGCGAGCGCGAGCAGGTCGTTGGCGAAGTCGTCGAGATCGGCGTGCAGCGATTTGCTGCGGCGAACGAAGAAGTTGTAGGCGAGCACGGCCGGTACCGCAACGGCAATCCCCACCCCGGTCGCGACGAGCGCCTCGCCGATCGGCCCCGCGACGACATCGATGCTTGCCGAGGCGCGGTGCGAGATCGCGCTCAACGCATGGATGATGCCGAAGACCGTCCCGAACAAGCCGACGAACGGCGCGGTGCTGCCGATCGACGCGAGCACGGCGAGGCCGTTCTCGGACGTGCGCCGTTCGCGACGGATACGCTGCGCGAGCGCTCGCTCGCACAACTCCTTGCCGATCGCGTGGTATTCGCGTTCTTGCCCGGCATGTACGGCGTGTCCGCCGTAGACGGCATGGATGCCGGGCGCGGCGTCCGCGGCACCCGCCAGTGCGTCGAAGAACGCCGCGGCGAGCTGGGCCTTCGGGCTGTCCGGTGCAGCAGCGCCGGCGGTTCGGGCGGCGGCTTCGAGATCGGTCGCCTGGCCGAACGACCGCTCGAAGCGGCGATCGGCGCGGCCCGCGCGCACCGCTTGCAGGGCTTTCAGCATGATCAGCGCCCAACTGGCGACGGAGAACGCCAGCAAGATCCATAACGCCGCGTGGGCGATGAGCGAGGAAACGGATTCGGACATATCGGGTACTCCTTCGAAAGTCAGTTCAAACGAAAATCGAGCGGCACGTCCACCCAACCGTCGGTCGGCGTCGAGCCGCGTTTGGCCGGCACGAACGACCATTGGCGCACGGCCGCGAGCGCGGCCTTGTCGAGCGCTTCATGGCTGCTTGACGCATGCAGTCGGACTTCGACCGGATGCCCGCCCGCGTCGACGTGCACTCGCAACACGACGCGTCCTTCCCAGCCTTCTTCTTGCGCCGATCGCGGATAGCGCGGCGGCGGATTGTGCAGATAAGCCGCGTTGCCGATGGGCGGCGTGACAGGCAGCTCGGGCGTCTCGGGCGTGAGGGCAGCCGAGGCGGCGCTGGGCGCAGCGGACGGAGCCGCCGAGGCCGCAGCAGCAGCCTGCGCCGATGCGGCGTCCTGCGCGCGAGGCGCAGCGGGCGATGCGTCCTGTCGTGTGGCCGCAGCGGGGGGCGCGTGCTGGGCGGAGCGGGGCGGCGACGCTGGCGGCGCAGCGCTACGCGGGTGCGGCGGTGCGGATGGCGATGGCGTGCTTTGCCGCGGCGGTGCAACGGGGCGTGCCACCGCTGGTGCGCTCTGCGCCGGCGTGACCACCTCGATGGCGATCGGTGGGACGGCCGCAGGCTCTCTCGTCTGCTTCTCGCCGAAGTGGCTCGCCAACAGCGCGAACGCGAGGGCGTGGGCGAGCGCCGATGCGCTCCAGCCCGCAACGCTTGCCGTGCGTCGCGGTTGCGCGGGTTGGACCATCAATGCGGTCCTGACGGTCGCCGCGTTATCGCTCGTTGGCATGGCTGTCCAGCCATGCGTCGTGTCGAGGTTCAGGTTCATGCGAGCCCCGCCCACACAGCGAGCGCGATCGAGCCGAAGACAAGAACGGCGGCGAGCGTCTTCACTCGATGCAGTTGAGTCCAAAGCAGCACGCCCGTCAGCGACAACAGCACGAGCGAGCCGGCGATCGTGTCGATCAGCAAGACCCACCCGACGCTGAGTCCGACGCCACGGTGCAGATTGACCAACGTCGCAACCCACGAGTTTTCGCTGCGTTTGAGCGTGACGAAATCGTTGCCTTTCCAATACTCGACGATGACGCTGTCTTGCGGCGTCGAGAACGTGATCTGCCATCGTTCCGGTTGCACCGTCTCGCGGCCGCCCCACGACACGCGATGTTCGGGTTCGCGCTGCGCACGGCCCAGCCGTCCCTTCAGCGCATACGTTTCGCGCAGCCAGCTCGCGAGTTCATGCGGCGTTTGCGGGAGCGGATCAGGCAAGCGCGCCTGCATGGTCGAGACGTGCGGCGCGCCCGTGGAAATCTTTAGCGGCTCGGCACGATGGTTCAACACGAATCCGGTCGCGCCGAACAGCATCCCCAGTGCGGCGCCCCAGAGGCCGACCCAGCCATGCACGTTGCGCAGCCATTTGATGAAAGTGGCGCGCCGGCTGCGCTTCGCCTGCGATTCGGCGACGTTCGAGGTCGCGGCGCGGACAGGCACGGCGGCTTCCGATACGGTCATGGTTCGCTCCAGAGACGCAAAAGATTGTGATAACAGCCGACGAGCGTGCGGCGCGCGGTTTCGTCGGCATCGGTCGCGTTCAGGCGCTGGATCGCGTTGTCCATGTCGAACAGCAGCGCGCGCTGAGCGTCGCTGCGAACGAGGCTTTGGACCCAGAAGAAACTCGCGACGCGTACGCCGCGCGTGACGGGCGTGACGCGATGCACGCTTGTCGCCGGATACGCGATCATGTCGCCGGCCGCCAACTTCACGGCATGCGCGCCGTAGGTGTCCTCGATTACGAGCTCGCCGCCGTCGTACTCGTCGGGCGAAGACAGAAACAGCGTGACGGAAACGTCGGTGCGCAGCTTGATGCCGTTCGGCAGAAGGCGCACGGCGCCGTCGACGTGATCGCCGAACGTCATGCCCGCCCCATAGCGGTTGAACAGCGGCGGATAGACCTGATTCGGCAATACGGCGCTGATGAACAACGGGTGCCGTTCGAGCGCGGCGAGCACGACATCGCCAAGTTCTCGTGCGATCGGCGAATGCTCGGCGATTTGCTGATTGCGCTTGACCGGGGCGCCCGAATAGCCAGCCGTCGCGCGGCCGTCGACCCACGCGTCGCCCGCTGCCTGCAGCCGGCTTCGCACGCCTTGTATCTGTTCGGCGCTCAGGACGCCGGGGATCTGTAGCAGCATGGTGGTGCTTCCTGAAGGCCGCTCATGCATTGAGGTGAGGGGCAGCGCGCTCATGTTGCGACGAGGCCTGTCCCTACTGCGCATGACGGCCGATGCCATCAAAGGCGATATTCGAGCGTTGCGAGAAGCGTGCGTCCGATGCCAGGCACCGAGCGGCCGCCGTCGGACTGGATCAGCGCGTCGTAATAGAACTTGTTCGTCAGGTTCAGCAGATTCAGGCGCAAGTCCCATTTCTTCTCGTGGTAGGCGGCCATGGCATCCCAGCGCGTGTAACCGCCTACCTGCACGTAGTTCGTATTGGCCGCATAGCGTGCCGACATGTACGTGGGGCCGCCGCCGATTTCCCAATGCGGCGTCAGGTTGTACGTCGTCCATAGCGTCAGCGTATTGCGCGGCGTGTTCGCGGGGACGTGCCCGCTCGTGCCGTCGGCCGCGCGCATGATGACGGCGTCCATGTAGGTGTAGCCGCCGAACACTTGCCAGTTCGGCAGGAGATGGCCGGTGATGCTTGCCTGATATCCGCGCACGCGGATGTCGCCGTCGAGCGTGTATTCGGTGGACGACACCTGCGTGCGCGCGTTGTCCTTTTCTTGCAGGAACCACGCGGAGGTGACCGACAGATTGCCGCCGAGCAAATCCCACTTGCCGCCGATCTCGTACGACTTCGTATGCTCGGGGGCGAGGTTCTGCGTCAGGTTCGTGACCGTCAGCGCTTCGAGCGATGGGTTGAACGACGTGCCGTAAGAGACGTAATAGGACTGCCAATCGGTGGGCTGATAGATAGCGCCCGCGCGCACGCTCGTGAAGTAGTTCGTTTGCGCCGCATAAGCGGGTGCGTTGACCGTATTGCGGATATGCGCCTGAAAGCGATCCCAGCGGAGCCCGCCAATCACTTTCCAATGCTGACCGACCGACACCGTGTCGTTCAGATACGCGGCCAGCGACGTTGCGCCCGAATCGGCACGGTTGCCGACTGTCTGCGTGACGCTCGACGGTGTGCCCATATAGACAGGATCGACCAGCGACACGATCGGCATGTTGTTGCGCGTGTACGCCTGGTTGCCGTAGCTGTCGTGGCCGAGCTGCGCGCCCCCGATCAAGTCGTGGCCGAGCGGCCCCGTATCGAATCGATAGCGGACCATCGTCTCGTTATAGACCGAGTGATTCTCGATCACTCGGTCGTGGCTTGCGAGTCGGACGTAGAGGTCTTCGAGCGGCAGTGTCGTGTAGTTGCCGTTCGACAGCGGGGTGCTGCTCGCAAGCGGGCCCGTCAGCACTTTGGCTGCGGCCGTCTCGCGCGCATCGGTCATCGAATGCGAGAAGCGTGTCTGGTTCGACACCGAGAGCGAGTCGGATACCTTGTGATCGATGCGGGCCGTCAGCGTTTGCACGTCTTGAATCGTGCGGTCGTCCGTCAGCCCGTAGTCCGTATGCATCGATGGCGCGAACGGATGCCCGTCGATCGACTGCACGCCGTAATCGGGCATGTCGTAGTTGTGCTGGATCAGTGCCGACAGCGTGATTTCGGTCGGCGTGCCGATTCCGAACCGAATCGACGGCGCAATCCCGTAGTCCTTGTTCTTCATCACGTCCCGCGTCGACCCCAGCGATTGGCCGAACGCATCGATACGAAAGGCCGCCGTTTCGGTCAGTGGGCGGTTCAGATCGACTGCCGTGCGGTACCGATCATGCGTGCCGAGTGTCGTCGAAATTTCGCCGGACGCTTTCAACGTCGGCCGCTTGCTGACCTGATTGATGACGCCGCCCGTCGACCCGCGGCCGAACAGCATTGAAGACGGGCCATAGAGCACTTCGATCGATTCGAGGTCGAACGTGTCGCGGTAGTACTGGTTGCGATCGCGGAAGCCGTCGAGATAGATGTCGTTCTGCGCCGTGAAGCCGCGCAGGTTGATGTTGTTGCCGATCTGCCCGCCTTCCGCGCCGCCGATCGTAATGCCCGGCGCGTTGCGAAGACTGTCCTGGAACGAGGTCGCGCCCTGCGACTTCATGAGCGCCTGGTTGATTACGGTGACCGATTGCGCGATGTCGCGCTGAGCCGTCGGTGCCTTGGCGCCGACCGTAGAGGTCTCGCTGCGGAAATCGTGATGAAGCGCGTTGCCGCCGACCTCAACCGCCGGCAATGCCGTGATCGAAGTCAAGCCCGATGGCGCCGAAGCCGTTGCGGCCGCTTGCGCGCTTTCGCCCGGACCGGCGACGACATTTTTGCGCGGCGGGCTGCCCGGCGCCCCCGAAGCCTGTTGAGCGTGTGCGGCAAGTGGCAGCGCCGTGACATGGAGCGCGAACGCGAGTTTGAGCGCTCGTGCTAGCGGCGTCTTGGTCAACATGAAAACGAACCCCTGTATCTGTCGCGCGGCCCGCCGCTATCGCGGCAGGCGGTGGAGCGCGGCTGCATTGTTTCGAGCAGCGGTGATTATAAATGCAAATGAGAACGATTAGCATTACATAATTTTGGGACGCTTTCAAGTTCACGACTTGATCGAAGGGGCTTCAGTGGTCGCGCCGCGTCGGGCAGGATGGCCGCAGCGCGGGCGTCGCTGTGGCAGCCGGCAACCGGGTTGGCTACGGGGGCGAAGCAGCGAGACTGATCGAGCGCTGCACCCGAGGCGGGGCGCCTCGCGCAGCCGCGCCGGAGCGAATCGGCGTGTGCCGCGCGATAACAAGCCGCGTGGCGGCGCACGTGGCTTGATCGTCGAGGAAGGAGGCCGGCTGGTTCAGACCTGCGGCCCAGCCGCGATGTTCAGACTACCGTTTCGCGCTCGGGTGTCGCGCCGATGTTATGAATCGAGAGATCGGCGCCATCGAATTCGGCTTCATTGTCGAGCCGGATCCCGACCGTCGCGCGCAGAATGCCGTAGACGAGGGCGCCGCCAGCGGTCGCAACGACGATCGCCGCCAGCGTGCCGATCACTTGCGCGAGCAACGACACGCCGCCGGCGCCGCCGAGCGCCGGCAACCCGAAGATCCCCGCGGCAATGCCACCCCACGCGCCGCACATCCCGTGTAGCGGCCAGACGCCGAGCACGTCGTCGATGCGCCAGCGATTTTGCACGCAGGTGAACATATAGACGAACAGCGCGCCGGCGATCGCACCGGTGACGAGCGCGCCGATCGGATGCATGACGTCGGAGCCGGCGCACACGGCGACCAGCCCCGCGAGCGGGCCGTTATAGGCGAAGCCCGGATCGTTGCGCCCGGCGAGGCAAGCGGCCAGCGTGCCGCCGACCATCGCCATCAACGAATTGACGGCGACCAGTCCGCTGATCTTATCGAGTGTCTGCGCGCTCATGACGTTGAAGCCGAACCAGCCGACCGCGAGCACCCAGGCCCCGAGGGCGAGAAACGGGATATTCGACGGCGGGTGCGCCGCGATGCGCCCGTCACGCTGATACCGGCCTCGGCGCGCGCCGAGCAGCAACACGGCCGGCAAAGCCACCCAGCCGCCGAACGCATGCACGACGACCGAGCCGGCGAAATCGTGAAACTGAGCGCCAACCGCAGAGGCCAGCCAACTCTGCAGACCGAACCGGTCGTTCCAGGCGATGCCTTCGAAAAAGGGGTAAACGAAGCCGACGAGCATGAAGGTCGCGCACAGTTGCGGATTGAATCTGGCCCGCTCTGCGATGCCGCCCGAGACGATGGCCGGTATCGCGGCGGCGAACGTCAGCAAAAAGAAGAATCGAACGAGGGCGTAGCCGTTGTGCTCGGCGAGCGTGGCGGCGTTGCCGAAGAACTGCACGCCGTAAGCGATCGTGTAGCCGATGAAGAAGTACGCGATCGTAGACACTGCAAAATCGACGAGGATTTTGACGAGCGCGTTGACCTGGTTTTTCTTGCGGACGGTGCCCAGTTCCAGGAAGGCGAAGCCGGCGTGCATCGCGAGCACCATCCCGGCGCCCAGTAAAAGAAATAAAGTATCGGCGCCCGATTTCAGTTCAGTCATGGTTCAGGTCTGTGCGCAAAAAGAAGGCATGGAACGCAAGTTATGGGCCATGTCGGTGAATCGCCGTTCCGATATTGTGCGAGATCGCGTCGCGACGCGGTTCGCGCACCATTGCGGTGTGATGCCGCGGTGCTCGCGGCATGGCGAGGCTGCACAGCACAAGTGCGATTCATGCACAGCCAACGAGCGTCTGCACTCTGAGCGAGCGCTTGCACTGAGATGGCGCAGCCGTTGTTAGCCGGGCCGCGTCAGTGTCATCTGTATTTCATTGGCCCGCCGTATCGTGCCCGAGCCCACCTGCGCGCTGAAGGCGCACGGCCGATGCATGAACCACCCCACTTGAGAGGCACTGACGACATGACAACGAACAAAGCCCCCGATCCATCTTCGAACGAATCGATCGTGGGTGTGTCGCGCCGCGGCTTTCTGAAACTCGCGGGCGCATCGGGATTGGCGAGTGCGGCGGGCGCGCTGACCGTCGCCGCCAAAGGGGCGGACACGAACGCTACGGCCGACGGTACGCCCGAGCAGATCCACCTGACCTGGGGCGCCGATCCAACGAGTGAAGTGGTCGTATCGTGGGCGTCGCAAGCGGCGTCGGTCCATCCGCGCGTCACCGTAACGGCCGATCACGGTCACAGCGAAACGGTGCATGCCGTTCAGCGCACCTACACCGACGGGCTCAATGGTGCCGTGGTCTTCACTTACCACGCCCGTCTGGGGGATCTCAAGCCGGGCACGACCTATCGCTACGAAGTAACGGCGGACAATAGCAGCCGCATCGGCAGCCCGTTCGCCGCGAGCTTCACGACTGCGCCGCGCGGCCGCAAGCCGTTTCGCTTCACGAGTTACGGCGACCTCGCCACGCCCAACACGGCCTGGGTGCTGTCGTCGCCGCAAAGCCGGTTTGCCGTCGAAGCCGTCGAGCGCTTCCAGCCGTTGTTTCATTTACTGAACGGCGATCTTTGTTACGCGAATCTGAATCCGACTCATCAACCCGACGTCTGGCGCGACTTCGGCAACAACAACCAGACATCGGCGGCGAACCGCCCGTGGATGCCATGCCCCGGCAATCACGAACTCGAGTTCTACAACGGCGCCCAGGGCCTCGATTCCTATTTGACGCGCTACACGCTGCCCGAGAACGGTACGCGGTTCCCGGGGCGTTGGTACGCGTTCCAGGTCAGCTCGGTATTGTTCATTTCGCTCGATGCCGACGACATCGTCTACCAGGACGCCGCTGCATTCGTCGCGGGGCCGGCGCCGCTCGTGCCGGCGCAGAGCACCGGCAACGCGCCGATCCAGCCCGGCACTTCGCTCTACGTGCGAGGCTACAGCAACGGCGAACAGACGCGTTGGCTCGAGAAAACCTTGCGCCGCGCGGCGGACGACCGCGGCATCGACTGGATCGTCGTGCAAATGCATCAGGACGCGCTGAGTTCGTCGAAGACGGGCAATGGATCCGACAAGGCGCTACGCGAAGAATGGTTGCCGCTGTTCGAGCGCTACGGCGTCGATCTCGTGCTGTGCGGCCACGATCACGACTACGAACGCAGCTACCCGGTGTGCGGTTGCTTCCGGCATTTGGGCACGGACGTCACAACCGGCGAACGCGTCGATACGCTGACGCCACGGCCGGTTCGTCACGCGCAGCTCGGCGCCAATACGTTCGACATGAGCCGCGGCACGATTCACCTGATCCTCGGCGGCGGCGGTACGAGCGCTCCGCTCGACGTGTATGGCGTCGATGCGGGCACCGGCAATCCGCAAGCGAAGGTGTTTACGAAGCCCAATCGGCCGAGGCCGGGTGCAACGGAGGGCGTGTTCGTGCGCGCGCCGGCAGATGCCGTGGAAGACGCAGTGTGGTCCGCGCAGCGCGATACGGGCACGGGATACGGTATCGCCGTGTTCGATGTCGATCCGGGCGAACACGGCGGCAAGTCGACGATCACGATGAACTACTATCACGCGCCGGGCGCGGATCGGGCGCCGACGGGCGACTACGAGTTGTTCGAGACTGTCACGCTGACGAAGCAGCGCCGTTGAAAGGTAGTGCGCCCGACTCGTCGTCGTGAGGAGACGGGCGCGCCGCCAAGTCGAATTCGTCACACACAGCGGTCGCCATCGAGTCAACGATATCTCTGACGAGCAGACGCCCTTTTTCGCTGCTCGATTCCTTCGCCGACGACAGCACGCCGCTCGCCGGGACCCATTCCTTGCGGGCTGGGAACATATCGTAGGGCGGGAAGTCGGCCGGGCCATGACTTGGAATGCGGTCGAGCGAAACCCATTGAGGGTAGTAGTGAAGCATCATCGACGTCTCGATCACGGCCGCATGTTCGAGCGCGATGCCCGGAAACCCGTCGGGAAAAATAACATCGAGCGTTTCTCTGCGACAGAATTCCCAATGCTCGACACGCATGACTTCGATCGTATTGCGCTCGCCGATGTCGCGCATCGCCAGATCGATCCCCTCGGTGACGAACCACTGGTTTTCAAAGTGCCCGACGACAACGACGAGCCGCTTGACACCGTGTCGGTGAAATTCCCGGACGGCGTCGCGGACCATTGCGCTCAGCGTCGCGCCGTCCACGCTCGTGGTGCCGCAAAAGTGTTGACCGCCGCCGCTCCTGGGCTGAGATTTATAGCCATAGGAAATGGCGGGCGCGACGAGACCGCCTACCAGCCGCGCGACATCCTCGCTGATCGCGCTCGCCAGCAAGGCATCGGTGCCGAGCGGGAGATGCGGTCCATGTTGTTCCGTCGCGCCGCACGGCAGGAAGACGACCGATCCCGCATCGACCCGCTGCTTGTATTCGACCCAACTGATGTTGTCCATGCGCACGCTGTTCATGTCGAACTCCTGCCGTTCGCGAGTGATGCTTGCTCGGAGCGGGTGCCGCGCCGCGCAAGATGAAGGAGGTAGTAGCTCCCTCCGCCTACGCCGAGCCCGGCAAGCCACGAGAGATCGATGCCGCCCAGCGCCATGGCGATCGGCCCCTGGAGCGCCTTGATATTGCTGACCTGAAAGAGCCAGGCCGCGAGCACACCCAGTGCAAGGGCCGCGATGCCGGACACGTTGACGTCTCCACATTCGCTGACGGAGTGATGCCGGTAGAGCGCGCCGACATCGATTCGGCCGCGCCGAAGGACATAGAAATCGACGAGCACGATGCCGGCCCATGGCGCGATCCAAACGACAAAGAAGACCATCACGTCTTCAAACGTATTGGCAAACGCACCCGAATGAAGAAACAGATAGAGAACGCCGAGGCCGACGACGCCGGAAACGAGGGACACGACCCGGCGCGCGATTCGCAGATCGAGCGATAGCGTGGCGAGTGCGGCCGAATAGATGACGACGATATTGGTCGCGACGGGACCGTGAAGCAGTACGAGCAAGACGGGCAACGCCATTGCACCGAACACGGCAATGATCAGTTGCGCGGGGTCGGCGCCGCCGCCGGCCGACGCAATCGCCGCTCCCAGAAAAGCGAGCCAGACGGTCGGCACGAACATACCGAGCGAGGTCGCGCGAAATACCTGCCCGCTGTCCAGGTGCGGTTGGGTGAAGCGCGTGTAATCCGACGCGTAGACGAGCCATGAAATGCCCCAGCCGATGCCGATCGCGGTCATGAGCTGGCTCATTGCCGAAAGCTTGCCGACACCATGAGCCGTTGAGACGGCCCAGCGAATATCGACATGTACGAAGGCAAGGACGGTCATGACAAGCATGATCGCAAGGACGACCGGCATCGTGTACCGCTCAAAACGTCGAATCGCCTGAAAGCCCCAGGTTGCGATCCCGACCTGGATCACCATGACCGCGAATGCAATCGCGTACTTGAGTTCGATCCCGCCGCGCAAACCCATTCGATCGAGCGCGGCAACCGCGAGGTCGAGCACGATCCACGTGTTGATCGCAACCCAGCCCATCGGCATCAACACTTGCATGAGCGTGGGGAGCCATGCGCCTCGCCGACCGAAAGCGAGCCGCGACAGCACCATTTGCGGTACGCCCGATCGATGTCCGATCACGGACATGGCGCCGAACAACGCGCATCCAAACACATTGCCGATGACAATGACTGCGAGCGTCTCGAGAAGGCTCAAGCCCGATTGGATGCCGATGGCGCCGAGCACCCAGTTGATCGGCGCAACGTTTGCACCGGCCCAGATCCAAAACTGATCGAGCTGTCCCGAGGTCCGGCTTTGATCGGGCACGGGCTCGATGCCATGGATATCGTATGCGGCGTCAGCGTTCGCATTCGCTCGCGCTGTGTGCTCCGCTGTCTGATTCGCTCTTTTGTCCGCTCTTTTGTCGTCTGGCACGAATGTCTCCTCATGAAATCTCGTGACTCTGGTGGGTTGAGTGGGCATTTGAACGGAGACAAATAAACGGCGAAATCGAAGAGTTCTCAACCGTCGTTGAGAAAAATGCAACGGGTGGCGTACGCCGTGAGACTTGAGTTTTGTTCAACACGTGCAAAGGAATCGTCAATCGCGCGAACGTCGGCGTTATGTCTAAATCGGTGTTCCGGGTTTTTCACTCTTCGCCAATAACGGAACACACACGTCATGACTACGCTACTTCACATCAACGCGAGCGCGCGCAACGGACGATCGCTTAGTCGTAAGCTATCCGGCTCCTTCATCGACGCCTGGACGCAAATCGAGCCCGCAGCGCAAATCATTACGCGGGACGTCGGGGCCAACCCGCCGCCGATCATCACGGAAGAGTGGATCGCTGCAGTGTTTACGCCCGAAGCGCAGCTGACGCCGGAGCAACGCGAGCTGTTGCGTCTGTCCGACGAACTGATCGATGAGATCGACCGCGCGGATCTGATCGTGATCGGTACGCCCATGTACAACTACGGCATGCCGGCGGCGCTGAAGTCGTGGTTCGACAAGGTGATTCGCATCGGCAAGACGTTCACGTTCGATCTGGCGCGGGGCGACTTCCCATTGGAACCCGTCATGCGCGGCAAGAAGCTCGTCATTCTGAGCTCACATGGCGAATTCGGATTCGGGCCCGGCGGCGTCCGCGAAAAAATGAATCACCTTGAAACGCACATCCTGACCTGTGCGCACTATCTGGGCGTTGAAGAAAGTCACGCTATCAGCATCAGCTACCAGGAATTCGGCGATGCCCGGCATGATGCTTCGGTGGCCGATGCGTTTGCCGCGGTGCCGGTTCTGGTCCGTCAGTTGGCCGGCGTTCGCTAGCAGCCCGATATGGATCGAGCATCCATGCAGCCGCATTTGACGATGGTCCAGACCGCGTCGAAGCTACGCGAGGGAAGCCTCGATGCGGTCGAACTGGTCAGCATCGCAATAGGCAAATCGCGCGAGGCGCGAGGCGTCTTCATTTCGCTCGACGATTCGGCGCTCGACGCTGCCGGGCAATCGGCACAGCGGCGCAGATTCGGTGCGCCGCTCAGCCCACTCGACGGCATCCCCTTCGCCGTCAAAGACATGATCGATGTCGCGGGCATGCGTACGACGGCTGGTTCGACCACACGAATTGACTCGCCACCCGCGACCCGCGATGCCGCAGTGATCGCTGCGATGCGGGCGATGGGGATGATCCCGGTGGGTAAGACCAACTTGAGCGAGTTTGCGTATTCCGGTCTCGGGCTCAACCCACACTTCGGCACGCCGACTGCGGACTTTCATGCGAACGCACCGCGCGTGCCGGGTGGATCGTCTTCCGGATCGGCAATCGCCGTGCAGCGCGGCATCGTGACGGCCGCAATCGGTACCGACACGGCCGGGTCGATCCGCGTGCCGGCCGCGTTCAACGGATTGGTCGGCTTTCGCGCGTCGACGGGGCGTTATGACATGCATGGCGTACTCCCGCTGGCCGTTACGCTGGACAGTCTCGGGCCGCTCGCCCGTACCGTTGAAGATTGTGTGCTGCTCGACGGCGCAATGCGCGGGCGCATGGATCGCCCGGCAAGTCCGACGCCACTTGCGCAGCTTCGGTTTATCGTCGATTCGCCGGTGTTCGCCGATGCAGCTTTGGAAGCAGCTGTCGCGGCGAATCTGCGACAGGCCGCGGCTCGTTTGCGCCAATGCGGGGCGAGCGTAGAAGTGCGTCCCGTCCGCACGCTCATGCGTACGCGCGAATCAATCGAAGCTCATGGATGGCTCGGTGCGATCGAAGCCTGGCGCCTGCTTCGGCCCGTCGTCGAAGGCGAACGAGGCGGGCAGGTCGATCGCCGCATCCGCAACCGGTTGGTGGCGGCGAAAGCGTTGGATCGGCAAGCGCAAGCACGCATCCGAGCGCTGCGGGCCGAGTTGATGCTGAGCATGCTGCACGAACTGGACGGCGCTTTGCTGATTACGCCGACGGTCAAGCACGTCGCCCCGTTGCTGGCCGCGCTCGAGGACGACGACGATTGGTTTGCCACAAGCAACCTGGCGACGCTGGCGCTCACCATGCCGGGTAGTCTGCTCGATATGCCTGGCGTCGCCATGCCATCCGGCGTCGATGAGCAGGGGCTGCCTACGTCGCTGCTCATCTGCGCACCGAGAGGGCACGACGATCGCCTATTGCGCGCGTGTCTCGCGGTCGAGTCGGCACTGCAGGCTCGATAAGTCCAATGAAAATCTGAAGGTATACAGATCATGAACCCGACAATCTCACTGCCCGACGGCAAATTGACCACCATTCCCGCCCGTAGCGGCGTAGCGGTCAGACTTGCCAAGGGTATGGCGCTCAAAGTCGTCAACACGTATGGTCATCAGGTGGTCGACACATGGGCATTCAATCAGGAAGACATCGACGAATCGATGTCGATGGAGCACAGCCGTGCGTCGATGTTGAAGCTCTCGCCAAAGGTCGGCGATACGCTGCTGACGAATCGTCGACGCCCCATCCTGACGCTGATCGAAGACACGACGCCAGGCATCCACGACACCCTGATCGCCGCCTGCGACAAACATCGCTATCAGCAATTGCAGGTCGCCGGGCATCACGACAATTGCACCGACAATCTCGCGATCGCACTTGCGAGGCTGGGCATCCGGTCGAACGAAACGCCATGTCCCCTGAATTTGTTCATGAATGTGCCCGTGCACGAGGATGGCCGGCTCGAATTCCTGCCGCCGGTCAGCCAGGCCGGGCAGTATGTCGTGCTGCGTGCGGAGATGGATCTGATCGTCGTGATGTCGGCCTGCCCGCAAGATGTGACGGCAGTCAACGGGATGATGCCGACGGACGCGCATTATTCGATAAGCTGAACGCGATCGGCCCGCGGCGGTGCTGGCGGACTCGTTGAGACGCTTCACGCGAGCATGTCCTCGTTCGCTCGGTAGAATCCGTTCACTGCGACCGCCATCCAGATGAAGGTATTTCGCCATGCGTAAGTTGCCACCGCTCAATTCGGTCCGCGCATTCGAGGCTGCTGCCCGGCATCAGAGCTTTACCGCGGCTGCGGCCGAATTGTCCGTGACGATCACGGCGGTGAGCCATCAGATACGACAATTGGAGGACCGCCTCGGGCACAAGCTCTTCGAAAGAACGGGGCGCGCCGTCACGCTGACGCCGATCGGCAAAACGATTTACCCGATCCTGCGCGACGGCTTCGACCAGATCGCCCGGGCGTTCGACATCGTCCATGCCGACGTCAACGAGGATTCGATCAGGATCTCGGCCACGCGGGCGTTCGCCGAGCGCTGGCTCATGCCCAGGCTGGCGCGGTTCAACGCGATCCACCCGGATGTGGTGGTGCATATCCACGGTTCGGAGCGAGCGGTCGACCTGCGTGCGGAAGATGTCGACCTCGCGATACGGTATGGGAAGGTCGAAACAGGGCAGCAGGATTGCGTGATTCTGGAGGACTGCTATATCGCCGTTGCCGATCGCAGCATTTGTCCCGAGGATCGCGTTCCGACGATCGACGATTTTCGCAAGTATCCGCTGCTTGCCTACCAATGGGAAAATCGCGCGCTCAACGGCCCTGACTGGTCCGCATGGCTCGCGCTTGCCGGGCACGATCGGAGCGTCGACTTCCGCATGTCGTGGTACAGCGAGGAAATGTTGGCGCTGTATGCCGCCGAATGTGGTCTGGGTCCGCTGATGTGCAGCAACGTCCTGATCGACGAGGCACTGCGGACGGGACGCCTGCGTCGCGTAGAGGGGCCGTGCCTGCCAGGCTTCTCTTATCGCCTCGTGGAGATGCCTACGTCGCGCCCCAAGCGCGGTCTTCGTCTGTTTACGCGGTGGCTTCGTGAAGAGGCGAGGTTGTTTCGGGAGCGGTTTGATGCGATGAATTAGCGGACGAAGCTGAAAAGCTCACCACCCGCCAAGTAGTCTATCTAGAGCCGATATGATTTCGTCTTGCCGATGTACCAGCGAGCTAACCGGCTTGGTCAGCGCGCTCCTTGGAACTGCTGCGAGCGTCGGCGTGTCGAGCATGCACTCAATCCCCTCAATGATGAACACGGGGATCAAATCCGGCGGAAGCGGTACCGGGGCGATCCGGTCCAACCTGCGCAGGGGGATGACCACGCGAGTTGCCAGTCCGGACAAATGATTTCCTTGAACCTCGACCACATAAGGCGTACCGGCGTGCCCACCGGGGTTGGAGAATACGTCGAAACGGGCCATCAGAACGTCCGGTACTGAGCAAGCGGCAGGCCGTCGCGCTCGATCATGTCGTTGTAAGCCTGGATAAAGTCAGCGTGTTTGATCGCCCATTGGCGATCTTTCTCCGCCTGCACTGCCTGCCGGAGGGCTCGTTCGCACGTCTGCGAAAAGTTGATCCCGAGCTCCTTCGCGTCCTTGTAGACGTCCTCGGGCAGGCTGATGTTGGTCGCCCTGCGTGGAGCGGTATCGGTTCTCATGTGTCGCATACTCCTCCCTTGAATGTGGGAATTTATGCGCATTATAGCTAACAGAAATGTGTTTCGCCGCTGATGGTGGACCGTCCCATTGGCATTCGGTGCCTATCGCCGGCCCCTGACCAGAGCGTTTCCAGCATCCGAAGTGTTTCCGGGTGCTTGGCGACTAGTCGGATCAGAGGGGCGGCCTGCGCGTTGGCTTGGTCTTGCCTTATTCCGAATTCCGATATGTGCGCACGCGAAGCCTCCCAACACAAGTTCGGCGCATGGTGTTTACAGTGCGGACAGCACCCTGAAACAGCCGGCGAAACAAAGCGACTTTCTCGTCCGTACTAAGTCGGCACACCTCCGTCTGCGGCGGGGCTGCTGGCTCGGCCAACGACCGTTGGAAGTCGATGCCGTGCGCATCGAGCACGGCACGGAGCCGTGCATTTTCGGCGCGCAAACGCGCCAGTTCGCTAATCCCTGGCGTTGTGTCGGCGTCGCGAACGGGATGGCCACCTTTCCGTCCCTAAACACGAACTGTTGGAGAGTCGTTCAATCCTTGTCCTTTGGGTAGGTGGTTGCTAAAACTCGAAGCTCGCGCTGGTTTAACCCGTTACGAGCGTCCCTTGGGGGACGCCGATGACAGCATCCTTTCCACATACCGCGCAATTATGTTGAGCTCGGCCGGAGATGCTTGTCCCGCAAGGTGGGTGATTTGGCCGCGTTTGCGTATACCGTCAGAAACACCGTCATGTCACGCGAGCTGTAGCGAGACATCGATAGACGATCCCTACGCCTGTTTGCCCGATGCGGCAGGCATGAGTAGTCGACGAGCGTCCTTGAGCAATAGCAGCAATTGCTGCTCTCGCACCGGTGAAGCTTCAAATCCGAAACGCAAATAAAACCGAGCTGCATCCTCATCGATCGGGTGTGTCAGCAGCGCGCGAACGCCGACTTGTTCGGCGATGGCCACTGTACGCCGGATTGCGTCTTGCAGCATGCCAATTCCGACACCACGACCATGGTCCTGCATTGCCACCGCCAGCCGAGCAAGGATGACCACAGGGATTGGATAGGCTCCCATCCCTTTGCGGACTCGATCGGGTGCCTCAATCGTATCGATTTGTCCAACCGCTAGGCTGTAGTATCCAACCAGGCGTTGATCTTCGGTAACGACGTAGGTCTTGGCCGAGCCACTAGCTTGCGCCTGCCGTGCATGGCGCAGGAGCCAGTCATTCAGCCCGGGCTTGCCGCAATCGAAGTCCTCCAATACATGGTTGGAGCCTAGTGCTTGCAGTGCGGACAGCGACATCAGTTTTCCCAAGGCGCCGTTCGGGAGAACAACTCCTTCAAGCCCGCATTGTCTTGGGTCGGACGATCGAGCATGTCAAGCAGCGCCTGCGATTGGCTTTCCGTTACGAGGAACAAACGCTGGTCAAGCAGAGTTCGTTCGGCAACCTGGCAAGCGCTATCGAGAATAAAATCGGTCATTGATTTGTGCGCGATCTCGGCTGCACGGCGCAGCACTGCTTCCTGCTGTGGCGTGGCCCGCAAACCCAGGCGAGCGGAACGGGTCGATGTGCTCATGAAATTCTCCTTCAGATGTACGTCATGTTAGCACAAAAGGCGTACATCTTCTGTCGATATACGAACGGTCCCTTTTTCAATGCTGTATCTTTGCTGCACTCAAAAGCTGCTCCAGCGTCTGAAACCCGACGTCGTCGAGGCCGGAAGTGGCACGACGAAGCTGGGCAACTGGTACGCAACGGTTTTGTCCTGGAGGCCGCACATTGCGATGCTCGTGAGTGAGCGGACGCTACTGCCGGTGCTGATGCCGTTGGCTCCGGCGGCAAGCTTAGCGCTCAGATTCCCTGAGGCACTGGTGGATATATTGACCGCGCACGGCGTACCGCGTCCGTTCATCGAATCGGAGGTGTCCGAAATGCACAGCGTCAAATACACGAAGACGCAAAATCGCAGCGTTGTCGGCATCATGACCGAGTTTGCGCATCTCGCCGAAGCCTACCGCGCCCACGACAAACCGAACGAACTCATCGATCTGTCGCTAAAACTGGCGCACACGCCATGTAGCCCCCTTTACAAGGGCCCCGTGTCTCCGGAGCGGGCGTTGAAAGAGTTGGCGAGCGGTGGAGGGGTGGCCGCTCAATCGCGAGTTGCCGTGGCGTAGTTCGGTTTGAGTGGGCAGCAGGGCCAAAACCCAACGTGCCGGGTGCAAAGTGCCCAAGAGTTGCAGAGTCGCAAATGAGCGACTTGTCTCAGAGCGAAAAATATTCACGCTGCGAGGCTCCGCGCAGCGGTCAGCTACGCTGAATGGTCGACGCCGTCGACAACATCCTTTCGACATACCGCGCAATCAAATCGACTTCGAGATTGACCTTATCGCCGGCCTTCAAGTGCTTGAGCGTCGTCACTTCGACGGTATGCGGAATCAGATTGATCGAGAACTCGCAGCCGTCGTCGCCATCGTCAACGCTGTTGACGGTCAGGCTGACGCCGTTCACCGTAATTGAGCCCTTGTACGCGAGGTAGCGGCCGATATCTTTCGGCGCGACGATCCGCAATTCGTGCGACTCGCCGACAGGTGCGAAGCGAGCCACCGTGCCGAGCCCATCGACATGCCCGGAGACGATGTGGCCGCCCAAGCGCTCGTGTGCCGTCAGCGCCTTCTCGAGATTGACGTCGCCCGGCGCTGCGAGCCCGATCGTGCAGTTGAGGCTTTCCCGCGAGACATCGACATCGAACGTGCGTGCCGTCTTTTCGACCACCGTCATGCAGGCGCCCTGGATCGCAATGCTGTCGCCGAGCGCCACGTCGGTCAAATCAAGCGCGCCCGCATCGATCGTCAAACGCACGCCGGCGGCTTCATCCGTGCCGAGCGGCTTCACTGCTTCGATACGGCCGACAGCCGCGACGATTCCGGTAAACATCGTGAGCGTCCTTTTCAGTTATTCATGCATTCAGTTCATCTGGCTGTCGGCGGCGGCAGCAGCCGCGCCAAGATGCGCACGTCGTCGCCGACACGTTCGACCGTATGAAAAACGAGCGCCGTGCGCGCGTCCAACGTGGCCGGCGCCGGCAGGTCGAACATACCTGCCGAGCCGGCACCCAGCAGGCTTGGCGCCAGGTACACGAGCAACTCGTCGACACAACCTTCGCGCAGCAGCGAGCCGTTCAACCGATGCCCGGCTTCCACATGCAGTTCGTTGATGCCGCGCTCGGCCAACGCCTTCAGCATCGCCGGCAAATCGACCTTGCCCTGGGCGTTCGCAAGCGGCACGATTTCGACGCCGCGCGCAGCGAGGGCATCGGCATGCGCCGCATTGCGCTCATCGATGCGTCCGCAGAAAACGAGCGGCGGCGTGCCGTCCAGCAGCCGTGCAGTGAGCGGAACATCGAGCCGGCTGTCGATGAGCACGCGCAGCGGCTGCCGCGGCGTGTCCACCTCCCGCACCGTCAACTGCGGATCGTCATCGCGCACGGTGCCGATGCCCGTCAGGATTGCGCAGGCGCGCGCACGCCATGCATGGCCGTCGGCGCGCGCGGCGGCGCCCGTGATCCACTGGCTCTCGCCCGACGGCAGCGCCGTGCGGCCATCGAGCGAAGCCGCCACTTTCATCCGTACCCACGGACGTCCGCGCGTCATGCGCGAGACGAACCCGATGTTTAACTCGCGCGCTTCGTTCGAGAGCAAGTCGCACCGCACGTCGATGCCGGCGTCGCGCAGCCGCGACAGGCCGCGCCCCGACACCTGCGGATTCGGATCTTCCATCGCCGCGATCACACGCTTCACGCGCGCGTCGATGAGCGCATGCACGCAGGGCGGCGTGCGGCCGAAGTGGCTGCACGGTTCGAGCGTGACATAGGCCGTCGCGCCTTGCGGGTCGTGGCCGCGCCTGCGGGCATCCTTGAGCGCCTGCACCTCGGCGTGATCCTGGCCGGCCGGCTGCGTGTACCCTTCGCCGATCGGCACGCCGTCTTTGACGAGCACGCAGCCTACACGTGGGTTCGGCGTTGTCGTGTACATGCCGCGCGCGGCGAGCGTCAGCGCGCGCTGCATATGGATGAAGTCGGCTTCGGAGAACATGGGCGCGCCGGGGTCTTAGGAGGCGCGCGCCGCAAATGCGCGGCGTGCCGCTTCGATCGTGGCATCGATGACGGCGTCGTCATGCGTGCTCGATACGAAGCCGGCCTCATAGGCGGAAGGAGCGAAATACACGCCCGCGTCGAGCATCTGATGAAAGAACGTGTTGAAGCGGGCGATATCGCTGCGCGAGACGTCGGCAAAGCTCGCGGGCACCTGCGCGGTGAAGTAGAGGCCGAACATGCCGCCCACGGCGTCGGCGCAGAACGCCACGCCCGCTTCGTGCGCGGCGGCTGTCAGGCCACTCGTGAGCCGGGCCGTCTGCGCCGTCAGGCGCTCGTAGAAACCGGGCGCTTGGATGAGTTCGAGCGTCTTCAATCCCGCCGCGACGGCGATCGGGTTGCCCGACAGCGTGCCCGCCTGATAGACGGCGCCTTCGGGTGCAAGCAGCGACATGATGTCCTGCCTGCCGCCGAATGCCGCCGCCGGCATGCCGCCGCCGATGACCTTGCCCAGGCAGGTGAGATCCGGCGTGATGTCGTACAGCGCCTGAGCGCCGCCGAGCGCGACGCGAAAGCCGCACATGACCTCGTCGAAAATCAAGACGGCGCCGTGCTGCGTGCAGAGACGCCGCAGCGCTTGCAGGAATTCCGGGTTGCCCCGCACGAGGTTCATGTTGCCGGCGACGGGCTCGACGATGACCGCCGCAATCTCATCGCCGAAGGCGGCGAACGCTTCTTCCAGCGCTTGCGTGTTGTTGTATTCGAGCACCGTGGTGTGCTTGGTGATATCGGACGGCACACCGGCCGACGTGGGATTGCCGAACGTCAGCAGGCCCGAGCCGGCTTTGACGAGCAGGCTGTCGGCGTGGCCATGGTAGCAGCCCTCGAATTTGACGATGCGATTGCGCTGCGTGAAGCCGCGCGCGAGGCGCAGCGCGCTCATCGTCGCTTCGGTGCCGCTGGACACGAGCCGCACTTTTTCGACCGACGGCATCAGCTTGCAGATTTCTTCGGCGATTTCGATCTCGGCTTCGGTCGGCGCGCCGAATGAGAAGCCGTCGACGAGCACGCGCTGAACGGCTTCGAGCACTTCGGGGTGAACGTGGCCGACGATCATCGGGCCCCATGAGCCGATGTAGTCGATGTAACGCGTGCCTTCGGCGTCCCAGAAGTAGGGGCCTTGCGCACGTTTGACGAAACGCGGGGTGCCGCCAACGGAGCGAAAGGCGCGCACGGGCGAATTGACGCCGCCGGGAATGGTTTGCTGCGCGCGTTCGAATAGAGCTTGGTTGCTGGACATGGGCGAGATCGGTTCGACGATGGACCGGCTTGCACGGGCGGGGAGCCCGACCGGTAGGATGGCGCCAATTGTACCGAAAGCAGGGCTGCCGGGCCCTCGGCCGAATGGCCAGCCAGCTGCGCGGTGGCGCGCGAATAAAAAAAGCGCCCACGAGGGGCGCTTTGAGGGTACTGCTCCAACCCTTGCTCCGGCGGGCCGAAACCCGGCCGGACGACAGGTTGTTGTGCTTAGAACTTGTGGCGGATGCCGACGCGAGCAACAACTTGGTTGCTCGTTGTGCTTGCGCCGCCGAGCAGGGCAGCGTAGATGTCAGCCGTCACGCCGGCCTTCATCGAGTGATTCCACGCGCCTTGCGCGTAGACGTCCGTGCGCTTCGACAAGCGGTAATCTGCCACCAAGTTGAACTGACCGTACTTCGGCTTCACGTTGGCAGCGTCGACCTTGCCCGTCGTATACGTGTAGCCGGCGCCCAGCGTCGTAGCCGGCGTCAGGCTGTAGTTGCCCCACGCTTCATAGCTGTCGAAGCGGGTCGTGTCGCCGACAACGAGAGCGTCGTTGAAACGAACGTCCGAAACGTTGACGCCGAACTTAGCCGGGCCGAACTCGTACGTTGCACCGCCGCTGATCGACTGCATGTTGCGGGGCGTACCCACGAAGCTCCAGATGCCGCCGCTGCCGAGGTTGGAGTCGTTGCCAATCGTCGAGTTCGTAGCTGCGCCCGGGTTACGTGCGTAGAAGTAGCCAGCGCCGATGTACAGCGGGCCGCCCGAGTAGTTCAAGCCAGCGCCGATCGTGCTTTGTGCGCCGAACGCACCAGCCACGCCGCCGAATGCGTAGAACAGTTCGCCTTGAACGCCACCGAAGCGCGGCGAAACGTACTTGACTGCGTTGTTCACACGGAAGGCGTTATCCGTGTTGTCGATGTCGCCCGGGTGCGAGAACAATGCGCCCCACTGGCCGTTGAACGTCGTAGGTTGTGCGTTGTCGACGACCGGGTCATATTGACGGCCGAGAGTCAACGTACCGAACTGGTCGTTCGTCAGACCGACATAGGCTTGACGGCCGAATTCACGACTACCTTGGCCGAGGCCACCGTTCGTCGGGTGGAAGCCGTTTTCCAATTGGAAGATGGCCTTCGTACCGCCGCCCAGATCTTCAGAACCCTTCAAGCCCCAGCGGCTGCCTTGGAGGAAACCGTCTTGCATCTTCCATGCAGCGTGGCCGCCCGCGTTGTTGATGTAGTTGATGCCGATGTCGACGATGCCGTACAACGTGACGCTGTTTTGTGCGAACGCCGGTGCAGCGAAGGCGCCAGTCACTGCGAGTGCGAGAAGCGATTTTTTCATCAAATGGTCTCCGAGACGAAGAGAGAGTTGCAGTATGAGCAACCCGGATTGGTTAATTTCGTTGCCGCGGACCCATTCACCTTTTGGGTGTTTCGGTGCCGCCGCAGGGTCCAGGCAGTCGAGGGCATACTAGGCATCTGGCCTCCGGACCCTCATTAGTAGAAACACTAGTTGCCGACGATTGTTTCGCGTTCCGCAAAGGACTATGTCGGAGACGGAAAGTCTCGGGCCCTTGCCAGATAAGGGAATGAATGAAAGCGAACGCTTAATTAGCGATGCGAAGTGTTGCATCGGTGCGACATTTTTTGTCGCACCAATGTTGCGAATACGTTGAAGAAAAGTCGACGTTTTGGTGCGACGTCGCGACGCGGCGTCGCTGCCGAGCCCTTGCGAGCCCCGCTGCCGCATACGAAAGTGCGGATTCGGCAAGACGGTATGGGGGGCGGGAAACATCCCGGAGACAAATAAAACCCGCGCCGCCTGGCGGCGGACGCGGGCTGTTTGCCGATTGTCTGCGTCGGCGCCGCGCCGGTTAGGCGTTTTCGTTGCCCGGCGCTGAACCGCATCAATCCGCGGCGGAAGAGGCCGCGCCGTGACTGAGCCAATCGAGCACGGCCGTCGTTTCGTCGGTGGATGCCGAGCGCGCCTTGGCGACGGCCTGGGTCATTTCCGTCGTCGGCTCCGCCCGGCGAATCGCCACACCCACGGCCAGGATGTCGATCATGACGAGGTGCAGGATGCGCGAGATCATCGAGAGCTGCGACTCGCGAATCTCGATGTGGTCGGTTTCGAGCGCGACCGTCGCGCGCTTGGCGAGCGGCGTATTGCTCGACGTGATCGCGATCACCTTCGCGCCGGCCTGCATCGCGACTTCCAGCACGCGCAGCAGTTCCGGGGCGCGCCCCGACTTCGAGACGGCCACGATCACGTCGCCCTTGCCGAGCAATGCGGCCGACGCCGCCTGCATATAGAGATCGCCGTAGGCGATCGTCGGAATGCCGAAGCGGAAGAACTTGTAATGCGCATCCTGCGCGACGATGTTCGAATTGCCAAGCCCGTAGAACTCGATACGCCGCGCGCCGTTGAGCAATTCGATCGCGGTCTCCACGTGCTCGAAGTTCAGATGCTCGCGCAGCTGCAGGATGGCCGAGACCGTGTTGTCGAGCACCTTCGCCCCGAAATCGGTTGCCGTGTCGCCCAGATGAACCTGGCTGTGACTGACGGGGATCGTGCCGGTCAACCCCGTTGCGAGCTTGAGCTTGAAGTCGGACAACCCCTGGCAGCCGAGCGAGCGGCAGAAGCGAATCACGGTAGGCTGGCTCACGTCGGCTTTGCGCGCGATGTCGACGATCGGATCGCTGATGATCGAGCGCGGATGGTTCAGCGCGAGATCGGCTACGCGGCGCTCGGCGGGCGTCAGCGCATCGCGCATCTGGCGAATCCGCTCGAACACGGCCGACGAGCCGCCGCCGCCGCGGTTCGACAGCTGTTCGGCGAGAATGGCCGAGACGCCGAGAAACGCCGGATATTCCGCCGTGATCAGGTAGGTCGGCACATTGGCCAGATACGCTTCGAACCGCCCCTTCGCTTCGAAGCGCTGGCGGAACGAGGAGCGCATGAACAGATCGCCGAGCTTCAGTGCGACGCCGCCGCCTATATAAATACCGCCGAGCGCACCAAGCGTCACCGCCAGATTGCCGGCGAACGTACCGAGAATGCCGCAGAAGCAATCGACGGCCTCCAGCGCGAGCGCTTCGCCGGCATGCGCGCGGTTGACCACTTCGGCCGGATCCACCGAGGGGGCCACGCGCTTCTTGTCCCGTGCCGCCAGCGCGCGGTAGATCAATTCGATGCCGGGCCCCGCGGCCACGCGTTCGAACGAAACATGCGGCCACTTCTTGCGCGCGTACTGCAAGACGAGATCTTCGCGCTCGTCCATCGGTGCGAAGCTCGCGTGTCCGCCTTCGCTGCCGAGCGCGATCCAGCGGTCGTCTGCGGGAATCAAACCGGAGACGCCCAGGCCCGTCCCGGGGCCAAGCAGCCCGATCACGCTGTTCTGCCGGCGCGTGCCGCCGCCCACTTGAACCCGCTGGGCGTCGGTCAGGCCCGGCAGCGCCATCGCGAGCGCGGTGAAGTCGTTGACGACCAGGAGCGTATCGAACCCGAGCGCGCGTCGCGTCGCCTCGATCGAAAACGCCCACTTGAAGTTCGTCATGCTGACCTGATCGCCGTCGACGGGGTTCGCGATCGCGATCGCCGCGTGATTGACGTGGCCGATCTTCGTGTCTTTCAGATACTTCTTCAGCACGTCTTCGATCGTCGGATACTCGGCGCACGGGTAGACGCGGATCTGCGAAATCTCCCCGGGTTCCGTTTCGAGCGCGAAGCGCGCGTTGGTGCCGCCGATGTCGGCGAGCAGGCGCGGACCATCGGCGTGCTGGCGTGCGCCGGGTACCGAAACAGCTTTATTTTGCAGACCAGTAGACATCGAGTCTGACTCCCTTGTCGTTTACCAGCTTCGAGATGGCGTTTTCCTGCGGTGCGGATGCGGCCGCTTTCAGCACGTCGAGCTTGCGTTCGCCCGAGATCAACAGAAACAACTGCCTGATGCCCTTGAGTGCGGACATCGACAGACTCACGCGTGCATGGGGAGCCGCGCCTGGATGGACGGCGACGTAGCGTTCGCTCGTTTGCAGCGCGTGCGTCCACTCGTGCGCGGGGGCGTCGGCGAACAGCGACGCCGTGTGGCCGTCTTCGCCCATGCCAAGGACGGCGACGTCGGGCAGAGCATAAGATGCATCGGCGTTCAGCGCAGCGACGCGCGCGTCGAGCGAAACGGACACATCGACGAGCGGTGCGAAGCGCGCAGCGCTCACCGCCTGCGTGAGCAACGTGTCGCGCACGAGCCGGGCATTGCTGGCGCTGTCGGTTTCGTCCACCCAGCGGTCGTCGACGAGCGTTACATTCACGCGCGCCCAATCGAGCGATTCGAGTGCGAGCGCTTGAAAGAACGGGCGCGGGCTCGTGCCGCCGGACACGGCCAGCGTGGCGCGTACGCCGGGCGCCGCGGCAAGCGATGCGCTGAGCGCACCGCCGACGGCTTTCGCCAACGCGCCGGCTTGAGCGCGCGGGTCGTCAAAAGCGTGAAGCTCGATCACTTCTCCTCCAGACTGCTTTTTTGTATATCCACCATCGCCGGCAGCGGCGGGCGCCGAACTTCAGGCCCGAGGCCCGGGTTCGGCGCGCAAGCATAATGCTACCGAGCCGTTCATTCTTCAGATCAATTCTCTTCTTCGAGCCAGCAGGTGCCGTGCTGCGCCAGCATCGCGCTGGCGGCCGCGGGGCCCCAGGTGCCGGACGCGTACGGCTTGGGCGGCTTGTTCGAGGTCTGCCATTCGTTGAGGATCGGTTCGACCCAACGCCATGCGGCCTCTTGTTCGTCGCGCCGCACGAAGAGGGCGAGACGTCCGTTGATCACGTCGAGCAACAAACGCTGATACGCCTCCATCTGTCCTTCCTTGAAGAACTGATCGAAGGCGAGATCCAGGTGCACGCTCGAAAGGTTCATCCCTTCGCCGGGCTGCTTGGCCAGACAGTACAAGCGGATCGATTCGTTCGGCTGCAGACGGATCACGAGACGGTTCGCGCCGGGCCGCAGCGCGGGTGCGCCGAGCGCCGAGTGCGGCACCGGCCGGAAGTTGACGACGATTTCCGCCACGCGCTCGGCGAGACGCTTACCCGTGCGCAGGAAGAACGGCACGCCGGCCCAACGCCAGTTCTCGATTTCCACCTTCAACGCGACGAACGTTTCCGTCGTGCTCTGCGGCTTCACACCATGTTCGGTCGCATAGGCCGGCACCGACGTGCCCTTGATGACGCCCGCATGGTACTGCCCGCGCACGGCCATCTTGGAGATGTCGCGCGTGTCGATCGGCTTGAGCGCGCGCAGCACGCGCAGCTTTTCGTCGCGGACCGAATCGGAATCCATCGAGTGCGGGGGCTCCATTGCCACGATCGAGAGCAACTGCAGCAGATGGTTCTGCACCATGTCGCGCAGTGCGCCCGTGTTGTCGTAGAAATCGCCGCGACCTTCGACGCCCAATTCCTCTGCAATGGTGATCTGGATGCTTTCCACCCACTCCCGACGCCACAGCGGCTCGAACAGCGCATTGCCGAAACGCAGCGCGAGCAGGTTCTGCACGGGTTCTTTGCCGAGATAGTGATCGATGCGGTAGATCTGCTCTTCGGTAAAGATCTCGCCCACCGCGTCGTTGATCGCGTTCGACGAACGCAGGTCATAGCCGAGCGGTTTTTCGAGCACGATGCGTGCGTTTTCATTCAGGCCCACCGAGGCCAGTGCGCGGCAGATCGGAACGAACAGCGAGGGCCCCGTCGCCAGATAGAACACGCGCGTGCCGGCATGGCCTTCGAGCGCGTCGCGCAGCAGAACGAAATCCTCGGGCTTGCCGAGGTCGAGCTTGACGTAGGCGATGCGCTCCAGAAAACGCCGCCACGCCGCTTCGTCGAGCCCACCCTTCGAAACATGGGCCTTGACGTTGCTGTTGACCCACTCGATGTAGCCGTCGCGGTCGGCCGCGTGCCGGGCCACGGCCACGATCTTGCCGTGCTCGGACAGCATGCCCGCACGGTGGGCTTCGTAAAGCGCAGGAAGGATCTTTCGCATCGACAGATCGCCAGTCCCGCCGAAGAGAACGAAGGTGAAGCCTGAGTCGATTTGCATGAGTCTTGAGCCGAAGGTCAAAGGGTTGCGGGCGCGATTCGAGAAACGTGTCTGGGCTGTCTGGCTGCTCGAGTTGCGGTGTCTGTAGCGCGATAAAAATATTTTTGACACTGAATTGTAGTTTAACTACAATCCAAATCAAGAGGTAACGTCGATCGATTGAAAAAACTTGTGCGCCTTCGTGGCGGCGCGGGCTTTCCAGGCCGATCGGCGGGCGATGCGCCGCGAAACTCCGATGTTTATCGCGCGTGCATGTTAGCAGCGCGGTCTAGCGCGCGCTGCCTCCCCGAGCTTGGTCCGCGCGAGGCGGCAAGCCGAATTCGAACGAGGAGACAGTCGTTGAGTTTGGAACCACCCGTTTCCTGACGAACCTTCGCGGCCGGGCTCACCCGTCGGCGCGAGCGTCTGCGCACGATAAGCGGCCCCGGTCACATCCAGAGTTGTTGTTCTGTTGCACCCAACCACCGTTCCCCGGCCAGTCGAAGAGGGGAGTAATCGTTACTTGGTCAGTAGTCTGGAGGAGATAAAGAATGAAAGTTCGCGCGATCATGGCTGCGCTGTGCGCCACGGGGCTGATGATGGGCGTGTCGGCGGCTCAGGCGGCGGAATCCGTCGAAGTGCTGCACTGGTGGACCTCGGGCGGTGAATCGAAGGCCATCGGCGTCCTCAAGGACGACATGACGAAGCAAGGCTATACGTGGAAGGACTTCGCAGTGGCGGGCGGCGCGGGCGCCGCGGCCATGACTGCACTGAAGACGCAGGTGATCTCGGGCAACGCGCCCAGCGCCGCGCAAATCAAAGGGCCGCTGATCAAGGAATGGGCTGACCAGGGCGTGCTCGTCAACATCGATTCGGTCGCCAAGTCGGAAGACTGGAAGAAGAACCTGCCGCCGCAGATCGACAAGATCATGCAAGCGGACGGTCACTATGTCGCCGCGCCGTTCTCGGTGCACCGCGTGAACTGGCTGTACATCAACAAGGCCGCGCTCGACAAGGCGGGCGGCAAAGCGCCGACGACCTGGGACGAGTTCTTCGCCGTTGCCGACAAGATGAAGGCGGCGGGTTACCAGCCGATCGCGATGGGTGGCCAGCCGTGGCAAGACTTCACGGTGTGGGAAGACGTCGTGCTGTCGCAAGGCGCCGATTTCTACAAGAAGGCGATCGTCGATCTCGATCAAAAGACGCTGACGTCGCCGCAGATGGTCAAGGTGTTCGATACGGTCCGCAAGCTGACGACCTACTTCGACAGCTCGCGCACGGGCCGCGACTGGAACCTGGCGACGGCCATGGTCATCAACGGCAAGGCCGGCATGCAGTTCATGGGCGACTGGGCCAAGGGCGAGTTCGCGAATGCGAACAAGAAGGCGGGCGTCGATTACGTTTGCACGGCCGTGCCGGGTACGGAAAAGGCCTATACGTTCAACGTCGATTCGTTCGTGTTCTTCCAGCAGAAGGGTCAGAAGAGCGCCACGCCGGGCCAGCTCGCGCTCGCCAAGACGATCATGAGCCCCGACTTCCAGAAGCAGTTCAGCTTGTACAAGGGCTCGATCCCGGTGCGTCTGGGTGTCGACATGAGCAGCTATGACGATTGCGCGAAGAAGTCGTATGCCGACGAGCAAGCCGCGATCAAGGCCGGCGGCTATGTGCCGTCGCTGGCCCACGGCATGGCGCAAGGCGATGCCACGGCCGGTGCGATGAGCGACGTCGTGACGAAGTTCATGAACTCGAACGAGTCGTCGCAAGACGCCGTCGCCGCGCTCGCGAAGGCGGCCAAGACGAAGTAAGCGTAGTCAAAGGGGCAGGCGTTCGCTGCATGCGGCGTCTGCCTGCGTCACTCTGGCCGGCCGGGCTCAGCCCGTGTACGGTGTGCTCCGGCCGGCCTGCAAGCACTCAGGAGTCGAGTAGTGGCTGCCTCTCTCAGCGGAAAAGGGAACAACGTGGCGCCCGTATCCCACCGCACCTCGTCGTTGTCGGCGCTCGCCGACCGTTGGATTCCGAAGCTCGTGCTGGCGCCCAGTGTGGCGATCAGTCTCGTCTTCGTTTATGGCTTCATCTTGATCACCGGCTATCTGTCGCTGTCGAGCTCGCGACTGATGCCCAATTACACGTTCGCCGGCCTCACACGCTATAGCGAACTGTTCGAGAACGACGTCTGGTGGACGTCGGCGCAAAACCTCGGGTGGTTCGGCATTCCGTTCATCGCGATCTGCATCGGGCTGGGCCTGTTTCTCGCCATCCTGCTCGATCAGAAGATTCGCAACGAAGGCGCGCTGCGCGCCGTGTTCCTCTACCCGATGGCGCTTTCGTTCATCGTCACAGGCACGGCCTGGCAGTGGATTCTGAATCCTTCGTTGGGCCTTGAGAAAGTGCTGCACGATTGGGGCTGGACAAGCTTCTCGTTCACCTGGCTCGACGACCCGGACAAGGCCATCTTCTGTATCGTGATCGCCGCCGTCTGGCAATCGACGGGCTTCGTCATGGCGCTGTTCCTCGCGGGCCTGCGTGGTGTCGATTCGGAGATCTTCAAGGCTGCGCAAGTGGATGGCGCGACGCTGCCCACCATTTATCGCAAGATCGTGATTCCGAGCATGCGGCCCGTGTTTTTCTCGGTGCTGCTGATCCTCTGTCACATCACGATCAAGACGTTCGATCTCGTCGTCGCACTGACGGCAGGCGGCCCCGGTACATCGTCGTCGCTGCCCGCCATGTTCATGTATACGTTCTCGTTCAACCGCGGGCAGCTTGGCGTGGGCGCGGCCTCGTCGATGATGATGCTGGCGACCGTCGTGGCCGTACTCGTCCCGCTCATGTATCTGGAATCGAGGAGCACCCGCAATGCAGCCTAGGATGAACCTCAGCCGCGCGTTCATTTACGCTGCGCTCTTGCTGTTCGCGCTGTACTTCCTGTTCCCGCTCTACGTGATGTTGTCCACGTCGTTCAAGGATCTCGACCAGCTGCGTACCGGTAACCTGCTGACGCCGCCGTCGCACTGGACATTCGCGCCGTGGGTGAAGGCATGGAGCGAGGCCTGCACGGGCGTGCGTTGCGACGGTATGCGTCCGTTCTTCATGAACTCGGTGCGTATGGTGATCCCGGCCGTGTTGATCTCGTCGATCGTCGGCGCGTTCAACGGCTATGTGCTGACGCACTGGCGCTTTCGCGGCGCGGACGCGATCTTCACGATGCTGCTCGTCGGTTGCTTCATTCCGTTCCAGACGATCCTGTTGCCGATGGCGCGTCTGCTCGGGTTGGTCGGCATCTCGAACACGATCGGCGGTCTTGTGCTCGTGCATGTCGTCTACGGCATTGCCTTCACGACGATGTTCTTCCGTAACTTCTACGTGAGCATTCCGGCAGAACTCGTGAAGGCCGCCCGCATCGACGGCGCCGGTTTCTTTATGATCTTCACGCGCATTTTGCTGCCCGTCTCGCTGCCGATCTTCATGGTCTGCGTGATCTGGCAGTTCACGCAGATCTGGAACGACTTCCTGTTCGGTATCGTCTTCTCGGGCGTCGATTCGATGCCGATCACGGTGGCGCTGAACAATCTCGTGAATACGTCGACGGGCGTGAAGGAATACAACGTCGACATGGCCGCGGCCATCATTGCGGCGTTGCCGACACTGCTCGTCTACATCATCGCGGGCCGCTATTTCGTGCGCGGCCTGACGGCGGGTGCGGTGAAAGGCTGATCAGGCGCGCTCGCCCGGCGCGGTGCAGGGCTCACGGCGAGCGCCCATCGAAACGTATATTCGACTATTCGAAAGCAGCAAGCAGATTAAAGGATTTCAGCATGGCAAGCCTTTCCATCCGCGACGTATACAAGACCTATCCGAACGGCGTGCCCGTCTTGAAGGGCGTCGACATCGAAATCGAGGACGGCCAGTTCCTGATTCTCGTCGGCGGCTCCGGGTGCGGGAAGTCGACGCTGCTCAACATGATCGCCGGCCTTGAAACGGTCACGCAGGGCGAAATCTGCATCGACGGCAAGGTCGTCAACAATCTCTCTCCGAAGGATCGCGACATCGCGATGGTGTTCCAGTCGTATGCGCTCTATCCGTCGATGACGGTGCGCGAGAACATCTCGTTCGGCCTGAACATCCGCAAGGTGCCGAAGAAGGAGCAGGCGCAGATCGTCGATCGCGTGTCGTCAATGCTGCAGATCGATCACCTGCTCGATCGCAAGCCGGGACAACTGTCGGGCGGCCAGCGTCAGCGGGTGGCGATGGGCCGGGCACTCGCGCGCGATCCCGTCATGTTCCTCTTCGACGAGCCGCTTTCGAATCTCGACGCGAAGCTGCGCATCGAGATGCGCTCGGAGATCAAACTGCTGCATCAGCGTCTGGGCACGACGATCGTCTACGTCACGCACGATCAGATCGAGGCGATGACGCTCGGCGATCGCATCGCCGTGATGAAGGACGGCATCGTGCAGCAGTTCGGCGCACCGCAGGAAATCTACGATTCGCCGTCGAACCTGTTCGTGGCGGGCTTCATCGGCGCGCCGCCGATGAACTTCATCGAGGGCAAGCTCGTCGAGCAGGGCGCGGGCATCGGCATGGAGATCGATACGGGCGTCGCGCGCAGCGTTCTGAAGCTGCCCTTCGAAGCGAATCGCGTGAAAGGGTATGTCGGTCAGAACGTTATTCTTGGCCTGCGGCCGGAGCGCATTACCGATGCGCGCGGCGCGCACGACGCCAACAGCAGCGATCTGCAACCGTTGACGGTGAAAGTCGACGTGATCGAGCCGACGGGCCCCGATACGCTCGTGTTTGCACAGATCAACGGCAAGCGGACGGTCAGCCGCGTTCACCCGGCGTCCAATCCGCAGGCGCAGCAAGACATGACGTTGCTCGCCGATGTTTCGAAGGCCGTGTTGTTCGATCCGAAGACCGAGGCGCGCATCGCCTGAGGCGTGCGGTACGAGGTGTGCGGGGCGCCGGGTGCGCCTCGCATCGTCCGGTCGGTTTCAGGTTTCCGCTTCTGCTTTCACTTCCGCTTCCACTTCTTCCGCCGCAGTATTCAACGCGCTCTTACAGTCGCGTTCCGGCTCGGTGCATCGAACCGTGCGCGATGCCCCGCCGCGGTGCGCAAACACCCGTCCAATGTTCCTCGGTTTTGAACCCGCTCCTGCAAAGCCATGGCCAGCGGGAATCGGCATGCAAATTGCCTAGCCTGCTCCATCCTCAGGTGGCGCACGAAGTCGGGCGTGCCGCGGGTTTTCCTCGTATTGCCCAATCCCTCGTTGGCCGCGATCTTAATGGGGAGTCCGACCGATTTCGATCGGATTGTCGGGGTGGCCGGCCCGTGCCGCCGCCTCGATCGAAGAATGCTTGATAACCGAACGCTTGCGCTCGAACAACGGGCGACAGCGAGGCTCGACCGGGGCCGTGCGTTTCGACGCGCGCCGCCCGAACAACGAACGGAAATATCGGCCATGAAGCAAGCTTTCTTCAGCGAGATGTTCGAGCGCAACGAGTTGGCGCTCGCAGGCCTGCCGCCCGCGGAGTTTCATCAATGCGGCCAGGCGCGTGCTCACTACCATGCGTTTTTCGCGTGGATGTGCGCGCAAACGGAACAGCAGATCAGTGCCAAGCGTGCGGAAGCCGATTTGAACTTTCGCCGCGTCGGCATCACCTTCGCCGTCTATGGCGCGAAGGACGAAACCGGTGTCGGCACGGAACGCACGATCCCGTTCGACGTCATTCCACGCATCTTTCCGGCGCAAGAGTGGGCAGCTCTGGAACGCGGATTGCGTCAGCGCGTCGGCGCGCTCAACCGGTTCATTCACGACATCTATCACGACCAGGCGATCGTGCGCGCGGGTATCATTCCCACGGAGCAGATTCTCGCCAATGGCCAGTACCGGCCTGAGATGCAAGGGGTCGACGTGGCGCGCGATATTTACGCGCACATCGCCGGCATCGACATCGTACGTGCCGGCGCCGGCGAGTTCTACGTGCTCGAGGACAACCTGCGTGTGCCGTCCGGCGTGTCGTACATGCTCGAAAACCGCAAGATGATGATGCGGCTTTTCCCCGATCTTTTCGCGCGCAACCGGGTGGCGCCCGTCGAGCATTATCCGGATCTGCTGCTCGATACGCTGCGCGCGGCGGCGCCGCACGGCGCGGCCGATCCGACGATCGTCGTGCTCACGCCCGGCATGTACAACTCCGCGTATTTCGAGCATGCGTTTCTCGCTCAGCAAATGGGCGTCGAACTCGTCGAGGGACAGGATCTCTACGTCGACGGTGGCTTCGTTTATATGCGTACGACGCAGGGGCCTCGGCGCGTCGACGTGATTTACCGGCGTGTCGATGACGACTTCCTGGATCCGGAAGTCTTCCGCTCGGACTCGACACTCGGCGCGGCGGGCTTGCTGTCGGCTTATCGCGCCGGCAACGTGACGCTCGCCAATGCGGTCGGCACGGGCGTCGCCGACGACAAGTCGATCTATCCGTACGTACCGGACATGATCCGCTTCTACCTCGGCGAAGAGCCGATTCTGTGCAACGTGCCCACCTGGATGTGCCGCAAGCCGGACGATCTGCGCTACGTGCTCGATCACCTGCCAGAGCTCGTCGTCAAGGAAACGCACGGCGCGGGCGGCTACGGCATGCTGGTCGGTCCCGCCGCGACGACGGCCGAGATCGAGGCGTTTCGTGCCGCCTTGCTCGCGCAGCCCGGCAAGTACATCGCACAGCCGACGCTCGCGCTGTCGACTTGCCCGACTTACGTCGAAGCCGGCATCGCGCCGCGTCACATCGATCTGCGTCCATTCGTGCTCTCCGGCAGCGACGTGCGTATGGTGCCGGGCGGTTTGACCCGCGTTGCATTGCGTGAAGGCTCGCTCGTCGTCAATTCTTCGCAAGGCGGCGGCACCAAAGATACGTGGGTCCTCGAACAGTAATTCGCGCGGTCTCGCACCTCGTTCGATCAACGCCCCTGCGGAGGCACCATGCTAAGTCGCACCGCCGATCACCTTTTCTGGATGGCTCGCTACACCGAGCGCGCCGAGAATACGGCCCGCATGCTCGACGCGAACTACCAACTTGCGCTCGTCCCGCAATCGGACGAATACGCGGCGCTCGGATGGAAAGCGATGCTCTCGATCTCGGAGCTCGCCGGCATCTATGCGGCCGCTCATCCGAGCATGGCGAGCCGCGACGTGATCGCATTCATGTCGAGCGATCGCGATAACCTTTCGTCGATCGTCAATTGCTTGCGGGCGGCGCGCGAGAACGCGCGGGCCGTGCGCGGCTCGATCACGACCGAACTCTGGGAAACGCTCAACACGACGTGGCTCGAGGCGCAGCGCATGCTCGCCGACGGCGTTCTCGAGCGCGATCCGGGCGAGTTCTTCGAATGGGTCAAATTCCGCTCGCATCTCTCGCGCGGCGTGCAGCTCGGCACGATGCTGCGAGACGAAGCGTTTTACTTCATGCGGCTCGGCACGTTTCTCGAGCGCGCCGACAACACCGCGCGCATTCTCGATGTGAAGTACGAGATGCTCGAACAACGCGGCGGGGCATCCGCGCAGCCGCTCGCGCAATCGCTCGACTACTACCATTGGGCCGCGGTGCTGCGCTCCGTGTCGGGCTTCGAGGTTTATCGCAAGGTCTACCGCGATGTGATCGTGCCCGAGCGCGTCGCCCATTTGTTGATTCTGTGCGCGGACTGGCCGCGCTCGCTCGCCGCCAGTCTCGACGAACTCGGCCAGATCATCGGCCGCGTGCGCAATGCGCGCTCGGCGCAGGCGGAAGCAATGGTCGCTCGCTTGCACGCGGACGTGCGCGCCGTACAGGTCGCCGACATTTTGCGCCAGGGTCTGCATCTCTGGCTCACCGAATTCCTTGCGCGCATCAACGAGCTGGGCAGTTGCATCAGCTGCGACTTTCTCGTGCCGCTCGCGCCGGAGCCCACGGTCGTGCAAACGCAGAGCCAGTCGCAAGCGGCCTCGCAATCTTCGTCGCAGTCGCAATCGCAAATTCAGCCGCACGCGGCATGAGCGTTGCGGGCCGAATCGTTCCGGTACTTTCGTCGAGGTTTACACGTGTCGATCCGCGTCGCCCTAACTCACGTCACGCAGTACCGTTATGACCGCCTGGTGACGCTCGGCCCGCAAGTGGTCAGACTGCGGCCGGCGCCGCACTGTCGCACGCCTATCCTCAGCTATTCGATGCGCGTCGAGCCGGCGCATCACTTCGTCAACTGGCAGCAGGATGCCTTTGCGAACTACCAGGCCCGCCTCACGTTTCCCGAGCCTACGTGCGAGTTTCGCGTCACGGTGGACCTCGTGGCGGAGATGTCCGTCTACAACCCGTTCGACTTCTTCCTCGAACCCGAGGCGCAGACCTTCCCGTTCGAGTACGCGCCCGCGCTCGCGGCTGAACTCGCGCCGTATCTCGAACGTACCGCGGAGCCGACGCCGCGCTTCGCCGCCTTCGTCGAAAGCATCGATCGAAAGCCGTGCGGCACGGTCGACTTTCTCGTGGCGCTCAATCAGCGGCTCGCGCAGGAAGTCGGCTATCTGATCCGCATGGAGCCTGGCGTGCAAACGCCGGAGGAGACGCTGGAGAAGCGCTCCGGTTCCTGTCGCGACACCGGTTGGCTGCTCGTGGAAACGCTGCGCCAACTCGGGTTGGCCGCCCGCTTCGTTTCGGGCTATCTGTTGCAGCTCGCGCCTGACGAGAAAGCGCTCGACGGCCCCTCCGGTCCCGAGGCCGACTTCACCGATCTGCATGCGTGGTGCGAGGTCTTTTTGCCGGGCGCCGGGTGGATCGGGTTCGATCCCACTTCGGGGCTGCTGGCCGGCGAAGGCCATATCCCCGTCGCTTGCACGCCGCAGCCCGGCAGCGCGGCGCCGGTGTCGGGCGCGCTCGACGAGTGCGAGGTCGAATTCGCCCATTCGATGTCGATTACGCGCGTGCTGGAGACGCCGCGCGTGACGAAGCCGTACGACGAAGCCGTCTGGATGGCGGTGGAGCGCGTGGGCGCGCAGGTCGACGCAGATCTACAGGCGATGGACGTGCGACTCACGATGGGTGGCGAGCCCACCTTCGTTTCGGTGCGCGATCGGGATGCCGCCGAGTGGAACACGGATGCGCTCGGGCCCACCAAGCGTGGCTATGCGGTTTCGCTGATGGACAAGCTGCGCGCGCGCTATGGCGCGAACGGGTTTCTGCACATGGGGCAGGGCAAGTGGTATCCGGGCGAACAATTGCCGCGCTGGGCACTTTCGCTGTATTGGCGTACTGACGGCGAACCGTGCTGGCACGATCCGACGCGTTTCGCCGATGAGCGAGAGCCGATGCACTATACGTCGGACGATGCGCAGCGGTTCATTCGTCATCTCGCGGACAAGCTCGCACTCGACGACAGCTACATCCAGCCCGGCTACGAAGATGTCTGGTACTACCTCTGGCGCGAGCGGCGTCTACCGATCAACGTCGATCCCTTCGACTCGCGTCTCGACGACGAACTCGAACGGCTGCGACTGCGACGTGTCTTCGATGCAGGGCTGTCGGCCGTGACGGGCTACGCGCTGCCGCTGTCGCGCGAACGCGATACGGCCGCCACGCTTGCGGGGCCGCGTTGGGCCACGGGCCCCTGGTTTTTTCGCGACGAGCGCATGTACCTGATGCCCGGCGATTCGCCGATGGGCTACCGCTTGCCGCTCGATTCGCTTCCCTGGGTCAGCGCAGCCGATTATCCGTGGCTGCATGAGCACGATCCGTTCGGGCCGCCTGGGGAATTGCGCGCCGCCGCGCAACTGCGCGTGCAGTACGCGCCGCACGCTGCCGGTGCCGATCGCGCGACCAGCGCGCGTGCGCATGTGGCGTCCGTGGAAGGTCGCGGCGCCCCCGCGCCCGATGTGGGCGTGCCGAAGCACGGCGAGTCGGCGTCGGGGGTACGGCGCACGGCACTGTGCGTGGAAGCGCGCGATCCGGCGCGCGCGGCCGGGCCGCAGGCCGAGGCCAGTGCGTCGGCCTCCGGGCGCAAGGGCGGGGCGCTGTATGTGTTCATGCCGCCGCTGGCCGTACTCGACGATTATCTGGACTTGCTGGCCGCCGTGGAGGCGACGGCGACGGACCTTCAAGTCAAGGTTGTGCTCGAAGGCTATCCGCCGCCGCGCGACGCGCGCCTCAAGGTGCTCCAGGTGACGCCCGATCCCGGCGTGGTCGAAGTCAATATTCATCCGGCTTCGAACTGGGACGAACTGGTCGAACGCACGGAGTTTCTCTATCGCGCTGCGCACGAATCGTATCTCGGCCCCGAGAAGTTCATGCTCGATGGCCGCCATACCGGCACCGGTGGCGGCAATCACATGGTGCTCGGCGCGGCGACCCCTGCGGACAGTCCGTTTTTGCGCCGCCCGGATTTGCTCGCGAGCCTGATCGCCTATTGGCACAACCATCCGTCGCTGTCGTACCTTTTTTCCGGGTTGTTCATCGGCCCGACGAGCCAGGCGCCGCGCGTCGACGAGGCGCGTAACGACCAGGTCTACGAACTCGAAATCGCTTTTCGCGAGTTGCAGCGCCAGCTCGATCGGCTGGCGACGCTCGGCGAGGGCGGGCAATCGGTGCCGCCGTGGCTCATCGACCGCACGCTGCGCAATATTCTCATCGACGTGACGGGCAACACGCACCGCGCCGAGTTTTGCGTCGACAAGCTCTATTCCCCCGACGGGCCGACCGGCCGCCTCGGACTGCTGGAGTTGCGCGGATTCGAGATGCCGCCGCACGCGCGCATGAGTCTTGCGCAACAGTTGTTGCTGCGCGCACTCGTGGCACGCTTCTGGCGCACGCCGTATACAACGCGGCTCACGCGCTGGGGCACGGAGCTGCACGATCGCTTCATGCTCGGCGTCTTCGTGCAGATGGATTTCGACGATGTGCTGGCCGACATGCGCGAGGCCGGCTATGCATTTGAGCGCACATGGTTCGCGCCGCATTTCGAGTTCCGCTTTCCGCTCGTCGGCGAGTTCAACGCGAGCGGCGTCGCGCTGACGCTGCGCCATGCACTGGAGCCTTGGCATGTGATGGGGGAAGAAGGGGCGCCCGGCGGCACGGTGCGCTTCGTCGATTCGTCGCTCGAACGTATCGAGGTGCGCGTGCTCGGTCTCAATGAAAATCGCCACACGGTAACGATCAATGGCGTGCCGGTGCCGTTGCAACCTACGGGCCGCACGAGCGAGTATGTGGCGGGCGTGCGATACCGCGCGTGGCAGCCGGCCGCGTCGCTGCACCCGACCATCGGCACGCATGCGCCGCTCACCTTCGATTTGGTCGACACGTGGGCCGGGCGATCTCTCGGCGGATGCCAGTATCATGTCGCCCATCCGGGTGGACGCAATTATCAGACGTTTCCTGTCAACGCCTATGAAGCGCAGAGTCGGCAGCGCGCGCGTTTTCTCACGATCGGCCATACACCCGGGCCGATGTCCGTGAAAACGCGCGAGCGCAGCCTCGAGATGCCTTTTACACTCGATCTGCGTCGGGCCGGGTTCGACGACTGACCGAAGCCAGAGAGCAATTTGCCTTTCCAATCGATCTTGCCGTTCGATGTCGCAGATGACGTCAACGATGTTCTCGCGCGCTTGTGCGACGTTCCCGCACGCGCCGGCCATTGGGACGAGATGCGCGACGACGCGGGGCTGCTGCGCGCGCCCTGGCGGCGTTTTTTCGGGCTCCTCGGCGAAGACGGCGTGGCCGGCCTCGAGCACGCGGCGACGGTGGTCGCCCGGCAGGTCCGCGACAACGACATCACCTACAACGCCTACGCCGATAACGGCGAACCGCGGCCGTGGGCGCTCGACGTGCTGCCTTTTATCGTCGGCGAGGACGAATGGGCGGTGATCGAGCGCGGCGTCGCCCAGCGAGCACGTTTGCTCGAAGCACTCATCGCCGATATCTACGGCTCGCAGACGATCCTCGAGCGCGGCCTGTTGCCGCCGGCGCTCGTATTCGGGCATCCGGGCTATCTGCGCGCGATGAAAGGCGCCGTCCCGCCCGGCGGCCGATACCTGCAAATCGTGGGGGTCGATCTCGCACGCGGCCCGGGTGGCCAATGGACCGTCATGGGGCACAAGACGCAGGCCCCCTCGGGGCTCGGCTATGCGCTCGAGAACCGGCTCATCGTCGCGAGCCTCTTTGCCGAGCCGTTTCGTTCGCTGGGCGTGCGGCGCCTCGCGCCGTCGTATTCGCAGCTCATTGCCACGCTCGCGCAGGCGGCGCGCACGACCATGACAGAAGACGAGCGCCGCACCCGGGCAGGCTCGCCGCATATCGCTTTGCTGAGTCCCGGCCCCTTCAGCGAGACTTACTTCGAACACGCGTTCCTTTCCCGCTATCTCGGGTTGACGCTGGTCGAAGGCACCGATCTCACGGTGCGCGGCGACAAGCTCTATCTGAAGACACTGGCCGGTCTCGAACGCGTGCATGGTCTGCTGCGCCGGCTGGACGACAGCTTTTGCGATCCCGTGGAACTGCGCGCCGATTCGACCATCGGCGTGCCGGGCCTGTTGCAGGTCATGCGCGCAGGCAATGTCGTCGTCTCCAACGCGCCGGGCGCGAGCATCCTCGAATCTGCGGCATTGCATGGATTCCTGCCCGGCATCGTCGATGCGCTGTTCGGTGAGACGCTCGAATTGCCGAGCGTCGCGAGTTGGTGGTGTGGCGAGGACGCCGTCCGGGAGGATGCACTGACAAAGCTCGCCGAAGGATGGCTCGTCCCGACATGGAGCGGGCTGCCTCATCCGGCTTCGTCCGATATGCCGCCGGGGTTGGCGGCGGGCCCGCAACGGCTCGCCGATTGGCATGCGCGTATCGCAGCGGCGCCCGACGCGTTCACGATACAGGCGCCGTTGCCGCATTCCTGCATGCCGCGCTACGAGGACGGCGCGTTGACCCACCGGCCGTGCTCGCTGCGCGTCTATGCGATCGCCGATATCTCGGGTGGCTGGAATGTGCTGCCGGGCGCATTCACGCGCATGGCTGGGGAGCGGCAAACGAGCGTGTCGATGCAGTCCGGCGGCAGCAGCGTCGATACCTGGGTGCTGTCGAGCCGGCCCGGGTCGAGCTTCTCGCTGCTGCCTTCGCCGATGAAGCCCGGCGATTTCGCGCATCGTCACCGCACGGTATCGAGCCGGGCCGCCGAGAACCTGTTTTGGGCCGGCCGCTATTGCGAGCGTGCGGAAAACAGCGTCCGGCTCGCTCGCTTGATCCTCGAATCGCTCGACAACCAGGATGCCGGGGACATGCTCCCCACGCTGACCGAACTGGCCGCGCGCTTCGAACTGATCCCGGCTGACGACCCGGCCGTGCGCGCTACGCGGCACGCGTTCGAGCACGCGCTCGCCGTGGGCTTGCATGAGCATTCGGGGACGGCGAGCGTGGGCCGGACCATTGCGAGCCAGGCCCGAGCCTGCGGCGAGATCCGCGCACGGCTCTCGAACGATCACTGGCGCACGATACTCGCTGCGCGCAACGATTTTCGCGATGCGCTGCATGCGTTATCGCTCGCTCCGCCTGTCGGCAGTCACGCGAACGAGGGCGGCGAGGCGGGACGCGAGGAGCACCACGAATCGTACGATCGGGTCGCGCTATTGAGCGCGCTCGAAACGCTGGCGATGCAGCTGTCGGCGGTCAGCGGCGCACAGGGCGATCGCATGGTGCGCGACGAAGCATGGCGACTGCTTTTCGCAGGCCGTCATATCGAACGCGTGATCGGCATGACGACGTTCCTGCACGTCGTGGCCGACGCTGGCGTATTGGCCACGACGGCCGGTTTCGATTGTCTGCTGCAATTCTTCGACAGCACGCTGACCTACCGCTCGCTCTATCCCGGGCGGCTCGAAGTGCCGGCGCTGCTCGATCTGGTCGTCGTCGACCCGACCAATCCGCGTGGGTTGTACGGCGTTTATGAGCGGCTTGCAAAGAAGCTCGACGAGATCGCAGCGGCGGCGGGCGGGCCGCCGCGCCGGCCGTTCGGCGAGGCGATGCCGCCGGCATCGTCGCTGCCGTCGCTCGAGCGCCTTTGCGCGACCGACGCAACGGGCCGCTACGCGACGCTCACCGGGCTCTGCGACGAGCTTGCGGCGCATGTCGCGGCGGCATCGAACGAGATCAGTGCGCGCTACTTCATTCACGCGGAGCACGCGCTTGCGTCGAGGGTGTCGTCATGAGCGCCGAAGTCCGATTGTCGGTCTCGCATACGACGACCTATCGCTATTCGACGCCGGTCGAGACGGCGCTGCATCTCGCGACGGTCAGACCTCTCGATCGCCCCTGGCAGCGCGTCGTGACGCATCACGTGAGCATCGATCCGGCGCCGTCGTATGAGAGCGCGCGCATCGACGCTTTTGGCAATGAAGTGCGTTACTTTTCGTTCGATGCGCCGCACGAGAGCCTGCTCGTGACGAGCGAAACGACAGTCGTGCTGACGCCGCGCTGGGGCGCCCTCGATGCGTCGGCGACGCCGACTTGGGAGGATGTCGCCGCGCAGCTGCGTTTTCGCGCGGGCGGCCCATACCGGCCCGAAAGCGAATTTGTCTTCGCCTCGCCGAATATCGAGCTCGCGCCGGAACTGCGCGCTTACGCGCTGCCGAGCTTTGCACCGGGCGTGCCGATCATCGCGGGCGCGATCGACCTCATGCATCGGATTCATGCCGGGTTCACCTACGAGCCGCAAGCCACCGCATTCGACACGCCTGCACTGCGCGCCTTCCGTCTGCGTCAAGGCGTGTGCCAGGATTTCGCACAGGTGATGATCGGTTGCCTGCGTTCGCTCGGATTGGCGTCGCGCTATGTCAGCGGCTATCTGCGCACGTTGCCGCCGGCCGGTGCGCCGCGCCTGATCGGCGCGGATGCGTCGCATGCCTGGGTATCGGTGTTCTGCCCTGACACAGGCTGGGTCGATCTCGATCCGACCAACGATGTCCTGGCCGATCTCGACCACGTCACGCTTGCCGTCGGGCGCGACTACAGCGACGTGTCGCTGCTGCGCGGCATCATCCTTGGCGGGGGAGCGCACACCGTCGACGTCGCGGTCCATGTAACGGCGCAATAGCGTGGCTGTTGGCGCTCGCGCCAAGGCCCGGCCGCGCATCATCGACGCGCGCTCACCGCATTCGTCAATGCGGCAGGCGCACGTTGAACTTGAACGTGATGAGCCGTGCGATGAGGATGAAGCTCGTGGCGGCGATGACGCTGTAGACCGAATCCACCTGCAGATGATCGAGCAGCAGAAAAAGCCAGCAACCGGCGAACGCGCAGGTGGCGTAGGGGCGTGAATCGCGCAGCAGCAGCGGCACCTCGTTGCAGACGACGTCGCGGATGATGCCGCCGAACACGCCCGTAACGACCCCCATCATCACGGCGATGAACGGCGGCATGTGTGCATCGAGCGCGATCGATGTGCCCGAGATGCTGAACAGGCCGAGCCCGATTGCATCGGCAATCAGCAGCGCACGTTCGTTGAATACGCGCGAGGCCATGCGCAGCACAACCGGCGCGAACAGCGACAGCGCGAAGATGACGATGACATACGCCTGGTGCTCGACCCAGTAAAACGGCCGGCGTTCGAGCAGCACGTCGCGCACGGTGCCGCCGCCGAACGCCGTCGCCAGTGCGACGAGGAAGGTGCCGACCGCGTCGAGCCGGCGCTTGCGCGCTTCGATGAAACCCGAGAAAGCATAGGCGAGGATCGCAAGGCCCTCGATGATGGCGAGCGCAAATGTAAGCCTAGGATGCACCGTGGCCATCCCGTTCGGTGCGTGCGCCCGTTTGCCTTGCGGGGCCCGGTTGCAGCAGCACGAGCACGGCACCGGCGCCGCCGTCGTGCGCGCGCGCCTGGCAAAAGGCGATCACTTCGGCCTTCTGCACGAGCCACGCTCGCACCTTGCCCTTGAGCACGGGTTCCTTGCCGACCGAGCCCAGTCCTTTGCCATGGATCACGCGCACGCAGCGCAGGCCGCGCTTGACCGTCTCGCGAATGAAGCCGGCCAGCGCCTCGCGTGCTTCTTCGCGCCGCATGCCATGCAGATCGAGTTGCGCCTGCACGATCCAATGTCCGCGGCGCAGCTTGCGTACGACTTCGTGGCTGATGCCGGGCCGGCAGTAGTACAGCGACTCGTCGGTGTCGAGCAGCACCTCGGGGTCGAACTCGTCGGAGATCGCCTCATTCAGTACGGCCTGTTCGTCACGGCGCGTTTGCAGCGGCAGGGCCGGCGGCGGCATGCGTCCGTGCATGGCGCGGGTCGCCGCGGCGATCGGCGCGACGTCGCCTACTTCGCGGCGGAACAACTCTGCATCGGCCGCCGCTTCACGTGCGGCTTTGACGGCGGCGATACGCTCGCGCTCGCGTTCGGCGGCGTTTTGTTTGAGCGCATCGCGCAGCGCGGCAAGATCGGATAGGCCGGAGCCGCGTGCAACCGGCTCGCCGCGCTTGGCCTCGCTCGAATGGGGACGATTCTTCGACATGGCGGTAACGACGCAAAAAGGGCCGTCGGCTTGGCGGCCGCGGCCCTCGTTCGCATGCGACGGCGCCCGGCCTCGCGCCGAGCGGCGCAGACGAGCGCTATTTTATCGGTCGGCTTCCGCGCTCATCACGCGATCCTGATGGAGCTCGTTCACGCTTTCCAGGTAACGCTGTGCGTCGAGCGCAGCCATGCAACCCGTTCCTGCGCTCGTGATCGCCTGGCGGTAGACGTGGTCTTGGACGTCGCCGGCTGCGAACACGCCCGGCACGCTCGTGCCGGTCGCATTGCCGTTCAGCCCGCCGTTCGTGATGATGTAGCCGTTCTTCATCTCGAGCTGCCCTTCGAAGATGTCGGTGTTCGGCTTGTGCCCGATCGCGATAAAGACGCCTTGCAACGCGAGTTCGCTCGTTGCACCCGTTTGCGCGTGCTTGATGCGCACGCCGGTGACGCCCGAGTCGTCGCCGGTCACTTCGTCGAGCACGTGGTTCCATTTGATTTCCACGACGCCTTCCTTCTCTTTTTCGAGCAGACGATCGATCAGGATCGGCTCGGCGCGGAACTTGTCGCGGCGGTGGATGACCGTGACCTTGCTCGCGATGCCGGAGAGGTAGAGCGCCTCTTCGACGGCCGTATTGCCCCCCCCGACGACGGCCACGTGCTGCTGCTTGTAGAAGAACCCGTCGCAGGTGGCGCAGGCCGAGACCCCGCGGCCGGAGAACGCTTCTTCCGACGGCAACCCCAGGTACTGGGCCGATGCGCCCGTCGCGATGATCAGCGAGTCGCAGGTGTATTCGCCGGAATCGCCGATCAGCCGGATCGGCTTCTCGTCCAGCTTGGCCGTGTGAATGTGGTCGAACACGATCTCGGTGTTGAAGCGCTCGGCGTGTTCGAGAAACCGCTGCATCAGTTCGGGGCCTTGGACGCCGTTCGCATCGGCCGGCCAGTTCTCGACATCGGTCGTCGTCATCAGCTGGCCGCCTTGGGCGAGGCCCGTGACGAGGACAGGAGACAGGTTCGCGCGCGCAGCGTAGACGGCGGCCGTATAGCCGGCGGGGCCGGAACCGAGGATGAGCACTTTGGCGTGTTTGCGCGTGGACATGATTGTTCGTTCCGTAAAAGAGTGCCGCAAGGAGGCTGCCCGGAGGCGGCGCGGCGTGCGCGGTGACCGGCTGCGCTGCGCCACAACGCGAAGTTGGGCATACGGGCGTAATTATAAAGGGCCGTCGCGGGTGCCGCTGAAGGCGTCGTCAATCGTCGCGATAGTATTGACGCGCGTGCCTGGATTGTGGATTGCGGCCGTTACCGTCATTTACAGCCGGCCGTGCGACGCAACGTTTACAATAGCCGGCATCGAACCCCTGGCGGGTGCGCCCGCCACGCTGCTACGGATTCATGGCCAAAGCTCCCTATTCGGCGCCTGCGCAAGCGTTACCGCATCGCATGTCGCGCCTTTTCACCGAAATTCGTTGGATCCTGCAGGTCGCGCTCTGCGTGTTCCTCGTGATGGCGCTCGTCAGTTACAGCCGTCACGACCCGAGCTGGACCCACGCTGCGCAAGTCGACCGCATCGCCAACTGGGCGGGGCGCGTCGGCGCCTGGACCGCCGACATCCTGCTGTTGCTGTTCGGTTTATCCGCTTATTGGTGGGTCGTGCTGCTGGCGCGGCGCATCGCCGCCAACTACAGCCGTCTGAACCGGAACCACAGCGCGGAAGAGGACGTCCCGCGCGATGGCGCCTGGATCGCAGATGCCTTCTCGTTCGTGCTCGTGCTGCTGGCCTGCGATGGCATCGAGGCGCTGCGCATGTGGTCGGTGCGCGTGCCGCTGCCGCGCGCGCCGGGTGGTATCGTCGGCGACGCGGTGGCGCGTGCCGTTTCACACGCGCTCGGCTTCACGGGCGGCACGTTGGCGCTGCTGCTCGCGCTGGCGATCGGTCTGTCGCTTTATTTCCGCTTCTCGTGGCTGTCGGTGGCTGAGCGTGTCGGCGAATCGATCATCTCGGCCGTCACGCTCGCGAAGCTGCGGCGCGAGGCGGGGCGCGACCGCAAGCTCGGCGAGGCCGCTGCGGTCAAGCGCGAGGGCAAAGTCGAGCAAAGCCGCGTCAGGCTGGAAGACCACGAGCCCGTCACGATCGTGCCGCCCATGACGACGCCGCCGAAATCCGAGCGCGTCGAAAAGGAAAAGCAGGTCCCGTTGTTTGCCGATCTGCCCGGCGATTCGACGTTGCCCCCGATCGCGCTGCTCGATCCGGCGCCGCCCGCGCAGGAGACGATTTCGGCCGATACGCTCGAATTCACTTCCCGGCTGATCGAGAAAAAGCTGAAGGATTTCGGCGTCGACGTCAGCGTCGTCGCGGCCTACCCGGGCCCTGTCGTCACGCGTTACGAGATCGAGCCGGCCACGGGCGTCAAAGGCAGCCAGATCGTCAATCTGGCCAAGGACCTCGCGCGCTCGCTGTCGCTCGTGTCGATTCGTGTGGTCGAGACGATTCCAGGCAAGAACTACATGGCGCTCGAGTTGCCGAATCAGCGCCGTCAAACGGTGCGCCTGTCGGAAATTCTTGGCTCCGAGGTGTATGCCGATGCCGCGTCGAAGTTGACGATGGGGCTCGGCAAGGATATCGGCGGCAATCCCGTCTGCGCCGATCTGGCGAAGATGCCGCACTTGCTCGTGGCCGGTACGACGGGTTCGGGCAAGTCGGTCGGTATCAACGCGATGATCCTCTCGCTGCTGTACAAGGCGAGCTTTGAGGACGTCCGGATGATCCTCATCGATCCGAAGATGCTCGAAATGAGCGTCTACGAGGGGATTCCGCACCTGCTGTGCCCTGTCGTCACCGATATGCGCCAGGCCGGTCATGCGCTGAACTGGGCCGTCGCGGAAATGGAACGCCGCTACAAGCTCATGAGCAAGCTCGGCGTGCGCAACCTCGCCGGCTACAACAACAAGATCGACGAGGCGGCCAAGCGCGAGGAAAAGCTGCCCAATCCGTTCAGCCTGACGCCCGATGCGCCCGAGCCGCTCACGCGCTTGCCGCACATCGTCGTCGTGATCGACGAATTGGCCGACCTGATGATGGTCGTCGGCAAGAAGGTCGAAGAGCTCATCGCGCGCATCGCCCAGAAGGCGCGTGCAGCGGGGATCCACTTGATTCTGGCGACGCAGCGTCCGTCGGTCGATGTCATCACGGGCCTCATCAAGGCCAACGTGCCCACGCGGATGGCGTTCCAGGTTTCGTCGAAGATCGATTCGCGCACGATTCTCGATCAGCAAGGCGCCGAATCGCTGCTTGGCATGGGCGACATGCTGTACCTGCCGCCCGGCTCGGGGCTGCCCGTGCGCGTGCATGGCGCGTTCGTTTCCGACGACGAAGTGCATCGCGTCGTCCAAAAGCTCAAGGAGCACGGCGAGCCGAATTATGTCGAAGGGCTGCTCGAAGGGGGCTTGGCCGGCGACGGCGACGAAGGCTCGGCGGCGAGCGGCGGACAGGCCGGCGGCGAATCGGACCCGCTGTACGACCAAGCGGTCGAGGTCGTCGTCAAGAACCGGCGGGCCTCGATCTCGCTCGTGCAGCGGCATTTGCGCATCGGCTACAACCGTGCGGCGCGATTGCTTGAACAAATGGAGCAATCGGGACTCGTCTCGGCGATGTCGTCGAACGGTAATCGCGAAATCCTGGTGCCGTCGCGCGAAGCCGATTGATACCGATTGAAGCCGCTCGGCGCCGGGCGGCGCATCGATCGAGCGGCGGCGCTGCGGGCACCGGGCGTTTCCCGAGTCCGCTGTTTCCGATCACGGTTTTTCCGAACCAACACGGAGAGTGACATTGAATTCCACGCAGTACTCGTTTCGACGCGGCGCTCGCTCGCCGTTGCATGGCACGCGTATCGGCAGCGCGCTCGCGCGTAGCGTTGGCGCGGCCTTGGTCGGCGTCTCGTTGCTCGTTTGCGCGCCGGCCGCATTCGCGAGCGGCACCGAGCAATTGAAGGCATTCATCGCGCAGGTGCACGCGGCGCGTGGCGATTTCGTGCAGCGCGAAGTCAGAGCGCCGTCCAAGAACGCTGGCGCGAGCGGCGCCGTTGTGCCGACGCTGGGCGGCACGTCGAGCGGCACGTTCATGTTTGCGCGCCCGGGCAAATTCATCTGGTCGTATGAGAAGCCGTACGAGCAGGTGCTGCAGGCGGACGGCGACAAGCTGTACGTCTACGACAAGGATTTGAATCAGGTCACGGTGCGCAAGCTCGGCGGCGCGCTTGGTGCGAGCCCGGCGGCCATCCTGTTCGGCAGTAACGATCTCGAGAAGAACTTCACACTGCACGATGCCGGCGTGAAGCAGGGCATCGACTGGCTCGAGCTGATTCCGAAAGCGCGCGACACGCAGTTCGAGCGCGTCGGCATCGGCTTTCGCGACGGCAATCTCGAAGCGATGGAATTGCACGACGTGTTCGGCAACGTGACGTTGCTCACTTTTTCGAACATCCAAAAGAATCCCGCCTTGAAGCCGGGCGCGTTCAAGTTCACGGTGCCCAAGGGCGCCGATGTGATCAACGGATAACGCCACCTCATGTTTGAAGAGAACCGCGCCGGCATGCCGCTCGCCGAGCGGCTGCGGCCCACCATGATCGACGAGGTCATCGGTCAAAAGCATTTGCTCGGGCCGATGAAGCCGCTGCGCGTGGCGTTCGAATCGGGCGAGCCGCATTCGATGATCCTGTGGGGGCCGCCCGGGGTCGGCAAGACGACGCTTGCGCGCCTGATGGCCACGGCGTTCGATGCCGAATTCATCGCGCTATCGGCCGTGCTCTCGGGCGTGAAGGACATTCGCGAAGCGGTCGAAGTCGCGCAGACGCATCGCGCGCATGGCCGGCGCACGCTCGTGTTCGTCGACGAGGTGCATCGCTTCAACAAGAGTCAGCAGGATGCGTTTTTGCCGCACGTCGAGTCGGGCTTGTTCGTCTTCATCGGCGCGACGACTGAAAACCCGTCCTTCGAAGTGAACAGTGCACTGCTGTCGCGAGCGGCCGTCTACGTCCTGAGAAGTCTCGATGACGACGAGCAACGCGAACTGCTCGATCGTGCGCTTGCCGCGTTGGGCAGCGTCGAGATGACGGACGAAGCGAAAGAGGCGTTGATCGTTTCGGCCGACGGCGACGGCCGCAAGCTGCTCAACAACATCGAGATCGTGGCGCGTGCCGCCACGGCGCAAAAGGCCGAAAGCATCGACGGCGCGTTGATCGCCAGCGCGCTCACCGAGAACCTGCGCCGCTTCGACAAAGGCGGCGACGCCTTCTACGATCAAATCAGTGCGTTGCACAAGTCGGTGCGCGGCAGCAACCCGGACGGCGCGCTCTATTGGTTCTGCCGCATGCTGGACGGCGGGGCGGACCCGCGCTATCTCGCGCGCCGGATCGTGCGGATGGCGTGGGAGGACATCGGCTTGGCCGATCCGCGCGCCCCGCGCATTGCGCTCGACGCGGCCGAGACCTACGAGCGGCTTGGCACGCCCGAGGGCGAACTGGCGCTGGCCCAGGCGCTGATCTATCTGGCCGTGGCGCCGAAGTCGAACGCGGGATATATGGCTTATAACGAAGCGCGGCGCTTCGTGGGCAAGGACCGTTCGCGCGGTGTGCCCGTGCATTTGCGCAACGCGCCGACCAAGCTGATGAAGGAACTCGGCTACGGCCATGAGTATCGGTACGCCCACGACGAGCCCGATGCTTACGCGGCGGGCGAGACTTACCTGCCTGACGGCATGCGCGAGCCGCACTGGTACCAGCCGACGCCGCGCGGCCTGGAGGGCAGGATCGGCGAAAAGCTTTCGCGTCTGGCCGAGCTCGACGCGGCATGGCGACGCGAGCAAAAGACCAAAGGCGACTGAGCGCGCCGGAGCGAGCCCTTTCGGCGTCGCGCCTGGGTGCCGTGTTCGCATGGGCACGCGGCGCACGAAGCCGGTGCGTTAAAATCGCGACTTCACTCACGACACGAATCGCACCAGGACACTAGTCTATGCTCGACATCCAGTTGCTGCGCAAAGATCTCGACGGCGTCGCACAGCGCCTCGCCGCCCGCGGCTACACGCTCGACGTGGCCGCATTCTCGGCGCTCGAAGCCGAACGCCGCGCTATCCAGACCCGCACCGAAGACCTTCAATCGCGCCGCAACAGCTTGTCCAAGCAGATCGGCGCAATGAAAGGGCGCGGCGAGGACACGACGGCGCTGATGGCCGAGGTCGGCGGTCTTGGCGACGAGATGAAAGCATCGGCTGCGCAGCTCGACGATGTGCAATCGCGTTTGTCGAAGTTGATGCTTGAAATGCCGAACCTGCCGCACGAAAGCGTGCCGGCCGGCAATGACGAGCAGGGCAACGTCGAAGTGCGCCGTTGGGGCATGCCGCGCCAATTCGAGTTCGAAGTGAAGGATCATGTCGATGTCGGCACGCCGCTCGGCCTCGATTTTGAAACGGGTGCGAAGCTGGCCGGTGCGCGCTTCACGATGCTGCGCGGCGCGATGGCGCGGCTGCATCGTGCGCTTGCGCAGTTCATGCTCGACACGCACACGCAGCAGCACGGCTACACCGAAGTCTATTCGCCGTATATCGTCAACCCGGAAATTTTGTACGGCACGGGTCAATTGCCGAAATTCGCGGACGACATGTTCCGCGTGGAGAAGGGCGGCGGCGAGAACGTGGTGACGCAGTACCTGATCTCGACCTCCGAGATCCCGCTGACGAACACCGTGCGCGAGAGCATCCTTGATGGCGCGACGCTTCCAGTCAGGCTGACGGCGCATTCGCCTTGCTTCCGTTCGGAAGCCGGGGCGTATGGACGCGACACGCGCGGGATGATCCGTCAGCACCAGTTCGACAAGGTCGAGATGGTGCAGATCGTCGCGCCCGAGACGTCTTACGAGGCGCTCGAACAGATGGTCGTACACGCCGAGACGATTTTGCAGAAGCTCGAATTGCCGTACCGGGTGATCACGCTTTGCACGGGCGATATGGGCTTCACGGCGGCGAAGACCTACGATCTTGAAGTGTGGCTGCCGGCGCAGAACACTTATCGCGAGATTTCCAGCTGCTCGAACACCGAGGCGTTTCAGGCGCGAAGAATGCAAGCGCGTTATCGCAACGCGCAGGGCAAGCCCGAACTCGTGCATACGTTGAATGGCTCGGGGCTTGCCGTGGGACGTACGCTCGTGGCCGTGCTCGAGAACTTCCAGAACGCAGATGGTTCGGTGACGGTGCCTGCGGTGCTGCGTCCTTACATGGGCGGCGTGGAACGGCTCGAAGTGGGCTCGGCGAGCTGAGCGCCGCCGGTCGTCGTACCGGCCGCCCCGTTGCGCCTTTTTGCGAAAAAGGGCTTGGAATGTTGGGATGGTTGTTCTATAATCTTCGCTTCGCCAAACGACGACCAGCTTGGTGAAGCGAAGACGGGTGCTTCAGGCAACCCGATTTCGAAAAGACGGAAAGGTGGCAGAGTGGTCGAATGCGCCGGACTCGAAATCCGGTATACGGTTATACCGTATCGTGGGTTCGAATCCCACCCTTTCCGCCAACGAAAAAAGCGCTACTCGATTTTTGCTTAAATTTGCGTGAGTTTCACAACCACACGCAAATAATGAGAATAGGTTACGCAAGAGTATCAACTCAAGAGCAAGAAACACGCGCGCAGATCGACGCTTTGACGAGAGCGGGCGTCGATCTGATTCACGAAGAAAAACGGTCCGGCGCCACGCTGCGCCGACCAGTCCTCGACAAACTCCTCCGAAATCTCAAACGCGGCGACACCCTGGTCGGCTACAAGCTCGACCGCGTTGCGAGATCGCTTAAGCACCTCCTCACCATCATCGAGCGCTTGCAAGAGCGCGGCGCTGCCTTGGAGAGCCTCACCGAGCACATCGCACCAACACGCCCGCTGGACGGCTCATGTTGCAGATGCTGGGCGCTTTCGCCGAGTTCGAGCGAGAGATGATCCGCGAACGCACGACGAGTGGCATGCAGGCTGCGAAGAAGCACGGTGTGCGCCTCGGCCGGCCGAGAAGCCTGGAGGTCGACGAAGAGCGTCAGGTCGTGCGGCAATGGCGATCAGGCGGCTATACGCTGGCCGCACTGGCTCATCAATACCGCGTCCATCTTTCGAGCATCAAGCGGGCGGTATACCGCGCGTCGGAAGCCGCTCAACCAAGCCTGTTGCCGGCTTAACCGCCTCGCGTTCGGCATGGGCAAGGGGCAGGTGCTGCCAGCCCCTTGCCCAGCGTATCTTTTTGCATCGCCCGTCAAGTCCAGGCCCTTCGGGGCCGCTGCGCGGCGACTTGACGGATTCCAGCCGCATCGGCAACTGAAGACCCGCAGGGGCAGCCGCGGCTATGCGGGCTGTGACTCGCCAGCCGCGACCGATGCCGGCCCAGTCGCGCCATTTTCCGTTACAAATAACCAAAACAATGGACTCGCCAGCGCCGGCTCAGTCACGCGAGCACTGCTGTCGACTGGGATGCGATCGAGCGCTTCGAAGAGCTGCTCCCCGGTACACTCGATGTAACGAATAGATGACATTTGAGTCTCTCTCTAAAATGTCCAATATTTGAGATTTTTATTCAGGTCGAAATATACATGACTCCCAGATGACAACAAACCTGTGGAAATTCACAGGTAGACGGGCGAAAAATCCAGCGCCGCGCCGCGCTACGAAATCGAATTTCGACGGGTTCCAATCTCATCGCCACTTCAATGGGCTGCATCGCAAAATTTTGCGCGCCGTCTGCATAACAAATCGATAACAAATAACAAAATAACGTTATGTTACGTGTTATGTTATCTGTTATTTGTTATCATGATTCCATCGTCGCCAATTAGGATTATCACGATGGATACCCGCAAAGCCCAGCTCGTTACGTTCGATGCCGTCGCCGCGTCGGCAGAATCCCTTGTCGCCAGTGGCCAGCGTCCGACCGTGCGCGCCGTCATCGCCCAGCTCGGCGGTGGATCTCCCAATGCCGTGTTGGCGCACTTGCAAGCGTGGAAGGGAAAGCAGACGAATGCGCGCGTGGCCACGATCGAACTGGATCCGCGCATCGCTGCAATTGTCGCCGAGCAGATCCGCGCCGCCGTCGCTGCGGCAACGGCGGCTGCCGACGACAGGACGGCAGAGCTGGAGGCTGACGCGCAGGCCGTGGCCGAGGCCGGGCGTATGGCCGAAGAACGCGCCGTCGAGCTCGCCGCCGAGCTGCAACACGTCCAGGCGGAATGCGAGCAGCTCAAAGGGCGTCTAGCCGCGCTGACGGACAAGGGGGAGCGCGCAAGAAGAGAATCAGCGGCAGCCGCGGCACAGGCGAACGCCGACGCATCAGCACTGCGCGGCGCAGCGGAAGAAGCGCGGGAGAAGCTGGCACGCGCCGAGCTGCGTCTCGAGCGTCTGCCGTCACTCGAGGCCATGCTCGAAAGAGTGCAAGCCGAACTGGATGCGGAGCGCGCGAGCCGCGTGAATGCCGAAAAAGCCCTGGCGGTCGCCGAGGCCCAGCGTGACGGCGCACTCGATCAAGCCGACGACGCCCGCGAACACTTCGAAAAGCTCGTCGACCAAGTGGCCACGATGCTTGCCGGCAAGCCGGATCCCGATGACCTGCCCAGCGCCACCAAGAAGGTCGCGGCCAAGCAACCGAAGGCAGCGCCGGCTACCGCAAAGAAAACCGCCCGTAGTGACAAGTCATCATGACGCAGCAGCTCAGTCACATCACGAGGCTGGTCACCACACGACCGGCAACAGCGCCGCGCGGATTGACGGAGGACTACTTAGCAATTTCGCAGTGATGCGTTCTCGCTCAGTCGCTTAACCTCTCGGCGCAATCGGCGGTTCTCCGTGAACAACGCCACGAACACGATAACGCCGAGAATCAGCGAACTCCACTCGCCTGCGACGTGACCAAACGCCCAAGCCAGCGACGCCAGTATCACCGAAACAACGATCAGCGCCGTACGATCTTTCCACCACTCAGCAGAACCGATTCTCATCATTGCCTCGCTATGGCTGCAACTCGCGAATCGCATACAAGCGCCGTATGCCCATACGCACGCCTACCAGGCGCGTTCTGATCGAAGATCTCAGGGTGGCACATTATGTGGTGATACAACTAAGGCGAAACGCGCATGCCAGTGTCTCCCCGAAAGCGCAACAAAGCCCTACCATTGCTCGCTGGCGAAGCGCCGCAGGATGTATATTTGCCCGCCGCAACCATCGCGCTGCCGATCGCAGCGCCCGCGTAATATGACGCGTACATCGCCCCACCTGCCAACAGCTTTTCAGGCAACGTCGTTGCGCCGATCCGTTCGCCCAGAGTCGCGCCCTTGCCCAAACTTGTCTACGGCCGCCACGAGCGCCCCAAGCTTAGTAAGTATCGTTACCTGAGTGCCGTACCAGCTCGTCGGCACATCCAGGCCCAACGCTTCCATATTCGTTTTATATACCCGGAAAAATCCAGTGGCACCACACTGCATCGGCATAAAAAATTCCTCGGAAAATGTTGTTGTTGATAAGCCTGCTGGACTCGCAAAGAATGCCGCATTTCACACGCCAAGCCGCTAAGGCACCGCCAATCAACCGCGCTCATCGCCAACCGCATAGCTCCCCCGATGTATTCTAGAGATCCGTCGTAGAGAGGATTATCTGTAATGGCTGACGAGTGGTTTCACCTTCGAACGTTCATTCGCGAAATGCGCGGCCGATCTCCGCTTGGGATCGACGAGGCGCTTACGCGCGATATGACCTGCACCACGACCTCGATTGGAACCCCAAGCGGATTGTGGAAATCATGCACATATGGGCGCAGCGCTTTAACGTCGACATTAGCGACTTCGACATCGCTTACTACATACCTTCCGTCACAATGGGAACCGGACAGTTTCTTTGGACCACGCTGAAATCGCCGTCCAGCGCGAGCGCCAGAGAGGCGCTAAGTGGACGACTCTTGACCCTCGATATGATGGAAGCGGCCACGCTGAGGCCGTTGGTCGCTCGAATAGCCCGCGCCGAACAAAAAAAAGGCCGGTCGCACTTGACCGGCCCGCTACCTACTTCGTCTGTCCTCACGCGTCGCGTATTCTACGCTGCGGCAAGTACCGCATGCGAACCACTCTCAGCTTTCGCATGCGAAACTTCGGACTGCGAACTATCTTCCGCATCCGCTTTCTCAGCCGACATCGCTTGCCAAAGCAGTTCCATCCGCTCCTCCAGCACCTCGCAGATCACCTGCACGCCCCCGCTGAACCCGGATATGGCAAGCCCCTCATTCGTAACCGAATGGTCTGACGCCACGGATGCCCCGTAGGCGATGCCTTTAAGCGCCATCACCATACGGGACACCTCTTCAAACCTATCCTCGGCCGTCACCTCTTTTTTCATAGCAGCCCCCGTAACGAAAACTTAGTTCACCGAACGAACGCCCAGCGGACAAGCGACGGTTCTCAGCTCAACCCGCGCTTCGCCCTCATAGCGCCCGCGCCCGCCTTCCTTGAAAAGCAGGGCATCGGTCAAGGCCGTACCGCGCCATCATCCGCGTTCTCGAACATGCTCATGCGACTCAAGATCCAATCGAGCAGCTCTTGCGCCGCGGCAACGAGCGGGCGGCCCGACTTGACGACGAGTCTTGCCTTGGCGCCTCGGAACAAAGGGTGGTCGATCGGCACGATGGTCAACTCGCCCGAAGCGATCTCCCGGTACGCGGCAAATTCGCCAATGAGCGTCACGAAGTTCCCGGACGCGACGATGCGCTTCAGTGCAGTCAGCGAATTCGTGGTGAGCGTCGGGCGGATCTCGATGTTCTCGGCGAACGCGAGCATTTTCGCGGCATGCCCGATGCCGAACGTAGCCGGCATCAACGCAAGCGGGTAGGCGAGTAGATCCTCGATCGTGGCCGCGCCACCCCGGAGCGCCAGCGGATGCCCGGGCCGAACGAGCATCACCACGGGCTGCGATGAAGTCGCACGATATTCGACGCGATCATGTGGCGGCGGGTTATAGGCAAGGCCGATATGCGCGCGGCTCTCGGCGACCTCGTTCAGGATGTCGTCAACACCCAGGCTTTGCATCCCGATGCTCAACTCGGGATATCGCGCGCAGAAAGGTGTCAGCACCTCGTCGATGAGCGCATCGACATAGCCTTCGCTGATGGCAAGCTGCACATGCCCCTGCCGGAGTCCCTTCAACGCGTGAAGCTGATCTTCCAGCTTCTCCTGGTGCGAGCGGTACCCCCTCCAAAACTCAAGCAGATGCGCGGCCGCCTCCGTCGGTTTGACGCCGCGGGCTTGCCGCTCGAACAACATCGCGCCCAGTTCATCTTCGAGCAACTTGATCTGCCGGGTCACCACCGAGGGCGACGTATTGAGGTGGTCCGCCGCCCCTCGAATCGTGCCGTGCGTCAATACTTCATAAAAATATCGCAGGCGTTGTTGATTGATCTCCCGCATGTCGGTCGTCCCCTCGCGCTGTCGAATGCTCGCTTCACGCCCGTCACGGCGCATCGCTCGTCGCCATCGTAGCCGTTGCTCTACGAGCAACGCAACGTGAACTTAGTTGCTCTTGCTGGTTCCAGTGGGCTTCGCGAAGATTCACGGACCGAAACCGCCGCACTCAAAACTGAAACCGGAGACGATCATGGCAACCATTCAGACGGCAATCGCCGGGAGCGAGCACCGCGCGCTCTACGACAGACTCAACTGGCGGCTTCTGCCGTTTTTGCTGATTTGTTATTTGTTTGCGTATATGGACCGGGTCAATGTCGGCTTTGCCAAATTGCAGATGCAAAGCGCCCTTGGCTTTTCCGATGCGGCATATGGCGTGGGCGCCGGCATTTTCTTCCTGGGCTATGTGCTATTCGAACTGCCGAGCAATCTCATGCTGCCCAGAGTCGGCGCGCGTAAAACATTTTGTCGGATCCTCGTGCTGTGGGGGATCACGTCGGCCTGCACGCTGTTCGTGCGCGACGTCCGGACGTTCTACGCCATGCGCTTCTTGCTTGGAATCTTCGAAGCCGGTTTCGCACCGGGCATGATCTTCTATCTGTCGCGCTGGTACGGTCCGTCACGCATGGCCCGCGCCATCGCGATCGTTTTTTTGGCCGGCCCGATCGGCGGAATCGTCGGCGGCCCGGTTTCGGCGTGGCTGATGACCTCGCTCGCCGGTGTCGGTGGTCTTGCGGGCTGGCAATGGATGTTTCTTGTTGAAGGCGTGCCGTGCGTCGCGCTGGGCGTGCTGACACTATACGTTCTGTCGGATCGTCCCTCGCAGGCCGGCTGGCTCAGCGATGAGGAAAAGCGCTTGCTTCAAGCTGAGCTCGACACGGCACACAGCAGAGAAGGGCATTCGTTCAAGGCTGTCCTGCGCAACCCAAAGGTTTATCTGCTCGCGTGCGCGTACTTTTGCATCATCGCTTCGATTTACGCGCTGAGCTTCTGGCTGCCGACCATCGTCAAATCGGAGGGCGTCAACGATACGATACTGCTTGGCTGGTATACGGCGATCCCCTACGTCGGCGCCGCGGTGGGCATGTACGTCATCGGTCGTCGATCGGATGTTTGTGGTGAAAGGCGCTATCACAGTTCGGTGCCGGCGATACTCGCTGCAGTGCTGCTTTCGCTGTGCGTTTTTGCCGATGGGCATTTGATCGCGGCGCTGGTCTTGCTCACCTTCGCCACGACGGGGCTGTGGATGGCCTATACCGTGTTTTGGGCGATTCCCGCGCAGTACATCAAAGGCGATGCGGCAGCAGGCGGGATCGCGTTGATCAATACAATTGGCCTGTCGGGTGGATTCTGGGGGCCGGCCATCATCGGCTGGGCCAAGATGGCAACCGGAAATCTTCATCTCGGGCTTCTCATCGTTGCCGCTCTGGCATGCTGCGGCGCCGTGATGCTCGTCGCAAACAGGCTCCCATCGGAGGTAAGGTCATGAGGCTGCGTGCCGCGCATTGATCAAACCGTAAGCGAAAGGCTTTTCGACCCTCGTTGCCAACGGCGGGTCGAACCATTGCAGATTGCAGTTCAACCAACGTGCCGCGTTCAGACAGCATGCGGCGAAAGAGAGAACGACATGCTTTTACATCTATCGACATGGGCCGAAATCGAGCAATACCTGCAGCGCAGCCGCTCGATCGTCGTGCCGATCGGTTCCAACGAACAGCATGGGCCGACCGGCTTGCTCGGCACCGACTGGCTCTGCCCGGAAATCATCGCGCGCGAGGCGCATCAGAGCGCGGATATCCTGGTTGCACCCACCTTCAACATCGGTATGGCGCAACATCACCTGGGATTCGCGGGAACGATCTCGCTGCGTCCGTCGACGTTCATTGCGGCGATTGGCGACTGGGTGCGCTCGCTGGCGGTTCACGGCTTCGAGCAGATTTTGTTTTTGAACGGCCACGGCGGCAACATTGCATCGATCGAAGCGGCGTTCTCGGAGATCTACGCCGAGGCCAGTTTCGCGAACCGTCGGCTCGGCTTCGCATTGAAGCTGCGCAACTGGTGGGATCTGGAAGGTGTCGGCGAACTGGCGCGCGAGCAGTTTCCCGAGGGGCATGGTTCGCACGCAACGCCATCGGAGATCGCCATCACGCAATGGGCGCTTCCCGAGACCATCAAGACGGCAAGCTACACGCCCCGGATTGCACCATCGGGTCCGATTCGCGAAGCGCGGGACTTTCGCGCACGCTTTCCCGATGGGCGCATGGGTTCCGATCCGGCGCAGGCGTCGAGGGAGAAAGGCGGTGCGCTGGTCTCGATGGCGGCGCAAAGCCTGATTCGCGAGTTGGAGGAGTTCGGTCGCGAAATCGCGCCGCAGTAGCGTTGAAGCCGCGTTAAAGCAGCGTGCAAGCGGCGTTCATATTGCTCGGCCCCGACTCACGGGGCATTGCTTTTGGGGGATTCAACACACCATGTTCAGTCATGTAGTGGTCGGCTCAAACGACCTGGAGCAAGCGAAGCGGTTTTACGATGCCGTGCTGGGCGCGCTTGGTATGGGCGAAGGTCGCATCGACGAGCTCGGCGCGCGCCGGCGCTATGTTTATCGGGCGCGAGGCGCCGCTTTTTTCATCACCGAGCCGCGTGACGGTCAGCTCGCTACGCAAGCGAATGGCGGCACCGTCGGCTTTACCTGCCAATCGACCGAAGAGGTCGATCGCTGGCATGCTGCCGGCGTCGCCAACGGCGGCGAATCGGTCGAAGATCCGCCCGGCTGGCGCGGCGCCAAGGGAAGCGGCTTTTATCTCGCCTATCTGCGCGATCCCGATGGCAACAAGCTGTGCGCCGTGTATCGCCAGCCAGGTTGACCCGCACGCGTCGAGTAACGATAAGCGCATCCTTGTTCGACCCAGGAGCGGTCGCCCGGGTCGGGCAGAGCCTTCACAGCCGAACCAGTTCCTCGCTGGACCCCGCTTCCACGATCCGCGGCAGGGCCGGTGCCTGCACTGCGCAGTCGTCTTGCAGACGGGCCTGCGCCGTCGCGGATGTCAGCCCTGCCGCGAGTTCGGCCACGCGTGCGGCGGCCGGCATGATCTGCGTGACCTTGCCCACACCTTGCCCGGCGTAGAGCGACAGCTTTTGCGCCATCCTCGGTTTGTCGATGGCCCTCGCTCCGCCGCCGACGAATCGCAGCAGATTCCATTTGTCTCGGTTCGGAATGACGCGGTGGGGCGTGCCGTATTTCCAGCCGAACGAGTAGCCGGTTCGATACTCGGTGTCGTCGACGGTTGCGTCGACAATCTTTTGCTTATAGAGCGGATGCGCGTTCGACTCGTCGCATGCGACGAACGCGGTGCCCACGAGCACGCCTGCGGCACCGGCGCTCATCACCGCGGCCACGTCGCCACGATGCGTGATTCCGCCCGCGCCGACGACGGGCCGCCCGCCCGCGATGTCCACGATCGCGGGCAGCAACGAAAGCAACGAAATCGTCCCTTTATTCAGATGCCCGCCGCTCTCGCTGCCTTGAGCGATGACGATGTCGGCGCCGCGTTCGAGTGCGAGCCTCGCAAGGGCAACCGAGCCGACTTGCACCATGACGACCATGCCTGCGTCTTTCGCGCGTGTGATCACGTCCGGGTAGTCTTCGGCATAGAAAAGCGACAACGCATGGACCTTTTCGCGCAATACGACTTGGACCTGCGCTTCGAAAACGTCGGGGCCGCCGAACGACGGCACGAGGTTGACGCCGAACGGCTGGTCGGTCAACTCCCGGGTTTCTCGTATCCATTGACGCAGCATCGCGGGAGGCAACCGCAGGCCGCCCAATGTACCCATGCCGCCCGCGTTCGATACCGCCGCGACCAGCCTGGGTCCTGATATAGCCGCCATACCGGCAAGCAGGATCGGATATTTGACGCCGCAAAGGCGGGTAAGCGCGTTGCCTGCGTATGCACGATTGAAGTCGATCATCATCTTAGAGTTCCACGTGTTTTCCGAGCATGCGCTTCAAGACATCGTTTTTCAGCACGAAATGGTTCTTGAGCGCGCCAAACAGATGAAGCGCGAGGCCGAGAAGAAACGCGGAGCTACCAACGTCGAACAGGACGCGTAACACGCCCGCCGCCGCGCGGTCCGGCGCTATCAACGCAGGGATGACATAGCCGCCGGGGAGCTCCAGTGGAATATTCGCAGCGGATTTCCAGAGCCACGCCGCAATCGGAAGAAGCACCATGGCGAGCGCCAACCCCACTGCAACGGAGCGGCTCACGATCACCTCGACAGGATTGGGTGTGCCGAGCGGTAGGGGATGGTACGAGGTGACTCTCGCCCAAAATCGGTAAACGGAGACGGGAAAGAGCAGGGCGCCCAGCAGATTCGCGAACCTCGCAAGATCGGCGTCAGGCCGCACGAGCCCGATGAGTTCGATCGCGATGATCGAGAGCACCAATGCGGCCACGAGCCAATGCAGCGCGATGGTGACCGGCGAAAACCGCAAGCCGTTGTCTCGAAGCGCCGTCGCGGGCTTGCGGTTGCCATCAGGCGAGGAACGCTGCACATGGGATGCGGCGGTTTGTTGCATGTCACCTCCAGGGAAGTTATCCGATCGTATGAATGAAGTCACAGCCGGATACGTCGATGTCTGTTTTCGCGCGCGGCGGTTTGCCGAGCAGCCGTCGCTTATGGCTGGACAATAGGGCGCACTCGTCATCGCATCAAATGAATATTTGTGATTAATGGAATCACGAATAGTGATTCGATGGGATGAGGGCGTCGCACCGGCCTTCAGCGGTGACCTATGTGCCAGTGCAACAAAAAAGAGCCCCACCCGATGAGGGTTTACGCAGTTATTCTGTGCGCTATCGATTGTGTAGAGTGATGATCTGCTTCATGAACCAGCACTGACGATGATTCGTGGGAGGCAGCCGTGGAAATGCGTCAATTGAAAATGTTTTGTGCCGTGGTCGAATGCGGCAGCTTTACCGCGGCGGCCGAGAAGGTCCACACGGTTCAGTCGAACGTCACGATGCGAATCAAAGAGCTCGAAAGCGAGCTGGGTCAGCAATTCTTCGTCCGCAAAAAAAGCGGGATCGTGCTCACGTTGGCGGGGCAGACGTTTCTCGGGTATGCGCGGCGAATTCTTCAGTTGACTGAAGAAAGCCGCACGGCGTTGCTGGCGAGCGCTGCGCCCGCGGGCCCGTTACGTTTGGGGTCGATGGAAACGACCGCTGCCATTCGCCTCCCCCCTGTGCTGACGCGATACCGTGAAAAATACCCGGCGGTCAGGTTGTCGCTGGCGACGGACACGACCGCCGCGCTTGTCAAAGCCGTTGAAGACTATCGGCTCGACGGCGCTTTCATCGGCGGCTTTCAGCGCAATGCCGCGCTGGTCCAGGAGGAGTTGTTCGAGGAGGAACTCGTCGTCGCGAGCAGCCGCGATTATCAATCGCTCTCCGAGGTCGCGCAGGTGATTGCAAAGCAGACGGTGCTCGTCTTTCGCACGGGTTGCTTTTACCGCTCGACGCTCGAGCGCTGGTTCCATCAAACCGGACTGGTGCCGAACGAAGTGATGGAGATGGGAACGCTCGACGGCATCCTTTCCTGCGTGGCATCGGGCATGGGTGTGACGTTGCTGCCGCGAACGGTCATCGAGCAGAGTCATCTCAAGGGCGCCCTCAGCATTCATCGCATCCCGGCCGAGATCGCCAACGTCAAAACCGTATTCATCCGGCGCAACGATGTGTTGCCGTCGTCGGCGATGGCCGCGTTCATTGCCATGTCGCACGACGGATCCGCTTGGCACGCCGATGGCGCAACCCATGCGACGAGTCATCTGGCGGCGCGCGATGCGATCGCCCTGAGCAGCGCGGAATCAAGCCTTCATTAACGCACCGCCGAGTCGTCAGAAGACGAATCCCTTCTCGAACGTTTCGCGAAGATAGGCGATCAACAGCGATACCGCTCGCGAGACCTGCGGGGCGTAAGGGCGGATGACGTAGAGCTGGCTTGCGAAGGTCCCGACCGGGCGCCAGTCGTCGAGCAGGACTTCGAGCCGTCCATCGCGCACGGCATGCTGCGCCGTGAAATCGGGCAGCAAGGCGATACCGAGGTCGTCGATCGCTGCATCGCGCAATGCCTCGCTATTGTTGGCCGACAGACTTCCATCGACGGTGACGACAATGGGCGCCTCGGAAGGCTTGTGCGCAATCTTGGGTTCGAACGTCCAGACGCCGCGACCGGCCGCCCGTGGATAGAACAGACAATCATGCGACTGCAGGTCGGACGGGTGACGCGGCCGCCCCCGGCGTTCGAGGTAAGCGCGCGTGGCGACGATGACCGAATGCGTATCGCAAAGCTTCCACGCCACGTGCGTCTCCGGGACGTGCTCGCTATGTCGGATCGCCAGATCGTAGCCTTCCGTCGAAATCGAAGCCAGTCGGTCTGACATCTCGAGCTGTACCTTGATTTCGGGGTTGGCACGCAGAAACTTCGACATGTTCGGTATCAGATGCTGGCGCGCGAGCGACACCGGCGCCGTCACGCGGATCAGCCCGCGTGCCACGCCCGACATTTCCTTCACGGTGAAAAAGCCCGCGGCGATCTGGTCGTATTGCGCACGCGTGCTCTCGACAAGGCGTTGCCCCGCCTCGGTCAAGCCGATGCTGCGGGTCGTACGCTTGACGAGCTGAACGCCGGCTGCGCGCTCCAGCTCGGAGATGCGCTGACTCATGGCCGCCTTGCTGACGTTCAGGCGGGCCGCCGCCGCCGTATATGACCCTTGCTCGGCCAATACCGTCAGCCAGCGCAGGTGAATCCAAAGGTTCTCGATGTCGTTAGCGTCCATAAGCCTATTGTTCGTCATGCGAAACAATGCGTTCAGCGGTGGCGCCTTTGCGCGTTGCACACGTGTCCGTACACTGTGGACACCGTCAAATATTCATTCGAGGAGCAAAGATGCAACCCTACAAGGATACCGCCGACGTCACGCACTATATCAACGGTGAACGCATGCGCGGGCAAAGCGAGCGTACGCAGCGCATCTTCAATCCCGCGACCGGCGACAGTCCGCGCAGGCTGTTGCTCGGCGAGCAAGCCGACGTCGACGCGGCGGTATCGAGCGCCAAGGCGGCCTTTCCGAAGTGGAGTAATACGCCGCCCATTCGGCGTGCGCGCGTGATGCTGAAATTCCTCGAACTGATGAATCAGCATCGGGACGAGTTGGCGGCCATCATCACGTCGGAACACGGCAAAGTGTTTTCAGACGCGCAGGGCGAAGTGGCGCGCGGCATTGACGTCATCGAGTTCGCATGCGGTATTCCGCAACTGCTCAAGGGCGACTTTACGGAGCAAGTGTCGACGGGGATGGATAACTGGACCATTCGTCAGCCGCTCGGCGTGGTCGCCGGCATCACGCCGTTCAACTTTCCATGCATGGTGCCGTGCTGGATGTTCCCGGTAGCGTTGGCCGCCGGCAATACATTCATCCTCAAGCCCAGCGAACGTGATCCTTCGGCATCGCTTTTCATGGCGCGGCTGCTCAAGGAAGCGGGCTTGCCCGACGGCGTCTTCAACGTCGTTCAAGGCGATAAGGTGGTGGTCGACGCGCTGCTGGAGCATCCGGACGTCAAGGCGATCAGCTTCGTCGGTTCCACGCCCATCGCAAGCTATATCTACGAGACGGGGGCGCGGCTCGGCAAGCGCGTCCAGGCCCTGGGCGGCGCGAAGAATCATATGGTCGTGATGCCGGACGCCGATCTGGATCAGGCCGTCGACGCTTTGATCGGCGCGGGCTACGGCTCGGCCGGTGAGCGTTGCATGGCCATTTCGGTCGCGGTGCTGGTGGGCGACGTGGCCGATAAAATCCTGCCGCGTCTGGCCGAGCGTGCGCGCAAGCTTGTCGTCAAGGATGGCATGGAGCCGGATGCCGAGATGGGGCCCATCGTGACGCGGCAAGCGCTCGAGCGGATCGAAGGGTATATCGCAACGGGCATCGAGGAAGGCGCAACGCTGGTCGTGGACGGGCGCGGCCTGAAGGTGCCGGGAAGAGAAGGCGGCTTCTTCACGGGCGGCACGTTGTTCGACCACGTCACCCCCGACATGCGCATCTACAAAGAAGAAATCTTTGGCCCTGTGCTCGCATGCGTGCGCGTCAAGGACTTCGGCGAAGCCGTCGATCTGATCAACCGACACGAATTCGGCAACGGCGTCGCCTGCTATACGCGCGACGGCAGCATTGCACGCGAATTTGGTCGGCGCATCGAAGTGGGCATGGTCGGCATCAACGTGCCGATTCCTGTGCCGATGGCATGGCATGGATTCGGCGGCTGGAAGCGCAGCTTGTTCGGCGATATGCATGTCTATGGCGAAGAAGGCGTGCGCTTCTATACGAAGCAAAAGTCGATCATGCAGCGTTGGCCGGAGAGCATTGAAAAGGGCGCGGAGTTCGCGATGCCGACTGCCAAGTAAGCAGCGCGACAATTTACGTTGAGCGTGTGTGGCGGGTTGGACAAAGCGGTGTATCGCTATCCGTTCGAGCATTACGCCTGGTGGACGAGCAAGCGCGCTGCAGCGGCAATTCCCGATGCGGCAACGCCGCTGCCGTTCGGCGCTTTGGGCGAAAACCTGACCGCCAGCGGATTGCTCGAAAACGATGTATGGGTTGGCGATTGCCTGACCGTCGGCGACGTTCAACTGCGTGTCGAGGCGCCTACATTGTTCTGCGTCGCGAACAGTGTCGTCGGTTGTACGGCGCACGCAATGGCTGCGGCGCGAACACGCTCAATCGCCGCGACGCGCGCCGCTTTGCGCCGTTGGATCGTAAGCGAACTCGAGGCGGATTCCGCCAGGCTCGTACACCATCGCATGTCGTTTTGGCCCCTGGCCGAGGGGCTCGGGCGCAAATTCGATCGTCGTATCGGGCCACGCCGCGATGCGCTCGACGATCTCGGTGAGCGCCTGCTCAGTAGCGACGCGAAAGGCGAGGTGATGAAGCCCGATGTTCGTGCGTCGGTCGAAACCCACAGGATTGTCTTGGTTCTTCACTTCCCAGAGTGTCAACGTGACGTGGCCGTCGGAGACGAAAACGGCCGGATACGCGGGTCGCTCGCCCACCTGTTTCCATCCAAGACAGCGAATGAAGAAGTCGCGGGTGCGGCTCAGATCGCGAACCGTCAGCCCAACGTGGTCAATGCCCTGGGTCGTCGAAGGGGTGGTCATGGGGGGCTCCTGAGTGGCTGGGAAACGAAGCACGGTAGAGCAGTGCAGTCTACGAGCGTTGATTGTGCTCGCAAAGCACGCGCGCGGCACAAGCGGTTTTCCGGCGCGGAAACAATCGTGCGAGGGCGTGCCTATCGTCATTCGTATCGGTCTGGGTTGATCAACGCAGATCAATACGGATCAATGCAGAAAGCCGAACCGTTTCGATGATCAGCACCTAGAATAAGACGTGTCGCCGGTATACTGGCCGAACATCGCGAGCCTTCCTTTTCTGATCGACCTCTGCTGCCATGAACGCTCATCGCGCACGTCTCTCACGCCCGGTATTGGCCGCTCTATGCGTGGCTTCGGGTGTGGCGTTGTCTTCCTGTAGCGGAAGCGTTTGCGTCGGTTTCGACGGATGCTTCGACGAGAACGGCGGCCAAACGATCGCGCTCTCGGGCACTGCCGCGACCGGGCGTGCGCTGTCAGGCGCAATCGTTCATGTCGATTGCGTGGTGGGCTCGGCTTCCACCGTCTCCGACGTCAGCGGCAATTACAGTGTTTTCTTCGACGCCGTGCTTCCTTGCGTCATCACCGCATCGTCGGGCGGCACGACGCTGCATTCGCTCGCGTTTGCCGGCGGCACGTTCAATACGACGCCGGAAACCGAGTTGATGCTCGTCTACCTCGCTTCGCAACTGGGTACGGACACGGCTCATCTGATCGCGGAGTTTCCGAACAACGGGCGCTTTCAACAGGCGCTGGAGAGCGAACCCGATGTGGCGGCCGCTCAGACGGCCGTTGTCACGAACCTGCAGCAGCGCTACGCCGTCACGTTGACGGCACCGTCGTTTCTGACGACGCCGTTCGTCGTCGGCCAGGCAGGCGTCGACCGCGACCTCACTGCATTGGCGACAGCGGGGGCGATCGATGCGAACGGGATGCCCGATGCGGCGGCGGTGTCGTTGCTGTCGCAGGCGGGGGCCGCCAATCCGCTTTGAATGCAAAGCCTGTCGTGACGCGAGAACGGGTAGCGTGCGTGCGGCTGCCGGGCAACCTGTGGGCGTTCGTTCGCCGGGTCAACCCGTGAATTTGAAGCGGATGCCGCCCATGCCGGCCCCGCCGATCTCCTTCACGGTGACGCTGTTGGAATGGCCGTCGGGAAAGACGAGCGTGTACGCGCTGCCGACCTGCACGTGCTGTCTGGCCGCACCCCAGCCGGTGACCCAAAACGTGCCGTCCGCATTGTCCTGCCGGTTGCCGTTCGACACGTCGATCTGCGTGTGCGTTCCATCCGATTCCTTCAGGGTGTAGGGCATGATGCTCTCCTGGAAAAATTCGCCTGCCCTTCGGATATCGAAGGGCGCAAGGCTGCCGCAATCGGCAATACGAGCGTAAGCAACGCGGCGCATCGACTGAATAGCGAAAACGTCATGCTCGACGTCATGGGCCACCGGCCCGGTGCCTGTGCGGCCTATGACGAAAGTGCAAACCGCGTTATAAGAGCGCTTGCAGCGAAACGGGCGGAATTTTTCGACGGGCTTCGAAAGCCGTCGATCGGTCGAAATCAAACAGCAGGTCCATCGCTGCGCCCGAAGCTCGCTGGACATAGCCAACAGGGAGGAGCAACGCACATGAGTATGGTCGTCAACAGCGTCGTGTACCGCGCGGGCAAGCGCGTGCGCGACATCGAGATCGATGACATCAGCGAAGTCGTGACCGAGCCCGATACGTTCATATGGGTCGGCCTGCATCATCCCGACGAGGCTTTGCTGAGGAAAGTGCAGCACGAGTTTCATTTGCACGATCTCGCGATCGAAGATGCGCTCAAAGCGCATCAGCGCCCGAAAATCGAGGCCTACGGCACCTCGCTGTTTGTCGTCGTGAAGACAGCGCAGCTCATCGAAGGCGAAGTGCAATATGGCGAAACGCACGTGTTCGTGGGACAGAATTTCCTCGTCACGGTCCGTCATGGCGCGTCGTCGAGCTATTCGGCCGTGCGTACCCGCGTCGAGCAGAATCCGCATCTGCTGGCGAAAGGCCCCGGCTTCGCGCTCTATTCGGTACTCGATTTCGTCGTCGATAATTACCAACCCATCATGAGCAGCTACGAGGCGCAATTCGATCGCATCGAGGCGAGCATGTTCAAATCCGATTTCGATCTGGCCGTGATCCAGGAAAGTTACGATTTACGGCGTAGTCTCATCGAACTCAGAAACGCCGCCGTGCCGATGGATGAAATCTGCAATCAGCTCGTGCGTTTTCACGAGGAAATCATCCCGAAGGAGTTGCGCGCTTACTTGCGCGATATCCAGGATCACGCGCACCGCGTGATTGCCTCGACCGATGACCTGCGCGAAATGCTGACGAACGCGATGCATGTGAATCTCGCACTCGTCTCCGTGCGGCAAAACGACATCGTCAAGCAACTGGCCGGATGGGGTGCCGTATTGGCCGTGCCTACGATCGTGTTCAGCCTCTACGGCATGAATTTTCAACACATGCCGGAGCTCAGGTTGGCCTGGGGTTATCCGGCTACGCTGGGGCTGACCGTCGTCGCCTGCGCCTGGCTTTATCGAAAGCTGAAGAAGTCCGGTTGGCTGTGAACAAGGGAGCGGCCGTACGGCTCCGCTGCGCTGGCGAGCCCGGAAAGTCTATGGAAATTGCAAGGACCGAAATCTACGCCATGAACCGATAGACCGTGTAAGGTCTCGGGCACGGGTTTTGTGCTCTGCACAATAACCATCGGTAGACGAGCTATTCCCGTCCCGTTTAAATATCGGTTTGACTCGCCCGTCCAATCGGACGAAGCTACGATCGGGGCCAGCTTCGACGGCCCCCAGCCATTCAATCGCGCCAAATCGGAGCCTCATGAGTTCATCGCTGACTGTTCGCCGTATTGCTGCCGACCAGGGCGCCACCTTGCGCGAGTTGCGTACCTCCTCGTTGCGCGATGCGCCCGACGCCTTCGACGAAACGCTCGAAGAGGCGTTGTCGGAGCAAGCGGAGACGTTCGACGCCGCCGCCGCGCGGCACGCCGCTTCCGAAACCGCCGCGTCGTTCATTCTTTATACGGAAGGGCATCCTGCCGGGCTCGTCGGAGCCTATTTCGATGAAACGCCAGAACGCAAGGCGCTCGTCTGCGCCCTGTGGGTGGCGCCAGCCGTGCGTCATTTGCGCGGCGGCGAACTGCTCGTGAACACGGCCAGCGCGTGGCTTGCCGAGCGTGGCGCCGATGAGATCTACGCCTGGGTGGCCGACGCCAACCGCAACGCCATGCGCTTTTACGAGGCGCTCGGCTTCGGCCCGACGGGCGAGCACCAACCCATCGCCCGCGCGCCGCAGGAGTGGCAAACGCTGCTCGTACGCCACGTGAAGCACGTCTGACCCGCCCCCATGCCCGATCGACGTCATGGCGCCGCGTATGCGCCAGGCATTGCCGCGCCATCGCAAAAAATCTGGTCGGGCGCGTAGACCCCTGTAAAATACGCAAAATTTTCCGCCGCAACGCCCCATGTCGCTGAACAAAACGCCTTTCTTCGAACTTCGCAGCGGCTCTGTCGACGCGCTTCAATTCGTCGTCAAAACCACGGATCTCGACGCGCTCAAAAGCGAGTTGACGCGGCGCTTCGAAGCCACCCCCGAGTTCTTTTCCGGCGAAGTGGTCGCGATCGACGTGCGCCGCCTCGGCGAGAATGAGCGCGCTCCGATCGACGAGATCGCTCGCCTGCTCGGTGGCGTGCGGATGCGGCCGATCGGCGTCGTCGCTCTGGACGCACAGCGCGAGTGGGCCGGCGCCGGTGCGTTGCCGCTCGTCGAAGCGCGCGATCGGCGCGCCTCGGGCGGGAAGAACGACGCGTCGCAGCCAGGCGCCGATGTGGCGGCTGCGGGGTCGGCCTCTACGGCTGATGCAGCGCCGGTCGCAACATCAGCCGGCGAAGCGCAGGCCCGCGCCGGGGCACCGTCGACAACGCTCGTCATCGACAAGCCGTTGCGTTCGGGGCAGCAGGTGTACGCGAAGGGCGACCTCGTCGTGCTCGGTCTCGTGAGCTATGGGGCCGAAATCATCGCCGAGGGCAATATCCATATTTACGCGCCGTTGCGCGGGCGCGCACTCGCCGGCGTGCATGGCAATCACGAGGCGCGAATCTTCTGCACGTGTCTGGAGCCGGAACTGATCTCGATCGCCGGCATCTATCGCACAACGGAAAATCCGTTGCCGGCCGACGTGATCGGCAAGTCGGTGCAAATCCGGCTCGAGGACGAAAAGCTGAAGATCGAACCGTTGCGGCTCACGTAAAGCGCGGGCTGGGCGGCGACGCGTTGCGTGTTGCGCGCGCGTCGAACTCAACTGACGAATTTGACGAACACAGGGTAAGGGGAAATGGCAAAAATCGTTGTGGTGACTTCGGGCAAGGGCGGTGTGGGCAAAACCACCACGAGCGCGAGCTTCGCGTCGGGCCTCGCGCTGCGCGGTCACAAGACGGCTGTGATCGACTTCGACGTCGGCCTGCGCAACCTCGATCTCATCATGGGCTGCGAGCGCCGCGTCGTCTACGATTTCATCAATGTGATCCAGGGCGAAGCGAACCTCAATCAGGCGCTCATCAAGGACAAGAAGTGCGAGAACCTGTTCGTGCTGCCGGCGTCGCAAACGCGCGACAAGGACGCGCTGACGCTTGAAGGCGTCGAGAAGGTCATTAACGATCTGACCGGGATGGGCTTCGATTACATCGTCTGCGATTCGCCGGCGGGGATCGAGTCGGGCGCGCTGCTCGCCATGCATTTCGCCGACGAAGCGCTCGTCGTGACGAACCCGGAAGTGTCGTCGGTGCGCGATTCGGATCGCATCCTCGGCATTCTCTCGTCGAAGACGAAGCGCGCGATCGAGGGCAAGGATCCGATCAAGGAGCATTTGCTGATCACGCGTTACAACCCCAAGCGCGTCAGCGAAGGGGAAATGCTCTCGCTGTCGGACATCCAGGAGATTTTGCGCATTGAACTGATCGGCGTCGTGCCCGAATCGGAAGCCGTCCTCCATGCGTCGAATCAAGGCCTGCCCGCGGTCCACATGGACGGCACCGACGTGGCCGAAGCGTACAAGGACATCGTCGCGCGTTTCCTCGGCGAGGAGAAAGAGTTGCGCTTTACCGATTACCAGAAGCCGGGCCTGCTGCAGCGCCTCTTCGGCACGCGCTAAGGAGCGAACGATATGTCGATTCTGTCGTTCCTGCTCGGCGAGAAGAAGAAGTCTGCCGCGGTCGCCAAAGAACGCCTGCAGCTCATCATCGCGCACGAGCGAGCGGGCGGCCATCCGCCGGCCGATTACCTGCCCGCGTTGCAACGCGAGCTTGTCGCTGTCATTTCGAAGTACGTGAAGATTTCCGACGATGACATCCGTGTGAGCCTCGAGAGGCAGGACGATCTCGAAGTGCTCGAGGTCAAGATCGAAATTCCGCAGGCCTGAAGCCGTGCCGCCCTCCGATCGCGAGGGCTTTCCGGTTCACGCCGTTCCCGCCGGTCGTTCGAGCGCGAAGCCGTCGGCGATGCGCTCGGCAATCATCGCTTGCACTTTCGACCCTTCGGTAATACGGCTCTGGCCGTCGCATTCGCCGCCTCGCGCAATATGGGAGTAACGTCGTGGTGGGATACGGCGTGACCGAGCCCAAAATTCGGAGGCATCGATGAAAACATCCGCTCGCTTTCTACTCGCGCACCTTGTGTTGGCTGCCGTCGGCACGTTTGCCGTCGCATCCCCGGTTTCGGCACGCGAAGTCGTTGTCGTCGCGCCGCACGCGCCGCCGGTTGCCCGTTACGAGGTCGTGCCCGCGCCGCGCGGGGGCTATGTCTGGGATCGCGGACATTGGCGCTGGCAGCATCGCGGCTATGTCTGGGTGCCCGGCCATTGGCAGCGCGGGCGCGTCGGCTACCACTGGAGGCCCGGCCACTGGGCGCGGCGCGGGCCGAACTGGGTATGGGTGCCCGGGCATTGGGCTCGATAACGCAGGTTCTGCCGGCGGCGTTCCAGGTTCCGTTGCGCGGGATCGCGGCTCCCTCCGAATGAGCGCAGGGCGGGAAACGGGGCGATCCGATCAGTTGCGGGGGGCGTCCGCAGGCGGGGCGTCCTCGCGCTGCCCGTTGCGCTCGTCTTCGAACAGCGGCTCCAGCGTGTTCGGCGTATCGGGCGGCGGCGGGCTCGCCTGCGCGGCCGGCGGCGTCATGTAACGCAGCGCGAGCGCCTCATACAGCGGCGGCGCGAACAGCCGCGACACACGGCTCGCGATCAACGCCGTCGCCATCAGCGAAATGACGAGCGCATGCCCATTGATCATTTCCATCACGATGACGAACGACGTGATCGGCGATTGCGTGACGGCCGCGAGATAACCGACCATCGCGAGCGCAATGAGCATCGGCAATTGCATGCTGCTGAAGACGCTATGCAGCAGATTGCCGAAGCCCGCGCCGATCGATAGCGACGGCGCGAAGATGCCACCTGGAATGCCGGGCAGGTAGGAGCCGACCATCGACGCCATTTTCAAAAACGGATAAAGCATCGACAGTTGCTCGCGCCCGTCGAGCAGGCCGCGTGCTTCGGCGTAGCCGCTGCCGAATGTCGTGCTGCCCGAAGCGAGGCCGATCACCGCAATCGCCAGCCCGCACAGCGCGCCGAACACGACGGGCCGCTCGCGATGCAGTTGCACGAGCGGGGCGGGTAGCCAGCGCGACGTGTGCAGCAATAGCCAACCGAAGATGCCGCCTGCGATGCCTGTCACGAGCGCCGTGAGGACGACGGCGACAGCCAGCAGGTTGGGAAAGTGCGCGCCGATCTGGATCGTGCCGAAGTAGGTGTAATTGCCGTTCAGGCCGAGCGCGATCACGCCTGCCATGATGATGGCCGTGATCAACACGCCGCTTGCACGCGCTTCGAAACTGCGCGTCAGTTCTTCGATGGCGAAGACAATGCCCGCCAGCGGCGTGTTGAACGCGGCCGACAGTCCCGCGGCGGCACCGGCCAGCACGAGTTGCCGTTCGATCAATGCAGTCGAACGCGGATAAAGCCGACGCAGGTTGTACATCAGCGCGGCCCCGATCTGAACGGTCGGGCCTTCGCGGCCGATCGTGAAGCCGCCGAGAATCGCGAGCAGTGAAACGAGGATTTTGCCGGCCAGAAGCTTGAGCGAAAGCGTGCGTGGGCCGAGCGTGCTCGTGCCTTCATGCAGCGCCGCGATAACCTGAGGGATGCCGCTGCCTTCGGCGCCGCGAAAAAAACGCCGGGTGAGCCAGACGCACGCCGCGGCGAGGGCCGGGGTGACGATGAGCGGCAACCAGACATGGCGCTGCTGCACGTCCCGGAATTGCTCGTAGCCCCAATCGATCAGTCTTGCGTAGAAGACAGCCACGAGGCCCACGGCGATCGCGCCCAGCCAAAAGACGCCGTAGCGGCGCCAGAGTTGACGTGCGCGCCGGAAGACGCCGGAGGAATGAAAAAGCGGGGTCCGGGCCATGGTCGAGAGCGGGGTAAAAGGCAGGATTATACGTGCGCAACCCCTGTGCCCCGGGATCGGCAGTGCGCGGAGGCGGTCGGTGCTCAGATGGCGGGTTCGCTCGCGAAGATTACGGGTTTGTTAAATCTGTCGCCGTCTATTGCGCCGAAAACAGATTGTCGCCCGGACGGTGCGGGTGTCTGGCGAAATAGTCCAAGCCTTGTAATATGCGCCGCCCGGTGCTTACAAATTGCAACGACGCGTGGCCCTCACATGCTGTCCAATCGCAATCGTTCGACATGCCGTCGAACAGACCAACAGCGACGTGAGGAGAAGCACAATGAAGCGCTCGACAGGGTTATGGATCGCGGGAACGTTAGTGGCGTTGCTGCTCGGCGGCTGCGTGATCGCGCCCGCGCCCGGCTACTACGGCTATTACGGCGGCGGTTACCATCACCATCACGATTACTACTACGAGCGCTGAGGAGCATCATGCCCCGACTTGCCAGGCGCCTCTCCTGGGCGTCAGGCGAGAAGGGCTTCGACGGCCAGCACGGCAGCGAACGCCGCGGCGTTCGCCAGCAGCGCCTCGACGACGATGCCCAGCCACGTCTTCGGGCGAAAGCGCACTGCAAGCAGCAGCGCGACGAGCAAAGCCAAGGCGAGGATCGCCACAATATCGGCATTACCGATGTGAATGTTCATCGTGGTCTCCCTGGGCCGGCTGTGCAAAAAAATGCCTTATTTGTGTGCATGAGAGCCAGTATAAGCGCGTGTAATTTGCGGACAAGCCGGGAAAAGCCCGATGCGGCGCAGGTTCGTACAGGCGTTTCGTCGGCGCAGCGAAATTCGTTTGCTTCCGCTGAAATGAAATCCTTGAATGCGAGGAATTTTTCGCGGTCGATGTCTTCGTCCCACGAACGGTCGATCGAAGTCGATCCGCTGCGCGGCATCGCGCTGATCGTGATCGTCGTCGATCACATTTCGTGAGTGTGCTATCGCACGCGATGCTGCATAAGGACGCCTATTGCGACGCGGCCGAGGTCTTCGTTTTCCTGGGCAGATGCACGTTCCGAATGTCGGGCGCGCGCTGAACGGGGGGGGCGACGCTCAGGACAATCGCACGTCCCGCGTTTCGCGCATCGCGAGGACGGCGATGAGGCTGACCGTCGCGGCCACCGAGACATAACCGCCGACCCAGCCCAATCCGCCGCGCGTGGCCAACATCTGCGCGATGTAAGGGGCGACCGACGCCCCGAGAATGCCGCCCAGGTTGTAGGCGACGCCGGCACCCGTATAGCGGACCGCAGTCGGGAACAGTTCGGGCAGCAGTGCGCCCATCGGCGCGAACGTCACGCCCATCAGGAATAGTTCGAGCGTCAGAAATACGGTGACGAGCACGGGCGAGCCACTGCCGACCAGCGGGGCCATCGCGAAGCCCGAGGCAATGGCCGCGACGATGCCGGCCATCAGCACGGGCCGCCGGCCGAAGCGGTCGCTGGCCCAGGCGGCGAGCGGCGTCGCGAGCGCCATGAAGAGCACGGCGAAGCAAAGCATTCCAAGAAATGTCTGCCGCGGAATATGCAATGTCGATACGCCGTACGACAGCGTGAACACCGTCGAGATGTAAAACAGCGTGTAGCAGACGACCATCGCACACGCGCCTGCGAGCGTCGCGCGGCTATGGTGCGCGATCAGCGAGACGAGCGGTACGCGGACGCGCTCGGCGCGCTCGATCGCCGTGCGAAACGCCGGCGTTTCTGCGATCTTCAAACGAACGTACAACCCGAGTGCGACGAGCACGGCGCTCGAAATGAACGGCACACGCCAACCCCACGAACGAAATTGCGCATCGGAGAGTGTGAGCGCGAGCGTAAAGAACAAACCGTTCGATGCGAGAAAGCCCACGGACGGCCCGAGCTGCGGGAACATCCCGAACCAGCCGCGGCGGCCCGCCGGCGCGTTTTCGGTTGCGAGCAATGCTGCGCCGCCCCATTCGCCGCCCAAGCCAATGCCTTGCCCGAAGCGCAGGATGCAAAGCAGGATCGGCGCGAGCGAGCCGATCGCGTCGTAGCCTGGCAGAAAGCCGATCAGCGTCGTCGACAGACCCATGACGAGCAGCGATGCAACGAGCGTCGACTTGCGGCCGATGCGATCGCCGAAGTGACCGAACAGAAACGAACCGATCGGACGCGCGACGAAGGCGATGCCGAACGTCACGAAAGCCGACAAGGCCTGCGCCATAGCCGATCCGTGCGGAAAGAAAACGGGCCCGATGACGAGCGCGGCAGCAGTGGCGTAGACATAGAAGTCGTAGAACTCGATGGCTGTGCCGATGAAGCTGGCCAGGACGATGCGCGATCGGCCCGGCGTGTTCGTCGCATCGGATGCGGCGGTCACGGAAGGCGATGACGGCGAAACGGACATGTAGGGTCTCCAGTGGTTACGCGGTTGCACGACGCGCAGCCGTGCCGGCGGGATCAGTGATGCGGCAGGGGGCGACGAAGCGGGCAGCGCGCGCGTGGGCCGGCGCGCGTCAAAGCAAACCGGCACCACATGAACTGCAGGAAAAAAACGGAAATGCGATTCGACCAGCTGGGCGCGCGCAGGGTGAGCGATGGCGGCGTCGGGCTCGCCGACGCTCTGCCGGATATGCAGTGCGTCGGGAGCGTGGCCGGGGAGTCCCGGCAGCGCGGTGCCGAAAATTATAGCGGGCAGGGGCGGTACGCGCCAACGAGCGCACGCGCGCCGAGCCGCGTCAGTCGAAGGTCAGCGCTTGCGGCGCCGCGAGTTCCCGGAGTTGGAACTTGCCGTCGTCGTTGAAGAGCCAGTCTTCCATCATTTCGAGTTGGCCCTGCCCGTTCAGAAGCTTGGCCGGCGGCGCCGGCAAAGGCGCGGCGCGGCGCAGCGTGGCCAGGGCCGTCGCTTCCGCTTCGTCGTCGCCGTTGGTCCGATAGACCGACGAGCGGACCAGCTCGCCGTTGCGATTCACGGTGAAGGCGACGACGACGAGCGAGCGCAGCATCGCTTGCGGCGGGCGCCGCTCGACGTACGACGGATTGCGTTCGGCGATTCTATGCGCGATCGCCTGGCGGTATTGATCGAGCGTGAAGCTATTGACCGCGGCCGGCGGCGGCAGCGAGGCGGCCGGTGGACGCGACGGCGGCGTGATCGTGCAGGCGGACGCGGCGAGCAATGCGCCGAGCGTCCCAAAACGCACAAGCGTGAATGCGCGATGGCGCAAAAGATCGAGGTCCATGGCGATGACGGCGCGTTTTTGCGCGCTCGGGTCGGCTGCGAAGCGAGATGCATTAAGCCTAGTCAATGTGAGGCGCATATGCATCTGGATTTGCGCGGCCATTGTTCGTCGGCGCACGGCGCGGACTTCTGCGCGCGATGGCCATCGATCGGTCTGTATCGGTTGCAGAATTGCAGCCTGGCGTCAGCGGATGCATCGCGGCATGTCCGGCGATCTTCCTGCTCGTGTTCCAGTGCGCCGCCGCTTCAGCGCCCCCGGCTTCACGCCCTAATACACGACCAACGATTCGGCCCACAGGTGGGTGCCCATGTTGCCGGCGCCGTAGCGTATCCAGCTGTAATCGCCGTAACCGGGCCCTTCGCCGGGCCACGGATTCATGAAATAGAGCGCGCTTTGTCGATCGTCATAGCCGTCGATGACGACGAAGTGACCGCCGCCCCCGGGCCAGGTCCAGAGGATGATGACGGGGGCGCTGCGATCGATGGCCGAGACGGTGGCTTGGTACGAAAGCGGCACATTGTAGTAACGCGAATTGCGGCGGCCCAGGGACCACAGGATCCCGCTGATGCCGGTCGTGCCCGCGAGCCAGTTCGGCGAATTGGCCGGATCGTTCCATCCGAACGGCGCGCTTTGGCAGGCGTACCCGATGGAGTTGACCCAATTGTCGATGCCGCACTGCGTGCTTGATATGCCGCGATAGCTGAGCACGGCTTTCGCATCGGCGGCCCAGCACCATTCGCTGTGTGCCTGCGTGACATGCGGGATGCCCAGTTGCTTGACGTGCGCCGCGGCGAGCGGCGGCGCAGCGGCGAGAGCCACGCTGCAGAGTAGTCGGACGAAGACCTTGGCTTTCATGGCGAATACCTCTTAGTGTCCGAACCGCGGATCGCCCAAGCCGCGCTGCAGCCGGTGCCGCAGCGCATCGGCGAGCTCGGCGTCGGAGAGCACGGACGAGGGAGCGATCGGTCCCGCACGGGATTCGGCGATGGCTGTGCGGGCGCTGACGAGCGGTACATAAACGGGCGAGCTCTTGCGGGCTGCCGGGGCCGGGGCAGAGACCTCGATGAGATCGGCCACGGCTTGCTGGCATCGAACGAAGCGTAGTTGCGGCCGTGGAGCGAGACGTGCGTAGCGGGCGGCCACTGTCATGACCTCATCGGCCAGTTCGCTTGCGCCCGCTTCGACCATCGTCCATCTGCCGTCCCTTCGAGCCACCGTAATGAGCCCGACGCCTTTGCCGCCCGCCAACACGACGAAGCGCCAGACACCGCTGCCGTGCAGACTTTGATCGACGGGCTTGCCCGCGAGCACGGCTTGCGGATCGACGAGGTACATTTCGAAGCCGACGCCGATGGCCGCATCGCGCAACGTGCGGTAGTCATCGACATTGAAAATGCGATCCGTTCGAGCAGCGGGCGGCGAAGCGGGCAAATGTTCGGCCAGTGTGGCCAAGCCGGCCACGGCGGCTTCGCGTTGCTCGGATCCTTGTGTTGGCGAAAGCGCACCCTCGGACAGGACGGCTGTAGGCGCCGCCTTGGGTTCGGCGAAAACCAGCGCAGGAAGCAACCCACTTACGAGCACGCAAAGCAGCGTGGCCGACGATCGGTAGCAAATTCGCATAACGCCTCCTGTTCGGCAACGACCCCTATGCGACACCGCTGAGCAAACATTCTGCCTATTCGCACGATCCCCTGGTGGGGGCAGCTATCGTGCGGCGCTTGCGGATAACAATCGGCAACTGCATTCGATTTCGGATGTCCGAATGTAATTCCGTCAATGAACGATGACTATTTTTGAAAGCGAAGAATAGAAGCGATGCATCTTTTTGTAAAGGCGGTATTTGTAGGTCTGGATTGAATCGAATGGGACGTCGTTGCGCGTTTGCCGGGCTTGGCGGCCGATGTGTAGGTGGGTCGACGCTCAGGTTCGGAACATGCCGGTATCGTAGTGGAAAAGAGTTTTTAAATAACGCCGGTAATTGTTAATAACCGATTAAAGAAATCGCTTTTATTATTTTTGCATAAACGACGAGACGAAATCCGGCGCACACTCATTGCTCCGGACCTCGTGGGATCTAATCCATGTTGTCAGGCGTCGACGAATGTCATATCCATCGACCATTGCGTTTGGTTGTCGACCGAATACTGGATGGACGGCGAGCGCATGGTGTACTGATCGGTTACGGCGAGCAGACCCGAATCGGCATGATGGCCGATCGTTGCCTGGTATCCGCCTGCATTGCCGTACTCGAAGTCCTTGCCGTCGGAGAAAATCACGCCCATCAGATGTTCGTCGGGTGAGTCGTCGCCCTCTGCGTCGACGCTGACATCGGCGTCGACCCCGGACGCGATGCATGTCGTGTATGTGCTGCGCTCGCCGTCGACGAGCAGTTCCTGGTCGTCCCAGTTGGGATCGTGAGAGATGCATACCGCCTGGCTCGAAAGATTGCTGACGTGTACGACGGGATTGGTCATGCCACTGCCCTCCATCTGCGTGCTTGGCCGCCGCGCGGGGACGACGCTCGCTTCAGTCCGGAAGCGGGCGTGCCCAGGCCAATCGGAAATGCGCGGACGGCAATCGTCGCGCGTTCTCGCGCTGAAAGTGCGAAGGTGAAGAAGATTCGGACGGGTTCGGATATCTCGCGCATCGGGCGAGTACGCGTATGGAGGTCGTCTTGCGAGCGGGGCTCGCGCGTCAGTCTTTGCCTGCCGACCCAGGCCGCGATGCATGAGCGAGCCGCTTTGCGTGTGCGAGCGCGCGTACGATGTCGGCGTAGGCGCGTTCGCGCGCGTCGGCGTCGGCGCGCGCAGCGCATAAGAGGGGTGCCATGTGGCGAGGATCGTGCGCCCATCGCGCTGTGTTGCCTTGCCGAAATGGTCCTGAAGTCGCGCGTGAGCCGGCCTTCGAATTTAGACCGGCTCGTACCTACCAAACAACATCCACCGGTGGCCTTGCCGGCTGATTGCGCTGAATCTCGGCGAAGGGGACAATCGCCCGGGACGTCGCCCGCGCCATGCACGATGATCCGGCGGGCCATCGTCTTCTATGGCGGTTGACGCCATAGGCTGGCGTATGGCATGCTTCGCCATATGAAAAAGAAGGCGACGCTGCTGTTCGAAGACCGGACCGTGTACCCAGATGGAGCTATCCTCGAAATGCGTATCTGGCGACTACCCGAGCGCGATGCCGAGAGGCCGCACGGTCTGAAATACAGCCTGTTTTATGGCCGGGATGGTCGGCGCGTGATCGGCTATGACAACGAGCGGGGCAAAGGCGATCACCGTCACTATGGCAGCCACGAAGAACCGTATGTGTTCTCAACCGCCGAGCGGATGGTGGCGGATTTTCTGGACGATGTCGAACGAGAAAGGAGCGTGAAATGAGCAAGTTGACTGCGCACGTGGGTAGCGCTCGGGATATGGGGCGACGTTTCTCGGCCGCATTCGACCGGGCCGCTGCGGGCGGGAATTTTGAAGAGCGGCACGTGACGTTTCTCTCCTTAGAAGAGATGATGGCGGCGCTTACGCCCAAACGATTGGAACTGCTGCGCTACTTGCATCGGACAGGTGCCGATAGTGTCAAGGCGTTGGCACGCGAACTCGATCGCGATTACAAGCGCGTGCATGAAGATGTCGCGATCCTCGAAGGGGCGGGGCTCATCGTTCGCGAAGATGGGCGCTTGAGTGCGCCTTGGGAAGCGCTGACGGCAGAAGTGTCGCTGTAGTGTGGGGGCCACTGCTGTCATGAGCGGTGAGCATCGAGAAGATCGCTAAGGCAATCGTACATTCAAGCCTTCGCGGGGGGCTTCTCTTTAGCGCCAATCAATGACTGCATCGCTTTTTGTGGCGGAGGGCGTGGGATTCGAACCCACGAAGGCCGTAAAGCCTTGCCGGTTTTCAAGACCGGTGCATTCAACCGCTCTGCCAGCCCTCCGAGAGGCGCGATTGTAACCCGAAACGGCGCTGCCTCTGCATACCGCGCGCGACCGTTTCGCCGATCACGCCTCCCGTTCGCTCAGGAACAACGCCTGCAGGTCATTCAAGAACCGTTGTCCGAGCGGCGTCGGCGCAATTTTCTCGTACGTTCGCTCGATCAAGCCGCGCCGCTCGGCTTCCTGCAAGGCGGGCTCGATAGACGTCATCTGCAACCCGGTGCGCTCGACGAAGCGGTGCACGGGAAAACCTTCGACGAGCCGCAGCGCATTGAGCATGAACTCGAACGGTAGATCGCGCGTCGAGACTTCGTGCTCCTCCTGCACGGGCGAGCCCGCACGCGCTTGTTCGATGAAGGTCGCCGGGTGCTTGTAGCGCGCCTGCCGAACGATCCGGTGCGCAAACGACAGTTTCGAATGCGCACCGGCCCCAATGCCAAGATAGTCGCCGAAGCGCCAATAGTTGAGATTGTGCTTGCACTGATGATGCGGCTTTGCGTAAGCCGATACTTCATACCGCTCGTACCCGACGGCGGCCGTATGCTCGTGAATCCACTCCTGCATGTCGGCCGACGCGTCGTCGTCGGGCAGCGCCGGCGGAAACTTTGCAAACAGCGTGTTGGGCTCGAGCGTCAGGTGATAGAGCGACAAATGCGGCGGCGCGAACGAGAGCGCCGTTTCGATATCCGCGCGGCATTCGTCCAACGTTTGCCGCGGCAGCGCGAACATCAGATCGAGATTGAAGTTGTCGAAATGGCGCGCCGCGATCTCGGCCGCGCGGCGTGCGTCGCTGGCGTCATGGATACGTCCCAACGCCTTCAAATGCGCCTCGTTGAAGCTTTGAATGCCCACGGACAATCGGTTCACGCCGCTCGCTCGAAACTGGGCGAACTTCTCGGCTTCGAACGTGCCGGGGTTCGCTTCCATCGTGATCTCGGCGTCGGCGTCGAGCGGCAGCAACGCGCGCACGTCGGAGAGCAACCGGTCGAGCCCCTGCGCAGACAACAGACTCGGCGTGCCGCCGCCGATGAACACGGTATGCACCTGCCGTCCCCAAACGAGCGGCAGCGCCTGTTCCAGGTCGGCGCGCAATGCGTCGAGATAATCGCTCTCCGGAAAGCGCTCGCCTTTCCATTCATGCGAGTTGAAATCGCAGTAGGGGCACTTGCGCACGCACCACGGGAAGTGCACGTATAGCGCAAGCGGCGGCAGCGAGGTCAGGCGAATCGCGCCGGGCGCGGTGAAAGCCTGAACGACGCCGGAGCGGGTGCCGATCATCGCGCCTCCCTCAGCAAGGCAAGCAGCGCCCGCAGCGCGATGGCGCGGTGGCTGCGTGTGTTCTTGACCGAAGGCTCGAGCTCTGCGGCCGTGGCGTTCAGGTCGGGTAGGAAGAAGTGCGGGTCGTAGCCGAAGCCGTTCGCGCCGCGCGGCGCGTCAGTGATTTCCCCATGCCAGCGGCCTTCGGCGATCAGCGGCTCCGGATCGTCGGCGTTGCGCACGAGCACGAGCACGCAGTAGTAGTAGGCGCGCCGATCGCTCACGCCCTGCAATCGGGCGACGAGGTACGCGTTGTTTGCCGGGTCGCTCTTGTCTCCGCCCGCGCGCTGCGCGTAACGCGCCGAATACACGCCCGGTTCGCCGCCTAGCGCCCGCACGCAGAGGCCCGAGTCGTCCGCCAGCGCGGGCAGCCCCGTCAAACGCGCGGCATGGCGTGCTTTCGCCAGCGCGTTTTCGACGAAGGTTGCATGCGGCTCTTCGGCCTCGGGTACGCCCAGCTCGCCCTGTGCGATTAGCGCAACGCCTGCCTCGCCGAGCAAAGCCGAAAACTCGCGCAGCTTGCCCGCGTTGTTCGAGGCCACGACGACGCGCGCAAGCGGCGCCGCGACCCGCGCCCCGGCACCGGGGGCGTCCGCGTGCGAGACGCAGGTTTCGCTGCGACGCAGATCGCCCGGCTCACGCATCGTTCGACTCCAGCGCCGCCTTCTGCATCTGCACCAGCGTGCGGATGCCGTGCTGAGCGAGATCGAGCAGCGCATTCATTTCGTCGCGCGAGAAGGGCGTGCCTTCGGCCGTGCCCTGTACTTCGACGAAACCGCCTTCGCCCGTCATGACGACGTTCATATCGGTGTCGCAGCGCGAATCTTCGTCGTAGTCGAGGTCGAGGACCGGCATGCCCTCATAGACGCCGACCGAGATCGCCGCGACGTAATCGGTGATCGGCGATTGCGCAATGCGCCCCGCGGCGACGAGCCTCGCCACCGCATCGTGCGCGGCCACGAACGCGCCGGTGATGCTGGCCGTGCGCGTGCCGCCGTCGGCTTGAATCACATCGCAATCGATATGCAGCGTCCGCGGCCCGAGCCGCTCGAGATCGAACACGGCGCGCAGCGCGCGTCCGATGAGCCGCTGAATTTCCTGCGTTCGTCCAGTCTGTTTGCCGCGCGCGGCTTCGCGATCGCTGCGCGTATGCGTGGCGCGCGGCAGCATGCCGTACTCGGCCGTGAGCCAGCCTTGATTGCGCTCGCGCAGAAACTCGGGCACGCGCTCGACGATGCTGGCCGTGCAGATCACCTTCGTATCGCCGAATTCGACGAGCACCGACCCTTCGGCATGCTTCGTGTAGTGGCGCGTGATGCGCACTTCGCGCAGTGCGTCGGCGGCGCGCCCGCTCGGGCGTTGGACGGAATCGGTCATGGTCGGGAGGGAAGCGGCGCAGGCCGCGCAGAAAGAGGAGAAAGCGTGATTTTACCGCCCTGCAGGCGCACGCATGGGGCGTGCCGGTTGCGGCGCGGCTATGGCGGGCCTTGCCGGCAAAAATGGGATAATGCGCGTTCAACGCTTTCGCGCCGGGTCGACGCGCGAAGCGGCTCGAACAACCGGCCGGCGACGGCCCCAATCGCGAGACGGACGATGATTTACAGCATGACAGGCTACGCGAGCGCGACGAGCGAGCTCGCGGCCGCAGGCGCTACCTCAGCCATGAGCGTATCGGTCGAACTGCGTACCGTGAATTCGCGTTTTCTCGACCTGAACTTCCGCATGCCCGAAGAGGTTCGCTCGTGCGAGACCACGCTGCGGGAAATGTTGATGACGAAGCTCTCGCGCGGCAAGGTCGACATCCGCGTGAATTTTCAACGCAGCGAACAGGCGACGACGGCGGGGTCGCTGAACCGCGACGCGCTCTCGCAACTGGCGGCGCTCGAACGCGCCGTGCTCGAGGCCTTCCCCAACAGCGAGCGCATGCGCACGGGCGAGATCCTGCGTTGGCCGGGCGTGCTGGCGGAGACGGGCGTCTCGCCCGACACGCTGCGCGACGCGGTGCTCGCCTGCGGCAAGCAGGCGATCGCCGAACTCATCGATGTGCGCGCACGGGAAGGGGCACAACTGGCGACGATGCTGCTCGGCAACGTCACGGAGATGGAAGCGATCGTGACGCGCATCACGCCGCTCGTGCCCGAGCTCATCGCCAAACATCAGCAAAAAATCGTCGAGCGATTGCAGGAAGCGCTCGGTATCGCCGCACCCGACGCGGCCGCGACGATCGTCTCGCGTGAGGAAATCGCCGAGCGCATTCGTCAGGAAGTGACGATGTACGGCATTCGGATCGACATCGCCGAAGAAATCTCGCGGCTGTCGGCGCATTTGAATGAAACGCGGCACGTGATCGAGAAGGGCGGCAGGGTAGGCAAGCGCCTCGACTTCATGATGCAGGAGCTCAACCGCGAAGCGAACACGCTCGGTTCGAAGGCGGCCGCGAAGGAACTTGCCGATGCCTCGATGACGCTCAAGCTGCTCATCGAGCAGATGCGCGAGCAAGTGCAGAACCTGGAGTAAGCGAGAATCATGATCGAGCCCACGCACGAATCGAACGCGCAGCAAAGCAAGCAGCGCAACCCTTACGCCGGCGCCTATCCCGGTAATCTGTTCATGGTGGTCGCGCCCTCGGGCGCGGGGAAGTCGACGCTCGTGAATGCACTGCTCGCGCGCGATCCGGCCATCCGCCTGTCGATTTCGTACACGACCCGCAAGCCGCGACCGGGCGAGCAGGACGGCCAGCATTATCATTTCACGACCGTCGACGATTTCCTCGCGCGCCACGGCGCCGGAGAATTCCTCGAGAGCGCGGAAGTGCATGGCAACTATTACGCCACGTCGCGTCTGTGGATCGAAGAGCAGATGAAGAACGGCCACGACGTATTGCTCGAAATCGACTGGCAGGGCGCCCAGCAGGTGAAGAAGCAGTTCCGCAATGCGGTGGAGATTTTCATTTTGCCGCCGTCGTTGTCCGCACTCGAGGAGCGTTTGAAGAAGCGCGGCCAGGATGAGCCGAACGTCATCACGCGCCGGCTGCTAGCGGCCGGCAGCGAGATCGCGCACGCGGCGGAATCGGAGTACGTCATCATCAACGAGCACTTCGAGCGCGCGCTGGCCGAGCTGCAGTGCGTCGTCGACGCAACGCGTCTGCGCTTCGCTTCGCAATACGCGCGCCACACCGCGCTTTTCGTCGAACTGGGCATTCATTTGCCGCATGCCGAGTGAAGGCGGGTGCTTGCGCACATAAGGTAGAATGAGCAACATACTGAGAAGGAATTTCGAAACATGGCCCGCATTACCGTCGAAGACTGCCTGAAGCAAATCCCGAATCGTTTCGACCTGGCGCTCGCCGCAACGTATCGTGCGCGACAACTTGCGCAAGGCCACACGCCGAAGATCGAAAGCCGCGACAAGCCCACGGTTGCCGCGCTGCGCGAGATCGCGGCGGGGGAGATCGGTCTGGAGATGCTGAAGAAAGTCCCCGTCTAAAGTACTGCGGCGCCGGGCGCATCGCGCGCCCGGCGCCGTCGCAGCCGTGCCAGTACGCGCATAGCCCGCATAGCAATCGATACGGAGGCGAAAATGAGCGCTACCCCATCGTCCGCCTCCCCTTCCGCAGACGCCGCGCATCTCGAGCACGAGCACGACGTCGAAGCGCCGGGTCCGGCGCGCAAGTACATCGACGCGGTCCTCGAACAATCGTTTCGCCATCTGTTCGGACCCACCGCCACCCCGGAGCAGCCCCGCAGGCATGACGTCGTTTCGATCGCGAAACTCACGTCGATGCTGGCCGGCTACCTGAGCCCCGAGGAGATCAAAGAGGTCAAGGCAGCGTTCCATTTCGGCGATGAAGCGCACCTGGGCCAGTATCGCCACAGCGGCGAGCCCTACATCACGCACCCTGTCGCCGTCGCCGAAACATGCGCGGGCTGGAAGCTCGACGCGCAGTCGATCATGGCGGCGCTGCTGCACGACGTCATGGAAGACCAGGGCGTTACGAAGACGGAGCTTGCCGAGCGGTTCGGGCCGAAGGTGGCCGAACTTGTCGATGGTCTGTCGAAACTCGACAAGATGGAGTTTCGCAACCGCGAGGAAGCGCAGGCGGAAAACTTCCGCAAGATGCTGCTCGCGATGGCGCGCGACGTGCGCGTCATTCTGGTCAAGCTGGCCGACCGGCTGCACAACATGCGCACGTTGGGCGCAGTGCCGTCGGAAAAACGCCGCCGCGTCGCGCGCGAGACGCTCGACATCTACGCGCCGATCGCGCACCGTCTCGGCCTGAACAATACCTACCGCGAGCTGCAGGATCTAAGCTTCGCGAACTTCAATCCACACCGCTACGCAACGCTCGAAAAGGCCGTCAAGGCGGCGCGAGGCAACCGGCGCGAAGTGGTGGGCAAGATCCTCGAATCGGTGCAGCGCGCGATTGCCGATGCGCACATCGAAGCCGAAGTGACCGGCCGCGAAAAGACGATCTTCAGCATCTACAAGAAGATGCGCGACAAGCAATTGTCGTTCTCGCAGGTGCTCGACGTTTATGGTTTTCGCGTCGTCGTCGGAAGCGCGCTCGAATGCTATACGTGCATCGGCGTGCTGCATGCGCTCTACAAGCCGGTGCCGGGCAAGTTCAAAGACTACATCGCCATTCCGAAGGTGAACGGCTATCAGTCGCTCCATACGACGCTCGTGGGCCCGTTCGGCGCGCCGATCGAATTTCAGGTGCGCACGCGCAAGATGCACGAGATCGCCGAGGCGGGCGTCGCGGCACATTGGCTCTACAAGAACGGCGGCGCCGATCTGAACGACGTGCAAAAGCGCGCGCATCAGTGGCTCAAGTCGTTGCTCGATATCCAGAGCGAAGCGGGCGATTCGAGCGAATTCCTCGAACACGTCAAGATCGATCTGTTCCCCGACGCGGTTTACGTCTTCACGCCGAAGTCGAAGATCATGGCGCTGCCGCGCGGTTCGACGGCGCTCGATTTTGCCTATTCGATCCACAGCGATCTTGGCAATCAGTGCGTCGCGGTGAAGATCAACAACGAATTGCTGCCGCTGCGCACCGAGCTCAAGAGCGGCGATATCGTCGAAGTGATCACGGCGCCGTACTCGAAGCCGAACCCGGCATGGCTTGGCTTCGTGCGTACCGGCAAAGCACGTTCGGCGATCCGCCATTATCTGAAGACGATGCGCTTGAACGAATCGGTTCAGTTGGGCGAGCGTCTCGTCGACCAGAGTCTGAAGGGCTACGGCTTGGCGCTTGCCGATGTCGAGCCGGACGTATGGGAAAAGCTCGTCCAATGGACGGGCAACAAGAATCGCCAGGAGATCTTCGCCGATATCGGGCTCGGACGCCGGGTTGCCGCGGTCATGGCCAAGCGTATCGAGGTGCTCGTCAGCGGCCGCGACACCGACGACGAGCACGGGCGCGGCGAGGCTGGCGGCCACGCTGGCTCCGCCCCACATGCGCCGCCGGTCGTCATCACCGGGACGGAGGGCATGTCGGTGCAGCTGTCGGCTTGCTGCCGTCCGATTCCGGGCGACGACATCATGGGCTATATCGGCATCGGGCTCGGCATGGCCATTCACACGACGGACTGCCGGGTGGCGCAGCGCATTCACCGCCGCGACCCGGGGCGTTGGATCGATGTGGCATGGGCGCCGCAGCCCGGGCGGCTGTTCGATGTGGCGGTCAAGGTGCTCGTGCGCAATGTGAAGGGCGTGTTCGCCCGCGTGGCCGCGGATATCACCTCGGCCGATGCCAACATCGTCCATATCGCGATGGACGAGGACTTGTCGCAGGAATCCACGGTGTTGCGCTTCGTGATCCAGGTCAGCGACCGCGTCCACCTGGCCAACGTCATGCGCCGTGTCAGAACGAATCCCGACGTCATGCGGATCGTGCGCGAGCGCCCGAGCGAGGATGGTCATCACCGCCACGACGGCGGCATGCGAATCGAACGCGAGCGGGGCGACTACTGATGGACCTCTGAGCGGGGGCGGTGGGTCGCCCTCGGGTCTGGCAAGCCCGACGCATGGCGGCGGGCCGTTCGATGGGCTTGATGAGACGGGCTGAAAAGCAGGGCTGAAAAGATGGCCTGAAAAGACAAAGGGCCTTCCATCAGGAAGGCCCTTCATAGGTGGCGCGGCTGGCAGGATTCGAACCCACGACCCCTTGGTTCGTAGCCAAGTACTCTATCCAACTGAGCTACAGCCGCACGCAAAGACACATGACCGTACTTCGGTGAAACAAAAGAGCCTTCCGCGAAGAAGGCTCTTGAAAAAAGTGGCGCGGCTGGCAGGATTCGAACCCACGACCCCTTGGTTCGTAGCCAAGTACTCTATCCAACTGAGCTACAGCCGCACGCAGAAGCGAAATTATAGCAAAGTTCCGGGAAAAGGGAAGACATTGCGACGGGTTTCTTCATGCTTTCTTCGGGCGGCCCCGATCGTGTACGCTTGAAGTCTATTGGAAGCAGGTGAATCCGCATCATGAACAAGGCATTTGTCAAAGAGTCGGGCGAGGGCGATGACGATGATCTCGACCTCGGCCAGCCCGCGATTCCCGCGGGCGCCAAGAACTACATCACGCCCGCAGGCCACAAGCGCCTGCGCGACGAACTGCTGCATCTGATCGACGAAGAACGACCCGAGGTCGTCAGGCTGGTGTCGTGGGCCGCCTCGAACGGCGACCGCTCCGAAAATGGCGATTACATCTACGGTAAGCGCCGTCTGCGCGAAATCGATCGGCGCATTCGCTTTTTGACGAAGCGGCTCGATCTGGCGGAAGTGGTCGACGCCAGCAAGCAAGAGAGCGTCGACCAGGTGTTCTTCGGTGCGACGGTCGACTATGCGGGCGAAGATGGCGAGATCCATACGATCACGATCGTCGGCGTCGACGAGGTTGATCTGGACCGCGGCCATGTCAGCTGGATTTCGCCGGTCGCTCGGGCGCTGCTGAAAGCGCGGATCGGCGACGCTGTCACGCTGCATACGCCTGCCGGGCCGGAGCAGATCGACGTGCTCGACGTGCGATATCCGGCGGCTCCGGCAGCTTAGCGCAGCAACGGTTTGCCGGGCGATCCGTGCTCTGGCGCCCAATAAGAAAGGCGCCGCAAAGCGGCGCCTTCGTCATGCTGCAACCGGTATCGGCGCGTAGGCGCCGATACGATACCCCGCGCTTAGAAGCGGTGTCGCAAGCCAGCCGTCACGGCCACTTGCTTGTCGGTCGACGACATCGTCAAACCGTTGAGGACCGCACCGATGCCGGTACCCTTGTTGACGACGTGTTGAAACTCGCCGCCCAGATAAACGTCGGTGCGCTTGGACAACGAGTACGACGCGAGCAGGTTGAACTGATTCCACTTCGGATTCACGCCGCCGATCGTGCTGTCGGTGTACGTGTAAGCACCGGCCAGGCTCAGTGCCGGGGTCAACTGATAGCGGCCGTTCAGTTCATAGTTGTTGAACCGCGCGCCGCCGCCGGGCAGTGCCAGCGTCGCTGCCGTGCCCGCGTTTGCGGCATTCACGCCAAGCGCGTTGTCCAGGCGCGTTTGCGTGAAGACGAAGCCAGCCGTCGCCGGACCGAACGCATAGTTCACGCCAGCGCCCCAGGTGCGCTGACGGCTCGCGACGAAGGGCGCATCGCCTGTCACCGCACCGGGCGAAGTTGCGGCTTGGGCGAGGGCGTTGGTGTTGTTGTTCAGCTGCATGTACGCAGCCGCGACGTTCAAGCCGTTCCAGCTGTACGACGCGCCGATGCTATACGCGCGGTTGTTCGAGAACTGGCCCGCGGTATTCGAGAAGCCATACATCGCGCCGGCTTTGAAGCCGCCGTAGTTGGCCGACTGGAAGTGAACCGAGTTATTGACGCGGAACGAGTTGTCGAGGTTGTCGTTGTCGAACGGGTGCGCGAACGATGTACCGCCGTACTGCGTGCCCGTCAGCGCCAGCGGCCCGAGGTACTGAACGACGTCGTCATATTGGCGACCGAGCGTGACGGAGCCGAACTGCTCGCTTTGCAAGCCGACCCATGCCTGACGGCCGAATTCGCGGCCGTTCTGCTTGAGCGTGCCGTTATTGATGCCGAAGCCGTTTTCCAACGTGAAGATGGCCTTGAGACCGCCGCCGAGATCTTCCGAGCCGCGCAGGCCCCACCGGCTGCCGTTGACGGCCCCGGTCGACTGCTGCCAGTTGCTATGGCCGCCTTGGTTATTCGTGTAGGTGATGCCGGCGTCGATGAGGCCGTACAGCGTCACGCTGCTCTGTGCGTGCGCCATCGTGGCAAACGCGCCCGTGAGGGCACCGACTAGAAGCGTCTTCTTCATTCTTTCTCTCCAGATTCACGAAGTTTTTTGGGCTGTCGCGAGAGGCGGCCGGCCGTCGCGCATCGACTGCATCGACTTGATGCGTACCGGTCCGGCGGTGCAGCGGGAAATACAGCAACAGGTCCGTTTTTCCGAACTGGGATGAGTGTAAAGAGCGCTTGGGCTCGACGCGGGTTTCGAAAGACGCAATAAAGTATTGATCGTTTTGAAATGACGCGAAAGCGCATCTAACACCTTGATAAATAAGGCATTTTTATCTGAAAAAGAGGGTGTGAATCCAATATTCGCGCGGCCGGCGTTGTATTTGAGACACGCGGTAAATGACGCGGGGCGGAAATTGCGTTGTCGTTATGTCTGATTATTGATGATTTTGAAAAACATGATTGCGAAAGCGGGCCATAATCGCCAGACGCCTTCTGGCTATACTCTTGGTTCTGCTAGCCCAAGCAGACTTTTTCATCAAGGAAAAGACGTCTCCAAACCTTTGTCAGCGCGGCCTTGCAGCCGCGTTTTTTTTGTGCGCGCCGTACTAGCCACGCATGCGACGCCGCACGCGACTTTGCTTGTCTTCTCTTTGTCCGTCGCCCACCTGGTCGTCGTCGAGGGGTAGCGCCCAGTCTTCCATCACGTAGTGGCGCGCGTCCATCGGCGAGGCGAGCAGGTTCTGCCAGTGATCGCCGTGCCATAGCGGATCGAATTCAAGAATCGAGGCGGCGCTTTTCGTCGGACTAATTGATGTCGTAGCCAGATGAGGCAAGCGGACGAGCCAGCGGATGAAGTGCTTCAGTGGAATGATTCGCATGGCGGTCTCCGGGCAAATCGCCTACATCGATGATCGGACTACGGTTCTCCGCAGGCAACCGGGAAAAATACTGACTGCAGAAATATCTTGTTGCAAATGGTGAATCTTTTTCCTGGTTGCTCAATTTTGTACGGGCGTCGCAGGTAAATGTGACGTAGCTGCCCCGATTTTGTCGTGCGCTATGCATTGCAACTACTTGGATGCGGCATTTGATGAAAAATTTCTTGACGAGGACTCGGCGGAACATTTATAAAAGCAGCGCCGGAATCACCCAGTGGACGGCGCCCCGGGCGGAGAGACTGGGGTGTTGTCCTTCCGAGGCTGGGTTTCGGGCGGAGGGCGCAGCCCGTCTATTAAAAATTTCGAGGGAATTAGTACTATGGAAACCGGTGTCGTAAAATGGTTCAACGATGCTAAAGGCTTTGGCTTCATCACGACCGATAATGGCAGCGAAGACGTGTTTGCGCACTTCTCCGAGATTCAAGCCGACGGCTTCAAGTCTCTGAAAGAAAATCAACGCGTTCAGTTCGATGTGAAGACCGGCCCGAAGGGCAAGCAGGCGGCGAACATTCGTCCGCTCTAAGCTTTTCTGTCGGTCGAGCCGCGCCCGGCGGGCAGCGTCAGCTGCAACCGGCACGGCTCGCATCCTTACAAGGGCGCTCGGGTGATGCATACTTCGTCAATCGAAGCACCCGAGCGCCCTTATTCATGTCTGATTTCTTGTCGCCGTCCCCGGTCATTGACTCGCCAATCGCTTTCGTCGATCTGGAAACGACGGGCGGATCGGTCGCCGAGCACCGCATTACGGAAATCGGCGTCGTTCAGGTGGGTCCAGCCGGCGTCTCACGCTGGAGCACGCTGGTCAATCCGCTGCAACCCATTCCCCCCTTCATTCAATCGCTGACTGGCATCACCGACGAAATGGTGCGCGACGCGCCCACTTTCGAATCGTTCGCGCCTGCCTTGTTCGCGCGACTCGAGGGCAGCCTGTTCATTGCCCACAACGCCAGCTTCGATCGTGGCTTTTTACGCAGCGAATTTCAACGGGCCGGGGTGGCGTTCCATCCCGACGTCCTTTGCACCGTCAAGCTTTCACGTGCACTTTGGCCGCATGAAAAACGTCACGGGCTCGATGCGTTGATCGAACGTCATGCGCTCGAGCCAATGGCGCGGCACCGGGCCTTGGCCGATGCCGACCTGCTGTGGCAGTTCTGGCGCCGCTTACACGCGTTGTGGCCGCTCGACGTCCTCCGTGCGCATGTCGATCGCACGATGCGGCGCTACCGGATCGCCGGCGATATCACCGAGGACATGCTCGATACGGCGCCGGCCGGACACGGTGTCTACGCCTTTTTCGACGCCTCGGATACGCCGCTCTACGTTGGCCGCAGCGTGCGTCTGCGCCAGCGCGTACGCGCTCATCTGGCCGGCGACCGGCGGTCGGCGCGTGAAATCAGAATTGCGGAGCAGGTCCGGCGGGTGCAATGGCGCGCGACGGGCGGCGAGTTGGGGGCGCTGCTGACAGAGGCACAGTGGGTCAGTGCGCTCAGGCCGGTTCACAACCGGCAGCCGCGTTTTACGACACCGGAGTCGGTCGGCGCGCCGTGGCCGTTCGACATGGCGGCTGTGTTCGAAGAGCAGGGCGACGAAGGGCAGCCGGGCACGTTCCACGTCGTCCATCGCTGGTGCTATCTCGGCGCCGCGGCGTCGATGGAAGCGGCGCGTGCGCTGGCGGCCGGCTATGGTGAACCGGTGTTCGAGCCGTCTACGTTCCGTATTCTTCAGGGGCATCTTGCGCGCGGATTGCGGCTGACGCCGCTGCCAGGGGAGGCGGGTGCGCCGCCGTGCCAACCTGCAGGTTTGACCGCTAACCCTCCGCCCGAGCCGGTAATCGGCTGACTATTAAAGAATCCGGAAGCGAAAGAATCGAGAAGCGAAAGAATAGAGAAGCGAAAGAATAGAGAAGCGCGGCGGGGTCAGCCGACGTCGGCTGCGCCACCGGCCGAGCAGACGTGTGCAAGCGCCGTGTTCAACGCATCGGCGTCGATCTCGCCGTAGCGCGTCAACAATTTCCAGCTTTTAACTGCGTGCGCCAACCGGACGGGGCAGTCAGGCGTATCGCGCCACGGCTGCACGCGCGCGAGCGCCGGCAACAACGCGCGCGTGATGCGGTCAAGCTGAGGCCGCGTGCTCGTTGCGAGATCGGGCGTCACGCCGGCAGGCGGATGCGTCTTGTTCCATCGTTCGAACAGCGCCCTTTGCACCTGCTTGCTCGCCTCTATCTGATCCCGAAAAAAAGTGCGGGCGAAAGTCGGATCGACATCGGCTTCCTGAGCGCGCCTGGCGATGTCGTCGAGCACCGCCGCTTCGCGCGGGGCGTCGGTGATGGCGCGATGATTCGCCCACTTCCATTGGGCGACAGGGACGGCCAACGCCAAGCGCTGCGAAACAAGCGCGATCAGGTTGGTCATGGCCGTTTCGTCGCCATCGGCTCGCACGTCGCGAGGCGCGAACGAGAGCGCGACGCACAGCGCGATGGCCGACAGCGCGGCGCGGCGAAGGCGAACGATCATGCGTCGCGGGCTCCGCGGCCCGCAATCGTCATTTCTGCTCGCACGACTTTCGTTGCTCGTCGAAAAAGGCGCGCACGTGCTCGGGCAATTCGGTAGCCAGAAATTCGACGCCTACCGGTTCCGGATCCGGGCTGGACACTTTGTCGGGGGGCGGAATGTAGGTGGGCTTGGCTTCCATGATCGATCTCCTGGCACGAAACGATTATCCGACGCGGTTCCCTTTTGTTGCCAGCGCCGAATCTTTTTTTAACGCTTTGTTGCATTAACGGCACAGTCCGCGGCGCGTTGAAGATCGGTTGAACATCTATTGACGAAAATCAAAAAAAACAGCGCGGCGAGCTTACCTGCATCTGGCGCAAGCTTATGGCGTCTTCAGGCGGGCGTAAGTATCGAGGCGCACATGTCTTCTCAATCTCCTCAAGCCGCCCGCGTTGACCGATCGCTGCGTGCGGTACATGTCACCGGGGTCGCCTCGCAATGATGTCGTACGACCGACCGTTCGGTCGTCGTTCCGAAGCGCAAGTCTCCCTGGTTACTGAGATTCGGAGAGCAGTTCGATGCCTTCGAGTTGCGCGGCGCAGGTATCGCGCACAATCGTTACAAAATCGCCGAAATAGGGGCGCCGCGAGAAAGCCTGATCGGTAATCGCGTAAAGCTCGCTCCAAAGCCCTTTCGGCTCGACACGCTTGGCGAGCACATAATCGTGGTCCACGTAGTTTTTGACGCCCCAGTTCGGCAGCGCTGCGATGCCGCGCCGACTCGCCACAAGCTGCATGATCGCGATGGTCAGTTCGGCCGTGCGACGTTCGAGCTTGATGCCCGCGGGCTCGACCACCTCGCGGATCAGATCGATACGCGACTCCGGCACGGGGTAGGTGATCAGCGTTTCGCCGGCCAGATCGTGCGCACCCACACGGCGCTTGTTGCGCAGCCGGTGTTCGTTGGCCATGACGACGAGAATTTCGAAGCGAAACAGCGGCGCAACGTGCAGGCTGCGCTTGCCTGCGGGCTTGGAGCCGATCACGACATCGGCCTTGCCGTCACTCAACAGCCGTAGCGGGTCGGCGTGGAAGCCGGCGACGAGATCGACCTCGACCTCGGGCCACCGGCGCCGGAACTCGTCCATGACGGGCATGAGCCAATCGAAGCATGTGTGGCATTCGAGGACGATGCGCAGTTCGCCTGCCGTTTCTCCTTTTAACCGCAGCAGATCGCGTTCGGCGGCCGCCACGGCGGCGAGCGTTTCGCGCGCAAGCGCAAGCAGCCGCTCTCCGGCCGACGTGAAGCGTAGCCCCTGCTTGGTGCGCTCGAACAGCGAGACCTCGTAGTGCGTCTCGATGTCTCGGATCTGGTGCGACAGCGCCGACTGGCTCAGATGAACGCGCTCGGCGGCAGCGACGAGCCTGCCCGATTCGGCAATGGCAATCAACGAACGCAGATGTCGGATCTCAAGCATGCGGCCTCGCCGCGGTGCTTGTCCCCAGATGCGAGGTATGAATGAAATTCATGTATCGATGAAAAGTTGTCGCTTGATGAATGATAGCGCGCCTCGCAGACTGACGGCCATTCCCAATTTTCGAGGCGACTCATGACCGGCACCCGAACCTGCACCCATATCCTCGGTTTTCCGCGCATCGGCGCGCAGCGCGAACTGAAATTCGCTCAAGAAGCGTTTTGGCGCGGTGAAGCCGATGAGACGTACCTGCGCGAAGTTGCGGCTACGCTGCGCGCGCGCCACTGGCAGCTGCAGCGCGCAGCCGGACTTGATTTCGTCACGGTCGGCGATTTCGCTTACTACGACCAGATGCTCGGCATGAGCGCGTTGCTCGGCGCGTTGCCGCGCCGCTTCGGGTTCAACCCGGCGACCCTCACGCTTGCGCAGTACTACGAGCTCGCGCGCGGCAACGCGGCGCAGCCGGCGATGGAAATGACGAAGTGGTTCGATACGAATTACCACTATCTCGTGCCGGAACTGACGCGTGACACGACATTCAACGGCGGCGTCGACTGGTTCTTCGACGAGGTTGACGAGGCGCTCGCGCTGGGGCTTCGCGTCAAGCCCGTATTGATCGGGCCGATCACCTGGCTGCGGCTGGCCAAGACGCAGACGCCGGGGTTCGATCGACTCGACCTGCTGCCGAAGCTCGTCAATCGGTATGTTCGCATCGTCGAAGCACTGAAAGCGCGCGGGGTCGAATGGATTCAATTCGACGAGCCGGCCCTCGGTCTCGATCTCGAAGACGAATGGCTCTCGGCGCTCGGCGCCGCGTATGGCACGCTCGGCGAATGCGGCGTCAAGATACTGCTCGCCACCTACTTCGAAACGACGGCCGACCATGCGGCCGCCATCGCCAGGCTGCCGATTGACGGCGTGCATCTGGACCTCGTCCGTGCGCCGGCGCAATTGGATGCATGGCGAGCCCGGTTGCCCGAGAGCATGGTGTTGTCGGCGGGTGTGGTCGACGGCCGCAACATCTGGCGTTCGGACCTGCGCGCCATCGTGCAGTCGCTGCTGCCGCTGCGGGCCGAGCTGGGCGAGCGGCTCTGGATTGCACCGTCATGTTCGCTGCTGCACGTGCCGGTCTCGCTCGAAGGTGAGCGAAAGCTCGACGCCGACTTGAAGTCATGGCTCGCGTTCGCGACCGAGAAGCTCGACGAGGTGCGCACGATCGCGCTGGCGCTGGACGACGCGCCCGCGGCGGAACCTGCGTTGGCCGAGGCGGATGCGGCGCGTGCGTCGCGTCGCACCTCGGGCGCCGTCGTCAATGCGCTCGTGCAAAAGCGCGTGGCAGCGGTGACCGATGAGATGGCTTCCCGCAAGAGCGCCTTCGCCGAACGCAATCGTCTGCAGCGCGAGGCGTTGAGGCTGCCCGCGCTGCCCACGACGACGATCGGCTCTTTCCCGCAAACGCCCGCGATTCGCCAGGCACGGGCGGCTTACAAGCGCGGCGAATTGAAGGCGCTCGACTATCTCGAACGCATGCGCGCGGAGATCGAGTTGGCCGTGCGCCGGCAGGAAGCGCTCGATCTCGACGTGCTCGTGCACGGCGAAGCCGAGCGCAACGACATGGTCGAGTATTTCGGCGAACAATTGTGGGGATACGCGTTCACCGAGAACGGCTGGGTCCAAAGCTACGGCTCGCGTTGCGTGAAACCGCCGATCATCTACGGCGACGTCTATCGGCCCGAGCCGATGACGGTGGAGACGACCAGGTACGCACAGTCGCTGACGAACCGCCCCGTGAAAGGCATGCTGACCGGCCCCGTGACGATGCTGCAATGGTCGTTCGTGCGCGACGACCAGCCGCGCGCCGCGACGGCGCTGCAGCTCGCGCTCGCGGTGCGCGACGAGGTGGTCGATCTGGAGAAGGCCGGCATCCGCATCATTCAGATCGACGAGCCGGCATTTCGCGAGGGATTGCCGCTGCGCCGCGCCGATTGGCCGGCGTACCTGCAATGGGCGTCGCGCGCGTTCCGCATCTCGGCCGCCGGCGTTGCCGACGAGACCCAGATCCACACGCACATGTGCTACTCGGAGTTCAACGACATCCTGCCCTCGATCGCCGCGATGGATGCAGACGTCATCACGATCGAAACCTCACGTTCGGCGATGGAGCTGCTCGACGGCTTCGGCGCGTTCTCATATCCGAACGAAATCGGCCCGGGCGTGTACGACATCCATTCGCCGCGCGTACCGACGACCGATGCGATCGAGCGACTCCTGCAACGCGCCTGCGAGGTCATCCCGGCCGAGCGTCTCTGGGTCAACCCCGACTGCGGGCTGAAGACGCGCGGCTGGCCTGAAACGGAGGCCGCGCTCGCGAACATGGTCCGTGCGGCGAAGAACCTGCGCGAGCGCTTGGCGGTAGCGGCCTGAGGTCGGCTGCGGACGGCGCGCGCAGCGTCAGGCGCTCGCCTGCGGCGCCGGCACGAGCACGGGGCGGTCGAATGCATCGGGCTTGCTGCGGACGTCGACGTGCCCGTGAATGCGCGCTTGATGGCCGTCCTCGAACATGTAGTAGGGGAACGGGCGCGCGGGCTCGGACACGGCATCGAGCCGGGCGACGAGCGCCGGGTCGAGCGTGAAGTCGAGCGCGGCCAGCGAGTCGCGCAGCTGCTCCGGCTTGGTCGCGCCGACGATGATGCTTGCGACGCCGCGCTTCTGATGGAGCCAGTTCAACGCCACCTGGGCCATCGGCCGGTTCGCCTCGCGCGCGACCGTTTCGAGTTCGGCCACGATGCGGAAGTTGCGCTCCGTGAGTTTGTCGAATCCGGGCGGCGGCTTCGCGCCGGGGTTTTGCGCGCGTACCGTCTCGAGCCGGCCGCTTCCCGTAAAGCTGCCTTGCGAAGGCTTGTACTTGCCCGAGAGCACGCCCATCGCGAGCGGGCTCCACGGCACGAGGCCCATTCCGAGTTCAGTGGCCAGATCGGCGAACTCCAATTCGGCGTTGCGTTCGATCATCGAGTACTCGAGCTGCATGGCGGCGACGGGCTCGAAGCCGCGCCATTGCGCCAGCGTCTGCGCACGCGAGGCGAACCAGGCAGGCGTGTCGGACAGCCCGACATAGCGGATCTTCCCGGCCCGCACGGCGTCGTCCATGGTGCGCATGACTTCGTCGACGGGTGTCATCCGATCCCATGTATGCAGATAGTAGAGGTCGATGTAGTCCGTGTTCAGACGCTTTAGCGAACCGTCGAGCGCCCGCATCAGATTCTTGCGGTGATTGCCGCCCGCGTTGGGATTTCCCGCCTCAGCGTTGTAGCTGTATTTCGTCGCAACGACGAGGCGATCGCGCAGGCCGCGCGCCGCGATGAATTTGCCGAGAAAGCGCTCGCTCGTCCCCTCGGTATAAAGATCGGCCGTGTCGATGAAGTTGCCGCCTTCGTCCACGTAGAGATCGAACAGTCGTTGCGCCGTCGCTTCGTCGGCGCCCCAACCCCATTCGTCGCCGAACGTCATCGTGCCCAGCGAGATCGGCGAAACGCGCAGGCCCGAGCGGCCCAGCAGGGTGTAGCGGTTCATCGTCATGTCAGTGCTCCTTGCGTCGGAAGAAAAGTATCGATGGCCGTATCGTGCGCTTTCCGATCTTGTGGAAAAATAGCTTCCCACTGCATGCATTGTGAAGCATGGCTTCATAAAGGACCGGAGGCGATTTCGATGGATCCCGCGCAACTGCCCGCGCTCGTGGCGTTCGCCAATGTGGCGCGACATGGCAGCTTCACGCGAGCCGCTGCCGAAAGCGGCGTGTCCGCATCGGCGTTGTCGCAATCGATTCGCGCGCTCGAAGCACAGTTGAACGTGCGGCTCTTTAATCGAACGACGCGCCGCGTCGCCTTGACCGAGGCGGGCAGCCAGTTTCTCGAACACGTGCGGCCGGCACTCTCGATGTTGGATGCTGCTTACGAGGCGCTCGACGAGGCGCGCGGCGAAGCGACAGGGACCTTGCGGATCAACCTGCCGCGTATCGCCAGCGATTTGCTCGTCATGCCGAACCTGGCCGAATTCACACGGCGGTATCCACGCGTCGTCGTGGAGCTCACGCTCGATGAGGGGCTGAGCGACCTCGTCGCGGGCGGCTTCGATGCCGGCATTCGATTGGGGGAGCGGCTCGCGCGCGATATGGTCGCCGTGCCGCTGTCGGGGCCGCTGCGTATTGCGGTGGCGGGATCGCCCTCGTATTTCGCGCATTATCCGAAGCCCGTGACGCCCGACGATCTGGCACGGCACAACTGTCTGCGCTACCGGTTCGCGACGAGTCGCGGCATCTATCGGTGGGAATTTGCGGAGCCCGGTGCATCGCAACGCGTGTTCGAAGTCGAAACGAGCGGGGCGTTCGTGACCAACGACTTGCGAACGATGGTGGCTGCGGCGGAGCAGGGCGTCGGGCTATTGCATGTGATCGAGGACTACGTGCGGGCGCAGTTGGACGACGGCCGCCTCATCCGCGTGCTCGACGACTGGGCGCTGACATTCGATGGGTTTTCGCTCTATATGCCGAGCCGCGTGCAGATGCCGTCGAAGCTGCGCGTGTTTGTCGATTTCTTGCGGGAGAAGTATCGGGCGCGGACCGCTCGTCGTACGCGCAACGAAGGCACGTGACAGTCGCTCATAACAGCCGTGCACAGCAGCCGTACATAACCCCAGGCACGCTTCCCGTGGACCGGCGCGCGCGAGCAATCAGGGGATGATGAGCGCGCTGGGCGCAATGCGGGCTACGGGCTGACCGGCGGATTGAGCCGGTGCAGCTGCGGATGGGGCTATTCTTGGTTGTGCCGATGGGAATGCGTATCTGGGCGGCGGTGCGACAGCCAGTCGAGCGGGCGTTGCGGGATCGAGTACCTGATGCAGTCCGGTTCGGCCATTACCCAGCGGCGCCATGAAGGGGAAAATTTGCGGCCAGCCCCATTGGTCCGAGCGGGCGTAGTAGCGAAAAATCCAGTCCGCAATGCTGTCGGCGAGTTGGATCAGGCGTGACGACTTCGAATCAACAAACATCGGCCACTTCAGCGAAATTCCGAAGCCTGCCGCGGGCGTGCCCGACCTGCTTGAAGGTGCGATGTAGCGCCTGCATATCTTTTTCTTCTGTGGCCCGCTTCTGATCCAACACGAATAGGCCGCGTTGCGGGTCGTTCTCGCGCTGGAATTTCAGTGCCAAATAGTCGTCGAACTTGGACGACAGCATTTCATAGCAGTAGGGGAGAATGTCAGCCGTGCGCAGCATCTGGCTCTGCTCGACAACGGCTGCGAACACGTTTAGCCTCGGGCGCGTGTCGGTGAGAACTCGCACGACGTCGGCTGAGGCTTGGGCGCGCTCCGCGGCGGGAAACTGGCCCCAGCCATCCTTGCCGGAATACATGGGCGATGCGTGCAACTCGAGATAGGTGCCGGCGCGCTGCTCGAACGGCTCGGCGATCGCGTCCAGCGCTTGCTCAGCCAGTGGGTTTGGCGCTCGAAGACTGAGACGCCGGCCAGTACGAAGAATGGTGTGTTCAGGTCGCCCGGTGAACCCGACTCGTCGAGATACGTCAAGTACATGCATTTTCCGCTGCAAAAATAAAAACGGGCTGCCGCAGCAGCCCGTCGTATTTGGTAAGCCAAGTGGAGCAATCGTCCAACGCGTCGCAACTTCACGGCACTCCCGACTCGCCGAAATCAGTACCAGCTTTTCACCAAAAACGCAATCCATTCGTGCTGAGTAACGGTGGCTCGTCCGAGCGGACGCTTTGCGGCATAGGGAGGGTGACGGGAGGTGCTAACCGAGCCGATCGCCGTGCTCTCGTTTATCAAATCCAGTTAGCATGGACTCCGGAAAACAAAAAGCCCAGTCACGAGGACTGGGCTTTTTGCTTGAATCTTGTGGTGCCGGAAAGAGGAATCGAACCCCCGACCTTCGCATTACGAATGCGCTGCTCTACCGTCTGAGCTATTCCGGCATCAACATCAGAGAAACGCGATTATAGAGACACTTTGCGCCGGTGCGCAAGCCCCTTTGGTCATTTTTTTTCCTCTTGGTGATAGCGCGTGACGCGCTCCACTTCGTTCTTCGAGCCAAGGTACACGGCCACGCGCTCGTGCAGGCTCTTGGGCTCGATGTCGAGAATGCGTTGGACGCCGTTCGTCGCCGCACCGCCGGCCTGTTCGACGATGAATGCCATCGGGTTCGCTTCGTACATCAGCCGCAGCTTGCCGGGCTTGTCGGGCGTGCGCTTGTCGGCCGGGTACATGAAGATGCCGCCGCGGTTCAGAATGCGGTGGACATCGGCCACCATCGACGCTACCCAGCGCGTGTTGAAGTCGCTCTGGCGCGGCCCCGTCTTGCCGGCCAGCAACTCGCCCACGTACCGTTGCACGGGCTCGTACCAATGGCGCTGGTTCGACGCGTTGATCGCATACTCGCGCGTGTCTTCCGCAATGCGCAGGTTGCTGTGGGTCAGCACCCACGATCCGAGTTCGCGGTCGAGCGTGAAGCAATTCACGCCGTTACCCGTCGTCAGCACGAACACCGTTTGCGGCCCATAAACCGCATAGCCTGCCGCGACCTGCTGCCGGCCCGGCTGCAGGAACGACTCTTCGGTCGCCTCCTGGCCGTCCGGGCAACGCAGGACCGAGAAGATCGTGCCGATCGAGACGTTGACGTCGATGTTCGAGGAGCCGTCGAGCGGATCGAACACGAGCAGATATTCGCCGCGCGGGTAGTTCGAAGGAATCGGGAACAGGGTCTCCATCTCCTCCGACGCCATGGCGGCGAGGTTACCGCCCCACTCGTTGGCGTCGAGCAGAATTTCGTTCGACAGCACATCGAGCTTCTTTTGCACTTCGCCTTGCACGTTCTCGGTACCCGCGGTGCCGAGCGCTTCACCGAGCGCGCCCTTGCTCACGTGATAGCTGATGAGCTTACAGGCGCGCGCGACGACCTCGATCAAAAGGCGCAGGTCGGCCGGCAGATTGTTCGTCTCTCGTTGCTGCTCGATCAGGTATTTGGTCAGTGTGGTGCGACGTTGCAAAGACATTGCGGTGCTCCGAAAGCCATGGGAATGCGACGATTTTACCCGCGGCCCGCGGCTTGACCGCGCGTTTTTGTAAGCAGGCGTACGCTTCGATGCCTGTCCAGCCGTGCGTTCGGCCATTCGTGTACGAAAAAAAAACGGCGCCGCAGCGCCGTTTGCGGACCCGCGTGGCGCGTGGCAGGAAGGGTTTCCCGCCGTCGCGCCGCGTCGGACGTCGACCTATGCGAGTGCCTTTTCGACGATTTCCCTGACGTCGCGCGACTTGACCTGAGCCGCCACGCGCTCGAGCGCCGCCCGCATCTGATCGCCCAGCGCGGGCGTGTAGCGCCGCCACAGTTCGAGCGAGCGGGCGAGCCGCGCGGCGACCTGCGGATTGAGGGAGTCGAGCGCCACCACCTGCTCGGCCCAGTATGCGTAGCCCGAGCCGTCAACAGCGTGGAACTGGGCCGGGTTCGCCGCGCAGAAGCTGAAGATCAGCGATCGCGCCCGATTCGGATTGCGCAGCGTGAACGCCGGATGCGCCATCAACCTGCGTACGACGTCGATGACGCGATGCTTCGCGCTGCCGCGCTGCGTGGCCTGCAGCGCGAACCACTTGTCGATGACGAGCGGCTCTTTCTCGAAGCGGCGGTAGAACTGGTCGAGCGCGGGTTCGGCCACACCGGCGCCGGCCGTTGCCGAGGCGGCGAGCAGCGCCGCGAGTGCCGCGGCGCGATCGGTCATGTTGTTCGCGCTGTCGTATTGCGCATTGGCGAGCCGCACGGCGTCGGCGGGATCGTCGAGCTCGGCAAGGTACGCGAGCGCGAGATTCTTCAAGGCCCGTTGGCCGGCCGCTTGCGGCGTAGGTTCATAGGCGCCTGGCGTGACGTGGCGCTCATAAATCGCCAGCCATTCGTTTTTGAGCGCCGTGGCGAGGCGCTTGCGCGCGAACTGACGCGCGGCATGCACGGCTGCCGGATCGGCTTGCTCCATCTGCTCGGCCAGATAAGCTTCCGAAGGCAGCATCATGGCGAGCTCGCGGAATGCGGGCGAAAGCGACTCGTCGGTCAGCACGCGCGCAAAGGCGGCGACGAACGAATCGTCGAGCGAAAGCGATTCGCCGGCGGCTGCGCGGGCAGCCAACGCCAGCAGCTCGCGCGTGGCGAGCCGCTGACCCGCTTCCCAACGGTTGAACGGATCGCTGTCGTGCGCAAGCAGGAAGGCGAGCTCGTCGTTGGTGTAGTCGTATTCGACGATGACCGGCGCCGAGAAGTTACGCAGCAGAGAAGGCAGGGGCGCTTCCTTGATGTCGACGAACGTAAACGTTTGTTCCGGCTCCGTCAGTTCGATCACGCGCGTCGTGCCCGTTTCGCTCCTTTCGCCTTCGAGGCGCAGCGCGATGTCCTTGCCATCCCTGCCGATGAGGCCGATCGCGAACGGAATCAACAGCGGACCCGTTTGCGTTTCGCGGGCGGCGGGCGCGGCGTCGCCGTAGCTCTGCGCAAGGGTGATGCTGTAGCGCTGCGTCGCTGCGTCGTACGCGGTTCGCACGGAAACGCGCGGCGTGCCCGCCTGGCTATACCAGCGTTCGAACTGAGCGAGGTCGCGACCGTTGGCGTCGGCCATTGCATGGCGGAAGTCGTCGCAGGTGACGGCTTGCCCGTCGTGACGCTTGAAGTAGAGATCCATGCCGCGCCGGAAGCCTTCGCGGCCGAACAGCGTTTGGTACATCCGCACGACTTCGGCGCCTTTCTCGTAGACGGTCATCGTGTAGAAGTTGTTGATCTCCACATAGCTTTCGGGTCGAACCGGATGTGCCATCGGGCCTGCGTCTTCGGCGAACTGCATTTGACGCAGCACGCGCACGTCCTCGATCCGCTTGACCGCGCGTGCCGTTTCGTCGGTCGCGCCGCCTTGCATGTCGGACGAGAATTCCTGATCGCGAAACACGGTGAGCCCTTCCTTCAAGCTCAACTGGAACCAGTCGCGGCAAGTCACGCGGTTGCCCGTCCAGTTGTGGAAGTACTCGTGGCCGACTACGGCTTCGACGTTCGAGAAATCGGTGTCGGTGGCCGTTTCCGGATTGGCGAGCACATACTTCGTGTTGAAGATGTTGAGCCCTTTGTTCTCCATCGCGCCCATGTTGAAATCGCTGACGGCCACGATCATGAAGCGGTCAAGATCGAGTTCGAGGCCGAAGCGTTCTTCGTCCCAGTGAATCGAGTGGATCAGCGAATCCATCGCATGCCGCGTCTTGTCGAGGTCATGCGGCTCGACCCAGACCTGCAGCAGCTTGTCCTTGCCGGAACGCGAGCGGATACGCTCTTCGAGCGCGACGAGCTTACCCGCGACGAGCGCGAACAGATAACAGGGCTTCTTGAACGGGTCCTCCCATTTCGCGAAGTGGCGGCCGTCGGCCAGTTCACCTTCCTCGACGAGATTGCCGTTCGAGAGCAGCACGGGGTAGGCCGATTTGTCTGCGCGCAGGGTGACCGTGTAGGTCGCCATGACGTCGGGGCGGTCGAAAAAGTAGGTGATGCGGCGGAAGCCTTCGGCTTCGCACTGCGTGAAGAAGTTGCCGCTCGATACGTACAGTCCCGAGAGTGTCGTGTTCTCGACGGGATTGCACGTGCTCTCGATGACGAGTTCGAAGGCATCGGGCACATCGCCGATCGACAGGCCGTGTTCGTGTGCGCGCACAGCGCCTGCTGCGAGCGCCTTGCCGTCGATCGCCGCGCCGATGAACGCGAGCGCTTCGCCCATCAATTCGAGACGCGAGCCGGGCGTCGCGTCCGGATTGCGTCGCAGGCGCATCGTGTTCTTGACGACGGTGCGCTCGGGCGCGAGATCGAACTCGAGGGCGACGGAATCGACGAGGAAAGCGGGCGCTGCATAGTCGGCCCGGCGGATCACAGCGGGATTGGCGGTATCGGACATGGCGGATGGATGAAAGAAACCGGTTTCGGCTCGCGTGCCCGGGTGAGGGCGCCTCGCGCGAGGGTAGTCGTCCATTGTACAAAGGCGCGCGCGGATATGCCGAAAGCTTTGCCGACTTTGGAAGCGGGACTCGGTCGGCGTTATCATCGGCCATTCGCGCGGGGCATGCGCGGGGGTCGACGAAATACGCGAGGACAACGAGATGAAGTGGGAGCGAATGTGGCGTGCGGTCGTACCGGCGACGGCGGCGGTGACGGCATTGCTGTCGGGCTGTACGACCTACGTGTCGACGCAGGTGACGGCGTTTTCGAACTGGAGCGGCAGCGATGCGACGCGCACTTACGCCTTCGCGCGCACCGCCGCGCAGCAAAACAGCATCGAGCAGGCCACCTACGAGCAGCTCGTCGCCAACGAATTGGAGGCGGATGCCTTCCGGCAGGTGCCCGATGCGCAGGCGCACTACCGCGTCGGCCTGAGCTACTCGACGCACGGCGATACGGTGACGGTCACGCAACCGGTCTTCTACGGAAATCCGTGGCCGGGCCCGTACTGGCGCCCGCTCAATCCGTGGGGGCCGTTCGGACCGTTCCCGCCCGATTACGTCACCCAGAGCTACCCGGTGTTCACGCACACGCTCGGGATTCGTATCACCGAGCGCGCTTCGGGCAAAGAGGTCTATAACGTCACGGCTCGCAATACGAGTGAGGACAGGTCGCTTGTGCATGCGATGCCGTATCTCGCGCGCAGCGCGCTGGCCGATTTTCCGCTCGGCAACGGGGTCGTGCGTACGGTGCGGATTCGTCATGACAAGCGCGAGGCAGTGCTGACCAACGAAGTGCCGGTCACTGCGCCGCCGGCCCCCGGCGCCGCGCCGCAGTAAACGAAGTAAGACGAATGTCGATGACGGAGCGAGCCGCCCGCGTGGTTGTACTGCCGGGCGGCGCCTATCTGCGACTAAATCTGCGACTAAATCTGCGACGTATCTTCGCTGCGAGGCGCCGCGCAGCCGGATCGTGGACTCAGGCGCCGGCGCGAATGAACGCGAGCGCGCCGAGCACGACGAACAAGACCGCGGCAACCGCATGCACGGCCTTGGTCGGCAGCTTATGAGCGAAGCGTTCGCCGAGCAGGATCGCCGGCACGTTCGCCAGCATCATGCCCAGCGTGGTGCCGGCCACCACGCCAAAAAAATCATGGAAGCGAGCGGCGAGGGCGACGGTGGCGAGCTGGGTCTTGTCGCCCATCTCGGCTAGAAAAAACGTGGCGAGCGTCGTGCCGAACACGCCCAGGTGGCTGCGTCCGACGTTCGTTTCGCTCGGGTCCAACTTGTCGGGCACGAGCACCCACACACCCATGACGACGAATGAAATGCCGAGCGCCCAGCGCATGATTTCCGGCGTGACGAGCGCGCCGAGCCACGCCCCGATCGCGCCGGCGCACGCGTGATTGGCGAGCGTCGCGACGAGTACGCCGAGCATGATCGGTATCGGCTTGCGATACCGAGCGGCAAGCACCAGCGACAAGAGTTGGGTTTTATCGCCGATTTCGGCGAGCGCGACGGCTCCCGTCGAGACGAGAAAGGCTTGTTCCACGTGATGATCTTCCTCGGGCCGAGATGTGTGCGAGCGACGACCGTCGCGCCCACCGGGCCCTAAAAAGCGGTGTGCGCGAAAGTCATCGGTCTCGCCAGGCCAAAGGCTGTGCCCGCCATGGCTGTGTGCGAGCCAAGTATGTTGACGGACACCCCCGCGATGCGTGCGCGCTGTGGATCGAACGAGGCGGACCCGAATGGACGATTGGTTTTCAATCGCCGCGATACAGCGGACGCGGCGGGGCGGCTACTCCCCAATGAGGGGCGGATTCTAGCACGGTGCGCCGTCGTTTGCGTGAATGTTCGGTAACTGTTCCGAGGTGCCGCCGGGCAGGCCCGGAAGGGCGACCGGCCCGGCGCGGCATGGGGGCGAAGCGACGAACGAGAGCGACGGATAAACGTCGCGTGAATGATACGACTACGGTCAATGCTGTTTTTAAGATCCAATTTTCAGTAATATTTCGTCCGGCGGTTTCCGGGACGCCTGCAATCGAATCGAAAAATAACTGAAAGGCCTTCGCCCTCGGGTGAAGGCGGTGCTGTTATGCCCCGGGTAACCTCAACAAGAATATTGACCAACTCGGGGTGTGGTACGCGCGGGTGCCGTAAAGGCTTTCGTCGTTCGCATCTTTACGCCGGGCGGCCGGCGGTTTTGATTCGAAAGCGAACAACGACATGCTAGATCTGCGCTGGACTATTCCGGTTGCCCGGTGGTCATCTTGGCCGGACGGCGCAACGGCCACGCCCGATATCGCTTTCGTCGAGCCGCTCGTGCGTCGACGCTTGAGCGCGCTCTCGAAGATGGCGCTGCGGGTTGCGCACGATTGCGCAGCCGACCACGACGTCGTGCGGCTCGTGTTCGCTTCGCGTCATGGCGAATTGCGCCGTACCACCGGCATGCTCGAGGATCTCGTGGCGAATCAGCCGGTTTCCCCCACCGCCTTCAGTTTGTCTGTGCTCAATGCGATGGCGGGTGTCTACAGCATCCTGCGCCGTGATACGTCGCCCGCGACGGCGATTTCTGCCGGCGCGGAGACGCTCGGCTACGCCTTGCTCGAGGCATACGCTCAATACCGCGCCGATCCGGGCACGCCGGTGCTTGTGGTCTATGCGGACGAGCCGGCGGACGATCGCTATGGCCCCGTCGACGATGAGGTGCCGGCCGGCGCACTGGGCATCTTGCTCGATCGTGGTGCGCGCGCGCAGTTGGAGTGCGCGGCCGGCCCGGCGCTCGCGGCTGACCTCACGCCCTCGTTTGCGACGCAAGGGGAGGCGGTCCGGCACGGCCTCTCGGCACGCGCCGGGGCGATGTGGCAAGGGCTCGGCCGGCGCTGGCACTGGTCATTGCGTGAGGGCGGCACTGCATGAAGAGCCGAGTGATGGCGGGTATCGAGCGCGCGTGGCGCCTCGTCGCCACGGGCATTGCGCTGGGCGCCTTCGGCGCCTGTGGCGTCTTGTTTTCCGTGCTCGTGTTTCCCTTTGCGTGGCTATGGCCGCATCGCGCTTCGAGCCAACGCTTAGTCGCGGCGGTGATTCACGGCTTCTTTCGTGTGCTCGTCTCGCTGCTCCAGGCGGTCGGCGTGATGACGCTCGACGTGGCCGGCGCGGCGGCGCTGAACGCGCGCCGGCCGATCATCGTCGTTGCGAACCATCCCACTTACCTCGATGTGGTGGTCCTGCTCGCGCTCACGCCGCGCGCTTGTTGCGTCGTCAAGAATGCCCATTGGGGCAACCCTTGCTTTTGGGGCATCGTGCGCGCCGCGCAGTATGTCAGCAACGCCGATCCAGTCGCATTGATCGAGGCGGGGGCGCGTCAACTCGCCGCCGGCTACACGATGATCGTCTTTCCCGAGGGTACGCGTAGCCCCGGCGAAGATCGCCTTCATCCGTTCTCGCGTGGGTTCGCCCATATCGCGCTTGCGGCCGGTATTCCGATTCTGCCCGTCCTGATCGATTGCGATCCGCCCGCCTTCACGAAGCAACTGCGCTGGTATCACGTACCGTCGCGGCCATTTCGCATGCGCGTTGCCGTACTCGAGCCGCTCCTACCCCGCCATCTCACGGCCGATGACGCGCCGCAAGCCGCAGCCGCGCGCGTGGTCACGCATGCCGTTCAAGCACACATCACCGAGCATCTGTTCGCTTATGGATTCTTTAAAACTCGAGATTAAGCAATTATTGATCGAGGCGCTTGACCTCGAAGATCTGCGTCCCGACGATATCGACGACGATGCCCCGCTGTTCGACACGAATGGCGTCGGGCTCGATTCGATCGACGCGCTCGAAATCGGCATCGTGTTGCGCAAGCGCTATGCGTTGACCATCGCGGCCAACGACGAGCGCACACGCGAGCACTTTCGCTCGATCAACACGCTGGCCGCACTCGTACACAGTCAACGAGCGTCGGCGCATGCCGACAGCGACATCGCAACCGAGGGAAATGAGTCGTGACCGATACCGAGATCCTCGAGCGCATCCGCGCCATTTTCAGTGAAAACTTCGCGATAGAGCCGGAGCGCGTGACGCCCGAAGCGCATCTATTCGACGACCTCGACCTCGATAGCATCGACGCCGTCGATTTGGCAATCAAGCTGCAAGAAATGACGGGGCGTCGTATCAAGCCGGACGAGTTCAAATCAGTGCGCACGGTCGGCGACGTGATCGGCGCCGTCGAATCGCTGTTGGCGGTCTGACTCGATGCAGGCAGCGTCGACGCGCGTAGCTTCATCGGCGCACGGAGCGGCCGGCCGGCGCGCCCGCGCGATTGCGAGCGCGGCGCTCAAGGTCGCATACCCGCTTGTGATCCTCGCTTCCTTGCGAGTCGGTTCGCCGCGTTTTATCGGGCTCGCCTTGCTGGTGCTACTGTGGCTGCAGCGCTGGCTCGGCGCGGGGAGCATCGGCACGCTGCTCGCACGACTCACGCGGCTCGAATGGGCGCTGGCGCTCGGCTTGAGCAGCTGGTCGGCGGGCATTGCACTGACCGGCAGCGAGACGTTGCTGCGCGCTTACCCGATCCTCGTCAACGGCGGGATGCTCGTCGCATTCGGCGCGACGCTTTGCGGCGGCGGACCGTCGATGATCGAGAAGTTCGCGCGTCTGCGCGCCCCCGATCTCGATGCGCGTGCCGTGCGCTACACGCGCCGCGTCACGCAGCTTTGGTGCGTCTTCTTCGCGCTCAATGGCACGGTGTCCATGGCTATTGCGCTATGGGGCTCGCGCGCCCAATGGGCCTTTTATAACGGTGTCGTCGCCTATCTATTGATCGGCGCGCTGATCGTGGCCGAAATCGTCTGGCGTCATGCGTTTTCTGCAAGGGGGAAGGCGCGATGACCTCGGGGTTCGTTTCGCTGCGCGAGCTGCCATGGACGTCGCGTGAAAATTCGATGCCGGTCTGCGTCGATCGCACGACGGTACTGGACTTCGGCGGTTTCAAGGCGCGTATGGCGGCCTATGCCGGCTGGCTCGAGCGGCAAGCGGGGCGACGTGTTGCGGTTTGCCTCGATGATCCATTCGAGTTTGCCTGCGCGCTATTTGCTGTCCTCGCGTGCGGCAAGGAGCCGATCATTCCGTCGACGTCGACCCCCGCGCATCTGGCGATGCTGGGCGAATGCTACGACGTCCTTCTGACGGCGGCGCAGATGCTCGAAGTCGAGACGCGCTCGATAAAGGGCGTACTCGCAGGCGGCATCGATGCCAACGCGCCGCTCACACTCTATACGTCGGGTAGCAGCGGGGTGCCGAAGGCGGTGCGCAAGACGCTTGCCCAGTTCGACGCCGAAGTGCGGACGCTCGAGACTCAGTGGGGAGCGATGCTCGGCGCTGCGACGCTGCTCGCCAGCGTGCCGCATCGGCACATTTACGGGTTGCTGTTTCTCGTGCTCTGGCCGCTGGCTGCAGGGCGCCCGTTTGATCGGGCGACTTGCGCCGAGCCGCTGCAACTCCAGGCGAGGCTTGCAGAAGTGGGCCACGCGGCGGTGGTATCGAGTCCGTCGCAGTTGGGCCTCTGGGCCGAGTTGCCGGGCTTCGATACGCTCGCCCCGGTGCCGTGCGTGTTCTTCTCGTCGGGCGGCCCGCTCGGCGAGGAGGCCGCCCATGCCTACACGCGTTGCTTCGGACGCGCGCCCGTGGAGATTTATGGCAGCACGGAGACGGGCGGCATCGCCTGGCGCCAGCGGAACCACTCGGATGCCTGGCAGAGCGTGCCCGGCGTTGAACTCACGTGCGACGCGGATGGTGCGCTGCTGGTGCGCTCGCCTCATCTCGGGCACGATGGGTGGCATCGGACCGACGACGCTGTCGCGTTTGATGAGGACGGGCGTTTCCGGCTCAAAGGGCGGCTCGATCGCGTCGTGAAGCTCGATGGCAAGCGCGTGTCGCTGCCCGAGATCGAGGCGCACTGCGCCCGCCACCCTTGCGTGGCGCAGGCCGCCGCGGTCGTGCTGCCGGGCGTGACGCGTGAGCGGATCGGCGTGCTCGTCGCGCTCACGCGCGAAGGCTGCGCGACGCTGCTCGCCGATGGGCGCGTCGCGCTGGCCAAGGCGCTGCGCGCGCATTTGAGCGATTACATCGAGGCGGTCGTGCTGCCGCGCCGTTGGCGCTTTTGCGCAGCGTTGCCGCTCGATGTGCGCGGCAAGCTGCCGGTCGCGGCGGTCGCCGCTGCATTCGCGCCGCGAGAGCAGGGGATGGACGTGCTCGCGCAGTTTGAGCATGAGGACGTGTTGCACTACGAATTGCGCGTGCCGGCGACACTCGTCCATTTCGCCGGGCACTTTCCAGGCTTGCCGATTTTGCCCGGCGTCGTCCAGGTCGACTGGGCCATACAGCTCGGCGCCGAGCGCTGGCCCGACGTGCGTTCGATCCTCGCGGTGGAGCGGCTCAAATTCCTGGCGCCGGTGCCCCCGGGTGCAATCTTGCATCTGACGCTGGCCCACGACAGCGCGCGCCGGCGCATGCGTTTCACCTACCGTCTCGGGGAACGTGACTGCGCATCAGGCGTGCTCGCCTATCGGGGGGCTGCATGAGCATGCAGGTGGCAATCGTTATCCCGATCTACAACCACAAGGACGAAATCGGCGCTACGCTCGCGCGCCTGATGCCCTTCGGTCTGCCGATTTTCGTTGTCGACGACGGGAGCGATGAGACCACGCAAGCGGTTCTCGCCGAGTTGGACGCGCGCTGGTCGCCGCGGCTAACGCTGTTGCGGTTGGCCGTCAACGGCGGCAAGGGCGCTGCCGTGATGGCGGGGCTCAGGGCCGCGCGCGCCGCGGGTTTCACTCACGCGCTGCAAATCGATGCGGATGGCCAGCACGATGCGGCTGACGTGCCGCGCTTTCTCGATGCGGCCCGCGCGAGACCCGACGCGGTCGTGCTCGGACGGCCGGTCTACGACGAGAGCGCGCCGAAAGCCCGGCTCTACGGCCGCTATTTGACGCATGTCTGGGTCTGGATCGAAACGCTGTCGACCGCGATTCCCGATTCGATGTGCGGCTTTCGTCTCTATCCGCTGGACGCGGCTTGCGCGCTGATCGACTCCGTGGCATTGCCGACCCGCATGGATTTCGATATCGAAATCCTTGTGCGCCTGTCGTGGCGAGCACTGGCCTTTGTGACGATTCCGACGCGCGTCACCTACGCGGCGGGCGGTCTTTCCCATTTCGACGTGGTCCGTGACAATCTGCGCATCAGCAAGAGCCATACGCGCCTCGTCGCGGGGATGCTCGCGCGCTTGCCGGTGTTGCTTGCGCGCAAGGTGATGCCGCGTCGCGCCGCGCCGGCGTCGACCCCGGGCGCTCACGGGCGCTGGTGGCGCATCGCGGAGCGCGGCAGTCGCACGGGTATGCGGTTGCTTGCGCTGAGTTGCAGACTGTTCGGCATGCGGGCGACGCGGCTCTGGCTGCATCCCATCGTCGCGTATTTTTTGCTGACGGGGCGTACCGCTCGGCTTGAATCGCTCCGCTATTTCACACGGTTGCGCGACGTGTCGCCTGCACAGACGACGCCGCAGCCGGGCTGGCGTTCGGCTTACCGGCACATGCTGGCGTTTGCCGAGGCCGGCCTCGACAAGCTCGGCGCTTGGACCGGGCGCGTCGCGCACGAGCAGGTCGCATTCGACGATCCGTCCGCGTTCGAAGCGCTCGTCGCGAGCGGGAGAGGCGCACTCGTCATCGGCGCGCATCTGGGCAATCTCGAGATGACGCGCGCGTTGGCGGTCCGCGGGGCGCATGCCAAAGTGACGGCCGTTGTCTACACGGACCATGCGCGACGCTTCAACAGTGTGCTGGCAGGCGCACACAGCGATTTCGCGAGCCGGCTGGTCGAGGTCGCCGATTTCGGTCCCGAGACCGCGATGCTGATGCAGCAGCGCATCGATGCGGGCGAATTGCTCGTCATTGTCGGCGACCGTGTGCCGGCGCACGAAGCGGGGCGGGTGATCGAAGCGCCTTTTCTGGGTGGCGTGGCGCCATTTGCGCAAGGGCCGTATGTGCTCGCGCATGCGCTCGGCTGCCCCGTCTATTTGTTTTTCTGCTTGAAAGAGCACGGTCGTCATCGGCTCTACTTCGAGCCGTTCGCCGAGCGTATCCAACTGCCGCGGCGTGAGCGGGTGGCGCATTTGTCCGCCTACGCACGTCGCTACGCAGAGCGGCTCGAGCACTACTGTCGAAAGGCGCCGTTCCAATGGTTCAATTTCTTCGATTTCTGGGCGTGCCAGCGTGGAGAGGGTAATGGCCGAAGATGATCTGAACGCGCGTCGCAGCGCGCCCGAAACCGCCGCAGGGGCCACCACGATTCAAATGGGTGGGCGCCGGCTGACGATTGAGGAAGTCGCCGCGATCGCCTCCGGGCGTGCCGGCGTTGCCCTGAATGGCGATGCGGCGTGGCGTGCGCATATTGAGCGGGGCGCGGCGTTCTTGCGCGAGCGCCTGGCCGCGGGAGCGACCGTGTATGGCGTCAATACGGGCTATGGCGACGCATGCGTGGTGACTGTCCCGCCCGAACTCGTCGAGGCGCTGCCGTTGCAATTGACGCGTTATCACGGTTGCGGCATGGGCCGTCTGCTCGAGCCGGCCGAGACGCGCGCGGTCATCGCCGCCCGCTTGAATTCGCTCGCCTACGGGTACTCGGGCGTGCGCGTCGTCTTGCTCGAAAGGCTGGCCGATCTCATCAATTTCGATGTATTGCCACGTATTCCGGCGGAAGGATCGGTTGGTGCGAGCGGCGATCTGACGCCGCTGTCGTATGTCGCGGCGGCGCTCGTGGGTGAGCGCGATGTGCTGTTCGGGGCCCGCGTGCGGCCGGCCGCCGGCGTGTGGGCCGAACTCGGCCGCACTGCGTTGCAGCTGGCGCCCAAAGAGGGCCTTGCGTTGATGAACGGCACCGCGGTGATGACAGGCCTCGCTTGCCTCGCGTTCGTTCGAGCAGCCCAACTGACGAGATTGGCTGCGCGCCTGACCGCGCTATCGACCGTGGCGCTCGACGGGCGCGCGGCGCACTTCGATGCGTTGATTTTCGAAGTGAAGCCACACGCGGGACAGGCGCAGGCGGCGGCTTGGATTCGCGACGATCTTGCCGGTCGCGGGGATACGGCGGGGCAGCGTTTGCAGGATCGCTATTCGATCCGCTGCGCGCCGCACGTGATCGGCGTCGCGCAAGACGCACTCTCCTGGGTGCGCCGCGACATCGAGAACGAACTCAACAGTGCAAACGACAATCCGCTGATCGATGCGGACGGCGAGCGCGTTTTGCATGGCGGCAACTTTTACGGCGGCCATATTGCCTTCGCGATGGACTCGCTCAAGACAGCCGTGGCCAACCTGGCCGATTTGATGGATCGGCAGTTCGCGCTTATCGTCGACGACAAGTTCAACAACGGCTTGCCGCGCAACCTCTCGGGCGCCAGCGCGGAGCGCGCGCCGATCAGCCACGGATTCAAGGCGGTGCAGATCGCGGCGTCGGCCTGGACGGCCGAAGCGCTGAAGCTGACGATGCCGGCCAGTGTGTTTTCGCGCTCGACCGAAGCGCACAACCAGGACAAGGTCAGCATGGGTACCATCGCGGCCCGCGACTGCCTGCGCGTGCTCGAGTTGACGGAGCAGGTCGCGGCGGCGCACACGCTTGCGGCCGTGCAGGCGGCGCGGCTGCGATTGTCGGTGACGCCGGGGGCCTCGCTCACGGCGCCCCTCGCCGAGTTCGTCGAAGCCGTTGCGGCACGCTCGCGTTTCGTCGACGAGGATCGTCCGCTTGAACGAGACCTGCGCGCGCTGACGCAGTGCATCGCAGAGGGCGCGCTCGTGGCCCCGTGCGGCCCTGCCGGTGCGACGAGCGAGGCAGGGCGATAGATGGACAAAGCACGACAACCGCTGACGGCCTGCGCACAGGTCGAAGTGCCGTTTCATGACGTCGATGCCATGAACGTCTGCTGGCACGGCCACTACCTGAAGTACTTCGAGATCGGCCGCGCCGCGTTGCTGCGCGCGTTCGACTACGACTACCCGGCGATGCAGGCGTCAGGCTACCTCTGGCCGATCGTCGAAGCGCACCTGAAGTACGTGCGGCCGGCGGCCTACGGTCAGGCGCTGGATGTACGCACCGAGCTGCTCGAGTTCGAGAACCGTTTGAAGATCGGCTACGAGATCGTGGATGTGGCCAGCGGCGAGCGATTGACCAAGGGCTACACGATTCAGGTCGCCGTTTGCGCAACCACGCGTGAGCTGCAGTTCGTTTCGCCACCGATCGTCTTCGACAAGCTGGAGCAGCGATGGCCGCGATAGGACTTGGGCGCCGCGTCGTTCATCTGACGGTCGCAGCCGGCGCCGCATGCGCGGTCGTATCGGCCGCGGCCTCTCCGGTATCGGCGGCCGACCCGGTGCGGCCGGCGAGCCGCACCGAGCCGGACAGCACCGATGTGGCCGACGCAAGGCTCGTCGCGCGCATCGCCGCGCAATTGGCCGTCAAGGCGGGCGTGCGTACGACGTTTCGCCAGACGCAGACGCTCGCCGCGCTGTCGGCTCCGCTTGTGAGCACGGGCACGTTGGTGTTCGCGCGCGAGCACGGCGTGATTTGGCGTACCGAGACGCCGTACCGCGTCACGTATGTGATCGGCGATGCGGGTGTCACGAAGGTCGACGCGGGTGGCCGTCAATCGACGCGCGCCGCGCCGCGCGGCGGAGTCGCGCAAGTGTCGCAGATGATGCGGGCCATGCTCGGTGGCGATTTGTCGGCGCTCTATTCTCAGTTCGACGTGGCGGCCGCAGGCACGCCCGCGCGGTGGCATGTGCTGCTGACGCCGAATCAGCCGCAGCTTGCGCAGGCGGTCAAAGCGTTGCGCATGGAAGGCGGTATGTATTTGCAGACGCTCGAGATCACGGCTGCCAACGGCGACACGACGCGCATCGCGTTTTCGGGCAGCGAGGGCATTGATGCGCTGTCTCCCGCGGAACTCGCTTTGTTCGGTGCGCACTGATGCAGGTTGCCCAGGCATTGCGAGCGAGACGACGATGGGGCGTGCTGCTCGTATGGCTCGCGCTCGCTTGTGCCGTGACGGCGTATTGCGTGTGGCGCTTTGCCGAGCCGCCGCTCGGGGCGCGGGCCTTCATGCCGCCGCCGCTGCAAACGAATCTGCTCGCACTGCTTCCGAAAACCGAGGCTGATCCCGCCGCCGAACAGGCGCTCGATGCGCTCGCATCGTCGATGGGCGAGCGGGCGGTGTACCTCGTCACGAGCGACGACGCGGCGCACGCGAAGGCGGCGGCCCGGCAACTCGCGTCGTCACTGGCGGCAAGCGGTGCGTTTGGAAGCGTCTTGGCCCAATTGCCGCCGTTCGACGTCTCGCAGGTGGCCCGTTTTTACCTGCCTTATCGATTTGGCCTTCTGACAGAGGCCGATCGCGCGGCGCTGACCACGGGCTCCGCGTCATTGCAGAACCTGGCGGCCGAGCGGCTGTTCGATCCGTTTCGCGCCGGGCTTCCGACCTCGCTCGCCGACGACCCCTTCGGCTGGCTGAGTCGGTGGCTGGGTGCGCTGCCGCTGGCGGCGACGAATCTGAGCGTCGAGGATGGGATGCTCGTCGCGCATCGCGGCGCAGCGACGAGCGTGCTTGTCACGGCGACGCTGCGGGGCTCGGCTTACGAGACATCCGTCCAAACGGCCGTGCGCAGCGCGACGGCGAGCGCGGAACGCGCATCGACGCGCGCGTTCCCCGATGTGCAGATCGTCCGCACGGGGGCGGTGTTTTATGCCGACGCCGCGCGCCGCGCATCGGAAGGCGACGTGCATCGCATCGGTATCTGGTCCGCATGCGGGATCGCGCTGCTGATGCTCTGGATCTTCCGGTCGCCGCGGCTGATTGCGCTCGGCTTCCTCTCGACGGCGATCGGCATCGGTTGTGCGCTCGCGGCGACGATGGCGGTCTTCGGCCAATTGCATCTGCTCACGCTCGTGTTCGGTGCGAGCTTGATCGGCGAGGCCGTCGACTACTCAATCCAGTACTTCGTCCTCTATTTGAGCGAAGGCCATCGCTGGGACGCGCAGCGTGGTCTGCGCGAGGTGCGGCCTGCGCTCGTCGTCGCGCTCGCGACGAGCCTGCTCGGGTACGCGATTCTCGCTTGGGCGCCGTTTCCGGCGCTCAAGCAGATCGCCTGCTTTGCGATGGTCGGCATCGCGATCGCATTCGCCTCCGTCGTATCGCTGCTGCCCGTGCTGCTCGAGCGTGCGCCGCGCCGGACGCCGACCTATTTGTTCGAAGGCGCCGCACGTTTGCTGATGCGCTGGCAGTCGGTGCTCGGCGGCCGCCGAGCCTGGTTCGTGGCGGCGCTCGTGCTCGTCGTGGCGCTGCCGGGCTGGCTGCGCTTGCAGAGCGATGACGACATCCATCTGCTCGTTCAGCGCGACCCCTCACTTGTGGCGCAGGAGCGTGCAGTGCGCGAAGCGATCGGCGTAGACGACGGCGCGCGTTTCTTCGTCGTCAAAGGCGCGACGCCCGAAGCGGTCCTGGAGCGCTGCGAAGCGCTCGGCTCGCGCCTTGACGCACCGCTCGCCGGACGACGATTGGCCGGGTGGCAGTCGGTTTCCCGGTTTGTGCCGTCGGCGCGACGCCAGGCAGCCGACCGGGCACTGCTGGCCTCGAGCGCGCTACGCTCGCCCGAGGCATTGCGCGCGATGCTGGTCGGTACTGGATTCCGCGATGCGGTGGCGCGGCACTATGTCGATGCGTGGACGCAGGTCCCGGTGGTTCCGCTCACACTCGAGGCGTGGCTCGCGACGCCGTGGTCGCAGCCGTATCGTCATCTTTGGCTCGGTGCCGTTAGGCCTACGGATGCACAGAGGAGCCAGGTCGTCCCACCCGAATACGCGGCCGTCGTGATGCCGCTCGGCGCGACGCCAGAACAGTTGCCGGCACTCGCGGCGCTGGCGCGTGCGTTGCCGGGCGTCGTCTTCGTCGACAAGGCCGCGAGCGTGTCGCGCTTGTTCGGTGCTTATCGCGCCGACAGCACGCTATGGCTCGCGGGCGCCGTCGCGCTCGTGCTTGCGTTGCTGATCGGACGCTACCGGGCGAGCGCGGGCGTTCGCGTGGCGATGCCGGTCATCCTTGCGATCGCCGTCGCCCTGGCCGCGTTCGGCTATGCCGGGGTGCCGCTGACGCTGTTCAACTGGCTTGCGCTGATGCTGGTACTTGGTGTCGGCGTCAACTATGCCGTGTTCTTGCGCGAGGGCTGCGCGCGCGCGAATGCCGACCTCGGTGCGGTATGGACGGGCGTCGCGCTCTCGGCGGCCACGACCCTGCTGTCGTTCGGGCTGCTGGCGATGAGCGCGATGCCGGTGTTGAAGGATTTTGGCTCCACGCTGGCACTCGGCATCGCCGTTTCGGTGCTGCTGGCGCCGATGGGTATGCCCACAGGGAGGGATCGGCGATGAAGCTGCCGCACGTCTATTTACATGCGCTCGGCATGGTCAATGCGCTCGGCGCCGACTTGGACGCGATCGCTGCGGCGCTTGCCACGGGCGTCTCACATGGTATGGGTCGGGTCGCGCTTGGAGGCGAGCACGGCGCGTATGTCGGGCGCGTGCAAGGCTCGCTCGAACTCGCGCCGCCTGCGCACCTCGCCCATTACGATTGCCGCAATAACAGGCTCTTGTTGGCGGCGCTAGCCCAGATCGAGCCCGCCGTGCAAGCCGCGTGCGCGCGCTACGGGGCGGGACGCGTCGGCGTCGTGCTCGGCACGAGCACGTCGGGCATCGCCGCGGGCGAGGCCGCGTTCGCGAGGCCGGACGAGGGCCGCACCGAGCCGGCGCCGTTCCATTACGTCCAAATGGAAATCGGTACGAGTGCGCCGTTCGCGGCCGCGGCGCTCGGCCTGCAAGGGCCCGCGTATACGATCTCGACAGCTTGTACCTCGAGCGCAAAGGCGTTTGCCGCCGCGCGCCGTTTGCTGCAGCTCGAGCTCTGCGATGCGCTGGTCGTCGGCGGTGTGGACTCGCTGTGTGAGCTGACGCTGCGCGGCTTCGCAGCGCTCGAGTCGACGAGCTTCGAGCGTACGAATCCGATGAGCTTGAACCGCGCCGGCATCAATATTGGCGAAGGCGCGGCCGTATTCCTCATGAGCCGCGAAGCGGGGCCCGCAGTCTTGGCCGGCGTCGGCGAATCGAGCGACGCCTATCACATTTCCGCGCCGGATCCGTCCGGCGCCGGCGGCGAGCAGGCATTGCGGGCGGCGCTCGCCGACGCGGGCATGGTTTCACAAGCGATCGGCTACGTGAATTTGCATGCGACGGCTACGCGCAAGAACGACGAAATGGAGGCGAGGCTCATGTCGCGAGTGTTTCCGCGCGGCGTGGCGGCGAGCGGTACGAAGCCGCTGACGGGCCACACGCTCGGCGCGGCGGGTGCGACCGAGCTCGGCTTCGCCTGGCTCGCGCTGGTACGCGAGGGCGCGACATTGCCGCGTCACCTTTGGGACGGCGTGGCCGATCCGGGACTGCCGGCGCTCGATCTCGTCGAGGACGAACGGCGTCTGCTGCCCGGACAGGCCACGATGAGCAACTCGTTTGCCTTCGGTGGCAGCAACGTGAGCCTCGTGCTCGCGCATTGAAAGACGCATGACCTTTGTGATGACGACACCGCCTACAGATTCCCACTCCGCCGTTTCGGTGCTTCGGCCCGCCGCCGGGTTCCCCGCGGTGGACGCCGTGCTGCCCCATCGCGGCACGATGCGCCTCATCGACCAAATCGTCGCGTGTAGCGACGACGCGCTGGCTGCGCTCGCGAGCGTCGATCCGCGGGCCTGGTACGCGGATGCGGACGGCGCCATGCCGGCCTGGATCGGCATCGAGTTGATGGCGCAGGCGATCGCTGCGCACGTCGGCTTGATTGCGATGCGGGCTGGCGGCCGTGCGCGGCCCGGTGTCCTGCTTGGCGCAAGCCGCTACGAGGCGCACGTGCCCGCGTTCGCAAGCGGCACAGAGCTGCGGATCGAGGCGAAGGAGCTGCTCAAGAGCGAAGCGGGCCACGGTGCCTACGAGTGCCTCATCGCCGCCGCCGATCGGTGCCTGGCGCAGGCCGTCGTCAAGGTGTTCCAGCCAACCGATTTTGAAGCATTCATCGAAGGGAGTTTTACGTCATGACCAGCCGGCGCGTTCTCGTTACGGGCGCAAGCCGCGGCATCGGCCGCGCGATCGCAATTCGTCTCGCCGCGGACGGTTTCGCCGTCACCGTGCATTGCAGAAGCAGCGTAAGCGAAGCACAGGCCGTGGTCGACGCGATCGAAGCTCAGGGCGGCCGGGCGAGCCTGTTACGGTTCGACGTTCGCGACCGGGCGGCTTGCCGCGCACAGCTCGACGCCGATGTGCAGCGCGACGGCGCGTATTACGGCATCGTGCTGTGCGCGGGCCTCACGCGCGATGCGGCCTTTCCGGCGTTGACGGACGAGGACTGGGATGCCGTCGTCGAAACGGGCTTGAACGGCTTTTATAACGTGGTTCACCCGCTGACCATGCCCATGGTGCGCGCCAGGCAGGGTGGCCGCATCGTCACGATCGCATCGGTCTCCGGCGTGATCGGCAATCGCGGCCAAGTCAATTACAGTGCGGCCAAGGCGGGACTGATCGGCGCGACGAAGGCGCTTGCCGTCGAACTTGCTTCGCGCCGGATCACAGTCAACTGCGTGGCGCCTGGACTCGTCGACACCGATATGCTCGCCGGCCTCGAGCATATCGAGCGGGCCCTGCAAACCGTGCCGATGGGCCGCGTCGGGCGCCCGGAGGAGGTGGCCGCAACAGTGGGCTTCTTGATGTCCGACGCGGCTTCGTATGTGACGCGCCAGGTGATCGGCGTCAACGGCGGGATGATCTGATGAGGCGCGTCGTCGTAACCGGAATGGGTGGGGTGACGGCCATCGGCACGCGCTGGGACGAGATCGAGGCGGCGTTGCGCGGCGGACGCAACGCTGTGCGCAGCATGCCTGAGTGGGACTATTTCTCGTCATTGCACACGCGCCTCGCGTGCCCTCTGCCGAGCTTCGAAGTACCGCGCGAGTATCCGCGCAAGAAAACGAGATCGATGGGACCCGTCTCGATGTACGCGGTACGGGCCAGCGAACTCGCGCTGATCGATGCCGGGCTGGCCGTGGACCCGTCGATCGCCGACGGTCGCATGGGCGTCGCCTATGGCTCGTCGTCGGGCTCGGTTCAGCCGATTCGTGCGTTCGGCACGATGCTCGACACGGGATCGATGCAGGACGTGACCTCAAACAGCTACGTGCAGATGATGCCGCATACGGCGGCCGTCAACGTGAGCCTTTTTTGGGATCTGAAAGGTCGCATCATTCCCACTTCGTGCGCGTGCGCCTCGGGCAGTCAGGCGATCGGCTATGCCTACGAGGCGATCGCGACCGGCAAGCAGGCATTGATGCTCGCCGGCGGGGCCGAGGAGCTGTCGGGACCCGCCGTTGCCGTGTTCGACACACTTTACGCGACGAGCACGCGCAACGAAGTGCCGCATTTGACGCCGCGCCCGTTCGATGCGCAGCGCGACGGGCTCGTGGTCGGCGAAGGGGCGGGCACGCTCGTGCTCGAAGCGTACGAACACGCGCGCGCGCGCGGTGCGCGCATCCATGCGGAGATCGTCGGCTTCGGCTGCAACTCCGACGGCGCGCACATGACGCAACCCACTGCCGTCACCATGGCGCAGGCCATGCGGTTGGCGCTTGCGGATGCGCAGTTGCCGCCGGAGGCGATCGCGTACGTGAACGCGCACGGGACGGCAACCGATCGCGGCGACGTGGCCGAGAGCGCCGCCACGGCCGAGGTATTCGGCGGTGCGATGCCGATCAGTTCACTCAAGAGCTACATCGGCCATACGCTCGGCGCGTGCGGCGCTATCGAAGCCTGGTGGACGATAGAGATGATGAAGCGCAACTGGTATGCCCCGACGCTGAATCTGGCGACCGTCGATCCGGCCTGCGCGCCGCTCGACTACATCGTGAGCGAAGGCCGCGTGATCGATGCCGAGTATGTGATGAGCAACAACTTCGCATTCGGCGGCATCAACACGTCGCTGATCTTCAAGCGGCTTCGATGAGCGCGGCGATGCGCCCCGATGCTCAGCGCGTCGTCGTCACCGGCATGGGCATCGTTTCCTGCCTTGGCAATGCACTGGATGCGGTGGCCGACGCATTGCGGGCGAGCAGGTCGGGGCTCACGCGTATCGAGGCGTGGGCCGAGCGAGGGTTGGCGAGCCAGGTCGCAGGTGCGGCCTCGGTGAGCGGCGAGCCACCGTTCGCGCGCAAGTTCGAGCGCTTCATGGGCGATACGGCGCGTTTTGCGTGCCACGCCGCGCGCATGGCGATCGACGATGCGCGCCTCGCGCCGTCGGCGCTGCATTCGCCTGGGGCCGGTGCGGTGATCGGCTCGGGGACCGGCGCACTATCGGCCTACGATGCCGCGCTCGCGCTGTGCGCTGCGCGCGGCATCGAGCGCACGCCGCCGTTCGTCGTGCCGCAGGCGATGAGCAGCACTGTGTCCGCCAACGTGGCCCACGTCTTCGGCTTGGAAGGCGTCTGCTATTCGCCGTCGTCCGCCTGTACGACATCCGCGCTCGCGATTGGGCAGGCGATGCACCTGATTCAGACAGAACGCCAGCAGATCGTGCTGGCCGGCGGCAGCGAAGAATTGCACGAGAACACGGCGCTGATGTTCGATGCCATGGGCGTGCTCTCGCGTGGGTTCAACGACGCGCCCCAGCGCGCGTCTCGCCCGTACGATGTCGGGCGCGACGGCTTCGTGCTCGGCTCGGGGGCTGGGGTACTCGTGCTCGAATCGCTTGCGCACGCACGCGCGCGCGGCGCCTCGATCTACGCCGAATTGACCGGTTTTGGTCAAGCGACCGATGCGCACGCGATGGTCGCGCCGGGGGCGGCCGGCATTGCACGAGCTCTGCGCGCCGCGCTCGACGAAGCCGGCGTGCGGCCCGATTACGTCAACACGCACGCGCCCTCGACGCCGCTTGGCGATGCGCAGGAGCTCGACGCGCTAGTGGCCGTGTTCGGCGAGCGGATGCCGCCGCTCTCGTCGACGAAGGCCTTGACGGGGCATCCGCTCGCCGCGGCGGGCGTGCATGAGGTGATCTACACGTTGCTGATGATGCGTGACGGCTTTGTTGCGGCCAGCGCGGGCATCGAATCACTCGACCCTTGCTTCGATGCCGCGCCGATCGTACGGTCGGCGCGTGCGGCCTCGCTCGCTGCCGCGATGTCCGTCTCGTTCGGATTCGGCGGCAGTTGCGCGAGTTTGATGTTCGGCGCCTGCGCAGGCGGCACGAAGCGGTGACGAGCATCTTCGATTTTTTTGATGAGACCACAACGACGGGAGTATCTCGATGAAACTCAAGCACCTGATTGCGCTGGCGGCGCTGGCGGCGACGACGCAGGCGGCCACGGCCCACACCAGCGTGACGACCTATCCGCTCAAACCTGTGCTCGACACGCAGCCCGCAGACGGCAAGGTGACCTTCTACTTCGGCGATGCGGCGCATCCGGCCGTTACCGCGTCGCACGGCGAAGGGAAGGCGTCGATACGCATCGCGCGCAGGCTCGACGGCAAAACGACGTCGTGCAACGAGGCGCTGAGTGAAGCGCTGGCCTCGCTTCGCGCTGACGCAATCGACCACGGCGCGAACGCCGTGGTCAACATCGAGACGAGCTTTCACGCGACCAAGAGCGTCTCGGCCACCGAGTTCACCTGTGCGACGAGCGGGAGTGCGGCTGCGCTGAAGGTGCGCGGCGAGCTTGTCACGCTCGAGGCCAAGTGAGCGTCCGGGCTATGGGGTCGGCCCGGCGAACAGCAGGACTTCAACTGACAACAAACAGGAAGTGAACACGATGAAACGCTATCTCAAACTGGCTGCCGTACTTTCTCTTTCGGTCGCGGCCACGCATGCCTTCGCCCGCAATTCCATCGGGACTTACTCGATCGACAACGCACTGAAGTCGGACAACGGTAAAGTCGGCTCCGACATCGCGCTGTATTTTGCCGGCCAGCCGCATCCCGCGGTGCTCAAGACCCTGAGAGAAGCGGCCACCAACAAAAAGACGAACGCCTTCGGTCGCAGTGACGAGCTCGCGTGCCAGCATGTGTTCCTCTCGGCTGTCATCGCCCTGCAAGAGCGGGCGCGGGCTTTAGGCGGCAATGCGGTCATCAACATCCAGAGCAACTACAAGAACAACCTGACGGCCAGCGCGACCGAGTTTACGTGTGGTTCGGGCGCCGTGATCGCCGGCGTCGCGCTCAAGGGCGACGTCGTGACCCTGAAGAAGTAACGAGGAAGCGTGAGCCGGGCGGCGCACCGTGCCTGCTGGGATAGGGCGTGTGCATCCACTGCATCCGACCGGTGCCGGAGCCCGGTCGTCCGCTACAGCGGTTTGCGGGCGGCGACATTGACGAGCGTCTCGCGACGCTTGCCCGGTTTGGAGTGATAGAGGCCGAGTCGCTCGAGTAAGCCGAAGTCTTTGGCCCGGCTCCACCAAAGGTAGGGCAGCGAGACGTGATGGGCTTCGAACGCAAAGCCGCCGGCGCGCAGCATATCGAGGTAGCCGTCGGCGCTTTTTTGCACATGCATCGGATGCCGAAACAGAAGACGGATGACCCAGGATTTGATGTAGGCGTCCGTCGATTCGGCGAACAGGAGCAGCCCGCCTGGCTTGAGCACGCGCCGGAACGATTCGAGCGCGCGCTCTTGCTCGACGAGATGGTGGAACGTCTGGTGGCAAAAGACGATGTCGGCGCTAGCGTCGGGCAGCGGCAGCGCGGCGCAGTCGCCGTGCAGTAGGTCGATCTCGACGGGCACGCGCATCGAGGCTTGCTTGGCGAGCGCGAGCGACGGCGCATGGCAGTCGACGCCGACGATGCGGCTTGGCTCGAATGCGTGAGCCAGTAGCTTGAACGAGATGCCTTGGCCGCAGCCGGCGTCGACGATGACGGGCGCATGCGGCATGGGCGCGTGGATCAGTCGCTTCAGGTCGGTAATGGCCACGCGCAGCACGTGATGTTCCCACGTACGCGTACGCAAAAACCAGATGCCGAACGCCGTTTCGGGCACGAACGTCGAGCTTTGGCGCAATGCAGGCAATGAATTGGATGACACGTCGGCCTTCCCACGGATGGTTGTGGTTGTGATGTCGCGGATTGTAATGGGAAGCGGCGCGGGCGTGCGTCGAGTCGGCCGCATTGCCCTGACCGTTGTTGAAGTAGCCGACCAAAGACCAAAGACCAACGACAATAAGGATGAAACAACGATGAATACGCAGTCTGGCGAAGTCGAGCGAATCGATGTGGCTGTCATCGGCGCAGGGCCGGCCGGCGCAGTCGCGGCCGCGCTGCTCGCGCGGGCGGGCCGGTCGGTGCTCGTGCTGGAGCGTCAGCACTTTCCGCGATTTTCGATCGGCGAGAGTTTGTTGCCGCAGAGCATGGCCTATCTCGACGAGGCCGGCATGCTCCAGGCCGTCGTCGAAGCCGGATTCCAATACAAGAATGGCGCATTCTTCGCCTACCGCGAGAAGACATCCTCGTTCGATTTTCGAGACAAGCATACGGACGGCTGGGGCACGACCTACCAGGTCGAACGTGCCGTGTTCGATCAATTGCTGATACGGCGTGCTGCCGAGCAGGGGGCACAAGTGCGTTTCGGCCACACCGTGCGCTCGATGGAGACAGGTGCCGCGCCCGTGCTCGAGGTGGCGGACGAGGGCGGTCGCACCTATCGCGTTGCAGCGCAGTTCGTGCTCGATGCGAGCGGCTTCGGCCGCGTGCTGCCGCGGCTGCTTGGCCTCGAGACGCCTTCGCATATGCCTGAGCGGGCGGCACTTTTCTCGCATGTGCGGGACGCGTTGCCCGCCGGCAGCACGGACCGCGACAAGATTTGCGTAGCCGTGCATCCCGAGCGGCGCGATGTCTGGTACTGGATGATTCCGCTCGCGGGCGGGCGCACCTCGATCGGCTGTGTGGCCGCTGCCGAGTTTCTCGATGTGCCGGAAGCGCAGCGAGAGGCGAGGCTGCGCGAGTTGATGGGAGAGGAGCCGACGATCGCGCGCTTGCTAGGCGATGCGCCGTTCTTGATGCCGGTGAACCGCATCGCTGGCTACTCGGCGAATGTCGAGCGTCTGCACGGCCCTGGCTTCGCGTTGCTCGGCAACGCGGGAGAATTCCTGGACCCCGTGTTCTCTTCCGGTGTCACCATTGCGCTGCGGTCGGCGCATCTTGCGGCCCATACGCTGCTTCGGCAACTGGCCGGCGAGCGCGTCGATTGGGCGGCCGACTACGACGGGCCGCTGCGCAAGGGGATCGACACGTTTCGCGCATTCGTGGAACGGTGGTATACGGGCGAGCTGCAGGACATCGTTTTCTACCCCAATCAGACGCCGAAGATCCGCCGGATGATCAGCGCGATCTTGGCCGGCTATGCATGGGACGAGACCAATCCCTACGTCGCAGATCCCGAGCGACGCCTCACCGCGCTGCATGAAACATGCATGATGGCTCCGGGCTGACCCCGAGCGTCGTCGCAGCGGGGATATCGGCGGCGGCGCGATGCAAGGTGCGCCGGCGGCCTCACGCGCGCCGATGCACGCGCTTGCCGGCCGCATAGGTTTCCTGCACGGCGCGATCGTCTCCGAGCATCGCAAATGCGAACAGCCACTCCTCGGGCGATTGCGCGAGCCCGGTGCGGCGCGCGAGCAGCGGCGTCGCTTCGGGATCGAGCACGATGAAGTCGGCTTCCGAGCCCGGGCGCAGCGTGCCGACCGTATCTTCGAGCCCCAGCGCTTGCGCCGCACCGGCCGTCGCGAGCCAGAACATGCGCGCCGCGGTCAGATGGTGGCCGGTCATGCGCGCGACCTTGTGCGCCTCGTTCATCGTCTGCAACATCGAGAACGAGGTGCCGCCGCCGACGTCGGTTCCGAGCGTCACCGGCATCTTCGCCTGTCCCGCCTTGTCGAAGTCGAACAACCCGCTGCCCAGAAACAGATTCGACGTGGGGCAGTGTGACGCCACTGCGCCGGTTTCCGCCATGCGCGCGCGATCGTAGTCGTCGAGATAGATGCAGTGCCCGTAGACAGCGCGTCGACGCAGCAGGCCGTAATGCTCATAGACGTCAAGATAGCTGCGATGGCCGGGGAAGAGCTCGGCCACCCACTTCACTTCGTCGGTGTTCTCCGACACATGGCTTTGGATGAAGACGTCAGGATGCAAGCGCGCGAGCGCGCCGCATGCTTCGAGCTGCGCGGGCGTCGAAGTCGGGGCGAAGCGCGGCGTCAACGCATAGAGCTGCCGCCCCTGCTTGTGCCAGCGATCGATCAGTTCCGCGCTGTCGTCGTAGCCCGACTGCGCCGTATCGCGCAGAAACTCCGGACAGTTGCGGTCCATCAGCACCTTGCCGGCCACCATGCGCAGATTGCGCGCCTCGCTCGCTTTGAAGAGCGCATCGGCGGAGCTCTTGTGGACCGTGCAGTAGGTCAGCGCCGTCGTGGTGCCGCAGGCCAGTAGCTGGTCAAGGAAGAATTCAGCCACGTTCGATGCGTGCTCGGGATCGGCGAAGCCGCGTTCGGTCGGAAAGGTGTATGTGTCGAGCCAAGGCAGCAGGCCGGCCGCCGGCGACGCGATCATCTCCGTTTGCGGATAATGCACGTGCGTATCGATGAAGCCGGGCGCGATCAGCTTGCCGCGCCACTCGACGAGCGTCGTGTCGGGCGTAAGCCGTTCGCGCAGCGCGCTGTATGACCCGGCCGCGACGACACGGCCGTCCTCGACGATCAGCAGCCCGTCTTCCTCGAAGCAAGCGCCGCCCGCTGTCGTGGCCGGATCGCCGACGAAGGTCAGTAGTTTGGCGCGATAGGCGGTGCGCTTATCCGTTTGACTCATGATGTTACGTCTCTCAGTGCGATGAAATGTGCGTCGGAAAATCAATGCGGCGTCGTCGGCGGCCGCCCCCAATACGCGTCGAGCTTGTCGATCAGCGCCTGCCGCTCGGCCGGCGTCACGAACGACGCTTCGAAGCCGTTGCGGATGATCGTGTAGACCTCTTGCTCGCTCAGATCGAGCGCGTCGGCCGTCGCGAAATAATTGGCGTTCACGTAGCCGCCGAAGTAGGCGGGATCGTCGGAGTTCACGGTCACGGCCACCCCTTGTGCGAGCAGCTGCTTGAGCGTGTGCTGCTTCATATCGTCGAAGACGCGCAGCTTGATGTTCGAGAGCGGGCACACGGTCAGCGCGACGCGCGAATCGGCAAGGCGCGCGACGAGCGCCGGATCTTCGATGCTGCGCACGCCGTGATCGACGCGATCGACCCTCAGCAGATCGAGCGCTTCGTGGATGTACGAGGGCGGGCCTTCTTCACCGGCATGTGCGACGAGCTTCAACCCGCGTGCGCGCGCGAGCGCGAACACACGCTCGAATTTGGACGGCGGATGGCCGCGCTCGGACGAATCGAGACCGACGCCGATCAGTCGATGTGCATAGGTGTCGAACAACGGCAATGCGGCTTCGTAGGTTGCGAGCGCGTCGGCTTCGGACAGATGTCGCAGGAAGCAGAGGATCAGCTTGCTCGTGAGCCCGCGCTGTTCGCCCTCGGCCAACGCGCGTTCGATGCCGGCCACGGCCGTGCTGATGGCGACGCCGCGTTCCATGTGCGTTTGCGGATCGAAGAAGATCTCGGCATGGACGACGTTGTCGGCGAGGGCGCGCTCGATGTAGGCGTTCGTCATCGTGTAGAAATCATCTTCGGTCAGCAAGACGCTGGCGCCGGCGTAGTAGATATCGAGGAACGATTGAAGGTCGGTGAACTCGTATGCCTTTTTCAGCGCGTCGATCGATTCATAGGAAAGCTTGACGCCGTTGCGCCTGGCAAGGTCGAAGATCACTTCGGGCTCCAGCGAACCCTCGATATGGATATGAAGCTCGGCCTTGGGCGCGCCGGCGATTTTTTCAGCGAGTGTTGGTGTCATGGTCGGTCAGCGGTTGCGGCGTGGAAAACGGTGAATCGTGCGAAGCCGTCGCCGTGCCACGGGCGGCTTCCACGGCTTGCAGCAGTTGCGCGGCGGCGGCGATCGCGATGACCTCGGGGGCCTTGTCGTCGATGCCTTCGACGCCGATCGGGCACACCATGCGCGCGATGTGCGTCGGCTCGATGCCGCTCGCGGCCAGACGCTGGTCGAACTGCCTGCGCTTGGCCCGCGAGCCGATCATGCCGAAGAAGACGAAATCGTCTCGCCGCAAGATGCGTTCGGCCAGGGCCAGGTCGCGCGCATGGTCGTGCGTCATGACGATGAATGCGGCGCCCGGTGGCGCTTCATCGACGGCTTTTTCCGGCGCCTCGCTCGCATCGGTGGTCAGATTGGGGCAGAGCGCGGTGGAAAGCTGCGGCGGAAAGCGGGCGTCTTTCTCGCCGACCCAGCGCACCGTGCACGGCAGCGTCGAGAGCACGCGTGCGAACGCGGCGCCGACATGGCCCGTGCCGAACAGCACGACCGGGAATTCGCGCGAGACGATCGTCTCGGTCAACAGCGCATCGCCGCCGTCGAAACCGGCGCCGTCCCAAAGCAGGCAATCGGGCGCCTGCGCACCGCCGTCGGCATCGACATCGGCAAGCCGCACGGGTTCGCGGGCAGGGCCGAACGAGATGCTGCGTTGCGTGGCCTGGCCCGCGTGCATGCGCTTGGCGAGCGACGCCACCCAATCGAGGTCGCCTACATCGAGCCGCTCGAAGGCCAGCACGACTGCGCCGCCGCAGCACTGGCCGAGGCTCGGGCCCAGCGACAGCCGTTCGAGCCGTCGCAAGTGCGGCACACGCATGCCGTCGCGCAAGACTTCGCGGGCGATCTCGATTGCACGCCATTCCAGATGGCCGCCGCCGATCGTGTAGCGCGCATTTTCCCGCGTGACGATCATCTTTGCGCCTGCCTCGCGCGGCGTGGAACCTTCGACGTGCGCGACCGTGACGAGCACGACGGCATCGCCGTGAGCGAGCAATTGCTGCAATTCGGTGAGCCAGGGTTGCATCGGTTCGTCGTGCTCCGGTCAGGCCGCGCCCAAGCCCGGGAGGGTCGAAGACGGCGAGCCTTCGGCGGCGGGTGATTCGTTGGAGGGCGCCGCATCGTTCGTGCCATCGCCGGTCGACGCGACAAACTTCGTGAGCGCCGTGAGCAAGGCTTCCGGCGTGGCGGGCGCTTCGAGCGGCGGGGCGTGTCGCGCGTCCGGCGCGACGCCGGCGAGCGCATCGCGCAGCGCCAGGAAGACCGAGAACGCGAGCAACAATGGCGGTTCGCCGACAGCCTTCGATCGAAAGACGGTCGGCTCGGCGTTCTCGTTGCGGTAAAGCCGGACATCGAACACGGCCGGCGTGTCGCTGATGGCCGGAATCTTGTAGGTCGACGGCGCATGCGTCATCAGCCGTCCATCGCGGTTCCACCAAAGCGCTTCCGTCGTCAGCCAGCCCACGCCCTGAATGAAGCCGCCTTCGATCTGACCGATGTCGATAGCCGGGTTGATCGATCGGCCCACATCGTGCAGCAGATCGGCCCGCAACAGCTTGGATTCGCCCGTCAACGTATTGACGACGACCTCCGACACCGCCGCGCCATAAGCGAAGTAATAGAAGGGACGACCCGTCATCGTATTGGCGTCCCAATGGATCTTCGGCGTGGCATAGAAGCCGTCGGACCATAGCTGGACGCGGGCCAGGTAGGCCGCATTGACGAGCTGCGCGAACGGGATCTGCCCACCTTCGCCGATGACGCTGCCGTGCTCGAAGCGCACCTGCTCCGCCTGGCCGCCCAGCGTCGTGGCGGCCACCTGGGTCAGGCGCTCGCGTATCGTCAGCGCCGCGGCTTCGGCGGCTTTGCCGTTCAGATCGCTGCCCGTCGAAGCGGCCGTGGCCGATGTGTTGGCGACCTTCGAGGTATCCGCCGACGTCACGCGCACTTGGGACAACGGCAAGCCGAAGACGTCGGCGACGACCTGCGCGACCTTCGTGTTGACGCCCTGGCCCATCTCCGTGCCGCCGTGATTGACGAGCACCGAGCCGTCGCGATAGATGTGAACGAGCGCGCCGGCCTGATTGAGGAATTGGACGTTGAACGAGATACCGAACTTGACCGGCGAAAACGCAATGCCGCGCTTGAGCACGGGGCTCGACGCGTTGAAAGCGGCCACCGCTTCGCGGCGCGCGCGATAGTCGCTCGTTTCGAGCAAGCGGGCCGTCAGCGGCGCCAGCACGTTGTCTTCGACGCGCTGGCCATAGGGGGTGAGCTCGCGCGCGCCGATTCCGTAGTAGTTCGCGAGTCGTACGTCGAGCGGGTCGCGACCGAGTGCGCGCGCGATGTTGTCGACGATGACTTCGGTGACGAGCGCGCCTTGCGGTCCGCCGAAGCCGCGAAATGCGGTGTTCGATTGGGTGTTCGTCTTGCAGCAGAGCGCGACGATTTCCACGTCCGAGAGGAAATACGCATTATCGACGTGACAGACCGCGCGCGTGGCGACAGCGCCCGACAGGTCGGCCGAATAGCCGGCCCGCAGCGCGATCTCGACGCGCAGGCCGAGGATGCGGCCGTCATCGTCATAGCCGGCTTCGTAGCGGTAAAGCGCGTCGTGGCGTTTGCCCGTGATCAGGAAATCGTCGTCGCGATCGGCGCGCAGCTTGACGGGGCGTTGCAGACGCGCACAAGCGAGCGCTGCAATGCAGGCGAACACGGCCGATTGCGACTCCTTACCGCCGAAGCCGCCACCCATGCGCCGGCATTCGCAGACGATCTGATGCACGGGACGTCCGAGCATATGGGCGACGAGCGTCTGCATTTCGCTCGGATGCTGCGTCGAACTGTACAGATGAACGCCGTCGCGCTCCGTCGGAATGGCGTAGGCGACTTGGCCTTCCAGATAGAACTGCTCCTGGCCGCCGACGGCGAATTCGCCGTCGATGCGATGCGGCGCCGCTGCAATGCGCTCGGCAGGGGACCCGCGCGTCAAGCGTTGCGGCTGCAGCACGTAGTGCTGTCGCGCGCGCGCTTGCGCGATGCTCAGCACGGGTTCGAGCGGTTCGTATCGCACGACATCGTCGCTTTTGCCGAGCGCCGCCGCGCGGCGCGCGAGCTCGTAGGACGTCGCCACGACGGCGAAGATCGGCTGGCCCAGATACTGCACGAGTTCGTCGGCCAGAATGGGATCGTCGTGCAGCACGGGGCCGCAGTTGTTTTCGCCGGGAATGTCTGCCGCTGTCAGCACGGCGACGACTCCGGGCGCGTCGCGCACCGCAGTCAGATCGACCGACACGATGCGGGCGTGCGCAAAGCGCGACAGTCCCAGCGCGACGTGGAGCGTGCCGGCGAGTTCGGGCAAATCGTCGGTGTAGCGGGCTTCGCCGCTCACGTGAAGCTCGGCCGATTCATGCGGCAGCGGCACCCCGATTGCGGCGTGCGTCGGTTCTGCTGCGCTTTCGGGCGGCACGCCGATCGGTGCATCGGTACGCAGATTCATGACGGCTCCTGCGCTTGCGTGTGGGCGTCGTCGAACGCGAAGGCGTCGACCTGGGCCAGCGCGAGCGGTGCCTCATCGCGCGTTTCGAGCCAGAACCGCTTGAGCAGATTGCGCGCGACGCTCATCCGATAGGTGCTCGATGCGCGCAGGTCGGTCAACGGCTGATAGTCGTCGGCCAGCGCGTCCATGGCTCGCTGGGCGGTGTCTTCCTGCCATGCGTTGCCGACGAGCGCGGATTGAGCCGAAGCGGCGGACTTGGGCGTAGCCGCCACCCCACCGAACGCGACGCGTGCCTGCGCAATCCGCCCATCGACGACGTCGATGGCGAACGCCGCGCAGACGGCCGAAATGTCCTGGTCGTAGCGCTTCGACACTTTGTAGGTGCGAAACCGTAAGGTCGGTGCGGGACGCGGGACGCGCAGGGCGGCCACAAATTCCCCCGGTTCGAGCGCGGTCTTTTGATAGCCGACGTAAAAGGCGCCGAGCGGCATTTCGCGCGTTTCATGGCCGCGCCGCAGCACGATCGTCGCGCCCAGTGCAATCAGCGCCGGCATCGAATCGCCGATCGGCGAACCGTTCGCCACGTTGCCGCCGAGCGTCCCGGCGTTTCGTACGGGTAGCGAGGCGAACCGCTTACCCAATTCGGCGAGCTCGGGATAGTCCACGACAAGCGCCGCGAAGGCGTCTTCGAGCGTGGCAGCCGCACCAATCGTCAGCGTGGCGGCATCGCGCTCAATGGCCGTCAGTTCGGCAACGCGCCCGACGTAAAGTAAATCGCCGAGATCGCGCAACTGTTTGGTGGACCACAGGCCGACATCGGTACTGCCGGCCAGCACGAGCGCGTGGGGATGTGCCGCGCGCAATCGGGCGAATGCATCGAGCGAGGTGGGCGCCCAAAAGCGCGCGACGCCGAACGCGTCGCCGCGTACGTCGGGCCCTTCATAAGCGAACGTGGTCCCGACTGTGCGCCGGATCTGCTGCAGTGCCCGCACGACTGGCGCGCGATCGAGTTTCACGCGCGCAGGGCGATCGCCGTCGAGCATCTGCTGCGCCGCCTCGATGATCGGACGATAGCCCGTGCAGCGGCAGAGATTGCCGGAGAGCGCCGTCGCGATTTCGTCGCGTGTCGGCAGTCCGGCGCCGGCCGGCTGGTTTTCATAGAGCGCCCACATCGACATGACGAAGCCAGGCGTGCAGAAGCCGCATTGCGAGCCGTGACAATCGACGAGCGCTTGCTGGACGGGATGCAGCGCGCCATCGGCGGCACGCAGGTCCTCGACCGTAAATAGCGCGCAGCCGTCGAGCGTCGGCAGAAAGCGGATGCAGGCGTTGACGGCCTTCAGGGCCAGTTCGCCTTGCGCGTCGAGTTCTCCGACGACGACCGTGCATGCGCCGCAATCGCCTTCCGCGCAACCTTCCTTCGTGCCCGTGCAGCGCAGGTCCTCGCGCAGGTGCTGTAGCACGGTGCGCGTGACGGGCAGGCCCGAGACCTCGCGGATGGCGCCGCGGTAGTAGAAGCGGATGGGATGCGTCGTCATAGCCGGATCCTGAAAGGGGGACGAGGCGCGCGTTACGCGGTGGCCGGCCAGTGGCCTCGCGCACGTGGATCGCCATCCATGCCTGAAGATAGCACCGTCGCGCGGCGAAGACATCGTTCGCGGCTGATGGACGCTATCAGCGCGCCGTCATGACGTCGGTACGATTCGCCGCGCGACGGTGCTATCTTCAGGCATGGATGGCGATCCACGTGCGCG
>NZ_PNYB01000039.1 GCF_002879855.1 Trinickia soli | reverse complement strand
TCACCCGTTGCCGCTCTCGTTCCTTCGCGCTCATCGACACTAGCCCTTCCACCGTGCCGCCCCCTCACGAACCAAAAGGGGACATTTGTACTTTGTTGGAAGGGGACATTACGACTTTGGGCTAACACGTCGCCAAATTCGGTTGCACGGCCCCGTGGTTTCCCCTATACTCTCATCTTTCGACGGACGCGGGGTGGAGCAGTCTGGCAGCTCGTCGGGCTCATAACCCGAAGGTCGTAGGTTCAAATCCTACCCCCGCAACCAAAGCCGCAAACCCGAGTATCAACGTGCGTCATTGTCTTGTCGCCACGGTGTTGCCGCCCAGCCAGAAAAAATAGTCAACCGCGCGTCAGAATACTGGCGTAGCCGGAGTGGAATGAAAATCGGCTGTTCCAGCACATTTCGTCCACACAGCAAAGATACCGAAGCCCAATCTCAGGATTGGGCTTTTTTGTTTTTGTTCTGCGCATCGGATGCGCCCGTCCCATTTACCGGGTCCGCCTCCGTCACAACCCTTTATGCATTGGCTTTTCCTATTGCGCGGCTCCCCCGCCGCTCATATCGTTGAGCGCGCAACATAAGAAAGACAATTCGCCGAGCAGGGTCCGACGAAAAATGGTCCGGCCGGCTGCCCCACAACAACGACATATTTGGAGACCCCAGTGAGCAGCATGACCGATCAAACCGGCCTTGCCGGACCGCCGCGTTTCTTTTCGAAACAAGCCACCGTCGCCGCGCCCGGTTTCTCACGCTGGATGGTCCCGCCCGCCGCGCTCGCCGTCCATCTTTGTATCGGCCAGGCTTACGCATTCTCTGTGTTCAACGGGCCGTTGACGAAGGTCATCGGCATTACCCAATCGGCGCCCAATGACTGGTCGCTCACAACGCTCGGCTGGATCTTTTCGCTTGCCATCGTCTTTCTGGGCCTCTCGGCCGCGTTCGCCGGCAAGTGGCTCGAGCACGTGGGGCCGCGTCGCACGATGTTTACGGCCGCATGCTGCTTTGGCGGCGGCTTCCTCGTCTCGGCGGTCGGCGTCTGGTTCCATGAAATTGCATTGCTGTATTTGGGATACGGTGTGATCGGCGGCATCGGGCTCGGCCTCGGATACGTCTCGCCCGTCTCGACTCTGATCCGCTGGTTCCCCGATCGTCGCGGGATGGCGACAGGGATGGCAATCATGGGCTTCGGCGGCGGCGCGATGATCGCGGCGCCGCTGTCGGTCGCGCTGATGAACCACTTCAAGAGCGCAACGAGCGTTGGGGTGGCCGAGACGTTCGTCGTGCTCGGCATCGCCTACTTCATCTCGATGTCGATCGGTGCGCTGGCGATCCGCGTGCCCGCGCCCGATTGGCGGCCGGCCGGCTGGACGCCGCCCGACACGCAGCACAAGATGATCACGCGCAATCATGTCCACATCGATCGCGCGTTGACCACGCCGCAGTTCTATCTCGTCTGGCTCGTCCTTTTCTTGAACGTGACCGCCGGCATCGGCATTCTCGGGCAAGCCTCGGTCATGATCCAGGAAAGCTTCAAGAACACGGTGACGGCGTCGACGGCCGCGGGCTTTGTCGGCCTGCTCTCGCTGTTCAATATGGGCGGACGCTTCGTGTGGGCGTCATCGTCCGACAAGCTCGGCCGCAAGAACACTTACTTCGTGTTCTTTGCGCTCGGCGCAGTGCTCTACTACTTCGTGCCGACCTTCGCGACCTCCGGCAACATCGCGCTGTTCGTGCTGTCGTATTGCGTGATTCTGTCGATGTACGGCGGCGGCTTCTCGACGGTGCCGGCCTATCTGGCCGACCTGTTCGGCACCGCGTTTGTCGGCGGCATCCACGGACGTCTGCTGACGGCCTGGGCCGCCGCGGGCGTCGCGGGGCCCGTGCTCGTCAACTACATCCGCGCCTACGAAGTCGCGCACGGCGTCGCCAAAGCGGACGCGTACACGATGACGGTCCATATCATGGCCGTGCTGCTCGTCGTGGGCTTCATCTGCAATCTGCTCGTCAAACGCGTCGACGCGAAGCATCACATGAGCGACGCGGAACTCGCCGCAGAGCGCTAAGGAGACCTTCATGGAAAACACGACTCAAACCACGCGGAAGACAAGCGCCGCCAGCCTCTTCGTCTTCTGGGCCTACGTGTTGATTCCTTTGACCTGGGGCGTCGTCAACACGCTGACTCAGGCGATGAAATTGTTCGGCTGAGCCTCGACCGGGCAACCGCTTGACACGAAGCCGGGCCGCGCGCCCGGCTTTTTTCGTGCTGTCGATTGCCGTGCGTCCGAACATGCGTCAGCGCACGGCATGCGGCGCGCCCGGTGATACACTCGCATCACTCCGTTCCGCGCGCTTCTTATGAAATTTTGCTCCGTCTGCGGCCAAGCAGTCAGCTTACGCATTCCGCCCGGCGACAACCGCGAGCGATTCGTCTGCGAAGGCTGTGGCGCTGTCCATTATCAGAATCCCCGCAACGTCGTGGGCACCGTTCCCGTGTGGGAAGACAAGGTGCTGTTGTGCCGGCGCGCCATCGAGCCGCGCTACGGCTATTGGACGCTGCCCGCCGGCTTCATGGAAATGGGCGAAACCACGGCCGAAGCCGCTGCGCGGGAAACGCTCGAAGAAGCCGGCGCTCGCGTGGAAGTGCAGCATCTCTTTTCGCTGTTGAACGTACCGCACGTTCACCAGGTGCATCTGTTCTATCTCGCGCGCCTGCTCGATCCGGACATCGCAGCCGGAGAGGAGAGCCTGGAGGTGCGGCTGTTCGACGAAAGCGAAATTCCCTGGGAAGACATCGCGTTCCCGACCGTCGGACAGACGCTGCGCTTTTTCTTCGCCGATCGCTCGGCGGGCAACTACGGGCTGCATACGGGCGACATCTTCCGGTCGCTGCGCGACGGCTGATCGGCCCAGGCGCACGCATGGTCCCCTGGCTCGGCCCCGACGATCCGTTTCCGCCTGTCGAGCGCGCGCTCGGCCCCGAGAGCGGCGCGCCCGGCTTGCTCGCCGCGAGTTCGGACTTGCTGCCGTGGCGCGTCGTCGATGCCTATCGCCAGGGCATCTTTCCCTGGTATTCGGACGGCCAGCCCGTGCTGTGGTGGAGCCCCGACCCGCGCATGATCCTGGCGCCTCGTGAATTCAAGCTGTCCCCGTCGTTTCGCAAAACGCTCAAACGCGTGCTGCGCGATCCACGCTGGGAGATCCGCGTCGATGCCGACTTCCCCGCCGTCATGCGCAATTGCGCACAAGCGCCTCGTCGCGGCCAGCGCGGCACGTGGATCACGGCGGAGATCATCGACGCCTACGCGTCGCTGCATGGCGCCGGCAATGCGCATAGCGTGGAAGCCTGGCTCGACGGGCAGCGCGTGGGTGGCCTCTACGGCGTGTCGCTGGGCCGAATGTTCTTCGGCGAATCGATGTTCGCCCATGTGAGCGATGCGTCGAAAATAGCGTTCGCGGGACTCGTGGGTCACCTGCGCCGTCACGAAATAGAAATGATAGACTGCCAGCAGAACACGCCGCATCTGGCGTCCCTTGGCGGGCGCGAGATCGCGCGCAAGGCGTTCGTCGCTCACGTGCGCACCGCTGTCGCTGGGGCCCCGATCCCGTGGCGCTTCGACAAAACGGCACTGCTCGAACTCCTGCCGCGTGCGGCGTAGAGAGCACTCGCGCCGCTCGGCCTTGATCGAAGCGGCCCGAACGAGACAATGCATCGAGAGCCGCCGATGACTCACCCGAATGAGCTGCCGCTTTCACCGCTTTCCGCACTGCAGTTTTACGCGACCGCGCCCTATCCCTGCAGTTACCTGGAAGGCCGCATTGCGCGCTCGCAAGTCGCGACGCCCAGTCATCTCATCAATTCCGACGTTTATACCGAACTCGTCAAGGCCGGTTTCCGGCGCTCTGGCGTGTTCACCTACCGGCCGTACTGCGAAGGCTGTCGCGCCTGCGTCCCTGTGCGCGTGCCCGTGGCTTCATTCAACCCGAATCGTACGCAGCGGCGCGTCTGGAGGCGTCATGGGTCGCTCGTCGCATCGGTCGCGCCATTGCACTACGAGGAAGAGCATTACTCGCTCTACATGCGCTATCAGGCCGCGCGTCATGCCGGCGGCGGCATGGACCGCGACAGCCGCGATCAATACGAGCAGTTCCTGCTGCACAGCAGAATCAACTCGCGCCTCGTCGAATTCCGCGAGCCGATCGATGCGCCGCACGACGCGGGCGTGCTGCGCATGGTCAGCATGATCGACATCCTGGGCGACGGGCTCTCGTCGGTCTACACGTTCTTCGAACCCGAGGCCGAGCACACGAGTTACGGCACCTATAACATCCTGTGGCAGATCGAGCAGGCCAGAAGCCTGGGGCTGCCGCACGTCTATCTCGGGTACTGGATTCGCGAGAGCGCGAAGATGGCCTATAAATCGAACTTCCGGCCGCTCGAAGGACTCGTCGATGGGCAATGGACACCATTGCGCGCGAGGGGCGCCGATGTCGATCCCACCCAAAGCTGATCCACGCTCGATGACGGTTCGACGACGAGCGCCCGACTCGACGCGGCGATCGCGCTCACCGGCGAGCACAGGCCCGGCCGCCGGCCGGTACGATCGCCGAAGCCGCTAGAATAGCGGGTTATCATTTTTTGCCATTGCCCGCTCCCGTGCTCAGCTCCCTCTACCCGCTCGTCCGTGCCGGACTCTTTCGCATGGATGCGGAAGACGCGCACCATCTCACACTTGGCGTGCTCGGCGCCGCCGGCCGCACCGGACTAGCCCGTCTGCTTGCCGCGCGCGTGCCCGACCTGCCGCGCACCGTCATGGGCATTCCGTTTCGCAATCCCGTGGGCCTCGCGGCCGGGCTCGACAAGGACGGCGCCTGCATCGACGGCCTCGCAGCGCTGGGCTTCGGCTTCATCGAAGTCGGCACGGTCACACCGCGAGCGCAACCGGGCAATCCGCGCCCCCGCATGTTCCGGCTGCCGGCCGCAGGCGCCCTCATCAACCGCATGGGTTTCAATAACGGCGGCGTCGACCAGTTCGTCCAGAACGTGCAGGCCGCGCGCTATCGTGGCCCGCTTGGCCTGAACATCGGCAAGAACGCCGATACGCCGATCGAACGCGCCGCCGACGATTATCTGTACTGCCTCGAACGCGTCTACCCGTTCGCGAGCTATGTGACGATCAACATTTCCTCGCCGAACACGAAGAATCTGCGGCAATTGCAGGGGGCCAACGAGCTCGATGCACTGATCGGCGCGCTCAAGGACAAGCAGCAACGTCTGGCCGATCTGCACGGCAAGCTCGTGCCGCTCGCGCTGAAGATCGCGCCCGATCTCGACGACGAGCAGGTCAAAGCAATCGCCGACACGCTGCTGCGTCACGGCATCGAAGGCGTGATCGCGACGAACACGACGCTCGCGCGCGGCGCCGTCATGGGCATGGCGTATGCGAATGAGACCGGCGGTCTGTCAGGCAAGCCCGTCTTCGACGCGTCGAACAATGTCATCGCGAAACTGCGCGCCGAATTCGGCGATGCCGTCGCCATCATCGGTGTGGGCGGCGTGTTTTCGGGCGAAGATGCGGTGGCCAAGCTCGCAGCAGGCGCGTCGCTCGTCCAGCTCTACACCGGCTTCATCTATCGCGGCCCGGCGCTCATCGGCGAATGCGTCGACGCGATTGCACACACGGCTCGCATATAGACATAAACAAACGGTATTTTCGACGCGATTGCCCCTTCGCTATCATCGCTGCACGCGAGAAAGCCCATCGGGGAGCTTTCCAAGGAGAACAAGACCATGAAGTTCGCATCGCTGAAAAAGATTCTGACCGTTGGCCTGATCGGCCTGACCTGCCTGGCCGCTACGGCGCATGCCGAGGATTTGCTCGATCAGGTCAAAGCGCGCGGGACGTTACGCGTCGGCCTGGAAGGCACGTTCCCCCCGTTCAACTCGAAAGATCCGAAGACGGGCGACCTGGTCGGGTTCGACGTCGACATCGCGAAGGCCGTCGCGGCCAAGCTCGGTGTGAAGCCTGAGTTCATCACCACCGAGTGGAGCGGGATCATCGCCGGCCTGCAGGCGGGCAAGTTCGACGTCATCGTCAATCAGGTGGGCGCGACTGACGCGCGCAAGCAAGTGCTCGATTTTTCGCCGGGATACACGTTTTCCGGTGCGGAGCTGATTCAGCGCAAGGACGATACGCGCCAGTTCGCCTCGCTTGAAGACCTGAAAGGCAAGAAGCTCGGTGTCGGTCTCGGGACGAACTACATGGACATGGCGAAGTCCGTGCCCGGCATCGATGTCAAGACCTACCCCGGCGCGCCCGAATACCTACGCGATCTCGCAGCCGGGCGGCTCGACGCCGCGCTGAACGACAAGCTGATGCTGGCTTATCTCATGAAGACGTCGGACCTGCCGCTCAAACGCGGTGCGATGGTCGGCACGGCCAACCCCTCGGCGATCCCGTTCAAAAAGGGCAACCCGAAGTTCGCCAAGGCAATCGATGACGCCATGACGCAACTCGAAGCCGACGGCACGTTCACGAAAATCTCCGAGAAGTGGTTCGGCATCGACGTGACCAAGCCCGCTGCGAAGTGATGGGGCGAGCCGAACGCCCGTGAAGCAGGGTAAATCGGGCCAGTCGTATCAGGGCGGCGTCGCACGGATGCCGCCCTTGCTTTTTTGAGGTGCGCTTTTTGCGGAGCGCATCTTTTCGGCGCGTATATCATGTGCGCTCTTGCATCATGACCGTGCGGCCAACGCGTTAGCCGTCGCTACCAAAAAAACATGTCCACCACCACGCTGCTCGTCCAATCGTTGCCCGTGCTTGCGCAGGGCGCAGTCTTGACGGTCAAGTTCGCTGTGCTGTCGATGATCTTCGGGCTCGTCGCAGCCGTCGTCCTCGCCCTGATGGGGATCAGCCACAGCAAACCGCTCAACTGGGCTGCGCGGGCGTACGTCAGCTTGATGCGCGGCACACCTTTGCTCGTGCAGATTTTCGTCGTCTATTACGGACTGCCGAGCGTCGGGATCTCGCTCGATCCGACGCCGGCCGGTGTCATCGCCCTGTCGGCGAACGTTGCCGCTTATCTTTCGGAAAGCATGCGCGGCGCGATCAACGGCATTCATCGCGGCCAATGGCTGGCCGCGTACAGCCTCGGGCTTTCGCGCCGCCAGACGCTGCGCTACGTGATCGGGCCGCAAGCGCTTCGCATCGCCGTCCCGAGCCTGTCGAACAGTCTGATCAGCCTCATCAAAGACACTTCGCTCGTCTCGGTGATCACGGTCACCGAGCTATTGCGCAGCGCACAGGAGATCATCGCCTCGACCTATCAACCGCTGCCGCTCTATCTCGCCGCAGCGGCGATCTACTGGGTGCTGTGTCAGGTGCTTGAATGGGTGCAGCACCGCTACGAGCGACGTCTCGCGTTGCCCACGCGCCATTGATCCGGCGCGGGCGCGCGATGGCGGCGCAGCGCCGGCACCGCCCGCCCCTCGCATTGCCCGCTCAATTCGCGGCAAGCGGTCGATCGAGCGCGGCACCGAAGCGGCTTAAGCGAGGCATATAAAGATGCGTGGGATCGAGCGAAAACGCGACGTTGCGCGTACGTCCCATGACTTCGTTGCGCGGGATGAAACCGAAGTAGCGTGAATCGGCGCTGTCGTCGCGGTTGTCGCCGAGCATCAGGTATTCACCCGCCGGCACGGTCACCGGCCCGAACGATGCCACCGGGCTTGGCGCTGTTTCCGATAAACGCACGACGTGCGAGACGCCATCGAATCGCTCCATCAGATAACGCGCGTCGCCAGGCGCTGCGTCGTGCATCGGCGGCGTGGCGAGCGCCCGATAGTCGGCGCGCACGCCGTTCACGTAGAGCACGTTGTCGCGCAACGCCACCGTATCGCCAGGCACGCCAACCACTCGCTTGACGAGCAGTTCGTGGGCAGCCGCGGAATCGATCGTGACGATATCGCCGCGCTGAGGATCGCCCAGATGTGCGATGGCGATATGCGTCAGCGGCACGCGCAGGTCATACGCCATCTTGTCGACGAAGATGCGGTCGCCAATGCGGATCGTCGGCAACATCGAGCCCGTCGGGACGACATTCCAATCGGCAATCGCGCTTCGAAACAGCACCATCAGAAACAGAAACGCCACGAGATTCTTGTTGGCACGCCACAGATTGGCGAGATGCTTGGACATACGAGCCGCTCCTTTGTGAACGAATCCTGAACGTCACGCCGCGAACGAAGGCAAATGCGAACGCAAACGCAAACGAGACGCGAAATCGTAACACTGCCGCCGTTATTCGCCCAGGAACTTCAACCCGAGCGCCGCCCGTGCGGCGTCGGTCATCGAGATCATCTGCAGCGATTTCGCGTGCGTCATGATAGGGCTTTCGAGCATGCCGTCGCGGATGAGCCCGCAAAAGTGCGCCGTCTCGTAGTTCAGGCCGCCACCTTCGAAAGGCTCGTTCAGTTCGACCGAACGGCCATCGACGTAGCTGACCGTCGCGCGCACCGGGTTCCACCATTTTTCGTGGATCGTGACGTGCCCCGCGGGGCCCGCAAGTAACGCGTCGCCCTTGCCGTCAAGGTCCAACCCGCAAAAGAGCTGAGCGATGCCGGCCTCGTGCCGGCTATGGACGCTCGCGAACGTGTCGACGCCCGACGAGCCGAGGCGGCCGAACGTTTGCACGTCCACCGGTGCGCCGAGCCAGTCCACAGCGAGAAACATTTCGTAGATGCCGATGTCGAGCAATGCACCGCCGCCTTGCTCCAACGAGAACGACGGATGGTCGGGCGGCACGTTGGCCACTGAGCACCCGGCCCGCACGAGGCCCACGGGTCCGATCGGTTCGTTCGATAGATGCTCGCGCAACTTGCGATAGAGCGGGAAAAACGGCGGTTTCATCGCCTCCATGAAGAGCCGCCGCGAAGCGCGAGCCGTCTCCAACACCGCTTCGAGTTGCTGCCGGTTCAACGTCGCGGGCTTTTCGCAGAGTACGTGCTTGCCCGCCGCAAGGGCCGCGCGTGCGTAGTCGGCATGGCTATCGTTGAGCGTGGCGATATAGACGGCATCGACGTCGCTCGTCAACAGATCTTCGAAGTGCGTGCATGCCTCGCCGCCGAATCGATGCACGAACGCATCCACTGTTTCCGCGCGGCGCGACCAGACGCGCGCGATCCGCGCATCGCTCACGTGCGCAAGCCCCTGTGCAAAACGTCGCGCAATCTGGCCCGCGCCCACAATGCCCCACTTGATTTTTCCCAACGCGTTCATCGTCGCTTCCCCTGCGTATGTATCGAGGCCGAATCGATCGAATGCCTGCATCGGCCCCTCCGATAACTCGTCAGGATAAGACGCGCTGCGCGGCAATGCGTTCTGTGCGGATTCGATGGGGGTGTGAGCGTGCGAGGCCCGGCAGGTCGTGCGCCGCGACACAAACGTATCAATGGCGCGTGCGAATTGCAAAAAAAGAAAGACCGGCGCGTGATTGCCGCCAGCCTTGCATGCGATGCAACGCACACCGCTACCTGCGATTGGGCATCTCCACCGAGAACTCGCGGCTGATCTCGTCGGCGGCGAAGTCGATGACGGCGAGCGCGGCCGTTTCGGCTTCTTTCGGATCGCGACGCTCGATGGCTTCGACAAGCCGCTCGTGCGTGCGCACCGAAATTTCCCACGCCCCGGGCTTTTGACTGAGCATTGGATGCGTCGCTGTCAGCGCGCCGCGAATGATGGCCGCCATCTGCTGAAAGAACTGATTGCCGCTCGCATGGACGATGCGTGTATGCAACAGTTCGTCGGCTGCCTGGTAGCCGGCGTCGGCAGGTGCGAGCGACTTGAACACTTCGAATGCCTCGCGAATCGCGGAGACCTCCGCCACGCTCGCTCGCGACGCGGCTTGCGCCGCCGCACGCGGTTCGATCAGCATGCGAAATTCGATCACGTCGCGCATGAATTGCGGGTCGGGCTTGGCGCGGAAACGCCAATTCACGACGTCCTCGTCGATCATGCGCCAGTCGCGCATCGGACGGATGCGTGTGCCGACCTTCGGCCTGACGTCGAGCATATCGCGCGCAAGCAGCATTGAAAGCGCTTCGCGCATGACCGTGCGGCTCACGTCGAACTCTTTCGACAGCACGTCTTGCGGCGGCAGAATCGCGCCGTATTTTTCTTCGACGATGCCGCTAACGAGCCCATCCATCACCTTGCTCACCAGCGAACGGTCTTTGCCCTGCTCCATAACTCCCCCCGATGCGCCGTCCGACGCTTCTTTGCCTGATTCATTGCGCACCCCACTGATCCGCAAGCGGTAAGCGATACGGTGCGTTGTTCACGGGCGGCGCGCCATTGGGAAACGCCTGAACAGGGTTATCCCTCTGATGAAACGGATGCAGGCCGCACCCGCCTCTTTGCACACCGGGCCTGCGCGCGAACGCGCTCTGTTTTATTTCGGACGCCTACATAATTTCGCGGCAGCGCCATCGATCGACTGTAGCGCCCCACGCCTCGTGTTCATTTGATTTCGGGCAAATCGTTTCGTTGTCCGAAGCAACGTACGACGAATCGCCATGGCTGCACGGTACTTCTCGCGCAACGGTATTACCGTTCGCCATCGCACTCAGTCAGAGGGGTTGCCTCGCCATCGGGGTAACTACTCAGGGCGAGGCCGATTCGGGGCTGTCTCAACTCTGAGTCATTTACGACATCCCGGCATTTGCGTGCAACGCATCTGAAACAAATCGGCGAGCCCGCCGTGGCTGCGCTTGCACGGCGCTCTTCACGCACGGCCCAGGCTTCGCGCCATCGCGCCGTCAAAACATCGAACGCCAACGCAATCAACAACTTAGACGGACCAATCGAAAGTAATTCGAAAGGAGCCGGGGGTGGCGCGCGACTGTGCAGTTTTGAAACAAAAAGTGAAGTTCGCACCTGACGCGCACCCAGCAACAGAAAAAGACGGCCGTCAAGGTTCGGTGCAACAACGCTTGGCATGATCCTCGCTGAATTGCCGCACAACCGAGCGCTTCCGCACAGAGCGAAAACGCCGCGGCCAGGGAGAAAGGCCAAACGACGCCGCGACGCGAGCATCGACCCGACGACGAGTGACGCTTCATGTTGCGCTTCACTCATCGTCGCGATGCAAACGATCGCCGGCCCAGCAACGAACAACCGCCAAGCACATGCACAAGCGGCACGCAAACGAGGACCGACCATGTTGACGCTACAATCCGACCTCCACGGCAATCACCTTCTGGGCGCGCTGCCGTCGCACGAATGGCAGGCGCTGACGCCGCATCTCGAGTTGGTTCATTTGCGCACGGAGCAATTGCTTTGCGATTGCGGCCACAAAATCCATCACGTTTATTTTCCGACGACGGCCATCATCTCGATCCTGTCGATGATGGAAGACGGCGGCTCGGTCGAGCTCGCCGCCGTAGGCCGCGAAGGCATGACGGGCGTGCAGGTGCTGACCGGCGGCGAAACGATGCCGAGCCGCGTGCAGGTGCAATGCTCGGGCTTCGCTTATCGCATGAGCGCACAGCAGCTCAAGCAGGAAATTGCACGTTCGGATCTGCTGCGTCGGTTGATGCTGCTCTACATGCAAGCGCTTCTGACGCAGGTTGCGCAGACCGCGGCGTGCAATCGTCATCACTCGCTCAGCAAGCAGTTGTGCCGCTGGCTGTTGATCGAAATCGATCGCGCCGCGACCAATGAGCTGGCGGTCACGCAGCAGTTGATCGCGGATATGCTGGGCGTGCGGCGCGAAGGCATTACCGAAGCCGCCGGCAAGCTGCACGATCAAGGACTGATCCATCACAGCCGCGGGCACATCAAGGTGCTCGATCGCCAGGGACTCGAGTCACGCGCGTGCGAGTGCTACGGCCTCGTGAAGCGCGAGTTCGACCGGCTGCTGCCCAGTCTTCATCAGACAAATACCGTGGGCTGAGGCGCGCTGAGTTCGCAGCGTGCGGCACCGCATGGGGCGCAGCACGCTAAGCCCTCCGCCTGTCGAACGCGTATGGGTGGGGGCTTTACCGGATGTTCGATTCGATTCTGATTCGCGCCTGAACTTCGTATAGCGCCGCCAGCATGGCGAGGTGTGCGCGCTCGTCGGCGGCTTCCTGTTCGGTCATTCCGCCGCAGGCCTGTCCACCGACGACGATGCCCAGGCCAAGCGCATAGTTGCCGGCGAACGCTGTAGGTTCCTCTTGCTCATCCCTGAGCCGCGAATAGGCCGTATCGAGAGCCTGCCGAAGTTCGCGTTGCATAATCGTCCAATCCTTTAAACCGTGTAATGCGTGCGCCGGCCGACTTTCGTCCTCCAACCGGTGACCGGTGAGCACCGCGCTCGCGAATGAACCGGGCTCCGATCGACGCCGCAAGCCCCCTCGCAAGCAAGCAAAGCTCACGCCCGCGTGCAAAAAAGACCGCCCCCGATCGGCCCGCCGCATCGGATTGCGGCGGCGGACCGAGCCGGAGCCGGGCTACATCGGTAATACGGTAAAAAAGGTCCAGGCTTTAGCGATGCGTGTCGTAGTCGATCGTTTCGACGCCGCTCTCCGTACCAAGCAAGCAAAAATCTGCGCCGCGACTCGCGAACAGGCCCACGGTCACGACCCCGGGCCAGGCGTTGACAGCAACCTCGAACGCACGCGGATCGTCGATCCTCAGATTCTTGACGTCGAGAATCTCGTTGCCGTTATCGGTGATGTAAGGCGCGCCATCGTTCGTCACACGCAACACAGGCACGCCGCCGACTGCCGTCAGACGCCGCCCGATCGCCGTACGTGCCATCGGCACGACTTCGACCGGCAGCGGGAAACCGCCCAGCACAGGCACACGCTTCGAGGCATCGGCGATGCAGACGAAGATTTCGGCGACCGAGGCGACGATCTTTTCGCGCGTCAGTGCGCCGCCGCCGCCTTTGATCATCGCGCCGGTCGGATCGATTTCATCGGCGCCGTCGACATAAACCGGCAGCGACTCGATCTCGTTGAGATCGAACACCTTGATGCCATGCTGCTCCAGCCGCGCCGTGGTCGCGACGGAACTCGACACGGCGCCGCGGTAGCGCCGCTTGTGCGGCGCAAGCGCATCGATGAAACAATTGGCCGTCGAGCCGGTACCGACGCCGATGACGGCGCCGTCGGCAACGTTGGAGAGGACATAGTCGGCGGCGGCTTGGCCGACTAATCGCTTGAGTTCGTCTTGTGTCATGGAGCGCGGTAAATGCGGGCGAAAGGCGTAAGTTTATCGGAGTTGCGCGGGCTCATCCGCGAAAGGCCGAATGCAGGCTGCGTCGCGATCGACGCGTCTCATGCAACGCGCTCGTCATCCGTCATACCAAGAAGGCCGTGCGCGGGACGCCGCTTGAGTGCGACGTCGAACGGATTGGTCAGCGGGCCGATGGCCTCGGCTTGCCGGCGCAGCAACTCGACCACCATCGGCAAGCGGTCGTCGCCGAGCCGCGACGCCAACGTGCCGACGCTCAACGCCGCCACCGCCGTGCCGGTTCGATCGAGAATCGGCACGGCCACGCCGGCCATACCTTCGAGCACGCCGGAGTTGCGCGCGGCATAGCCGAGCCCGCGCACGCGTTCGATTTCGGTGCGCAGGTAGACTTCGTCGAGCATGCCGTAGCCGCGAATGCGCGGCACGTTGAAACGAATGATCTCCTCACGTTCGGCCTCGGGCAGAAACGCAAGGATCGCGAGGCTGCCTTGTCCGACACCGAGTGCGATGCGGCCGCCCACATCGTTCGTGAACGAGCGGATCGGGAACGGGCCTTCGCAAAGGTCGAGGCACACTGCGTCGAAACCGCTTTTGGCCAGCAGGAAGATCGTTTCGCCAAGACTCGCGCAAAGCCGCAACAGAGCGGGCCGGCATAAACTGCGCATGCCGCCGGGGTTGCCTGCCTGTGCCGCCAGCGCGAAGAAGTCGACGCCGAGCCGGTACAGCTTCGAGCGCTCATCCTGCTCGACGATGCCCTCCGCAATGAGCGCGCGCAGGATCCGGTGCGTCGTGCCCTGCGTCAAGCCCACCGCTTTCGCGAGTTGCGTCACGCGTGCGCCGCTGGCCTGCATGGCCGCCAGCGAGCGCAACAGCGCAAAGGCGCGCGGCAACATGCCGACGTTGGGCGCATCGATGCCACCGGTTTCACCGCTTGCCGTGCCCATATTGCGCTGCGTTTCCTTGCCACCCATATGCCAATCCCGTTTTTTCGCTCATCGAAACGGTTCTCTCTCTGCCGTTCGTCGGCGAAGTATCGCAGCTTTCCACAGCATGCGCGCCAAGATACCGCTTTTTTAAGGGCAAACCCTCAGCACATGCGGTGAAACAGAAACGTTCGCCTCGCCTTGATTATTCCGTTCGATGGAATCTTTTTGATTTTCCTATCGATGAGCGGAATTCTAAATTGACTCGCGTTATATGGCTCGACAGAATCGGCTCTGCCTAGATGCCCCCGCTTTATCGGGGTGCTCGCCTCACAGGAGCCGGACCATGTCGTTCCTCACGCTTGCCGACGTTTCGAAGTCGTTCGGCAATTTGCATGCGGTCGCCGATTTGAATTTGTCGGTAGAAAAAGGCGAATTCGTTTCCCTGCTCGGCCCGTCGGGCTGCGGCAAGACGACCACGCTGCAGATGATCGCCGGCTTCGTGCAAGCGACGAGCGGCCGCATCGTGCTCGACGGCCGAGACATCACGGACATGAAGCCGAATCAACGCGGCCTCGGCATCGTGTTCCAAAGCTACGCACTGTTTCCTCACATGACGGTCGCGCAAAACGTGCGTTTCGGCCTGGAGATGCGGCGCGTCGGTAAAGCCGAGAGCGATGAGCGCGTACGCGAGGCGCTCGCACTCGTGCGCCTCGAATCGCTGGCAGGCCGTTTCCCACGCGAGTTGTCGGGCGGGCAGCGGCAACGCGTCGCCCTTGCGCGTGCGATCGTGATCGCACCGCCCGTGCTGCTGCTCGACGAGCCGATGTCGAACCTCGACGCGAAGCTGCGCGAAGAGATGCAGTTCGAGCTGCGCGCCATCCAGCGACGGATCGGCACGACGACGATCATGGTCACGCACGATCAGTCCGAGGCGCTGTCGATCAGCGATCGCGTCGTCGTCATGGAAGCGGGCCGCATCACGCAGGTCGACTCGCCCTACCGCGCCTATGAGCGCCCCGAGAATCGCTTCGTCTCCGAATTCATCGGCAAAGCCAATCTGTTCTCGGGCACGGTTGTCGCCGCCGACGGCGCACGGGTGCAGGTGGACGTCGGTACTGATCGCATCGAAATCGGTCACGGCCCGCATCTCCAGCAGCGCGATGTGCCGGCCGTGGGCGAAGCCGTGACGGTGTGTATCCGCCCGGAGAAAGTGCGCCTCGATGCGACGGGCGGCGGCCGCTTGCCTGCCACGGTGACCAGCCGCTTCTTCCTCGGCAGTCAATGGCTCTATCGCGTCGATTGCAGGCTCGGCGAAGTGCTCGTCTGTTGCCAGAACGAAGGCGACGAGCCGCTCGCCGAAGGCGAAAGCGTCGGCATCGATTGGAAGAGCGAAGCGGTGCGGTTCGTCGCGAGGGAGGCACGCCATGCGTGACGCCACGCTCGAAGCGGGGACCGCTCGCCCGGTCGATCATCCGGTGGCGGCGCACCCCCTCCCGACGCCCTGGCGTGCTCACTTGCCGATGTGGCTGCTCGGCGCGCCCGCATTCGCGCTCTTCGCCGCGCTGCTGCTGGCCCCGCTGGCGATGACGCTCGTGTTGACGTTCTACCGATTCGATCCGTCAAGCGGGCCCATCGCCGCATTTCAGTTCGGCAACTACGTCAACGTACTGGGTTCTCCTTACTACCAGACAATCTTCTTGCGCACGTTTGGCATAGCGGCCATCACGACGATTCTGTGCGTGGCGATCGGCGCGCCGGAGGCCTATGTGCTGTCGAAAATGCGCGATCCGTGGCGCTCGGCGTTCTTGCTCGTGATCCTCGCGCCGCTGCTCGTCTCGGTGGTCGTGCGCGCGTTCGGATGGAGCATGCTGCTCGGCACGGCAGGCATCGTCAACCAACTGTTCGGCGCCTTCGGTATGGGTCCGTTCAAACTCGAATACACGACGTTCGCGATCGTCATCGCGCTCGTTCATGTAATGCTGCCGTTCATGGTGATTCCGGTTTGGACGGCGTTGCAAAAGCTCGACCCGCAAACGGAACACGCCGCCCTGTCGCTGATGGCATCGCCGGCCACGACGCTGCGTCGTATCGTGCTGCCGCAGATCATGCCGGGCATCCTATCCGGCAGTTTGATGGTGTTCGGGCTGTCGGCCAGTGCGTTCGCGATTCCGGGGCTGCTCGGCGGACGACGACTGAAAGTCGCCGCCACGGCCGTCTACGACGAATTTCTCGGCTCGCTGAACTGGCCGCTCGGAGCGACGATCGCCTTGCTGCTGCTCGCCGCCAATCTCATCATCATGCTCACTTATTACCGCATGCTGGAGCGCCGTTACGGCCGCAGCATGGGTTGAGCGAAGGAATTCGACATGCGACGCAATGGCCCCTTCGCCCTCGCCTTCCACACGCTCGTCATCGCGTTCGTGTTGGCCCCGCTCGTTATTGTCGTGCTCGTTGCGTTCACGCCCGACGACACGCTGACGCTGCCGACGCACGGCCTGTCGCTGCGGTGGTTTCGCGCGATCATGAACTACCCCGATTTCATCACGGCGTTCTTCACGAGCGTCAAGCTCGCGTTTCTCTCTGCAACGCTTTCGCTCGTCATCGCGCTGCCTGCCGGACTCGCGATCGCGCGGGCCAGGTTTCCCGGCCGCGATTTTCTGAATGCGCTGTTGCTCTCCCCGCTCGTCATTCCGGGCCTCGTGCTCGGCATCGCCCTGCTGCGCTTTTTTGCGTCGATCGGCGCCACCGGGTCGTTCGTTTGGCTCGTGCTCGCGCATACGATCATCGTGACGCCGTTCGTGATGCGGCTCGTGCTCGCGGCTGCAACGGGGCTGGACCGCAGCGTCGAGCACGCAGCTCAATCGCTCGGCGCGAGCAGTTGGACGACGTTTCAACGCGTGACGCTGCCGATGATCGTGCCGGGCATCACGGGCGGCTGGCTGCTCGCGTTCATCAACAGTTTCGACGAACTCACGATGTCGATCTTCGTCACGTCGCCGCAAACGGTCACGTTGCCGGTCCGCATGTACATGTATGCGACCGAATCGATCGATCCGATGATGGCGTCGGTGTCGACGCTCGTCATCGTGGTGACGGCCGCGGCCATGTTGCTGCTCGATCGCGCCTACGGCTTGAATCGCATCCTGATCGGCCAACATTGACGATTGCGCCCGATCGAAGCATGGCTTAAAGACAAGGTATTTAGGACAACTTAATATGTCGACCCCCTCCGCGCAGCTCGTTCGCCTGGCCGAAGCCGATCGCGCACCGGTGTTCTTCACGCTCGATGGTGTGCCTGTGAGCGCGCTAGAAGGCGATACCGTGCTGACCGCCATCCTGACCCAACGGCTTGCGCTGCGCGTCTCCGATTTCAGCGGCGAGCCGCGCGCGGGCTTTTGCCTGATCGGCGCTTGTCAGGATTGTTGGATCCGCACCGAAGACGGACAACGGCTGCGCGCATGCTCCACCGCGATAGAAAGCGGCATGCGTTTGCTGTCGATTGCATGCGCGTCGAATGGTCGGGATGGGAAGCAGGCGCAATGACGCGGCCGCCCGAAATCGTGATCGTCGGCGCCGGCCCCGCGGGCGTGCGCGCGGCAGAAGCGCTCGTCGAAGCGGGCATGCGCCCGAGCGTGATCGACGAAAACGCGCGCTGGGGCGGGCAGATCTACCGCCAGCAGCCGGATGGCGCCGGCTTTCAGCGCGACGCACGTGCGCTTTACGGCTTCGAGGCGCGCAAGGCCGCGGCGCTCCACGAGACGATGACGCGCCTGCTGCCGCATGTCGACTATCGGCCGCAGACGCTCGCGTGGGCCTGCGAGATGACGCCTCGCACAGACGACGGCATCATCGGCCATCTCGCGACACTGCGCGACATGCGAGAGCAACCGCTTGCGTTCACGCATCTGATCATCGCGAGCGGCGCGACCGATCGCGTGCTGCCGGTACCGGGATGGACCTTGCCGGGCGTCTATACGCTCGGTGCAGCGCAAACCGCGCTGAAGTCCCAAGGCTGCGCGATCGGACGGCGCATCGTGTTCGCCGGCACGGGGCCGCTGCTCTATCTCGTGGCCTATCAATATGCGAAGGCCGGCGCTCACGTCGTGGCGGTGCTCGATACGAACGGCATCGGCACGCAGGTCCAGGCGCTGCCCAAGCTGGCCGCCCAGCCTGCCGTGCTCGCCAAAGGGCTGTATTACGTCGGTTGGCTGCGCGCACACGGGATTCCGATCGAGCGTGGCGTATCGCTCGAACGCGTCCACGGCGAAGGCCGCGTCACCGGCATCGTCTGGCGGTCGGCATCGAATGCGGCCCATGCGGAAGGCACCGTGCGCACGCTCGATTGCGACGCCCTCGGAGTAGGCTTCGGCCTGAGGCCGGAAACGCAGTTGGCCGATGTCGCCGGTTGCCGCTTTCGCTACGATCCGCTCAATCATTGTTGGCTGCCCGAGCGCGACGAAGCGGGCCGCACGTCGATTCCCGGCGTTTATGTCGCCGGGGACGGCGCCGGCATCGCGGGCGCCGATGCGGCCGAACTTTCGGGACGCCTTGCTGCATTCGCTCTGCTCGATGATTCGGAGTCCGAACCATCGACCTCATCGATACAGGGGGCCGGGACATCGAACGCCCGCGTCAACGCTGCGACGGGCGAGCGCCGGGCGCTGCGACGCATAGCGACCTTTCGCGAAGGGATCGAAGCGGCATTTCCCGCGCCGTACGCCAACGCACGTGCGTGGCCCGACGCCATGACCGTCTGCCGTTGCGAAGAAATCAACGCGGGCACAATTCGCCGTTGCGTGCGCTCCGGCGCGGCCAGTGAGATCAACCGCGTCAAGGCGTTGACACGCGTCGGCATGGGGCGCTGCCAGGGGCGCATGTGCGCAGAAGCAACGCTCGCCCTGTTGGCCGACGAAACGGGGCTTTCTCCCGAGGCGCTCGGGCGCTTGCGCGCGCAAGCGCCGATCAAGCCGATTCCGCTGGCTGCGGCGCTGTGCGACGTGCATGTCGCACCGGTACCGGAGGACGCGCGCGATGAGTAGCCTCACGCGTCACTATGACGTCGCGATTGCCGGCGGCGGGCTCGTCGGTTCGTCGGCTGCGTTGGCGCTTGCGCGGCGCGGCAAGCGCGTGCTGCTGATCGAGCGCCGCTATTGCGGTGCACAGGCAAGCGGCGTGAACTACGGCGGCGTGCGTTGTCAGGGCCGGCCGGCCGAGCAGTTGCCGCTGGCCATGCGCGCGCGGCGCATCTGGGACCGACTCGGCGACACGATCGGCGTCGACGGCGAATTCGTCGTCTCCGGCCATTTGCGATTGGCGCGCAGCGAAGCCGATCTCGCAGGCCTCGAGGCCTACGCGCAGGTCGCTGCGCAACACGGCTTGCCGTTGCAGCTGATGTCGGGCGCATCGTTCCGACGCCGCTATCCGTGGCTCGGCGCCGCGGCGGTGGGCGGCTCGCTGTGCGCGACGGACGGCCATGCGAATCCGCGGCTCGTGTCGCCGGCATTTGCACGCGCGGCCCGTGAGGCCGGCGCGCAGGTGCGCGAGCTCACGGCCCTGGAAAAAGCCGATTACGACGGTGCGCGCTTCGTGCTGCAAGCCGGCGACGAGACATACGAAGCCGACTGGCTCATCAATGCAGCCGGCGCATGGGCCGGCACACTGGCACAGCGCTTCGGCGACCTCGTGCCGATGACGCCGATCTATCCGAACATGTGGGTGACCGAGCCGCTGCCGCTCTTTCTGGAACACAACCTCGGCGTGTTCGGCGGCGGCCTCTACGCACGCCAGGTGGCGCGCGGCAATTGCGTGATCGGCGGCGGACGCGGCCATGGCGACGGCGACTTCGCGCAACCCTCATCCGACACGACACGCGCCGTCATGCGCGATGCTTGCGCACTACTGCCTGCGCTGCGCGACGCCTTGCTGATACGGACATGGAGCGGCGTTGAAGGCTGCACGCCCGATCACAACCCGATCATCGGCGCGAGCCGCAAAGTACCGCATTTGCTGCATGCATTCGGTTTTTCCGGCGGCGGGTTTCTGCTCGCGCCGGGTGTCGGCGAGGTGCTCGCCGACCTCGTGATCGACGGCGCCACGGCCACACCGCTCGATGCGTTCGACGTCAATCGTTTCTCGGCTGTTCCCGCATGACGCTTCGCCTTTTCATTAGGAGACCTGAATGAATACTTTCCGTACCCTCTCGGCCGCGGCGATCTTAGCCGGCGCGCTTTCAGCCGCGATGCCCGCATGGTCACAGTCGAAGACCATTTATATCGGCATGAACGGCGGCCCGATGGAGAAGGCCTATACATCGCAGGTGCTGCCAATGTTCGAAAAGGCGAACGACACGAAAGTCGTTGTCGTGCCGGGCACGTCGTCCGACATTCTTGCGAAGCTGCTGGCCAACCGCGACCATCCGCAGGTTCACGTCGCCTTTCTCGACGATGGCGTGATGGCGCGTGCGGTGAGCCTTGGCGTCTGCGAGAAGCTCGACGATTCCGCCGAGCTCAAGCAGCTTTACCCGTTCGCGCGAATGAAGGACGACATCGGCGCCGGCGTGCAACTGGGCATGACGGGCATCGCCTACAACAAGAAGCTGTTCGCGGAAAAAGGCTGGGCGCCGCCCACCTCATGGCTCGACTTCGCCGATCCGAAATACAAAGGCAAAGTCGTCTTTCAATCGGCGTCGAGCAGCACCTTCGGCTTACACGGCTTTCTGGCGATGAATCGCCTTTGGGGTGGCAGCGAGCAAAACGTCGAGCCTGCGTTCACGAAGTGGGCGAACACGGTCGGGCCGAATGTCGTCGAGTACATTCCGAACTCGGCGAAGATCTCGGAGATGGTGCAAACGGGCGAAGCCGGGCTGTTCCCGCTGACGCCGACCGGCGTCGCCGACTTGCAGGACAAGGGCTTGCCCGTCGCTTACGTGAGTCCCAAGGAAGGTCCTGTGCTGCTGCTCGTCGATGTGTGCGTCGTCAAGAACAACCCGGACGACAAGCTCGCGCAAAAGCTCGCGCAATTCCTGCTGTCCGCGCCCGCTCAAGAGAAAGCCGCGGACGCCGGCAAGCAGATCCCGACGAACCGCCAGGCGAAGATGCCGGCCTCGATGCAGCAAAGCCTTGGCAATGTCGACGAGCTCGTTCATAAAGTCACTGTCGTCGACTGGAATGCGATCAACGCGCATCGCGCACAGTGGGACACGCGTTGGAATCAGCAGATCGAGCGTTGAGCGCACGGCACGCCGCGCGCGAGGCACGCGCGCGCACACGAGCGCTGGCGCCCGCTTCAGGGCGTTAGCGCGCGGCTGCGCGCTGCCTCACCGCTTCGAACAGGCACACGCCGCTTGCCACGGATACATTCAGACTTTCGACCGTGCCGACCATCGGGATGCGCATGACTTCATCGCACGTATCGCGGGTGAGGCGGCGCATACCCTCTCCTTCCGCACCCATGACGATCGCAACGGGGCCGTCGAGCTTCGTGTCGTAGAGCGTCGCTTGCGCGTCGCCGGCCGTGCCCACCACCCAGACGCCCGCATCCTTCAGCTCGCGCAGCGCGCGGGCAAGATTGGTCACCGTGATGTAGGGCACCGTATCGGCCGCGCCGCTCGCGACTTTCGCCGCCGTCGCATTCAGGCCGACCGCGCGATCGCGCGGTGCGATGACGGCATGAGCACCGGCCCCGTCGGCCACGCGCAGGCATGCGCCCAGATTGTGAGGATCGGTCACACCGTCGAGCACGAGCAACAGGGCGGGTCCACTGATCCCATCGAGCAATTCCGCGAGGTTCTGTGCAAGCGGCAAGTCCGTTGCGCGCGCAACGACGCCCTGGTGGCGTTCGGTGTGGGCGAGGCCCCACAGCCGCGTCTCGTCCGCTGCGATCAAACGCACGCCTGCTTCCTTCGCCGTGTGCAGGAAGTCCTGCATGCGACGATCTTTTCGCGTCGCGTCGTAAAACACTTCCTCGACCGTGGACGCATCGTGACGCAAGCGCGCGGTGACCGCATGAAATCCGTATAAAACTTTTAGACGTGCCATAGCAGAATGAAATCGGTGTTGCTTCGTGCCCAAAAGGCGAAGGCACAGCGACGGGTCAGGCCCACGCTGTGCCGATGAGAGTCAAGCGTCGCGCGGCGCAGATCGACCTGCGCCCGGACATTGCGCTGTCCGCGCGGGCGGCCGTCAGCCCTTCTTGCGACTGCGGGCTTTAGGTTCCGCCTTCTGCGCCGGGTTGCGCTTCTTGGCGGCCTGCGAACGTGCGGCGCGCGCATCGACGACGGCGGCCGACTTTCCGGGCGCGGCCCTCTTGTGCCGCGGCGCGGCCTCGGTCGCCGCGAGCGTACGCACGCGCGGCCCGCGTCCGGGCGCTTCCGGTTCGCCGACGGGCCGCACGCCTGCGCCCCCACGCGTCGCGGGCGCGGGCGCGGGCTTGATGACTGCCTCGCGCACGAGCCGGAAATCGATCTTGCGGGCGTCGAGATCGACGCGGCTGACTTGCACGCGCACACGATCGGAGAGCCGGTAACGGATGCCAGTACGCTCGCCGCGCAACTCGTTCTTGATTTCGTCGTATTGGAAGTAGTCGGAGCCGAGCTCCGTGACATGCACGAGGCCTTCGATAAACAACGCATCGAGCTGCACGAAGATGCCGAACGACGTGACGCCGCTCACCATGCCGCCGTACTCCTCGCCCAGCTTGTCGCGCATGAAATAGCACTTGAGCCACGTCTCGACATCGCGCGAAGCTTCGTCGGCGCGCCGTTCGTTGGCCGAGCAATGAAGCCCGAGCTCTTCCCAAATGGCCGTGTTCTCTCTTGCGCGCGGCCGCGTTTCTTCATCGGCCTGCTGCAATGCGCGGGCGCGCGGCGACAGCGCCGTATTGAGTACGACGCCGCCCGGCGCTTCGGGGCGATACTTCCTGCCCGACAGAACCGCGTAAATGGCGCGGTGCGTGAGCAAGTCCGGATAGCGGCGAATCGGGCTCGTGAAATGCGCGTAGGCATCATAGGCAAGCCCGAAGTGCCCGATATTGTCGGGACTGTAGACGGCTTGCTGCATCGAGCGCAGCAGCATCGTCTGCAACATCTGTGCGTCGGGCCGATCGCGGATCTGCGCCATCAGCGCCGCGTAATCGCTGGCGTGGGGCGTATTGCCACCGCCGAGTGTCAATCCCATGCCGCGCAGGAACGTCCGCAGATTTTCGAGCTTCTCGGCCGTCGGGCCCGCGTGAACGCGGTAGAGACCGGGATGCTTGTTGCGCTTCATGAAGTCGGCGGCGCAAACGTTCGCCGCGAGCATGCACTCCTCGATCAGCTTGTGCGCCTCGTTGCGCTGGCGCGGCAGGATCTGCTCGATCTTGCCCTGCGCGTTGCAGACGATGTACGTCTCGGTTGTTTCGAAGTCGATTGCGCCGCGCTTCTGGCGCGCGGCGAACAACGACTTGTAGACGCCGTACAGATTTTGCAGTTGCGGGACGATGGCCGCGCGGCGCGCCGCCTCGGGGCCTTTCGTATTCGTCAGCACGGCGGCGACCTCGGTATAGGTCAGTCGCGCTGCCGAATGCATGACGCCGGGATAGAACTGATAAGCCTTGATTTCGCCGCGTGCGGTGATCAGCATGTCGCAGACGAGCACGCAGCGATCAACCTCGGGATTGAGCGAGCACAACCCGTTTGACAGCTTTTCCGGCAGCATCGGAATGACGCGACGCGGGAAATAGACGGACGTGCTGCGCTCGATCGCGTCGGTATCGAGCGACGTATCGGGTCGCACATAGTGCGACACGTCGGCAATGGCGACAATGAGCCGGAAACCGTCGCCGCGGCCGACTTTGGTCGGCTCGCAATAGACGGCATCGTCGAAATCACGCGCATCTTCGCCGTCGATCGTCACGAGCGGTACGTCGCGCAGATCGACGCGATGTCGCATATCGACGAGACGCACTTCGTCGGGCAGAGCGGCTGCTTCCGCGAGGGCGGGGTCGCTGAACTCGTGTGGCACGCCGTACTTGCGCACTGCGATTTCGATTTCCATTCCGGGATCATCGATATCGCCGAGCACTTCCGCGACGCGGCCGAGCGGCTGCGAGTGTCGACTAGGAAAATCGGTGAGTTCGACGACGACGATCTGCCCGACCTTGGCCTTCTTCGTGTTCTGGCTGATGAGAATGTCGTGCCCGATGCGCTTGTCTTCGGGCGCGACGATCAATGCGCCGTTCTCATTGAGCAGACGGCCGATGACGCGTTTATTGGCGCGCTCCGTCACTTCGACGACATGGCCTTCGGGGCGGCCGCGCCGATCGTAGCCGACGATACGTGCGAGAACGCGATCGCCGTGCATGACCTTTTGCATTTCGGCGTTCGGCAGGAACAGATCGTCTTGCCCGTCGTCGCGAATGATGAAGCCGAAGCCATCACGGTGGCCTTGCACGCGGCCGGCGACGAAGTTCGACGGGTGCGTGAGCTGATAGCCCCGCTTGTCGAGGCGGATCTGGCCGTCGCGTTCCATTGCACCAAGGCGCTTGAAGAAACCTTCGCGTTCCTGGCGCTTGATGGATAGTGTCTCGGCAATGTCGTTGGCGGCGAGCGGCGTTTCGCTCGTGCGCAGCACGCCGAGGATTTCCTCGCGGCTCGGGATCGGGTACGGATATTTGCTCAAGGGGCGCTTGTCGATGATTTTTCTCGGCTCTGTACGTCTGACGGCACGTCTGACATGGCAATGCGCGTCATTCTAACACCCGCCCATGGCGGGGCGGATGGGCGCATGGGCCTGCCTCCGACGGCTTGGCGACTGGGGGTTCGGCCCACGTGAAATGGGGTTCGATGGTGTGGGAACGGGTTGATTGCATTAAATGCTTGACAGCAAGCCATATGCCGTTACAATAGCGGTCTTTGTTGCACGACGCACACCTGCCCAGGTGGCGGAATTGGTAGACGCACTAGTTTCAGGTACTAGCGGGTAACTCCGTGGAGGTTCGAGTCCTCTCCTGGGCACCAAATTCGAAAGGTCAGCTTTAGCTGGCCTTTTTCATTTCTTCGCCCAGGAAGCAAAGTGCCTGCGCACTTTGCGTGGGGACACGGATTGCCGCGCGCCTCCCGCAAGGTCGATCGCGCTGTGCCGAATCTATCTCATTGCGCCCGATCTGCTCGATCGAGACGGCACCGTGAATCGTGAATTGGTGTTGGGCGGCTGGCCGGGAGGCTGCCGACGCAAGGACGCGTCAGTTCCCTCGTGAGATCGCAAGCGGACGAACGAAATCCTCGCTAGGGGCATAACTGCATCGTCATTCGCTCGCTAGAAATCCTTGCTGATTGGCGATCAGCAAGGCACCGCACGCGGTCTTCATACCGTCCAGGGCCACGCCCCGCCCATCTATCATGTACTGGCTCGAACCTTGGACGATCGCAAAGCTACCTTTGCATTGCGGGCATGAGACCATGTGGCCTACACCTGCGCGGGCCTACCATCCAGATTCGAAGTGGCGAATCCATCAAGGACAGTGCCGCCATGATCCGTGGCGTCGCCTTTGCGTACAATGGGCTTCATAGAGATAAGTGCTTCAGTTGCTATAACAAATCAGGTTCCACCCGCCCTTCAAGCCAATCGGATCTTGGTTCACATACCGTCCCACCTGCGGATCGTAATACCGGAACCGGTTGTAACTGAGCCCACTCTCGCGATCGAAGTACTGTCCCGGGAATACCGAATGTCCCTTCCGGGTCGACTGGGCTAGCAGGATTGCCGCACACGTATGCGCATCCGCTGATGCCACCTTCCAACCCGATTGGGTCACTTTGAGTATACCGGCCATCGATGGATCGTAGCATTACGCGACTTGAAACTGAGCCTCTTTGCACACCCACGGCCGATAGGCACATACAAAGAATACGTACCTGTTTTCTGGCGTAAGGGTCAGGTTGTCGGCGTCCAGCTTTCGAATGAATTGAATCCTGGTTGCCGACACGACAACGCGACTACCTTGCTGCAATGTTGCAGCTACCAACGTACCAGTAACCAAGTCAAGTGCGCCGTACTTGAACCCTGCTGCCATATACCAATGTAACCCAGCCACCAGCAACAAACAAAAGGCTGCGCAACCAAAGAAGGTGGTTCCCGTCGCGTCGCCGCCGATGCTCATGTAAAGCAAGGTATTCCAAAGGGCATAGAGGCCCAAGGCGAAGGCCCCCGTTCCCAACGCCGCGAATACCTTCCAACGTGAATCGAAGCTCATTTGCAGCCACACTTTGCATCGCTCGCGCCCATCCGATTTCCGGCAAGGCCGACGGCGGCAGAAAGCCCCGACCCAGGAAGTCCGGCGACGGCTCGCTGCACCACTTGACTACCCACAGAGCCAGCAAACTTAGTACCCCAAGCTCCTGAAGAGACCACGCCTCCAAGTGCGCCACCGAGTGCGGAACCAGCAATTGCCCCCCCGTTGACCCCAGTGAAACAGGGATCGCCAACACCTTGCATCTGCCCCACGGTGTTGCCAATTGCACCAGTCGCGGCGCGCAAAGCCGCTTGCCCAGGGATTGATGCGCCAATCCATGCGCCGGTCCCCCCCACGAATGCCCCTGATGCTGTGCCGAACAAGCCTCCTCGCCAAACATTCCCGCCTGTAGCCGCCGCGCCCAACCCACCACTGATGCCCCCGATGATTCCTCCAGCGATAGCACCCGGTATGCCGAACTGCCCCGTTGGGTCAACCAAGCTGGTTGGATTGCCCTCGACGTATGCGTAAAGGTTCACGCCGCCCGTCAACCCAATCGGATCTTGATTCATGTACCGTCCCACCTGCGGATCGTAATACCGGAACCGGTTATAACTGAGCCCGCTCTCGTGATCGAAGTACTGTCCCGGAAAACGGATGGGGTTGTCGACCTCCGCAACGAGCTCGTGCCGTGTGCGGCCGTAGCCCTCAAAATCCGCGGCCCACACGACGTTCCGGGTGTCGTCGACCAGTTCCTGCGGCGTGCCGAGGTGATCGTTCAGGTAGTGATAATGCTTCCCACCCGACACTTGCGACAGCGGTCCTTGATGGTCGGGGTGGGCAACGTAGGTCACAGCAGCGTCTTCGCAGGCCATCGCACCAGCATGCACCTCCTGCAGCATCCAGTCACCGTCCCACACGAACAGCGTCATGCGTTGCTGCTGCCCGACTGGCGCATGGAGCTTTGCGATCCGCCGCCCCACCGCGTCGTATCGATACTCCGTGCGGCTGCCATCCGCATGCTCGATACCGACGAGTTGATGCGCGCCATCGTAGCGATAGCGCGTCACCTGCGCCGCCGAGAGTATCGTACGCGCCTCAGGCGCCTCCTGCCGCGACAACAGCCGGTCGAGCATGCCCGATGGTTTCGCGACGAGCACATCCGACGCAGTCTGCTTGGTTTGCTCGGTCCGGTTGCCATGTCCGTCGTAGACAAATCTCAATAGCATCCGCGTCGCCGCGTTCGCGTCAACGAACCGCATCAGGCGATCGCCGCTCGCGTTCGGAGCGTTGGGTGAGACGGTTGCCGCCGAAACACCGTCCCCCACCATCCGGGCCAGCAGGTTACCCGCCGGGTCGTAGCGATACGTCTCGCTCGTCACGTCTGAAACCGCTTCCCCGCTGCTTTGGCGCGCGACGCCAACCAGCTGCGCGAGCGGGTCGTAGCGGTACTGCTTCTCGCCACGCCAAGCATCTTTCAGACTGACGAGTTGCGCTGCGGGGTCGTACTCCCACGCTCGCCACGGCCGCGGCTCCGCGCGCGGTTGGCCGCGCTCGTCGAGATCCTGCAGTCGTTGGGATGCGATCTGCCCCGCCTCGGTGTATGCCAGAAGCTGCGCGATCGAGCCCTGCGTATTGAGGATCGTGCGGTGCAGTGCTTCGCGCTCAAAGCTCCCTAGCGACACGCCATCGAGCAGGATGCCGTGAACATGGCCGCTGCCGTAGCGCTGCCAAGCCAGGGTGCCCGCGCCGGGGACGTGCATCTCGCTGCGATTGCCCAGCGCGTCTAACTGGTGCTGGAGCCGCCATACTCGCCCGTGATGCGCCTGAATTTCAGCCATGCGTCGCCCGGCGGCATCGTACTCGTACGTGATTTGAGACGCCTCGCCCGCGGGTGGCTGATGACGCGCCTGCATGGGCAGCCCGCGCGCGTCGTAAGCGAACGTGGTCAACGTACCGTCGCCGAACCGCTGCTCAATCAAGTTGCCGCGGTTGTCGTAGCGCAGCGTCGCAGCCAGCTGTCCATCCAGGCCATAGTCGATTCGCTCGACCATTTCGCCCGCGGCGTTATAGCGGAACTGCTGGCGCCGGCCATCGAAGCCGATCTGCTCGGCAATGCCTCCACGTGCATCGTAAGCCAAGGTACAGCGCTCCCCTTTCGGATTGATCAGGACCATCAACCTGCCGAGACCGTCGTATTCGAAGCGCTGGGTTCCGCCAGCGGCGTCGGTCACGCCAAGCGGTTGATCGTACGCATCCCACTCTACCTGCCGGACGCGCCCGAGCGGATCGGTATGGGCAACCGCTCGCCCTGCGTCGTCGTATGCGATCTGCCAACGTCCCAATCCAGCCGGTTCAATCATCGTAGGCTGTCCCGCTGCATTTAGACGCGTCTTGCTGGTTTGCCCGAGGGCGTTGGTCTGACTGATTTGCCGACCGAAGTCATCGTAGGCATAGTGCGTCGTGAACCCCGAGCAGTCGGTGTGCGCAACCAGGAGACCCGCGTCGTTCCATTGCAGGCGGGTGACGTTGCCTAACGCGTCGGTGCGAGCAACGGGGAGCCCCTTGTCGAATTCGGTCGACGTCGTGTTTCCGAGCGGGTCGATTTCCTTGATCAGTTGCCCCTGCCCGTCGTATTCGCGCTGCCAGATCTGGCCGGCCGGATCGGTGATGCGCGTAGGCAGGTTCTGGTCGTTGTACTCGATCCGCGTCAGATAGCCGGCTGCGTCACGGATCGCAATGGGATTGCCGCGTTCGTCGCTGACGATTTGCGTCTTGCGCCCCAGCGCATCGACGCGCGCCGAGACATTTCCCTTATCGTCGAACTCGGTGCTCTCCGTGCTGCCGTCCGGGTGAATGATCTGGTCGATCGCCCATAGTCCGTTGTAACGGTACGTGGTCGCGTTGCCCAGTGCATCCGTGACTCGCGTCCTCTGCGTCGCCGGCAAATACTCGAACCGCGTCTCGCGCGTCACAATGGGCTTGCCGTCCTCGTCTGGCGTGTAGCCATAAGTGCGCACACAGCGCGCGGACGGTGTATCTCCCTGCCACTCAGACACGAACGTGGCACCAGCAGGCGTCTCGTAGCTTGTGAGCAGGTGCTGGTGGTACGCGTATCGCCACACTCGTCCACCCTGATCGAGCGCTTGCACCAGATCGCCATGCTCGTCGTACTGGTAGGCTGCGAGCCTGGCTTTCGAATCGCCCCGCTCGTCCAGCAGATGCACCTCGATCACGCGACCTTGGTCGTCGTGTCGGCATGCCACCGTATGCACGTTGTTCCTGACCTGATGCAGACTACCAACTGACGTGTACGTGAACGCCAGCCATTGGCCGTCGCGAGTTTCATACCGATGCAGTAGCCACTGATCCGGCGCTTGTGGATGCAGTGCGTAGGTCTCAACAATCCCGTCCGGGAACCGTACCGCATAGGCAGGTTGCCCCTCGCGATCCTGAAGTCGAACAAGTGTGTACTTCTCCAGCGGATGAAAGTGCTCTTGCCCCACTTCGAGCAATGGAAAGTTTAATCGGCGGCCGTCGTAGTCGATATAGATAAGCCTGCGCGTGCCGTCCGGTGCCGTCTCTAACCGCACCTCTGTCGCGTATTGCAGCTTCCACGCTACGCCCAGGCTCCCGACTCGCTGATCGGCGCTGCGGTACCGGCGGTTCCACTGGATCGGCAGCCGCCCCGGCAATGCAAAGTCGTCATGCGTCAGCAGCTTTTGGCCGGTGGCGACATCAACTGGATAGGCGCTGGTCGTCTTCTTTGCGCATTCCGCGCAGTCCGCCTCGGTGACGGGCGACAAGCTGTTCGCGCTCCCACTGCTTTGCGTGACCGGACCGTCCAGATAGATCGCGGTGCCCTTCAGGTGAATGCCCGCCGCGTCGATCGTGATCGTCCCGCCCG
>NZ_PNYB01000038.1 GCF_002879855.1 Trinickia soli | reverse complement strand
GGGGCGGGCTATCGGGGGAGAGCCGCCGACACGTCTCCAGCATGGCCATGCGCTTGCGTCACATCGAAGTCTTTCATGCCGTCATGCAGGCAGGCTCGCTCTCGGGCGCGGCCGATCTTTTGAACATCTCCCAGCCCGCAGCGAGCAAGATGCTCGCGCAGGCCGAGCACAGCCTCGGCCTGGCACTGTTCAAACGCCTGCCCGGCGGCCTCAAACCGACGCCCGAAGCCATCCTGCTGTTCCAGGAAACGAAGACGTTGCATCTGAGTCTCGAACGGGTCCGGCACCTGGCCCGCAATCTTGCTTCGCACCCGGGCGGCATGCTGCGGATCGGCTGTATCCCGAGTCTCGGTCTGAGTCTGGTGCCGCAAGCGGTCGCGGCATTCGCGCGCTTGTGCCCGGACGTCTCGATCAGCATTCGAACCGAGAACAACGAAACGCTGTCCGCGCTCTTGCTCGCTCAGGAAATCGACGTCGGCATTGCGTTCGAGCCGCCCGCGCAAGCGGGGATCGCCATCGAGGAGCTTGGACGAGCCCGGGCTGTCTTCGTCGGGCCTGACGACGGCCGGGCCGATGCCGGCGTTCACTGCGTGCGGTTGGCCGACCTGGATTTCTCGAAGTGGATCGGGCTCGATGCAGCCGACCCCCTCGGCCTGAAAATCAACGCCATGCTGGCGGCGCTCGATCAACGCGATGTGGCGCCAATGATCGAGGTAAAGACGTATTACGTCGCGCGCGCGTTGGCCGAGAGCGGTGTGGGGTTCACGATCATCGACGAGTACACGGCCACTGGCATGGGTGACCGCCGTCGGGTGCTGGATCTCGAACCGGCGCTCTCGATCGGCGTGAGCGTCATGACGGCGGCCAGCCATGCGGGCACGCATGCGCTCAGGGTGTTCGTGCAGCAACTGGCCGAACGCGTGGAGAAGGGGTAGGCCGCAGTGCGGATTCCGCTCGGCTCGGTAAATGGAGCCTCGTTGCGTTGCCGATGATAAACTGGCCGGGCGTGCGCTCGGAGGAGGCACCCATAGTCTTTCAACATGGGACCGGCATGCAGGGAATCGGCGACGACAACGCAAATGCTCGAGTTACACCGCACCGCTTTTCCTGGCAGCGTCTGCGGGTCGACCTGCTGACGCCGCGTGCGATCGTCACCGGTGCGGTCGTCATTGCCGCATTCATGGTGTCGTTGTGCGGCGTCGTCGTCTATCAGTCGCGCGACGATGCGCTCCAGCGGGCGCACGAGACGGCGCGCAACCTTGCGCTGATTGCCGAACGCGACATCGAACGCAACTTCGAACTTTATTCGCTCTCGCTGCAGGCGGTCATCGACGGCCTCAACGATCGCGAAATCATGACGGCGTCGCCGCATGTCCGGCAGCAAGCGCTGTTCGACCGATCCGCCACGGCCAGCTACCTGGGCTCGATTCTCGTGCTCGACGAGACCGGGCGGGTCAGATTGGATTCGCTGAGCGCCGACCCTCCCCCCATGAATTTCGGCGACCGGCGCTATTTCACGGTTCAGCGCGATCGCCCCGATGCCGGCCTGTTCGTTAGTGACCCTTACCATTCTCGGCTACGCGCAGGTTCGCCGAGCATCGCGCTGAGCCGCCGCATCGCAGGGCCCGACGGCTCCTTCAAAGGCGTCGCGATGGTCGCGATCCGGCTCGATTATTTCCACGAGTTGTTTTCAGGGTTGAAGCTCGGGCCGCATGGATCCATTGCCTTGATCGGCAGCGACGGCGTGATGGTCATGCGGCAACCGTTCGATCCGGCGGTCATTGGACGGGATATCAGCCACGCGAGCACGTTCAGGAGATTCGCTGCGACGTCCGAAGGCTGGTTCGCCGATACGTCGACGATCGACGGCGTGCGCAGGCTCTACTACTTCAAACATATGGCCCGCTTGCCGCTCATCGTCATGGTGGCGGAGGCGGAATCGGACATCTATGCCGCATGGAGCCGGCGCGCGCTCGTGATCGGCTCGCTGATGGCCGTCTTCGCCGTGGCTTTCGTGGGACTTGCGTTCGTGCTCGCCGCGCAGTTGCGGCGCCGGATGCGGGCCGAAAGCGAATTGGCGCTGCTCGCGCGCACCGATGGCCTGACGGGCCTGAACAACCGGCGCACGCTCGGCGAGATACTCGATCAGGAATGGCGCAGGGCACGGCGAACGCGCAGCGTTTTTTCACTGCTGTTCGTCGACGTGGATCTCTTCAAAGCTTACAACGACATTTACGGACACCAGGCCGGCGACGACGCGCTCGCCGCCGTGGCCCGGTGCATCGGTGAGACCATTCGCAGGCCCGCCGACAGCGCGGCCCGCTATGGCGGCGAAGAGTTCCTCGTCGTGCTGCCCGACACGCCGCCGCAAGGCGCCGCCGCCATCGCCGAACAAATCCGCGTGGCGATCAGCGAGCTCCATATCGAACATGCGGCCAGCGAGTTCGGTCACGTGACGGCCAGCATCGGCGCCGCGGCATGGACGCCGGAATACGACGGCGACGTCAGGGCCGTGATCCGCGCGGCCGATCAGGCGCTCTACGACGCCAAAGCGACCGGCCGAAACAAGGTAACGCTGTCCGGTCCGCTGCCGGCGCATGCGAGCGCCGAAGAGACCCCTGGCTAGCCGCCCGCCTGCCCCGCCTGCCCTCGTGGCAGGATTTGCCCCAAGTTTGTCTCTCACCATTGTTTCCCGCCTTCGGCGCCTGCCCGACAATGGACGCCTCGGACTCATCATCACTTCGGGGAACCCAACATGAAATTCATCGAAAGCCGCACGTTCACGGCAGCGCGCGCCTGGGGCGCGCTCGACATTGCGAACATGAACGGCATCACCGTTCGCCTGCACTGGGCGGACAAGCCCTACGAATGGCACGTCAACGACGGCGAGGAAGTTTTTGTTGTCGTGGACGGCCAGGTGCGCATGGACTACCGGGAAAACGGCCAGACCCATTCGGTCGTGATGTCCGCCGGGGACATTTTCTTCGCGTCGAGCGGCGCCGAGCACGTCGCCCATCCGATGGGCGAAGCGCGCATGCTCGTGATCGAAAAGGAAGGGTCCGTGTAAGCGTCGGCGCGTAGTCGGCCATCGACGAAGGTGCGGGTCGCCTACGGGTGGCGGTAGTGACGGCTCGGCTTTTATGAAGACGGGTGGGCCGGACTACGAAACTCCGGCCAGCGGCGGAAATCGGCTTGCGTAATCATGAGGCATAACAGGCACAGATTGCGGAGGCGATGTATGGTACGGCCCGTAGACCCCGGCGGTTCCACCGCCACTGTCACTACGTCTTCTTCTGCCGGCGCCGCGCCGACTGCCGGTCCGTCCGGCACCGGTTCTACGGCGAAGGTCAGCGCTTCGGCGGAAACGGCGCAGTTGCTCGCGAAGGCGCAGCAAGCGCAACGTGCGCTTGAACAGGCGCAGCGCGAGAAGGCGGCCGCCGACGCGCTGAAGGCGGCGCAGGCCCGGGCCGAAGCGGCCTGGGCGGCGGTGCAGCGCTCGCTTGCCGATCAGATGCGCCACGCGCAGGACAAAGGCGTCAGCTCTACCGCGGCAGCATCGTCGCTGCATGCCGCGGCGCCCAGCGATGCGAACTTCACGAAGGCGCTGGCCGGGGCGCAGAAGCAGGTCGACGGCGAGAATCTGAACACCCGGTCGGTCGAAGAAAAGACCTACACGGTCGACATCGACCAGGCGAACCTGCAGACGGTGGCGGGCACCTCGGCGGAGAAAGGGGCTCAGGAAACGCTGGGCAAGGACGAGGCGAGCCTCGCCAGCGCCTTGCAGGCCGCGTTTCCCGATGCGATCAAACAGGCTTCGTCGGTCGCCCACGACGCCAAATACATCAACGACCCGAACCGGTTGCTCGCTCAGCGCGACCCGGTCGCCTATGCGGCGCTGAAGCTCACGAACGTGCATGCCGACGATTCGGGTTATCTCGCGGCGTTGACCTCGGTCGAAGTGCCCGTACGTGTGCAGTACACGAAGCAAGCCGTCGATACGGCGATGAGCAAGGGCGACCTCGCGACGGCGCTCGCCGACCTGAAGCAGAGCATGGATACGGCTTCGGGGCCGGAGGCCCGTGCGCAAATCCTGAAGGCGGCAGGCTCGCAGTTCAACGCGGCCTACTTTCAGGCGCAGTTCGCCAAGCAAGACAAAGGGAAGTTGATGAAGACGATCGGCGAGAACGCGCCGGCCGAAATCGCCAACACGGTGCTTGACATCGTCAAGCCGCATTTGAGCGCGACACCCGATACGCCGGATAACTGGGCGACGGTACTCGCCGCTTCGAGACCGTATGCACCGAACGACTTCTATGAAGGGCTCAGCGCCGCCGTCCAGACGGCCGATCACCTGGGCTCCGATCGCGCCGACGAATTCGCCCATGTGCTCGTATCGAACAAGGCGTACCAGCCGCTGTTCTCCGAGAGCCCGCGTGGAGAAGGCCCAACGCCGGTCACGCAATCGGTGCAGGCCGGCAACGCCAAGCTCTCCGTCGCGCTGGCCAACGAACTAGACAAGGCGCCTGTCGATCTGAAAGCCTTGTCGCGTGCGCTCCCTCCGTATAACACGTCGCCGAAGTTCGACCGCGAACAGGTCATCGACGCCATCGGCAAGGGCGTCCAGAACCTGAAGGGGCAGATCGACGATTCGCTCTCGTCGATCGCCGGCTCCGCGCAGAAGCCGGGACCGGGCTCCGATCTGGCCTTCTATACGAAAAATTTCATCGAAGCGGGCGACAACTCGCAATTGACGGCTGCCGTGAACACGTACCGGGTGCAAAACCCGGACAAAGCCAACGAGATGGATTCGATCTCGACCAAGGCAAGCCATCAGGCGGCATTGCTGTACCAGGCGACGCAATCGATCCAGGGTTTGAAGACGATCGGCAAGGATCCGACCGGGTGGGGGGAAAAGAGGCTCGATTCGGCGTACAAGTCGGTGCTGGGCGACGATTCGGTCAAGGGGGCGTTGAACAATAATGGCGAGATCGCCACGCTCACCGCGAGCGAGCTGAAGTTCCAGGTGCCGTACTCGTCCTTTGGCATCACCGCTTCGCCGAACGCGGGTGCGTTCATCATTCGACATACGGCGAACCTGCTTACCGACGGCTTTTCGAGCTACAGCAAGGGCGCGCTCAGCGCGCTGATGGCCGATCCCTCCGGCAATCCGAAGCGTTTCGAACAGTTGATGAAGGGCATCGGGACCACGGCTACCCGCATGGGGCTTGACCCGGCGAAGACGCAGAGCGGCGTGGATGCGGCGATCTCGTGGCGTAATCAAGCGGTTGCCGTGGCCGACGATGCTTCGCTCAGCGATAGCGCCAAAGCCACCAAACTCCGCGAACTGCAAGGCTCGCTGGACGGCACGCTGAAAAAGCTGTTCGGATTCACGGGCGGCGTCGACAAGAACGGGGAGGCCATCGTCCATGAGGTGGTCGGGCTCAAGCAAGTCTTCGATCCGACGCATGTCTACAAGATGTTCGGCCAGATACTCAACTGGGGCAAAAACATCGGGTTCTTGTCGCACACGCCGTCTACCTCGCTGACGCTTGCAGAGGGGCTCGGCAAACCGTTCAACTACGAGTACCTGCTGCCCCAGTCGAGCTTCTTCCTGCGGACCACGCCGACGACTGCGCTCGCGCTGGGCGGCAAGGACTGGGAAGCCGCATTGGGCTGGCTGAAGTGGACCAAGGCCGTGGGCACGTTCGGCGTGGCGATCGGTGACGGCATGATGACGTTCGCGCAGGCCGACCTGGGGCCGCTCGTGACCGCATCGAATGCGGCTCAGGCGATCGGCGGGGGCGTGGCCGGCGCTGCGTCAATCGCGAGCCTGCTCGGCGAGACGGTGCCCGAGTGGCTTAACCCGGTAGGCGGCACGATCCTCGCCGTCGGCTGTATCGTGAAGCAGGTTTGGAACATCGCGAACCGGCTCCACGTCGTCAATGAAAACGAAGCGGAGAACAATCCGCGACTGCTCAAGCTGCTGCAGACGCAATACCCTGGCCTGACGAAAGATCAAGCGTACGCGCTGCTCGATCAGAACCAGAACGGCATCAGCCCGATGCAGGCATTGCGACAGGTCAAAGGCGTGACGCTGCCGCAAATCATGGCTTGGGCGGAATCCGATCACAGCAAGGGGGCGAGCAAGATCCACGACGGCGTCAATGCCGCTCATCACGTGGAAGACGATACGCTCGATACGCTCAAGAACCATCACGTGCCGATTCTCGATTGGGTGCTGGGTACCGGTATCGACGGGGAGAGCGGCAAATTCGCGGAAACCAATCCGAACGACAATCAGGCGGGCACCTATGTGCTGCGTCCGCAGGCCGGCGGCAAGGCCGGGGCGGAGATGCCCGAGAAAAAGGCGCTCCAGCAGCCGGTCAGCGAGCGCGGGCTGTACAACTACCTGACGCGTCAGGACGGCTTCGAGCCGGGCGGCGACAGCGTCAAGCCGGCTGCCGGCCCAGCCGTCACCGATGCGGCGGCCGCTTCCAAAGTAGCGTCGGTCAGCCCGCTCTATGTAGTCTCTTCGCCTGGCGATTCTGACTGGCAGATCGCGGCGCAAAATTCGCCGGCGCTCACGGCGCAAGCAGGCGCACCCTCGCTCGCCAACGGCGACGAGCAGAGCGCGGCGGCGCTGGCCGAGCTTCTCAATCTGAACCCGAGCCTCGACCCGTCCGGCTCGCTTGGTATCGACGTGCCGGTAAAGATCGGGCAGAACCAGGGTTGATGCTCGGCAACGTCTTGCATCCAGGCATCGCATGAGGCTTCGGCATATCGAAGTGCTCAGGGCGATCGTGATCACCGGCTCCGTCAGCGGAGCCGGTGATTTGTTGCATGTGTCGCAGCCCGTCGTCTCGCGCACGCTCGCGCATGCGGAGCAGCAGGCAGGGTACAAATTCTTCGATCGCGTACGCGGTCGGCTTGTGCCGACCGCCGAGCTGCTCGCGATTTATCCCGAGATCGAGCAGGTCTTCGCCGCGATCGAGAAGTTGCGCTTCATTTCGTCCACGGTGCGGCGCAAAGGCGGCGCACCTCTGAGAATCGCCGTGACGCCGAGCCTCGCGAACAGTGTGCTGCCGCGCGCGATCGAACGCGTCGTCGCCGCCTATCCCGATGCCGCGTTCGAACTGGCGACGCTGCATACGACCGAAGTGGTCGCGGGACTGCGCTCGGGCGCGGTCGATCTCGGCATCTGTCTGTCGCCGCCCGCAGTCTCCGGCATCGAGGAGCGCGTGCTATCGAGCGGACAGATGGTCCTTGCGACGCCGCCGCGTTGGCCGCCGCTCGTGCGGCAGGATGCGCCGCTTTCCGAGCTCGGCTATCTCGCCGACAAGCAGTTCATCTGCCTGCACGACGGGACGCCGCTCGGCTCTGTCATCGGGCAGCGGCTTCAGCACGCAAAGGTCGGGCTGCAGGCGAACATCGTCGTGCAGACCTACGGTATTGCCCGTGCGCTGGTGAGCCAGGGCGTCGGATATGCGCTGCTCGATACGTTTACCGCTGTCGCGGGCGGCCCCGGTACGCTGAACGTGTATCTGCTTTCGCCGGCGCTTCAGTTCGACGTCAAACTCCTCGGCACGACCGAGACGCTGGCCGGACGGCTCGCCGAATTGCTGAAGGAAAGCGTCGTATTCGCCGCGAGCGAACTGCGCAGCGCGCTCGGCATGATCGCGAGCGAATACCGCATCAGCCTGGCTTGACGCGTGTCGAGGATCGATATCGATGCTGTACTCCCGCCTCCGAATTCGCTGCGATTCCCGTCTTGTCCCGCTCTCTGGCGCCGGTAACCCCCATTGCGATGAAAAACATGAGCCTCGTTTGTCCGTCGTTATGCTTCTTTGCTATAGGTTGACTACGAATTCGAATATTGACGTGCCCGCACTCCGATTAAATTGCCTCGCATAGCTTCGCGACGATGACACACACGACTGATCGACGCCGCGAAGGAAGACGGTCGCAGCGACCGTCTTCTCACCGATTGAAAGCTCTGCGGGGGACAACGGATTTCATGGCAAGAATCGTGGTGATCGGCGCGGGCATCGTTGGCTTGGCGACGGCGTGGCAACTCCAACGGCGTGGCCATCAAGTGACGGTGGTCGAGCGCCGCGACGGTGTGGCGGAGGGGACGAGCTTTGCGAACGCCGGCCAGTTGAGCTATGCCTATGTGGCGCCGTTCGCGGGGCCGGGCGTGCTCTCGAGCATTCCGCGCTGGCTGTTGCAGGCCGATGGGCCGTTGCGCCTCGCGGGCGTGCTCAATCCGGCGTTCATGCGTTGGGCCGCGCGCTTCGTGAGTCTGTGCAACGCTGGCGCAAGCGCTTATACGACGCGCCGGTTGTTCGAGCTCGCCATGCTTAGCCGCAAGGAATGGGATCAGTGCTTCAAGCTGGTGCCGGACCGCTTCAGTTTCGCCCGCAAGGGCAAGCTCATCGTGCATCGGCGCGCCGGTGCGCTCGACGCGGCGGAACGGACGGCCGCATGGCTCGCGCCATACGGCTACGTGCAGCAGCGCTTGAGCGCGGCGCAATGCATCGAGGTCGAGCCGGCCCTCGCGTCGGTCGAGAAGGAACTCGTGGGCGGCATTTACACGCCGGGCGAAGAGGCGGCGGACTGCTATCGGCTCTGCGTAGAGATGAGTAACGCGATGCGCGCGGCTGCCATGCCCGTGTCGTTTAATTTCGGTACGGCCGTGACGCGGCTATTGACGGCAGGCAGGCAGGTGCGTGGCGTGGCTACGGCCGAAGGCGAGATCGAAGCGGATCGCGTGATCGTAGCCAGCGGCATCGATGCGCGAAATCTGCTCGCGCCGCTCGGCGTGAAAGTGCCTTTGTGGCCGATCAAGGGATATAGCCTGAGCGTTCCGATCGCCGACGAAGCTGCCTGCCCGCGGGTGAGCGTGACCGACTACGACAACAAGATCGCCTTTGCGCGGCTTGGGCCGGTCTTGCGCGCCGCCGGCATCGCCGACCTCGTTGGTCATTCGCTCGCACTTGATGCGCGCCGGATCGCGACGCTCAAGCGTGGTATCGCGCGCGTGTTTCCGGCGCTCTCGCTCGATGCGCCGCTGGCCGAGTGGACGGGGCTGCGTCCCGCCACGCCGAGCGGACGCCCGATCCTGGGCCCGACGCGGTACGAGAATCTGTTCGTGAACGTCGGCCACGGCAGCCTCGGCTTCACGCTTGCGATGGGCAGCGCGCGTGTCGTGGCCGACTTGCTCGATGAGCGCAACCAGGAGATTGAATTGGATGGATTTTTAATGGCGTAGACCCGGGGCCGTGAAGGACGCCGTTGATAGCCGCTCGAAGAAGCGGCCATTAAAGCAATCAGGTTTTATTCGACCACTCGTTGATTCCAAGGAGAAGACATGCGCAATATTTCCCTCGCCAGTGGTGTCGCACTGGTTTCGATGTTGCTGTCGTGCGGTGCGCAGGCGCAGGTGCAGAACCTGACCGGCACGTTGAAGAAAGTGAAGGACGCGAACCAGATCGTGCTGGGCGTGCGTGAGGCGTCGTTCCCGTTCTCGTATTCGGACAACAGCGGCAACACGATCGGCTATTCGCAGGACATCGCGATGCGGATCGTCGACGAAGTGAAGAAGGAGCTCAATCTTCCGCATCTTGACGTGAAGCTCGTTCAAATCACGTCGCAGAACCGCATTCCGCTCATGCAGAACGGCACCATCGACCTCGAGTGCGGCTCGACGACGAACACATTCGCGCGCGAGAAGCAGGTCGGATTCTCGGACAGCATTTTCCTCTACGGCATTCGCATGGTGTCGAAGAAGAGTTCGCACATCAACGACTTCGCCGACCTGGCCGGTAAGACGGTCGCGAGCACGGCGGGCACTTCCGACGAAAAGCTGCTGCGCACGATGAACGAAGAGAAGAAGATGAATATGCAGGTCATCAGCCCGAAGGAGCACTACGAAGCGTTCCAGGATGTCGCGTCGGACCGCGCCGTTGCTTTTGTCATGGACGAGCCGTTGCTGTACGGCGAACGCGCGAAGGCCAAACACCCGGACGACTACGTCATTACCGGAAAGCCGCCTGTCTCCGAAAACTACGCATGCATGTTGCGCAAGGACGATGCGCCGTTCAAGCACCTGGTCGACGGCGTGATTTCGAAGATGCAGACGTCCGGTGAGGCCGAGAAGCTGTACACGAAGTGGTTCACGCAGCCGACGCCGCCCAACGGCGTGAATATGAACTACCCGTTGTCGGCCGAGATGAAAGCGCTGTTCGCCCATCCGAATGACAAGGCGCTCGACTAAGCATTGCATGAGCCGCTGCGCCGTCGCCGGGTTTTCCGGCGGCGACTTCCGCCCGCTGTAGGCCACGCGGCGATCGCGCGGGCTCGTAAAGGGGGCGGCGGCTCACAGGAAGTCCGGCAGTCAATGTTCAGTAGACGCGCGGTAAATCGGCAGGCAGGCGTGCGGCTTACGTTCAGGAATTTTCGATCATGGCTTACCACTGGAATTGGGGCATCTTTTTGGAGCCGGTCTCGACCGGCGAGCCCTCGACATACTTCGGCTGGCTCGTTTCGGGGCTCGAGATTACGATCGCGCTGTCGCTCGGCGCCTGGGTCGTAGCGCTCGTGCTCGGGCTCTTCCTCGGCGTCGGGCGAACGCTCTCGAACCCGGTGACGCACGCGTTCGGCGCCGTCTACGTTGCGGTTTTCCGCAACGTGCCGCTGATCGTGCAAGCGTTCATCTGGTATTACGCGTTGCCGGATCTTGCGCCCGCTGCGGCCGGCCATTGGTTCAAGTCGCTCCCGCCGACGACGCAGTTTCTTTCCTGCTCGATCGGGTGCCTCGGCTGCTTCACCGCGGCGCGTATCTGCGAGCAAGTGCGGGCAGCGCTTCAAATGCTGCCGCGCGGCCAAAAGGCGGCAGCCCATGCACTGGGCCTGAGCACCACGCAGTCCTATCGCTACGTCCTGTTGCCGGTCGCATTGCGGCACATTCTGCCGACGCTCACATCCGAGCTGTTGAACGTATTGAAGAACTCGGCGGTGTTTTCGACAATCGGGCTGCTCGAGTTGTCGGCCCAGGCGCGCCAGCTCGTCGACTACACGGCGCAGACCTACGAAGCATTCATCGCGGTGACGATCGCTTACATGGTCATCAATTTTTCGGCGATGGCGATCATGCGTGCGATCGATCGACGCGTGCGCCTACCCATTGCCAGCGGAGCGCGCTGATGTTCAGCCAAATCCTTCACATTCTTCTCCCCGTCCTGCCGTCGCTCGGCAGGGGGTTCGTCGTCACCTTGGAGTTGACCGTCTCGGCGATCGCGGCGGGCCTCGTCTGGGGCACGGCGCTCGCGTTGTTCCGTATCGGGCCCGTCAAGCCGCTCAGTTGGTTCGCGCAAGGCTACGTCACGCTGTTTCGCTCGGTGCCGCTCGTGATGGTGCTGCTCTGGTTTTTTCTCGTGGTGCCGCAACTACTGAAATCGTTGCTTCATCTTTCGCCGGCGGTCGATATCCGCCGCGTGTCCGCGTTCGTGGCGTTCTCGCTGTACGAAGCGGCGTACTACTCGGAGATCATCCGCGCCGGCATTCTCGGTGTGCCGCGCGGGCAGCAGAGCGCATCGCTCGCGCTCGGCCTCACGCCGTTGCAGACGATGCGACATGTCGTGTTGCCGCAGGCGTTTCGCGCGATGGTGCCGGTGTTCGTGACGCAGGCCATTGTCATGTTTCAGGACACGTCGCTCGTCTATGTCATCGGCCTCGGCGATTTCTTCAGCATGGCCGAGAGCATCGGCGAGCGCGACGGCACGCTGATCCTGATGCTGATGCTTGCCGGCGCGACGTACTTCGTTATCTGCTCCGCGGCTTCGATGTTGGTGAAGTTTCTGCAAAGAAAGGCTATCTGATGATCACGCTAGAAAAAGTTTCCAAATGGTATGGGCCGTTCCGCGTCCTCGACGATTGCACGGCGAGCATCGAGAAGGGCGACGTGGTCGTCGTATGCGGCCCGTCGGGTTCGGGCAAGTCGACGTTGATCAAGACGATCAACGGGCTCGAGCCGATCCAGTCGGGCTCGATCATGATCAAGAACGCACCGGTCCATGATCCGAAGACCAATCTCGCCCGGCTACGCGCGCAGGTGGGCATGGTGTTCCAGCACTTCGAGCTGTTTCCGCATTTGTCGATCATCGAGAACCTGACGCTCGCGCAGATCAAAGTGCTGCGCCGTTCGAAAGACGAAGCGCTCGACAAAGGGCTCAAGCTGCTCGAGCGCGTGGGGCTCAAGGCGCATGCCGACAAATATCCGGGACAGCTTTCCGGTGGCCAGCAGCAGCGCGTCGCGATCGCGCGGGCGCTGTCGATGGACCCGATCGCCATGCTGTTCGACGAGCCCACTTCGGCGCTCGACCCCGAGATGATCAACGAGGTGCTCGACGTCATGGTCGAGCTCGCGCAGGAAGGCATGACGATGATGTGCGTCACGCATGAAATGGGTTTTGCGAAGAAGGTCGCCAATCGCGTGATCTTCATGGATCGCGGCGCCATCGTCGAAAACGACGTGAAGGATGCGTTCTTCGAAGCCCCGCGCACCGATCGCGCGAAGGATTTTCTGTCGCGCATTCTTCACTGAATCGGTTGGTCAACTGCACGTTTTTTCGGTGGCCCTATGGACACGACGATGTTGACGGTTGGGAACGAAAGTGGGCTGGCGCTCGGTCTGACGCATACGGGCGCGATGTCGCGCGATGCGCTGGAGGCGCGCGGCAAGCACAGGGGGCGGCGCGCGGCCAAGGTACACGGCGCCGCACGCAAAGGCTCGGATGTGCATGGCAGCGTTCGCCGGGCGGGCGCCGTGCCGTTCGCGGCCGGCGCGATCCCCGCCCATGCGCACGACGCTGCCGCGGACCATCGCACGGACACGCGCATCGCCGCCGAACTGATGACGGCGCGCGATCCCGACGAGCGGACACGACTCGTGCGCGCGCTGCTCAACGTCACGGGTTTTCGTACGCTGGCGTACTTCACGGTGCGCGCCGGCCGCCACGAACCGACCGACGCCTGGGTCACCGATACGCTCACGCCGAGCCACTTCGGCCAGGCCTACTTCGATGCCGGCTACCAGGCGCATGACCCGCGTCTTGCCACGGTGCTCAATGCCAGCGCGCCTCTTGTCTGGGATCTCAGTTGGTTGCTGCGCGCATGGCGTGGACGGGGGGCGCCGGCGGCCATGTGCAGCCTGTTCGACGAGCTGGCGCGCGACGAGGTCAGAAGCGGCGTGATGTTCGGCATTGCTTCGACGCAAGGCGGCTTGCGCGCGATCGTGAGTTTGTCGAGCAGCCAGGCCGATCGCGGCTGGATCAGCGACAACGTGCTTGCGCAAGCGCTCGCGCTTGGCTTGTCGTTGCACCGCTTCGCGTCCGATCCGGCGCATGTTCCGCGCGTGTGCGAGGCGTCCGCGGCCGATGCGCCTTCCGACATGCAAACGCGGATTCTCGCGTGCCTGGCCGGCGGGTTGTCGGACAAGCAGATTGCCTCGCGTCTGCAAACGACGCCGCACAACGTCGACTATCACTTGCGATTCCTGCGGCGTCGATACGGCGCGGCCAACCGCACGCATCTCGCGTTTCTGGCCGGCGGCATGGAACTCGAACTGGCTTGATCCCTGGCAGTACCGTAGCAGCTGTCTTTGCGTTGCGCGCGAACACGCGCGTTGCGGACGCGGCACTACGGTTTTTAAAGGCAGCAGGCAGAACCGGTTCCTTGGCGCCGGTTCGGTCGTAATCGCATTTGAACCGTAGCCGCCGTGCTCGCAACGTTCGGGGAAAGCAGACGTTGCAGGTGTCCGGCTACGGGGTGGGAATGGTTCTAACAGTCAAAGAACAGCAAAAAGCAGAACCGGTTCCGGGCTTCTCTCGGAAAGCTGGCACGCCGGACGATTCGCCAGTCGGTTCATCGACCATAAACCGAAATTCATCGACGAGCTGCTGCACGGCTCTTTCGGAGGGATGTGATGGGACTTGCAATCGACCGTAGTGGATCTTCGTTGCCGGCACCATCGGCAGGACAGCAAATGCCGGTGGACAAGCCCGCGACGTCCCAACCGAATGCGGAACAGGCGGCCGCGTTGGCAGCGTTGCGCGAGGCGATCAAGCGCGCGCAGGAGGCGGCCACGCGTGCGGCGCAGCAAGCGGCGATGGAGCGGGTCAAAGCGGCGATGGAAAATGCGATGCGCGTCTATGCCAAGGGCAAGACGGGCAGCGAGCGCACCGCGGCGCTCGATGCGGCCGGCGCTGCAATCGCCAAGCTGGCGCCGTCGGGCCGCAGCGACGCCGGTAAGCTGTTCGGCAGCCTGGCGAAGGATGCGACGCAAAGCGTGTCGGCCGAGGCGCCGGCGGTGAGCGCCATGCGCGAAGACGCTTACTCGCTCGCTACGGCGCAAGCCACACTCAAGCAGGCGGCGGCGGACCTGGCAGCCCTGCGCAAGACATCGCCGAAACTCGCGGCGCTGAGTCAGGAAGACGGCGGCGGCGGAACCTTGGCAGACGATCGAACCAAAATCGACGAACTGCAGAAGACGCTCAATCGCGACCTGGAGCACGAGTTCGACGCGACGCAAGCGCCGAAAGACGCGAAGGATCCCGAATCGGCGCGGCTGGCCATTGTGCTCGGTAATCACGCCAAGGACGGCGTGCAGGGCGATCTGCATTCGCTGTTGACGTCGCACATTCTGCACGACGCAATGGCGCATCCGCAGACGGCCGGCCTGACCGATGCCGATAAGCAGATGCTCAAGAACGACCCGCTGAGCTTTGCGCTCTCGAGCCTGATGGCGCGCAATCCTGATGATCCCGCGCTGCAACTGTCGCTCGTCAACGCGGTGTCGGCGATGCGTCCGTCCTACGCGCACGACCTCGTCGCGAAGGCCCCCGATCTCAGCACGAAGCTATCGGTGCTCAACGCTCAGATGGCCGCCGCTCAACAATCGGATGGCGCGGCCGGGCGTAAGGCCGTGCTCGACGCGGTGCGTGGCGAACTCACGCCGAAGGCGCTGGAAAAAGGGCTCGCCGACGCAATCAAGGTGACGCAGCCGTTCGAACCTCACGCCGGCTCGCTGGCGAGTGCGTCGCAGCAGAAGGCGACGAACGCCGGGGCATGGTTGTCGTCGACGCTCGCGGACGGTTGTCCGAACGAACTGCGTGAGCCGCTGCTCGACACGCTGATGAAACAGCTCGGCAAGGACGCACCCACTATCGGCGATGCCAACAACATTCTGAAAAGTTCTTTCTTCGACGGCGTGAGCACGCTGGTCTCGGGCGATCCCGCCGCGGCAAAGAAAGCCGCGCAGTGGCTGCTGTCCTCGCGCGACGGCAAAGGCAGCGCCGACCTGCCCGACGATTTCACGGCGGCTCGCTCGGCAGCTCGTTATGGCAACGGCGACCTGTGGGCCGCCGTTTCGACCCAGCTCACCGCCAATCACGCCCCGCACAAAGCGATCAAGGCGCTGACGGATTCGATTGCGAAAGGCAACGCCGACCGTGTGAAAGACGCTCAATCGAAGCATGCGAAGGAGTCGTTCGACAAGTTCAAGTCCGATCCTCAGAAATACGTGGAAAAGTATTTCGATCAGTTCTCGTCGAAGGACGCGCAGGCAAAGCTCGATTTCTCGCAGACGCCGCCCGGCGGCGGCACGGAAACCGACGCGCAATACAAGATGCGGCTGCGCAATTTCGTGGGCGCCGCGCTCGGCCTGGCGCCAACGGCACAAGCGCTGGCCAAGGCGAAGACCGCCAAGACGCCTGATCCTTATCAGGACATGTATAGCGGCGATTCAGATCAGGCAAAAGTGATCAACAAGGCGATTGACCCGGTCGTCGATCGTATTCTCAAAGAGAACGGCGACCATAAGACAGCGCTCTCGGCCATCCCGGTCGCTTACGGAACGAGCAAGGACGGGGTTGGCAATACGGCGCTGTTTTCGCTGCATACGAAAGATCACGTGAAGCTGATCGACCTGACGGGGGCAACCTACGACGGCAAGGACGGCAACGGCGCGTTCCACGATCTGCAGCAACACAACAAGGTGTTCTCGAGCGACGGCATTCTCGCGGTGCCGCGCAACCTGACGCTCGACGTGAAGAACGGCCATGTCGATGTCGACACTCACCAGGCTTATCAGGAGCCTTGGCAGGACAAGGTCTGGCATATCGCGCGCGACGTGGGCGTCGGCGTCATGGTGGCGGGCGGGGTCGTCCTGGCGGTCGCATCGATGGGTGCCGCCGTGCCGGAGGAACTGGCCGCCGGCGGTCTCGTGAGCGCATCGCTGGCGGGCGCGGCCGGCACGGCCACCATCGGCGCATCGACGATCGTTGCGGGCAGCACGCTGAACGACATGCTGGAGGAGGCCGGCCACAACCAGCCGTATATGACGACGGGCAACATCGCGAACCTGCTCAGCGCCGCATCGGGCGGACTCTACAGCGGCAGCGCGCTGATCGAGCTGAATGGGTTCAAGTCGATGGTGTCGACCGGTACGCCGTCCGCACTATCCAGAGTCATGACGTCGCCTGTCGGCGGCGCTGCGTCCGCCGGGTTCGCGGCCGGGGCGACCGACGCTCAAATCCAGCAGGTGCAGGAGAGCTGGGATCAGATGAGTACCGGTCAGAAGATCGAATCGATCGGCGGTCTCGTCACGCCGCTCGTTGCCGGCGCGGCCGGTATCCGCGTACTGGCCGGGCAGAACGGTTACGCGCTGCCGTTTGCGCAAGCGATGGCCGGACAGGGCCGCTCGCCGCACGACATCGACGCCGACTCGGGCCAGGGGGCGACGGCGTCCGGGCACCAAACCGCGCAATTCACGACGGATATGCTCGGCTTCACGCCTCAACGCTCGGTCGTCGTCGACGCGAGCCAGACGTGGGGGCCGCTCAGGAACGGTATCGTGCAAAACAATACGGCGACGCTGCTGAATTTCGCATCGAAGGATCTCGATGCGAACAACGTCGTGATCTTCTGCAATACGGCGTCCGCGCAAACGAACGGCGGGGTGGCAGCGATGGCCGGTAACGCGGTGCTCAACAACATCGTCGATGCGACGTCGAAATACGTCTTTGCAAACGGCGGCGAACATCCCGCGTTCGTCGCGACGAACAGCACGGTCAGCAATTACGCGTTCCCGGCGGCGCTTTCGGCGTTGGCCAAGGGCGGTGCGTTCGATCCCAACGAACTCGCGGCGTTCAAGAGCGATCCTTCGGTCAACAAGACGCCCCTGGGCGGGAGCACCAAGGGGAACGGGCCGAACGTCGATAACCTCGTCGTGCTCCAAGACCCGGCTCACGCAGCGCCGGGCACGCCCTTGACGGTCGCCAGCGTCTCCGGCATGGACATTGCCGATCTTGTGAACAGAACGCCGCCGAAGACTGATCCGGGCTATCCGGCCTGGCTCAAACAATTGAAGGCGTCGGCAAAGACCTCTGTCGAAAATCTGCCGAAGGACACGACATCGCTTGCGCTCGCCTGTACTCACTATGTGACGGACGATGTCGTCTCCGCGTTCAAGGACGCGCTCCACGCGCGGGGCATGGATCACGTCAAAATCATCAACCCGAACGAGAACATGGCGAACATCCGGACCCAACAGATTCTGCAGACGAAGGGTTGGAAGAACTTCCAGGGAACGGCAAACGGCAAGACGGTCTACTACGCGAACATCGATCCGAGCGAATTCCCCGAGTTTGCGAAGACGGTGACCGCGCTGACGGGCGACCCCGATCCAATCGTCAAGTCGCTGCCCGATAGTGTCAGAGCGCAGATTCTCGGCAAGTCTGCCCAGCGCGATAGCGGAGAGGCGCTCGATGCGGCACTGACGCCGGAAGAACTCGCGTTGATCTCCGACGGCGGGCCGATCGGCACCAATGCCGGCTAGTTGCCATCGCCAACGCGTTACCGCTGACCGACAGTACGCCGACTGCGCTGCTCGGGCCGTGGGCAGGCCCGTCGGCGCTACGGCGCGGTGTGCCGTGGCGAAAAGGCGCGGCGGAAGACGCAACGCGCCCCCGCCCGATGCGATGCAATGGCAGGCGCGCAGCTATAATCTGCGCCTATGACCGCCCAACATCAGTCGTTCCACGTTGCCGTCGTCGGCGGCGGCCTCGTCGGCAAGAGTGCCGCGCTCGCCCTTGCGCAAGCGGGGCTGCGCGTCGCGCTCATCGCACAGCCCGCCGCGCCGCGTCCCGTCGACGTGCCGTTCGACGCGCGCATCTACGCGCTGTCGTCCAGCTCGCAGGCGCTGCTCGAACGGCTGCGCATCTGGCAAGCGCTCGATCACGATCGCCTCGCGCCCGTCTACGACATGCGCGTGTTCGGCGACGCACTGGCCGAGCTTCATTTCTCGGCGTTCCAGGCGGCGGTGCCGCAGCTTGCCTGGATCGTCGAGTCGTCGTTGATCGAGCATGCCCTCGATGCCGCCCTACGGTTTCAGCCGCAGGTGAAGTGGTTCGACACGCGCGCGCAGGGACTCGACATCAAGCCCGACTGCGCCTGCCTCGCACTGGCCAACGCTCAGGTGCTGCAGGCCGATCTCGTCGTCGGCGCGGACGGCGCGCATTCCTGGGTTCGTGCTCAGATCGGCGCAAACGTCACGCGGCGCGATTACCGCCAAACGGGTGTCGTCGCCAACTTCAAGGCCGAGAAGCCGCACGGTGAAACGGCATACCAATGGTTCGTCGACGGCGAAATCGCCGCGCTGCTCCCGCTGCCCGATTCGCATGTATCGCTGGTCTGGTCGGCTGGCACCGGGCATGCGCGCGAACTGCTCGCGCTGGAGCCGGCGCAACTCGAAGCGGCCGTCGAAAAGATCACCCACAGCCGCCTGGGGGCGCTCGAATGTGTCGGGGCCGCGCACGGCTTTCCGCTCGCGTTGCAATCGGTGGATCGATTGATCGCGCCGCGCGTCGCGCTCGTCGGCGACGCCGCGCACCTGATTCACCCGCTGGCGGGGCAGGGGATGAATCTGGGCCTGCGGGACGTCGCTTCGCTCGCCGAAGTGATCGCCGAGAAGGAACCATTTCGCGACCTGGGCGATCTGGTGCTATTGCGCCGCTACGAACGCGCGCGGCGCGAGGACATCGGTGCATTGACGCTCGCGACGGATGGCCTGCAACGTCTTTTCTCGGTGCCGGGCTTGCTGGCGCGCTCGGTGCGCAACGCGGGCATGGCGCTCGTGGGTGCGCAGCCGCTCGTCAAGCGCTGGCTCGTGTCGGCCGCGCTCGGATAGCGGTAGCATCCGGCACAGACACTCGCAGGCGCATCCGGACAGCAACCCGCCCGCGCCGTACCGAACCTCAGCGAACCTTTTTTCGCCCGTTCGCCCGCAAAAGACCATGCGACGCGCGAACCGAACTTCAAGGACACCATCATGCCCATCGCCATGCGAATCGCCGCCGTTGCGGTGCTAGCCGCCGCCACGCTTGGTTGCACCGCGCGTGCCGACCAGACGACCGACAAACTCAAAGCGACGCTGCAATCGCGTCTGCCCGAAATCAAGATCAAGAGCATCTCGAAGGCGCCGATCCCCGGACTTTACGAAGTCAACCTCGGCACACAGATGGTCTACACCGACGCCAGCGGCGACTACGTGATTGCGGGCGATCTCGTCGATACGAAGACGCGCACCAACATGAGCGAGGCGCATCTCGCCGAACTGAACAAGATCGACTTCTCCACCTTGCCGCTCGACCATGCGGTCAAGGTCGTCAAGGGCAACGGCGCGCGTCGCATCGCCGTGTTCTCCGACCCGAACTGCCCCTACTGCAAGCAACTCGAGACGACGCTCAAATCGGTCGACAACGTCACGGTCTACACGTTCCTGTACCCGGTTCTGTCGGACGACTCACTCGTGAAGTCGAAAGCGATCTGGTGCTCGACCGATCGCGCGAAAACCTGGGAGGCGTGGATGCTCGATCGCCGTGCGCCCGCCAACGTAGCGTCCGGCTGCGACACATCGGTGCTCGACAAGAACCTCGCGCTCGGCCACAGCCTGAACGTCACCGGCACGCCGACGGTCATCCTGTCCGATGGCCGCCGCCTGCCCGGCGCCGTGTCGGCCGACGAGCTCAATAGCGCACTGGCCAGCGCGCACTGAGGCCGACTCCGCTTTCGTCGGCCCATACACCCATGAGTTCTTGCGCTGCTTCAAGTCTTGAAGCGGCTTGAAGCGTTCCCTTGAAGCGAAGTCCATTCGAAGCCTGTTCAATGAAGCCCATTCGCTACGCCATCGTCCCGAAGCAACCTGCCGCTCACCTGTTCGAAGTCACGCTGACGCTGGCCGATCCCGATCCGGCCGGCCAGCGCTTCACGCTGCCCACGTGGATTCCGGGCAGCTACCTCGTGCGAGAGTTCGCGCGCAACATCGTGACGCTGAGCGCATTCAACGAGGCGGGGCGCAAGGTCCGTATCGAAAAGACCGATAAGCAGACCTGGCAGGCCGCGCCCGTGAAGGACGGCGCGTTGACGCTGCGCTACGAGGTCTACGCGTGGGACATGTCGGTTCGCACGGCTCACCTGGACGACACGGGCGGCTTCTTCAACGGCACCAGTGTGTTCTTGTTGCCGGTCGGCCGCGAGGAGGCGGCTTGCGTCGTCGACATTCAAAAACCCGCGGGCGCGTCGTATCGCGACTGGCGCGTGGGGACCGCACTGCTGGAAGCGCGCGGCACCAGGCGCTATGGCTTCGGCGGATACCGGGCGCAAAATTACGACGAACTTGTCGACCACCCGGTCACGCTCGGGCACTTTGCGCTTGCGACGTTCAAGGCGCACGGCGTGCCGCACGACATCGTCATCGCGGGGCGGACCGTGTCGGTCGACATGGCGCGGCTTTGTGCTGACCTGAAGCGCATTTGCGAAACGCAAATCGCCCTGTTCGAACCGCGGACGAAAAAGGCGCCCGTCGATCGCTACGTCTTCATGACGCAGGTCGTCAGCGATGGCTACGGCGGCCTCGAACACCGCGCTTCCACTGCGCTGATTTGCAATCGAACCGATTTGCCCGTTATCGGCCGGCCCGAAGTCACGGAAGCCTATCGCACCTATCTCGGCTTGTGCAGCCATGAGTACTTCCATACGTGGAACGTCAAGCGCATCAAACCGGCCGCGTTCGCACCGTACGATCTATCGCGCGAGAACTACACCTCGCTGCTCTGGTTGTTCGAGGGATTCACGTCGTATTACGACGATCTGATGCTCGTGCGCAGCGGCGCGATCACGCCAGCCGAATATTACGCACTCGTCGGAAAGACGCTCGGCACCGTGCTGCGCGGCAGCGGGCGCCTGAAGCAAAGCGTGGCCGAGAGCTCGTTCGATGCCTGGATCAAGTACTACCGCCAGGACGAGAACGCGCCCAATGCGATCGTCAGCTATTACCAGAAAGGCTCGCTGGTCGCACTGGCGTTCGACTTGGCCATACGCGCGCGCACCGATCATCGCAAATCGCTCGACGACGTCATGCGGCTGCTATGGCAACGGTACGGGCGCCATTTTTATAGCGGCAAGATGACGGGCGTCGGCGAGGATGAGATGCAGGCGTTGATTGCCGAGGCGACGGGCGTCGAACTCGGGACGCTATTTCGCGAGGCCGTCTACGGGACGCGCGATCTGCCGCTCGACGAGTTGTTCGCGCCGTTCGGCATCACGCTCCAACCGCAGACGGGCGCTGCGAATCGCAACGGCGGAAAAAACGGCGTGGACGGTGCGCAAGGCAAGCCGTCGCTCGGCGTGCGCGTGCGTGCAAGCGGCACGGACTGCCAACTTGCCGCCGTGCATGACGGCAGTGCGGCGCAGAAGGCCGGTTTGTCGGCCGGCGACGTGCTGATCGCCGTCGACGGGCTGCGCGTGACGGCCACGAACCTCGACGCCTTGCTCGGCCGCTATCTGCCGGGCGCGACCGTCGACATTCATGCGTTCCGGCGCGATGAGCTGCTGCTCGCGCGCGTCAGGCTCGATCCGCCGGAAGTGACGCGCTACACGCTGGCAGCGGCCGACGAAAAGCGCGGTGCGCCCGAGCGGCGGGCGCGCGAGCGCTGGCTGCGCGGCTAAGCGACCGGGGCGACCGGCGCCGCATCGCTCTGCTGCGCGCGCGGGGCACAGGCGCGGACGATCGTCCCATCATTGCAACAATCCGTCGCCGCCAGGCTACTTTTTCCGGATCAGGTCAATCGCGACAATGGCTCCACTCGCGCACAAACGCGCAACCACTTGGAGCCTGACATGACGACGATCCTTCAACTGAATTCCGCGGCGCGTTCGCAAGGCGCCAATTCGACGCTGCTCGCCAACGAACTCGCAGCAAAGTTGCAACGATCGAACCCTGGTGCCGAGCTCGTCGTGCGCGATTTGTTGGCTGATGCGCTGCCGCACCTCGACGACGCGGTCCTTGGCGCTTTCTTCACGCCGGCCGAGCAGCGCTCGCCGGGGCAAGCCGCGATCGTCGCGCGCAGCGACGCACTGATCGCCGAATTGCAGGCAGCCGACGTGCTCGTGATTGGCGCGCCGATGTACAACTTCGGCATCTCTTCGCAATTGAAGGCGTATTTCGACTGGATCGCCCGCGCCGGCGTGACGTTCCGCTATACGGCGAACGGCCCCGAAGGCCTCGTCAAGGGCAAGAAGGCCTATATCGTTTCGGCGCGCGGCGGTCGTTACGTCGGCACGCCGCACGACAGCCAGACGCCGCACATCAAGGCGTTTCTCGGCCTGATCGGCATCACCGACGTCGAATTCATCTACGCGGAAGGCCTGAACCTCGGCGCGGATGCCGCCAATGCCGCCTTGGCTTCGGCGCGCGAGGCGATTGCCGCCGCGGCCTGATTGATCATCGGCATCGCATCGAACGTCCGATCGACTGTAGCGCGCGTCGCGCCGCCTGCGAGCGGCGCGACGCTTTCGTACATTCAGGCTTGCGCGATTTCCGGCAGCCGCCAATCGATCGGCGTCCGGTGATTCGCCACGAGATATTCGTTGGCGAGCGCGAAGTGACGACAACCGAGAAAGCCGCGATGCGCTGACAGCGGCGACGGATGCGGCGCTTCGAGCACGCAGTGCGGGCGCGCGTCGAGCAGCACGCGTTTGGCCTGAGCGTGCGCGCCCCAGAGCATGAAAACGAGATGCTCGTGGCGATGCGCCAGCGCATGAATGAGCGTATCGGTGCAGGCTTCCCAGCCGCGCTTGGCGTGGCTGGCCGCCTTGCCTTGCTCCACCGTCAGCACGGTGTTGAGCAGCAATACGCCTTGGCGGGCCCAGGCGTCGAGACAGCCGTGTACCGGCATTTCATAGCCGAACTCGGCGGCGATTTCCTTGAAGATGTTGCGCAGCGACGGCGGCGGCCGCACGGGCGAGGGCACCGAGAACGCTAAACCGTGCGCTTGTGGGTGGCCCTTGTCGTCGCCATGGTAGGGGTCTTGCCCGACGATGACGACCTTGACGTCATCGGGGCTCGTCAGGCGCAGTGCGCGGAACACTTCGGCGGGATAGATGATTTTGCCGTCGGCAACCTGCGCATCGACGAAATCGCAAAGCGGCCGATAGGCTTCGCTGTCGATGAACGCCTGGAGGTGTTGACGCCAGGCGGCCGGCAACGCGGCGAACTGGGATTCGAGCGGCGAGCGCAACCCTGGAGGGACATCAGCCAGCCTGGGCTCGGCGACTCCTTGTGCGGCCGACATGGCGGCCTTGGCATCTTGCGGTTCGCGTGACGCTTGCTGGCCACTTTGTCCCGGCGTGCCTGTCGTCTTTCGAGCGACCGCGGCGACAGCGGCAGGTCGCTCATCCGCCGTCTCGAACAACGAACCTTGCATCGCCTCGCGCGCGGCCGACACGCGTGCCCGCGCCTGGGGCTTCTTCGCTTTCACTGCGCACACAAGCGGTAGCCTCGTTGCGCCTTGTTGATGTCTTCGGGCGTGAGCCCAGCCACTGCGGCCGACAGTCGGACCGTCAACGCATGCAACGCGGGCTCTTCGCCGCGCAGCAATTCGAGTTCGATTTCGCTGATCGCCTCGCGCCGTGTTTGCCCGCTCACCTGGGCGGTCACTTCGCCGCGATCGATCGCGGCTTCGATCCGCGCACCGTCGAATTCGAATTGCCACAGCCGCCGCACGAACGCGGTGCGAAACCGCTCGCCAAGTTCCGAAGCGGCTGCGCGTAGCGCCGCGAGCGCCGCGGCGTCATCGCACGCATGCTCGAGCGCGACGAAATCGAGGGCCTCTCCGGGAACGCTGGTTTCCCACTCGTGACGACTATGCAACCCGCCTTGCACCGAGCCTGCGGCCTTCAGCGTTTGCAGCCAGCCGTCCGGCGTTTTGCGCAACCGCAACGCGACCTTTTGACCCGCGAGCGCAAGCGCGGGCGTATCGAAGTAGATATTCACGAGCGGCACGTCGCGCCCGGGTGTGCCGGCGATGCCACTGAAAAATCGGTCGGCTGCGTCGGCTTGTTCCGGCGGCAACGCCAGTTTGATTTCGCGTTCGATACCCATGGTCGTACCGTGAAGGCGTGCGCGTTGAAACGCCCGCTCAGAAAAACATCTGTGAAAGTGCGGCGCCCGGATCGTCGGCGCGCATGAATGCTTCGCCGACGAGGAACGTATGAACGCCGCTCGCACGCATGCGATCGACGTCGGCGCGCCCCAGGATGCCCGATTCGGTCACGACGATCCGATCGTCGGGCAGCGCATCGAGCATGCCGAGCGTCGTATCGAGCGACGTTTCGAACGTCCGCAGATTGCGGTTATTGATGCCGATGAGCGGCGTCTTGAGCGTCAGGGCCTGCGTCAGTTCGTTGCGATCATGCACTTCGACGAGCACCGCCAGCCCCAGCGAGTGGGCGAAGGCTTCGAGCTCTTGCATCTGCGTGAGCGAAAGTGCTGCCGCAATCAAGAGGATGGCGTCGGCGCCCATCGCACGCGCTTCGACGATCTGATACGGATCGACAATGAAATCCTTGCGCAGCACGGGCAGGTCGCATGCCGCGCGCGCTTCTTCGAGATAGGCGGCGCTGCCTTGAAAGAATTGCACGTCGGTCAGCACCGACAAGCAGGCGGCGCCGCCTGCCTGATAGGAGTGGGCGATGTCGGCGGGCACGAAATGTTCGCGCAAGACGCCCTTGGACGGGCTCGCCTTTTTCACCTCGGCGATGACGGCCGCTTGGCCGGCCGCGTGCCTGGCGCGCAGCGCGCCGACGAAATCGCGCAGATCGCGCGCCGATGCTTCGAGACGCAGCTCTTCGAGCGGCGCGCTCAACTCGGCCGCGCGTACCTCTTCGCGTTTGACTGCGATGATCCGTTCGAGAATGTCACTCATGGACGAAGCCTTTTTGCTGATGACCTGTAGCGGCGTTATTGCTTGAATTGTTGCGTGAAGCGCACGAGTTCGTCGACTTTCTCGCGCGCGCGGCCCGCTGCGATCGTTTCGCGAGCGACTTCGATGCCGTCGGCGATCGATGCGACGACGTTCGCGGCATAAAGCGCCGTGCCCGCGTTGAGCGTGACGATTTCGCGCGCCACACCCGGTCGGTTTTCGAGTGCCTGCAGCAGCATCGTTTTCGATTCGTTGGCGTCCTGCACTTTCAGCGATCGATTCGACACCATCTGCAAGCCGAAATCTTCGGGGTGAATCTCGTACTCATGCACTTGCCCGTCGCGCAGCTCGCCGACGAGCGTAGCGGCGCCGAGCGACACTTCGTCCATGCCGTCCTTGCCGTAGACGACCAGCACGTGTTGCGCGCCGAGGCGCTGCATGACGCGCACCTGGATGCCGACGAGGTCGGGATGAAACACGCCCATCAGCTGATTCGGCGCGCCGGCCGGATTCGTGAGCGGCCCGAGGATGTTGAAGATCGTGCGGATGCCGAGCTCGCGACGCACTGGCGCGATGTTCTTCATGGCGGGGTGATGATTGGGCGCGAACATGAAACCCATGCCGGTCTCGGCGATCGATGCCGCCACCTGATCGGGCTGAAGATCGATATTCACGCCGAGCGCTTCGAGCACGTCGGCGCTGCCCGATTTGCTCGATACGCCGCGGCCGCCGTGCTTGGCCACCTTCGCGCCCGCTCCGGCGGCGACGAACATCGTCGCCGTCGAAATATTGAACGTGTTCGCGCCATCTCCGCCGGTGCCGACGATATCGACGAAATTCGTGTTGTCGCGCACTTCGACGTGGCGTGCGAATTCGCGCATCACCGTGGCCGCCGCCGCGATTTCGCCGATGGTTTCCTTCTTCACGCGCAGGCCCGTGATGATGGCGGCCGCCATGACGGGCGACATGTCGCCGCGCATGATGAGGCGCATCAGGTGCAGCATTTCGTCGTGAAAGATCTCGCGATGCTCGATCGTGCGCTGCAGTGCTTCTTGCGGTGTGATGGTCATGATGCGCCCCTGTCCGTTCGTTCGATCATTCGGCCTGTCGTTGCATCCGCGCTCGTGCGATCGCCGCGCTCAGGCGCTATGCGCGAGGCCGGCCGCCTGCGCCGTCTTCGAGCCTTTCAGGAAATTCTCGAGCAACGCGTGGCCATGCTCGGAAAGGATCGACTCGGGATGAAACTGCACGCCTTCGATGGCGAGGGTCTTGTGCCGCACCCCCATGATTTCACCGTCGTCCGTCCAGGCTGAAATCTCGAGGCATTCGGGCAGCGACTCGCGCTCGATCGCGAGCGAGTGATAGCGCGTCACGTCGAAATGCTTCGGAAGATTCGCGAACACGCCCTTGCCGTCGGTTTCGATGCGGCTCACTTTGCCGTGCATGATCGTCTGGGCGCGCACGACGCGGCCGCCGAACGCCTCGCCGATCGCCTGATGGCCGAGGCAAACGCCGAGGATCGGAATCCGCCCGGCGAACCGGCGCAGCACGTCGAGCGTGATACCCGCGTTTTGCGGATTGCTTGGCCCGGGCGACAGGCAGATGCGATCGGGCTTCATCGCCTCGATGTCGTCGAGCGTGATTTCGTCGTTGCGATAGGTCCGCACCTCTTCGCCGAGTTCGCCGAAATACTGCACGAGGTTGTAGGTGAACGAATCGTAGTTGTCGATCATCAGCAGCATGATTGCTCCTAATCTCCTGAAAAATATTCAGTTTTCCGCTTCGATATGGGGGTATTCAACAGATTTTCGCCCGAATTTCCACCAATTTGGTCGGAAGGGGACGGCGGCGAGGCCGGAGTGGGCCTTATGACAGAGCTTGGCTGGCTTAACGCCAACCAAAGAAGAGGAGTACTGAGGGGAATCGAGCGCTGTGTCGCATGGCAGCATTCTAGCAGTACAAACAATGCGAGTGGCGCCCGCGGCGGGCGGTTTCATTCTCAAGGAACCTGCGAGTGCCGCACGCAACCCGGTTCACGCTGGTGCGCGGCGGGCGGACAACGTTGATTTGCGTCAATCCATCGGTTTCATGCACGCTCAGAATCAGCCCGTGAGCAAGGCGTTTTCGTTGAGCACCTGCGACACGGCTTCGCCGCCTTCGCGCTCATCGGAGGCCGCCAATTGAACCGACAACCTCATGCGACAGGCGTGCGAGCCCGGCAGATCGCGCATTCCCCGCCCGCTGTCGATCGCGCTCGCGTCATGCCGGGTGTTGCGACGCTTTCGCTGCCGATTTGCGGCAGCCTCTCTATTCTCCGCCCGTTCCTGTTCTGCTCGTCGGGACCACCAAGGCCGTCGTCGCGACCTGGCCGGTGCTGCAGGCGGAGCAGCACCGCTTGCCCCGGCCCCTCGCGCCAGGATGTTTACTCGGAGCGGACGGCGCCATGAACTTTCTTGACGGTAAGCTTGGCCTGAGCGCAATGGCCCTGGTTTTCTCCCGGTTTCGGCGTTCGTCAGCGGCTGCTTCGGCAGGGGAGGGCTCCAGCGAGGCAACCCTCGGTGAGATCGCGCGCCTTTCGACTGAGGCAGCCTTGCTCAGCATGGCGAGTGTTGCACAAGGGCTCGACTCCGACGAAGTGGCGCGGCGCCTGAAAGCCGTTGGTCCCAATCAGGTGGCTCAAGCCCGCCGTCATACCATCCTCGGCGAACTGGTCGGTCGGTCGATCAACCCGTTGAACCTGCTTCTGCTGTCGCTGGCAGTAGCGTCGTACTTCCTCGGCGACCGGCGCGCCGCGATCCTCATCACAGTGATGGTGCTCCTTAGCGTATCGCTCGGTTTTCTCCAGGAGCACCGCTCCAACAAGGCAGCCGATGCGCTACGGCGGATGGTGCTGAACGCGGCAACCGTCCGTCGGCGCGGCACAGGCGTCGCGGCAGATCATCTCGACGTACCCATCGAACAGATCGTCCCAGGCGATATCGTCGTCCTGTCGGCCGGGGACATGATTCCCGCCGACCTGAGGCTGATTTCAGCGAAGGATCTCTTCGTCAATCAGGCCGCGCTCACCGGCGAAGCCATGCCGCTCGAAAAATTCCCCGAACCCCATCTCAGTGCAACCGAGACCCACCTCGATCTTCCGAATATTTGTTTCATGGGCAGCGCGGTGGTCAGCGGCATCGGGTGCGGCGTCGTGGTGCTGACGGGCTCCCGGACAGCGTTCGGGCGCGTCGCCGACAGCATCGCCGCCCGCCGGGTCCCGACAAGCTTCGACAAAGGCATCTCGCGCTTCACGTGGCTGATGCTGAGCTTCATCATCGTCATGGTGCCGCTCGTTTTCGTGATCAACGGCGTGACCAAGGGGAATTGGTTCGAGGCGATTCTCTTCGCAGTCGCGGTGGCGGTCGGACTCACACCCGAGATGCTGCCGATGATCGTGACGGTCAACCTCGCCATGGGGGCCATGGCGATGTCGCGCAAGAAGGTCATCGTGAAGCGCCTGAACGCAATTCAGAATTTCGGGGCAATGGATGTGCTGTGTACGGACAAGACCGGCACCTTGACGCAAGATCACATCATTCTGAAGCGACATCTCGACATACACGGAGACGAGTCGGAACAGGTTCTCGAATACGCGTATCTGAACAGCTTCTATCAGTCGGGGCTGAAGAATCTGCTTGACGTTGCCGTGCTGAAGCACGCGGAGCTGGTGGACCGGCTCGAGTTGCATGAGCGGTTCAGCAAGATCGACGAAATGCCTTTCGATTTCGAACGGCGCCGAATGTCCGTCGTGCTTGCCCGATCAGATGGCACGCACATCATGATCTGTAAAGGCGCTGTAGAAGAGGTCTTCTCGGTCTGCACACGCTATGCGGCCAATGGCGATACCGGCGTGCTTGATGCGACTCATTTTGCATCGGTGCAGGACACGACCTCGGCGCTCAACGCCGATGGATTTCGTGTCGTCGCCGTCGCATACAAGGAGATGCCGCCGGCGCAGGAGGCGTATTCCGCTCGCGACGAAACCGAGCTCACGCTGCTCGGCTACATCGCCTTCCTCGATCCCCCCAAAGACACCGCAGCTGCGGCCATTGCCGCTCTGCAAGCGCGCGGCGTACAGGTGAAGATCCTCACCGGCGATAACGACATCGTGACCCGCAAGATCTGCCATGAAGTCGGCCTCGCGGTGGATCGCATCGTCCTTGGCAAGGAGATCGAGTCGCTTTCTGCCGAGCAGATGGCGGATCTGGCGGAGACCGCGTCCGTCTTCGCCAAGATCTCCCCGTCTCAGAAGGCCGCGATCGTCGACGCGTTGCATCGGAAACAGCATGTGGTCGGCTTTTTGGGTGACGGGATCAATGACGGCCCGGCGCTCAAGTGCGCAGACGTCGGCATCTCGGTCGACAGCGCCGTCGATATCGCGAAGGAGTCCGCCGATATCATCTTGCTGGAGAAAAGCTTGGCTGTATTGGGCGAAGGCGTGCTCGAGGGTCGCAAAGTGTTCGGCAACATCACGAAGTACATCAAGATGGGCGCGAGTTCCAACTTCGGCAACATGTTCAGTGTGCTCGGCGCCAGTGTGTTTCTGCCGTTCTTGCCGATGGCGCCGATCCAGGTGCTCACGAACAATCTGCTTTACGATTTCTCGCAGACCTCAATCCCGACCGACAACGTCGATGACGAATATCTGGCCGTGCCGCGCCGGTGGGATTTGGCCAATATCACGAAATTCGTCCTAATGATCGGGCCGATCAGCTCCCTATTCGACTACGTCACGTACTTCACGATGCTTTATGTCTTCCACGCGTGGGACACGCCGGCACTGTTCCAGACCGGCTGGTTTGTCGAGTCGTTGCTGACGCAGACGCTCATCATCCATATCATCCGCACAGCCAAGGTGCCGTTCTTCGAGAGCCGGGCAAGCGGGCCGTTGATCACGACGAGTCTCATCATCGCCGCGACCGGAATCGCCATACCGTTCACCGGGGTGGGCAGGTTCCTCGGCTTCATTCCATTGCCGTCGCAGTACTGGATCGCGCTCGTCTTTATCCTGATGAGCTACGCCGCACTGACGCATTTGATGAAGACGTGGTTCGTGCGTCGGTTCGGGCTGGATTGAAGGGATGAATTTCTGCCGCAAGTGCGGCGGCCATCAAAGACCAGGCCAGGAAGGCGCATTGACCGCAGCGTCAACTGCGACGACGCGACGCCGAAGCGGGGTTGCGCGCCATGCGTCGCTCTTCGGCGGCAACCCCGTGCTGGATGGTGCGTTTCGACCCGGGACAAACCTCGTTGGCGCCCAATCCTGGTTATCGATCATCAGCGGCAGGTGGTGTCTCCCCGCTCAAAAGTCGCTATCGAGGCCGTCTTGCACTTGCTCGGCCGCGCGTAAGACGGCCCGCGCCTTGTTCTCGGTTTCCTGCCATTCGGATTCGGGCACCGAGTCGGCGACGACGCCCGCCGCCGCTTGCACGTACAAATTGCCATTGTGGATGAGTCCCGTGCGAATCGCGATCGCGAGATCCATCTCGCCCGTGAACGACAGGTAGCCGACCGCGCCGCCGTACAGGCCGCGCTTCACCGGCTCGAGCTCGTCGATGAGCTCCATCGCGCGCACCTTCGGCGCGCCGGACAGCGTGCCGGCCGGGAACGTTGCGCGCAGCACGTCGAAGTTCGTCATGCCGGGCTTGAGCTTGCCTTCGACCGAGCTGACGATGTGTTGAACGTGCGAGTACTTTTCGATGACCATCTTGTCGGTCACGGCAACGGAGCCCGTCTGCGCGATACGGCCCACATCGTTGCGGGCGAGGTCGATCAGCATGACGTGCTCGGCGATTTCCTTCGGGTCGTTCAGCAGTTCGGTCGCGAGTTCGGCGTCGTGTTCGGGCGTATTGCCGCGAGGGCGGGTGCCCGCGAGCGGTCGAATCGTGACGATGCGATCCTCGCCGCGCTTCTCCTGGCGCACGAGAATCTCGGGCGAGGCGCCGATCACATGAAACTCGCCGAAGTTGTAGTAATACATGTACGGCGACGGGTTCAGCGAACGCAGCGCGCGATAGAGCGAAAGCGGATTGTCGCGATACGGCTTGATCAGGCGTTGACCGACTTGCACCTGCATCAGCTCGCCCGCGGCGATGTATTCCTTCGCGCGGCGCACGGCGTTCAGGTAATCGTCGCGCGCGAACTCGCGGTAAGTCTCCGTGCGCACGCTCGGCGATGTGACGGGCGGCTGCACGGTCGCGCGCAGCCGCTGGCGCAACTCGCGCAGCCGCTGCCTGGCGCGCGCGTAGGCCTCGGGCGTGGACGGGTCGGCGTAGATGATCAGATAGAGCTTGCCCGCGAGATTGTCGATGACGGCAACTTCTTCGGTCAGCAGCAGTTGGATGTCGGGCAGGCCGAGATCGTCCGGTGGCGCCGAATGCGCAAGCTTCTTCTCGATGTAGCGGACCGCGTCATAGCCGAAGTAGCCGGCCAAGCCGCCGCAAAAACGCGGCAGTCCGGCGCGTTGGGCGACTTTGAAGCGCGCCTGGAATTGTTGAATGAAATCGAACGGATCGCCTTCGTGCGTCTCGACGACTTGCCCGTCACGCACGACTTCGTTGACGCCGGCTTTCGTGCGAACGAGCGTGCGCGCCGGCAGGCCGATGAACGAATAGCGGCCGAACCGCTCGCCGCCGACAACGGATTCGAGCAGGAACGAATTCGCCCCGCCGCGTTCGGGCTGGGCCAGCTTGAGGTAGAGGGACAGCGGCGTTTCGAGATCGGCCAGTGCTTCGGCGATCAGCGGAATGCGGTTGTAGCCCTCGTTGGCGAGGGACTGAAATTCGAGTTCGGTCATGTTCCGATCCTGTTCGAATGGCCGACGCATACGTTGCCCGAGCGGGGGCGAAGGATGCGTGCGGCGAACCGTAGATGCACGAGCACAACGAGCGGAACAACGCGCGAGTGCGATCGTAGTAGCGATACGGCGAATAGTGCGCGAATGCGCGGCGAAATCAAAAAACGGCGCTGAAGACAACGACCCTCAGCGTACCTCGAAAGAGGTTAGCGCGACGAGCGACGCCAGGGCCAGGCTCCCCGGTCGAGACTGCTCGGACTCCGTTTTTTGTTCAGAAACATGAGATGAATGACTTGAGAATCGTCAACGATTGAGATGTTGCGCGCCGGGCGTGCCACCTGCAATGAGCCGCGCGGCTTCGAGCAACGTGGCGACTATACCATCGGAATTTATCGTTTGTATAGCTTTGCCGTGGTTATAGCCGTACGGCACCGTCAGCGTCGCCATGCCCGCGGCGCGGCCGGCAAGGGCGTCGTTCTCCGAATCGCCGATCGCCACGGTTTCGCCCGGGGCCACGTCCATCGCGTCGCAGGCGGCGAGCATTGGCTGCGGGTCGGGCTTTTTGCGCGCGACGCTGTCGCCGCCGAGAATCACCGCGAAGTAGTGGGCGAGACCGTATTGTTCGAGCAGCGCGACGGCGAAGCGGTGCGGTTTGTTCGTCACGCACGCGAGCTTCACGCCAGCGGTCGCCAGTGCGGCGAGGCCCGGCTCGACCTCGGGATAGAGGCGCGTGTGCCTTCCGTTGACGTTGGCGTAATGCGCTTGATAACGCTCCAGCGCCTCGCCAAAAAGGGCTTCGCATTCTTCCGCGGAAAAGCGCGCGGACAGCACGGCGCGAACGAGGTGCTCCGAGCCCTTGCCGACGTAGCCGACTACTTCGTCCCGCGTGATCGGGCGCGTGCCCAGTTCGGCCAGCATGCCGTTCAGGCTGGCCGTGAAATCGTCGGCCGTATCGACCATCGTGCCGTCGAGGTCGATGACAGCGGCCTTCAGGCCTGCAGCCGAGCCGGGCGCGCCGGCTCGCCCCGTTTCCATGGGGGCGGCGCTCATGCGCGAGCGGCGTCGACGCCGGCGAGCTGCTTGCGCATATCGTCGATGACGGAGCGATAGTCGGGCTTACCGAAGATGGCGGAGCCGGCGACGAACGTATCGGCGCCTGCCGCGGCGATCTGTGCGATGTTCTCGACCTTCACGCCGCCGTCCACTTCGAGGTGGATCTCACGACCGGTGCGCGCCCGGTAGGCGTCGATCCGCGCGCGCGCTTCGCGCAGCTTGTTGAGCGCTTCGGGGATGAACGACTGGCCGCCGAAACCGGGGTTGACCGACATGATCAGCACAAGGTCGACGCGGTCCATGACATGGTCGAGGTAGTTGAGCGGCGTGGCCGGATTGAAGACGAGGCCCGCTTTGCAACCGTGATCGCGGATCAACGAAAGCGTACGATCGACGTGATCGGACGCTTCCGGATGAAAGCTGATGAGGTTCGCGCCTGCTTTGGCGAAATCGGGCACGATACGGTCGACCGGGCGGATCATCAGGTGAACGTCGATCGGCACTTGCACATGCGGGCGGATCGCCTCGCACACGAGCGGGCCGATCGTCAGATTCGGGACGTAGTGATTGTCCATTACGTCGAAGTGAATCCAATCGGCGCCGGCGGCGACGACATTGCGGACTTCTTCGCCGAGCTTCGCGAAGTCGGCGGAGAGAATGCTGGGAGCGATGCGAAATTGGGTCATGGCGTGAGCGGCGGGTTGGCCTGCAAGCTGGATGCAAGCGGGGGCAAGCATGATGGCAAATCTGGTAGCAAGCGGAGGCGGCAAGCGGAAAACCCGTATTTTACCGTGTTGCGTCGTGCGAACGGCGCGGCTTGCCGGACGGCGTGGCGGTTGCGGCCGGGAGGCGCATCGATCAGAATGCGGAACCAAATGCAGGAGCGGGTCGGCGCGGCCGGGCGCCGTGCGGCGAGCCGGCCGGCGCGCCGCGGTTCGATGGCCGCCGCGCGGCGCGGCGACTCTTCAGAGAACGGAATTACGATGAGCCAGTATCAATTCAGCGTGTCGTCGCAGACGCGTTATTTGCCCGAGCAGTCCAATCCCGAGCGCCGTCAGTATGCCTTCGCCTATACGCTGACCATCCGCAACACGGGGCAGGTTGCAGCGCAGTTGATCGCGCGTCATTGGGTCATCACGGATAGCGACAACCAGGTGCAGGAAGTCAAAGGCCTCGGCGTGGTCGGTCATCAGCCGCTGCTGCAACCGGGCGAACAATTCGAGTACACAAGTTGGGCCGTTATCGAGACGCCGGAGGGGACGATGCGCGGCTCGTACTTTTGCGTGGCCGAGGACGGCGAGCGATTCGAGGCGCCGGTGCCGGAGTTTGCGCTGCAGATGCCGCGCACGCTGCATTGAGGCCGCATGCGTGTCATCCGCGCTGTCCAGCGAAGCGCTGAGGAGGGTTGTCGGGCGGCGCGTTGACCGTTGCACCGCTTAGCGCGGTGCGCTGCTGTCGCGCGTGGGGTCGCTCTTTTTTCTGCCCGACATCGTCCATACGACGATGAACACAAGTAACGCCAAGGCGGCGAGCGCTTCCAGCGCAAAAATCAGCATCGGATATTCGTCGAATAGTTCGGACATGTCGATTTCCATTGAGAACGAGCATTGTATGCGCTTACCCTCGTCCTTTCTTGGCCGGGCGGCGGCGCTTGTAACCGCTGTGTTGCTGGCTGCATGCGGCGGTGGATCGGTCGTGCGGCCCACGTCGAGCGTCGGCGGCGTTGGCGCGGGGGGCGTTGCGGCGATTCCGGGCACGTTGTCGTCGGCGCGGTTGACTCCGGTGGCGTGGCAGCAGGTGCCGGGCTGGCAGGACGATTCCCTGATCGGTGCTGCGGCTGCGTTGCGGGAAAACTGCACACGCGTTGCTCAGCAGCCGCTTTGGCGGCATGCGTGCTCGGCGGCGTCGAAACTCGACGATCTCGATGCAGCGGGCACGCGCTCGTTCTTCGAAACCTACTTCACGCCGTTTCAACTGGCGAACAGCGACGGATCGGTCGATGGGCTCGTGACGGGCTATTACGAGCCGTTGCTGAATGGCTCTCGTACACGGCGCGGCCCGTATCAGTATCCGCTTTACCGTTGGCCATCCGGCTATCGCGCGGGCGCCGCGCTGCCGCCCCGCGCGCAACTGGAGCGCTCGGGCGTGCTCGATGGCAACGAGCTCGTTTGGGTCGACGATCCGATCGAAGCCTTCTTTTTGCAGGTGCAGGGTTCGGGCCGCATCGTGCTCGACGACGGCAGTGTGATGCGGGTCGGTTTCGGCGGGTCGAACAATCAGCCTTACAAGTCGATTGGCCGATGGCTCTTGGATCGCGGCGAGATCACGCCGGCGCAGGCGACGATGCAAGGCATCAAGGCTTGGGCGCGAGCCAACCCGGCCCGTGTGGCGAGCTTGCTCGATACGAACCCGCGCTTCGTTTTCTTTCGCGAGATGCCGGCGACGCAGCCCGCATCCGCTGGCGGCGACGGACCGATAGGAGCGCTCGGAGTGCCGCTCACGCCTGAACGCTCGATCGCTGTCGATCCGGGGGCGATTCCGCTCGGCACGGCTGTGTTCCTGGAGACGACCCGGCCATTCACGAATACGCCGATGAATAGAGTGGTGTTCGCACAGGATACGGGTTCCGCGATTCGCGGCGGCGTGCGTGCCGATTACTTCTGGGGACTTGGTGACGACGCGGGCGATCTCGCCGGCAAGATGAAGCAGGCGGGCCGGATGTGGCTGCTGTTGCCAAATTCTTGAT
>NZ_PNYB01000037.1 GCF_002879855.1 Trinickia soli | reverse complement strand
ATGTCCCGCCTTGCCCGGGCGCTCCCGCTGCACTACCGTTGTCGCCCCCGCGTCCGCCGCCGAACGCGCCGCCGTTGTTGGCCCCGTTGTTGCCGTCGCCGCTGGCCGAACTGCCATCGCTGGTGCCGCCAACTCCACTGGTAGTCGCTTCATCGGCGGGGCCGTCGCACGCCGAGCTACCGGCGGCGTCGCGACACGGCAAGTTGACCGACGCGCCCGGCACGTTCGCATTTGCATCGGCATTTGCATCGGCATCGGCATCGGCATCGGGCGAGGGCGAGGGCGAGGGCGAGGGCGAGGGCGAGGGCGAGGGCGAGAGCGACGCCGTTCCCAACGGCGCCGCAGCCTGAAGCCGCGTTCGCTGCGGTGAACCCGATTCGCTGGAGTAGGCGGCGCCGGCTTGTACGGCGGCGCTCGACTCGATCAGCCAGTGGCCCATCAGGTCGACAAACGATCCAGCATGAGCCCCGCTCGCGAGTAGAGCGACTGCTGCGCCAGCCGTTGCTTTGAGGACGCCCCTGAATAGATAGGAGTCCTTATTAATTTGTGTGGTCTTCATCGCGATCTTCCCCGCTTGGAACGACGCTCGAATGTCGTCGTACTCCTTTCGCCCCAAGGGCGAACATGGCTACCGAGGCATGGTCGAGGCGCGTATCACATGGCGTCTGAGATTCGTTTGTGCGAAAGCCCACACGCCAGCGGTCGCGATACCGCCTCGCCGTTTGCTGCCCAGGGCGCGTCGATCACGCGGCCATGCGTGTGCGTTATTGCGACATTCGTGCCATCGCGTGCTGCACGGCGCCGCATATGGTTCGATGCCGGCGCAAAGGCATCGACAAGCAGGAATGCCGCCAAAAGCGTTTCAACGATGAAACGCGGCGCAGACACGTCAATGAGCGGTGCCGAACACAGGCGCGGGAGAAACAAAAGAAGGGGGATCGAGCGCGCGCGTCTTTCAAGCGCCTTGCGCTTCGCGTTGCAATGCGCGCAGCTCGCTGACGGGGATATGGCAGCGAATGCGATGACCTCCGCCGGCGTCGGCGAAGGCCGGGTCGCGCTCCTCGCAAACAGCGCCGAGCTTGCGCGGGCACCGCGTGTGGAATACGCAGCCCGAGGGCGGTGCGGCCGCACTTGGCGGATCGCCGACGAGCCTGATGCGCGTCTTCGACAGATCGTTAGGACTGCCGAACGTCGGCATCGCCGATAGCAGAGCTTCGGTGTAGGGATGATTAGGACCGTCGAAGACGGCGCGAGCGGGCCCGATTTCGAGCAGCCTACCCACATAGAGCACCGCGATGCGATCGGCGACGTAGCGAACCACATGCAGATCGTGCGAAATGAAAACGTAGCTGACACCGCGTTCGCGCTGCAAATCGGCGAGCAGATTCAAAATGGCCGCTTGCACGGATACGTCGAGCGCCGAAGTGGGCTCGTCGCAGACGACGACGCGAGGGTCGCCGGCAAACGCCCGCGCAATCGCGACACGCTGTTTCAGGCCGCCCGACAATTGCCGCGTGCGCGAATCGAGGTAGCGCGTCGGCAGTCGCACGGCTTGCGCGAGCGTGGCGAGGCGTGCGCGGTGAGCGCGTCCGCGCAGCGCGCCGAGCTTGGACAGGGCGCGACCAATGAGCCGCTTGACCGAATGCGCGCGATTAAGCGCCGAATCGGGGTTCTGAAACACGATCTGCAGCGACTTGACCTGCTCATCGTCGCGGCTCGCAACGTGCGCGGGCAGCGGCCTCCCGTCGAGTTCGAGCGTGCCGCCCGCGTCGGGCGCGACGAGGCCGACGAGCAGCTTCGCAAGCGTCGTCTTGCCGCTGCCCGATTCGCCGACAAGGCCGAGCGTTTCTCCGGCGACAAGATCAAGCGAGACGTCGTCGACAGCGCGCAACGGCACACCCGATGCATCGAACGTCTTCGACAGATGCGCAGCATGCAGGGCAAGCGGAGCATGGGCGGCCCTCTCTACCTTGGGCTGTTGCCCCGGCGCAGGCTGCCCGCCGACATGCGGCAACGTTGCTGCCTGCTCGTAGTAATGGCAGCGCGACATCTGCGCGCCATGCTCGCCATGGAATCGATACGGCGGCGGCGCATCGCGCCTGCAGCGGTCGTCGGCCAACCGGCAGCGCGGCGCGAACGCGCAGCCCGCGATGACGGCGCCCGGCGGCGGCAAGCTGCCCGCGATCGTATCGAGTGGCATGCCGTCTTTGCTTCGGCTTCGACCGGGCAGGCAACGCAAAAGACCGACGGTATAGGGATGGCGCGGCGCGCCGAACACATCTTCGGTCGCCCCTTCTTCGACGAGACGGCCCGCATACAGCACGCCCACGCGGCTGCACATGCGGCCGATTACGGCCAGGTTGTGGCTGATGAAGAGCACTGCGGTGCCATATTCGGCGCGCAGCTTCGCGACGAGGTCGAGCACCTCGGCTTCGACCGTCGCGTCCAGGCCCGTGGTTGGCTCGTCGAGAATCAATAGCGCGGGTTTCGACGCCAACGCCATCGCAATGACGACGCGCTGCTGCATGCCGCCCGACAACTGGTGCGGGTAGCAGCTCATGACGCGCTCGGGCGCCGCGATGCGCACATGGCGCAGCATCTCGAGCGCACGCGCGAGCGCCTCGGTGCGGGTCGCGCCTGCGAGTTCGAACGCCTCCGACACTTGGCGCGCGATCGTCAGCGACGGATTCAGCGCGCGGGCCGGGTCCTGATAAACCATCGACACCGTTTGCGCGCGCATCGTACGAAGCTTATCGGCGGAAAGCGAGGCGATGTCGCGTCCCGTGATCGAAATGCGGCCCGAAGTGACTTTGCCGTTGCGCGGCAGATAGGCGAGCGCCGTCAGCGCCACGGTCGATTTGCCGCAACCCGATTCGCCGACAAGCCCATATGCCTCGCCGCGCCGGACGCGGAATGTCACGTCATGCAGCACCTCCCGGTCGCGACCGCGCACCCGATAAGCGACGCTCAAACCGACGACGGCGAGCGCATCGTCATCGCCGGCCGCGGTGGGTTCGAAGGCGGGATAGCTGCAGCGCGATGCAGTCATCGATCGAGCACTCCCTGCACGCTGTCGGCAATCAGATTGACGCCGACGACGAGCGTGGCGATCGCCCCCGCGTCGAACACGACGGTCCACCATGCGCCGCCCGTCATCAGCGCATACGATTCGGACAAGGCCAAGCCCCAGTCGGCCGAAGGCGGCTGGATACCGAAACCCAGGAACGAAAGCGTCGCGACGGCAAAGATCGCATAGCCAAGGCGAACCGTCGCTTCGACGATGACCGGCGGCAGCACATTCGGCAATATTTCGACGAACATGATGTATGGCGCACGTTCGCCGCGCAGCTGTGCTGCATCGACATAGTCGAGATGGCGCTCGGAAATGACGGCCGCCCGCACCGTGCGTGCCGTAATCGGCATGAACGTCAAACCGATCACGAGCACGACGGTCGCGTTCGACGCGCCGAGTGCGGCGAGCGCTGCCAGCGCAAGCACGACGAGCGGCAATGCGAGCAGCGCATCGATCAGTCGTCCTAACGAATTGTCGAGCCACCCGCCGAAGTACCCGACGGTGAGTCCTAACGTCGTACCGCTGACGGTGCCGACGAGCGTGGCGAGCGGAGCGATGGTCAGAATGTCGCGGGCGCCGACGATCACGCGCGAGAACACGTCGCGGCCGAGCTGATCGGTGCCGAACCAATGTGCGTGGCCGGGCGGCGCGAGCGAGTTCAGCGGGTCGGACGCATAGGGATCGAGCGGCACGATCAACGGCCCGAACAGTGCACAGACGACCCAAAACAAAAGAATCGTGCAGCCGATCACGAAACTCGGCGAACGGGCGAGGGCACGCAATGCTTCAAAGCGCGGCGCGTGCGGTGTGCGATCGCCGGACGCCGATCCTTCTTGCGTCTCTATTGCGCCGTTCAAGGCGTGCCTCCCAGGCGCAGGCGCGGGTCGAGCGTCACGATCAACGCATCGGCGACGAGGTTCGCGACCATGTAGACGACGCCGACGACGAGCACGCCGGCTTCGAGCATCGGAAAGTCCTTCGCCATGGCCGCGTTGTAGATCAAGGAGCCGATGCCCTCGTAGTGAAACAGCGTCTCGACGACGACGAGTCCGCCCACGATATAGCCGAGCTGCGTGGCCGCTACCGTGATCGTCGGCATCAGCGCGTTGGGCAGCACGTGGCGAATGAGCACGACGCGCCCCGGCAACCCTTTCAGCACGGCTGTGCGCGTGTAGTCCGCGTCGATCGCTTCGACGGTGCCGGCTCGCGCCATTCTCGCGATATAGCCGAACAACACGAATACGAGCGGCATCGCGGGCAGGATCAGATGGCGCAGCGCAGTCAGCGCGCTCGCATCGTCGGGATAGCCCGCTTCGCTGGGCAGCCAGCGCAGCCAGATGGCGAACACGAGAATCAGTGTGATCGACGAAACGAACTCGGGTACGACCGTCGCCGACAACCCGACGATCATGAGCACTCGATCGAGCCATCGCCCCTCATGCAACGCGGCCCAGACGCCGGCCGCAATCGCGAGCGGCACGACAATGACGAAAGCCAGCGCACCGAGCTTGGCCGAATTGAGCAGCGCGTGGCCGACGAAGGGCGCCACCGGCGAACGATAGGCATACGACTGTCCCATGTCGCCGCGCACGAGATGGCCGATCCACTGAGCGTATTGGACCAGCACGGGGCGATCCGCGCCGAGCTGATGATCGAGCGCGGCTACGGCTCTGGCGTCGGCGAGTGGGCCCAGAATGGCGCGACCGATGTCGCCGGGCAACAACTGACCGAGCGCGAACACGATCATCGACAGCAGCCACAGCGTGACCAGCGACAACGCGAGCCGACCCGCGAGAAAGCGGACGACGCGCTCGGCGCTGCCACGGACGCGGCGTCGGCGAAACGAAAATGCAGTATCGGACATCGTGGGCGGGGGAGACTGTCGTCGATTCCTTAGGAGAACTTACGGTTGCCCGGCACGCCCGGGCGTGCCTGCGGCCCGGGTCACGCGGTCAATTGCGCGCGATCGAAATACAGCTGCGAAATGGCGGTGAAGCGAACGCCCGTCAGGTTCTTGCGCGTGGCGATGAGTTGATCGAAGAAGTACGGAATGATCATCGGCGTTTCATCGAGCAGCAGCCGTTCGATCTCGCCGGCAATCTGCTTTTGCGAAGCGACGTCGATCGCACCGACGAACCGAGCGACGAGCTTGTCATATTGCGCGTTATGAAAATGCGCCGCATTCCAGGCGCCGCTGCCGACGAGCGGGGCATTCAAGAACAGATTGGGCACCCCTCGATGACCGTAATCGGTGATGCCGAGCGGCGCGTCGAGCCAGTCGGAACTGCCAAAGGTGCCTTTGCCGTAATACTGGCTTTGGCTTTCGACCTTCAACGTGAGCGTCACGCCGATTGCCTTTGCCGCGTTCTGCATGACGACAGCCAGGTCGGGGATCTCCATGAATTTCTCGGTGGTCAGGGTTGCGGCGAATCCGTTGGGGTGCCCCGCTTGCGCCAGCAATTTCTTTGCCATGGCGATGTCGACGTGGCGCTGCGGCACGGACGGGTTGGTCGACGGAAAAATCGGCGCGAACGGACTGTCGTTGCCGACCACGGCTCTGCCCTTGAACAGGCCGCGCACGAGCACTTCGCGGTCGACGGCCAGCGCGAGCGCCTGGCGCACGCGCTTGTCAGTGAACGGCGCAGTATCGCAACGCATGTGAATCTGACGATGCGCGCTCGATCTGACGCCCTGTACGACAAATTCCGGATTGTTGAAGATACCGAGGCCGCCCTGGACGGTGAGGTCGCCCATGACGTCGGCTTGCCGTCCTTGCAACGCGAGAATCTGTGCCTGGCTGTCGGCATAGAAAACGAATTGCACGCGTGCGGGCAGCGCCTTCTCGCCCCAATAGTCAGGATTCCTAACGAATGACGCACCGCGTTTGGCCTCGTATCGTTCGAGCTTGAACGGGCCTGTGCCGATGAAGCTCGCTTCGTAGTCGCCTTTGAAGTCGGCCGGCAGGATCACCGCATTGTAATTGTCCGATGAGACGTAGTAGGGGAAATTGCCGTTCGGCGCATCGAGATGAAACGCGACCGTATGCTCGTCGACGACGCGCGCGCCGCCCTTCGACAGCACGCCCTTGAAGACCGATAGGGCGGCTGACCCGCTCGCGGGATCGGCGAGCCGATCGAAGGTGGCAGCGACGTCTTTGGCGCTGAGCGGCTTGCCGTCGTGAAACCTGACGTTGGGTCGCAGTTTGAAGGTCCAGACATCGCCCTTCTCGTTCGACTGCCACGCGAGCGCCAAAGCGCTTTTCAATCCGGAGGCATCGCCAGGATCGTCGATCAGGAATTCGCCCGTCTGCGCGACGAGTGCAAGCCCTGCGGCATCGGCGACGGACAGCGGATCGACACGTCCCGCCGGCGTCAGGTGCGCGACGCGGATGGTCGCGTTCGAAGAGGCGTGACTGCCCGCTTGAGCCCGCGCGCGTTGCGGCACGGCAAGGCCGCCTGCGGCAAGAACGACGCTCGAATACCCGAGCACGCTCGCGTAGCGCAGCAGCTCGCGGCGGGAAATGCGGTGCGCGAGGAATTCGTCGATGGCGTGATTGCCGGGTTCGCCGGCATCGCGGCGGGCGGCGGCCAGAGCTTGGCTGAGCGCTTGGGGTTTCTTCATCGATGGGGTTCCGGTTCGTGTGGGAGGCGCGCTCGTGGAGGAGCATCGCGGCGTTGACGATCGGTACGGCGGCGACGAATACGGTTGCAGTGTAACGAAAAAAACCCGTCGGGCGTGCGGCACCCCCGACGGGCTCGATCATGGCTGCCAGCGCCCACGCACGCTCCGGCGTTCGCGGGCGGGCGAGGCGTTACTTGCCTTTCGTATTGATGATGGCATCCGAAACGTTCGCGGGTGTCTCCGAATAGTGCTTGAACTCCATCGTGTAGGTCGCGCGGCCTTGCGTGAGCGAGCGCAGCGACGTGGAATAGCCGAACATCTCGGCGAGCGGCACCTCGGCGCGAATGACCTTGCCGCCGCCGCCCGCGATGTCGTCCATGCCTTGCACGATGCCGCGCCGGCCCGAGAGATCGCCCATGACGTTACCCATGAAGTCCTCGGGCGTTTCGACCTCGACGGCCATCATCGGCTCGAGCAGCACCGGCTTCGCGCGTCGCATGCCGTCCTTGAACGCCATCGAACCGGCCATGCGGAACGCGTTTTCGTTCGAGTCGACGTCGTGGTACGAACCGAACGTCAGTGTCACCTTCACATCGACGACGGGATAGCCGGCCAGCACGCCGCTCTTGAGCGTTTCCTGAATGCCCTTGTCGACGGCCGGAATGTACTCGCGCGGCACGACGCCGCCCTTGATCGCATCGACGAATTCGTAGCCTTTGCCCGGCGGCTGCGGTTCCAGCTTGATGACGACGTGGCCGTACTGGCCGCGGCCGCCCGATTGCTTGACGAATTTGCCTTCGACATCCTCGGCGGCCGTGCGCACGGTCTCGCGGTACGCCACTTGCGGCTTGCCCACCGTCGCTTCGACGCCGAACTCGCGTTTCATCCGGTCGACGAGAATTTCGAGGTGCAGCTCGCCCATGCCCGAGATGATCGTCTGCCCCGATTCTTCGTCGGTCTGCACGCGGAACGACGGATCTTCCTGCGCGAGGCGATTCAATGCGATGCCCATTTTTTCCTGGTCGGCCTTCGTCTTGGGCTCGACCGCCTGCGAGATCACGGGCTCGGGGAAGATCATGCGCTCGAGGATGATCGGGTTGGCCGGATCGCAGAGCGTGTCGCCCGTCGTCGCCTCTTTCAGGCCGACGGCGGCGGCGATGTCGCCCGCATAGACCTCTTTGATCTCCTTGCGGTCGTTCGCGTGCATCTGCAGGATCCGCCCGACGCGCTCCTTCTTGCTCTTCGTCGAATTGAGGACCGTGTCGCCCGAATTGACGATGCCCGAATAGACGCGGAAAAAGATCAGCTGGCCGACGAACGGGTCGGTCATGATCTTGAATGCCAGCGCCGAGAAAGGCTCTTCGTCGCTCGGATGACGTTCGGATTCGTTGTCATCCTCGTCGTGGCCCAGAATCGCAGGAACGTCGATGGGCGAGGGCAGATAGTCGATGACGGCATCGAGCATGGCTTGCACGCCCTTGTTTTTGAACGCGCTGCCGCACAGCATCGGCACGATTTCATTGGCGATCGTACGTTTGCGCAGGCCGCCCTTGATTTCCGCTTCCGAGAGCGACGTGTGATCCTCGAGGTACTTTTCGAGCAGCTCCTCGCTGGCTTCGGCGGCGGCTTCGACCATCTTTCCACGCCATTCTTCCGCGGTGGCTCGCAGGTTGTCGGGGATCTCCCGATACTCGAACTTCACGCCCTGGCTTTCCTCGTCCCAGATGATCGCTTTCATCTTGACGAGATCGATGACGCCTTGGAAATTGTCCTCGGCGCCGACGGGAATCTGAATCGGCACGGCGACGCCTTTCAATCGTTCGCCGATCTGCCGCTGGACGCGAAAGAAATCGGCACCGACGCGATCCATTTTGTTGACGAATGCGATGCGCGGCACCTTGTACTTGTTGGCCTGACGCCATACCGTCTCGGACTGCGGCTGCACACCGCCGACGGAGTCGTAGACCATGCAGGCGCCGTCGAGCACGCGCATCGAGCGTTCGACTTCGATCGTGAAGTCGACGTGGCCCGGCGTGTCGATGATGTTGATCCGGTGCTCGGGATAGTTGCCGGCCATGCCCTTCCAGAACGCAGTGGTCGCGGCCGAGGTGATCGTGATGCCGCGCTCCTGCTCCTGCTCCATCCAGTCCATCACAGCTGCGCCCTCGTGAACCTCGCCGATCTTATGGCTGACGCCGGTGTAGAACAGGATGCGTTCGGTGGTCGTTGTTTTGCCGGCATCGATGTGAGCGCTGATGCCGATGTTTCGATAGCGCTCGATGGGAGTCTTGCGGGGCACGTCGATCTCCTTGGGATTTGGGCGCCGCGAACCGCCGGGGATGGCCTGGAACGCGTTCGCGGCACGTACGGTGTTGCAGACTTACAAGCATAGCGCCTGCCCAAGGCTTTTGCAGGGTCACCGACGAGGGGTCGGGCGCGACGCCCGGGCCTTGCCGCAAGGGAGCGACCGTAACCGACGCGGGCCGGCCGCACCCGGCGCCGCAATGGAAAGTGAGAAGAAGCGGCGCGGCGGTTACTGCGCGCGCGGCAGGCCCTCGATCTTCATGCCGGGCTTGATGCCTTTCGCGGCGAACCAGCCTTTGCTCATCTCGAGTGCATAGACGCCGTTGTTGCGCGGGCAATGATTGTTGGTGGTCTCGGCCTGCATCTCGTCGATGTCGGTGACCGTGCCGTCGGCGCGCATGAACGCGATCGACAGCGGGATCAGCGTGTTCTTCATCCAAAAGCAATGAACGGCATTTTCGCCGAAGACGAACAGCATGCCTTCGTTCGGCGCAAGCTGCGTGCGATACATGAGCCCTTGCTCGCGATCCGCGTCGTTGGCTGCGACGGCGGCGTCGATCACGAACATGCCGGCTGTCAGCTTCACGTGCGGGAATGCCTCGGGCGGCTTGGCGCCCGCCGGCATGGATTGGGCGAACACGGGCCCCGGCACGAACTGTGCGGCGACGAGCGCGCAAGCGGGCAAGGCAAGGCGAAGCGCAAGGCGCGCCATCCACGAGCGAAACGAAAATCGCACGACACCACTCCTTTTCGACGACGAGAACCCGCGCATGTTACGCGAGTCGGCGCGGACGATGCAAAGTGCCTGCGCACAAAGAGAAAAAGGCAGGCGCCTTGCGGTCGCCTGCCTTCAACGCCGTAAAGAACGGCAGTACTGCTGGTTCTTGACTGCGTTGTTACAACAAACTTACTCCGAAGCGCCCGAAGCGGCAGCAGCCTTGGCCGCCTTGGCAGCCTTCTTGGGGTGCTTCTTGGCGTGCTTCTTCATGTGCTTGGCGGGAGCCGAAGCAGCGGCCGGAGCAGCAGCCGAAGCGGCTTCCGGAGCCGAACCTTGGGCGAAAGCAGCCGTTGCAAACAGGCCAGCGACCAGAGCGGCGATCAGTTTGTTCATGTGTGAATCCTCAGCTTTAGTTAATTAACCAAATGACCCGGTCAATGAGTCATGTCGTTAAACGCGCCATCCACCTTTCGGTTGACAGCCGCATCGAACAAATTGCCGATGTGTCTGCCAGCGCTCCGGTCGACGTTCCGCGCTGTAAAACAGCACGGCTGGCGGGGGCCGAAGGCGAATGCCGGATAGCTTTGTGCGGCATCTGCGTCGGATAACGCGCGACCCGCGCTGTTGGTTGACGCGATTTTTTTTACGGCAGGCCTTCCCACGGGGAACGTGGCGGCAATTCGCGCCATTGGCCTGGGGGAAGCCCGAGCGCCATCAAATCCAGCGCGCCGATCCCGGCGCGCACGAGACGAAGCGTCGGGAAGCCGACGGCCGCGGTCATGCGCCGCACCTGCCGGTTTTTGCCTTCGGTGATGTCGAGTTCGATCCAGGTCGTCGGAATCGCCGCGCGGTAGCGAATCGGCGGGACCCGCGGCCACAGCGTTGCCGGCTCGTCGATGACGCGCACGTGACACGGTCGCGTCACGTAATCGCCAAGATCGACGCCCGCCGCAAGCCTGGCGAGCGCCGCCTCGTCGGGCAGGCCCTCGACTTGCGCCCAATAACGTTTGGCGAGCTTGTGACGCGGCTCGGCGATGCGCGCTTGCAGTGCGCCGTCATCGGTCAGCAGCAGCAGCCCTTCGCTGTCGGCGTCGAGACGCCCTGCCGGATAGACGCCCGGAACGTCGACCCAATCGCCGAGCGAGGTGCGCGTCTCATGCGCCGAAAATTGACAGATCGTGCCGAACGGTTTGTTGAGTGCGATGAGACGCATGTCTCCCCCGGCCTCTATGGCAAATGGCGGAATCTTAATGCATAATACGGAACGCCCAAGTCTTTTGTCTTATATAAGACCCAAGACTGACCGCCTCGCTTGTCTTCCATCTTTGCTTGCGCCGGCCCCCGCCATGATGGCGGCGCCAGCCATTCGACGTGGGCTAGAATAGCCATCCAGCCGCACAGGCGCGGCCGCATCGAGCGCCGAACCGAAGATTGGGCAGGTGCTGCGCGTCAGCGCTCGGGAGACAAACGTCCGGATGCGCCTTACCGCACATCATTGCTTTCCACCCGCACAGCCAACACTGGAGTCGATCATGCCGTATCAGCACATCAAGGTTCCGACGGGCGGTGACAAGATCACCGTCAACGCGGACTTTTCGCTCAACGTTTCCGACCAGCCGATCATTCCCTACATCGAAGGTGACGGCACGGGTTTTGACATCACGCCGGTGATGATCAAGGTGGTCGACGCGGCAGTCGCGAAGGCGTACGGCGGCAAGCGCAAGATCCACTGGATGGAAATCTACGCGGGCGAGAAGGCGACCAAGGTGTACGGCCCCGACGTATGGCTGCCCGACGAAACGCTGCAGGTGCTCAAGGAGTACGTCGTTTCGATCAAGGGCCCGCTGACGACGCCGGTCGGCGGCGGTATCCGCTCGCTGAACGTCGCGCTGCGTCAAGAGTTGGACCTGTATGTCTGCCTGCGCCCGGTGCAGTACTTCAAGGGTGTGCCTTCGCCGGTGCGCGAGCCCGAAAAGACGAACATGGTGATCTTCCGTGAGAACTCGGAAGACATCTACGCCGGTATCGAATGGGCGGCCGAATCGGAGCAGGCCAAGAAGGTCATCAAGTTCCTGCGCGAGGAAATGGGCGTCAAGAAGATTCGTTTCCCCGAAACTTCGGGCATCGGCGTGAAGCCCGTGTCGCGCGAAGGCACGGAACGCCTCGTGCGCAAGGCGATCCAGTACGCGATCGACAACGATCGCCGCTCGGTCACGCTCGTGCATAAGGGCAACATCATGAAGTACACGGAAGGCGCGTTCCGCGATGCCGGCTATGCGCTTGCGCAGAAGGAATTCGGCGCGGAACTGATCGACGGCGGCCCGTGGATGAAGTTCAAGAACCCGAAGACGGGCAACGAGATCGTCGTGAAGGACGTGATCGCCGACGCATTCCTGCAGCAGATTCTGTTGCGTCCTGCCGAATACGACGTCATCGCCACGCTGAACCTGAACGGCGATTACATTTCCGACGCGCTGGCTGCGCAAGTCGGCGGCATCGGCATCGCTCCGGGCGCGAACATGTCCGATTCCGTGGCGATGTTCGAAGCCACCCACGGCACGGCGCCGAAATACGCGGGTAAGGACTATGTGAACCCGGGTTCGGAAATCCTCTCGGCTGAAATGATGTTGCGCCACATGGGCTGGACGGAAGCGGCCGACGTGATCATCTCGTCGATGGAGAAGTCGATTCTGCAAAAACGCGTCACGTACGACTTCGCCCGCTTGATGGAAGGCGCGACCCAGGTGTCGTGTTCGGGCTTCGGTCAGGTGATGATCGAAAATATGTAAGCAGCCGATACTGCAGCCCCCGAAACATAGTGGCAAAAAACCCCGGTTGGCACAGCGTGCCGGCCGGGGTTTTGCTTTGGTATGCCGCGCGCATAGAGCGACCTTTTATTCTTCCCGATATTGCTCCGCATGAACGATTCGATTTACATTCGCGCTTTTGAATCCAGCGACTTGCCTGAAACCGCTCGATTGTTCGATTTATATCGACAATTTTACGAGCAGCGCCCCAACTTGATGCATGCCGAGCAGTTCCTTCGTGCGCGAACTGAAAATGGCGAATCGGTCGTGCTCGTCGCCGATGAGGGGCAGGGTGTGCTCGCCGGTTTTTGCCAGCTTTACCCGTCGTTTTGCTCGGTGGAGGCGGGTCCGATCTATGTGCTGTACGACTTGTTCGTCGAGCCGCGCGCTCGGCGGCGCGGCGTAGCGAAGTGCTTGCTCGCGGCGGCGCACACGCGGGCGCGCGCCGACGGCAAGGTGCGAATGGATTTGACGACGGCCAGGACGAATCTGCAGGCGCAAGCGCTCTATGAGTCGATGGGATAGCGCCGCGACGAGGTGTTCCTTACGTACACACTGGACGTCGGCCGTTAATGCCGCAGCAGGTGTGCACCACCCGCTCTTAAAAAAAACCCGGCCGGAGCCGGGCTTTCATAGGCGCTGCAGTCGAATCAGTTTTAAGCTGCCGACTGAATGTTCGATGCCTGCTTGCCCTTCGGTCCTTGGACGACCTCAAAGCTCACCTTCTGACCTTCCTTGAGCGTTTTGAAACCGTTCATCTGGATGGCCGAGAAGTGCGCAAACAGATCCTCGCCGCCTTCATCGGGCGTGATGAATCCGAAGCCTTTCGCGTCATTGAACCATTTGACCGTACCAGTTGCCATACCAACTTCCCCTGTAACTCATGTCCTACCACGAGCATGCTCGAAAAGCCCGACAGCCGCTTCGATAGCGGCCGCCCCCTCCGCACTAGCTCACCTCGGCATTTTTTTTTCCGTACTTCCACTTCTTGCGGCTAGCTGAAAAAAAGTGCCAGCTTGATTGTTGGATCTCTTTAAGCAGGTGTCAAGTGAATTTTGAGATGGAGGACTGAGCGTTGCCTCGAGCGTGGGTTTTCAGGGTTTCTCCGGCTTCTCATTTGTGCGCTAGCGCAAGCGGCGGCTCTTGAAAAGTCGCATAATCGACGCAGATAGATCCGGTGCAGCTGTTGTGGGTTGCGGCATCGGCCGGGTGTGTGGGGCGTCGGGAAGGTCGGCACGCTATGTGCGATACTCGAAGCGCTTGCCTGGTTTTTGCGTCGCAACGGCAGGGAGCTGCGGCGATGTGAAGCGGCGATGCGAAGCGGCGGCGCGATGGCGCGCACGATGCGGGACGCGGTGTCTGATCGGCGTGCGCGACTCAACGCGGGTCGTCGGTTGGCGGCGGCCCGGTCCACCAACCTGTCGGTCGGGGTTTTGGCAGGATTGCGAGCCCGTCCGAGTTGTTTAGAATGGGTGTATGGCGATTATCCCGGACAAGCAGGATGGCACCGTACTGGAGCGGCAGGAAAAAGCGCTGAAACCGCCGTCCATGTATAAGGTTGTCCTGCTGAATGACGATTTCACGCCAATGGAATTTGTCGTGATGATCGTGCAAGAGTATTTCAATAAAGATAGAGAGACCGCTACGCAGATCATGCTGAAAGTGCATCGCGAAGGGCGGGGGGTATGTGGGGTCTATACGCGGGATATCGCGTCGACCAAGGTCGAGCAAGTTGTTACCCACGCACGGCAGGCAGGGCATCCGCTGCAGTGCGTGATGGAGGAAGCATGATTGCCCAGGAACTGGAAGTCAGCCTGCACATGGCGTTCATGGAAGCACGCCAGGCGCGGCATGAGTTCATCACGGTCGAGCATCTGTTGCTGGCGTTGCTGGACAATCCAACGGCCGCCGAAGTGTTGCGCGCGTGCGCGGCCAACATCGAGGATTTGCGCCAAAACCTGCGCAATTTCATCCACGACAACACACCGACGGTGCCCGGCACCGACGACGTCGACACGCAGCCCACGCTCGGTTTCCAGCGCGTGATTCAGCGCGCGATCATGCATGTGCAGTCGACGTCGAACGGCAAGAAGGAAGTGACGGGGGCGAACGTGCTCGTCGCGATCTTCGGCGAGAAGGATTCGCATGCCGTCTACTACCTGCAGCAGCAGGGCGTGACGCGGCTCGATGTCGTCAACTTCATTTCGCATGGCATCGCGAAGACGAACAGCAGCGATGCGGCCAAGACGGGCGACGCCAATGCCGAAGCGGAGGACGCCGCTTCGCAGAAGGAAACGCCGCTCGCGCAGTTCACGCAGAACCTCAATCAGATGGCGAAGGACGGCCGCATCGATCCGCTGATCGGCCGCGAGTCGGAGGTCGAGCGCGTCGTGCAGGTGCTGTGCCGGCGTCGCAAGAACAATCCGCTGCTCGTCGGCGAGGCAGGCGTGGGCAAGACGGCGATCGCCGAAGGCCTCGCCTGGCGCATTACGCGCGGCGAAGTGCCCGATATTCTCGCCGATGCGCAGGTCTATTCGCTCGACATGGGGGCGCTGTTGGCCGGCACGAAGTACCGCGGCGATTTCGAGCAGCGCCTGAAGACCGTGCTCAAGGAGCTCAAAGAGCGCCCGCACGCGATTTTGTTCATCGATGAAATTCACACGCTGATCGGTGCGGGCGCCGCATCGGGCGGTACGCTGGACGCCTCCAATCTGCTGAAGCCGGCGCTGTCCTCGGGTACGCTCAAGTGCATCGGCGCGACGACATTCACCGAATATCGCGGCATCTTCGAAAAGGACGCGGCGCTGTCGCGGCGCTTCCAGAAGATCGACGTGACCGAGCCGACCGTGGAGCAGACGGTCGCGATTCTGCGCGGGCTCAAGTCGCGCTTCGAAGAGCATCACGGCGTCAAATATTCGTCGGGCGCGCTGTCGGCGGCGGCCGAGTTGTCGGCTCGCTTCATTACCGATCGTCATCTGCCTGACAAAGCGATCGACGTGATCGACGAAGCGGGCGCGGCGCAGCGCATCCTGCCGAAGTCCAAGCAGAAGAAGACGATCGGCAAGGGTGAGATCGAGGAAATCATCTCCAAGATCGCACGTGTGCCGGCGCAAAGCGTCTCGCAAGACGATCGCAGCAAACTGCAGACGCTCGATCGCGATCTGAAATCGGTCGTGTTCGGCCAGGATCCAGCCATCGACGCGCTTTCGGCCGCCATCAAGATGGCGCGTGCCGGGCTCGGAAAAACCGACAAACCGATCGGCGCGTTCCTGTTCTCGGGGCCGACCGGCGTCGGCAAGACCGAAGTCGCACGGCAGCTTGCGTTCACGCTCGGCATCGAACTGATTCGTTTCGATATGTCGGAGTACATGGAACGGCATGCCGTCAGCCGATTGATCGGGGCGCCGCCGGGCTATGTCGGTTTCGACCAGGGCGGGTTGCTGACCGAGGCGGTGACGAAGAAGCCGCATTGCGTATTGCTGCTCGACGAAATCGAGAAGGCGCACCCGGACATCTTCAATGTGCTGCTGCAGGTCATGGACCACGGCACGCTGACGGACAACAACGGTCGCAAGGCCGATTTCCGCAACGTCATCATCATCATGACGACCAACGCGGGCGCGGAATCGATGCAAAAGGGCACGATCGGCTTTACGTCGCGTCGCGAAACGGGCGACGAAATGGCCGACATCAAGCGGATGTTCACGCCCGAGTTCCGTAACCGGCTCGACGCGGTCATCAGCTTCCGCTCGCTCGATGAAGAAATCATCATGCGCGTGGTCGACAAGTTCCTCATGCAGCTTGAAGACCAGCTGCACGAGAAGAAGGTCGATGCGCTCTTCACCGATGCACTGCGCAAGCACCTCGCGAAGCATGGCTTCGATCCGCTGATGGGCGCACGGCCGATGCAGCGCTTGATTCAAGACACGATACGCCGCGCATTGGCCGACGAGTTGTTGTTCGGCAAGCTCATGAGCGGCGGGCGAGTCACGGTCGATGTCGACGAAAACGACAAGGTGCAACTGACGTTCGACGAGAACGCTGCACCGCGCAATGCGAGCCCGGAGGCGGTCGAGGTCGAATAGTCCGGTAGGTCCGGCGAATCGGGGTTCGCCTGAAGAAACGGCGCTTCGTCATCCGAAGCGCCGTTTTTATTTTGAGTACCGCTCGGGCCGGTGCGGAGGGGGCGTCACGCTATTTATCCGTCGGCGCGATCGCTATTCATTCATCGCCGCAACGTCTCAACGATTCAGCCCATCAGCGGTCGGTCGCCTCAATGCTTGCCGGTGCTGCCGAAGCCGCTGGCGCCGCGCTCGCTCGGCGCGAATTCGTCGACGATATTGAACTTCGCCTGCACGACGGGCACGATGACGAGTTGCGCCAGCCGCTCCATCGGATTCAACGCGAACGTCGTTTCGCCGCGGTTCCAGGTCGAAATCATCAGTTCGCCCTGGTAGTCCGAATCGATCAAGCCGACGAGATTGCCCAGGACGATGCCGTGTTTGTGGCCGAGGCCCGATCGCGGCAGGATCAGCGCCGCGTAGCCCGGATCGCCAACATGAATGGCCAGCCCCGTTGGCACGAGCACGGTTTGACCCGGCTCGAGCGTCATCGGTGCGTCGATGCAGGCGCGCAAATCCAGACCGGCACTGCCGGGCGTCGCGTATGCAGGGAGGTAGTCGCGCATGCGCGCGTCGAGGATCTTCAGGTCGAGGTTCATGGTTGGCGTATCAGGCAGGCGTATCAAGCAGGCGTATCAAGCAGGCGTATCAAGCGTGAGGCGGGGGCCGGTCAGGCCGGGAATGGGTGGTCCGCCGCCACTACGAAATCAGGGTCGCGTCGGGCAGCCGCCTCGCGATCTCGGCAATCAGCACACTCGCGAGTGCGTTCTTATCAGCGCGAGGCAAGCGCGTAGCGCCCGTGGCGTCGAACAGGACGACTTCGTTTTCGTCACGACCGAACGTGGCGGGTCCGAGATTGCCGATGATAAGCGGGACGTTTTTCTTGATGCGCTTTTGTTCGCCGTTCGTTTCGAGATCGCCGCTCTCGGCTGCAAAGCCGACGCAGTACGGCGCATTAGGCAGCTTCGCAACCGTGGCGAGGATGTCGGGGTTTTCGACGAACGACAGCGCCGGGACTGCTTGCGTCGCCGTCTTTTTGATCTTGTGCTCGCTCGCGTGAGCGACGCGCCAATCGGCCACGGCTGCGACCGAGATGAACACGTCCGAATCCGCGGCCGACTGCATCACGGCGTCATGCATCTGCTGCGCCGTTTCGACGTCCTGGCGCTCGACGCCCCATGGCGTCGGCAGCGCGACAGGGCCGGCGATCAACTGCACATCGGCGCCCGCGTGCTGAGCCGCGCGCGCGAGTGCAAATCCCATCTTTCCGCTCGATCGGTTCGTGATGCCGCGCACGGGGTCGATCGGCTCATACGTGGGCCCCGCGGTGACGAGCACGCGCCGGCCCGCGAGCAACTTCGGCTGGAAGAACGAGACAATCGCCTCGAACGCATCCTCCGGTTCGATCATGCGGCCCTCGCCGACTTCGCCACACGCCTGTGAGCCCGCATCGGGACCGAGGATGACGACGCCATCGGCGCGCAACTGTGCAACGTTGCGCTGCGTTGCCGGATTGGCCCACATCTGACGGTTCATCGCAGGCACGACGAGCAGCGGACACTCGCGGGCAAGGCACAAGATGGAGAGCAGATCGTCGGCGCGGCCGTGGGCGAGCTTGGCAAGGAAATCGGCCGACGCGGGGGCGATGACAATCGCATGGGCAGTGCGCGACAAGTCGATATGCGGCATGTTGTTGTCGATGCGCGCGTCCCACTGGCTCGTGAAGACAGGGCGCCCCGACAATGCCTGCATCGTGACGGGCGTGATGAACTGCGTGGCCGCGTCCGTCATCGCGACCTGCACCGTCGCACCCGCCTTGGTCATCAATCGCGTCAGTTCGGCGATCTTGTAGCAGGCGATGCCGCCCGTCATGCCGAGCAGCAGGTGCTTGCCTTCGAGTTCCGCAGTTGCCAAGGTTGCCTCCGAAACGCTGTCGTTCAACGCGTGCCGCGCACGCGCCGCAACTCGTCGAGCACGAGCAGCATGGCGCCGATCACGATCGCACTGTCTGCCAGGTTGAATGCCGGCCAGTGCCAGTTGCCCACATGAAAATCGAGAAAGTCGATGACGCGACCGTGCACGATCCGGTCGATGACATTGCCGAGCGCGCCACCCATGATGAGCGAGAGCGCCGTGCAAAAGAGCCGCTGATTGCCGTGGCGCTTGAGCAAGGAGACGATCACGCACGCCGCGACCACGCCGAGGCCCGTGAACGCCCAGCGCTGCCAACCGCTCGCTGACGAAAGGAAGCTGAACGCCGCCCCGCGATTGAAGATCAGCAGGAAGTTGAAGAACGGCGTGACGACATAGGGCGTGGCGTAGCTGAACACCCGCGTCACGGCGATCTTCGTGAGCTGATCGAACAGGATCACAATCAGCGAGATACCGAGCCACGGCGCGAGTGAAGCGCCGCTCGCCTGCATCGAACGCGATCTGGCCATTATGCTGCGCTCCTTTGCTCGCCGGCGCCGAACAGGTTGCTGAAGCAGCGTCCGCAGAGCGTCGGATGCCCGGCATGCGCGCCGACGTCGGCACGGTAATGCCAGCAACGCTCGCACTTCAGATACTTCGACGCGACGACTTCGACACCTTCTTCCGCTTCGGAATCGACCTTGACGACCGTGGCGTCCGACGTGATGAGGACGAACTTGAGGTCGTCGTTCAGACTCGCAAGCGCGTCGTAGGCGGCGCCCGTCGCGCGGATCGTGACTTCGGCTTGCAGCGACGAGCCGATCTGATCAGCAGCGCGCGCTTCCTCCAACGCCTTCGTGACATTGCTGCGCACCGCGCGCAGCAATGTCCACTTCGACCGTAGCGCCTCGGCGCCCGGTACTTCCGGATAAACGTAGTACGTTTCGGTGAAGATCGTGTCGCTCCCGGGCTGGAACACCTTCCACGCTTCTTCCGCCGTGAAGGAGAGGAACGGCGCCATCACGCGCAGCAGAGCCTGCGCGATGTGATAGAGCACCGTCTGCGCCGAGCGTCGCGCCTTCGAATCGGCCGCGCTCGTGTAGAGGCGATCCTTGAGCACATCGAGATAGAAACCACCCAGGTCTTCGGAGCAGAACGTCTGCAGCTTCGCGACGACGGGGTGGAACTCGAACTTCTCGTAGTGCGACAGGATGTCCTTTTGCAATTCGTCGGCGAGCGCCACGGCGTAGCGATCGATTTCGAGCCATGCGGAGACGGGCTGCGCATGCTCGGCGAAGGTGAAGTCCGACAGATTTGCGAGCAGGAAGCGCAGCGTGTTGCGGATCCGGCGATAGCTCTCTGTGACGCGTTTCAGAATTTCTTCGGAGATGGCCAGCTCGCCCGAATAATCGGTCGAAGCGATCCACAGGCGAATGATTTCGGCGCCGAGCCGGTTCGCCACTTCATGCGGATCGATCCCGTTGCCGAGCGATTTGCTCATCTTGCGGCCTTCGCCGTCGACCGTGAAGCCGTGCGTCAGCAGCGCGCGGTAGGGTGCGCGGCCGTCGAGCATCGAGGCCGTCAACAGCGACGAATGGAACCAGCCGCGGTGTTGATCGGAGCCTTCGAGGTAAAGGTCGGCCGGAAATTGCGAGACCGCTTTGTGCGAACCGCGCAGCACGTGCCAATGCGTCGTGCCCGAATCGAACCAGACATCGAGCGTGTCGCGATTCTTTTCATAGAGGTTCGCGTCGTCGCCGATCAGCTCGCGCGGATCGAGCGCTTGCCACGCTTCGATGCCGCCTCGCTCGACGCGCTGCGCGACGGCTTCGAGCAACTCGAGCGTGCGCGGATGCAGTTCGCCCGTTTCCTTGTGGACGAAGAACGCCATCGGCACGCCCCACTGGCGCTGGCGCGAGAGCGTCCAATCGGGGCGGTTCGCGATCATGCTGTACAGGCGCTGTTTGCCCCACGACGGGTAGAACGCCGTGGCTTCGACGCCGGCGAGCGCCGTCTCGCGCAACGTGGCGGCGCCGTCCTTCGGCGTCAGATCCATGCCCGCGAACCATTGCGAGGTGGCGCGATAGATGATCGGCGTCTTGTGGCGCCAGCAATGCATATAGCTGTGCGGATACTTCTCCGTGTGCAGCAGCGTGCCGGACGCCGTCAACGCTTCGACGACCTTCGGGTTCGCAGCCCAGATCGACAAGCCGCCGAAGAGCGGGAGCGATTCGATGTAGCGGCCGTCGCCCATCACCGGGTTGATGATGTCCGAATCGGCCATGCCGTGTGCTTTGCAGGACACAAAATCTTCCACGCCGTAAGCCGGCGACGAGTGCACCACGCCCGTGCCCGAATCGATCGTGACGTAATCGCCGAGGTAGACGGGCGACGTGCGCTTGTAGCCCGGATGAGCCGACGCGAGCGGGTGATGAAAGCGCAGATTGACGAGCTTCGCGCCGGGTGCCGTGGCGATGACGTTACCCTGCAGGCCGAACTGCTCCAGGCTTGCCTGCACGCGCTCCTGTGCGAGCACGAGCAGTCCGCGGCCCGTGTCGACGAGCGCGTAGTCGAGCTCGGGATGAACGTTGAGCGCCTGGTTCGCCGGGATCGTCCAAGGCGTCGTGGTCCAGATCACGATGCCGCCTTCCGCTCGCGGCAGCGAGGCGAGGCCGAATGCGTGCGCCGTTTTTTCCGGCTCGGCGAACGGGAACAGGACGCTGATCGACGGGTCGACACGGTCCTTGTACTCGACCTCGGCCTCGGCAAGCGCGGAGCCGCAGTCGAAACACCAGTTCACCGGCTTGAGGCCGCGAAAGACATAGCCTTTTTCGAGGATCTTCGCGAGTGCGCGGATTTCGCCGGCTTCATTCTCGAAGTTCATCGTCTTGTACGGATTGCCCCAATCGCCGAGCACGCCGAGCCGCTTGAAGCCTGCCTTTTGCGTCTCGATCTGCTCGCTCGCATAGGCGCGCGCCTTTTGCTGGACCTGCGCCGCGGGCAGCGATTTGCCGAATTGCTTCTCGATCTGGATCTCGATCGGCATGCCGTGGCAGTCCCAGCCCGGCACGTACGGCGCATCGAAGCCCGCCATGTTGCGCGACTTGACGATGATGTCCTTCAGAATCTTGTTGACGGCGTGCCCGAGGTGAATGTCGCCGTTCGCATACGGCGGACCGTCGTGCAGAACGAACAGCGGCCGGCCTTTGCTGGCGGCGCGGATCTTTTCGTAGATCTGGTTTTCCTGCCACGCCTTGACCCATTGCGGTTCGCGCTTGGGCAAATCGCCGCGCATGGGGAACGGCGTATCGAGCAGGTTGACCGGATACTTGGCCTGGGACTTCGAATCGGCTTTCTTGTCGCTCATGGTGCTATCGCTGAAATCGGTGGGCGCCCGAGCCGTGGGCGCGTCGGTATTGAGTAGGGGTGACCGCACGGACCGTCGCGCTGGGCCGTGGCCGTGCGCCGGTTCGGCGGCTAGCGAATTCGGTCGGTCGCCGACGTGGAAAATCCTGTTGCACTGCTGCCCGGGGCGCTTTCGCTGAAGGCCTGCACAGCGGCTTGCGCACCTGCGGACGCGGCGAAATACGCGCGCGCCTCGGTGACATCGCGCGCGATCGCGGCCGTCAGCGTTTCGAGATCGGCGTACTTTTGCTCGTCACGCAGCTTTTTCAGAAATTCGACGCGCACGAGTTTGCCATAGGCATCGCCGTGCCAGTCGAGCAGATGGACTTCGAGCAGCACGCGTCCCGAGTCATCGACGGTCGGCCGCAGGCCCAGGCTCGCGACGCCGGGCAGCGGCGCTTCGCCGATCCCATGGACGCGGACGATGAAGATGCCCGACAACGCGGGGCGCTTGTGGGCGATCGGCAGATTCAGCGTGGGAAAGCCGAGGTCGCGACCGAGCTTGAGCCCGTGTACCACGTGTCCGCTGATGGCATAGGGGCGACCGAGCGCCGCGCGGGCGGCGTCGAGGTCGCCGGCGACGAGCGAGGCGCGCACGGCCGAACTCGAAATGCGCGCGCCGCTCGGGTCGGCGACGGTCGGCATCTGCTCGACTTCGAACCCGTACTGCTCGCTGGCGGCCTTCAGCGAGGTGAAATCGCCGGCCCGCTTCGTACCGTAGCGGAAATCGTCGCCGATCAGGATCCAGCGCGCGTGCAGGCCGTCGACGAGGATGCGCTTGACGAACGCGTCCGGCGTCTGGCTCGCGAAGGTGTGGTTGAAATGCTCGACCACGACGCGATCGACGCCGTTCGTGCGCAGCGCTTCGAGCTTGTCGCGCAGCATGGCGATACGCGGCGGCGCGCCTGCCGGATTGAAGAATTCGCGCGGGTGCGGCTCGAAGGTCATGACGCACACGGGCAGGCCGCGCGCGCGCGCCGCCTCGCTCACGCGGGCGAGCAGCGCCTGGTGGCCGCGGTGGACACCGTCGAAGTTGCCGATCGTCAGCGCGCAGGGCGCGCGACTTTCGGCGTTGGGAAGACCGCGGAAGACTCTCACGATAGCCGTAGGGGGTGGCAGCGCAGCGCCGCGCAGCCGATCATCGATGAACGGGCGACAATTGTCGCAAAGCAGAAGATTATAAACGCTCGCCGGCCGGCTCGGCGCTCGCGCGGCTTCGAGCGAGGCCCGGGTGATAAAATCGCCGGATGAAAAATATCGTGATTTTGATTTCCGGGCGCGGCAGCAACATGGAAGCGATCGTACGCGCCTGTGCCGCGGAGCGCTGGCCGGCGCGCATTGCGGCCGTCGTGTCGAACCGGGCCGACGCCCCCGGGCTCGCGTTTGCGGCGTCGCAAGGCATCGCCACCGCCGTCGTGGAACATGGCGGGTACGCGGATCGCGAGGCGTTCGACGCGGCCCTGGCTCAGACCGTGGATCGCTTTTCGCCCGATCTCGTCGTGCTCGCCGGTTTCATGCGCGTGCTGACTTCGGGCTTCGTCGAGCGCTACTCCGGCCGCATGCTGAACGTCCATCCGTCGCTGCTGCCGAGCTTTCCGGGGCTGCGCACGCATGAGCGGGCGCTCGAAGCCGGCGTCGTGCTGCACGGCGCGACGGTGCATTTCGTCACGTCCCAACTCGATCACGGTCCGATCGTCGTGCAGGGCGCGATCCCGGTCACGGCCGCCGACGATGCGCGCTCGCTCGCGCAGCGCCTGCTCGCCGTCGAGCATGTCATTTATCCGCGCGCGGTGCGCTGGTTCGTCGAAGATCGTTTGACGCTCTCGGGCTTGCGCGTCGTCGTGACGCCGCCCGAACCGCAATGGTATTTCTCCGACACGCTAGAGGCGGCCGTATGAAAAACACAAAAAACACCAAAAACACGAGAAAGAAAGAAAAGGGCGCGTCCGGTTCCCCGCGCGCCGGCGGCAAGCGCGATTCGGCGCTGCATGGTTTTCTGATCGGCCAGACCGAAACGTTGCTCGCCGACGTCCTCAAATTCGCCGGCCCGGCCGACGCCACCACGAGCCGCTTCTTCCGCGCCCATCCGAAGCTCGGCCATGCCGAGCGCGGCGTCATCGCCGAGGCCGTGTTCGCGGTGCTGCGCCGACGCATGGAGTTCGCTCATCTGGCCGAAAGCGGCAGTGGCAACCCGACGCGGCGGCTTGCGCTGCTCGGCCTCATGCAGACGGCCGGTCGCGCCGCTTTGACGCCGTTCGTGTCGGAAGCCGAAAGCGCCTGGCTCGAGCACGTTGCGAAGATCGATCCGGCCAGCCTGCCCCTTCGGGTGCGCACGAACCTGCCCGACTGGATCGTCGAGGCGCTCGCGAAGCGGTTCGACGCCGACGAACTGGCTCAGCTGGCCGCGGCGCTCAATTATCCGGCGCCGCTCGATCTGCGCGTCAATCCCATCAAGGCCAATCGCGAGCAGGTACTCGATGCTTTGCAGGCGTCCGGCATCGAAGCCGGCGCGACGCCATTCGCGCCGCTCGGCGTGCGCGTCGTTGGCAAGCCGGCGCTCACCAAGCTCAAGGCATTCGAGGACGGCTGGATCGAAGTGCAGGACGAGGGCAGTCAGCTGCTGTGCGCGCTGGTCGCGCCGCGCCGCGGCGAGATGGTGGTCGATTTCTGCGCCGGCGCGGGCGGAAAGACGCTCGCGCTCGGGGCGGCGATGCGTTCGACGGGGCGGCTCTATGCGTTCGACGTGTCCGACCGGCGTCTGGCCAAGCTCAAGCCGCGCCTCGCCCGCAGCGGCTTGTCGAACGTCCACCCGGTGCTGATCGACAGCGAGCATGACGCAAAGATCAAGCGGCTTGCCGGCAAGATCGATCGCGTTCTCGTCGACGCGCCCTGCAGCGGCCTGGGCACGCTGCGCCGCAATCCCGACCTGAAATGGCGCCAAAGCCCTGCCTCGGTGGAGGAACTTGCGCCGAAGCAGGCGTCGATCCTCGCGAGCGCCGCGCGTCTCGTGAAGACGGGCGGGCGGCTCGTGTATGCGACCTGCAGCGTGCTCGAAGCGGAAAACGAGGCGATCGTCTCGCAGTTTCTCGCCGATCATCCCGATTTCGCGCTCGTGCCCGCGGGCCAGGCGCTGGCCGAGCAGAGGATCGAGCTCGAAATGGGCGATTACCTGTCGCTGTGGCCGCACCGGCATGCGACGGACGGCTTTTTCGCCGCCGTGCTCGAGCGCCGCTGAACCTTCATTCGGAGGCTGCCCGAGCGGCCCGTCTTCGTTCGAGATGACACAGAATCGCATCCTCTCCCATATGCTGGCCGGCATCGCGCGCGATTACGGCCAGCCCGTCATGATCTGGCAGGCGTCGACGCTGCTCGGCACGTTGCTCGTGGCCTGGCTGCTCGCGCGGCTCGTGCGGCACGGGCTCGATTCGTACCGGCGTGCGCGGCAGGAAACGGCGCGTTTCGGTGCGGAAAGCCTGCACAAAGCGCTGTTCCCGCTGCTCGGCGGCGTGCTCGTTTTGATCGAGCAGACCGTGCTCGACGACTACATGTCGACGTCGCTGCTCGAGCTGGCGCTCGTCCCGCTGTTGGGCATAGCGCTGATCTACATCGTCTTCTTCATTGCGCGCCGTGTCTTTGGGCGCACCGGGCATGCGCATGCGTGGCTGTCCATCGCCGAGAAGATCGTGTCGGTGGTGGTCTGGATCGGCATGGGCATCACCGTGCTCGGTATCCAGGACGAAGTGCTGCGTTGGATGGCGTCGGTCCGCTTTCGCGTCGGTACCGCGCACATGACGCTGCTCTCGTTCACGACAGGGCTGATGTGGGTTTGTGCGACCGTCATCTTTGCGTTGTGGCTCGGGTCGGTGTTCGAGGACCGCATCATGCGCGCGAGTTCGGTGGATGCCAATCTGCGCGTGGTGCTGTCGCGAATCGGGCGGGCGCTGTTGCTGCTTGCCGCCGTGCTCGTCAGTTTTTCATTGGTCGGCATCGACATCACCGTGCTCGGCGTGTTCGGCGGCGCGCTCGGCGTCGGCCTTGGTTTGAGCCTGCAGAAGATCGCCAGCAATTACGTGTCGGGGTTCATCATCCTGATCGACCGGTCGCTGCGGATCGGCGACACGATCAACGTCGCAGGGCTGCAGGGCATGGTGACGGAGATCCGCACGCGCTATACGACCGTGCGCGGGCTCGACGGCATCGAAACGCTGATTCCGAACGAAAAGCTCGTGACGGACGTCGTCCAGAACCATTCCTCTTATCTGACGCGCGGCTATGCGAAGACCGCCGTGCAAATCGCCTACAGCGCCGAGGTCGAGCAAGCGATGACCTTGCTCGCAGAGGCCGCTCGCGGTGTCGAGCGCGTCCTCGAAGATCCGGCGCCGACGGCCTATCTGGCCGGCTTCGGCGCCGACGGCATCAATCTCGAGCTGGGCTTTTGGATCGAAGAGGCGGCAAAAGGCACGGCCGCGGTCCGTTCCACCGTGAACCGCAATATCTGGCGGCTCTTCCAGGAGCACGGCATTTCCATTCCCTATGCGCGGCGCGACATCCATCTGATCGGCGGCTTGCCGGGCGTATTGGGCGGCGCCGTGGAGATCGGCCAGGATCCGACGCTCGGCGCGGGGCAGCCCGACGCCGGCGTTTCGGGCACGGGATTGGCTCGCGATATCTCAGCATGAATGGCAGCCCCTGCGGCGATAGGCCGCAGGAGGCTGCCAACCCTGTCACGCCGTAAAAATGCGCTGCCAACGCGCTGTCGTTTCGCTGCTGCGTCGCAAAAATTCTTTTTTGTTACATATACTTGCGTCGATTGCAGTAGAATGCGTTGAGCTTTGAAAGCCAGCTTTCACTTTTTCGACATCCGCTTGGCTGTGGGTGTCGCTGCAATACGGGCACAACACCTTGCTGAATTCCCTTCTCGATTTCCTCGCGCACGGTTTCCTTCGCTTTTCGTGGTGGCAAATCGTGCTGTTTGCGTTGGTCGTCACGCACATCACGATCATCGGCGTTACCGTCTATCTGCACCGCTGTCAGGCGCACCGCGCGCTCGATCTGCACCCCATCGCGAGCCATTTTTTCCGCTTCTGGCTCTGGATGACGACGGGTATGCTCACGGGCCAGTGGGCGTCCATCCACCGCAAGCATCACGCCAAGTGCGAAACGGAAGAAGATCCGCACAGCCCGCAAACGCGCGGTATCTGGAAGGTGCTGCTCGAAGGCGCCGAGCTGTATCGCGCCGAGGCCCGGAACGAAGAAACGCTGCGCCGCTTCGGCCATGGCACGCCCAATGACTGGGTCGAGCGCAACGTCTACACGCGTTATCCGATTCTTGGCATCAGTCTGATGATGGTCATCGACGTCGCGCTGTTCGGCATCGTCGGGCTCACCGTCTGGGCCGTGCAAATGATCTGGATCCCTTTCTGGGCGGCAGGCGTCGTGAACGGCCTTGCGCACTTCTGGGGCTACCGAAACTTCAACTCCGCGGACGCCAGCACGAATATCTTCCCGTGGGGCATCATCATCGGCGGCGAAGAACTTCATAACAATCACCACACGTACGCTACGTCGGCCAAGCTGTCGAACAAGTGGTACGAGTTCGACATCGGTTGGCTCTACATCCGCTTGATGTCGGCTGTCGGGCTGGCGAAGGTCAAGAAGATCGCTCCTACGCCGCGGTTGACGGCGAGCAAACCGGTGCTCGATCAGGACACGCTGCAGGCCGTGCTGACCAACCGCTATGAGGTCATGGCGCGCTACGCCAAGACCGTCAAGCGCGCTTATCGGCAAGAACTCGTGCGGCTCAAGGAAATTGGTTCGCGCGAGAAATATCAGCTGATGCGCGGTGCGCGGAAGTGGTTCCACAAGGACGAAGCGGGACTGGACGAGCCGCAAAAGCGACAACTGCCCGAAATCTTCGCGAACAGCCAGACGCTGCGCACGTTCATCGAACTGCGCAACGATTTGAGCGCCATCTGGGACAGGTCGAACGCCTCCCGCGAACAGTTGCTGGTTCAGCTCCAGGATTGGTGTCACCGCGCTGAACAAAGCGGCATCAAGGCACTGCAGGAATTTGCGACGCGTCTGCGCCGGTACGCCTGAGCGCCGCGAAATTCGAAATCCTTTAAAATTCTGGTACGTCACTGACACCCCGCATTGGCGGGGTGTTGCTTTTTGAGGTCCTCGCCGTGCGTTCGGCGTGGCTCGTTCGGCCCGCGTTCGGCACATGCCGTGCGGCGCAATAGTGGAGATTGGGATGGACTCGGCCATCAAAACCGTCGAATTCGACAAGCCGCTCGCGGGCGCCGTTTGCGGCGTCGGGCAGGCTTGGGCGAAAGTGCCGTCGGCGCCGTCGCTCGAGGAAAAGCAGCAGCTCAAGGCTCGTGTGCGCGAGTTGCTGTCGCGCGAAAAAGCCGTCCTGGTCGCGCATTACTACGTGGATTCGGAGTTGCAGGAGCTTGCGGACGAAACGGGCGGCTGCGTAGCCGATTCGCTCGAAATGGCGCGTTTCGGTCGAGATCATGAGGCGCAAACGCTCGTCGTGGCGGGCGTGCGTTTCATGGGCGAGACGGCGAAGATCCTGAGCCCTGGCAAGCGCATTCTGATGCCCGATCTCGATGCGACGTGCTCGCTCGACCTCGGTTGCCCGGCCGATGAGTTTTCGGCGTTTTGCGACGCTCACCCGGATCGGACGGTGGTCGTCTACGCCAACACGAGCGCGGCCGTGAAGGCGCGCGCCGATTGGATGGTGACGTCGTCGATCGGTTTGGAAATCGTCTCGCATCTGCATGCCCGCGGCGAAAAGATCCTGTGGGCGCCGGACCGGCACCTGGGCCAATACATCCAAAAGCAGACGGGCGCGGACATGCTGCTGTGGCAGGGCTCGTGCCTCGTGCATGACGAGTTCAAAGGCATCGAGTTGGACTTGCTGCGGGCCGAGCATCCGGGGGCGAAGGTGCTCGTGCATCCGGAATCGCCGGCCGGTGTCGTCGCCCAGGCCGATGTCGTCGGCTCGACGACGCAGCTGATCGATGCTGCCACCCGTCTCGATGCCACGCACTTCATCGTCGCGACCGATCTCGGCATTCTGCACAAGATGCGCCTCGCCGCGCCCGGCAAGACGTTTATCGCCGCGCCGACGGCCGGCAATAGCGCGACGTGCAAGAGTTGCGCGCATTGCCCATGGATGGCGATGAACGGGCTCGCCAATCTGGTCGAAGTGCTCGAGCGCGGTCACAACGAAATTTTCGTCGACGCTGCTATTCGTGAGCGCGCGCGCCTGCCGATCGATCGGATGCTCGAATTTGCGGCGGCTCACAAGAAGCGCGTGCAGGCGAGCGGCGACCTCGCTCGCGATTCGGCGCTGTTCGCCAACATAGGCGCGGCCTGAAGGCGGGGGGCGCAAGCCTGCGCCGTTTAGTCCGACATTCGCGTGCCGGGGCGGCCGGGCAGGCCGCTTGCGGTGCAAAGGAATTCAGATCTTATGACCGAGCAACAAATCACGCCGCTCCAAGACGTTGTATCACCGCTTTATGCCGAAATTCACGAGCAGTACGGCGCGGCGTTCGATGCGGCGCTCGCGCGCAACGTAGCGGACGCGCTGGCGGAAGACGTCGGCGACGGTGATCTCACGGGGCGGTTGGTGCCGGCCGATTCCATACGAGAGGCTCGCATTCTCGTGCGTGAAGAGGCGGTGCTCTGCGGCGTGCCCTGGTTCGTCGCGGTGATGCGGCAGGTCGATCCCGCCATCGAAATCGACTGGCGCTATCGCGAGGGCGACCTGATGGCCGCCGATTCGCCCGTTTGCTTTCTGCGTGGCCCGGCGCGCGCATTGCTGACGGCCGAGCGCAATGGGTTGAATTTCCTCCAGTTGCTATCGGGCGTCGCGACGGCAACGCGTCGCTATGTCGACGCCGTCCGCGGCACCCGCGCACGCATTCTGGATACGCGCAAGACGCTGCCCGGGTTGCGGCTGGCGCAGAAGTACGCCGTGCGCGTGGGCGGCGGAGCGAATCAACGCCTCGCGCTCTACGACGGCATCCTCATCAAAGAAAATCACATCGCCGCAGCGGGCGGCGTGGGCGCAGCGCTGAATGCCGCTTACGCGCTCGAGACGGGCGTCTCGATCCAGATCGAAGTGGAAACGATCGAGCAATTGGAGTCTGCGCTTGCTCATCGCGCGGAATCGATCCTGCTCGATAACTTTTCGTTCGAGGCGATGCGCGATGCCGTCAAACTGACGGCCGGCCGGGCGCTGCTGGAAGTGTCGGGCGGCGTCAATTTCGACACAGTGCGAGCGATCGCCGAGACGGGCGTCGATCGCATTTCGATCGGTGCGCTGACAAAGGACGTGCGCGCGACCGACTATTCGATGCGGTTGATCTGACGCGCCCGCGTCGGTCCGCCATCCCCGGCGGCCCGTTCGCGTGCTTCGCTGTGCAACGCGACGGGCGGCTGCGCGGCGCTGGTTGCCGTGGTCGTCCGCCGGGCCGATTGCACCCGGCCGTCAAGCGCCCAGGCGTCCTCAAACCTGCCGGTTGGGAACGCGTTCGGGCGAGAGGACAGTCGGCAGCGCTTTGGGCAGCGCACACGGCCAATCGCGCGAGAAGTGCAGCCCGCGGCTTTCCCGGCGCGAGCGAGCGCTTTCGACAATCAACGAGGCAACGTCGACGAGATTGCGCAGTTCCAGCAGATCGCGGCTGACCCTGAAATTGGCGTAGTACTCCTGGATCTCGTCGCGCAGCAAGGCGATGCGGTGCTTGGCGCGCGCAAGGCGCTTGTCGGTTCTGACGATTCCCACGTAATTCCACATCAGCCGGCGTAGCTCATCCCAATTATGGGCGACGACGACTTCCTCGTCCGGGTCCGAAACGCGGCTCTCGTCCCAATCGGGCAGCGGTGCGTGGGCCGCTGCATCGAACCCTTCGCGCTCGATCGCCTCTGCGGCCGAGCGGCCGATGACGAGGCATTCGAGCAGAGAGTTGCTCGCGAGACGATTCGCGCCATGCAGCCCCGTGTAGGAGGTCTCACCCACGGCATAAAGACCGGCCAGATCGGTGCGCCCTGCCAGATCGGTGACGACGCCGCCGCAGGTGTAGTGCGCGGCCGGCACGACGGGAATCGGGTCTTTCGTGATGTCGATCCCGAATTCGAGGCAGCGCGCGAGGATGGTCGGGAAGTGTTCGTGCAGGAACGCGGCCGGCTGATGGCTGATGTCGAGGTAGACGCAATCGATGCCGCGCTTCTTGATTTCGAAGTCGATTGCGCGCGCCACGATGTCACGCGGCGCGAGCTCGGCGCGCTCGTCGTGAGCGGGCATGAAGCGCGTACCGTCGGGCAGCAGCAACTTGCCGCCTTCACCGCGTACGGCTTCGGTGATCAGAAAGGACTTCGCGTAAGGGTGGAACAGGCAGGTTGGGTGGAACTGGATGAATTCCATGTTCGACACGCGACAGCCGGCCCGCCATGCCATGGCGATGCCGTCGCCCGTCGCGGTGTCGGGATTCGTCGTGTAGAGATAGACTTTGCCCGCGCCCCCGGTCGCGAGAATCGTATGCGGCGCTTCGAGGGTGACCGTGCGTCCACTCGCCAGGTCGAGCGCATAGAGGCCGTGACAACGTCGACCGGGCAGGCCGAGGCGATCGGAGGTGATGAGATCGATCGCGTAATGATCCTCGAGTAGCGTGATGTTCGGGTGTTTGCGTACGCGTTCGGACAGCGTGGCGACGACGGCATGGCCCGTGGCATCGGCCGCGTGAATGATGCGGCGATGGCTGTGACCGCCTTCGCGCGTCAAATGAAAGCCCAGTTCGGCCGCATCATCTCGCGTGAATGGCACGCCCTGTTCGATCAACCATTCGATGGCCGTGCGACCATGTTCGACGATGAACCGCGTGGCGCCCTCGTCGCAGAGTCCCGCGCCGGCCACGAGCGTATCGTCGACGTGGTTTTCGACGCTATCGGCCGAATCGAGCACGGCCGCGATCCCGCCCTGGGCCCAGTCGCTCGCGCCTTCGGTCATCGAGCGTTTGGCGATGACGGCCACGCGCCGCTTTTCGGCGAGATTCAGTGCGACGGTGAGGCCCGCGAGCCCGCTGCCTACGATTACCACGTCGAAATTCATCTGTGTTCCCTTGTCCCCGGTCCCCCGACATCAACGCGCAGCAGATTGCAGCCGTGTAAAAAATGCGCGGGTAAGCTCGAAAGGATACCGCGTCGAGGGACGCAACGGGGCGCGCCAAAGCAAAAGCCCCGCACAGGGCGGGGCTTTTGGCGCCGTTCGGCTCAGGAAACCGATTACTTGATCTTCGTTTCCTTGTACGCAACGTGCTTGCGGGCGACGGGATCGAACTTCATGATCTCCATCTTTTCCGGCATGTTGCGCTTGTTCTTCGTCGTGGTGTAGAAGTGACCCGTGCCTGCGGTCGACTCCAGCTTGATCTTGTCGCGTGCGCCTTTGGCCATGACTTACTCCTTAGATTTCGCCGCGCGCGCGCAGATCAGCGAGCACGGTATCAATGCCATTCTTATCGATGAGGCGCAGACCGGCGTTCGAAACGCGCAGGCGCACGAAGCGGTTTTCGCTTTCCACCCAGAAACGGCGGGAATGCAGATTCGGCAGGAAGCGCCGCTTCGTCTTGTTGTTCGCGTGGGAAACGTTGTTGCCGCTCATCGGCGCTTTCCCAGTTACTTGGCATACGCGTGCCATATGAGAGCACTCCTAAAACGCTTAAATTCGGGGTTCAAGCCTGGTCGGGGCCTAACAGGAAAGGGCACAAGGAAGCCACTCAGGAACCGCGCGATAACCCGCTCGGTAGATGATTGCGGCGACCTCCCCAAGCTTCTGAACGGGGTTGGAAACAGGCAGACGGCGATTCTAGCAGAAAAAGAGCCGAAAAATCAAACCGAATTTGCACGTGCCCTGTGGGAGGAAGGCGACACGTTCACAGCCAACCTGCCCGGGCGAACGAGAAGACGTCGCTGCGGCCCACCACGAGATGGTCGACGAGCCGCACTTCGATCAAGGCCAGCGCGTCGCGCAGCACGCGCGTGAGCTGGCGGTCGCTGGCGCTGGGCTTGACGGCCCCGGACGGATGGTTGTGCGCGACGACGAGACTCGCCGCATTCGCTTCGAGTGCCCGGCGCACGATTTCGCGCGGGTAGACCGCGAGACGCGTCAGGGACCCGCGCGACGTTTCCTCGCTGGCGATCAGCCGGTGCCGTGCATCTAAAAAGAGGCAGAGAAATACTTCGTACGGTCGCGTGCCGATCAGCAGGCGCACATAGTCCTGAACCGCATCGACCGAGTCGACGAGAGGCTGCTCGCGTGCCCGTTCGGCCAACGCGCGGCGCGCCATCTCGATGACCGCCAACAGCACGGCCTTTTTCGCGGGCCCGATCCCGCGCATGCCGTCGAAGTCGGGCGGCGTGGCGTCGAGAATGGCGCGCAGCGAGCCGAAACGCTCGAGCAGCGCGCGCGCCACCTCGAACACGTTGTACCCGGGTAGCCCCGAACCCAGAAAGATTGCAACGAGTTCCGTGTCGGAAAGGGCGGCCGGGCCGACGTCGAACAGCCGCTCGCGCGGCATGTCGCGCGGCGCGCCGGCGCGACCGGGGTGGGGCGGTGCCATGGTGCCGGGCGCGAACGGGTCGGAACTATCTTGCATATGCGCATCTCATATTAGCGGTTTGCGGGTGGGCACGGACTGTGCGCACTTTGGGCGCGCGCCGCCCGGTGCGAGGTGGCTTACAATAGCGTCTTTGTGCGGGGCGTCCCTGGGCCGGGCATCGCCAGGCGGCCCGTCCACACGCCGGGCGTCCCGACGTCGGATGTCCGCCCGCTTCGCGCGCACGTCGCCTCCGCCTTACGAGCTATTCCATGAGCATCATCGATATTTCACAAGTGAAAGCCGGTTCGCATGTCACGCTTCACTACAGGCTTGCGCTTGCCGATGGCGCCGACATCGTCAACACGTTCGGCGACAAGCCCGCCACCCTGCTGTTGGGCGCCGGGCAGTTGGCGGCGCCGCTCGAAGACATTCTCGTGGGGATGAAGACGGGCGACCATTCCACCTTCCGGCTAGGCGAGGGCGAAGCATTCGGCCCGCGCAATCCCGAGCTCCTGCAACGCGTGTCGCTCGCCACGCTCCGCGAAAACGGGATGATGGGCGAGGAGATCGCGCCGGGCGACCTGATCGAGTTCAATGCGCCGAGCGGCGGCCGTTATGCCGGTGTGCTCAAGGAGATCGGCGAGACGTCGGCCCTGTTCGATTTCAATCACCCACTGGCCGGGCAGGCGCTGATATTCGAAGTGCAAATCATCGGAATTCTGTAGACATGAGCCTCTCGGATACCTCTATCGCCGCTGCCGAGGCGGAAATCCTGCTGGCCCAGCCGCGCGGTTTCTGCGCGGGCGTCGATCGCGCCATCGAAATCGTCGAGCGCGCCATCAAGCTGTTCGGCGCGCCGATCTACGTGCGCCATGAAATTGTTCATAACGCCTACGTTGTCGAAGACCTCCGTAAAAAGGGCGCCGTGTTCGTCGAACTGCTCGACGAAGTGCCTGCGGGCAGCACGGTGATCTTCAGTGCCCATGGCGTGTCGAAGGCGGTGCGCGAGGAGGCGGAAGCGCGTGGCTTGCGCATTTATGACGCGACGTGCCCACTCGTGACGAAAGTCCATATGGAAGTGGCGAAGATGCGTCAGGAGGGGCTCGACATCGTCATGATCGGCCACAAAGGGCATCCCGAGGTCGAGGGCACGATGGGCCAGTCGGGCGAGGGCATGTATCTCGTAGAAAGCATCGAAGACGTCAATGCGCTGCGCCTGGCTGATCCGTCGCGCGTCGCATTCGTCACGCAAACGACGTTGTCGGTAGACGATGCGGCCGACATCATCGCCGCGCTGAAGGCGCGCTTTCCGCTCATTCGCGAACCGAAGAAGCAGGACATCTGTTATGCGACTCAGAATCGGCAGGATGCGGTCAAGTTCATGGCTCCGCAGTGCGATGTCGTGATCGTCGTCGGCAGCCCCAACAGTTCCAATTCGAACCGGCTGCGCGAAGTGGCCGAGAAGCGCGGCGTGCCGGCCTATATGGTTGATTCGCCAGCCCAGATCGACCCGGCGTGGGTGAAAGGCAAGCGGCGCATCGGTGTGACCGCGGGCGCATCGGCGCCAGAGGTGCTCGCTCAAGCCGTGATTGCACGGCTACGCGAACTCGGCGCGAGCAACGTTCGCGCGCTCGAAGGCATCGAGGAAAACATTGCATTCCCGCTGCCGCGCGGTCTCACGCTGCCGAACTAAGCGCCACGCGAGCGACCATTTTGGTCGTCGGCCTGGTTGTCCCGGTACTCGGGGTTTGCCCTCCGTTAATATTTATCGCGAAAAGCGCGCCCTGTTTCGGCGCGCTTTTTTATTTTCCGCAAGCGCGAGATCGCGATGGTTGCTCCCAATAAGGGAAGGAATGTCGCAACCAGGTTGCGACATTCGTCGAATAAGAGTCCCAAAAAAAGGTTGCAATGCTGGAAAACCCTGGCGATTCAGCATATTGGCCGTTCGGCAATTAGAGTTACAATGCGCGCGTCCTCAAGGTTCACGGGCCTTCTGGCATCGTATTGAGCAAGGCGCAGGAGACCTGGTTAATGCAAGTTAAGTTTGCTTACGCCGCATCGGGCATGACGAGAGGCGGCGAGGCGAGCATCGGTGACGCGACGTGGGTCGTCGCGGCGTCGATATGTGAGACGGCGACTATTGTCGCTGTGGGGTCGACCCTGCGGTCGGCGTCATGCACTGCGCCTCTTGGTCGGAACAACCAAAATAATGAGCAGGCGGCATCGCGGTCGAACAGACATGCGCGGCTGGCTCGCCCGCGTCGCATCGCGGTTTCGGGTGCGGCTGCGTCGGCGATTCTACCCACCCGCAACGGACGCGCCCGGCCCGGTGCGTACCGGTTTGGCGGAACATTTTCAGCGAGTGTGTGGCCTGCAGCGCAGGCCGCGCTCGAAATCGGAGCAACAATCCTTGCAGGCGGCGTGCGTGCCCGCAAGGTGGCGTCGTCGGCGCTCGATGCGCAGCGACGTCGCGCCGGATGGAAGGCGGCTTTCATGCCTGTCATCCGGCGCCCGGATGCAGACTTCGCGCAGCATGGCGAAGCCTGCGCCCGCACGCTGGCGCCGGTAGCGGCGCCGCTCGCGTTCGATGCCGCTTGCGTGGCGCCGGGCGCAAAGATGTGCGCTGATTGGTTCGAAACGTCCAGGACACCAGAAGCGATGTCCGCCGCGCGCGCAAGTGCGCGACGGGTTCCCATCGCAGGCGGCGTCGACGGCGGTTCGCGAGAAGGCGCCATTACGCTTCACGACTTCAAGGACGGCGTGCGCGCGGTCCTCGACGTCGTGAAAGTGTAGTGACGGAGCATGGAACGCGACGGCACCGGATACCCGACGGTGCCGTTTTTGCATCCGCCCCACCGGGCATGCCGCCGAATCACGGTTTCAGCGGTATCCGTGAGGCGGCCGACCCTTACCGGTTTATTTATCAGTACCCGCAGTGCCGTTGCGGTTTTCGCCGACCGTCCGCGTTACAACCGGCGCGAAGCGAAGATCCAGTCGCACGGGCTAAGGAGCTTTAAATGGATATCTTCATCCAGCAGATCCTCAACGGTCTGGTGCTTGGTAGCGTCTACGCCATCATTGCACTGGGCTACACGATGGTGTACGGCATCTTGGGCATCATCAACTTCGCTCACGGCGACGTGTTGATGGTCGGTGCGATGGTCGCGTTGTCGACCATCAACGTGCTGCATAACCACTTCCCCGGGCTCGGCAACATCCCGACTCTGATCATCGGGCTCGTCGTCGCGGCCGTCGTCTGCGCGATCGTCGGCTATGTGATCGAGCGGGCCGCATACCGGCCGCTGCGACGCGCCCCGCGTCTGGCGCCGCTGATCACCGCGATCGGCGTATCGATTCTGCTTGAAACGCTGGCCATGATGATCTGGTCGCGCAACCCGCTGCCGTTCCCGCAGCTGATCTCGACCGATCCGATCAACGTGATCAAGGCGAGCGACACGAGCGTGGGCGCCGTCATCTCGGCCACCGAAATCACGATCATCATCGTGGCGTTCCTCGTGATGGCCGGTCTGCTGCTGCTCGTGCATAAGACCAAGCTTGGCCGCGCGATGCGCGCGATCGCCGAAAACCCGAACGTCGCGAGCCTGATGGGCGTGAATCCGAACTTCGTGATCTCGGCTACGTTCATGATCGGCTCGGCCCTGGCTGCCTTGGCCGGCGTCATGATCGCCTCTGAATACGGCAACGTTCACTTCTACATGGGCTTCATCCCCGGCATGAAGGCGTTCACGGCTGCGGTGCTCGGCGGGATCGGCAACCTCGGCGGCGCGATGGTCGGCGGCGTGGTGCTCGGTTTGATCGAACAGCTGGGCGCTGGCTACATCGGCAATCTGACCGGTGGCGTATTCGGCAGTAACTATCAGGACGTGTTTGCCTTCATCGTGCTGATCATCGTCTTGGTGTTCCGTCCGTCGGGTCTGCTCGGCGAACGTGTGGCGGACCGCGCGTAAGGGCAAGGAGCTAGGAAAATGACTTCAATTCAACCGATCGAGCCGTCCACGACGCTCATCCCTGAGAAAAATGCCACGAAGACGCTCGTCGTGGGTGTGCCCACGGCTATCTTCGTTATCGCAGCGCCGATGATCATCGGTGCCGCGGGCGGCAACTACTGGGTCCGCGTGCTCGACTTCGCGATGCTCTACGTCATGCTGGCCCTGGGCCTGAACGTGGTGGTGGGTTTCGCCGGTCTGCTGGACCTGGGTTACATCGCGTTCTACGCGGTCGGCGCCTATACGGCGGCGTTGCTGACCTCGCCGCATCTGTCCACGCAGTTCGAGTGGATCCACAACATCTGGCCCAACGGCCCGCACCTGTCGTACTTCCTGGTCGTACCGATCGCGATGGGCCTCGCCGCGTTCTTCGGCGTGCTGCTGGGCGCGCCGACACTGCGGCTGCGCGGCGACTACCTCGCGATCGTGACGCTCGGTTTCGGTGAAATCGTGCGGATCTTCATGAACAATCTGGACCGTCCGATCAACATCACGAACGGGCCGCAGGGGATTACCGGCGTCGATCCGGTGCACGTGGCGGGCTTCAGCCTCGCGCAAACGCACTCGATCTTCGGCATGCAACTGCCGTCGGTCTATCTCTATTACTACCTGTTCGTGCTGTGCTCGCTGTTCGTGATCTGGGTTTGCACGCGCCTGCAGCACTCACGCATTGGCCGCGCCTGGGCAGCCATTCGCGAAGACGAAATCGCGGCCAAGGCCATGGGCATCAACACGCGTAACGTGAAGCTGCTCGCGTTCGCGATGGGCGCCTCGTTCGGCGGCCTGTCGGGCGCCATGTTCGGCGGCTTCCAAGGGTTCGTCTCGCCCGAGTCGTTCACGTTCTGGGAATCGGTCGTGGTGCTCGCGTGCGTGGTGCTGGGCGGCATGGGCCACATCCCCGGCGTGATTCTGGGCGCCGTGCTGCTCGCTATCTTCCCCGAATTCCTGCGCTCGACCATGGGCCCGCTGCAGCACTGGCTGTTCGGCCATCAGATCATCGACACGGAAGTGATCCGTCAGCTGCTGTACGGCCTGGCGATGGTCCTCATCATGCTCTATCGCTCGGAAGGCCTGTGGCCCGCGCCGAAGCATGAGGACAAGATCGCAAAACTGGCCAAGCGCGGCGCCAAGAAGCCGGTGCGCGCTTAAAGAGCGGGAGGAATACACAAAATGAGCAACAAAACTATTCGTTTGTCCGTCACCGGCGTGAACAAGCGCTTCGGCGGCTTGCAAGCCCTGTCGGACGTGGGCCTGAAGATCGAGGAAGGCACGATCTACGGGCTGATCGGCCCGAACGGCGCCGGCAAGACCACGTTCTTCAACGTGATTACCGGCTTGTATACGCCCGATTCGGGCGAGTTCAAGCTCGACGGCACGAACTATACGCCCACGGCCGTTCATCAGGTGGCCAAGGCCGGTATCGCCCGTACGTTTCAAAACATTCGTCTGTTCGGCGGCATGACTGCGCTCGAGAACGTGATGGTGGGCCGCCATGTGCGCACCAAGCACGGGCTGTTCGGCGCGGTGTTCCAGACGCCGGCCGAACGTAAAGAAGAGCGCGAGATCAAGGAACGTGCGCTCGAATTGCTCGAATACGTCGGCGTGTTGCAGTACGCCGACTACACGGCGCGCAATCTGTCATATGGCCACCAGCGCCGTTTGGAAATCGCCCGTGCGTTGGCGACCGATCCGAAGCTGCTTGCACTGGACGAGCCGGCGGCGGGGATGAACGCGACCGA
>NZ_PNYB01000036.1 GCF_002879855.1 Trinickia soli | reverse complement strand
CCAACGTCCTGGAGCCCGAACTCGACCAGAACTAACAAGGAAATCTACAATCAACACCGCGCAACGCCCAACCCCGCCGAATCGGTCACGTTCCCGAAATCGGCGGTCACGTTCGCCGAAATACGCACGAAGCAACAGGCGCAGAAGTGGGCACGTCAGATCGAAGGCGAGATGGACGTGGGATCGTTTGTCGATCGGTCGGAAGCCGAGCGTACGACCTTGGCCGACGCGTTGAAACGCTACTGCAAAGAGATTGTTCCCGAAAAGCGGCATCCGTATCAGGAGGAACGCCGGATCGACAGGTGGCTGGATAACGATCTGGCCCATCGCACCCTTGCCAATCTCAGAGGCACCGACTTCGCCAGGTACCGGGACGATCGCCGTGCCGCTGGCCGCGCTGAAAACACTATCCGCCTCGAGCTTCAGCTCATACGCCATCTTTTCGAGATAGCTCGTAAAGAATGGGGCATGGAGGGCCTTCCCAACCCTCTCGACAACATCCGGAAGCCATCAGGCAGCAAAGGCCGGGAAAGGCGCTTACTTCCGGGGGAATTTGACAAGCTGAAAGCTCTGCTGTCTGTTAGTCGCAATCCGTGGGTTGCCCCAGCCTTCGAGTTGGCTATCGAGACAAGCCTGCGTCAAGGTGCGCTATTCAGCCTTCAATGGCAGTGGATCGACTTCAACAACAGGGTAGTCCGCTTCCCCGTGGAGGCACGCGGCGCTGACAACAAAGGCGTGCCCTCTGCCCTCCCCCTGTCCACGCGCGCGGTCAACGTGCTCCGCGGTCTTGCAGCAATTTCGGAGGGCGCAGAAGCGCGCTTCGCGCGCTCCATGTACGGTCCGCCAGACATTCGACGCGATCTGAACGGCCGGGTATTTGCGACCACCGTGAACTCGGTCATATGCGTCTGGAAACGCACCCTTCGTGACGCCAGCAAACATGATCCGGAGCTGCTGACACTTCGCTGGCACGATACGCCACGAAGCTGCATCAAGGCTCTTTGAAAAAGGCCTGCATCCCCTGGAGGTTGCGTCTATAACCGGCCACCGCAGCATGCAAATGCTGAAACGATACACGCACCTCAAGCCGGAAAGCCTGCTGGAAAAACTTGGGTAGCGCACGCAATCAGGTCGTGCATCGACTCGATCGAAAGATCAGCAATGCACGACCAGACGCTAGGCTGGCAGTCGGACTCTGATCTGCTGATATAGCCGAATCTCCTCCTCGTGGCTAACCTCAACGACTACAGCAAAACGCTGACTTTGCACAAGCTCCTGGGCCCACCCACCTTCACATCTCACGACGAGATAGTACCGATCGCCGTACTGAGTTAAGTCGCGCTGAAACGTAATCGCGGCCGTTTGTAGCGTCGCCGTCTCGCGATCCCGCGGACCGGGCTCCAATGCGCAGTTAAACCGGCCAGCCATCTCCGGAACACCACCTTCTACGGCAACATTCCGCCGTCGGTAATGTTCGAAAACCTGTTGCGCACTACAGCCCCGGATTAGCCGAAAGCTCATCCCGATTCCGGCGTAGTCGACGCGAGTATGACGAACCGGCGGATCAAACGCCAAGCTGACCTTGACGGTACGCCTGCCCCGAGTCTGTTGATAGGCAACAGGTATAGGAACCTCATAGACAGCAAAATGGTCAACTGCCAATTCGTCCTCTGCATACAGGACAACTCGAGATTCGTCCGAATATGCAGCGCGCTCAAGATCGACCTGCCCTCGCCCACAAACCTTCCGAGCAGCGTCAGCACCGAGAACGCCAAGGCGATCAATCGCCTCCTGTGGCACCGTTGCTGCCCCCGCGAGTAGCGCGCGAACTAGATTAGCGGATGCGTCGGGCAAAATCGCCAAGACTTGGCTTGCCTTGAACGCAACTAAAGGTGCGGCGAAAGATGTCCCAGATCGGGCCGTGAAAAGTTGTTCGATATGACGATGGTTGAGCGAGACGACTCCGGCACTAGGCAAATCCTCACCGCCACGCAACTGGACAGTTACCGCATCGAAGACCGCTGTTCCACCAAAATCCACAAAATCTGGCTTGACTGAGCCATCGATACCAGGCCCCGCCCGAGTAAAGGGCGACGGCTCCATTGGCCCGGTTATCGGATGGACTCGGATGTCATCCGCTAGCTCCGGCGAAATGCCAGTACTGTGTGAAATCGCCCCAATCGATAAGACATTCTGAGCGCCAGCGGGCTCACAGAAGCGATTCGCCGGTTCCAACAAATAGTCCGGATACTCGGTAACCGCCTGTTCGATAGCGTTGCCGCGGCGCGGAACGCGGTTCCCCGCGGATACCACGATCACGACGTTGAGTTCCCGGACCAATTCATCTAGCGTGGCGGCCCAAGGGCCGACCTTTCTACCGTCGTAGGTCAGCTGCCTGTCGCCCAAAGCGATCACAAATATTCGGCACCCGTACCGGGTATGCAGTGCGGTGATTGCCTCTCGCATTTGTGACGGCACAAGACGCCGGTTATCGAAAGCGCCTTGATCGTTCACAACCTTTGCAGAGCAAAGCCGCGCGCCGCGATTTAGCTGCCCGGTATTTAGCTGCCCAACGATATCCCCGAATACTGCGATCCCACCGACAACCGTCCCGTGCCCCCATACGTCCGCGGTCCCCAAACCCTCCGGAACTCCGATGGCACCAACCAAAATGTCAGCGATGAGCGGATGATCATTGATACCGCTATCAATGATCCCAATGAGTGGTGCGTCGTCGTCGAGAGGGGTTAGCTCGGGTAACTGCCCGAGGTCAAGTGCGATAGCTGTTTCGGCCGCGCCATCGGGCTCCGGCGGCCTGTCGATGCTTGCCACGGCATCAACGGAAAGCAGCGTTCGAACAACTGCGCCACTCACAGTGATACGAAGCATAGAAATGGACGGACCGACATACCTATCGTGAACATCGCCGCCACGATTCACGATGTACGCCCCAATCTCATCAAGCTTGCGATCTCGCAGCTCGCGCCGGCCGACATCCCATAACTCAAGGTCAAGGGTATGCACCTGATCGTCACGAAAATCGGCTTCGGAAACAAAGCCACTTTCCCGCAGCTTAAGCCCGATCCGGTCGCGCGGCTCAACGTCACCAATTGCTTCGATATTTGCAACAAATGCCGCATACGCTGGATTCTGCTGCCCGGGCGGAACGCCTTGCGAATAAGCGTCTATTCGTTGCCGAAAATCGCGCAGGTCGTCATGGTCTGCAAAAACTATCAATGTCCGGTCAGCGTCGGATGATAGGACGGTGAGCCCTAGCCCTTCCCACGTGCTTTCTTGTCGTGCTCCTGCCATCCTGACCCGCAAGATAAGCGCGGGATTGACGAACTCTGGGCGACGGCGCGCGCGCTGGGCAGTAACGACGGAATTTAGCTCCGCAGTTAAACGGGCGCTATGCGCGCTCGGATCACGCGCCGGTGGAGGCGCCCCGCCCCCGTTCTTCCTGCGCTCGAATCGCTCGGGCAGCCGGATAAGACGCAAATGTTCTAAATGAGGCATCGATTACAATCGTTGAACTTATACCACCTCAGCCATCCTCTCCCGCCCCGCTTTACGGCGTTGCTCATCACGCAGGGCGCCCCGGAAATCACCCTCCTCTACAACTTTTCGACGATCGATTACTGCAGTCTTGACCGCCTGAATGCAAATTCTCTCTATTTCAGCATACGAATAGCCCGACAACGCTGACGCAAATATCAATGGATCAAATCCGATATGCACATTCTTAAATTTCGCGACCAAGAAACGGCGAATCATCCTATCGTTCGGCTTATCAAACCAGATCACCTCATCAAAACGACGCCACACCGCTTGATCAAGAGTCTTGCTGAGGTTGGTGGCCGCAATAAGGAAACCCCGAGGTTGAATGCGATCAATAAAAATCAGAAGACTATTGACGACACGCCTCAACTCATTGTGCTCCGACGTATCATCTCGCGAGCGAGCAAGCGCATCAAACTCATCCAAAAACAAGACGCACGGATGCTTTCTCGCAAAATCAAATATTTTTCTTATATTGGAAGCGGTTTCACCCAAGTACGACGAGATTAATTGATCCAACTTCACCACATAAAGTGGCAAACCGAGCTCCGCCGCAAATACTTCCGCACAAAGAGTTTTTCCGCAACCAGGCGGGCCGCAGAACAAAAGCTTCGACCGTATAGGCAATCCCTTTCGACGAATTTCGTCTGAACGACGAAATTCTTCAATCAAGCCGAGAAACACACGCACGTTAGCTGGGGCGAGTGTGATGTCCTTGTGCGTACGGTTCGGTTCGATCTTTTCGATGAATTCGCTCGCCGCATCCGGAAACTTAATAAGGGGGGCGAGCACCTTTGGGGCTTTGGGTTCAGTGGTGCCTTGCGCCGAGTTATCGAGGGTGCGACGCAACGCGCGCGCCAGCACTCGATTGTTCTTCTGTTCCTCTTCAAGGATGATCTGCTCGGCAACTGCGCGGAACTCATCGTCCCGACCGTAACTCGCGAGCAACTTTTTCATCAGTTCGCCGCGCGCCATGTCAGCTTCCCCAAGTTGTTCGTTGTCTGAACCCGAATTATACGCGCCGGTCCGGGCGAACGATATCCCGTCGCCCGCCGACAACGATGGAACGTTGCTCACGCGCTGCCAGTGCCCTACAGGCACAGGCCGGACGCGATATTCAGGTCACCACTTTGAGACACCGGAATCAAGGTCCAGAACCAGGTGCCTGAGACGGCTCCCCGGCGCACATGGCACACCGTTTCCCTGCTGCACTTGGCGACCGCGCCGGGTCCTGGCATCTCACGGTTGGCTAACGCACCTGCTAGCCAAATCCTCGACCAAGGTACACTCTTACGTTCGGAAAGCCGTCGCTGACACACCACGTTGTCAACAGCGCTGCATCGACTATTCGCAATGAACGATAGGCGTGGCGCACTAAAAGGAGTGTAACTGTGCTAGCGGAGATACTGAGCTAACGTCAAGAGTGGTGTATGAGCAATTTGACGGCGATCGATTTCAAGCGGCGAGTTTCTGCTGACCCGGTCGATCGTCTTGCACCGGTTCGCCGTCCTTGAAGGCAACGCCCTCGAGCAACAGCTTGATCTTTTCCGGGCCGTTGATACGGCGCCAGGTTTTCTCGGCTTCCTCGATCAGCTTGAATGCCAGTCCAAGGAAGGTTGGTCGCGATACGCAGTTACGCGTGCGCGTCGTACGGTGGCGCACCGTCGCGAACGTCGATTCAATCGCGTTGGTCGTGCGCAGATGCTGCCAGTGCTCGGCAGGGAATTCGTAAAACGCGAGCAGGCTCTCCCGGTCCTTCTTTAACGTCTCGGTCGCCTTCGGATATTTCGCCGCATAGATCGACACGAAACGATCGAACGCGGCGTGCGCGTCGGCGCGGGTGGCCGCCATCCAGATCGATTGCATGTCAGCCTTCGCGCGGGCCTGTTGCGACTTGGGCAGCGCGTTCATGACGTTTCCCATTTTATGAAACCAGCACCGCTGGCCACGTGTGGTCGGAAACACCTCTTCCAGCGCGGCCCAGAAGCCCATGGCGCCGTCGCCGACCGCCAGCCGTGGCCCTGTCTTCAGACCACGCTTTTTCAGGTCGAGCAGCAGCTCCAGCCACGATGCTTTCGTTTCGCGATACCCATCGCCGATCGCCACACGCTCTTTGCTCCCGTCCGGCTTCACGCCGATGATGACAAGCAAGCATTGCCCATCGGAGTTCTCGCTGCGCAGCCCCGTGTGAATGCCGTCGACCCACCAATAAACATAGTGCACCTTGGACATGTCTCGCCGGCTCCACGCCACATGCTCGTCGGCCCATTGCGCCTTCAGCCGGCTCACCACGTTGGCCGACAAGCCCTTGGCGTCATCGCCCAGCAGCACGCTCAACGCTTCGCCCATGTCGCCCGTCGAGATGCCCTTCAGATACAGCCAGGGCAGCGCTGCGCTCACGCGAGGCGACTTCCTCACGTACGGCGGCACGATCGTCGAATTGAACTTCACGCCCGATCCCGATCGATCTCGTACCTTCGGCACCTTCACCGCGATCGGCCCGGCGGCCGTCAGCACCTCGCGCTCGGGCAAGTAGCCGTTGCGCACAACGGCGCGTTGCCCTTGCAAAGTCTTGACGTTCGCGAACCGTTCCATCAACTCCGCCAACTCCGCTTCGATCGCTTGTTGAATCACTTGCCGCGCCCCGTGACGAACCAACTCGTCCAGGCCAAGCCCGACTCCCGATAGACCGACGACTGCTTTTTCCGTATCCTTGCTCATGGTGGATGGTTTGTTTGGTTGCTGGTTTCCGACTTCGACAATCAGATTCTCAGCTGAAACCTCCACCGCCTTCAACTTCCCGCCTCAACTCCCCCGTACACCAGATTCGACTTTATCTCGGAGATACTTGCCGTTATTGAAAAGGCTAACAGTCGCGTTCTGCTTTTTATATTTGTTGGCCTATTTTTTTACTCATTTTTGGGCGACGGCGAAGTTATCGCAGACCCGCTATCATACAACGGACTTTCGTTGCTTATTTTTATTGTATGGGCATACGGCCTAACGGGAATATGGTTCGAGCTCATCGAAAAAATGAATGATAGTTTACCTGAAAACGACATGGCAAGCTGGGGTCCAATTGTTGGCGGAACGATACTCGCATTTTGTCTTCTTGTTACTTTCTCCTACCTAGCAAGAAATCCGCAGGGACTAACACTGTCAATTTTGGCGAAAAAGAACTTCTTGCGTCTATGCACCTTATATCTACTTGGATTTGAAACGATTAAAATCGAGCGCTAACCGTTTTTTCGAAGTGTGAGATCAGGCTCAGGAGCGGATCTCTGGCTCGCGGCGTGCCTCGCTCATGGAGTTCAATCGCCTTCTTCATCGATTTTGGTCTTCCTCGACCTGCATCGGCGCATCGGTTGCACGTGTGACCTTCCAGGCTGGCACCGGTGCAATCGATGTCGGTATTCGGCGGATTATTCTCATAGGAAGCCCAACACCGATAACCGAAGCAGTTAGGCAATATGCCAAAGCCATCGGCCGACGACCAGTAGCAGGCTACCCAACAACAGCACAACAGTGAGCATAAATAGATATTTGCCGACAGTGCGCAACAACAACGCAGCACCGACCGAAGAGCCAGCTATAACGAGCGCTCGCGCGAGCTTCGGCCATGCCACGGCGCTGCTGTGATGAAGAAAATGGTAGGAGATCACCCCACCCGCCACCAAGCCGATTACCGTGAAGAAGTTTGCCATGCGGGCCAGCACTTCTCTATCCGCGGCAGCAACCAGCTCCTTTTTCGAATCGTAATATTCAGTAGTGCCGTCATGAGCGCGTCGGCCGTATCGCGTTCCCATATACGAAGTCCTGTCCAGTTCGCATTCATTTCATCATAACATCGCATTCAGCCTGCCATCTGCCGGCACACCGACAACTATGTTGACAAACACCGATAGTCGTCTTCCGGTACAAGATAGACAAAGATTTTGGAGAAAATCATGTCCCCATCTTCGCGCACCGGACCGAATTTTTTCACGAATGCACCTGGCCTGACGAACTCCAATGCGACACCAGACTCCGGCAACTCGATCAACTCGGCCGGGTTTCCCGTTTCGGAATCGAAAGCCGGCCGCTCATCGATACCATGGCTCGAGAGGAATACAGCAAACTCCTGATTCGTCGCAGGCAGTCCAAAGAACTTTTGAAAATCACCTACATTCATCTTACTTATGCATAGTCGATTTCTTCGATGCATTTCCATGTGCCAGGTGCGATCAGCTTGATTCGCAACAGCCGATTGTCGACGTTGCTGTACAGTACATGCAACGTGTAAGCATCAAAATGCCACACGGCATGCCCCGTCACCGCAGAATCCGCGTGTTGAACCGGGGGTAAGGAGATCTTCCCGAATAAGGCCTCCGGGCTGTCCTCAAAGTCAAGCGCGTGAGGCAACGCACCTAGCCACCCGACAGACTCACTGTCGCGATTGCGATGAAGAGTAACCGCCCGGAATACGGGTCCCGAGTTGCTTTCAGCAAAGTGCAGCGTGGCGCCATAACTCCCCGTCAAATCGATTTCACCGTCGTCGCGCGCAGCCCGATACTCGCTCTCAGACAAAGGCTCACGCCATAGAGTTATAAACTCTGGTGATCGCGTCACGAAGCCGAAGGCTTCAATCAATTCGTCAAAATTCGGCCATCTCAGTACACGCCGCGTTTGGATCGGGGCAGCAAGTACACGACAAGCGATCCGATCAATCGAAGTGCCGGCACCGTTGTAAGATACGGTCAAGCGATAACCATCGACATCCCAGGTGTCGCTACGATATGAGTGACGTGTCTCCTCATAGGCTGCGACCTTTGAGCGAGCGGCATGGCGACTATCAGTGAAACACAATCCAAAAGGCAATTCTCCAACGAAGGGCTGAACGTCGTCGAAGCCAGCGTAGAAATAGGCTTGCGAGAACAACAACTCACCATGCCCCCATCGGTACCGGTCCGCCCCCGCCTGATATTCCGAGTCGACAAAACCCAACTCAATGCCTTTACGACGGATGAGTACCCAATCGTGAAAAGATCGCCCATCTCCGGGGGATTCCGGACGCTGATATGTTCCCAGACCGTCGAAAATTTCAGCAACGCCTTCAGCGTCGGCAGGGTTTCCGAACTCCCGAACAATTTCGTCGGCGTTCATCGCCACAGAATCCCAAATTGTACTCTTTCAATCGACCCTCTGCCCTCCGCGTACCTAACAAAAAGCCGAGTATTACCGGGTAACTCCCAAAATTCAGAATCCCTGTCTGGATTGAATTTTGCGGACTCACCGAGCTTCGAAATTGCCTTCTCCCTGCTATCCGAGAACAGCAATCCCCCTGGAAGATCTCCTTTGTACACTGAGAACTCGTCGTCGCCCGGACCGTAGAGAAAGATTGCCGTCAACACCGGCGCGTCACTGGGAAAGCTGACGTGATACTTTGCGCTTACGTAGCTTTCGCTTTCGAATAGCAACGACACTCCAGCGTCGGCATTGTTCATATAGACGTCCGTGTCGTCACGCCTTATGGTTATCCGGCGCTCAATACCCAAGGTGCGCAAGAGTCCCACGACCACATCCGAGTCTGCCTGCTTGCCGATTGAGTTCATGAAATATTCGGGTTGCATTGTCACTTTACCTTTTTCAGGATCTCTAGCAGAGCCTTATCAAAATCCCTATTAGTCATACGTAAAACACGCTTGGCGGCCTTCTGGTATGCTTTCTTGCAGCCCCCGTCGGCATCGTATTCGTCGATCTGCTTCAACATCGCTTCAACATCTCTGCGAGCGGCACCCGCCAGGTCTTCTGCGTCTTGGGGTCCCAATTTCAGATTCTTTGCTCCATATGTCGGGCTCACGTCAATATGTGCCCGTCTTGGAATAGCGATGGAATCACCCCAGTCCTCAATGGCCTTCTTTTGTGCGGACGAAAGCTTTTCGCCTTCGTCCAGCAGCGATTCCGCTCGCTCCTTCAGAGCCGCCTTCGACGGCACATGATCCCGATCGAATTTTCCGTCCCCCGTCTTCTTTTTCAAGTCCCCGTATTTGCCGTACTCTCCGCACTTGAGCTTTTTCTTGCCTTTGACCTTTGCACCGTCCTCACCCTTGCCAGCGTCGGTCGCTTCCTCGTCTGCCTTCTTGGCATGCGACGCTTCTTCCTCGGCCTTCTTCAGTTTAGCCGCTTCCTCGGCCTCTTTCTCGAGTTTCGCCGCTTTCGCCGCAGCCTCAGCCTCTCTCGCCAATTTAGCGGCCTCTTCCGCAGCATGTGCCTCTCGAGCAAGCCCCGCCGCGCCCTTCACGAGCTTGCCTGCCGTCGTGACGATCTTCCCACCGGGGATCATGCTAGCAGCCGACAGTCCAGCGTCCACCATGTCGCCTTCAGCCGCGTAGATCCCCGCATCGGCAGCTCCAGTCACGATCCCCAGCCCCGGCACGAAGCTCGCAAGACCTAGCGCGCCATGCACCCACGGACTCGCCTTTCCCCACCAACCCTCTTCTTTCGGCGTCTCCGGTTTGACTGGCGGATTCGTGCTCGCACTGGGCTGCCCTCCGGCAATGGAGCCGCTAGGCGCCGGCTGCGTCACGTAGATGCCGGGACAATTCCCCCCATTAAGCGTACAAGGGTCTCCCTCGCGGATGACCGGCTTGCCGGAAATCCGCACCGTACTGGAACCCCTCACCGGCTTCACCTCGCCACTCACCGTACCGCTCTTTACGCCCTTGCAGGAACCTGCGGCGTCGCCGATGCAGCTAGGCTGTGTGCTTTGACTTAGCACGTAAGCGGGGTCGCCATTGAACCGCACGTTCGGCACAATACCGACGCTGCTGGACAAGTCCTCGGTCACCGGATAAGGCAGCGGCGGCGTGCTACCGCCAACAGGCGTCTTGTTGATCGACGGTGCGGTGGATACCGCCTTAAACTTCGCATTTTTTCGCGCCCCGAGCTGGCTAGCCATGCGCAACCTCTTCTTGTTCTGTCGGCATACGAGTCGTCACGGCTAGCGCGTCGTCACCCGAAAGCATGCGTGCCTCTAGCATTCGGACCTGTGGTTGCTTACTAAGCGTTGCCCGCCACACGCACGAAACCTGTCGCCTGTTCAGATCGATCAGAAGCGTATCCAGCCGAGCGGCGAGTTCCCCGATCGCACCGTTTTCGAACCGCACCAACAAGAACGGCAAATGCCCCGGTAGAGCGAGCGTGAGGACCGCGTTGCCTTGCGTATCTCGCGTCACTCCCGGCGTGTCCGGTGCACAGAGATTGACAAGTCGAATTAGCTCATCGCCGCGCAACGCATCCACCTGCTGATCAGGCCAAGCCGCGTTCCATACCGCAAAATCGAAATCCTTCGGCAACGCGGCATTGCTTTCGATGAATGCCTCATCGATGGTCCCAACCAGCTTGGCTCGTTCGGGATGGCCTTTGGGCCGCACGCCCAATCCAGCAACCAGCCACTCACCGCCGTCGAGCTTGCCGCGGCGAGCGCGATTGAAATCGTCGAGACCAATTGGACGGGACGGATATTCGATCTGTGTGGCCGCAACACTACGTACATCGGCCGAGGCCAGAAACCAATCGCGCGTGTACCCTTGACCGACCGGATTGAACGGATACGCATCGTGCGCGACAGGGGGCCGGGCCACGTCAGGATGCGCGTCGGTTTGCTCCACTGTTAGGCGATACTTTTGGGGGACTTTGCCTGCCGCGCTGTGATCGGCATCGATACGGCATTCACCACCAAACGCGCGCTCCAAGCGAATCGGCACCGGTTGTGCCGGCTCCGGCCGGGTCACTCGCCAGTATGGAAAGCGAACAATGCCGATTGTCCCGATTTTCAGTAGCGCGGCAGCGGCGCGCGTCCAACCATTCAGCTTTACGAATCGGCGCTCACCCGTCACAACGAGCACTTTGTCGATCAGGCGTTCGCCCTGAGCATCCGCATGCTTGACTCGTTCGACCTCGGCCTGCCAAATGCGCATCGCCTCATCGGATGCCGGCATCAACGGATTAAGGCCATGCGGGCGTGCTGGTATGGGGACCGGTGTACCGGGTCGCATCACCGAAAGACGGACTTCGAATCGCTCCGGCACCGAACCGTCCGCCGGCTGTGGCGGATACGCCGTTGCATTGACGATCACGTCACAACGCGGCTTATACGCGCAAAGGTCGGACTCCTGGCGCACACTCCCTTGCAGGTTTTCGTCGAAGAACTCGTCCGCTTCGCATAGCGGCTGCTGATCGTCTGCGAAGACCAATTCACCCGCATCGTTCCAGGTGAAGGTCTGCCGCAACACAACGGTATGAAAGCCCTGTCCTCGCTGATCGATGCCTTCAAACGCCAGCGCGGGAAACGGCGTGTGATTGACGAATTCCATGGCCGGGGCGCTCAGTTGATGTCAACGTCCTTGCCATTGATCTGCACTGGCCCGGAGCCTTCGATCAGCAACTGCGTGCCGCTTAGCGTGATGTGCCCGTTGCTTTCGAGAATGAGCGAAGCGCTGCCCGTCTTCAGTTCGATCCTGTCGCCTGCCGTGATGGTGTAGGTCTTGCCGACCATTGTCGTCTTCGACAACCCCACCTCTTCCGCACTGGCCAACCCCGCTGCCGTATTGATCGCGCCAGCAACCGTCACGGTATAGGCACCGCCGATCGTCAACGCCTTCGCCAAGCCCACCGTCTCGGCAGACGCGAGCGCGATCACCAGATTCTGCGCACCATCGATCGTTTCGCTGCGATTGCCGCCAACGTTCAGCGTCTCGTTGCCGCCTACGCGTTCCGTCCGATTCACGCCGATCGTGATCGTCTCGTTGTTACCGACCGTCTCCGTGCGATCGTTTTTGACCTGCACGGTTTCGTCATGGTCGATCGTCTTCGCGCGATCGTTGCCGACGGTATGCGACTCGTTGTTCTCGACCTCGATGCGCTGGTCCTTCTCCGCGTGAAGCCAAACCTCCTCTTGCCCTTTCTTGTCTTCAAAGCGAATCGCATTCGCGTTGGCGGACGTCGCTCCTTTGCTCGAACGCGTGAGAATGCCGCTTTGCGTCGCGCTCGCCGGCAAGGCCCACGGCGGCATGTTCTGCGCGTTATATACCCTCGAAATAATGAGCGGACGATCCGGGTTGCCGTCCAAAAACAGCACGACCGCCTCTTCGCCGATCCGGGGAATCTGGATCATGCCGAAGCCTTTTCCCGCCCACGGCTGCCCGACACGAACCCAGCAAGAACTCGACTGGTTTTTCTCGCCCAGTCGGTCCCAATGGAATTGCACCTTTACGCGGCCCAGCGGGTCCGTATAGATCTCTTCGCCCGCGGGCCCCACCACGACCGCCGTCTGCGGCCCGGGAATGGTCGGCCGAGGTATCGTCAGCAAGGGGCGATAAGGAATCTTCTTGCGGATACACGTAAAGCTGCAGCTATAGGACGCTGCCCCCTTGCCTGCCTGGTAGTTGTTCTGGCCTGAGTGAGCGACCGTGAGAATCACGAGTTGCCGGTCCTCCGGTTTCCCTGTGTGGTCGTAATGGTCCTCGATCTCGAAGTAGCGCAACGGCATCAGTCGCCGGCTCGTGCTCGTACCTAAGAAAACCTTGCTATGGGCAGCCAGCGCCTCTGCTCGAAAGCTGGCCAACTCATGGCCACGGTCGCGGTCCGGGAAGCCTTGAGGCCCCACGTAGTCATAGATCTCGTACGAGGGAACATCGCCCTGATCGATCTCGGCCTTGCTCGTTTGATACCGGCGCGCATTGGGGACTTTGTAGTCAGCGCCTTTAAGCGCCACGTCGGTTGGTACGAGTTCCCGCCTCGATTGCAACGAAGTGACCACATCCACATCGTCCAGCATCTCGCCCTGCGAATAAGGCATCGACGGGCTAATGCCATCGATCGGCTTTGCGCTCGCCGAGCTGTCGGTCACGATCAGCTTATGACCCGCCTTCGTATGCTCGAAGTAAAAGAACAACCCCTCTTCCTGCATCAGGCGCAATACGAAATTCAGGTCGGTTTCCCGATACTGCGTACAGTAGCTGCGGTTCGGCGTTGCCTTCGATAGCCGGAACTCATACGAGGCCAACGAACCGTAGCCCTGAAAGACATTTGAAATAATAGACTGAGCGGTCTGCTCTTGGAATATCCGAATGTCTTGCCGTCTAGAAAGCATCCATATCCACGGCCGGACCGTCGCGCTATATGTGGCCAAGCCGCCATCTGTATCCAGATGCGAGAAGTGCGTGACATAACCGTGAAAATGTCGCTGCTCCGAACTCGCAAACGCACTGTTCAACTGGAGGGAAATCGTTACCGGTTGCCCGATCATCTGCTTGAGTTCGATATTCGGATCTTGCGAAGCAAGCCGCAGATGAAACTCGAACAGTTGCGATAGCCCCTCCGTGCCCTGGAAATCGACGAGCACAAGCTCCGACAATCCCTCCGCCACAGCCTTCAGGCGGAAAAGGCGACTATTTTGCAATTGAGCAAAGAGATCGGACATTTGCATGGGCTGCCCCGGCGCGTAACAATACGGAAATCGCGCAATACTAACGGAAAATCATCGCATTCCCAATGGCCGCAACAATCGCAATTCGCTTTCCAGCAATAATTTCATGACTAACCGCACGGAGAAGCAATTATTTCCGCTTCGATTCAAAAGATTGTGCCGGGGCGTCGCTCTGCCTTATATTTCGGTCGTCCCTGTTGTGCCCTGCATAGCCGCTAAATGCTCGCAGTTGGCTGGGCTCTTTAATTCCGTCTTGATTCGTCACTGCCATGCCGAACGCCCCATCCCGCTGGGAGCCATACTGCCATCGACCCGACGCCGAGTTTCACCTATCGAAGTTCGCCAGTGAGGTACTCGGTCACGATGCCGGTGTCATCTTCTTCGATGGCTCGGGAGCAACACGGCTTAAATCCGCCATGCCCGACCGAGACGGTGACACGACGGACCTCATCGTATCCGTGGCGCGTCCACCGCTATTTCCCGTCGCGTTCCAAGGAAAAGCGCAGTCTCAGTCATTTGGGCATTTTGCCCACGATCGGATACAGGCAACATGGCCGAGCGCGGACGGTGTGCTGACTGAAGCGAGGCAAGCCTACAGTCGGGCGACGGCCCCCGTGGCGAGGTTCATCGAGGGCCGTAAGACCGTGTTCGATAGCGTAAGCACGGCCGTGGACGTGTTGGGAGTGATGTCCGGCATCCTGGCAGTGGCGGCAATTCCAGCAGAGGGGGTAGCGTTCGCCGCAGCACTGAGTATTCTGGCAGGAACCGCCTCGATTGCGCTTTTTGTCGAAGATGGACAAATGCTCTATTTCGAGTTGACCGGCGATGAAATGCGCAAAAGGCAGCTCGCAAATTCATGGACGTACCAATTGGTCGAATCCGTTGCACCTTGGCTCGCACTGCCGGATCTCGCGTTTAGCGGCCTGCGTACAATCAAGGAAACGGCTCGTACAGCGCTCAAGGTCACTGCATTAGCAGATCGCGCGGAGGCCGCGACACAGAGGCTAGCCAGCCAACGCGACGCGATCGCCGCATACAAGGAAGCACACGCGACGAAGCTCGAACAATCCCACATCAAAACCAAAACGCAACGGATGCAGGCGAAAGCCAATCGACTGACAAGCGACATGCGCAGGACACAAACGAAGCTTGACGCGATGAGCCGGAAGTTAAAGCTGCTACGAACGATCGGGCTGCCCGCCTATGCTGGCAGTGCTTATGGGCTGGGGGTATATGCGGTCGACCCGCCGGATCTGCAAAAGGCCTACCAGGCCGTCGGCGATGCCGTACAGGGCATGGGCACGCACACGACAGAGCCGACACTCGACCTACATCACCCCGCGCGGCAATTAGTGCCCGTGCATGCGTCCGCACGCATTACGGGAGCGGTACGGCCCGTCATGCAATTCCAAGTTGGCGTTCACTCGCACACAGGAGCGTCGCAATGAGTTCCGTGAAGCGCCCGCGAGCCATGCCACCGCATAAACACGTACCTCGAAAAGGCGTAGCCGGCCAGCCCGGAAATCGTCCGCGAGGCGCGCCGCAAGCAGCCGTAGGTGCCTTAATGGCTTTCTTCGTCATAGGAGCATTTACGCTCGTCGAACTTTACGGTTGCCTGGCAAACTTCCTCGGATTCGAGTTTTCGAACGGCTTCCTGCTGGTGGAGATAGCGGTGGCTACAGCGTTCCTGCTATCTGTCCTAATTGGGATTGGCGGAGGAAAGCTCTGGGCGGTGAAACTGGTTCGATGGAGCACCTACGCGTTCACAACTGCGTATCCCGCGATCCTCGTGGGCTCGATCGTGTTGTATGGCAAAACACCGTCGGGCTCTGCCCTTGCGTGGGTGTTTTTCGGGCTCGCCATTGTCCAGATTCCCGCATTCTTCGTTATGTATAGTGCCTTCGCCCGCATCCGCTGGCTCGATCCCAAGTCGCTACCGAGCGAATGGGAACCGCCGTCTTCGTTCGTCGATCCCGCTCGCACTGCCCCCTTACCAAAGCGGGGCTTCTTCGGATGGTTGTTCACGTGCGTCGTTATCTTTGCCATCCTGATCCGGTACTACACCGGCATCCTCCGGATGGAATGGCTCGGCGTATGGCTGTCGAGCCACGATCGGTGGAAAGAGCTCGGAGCGATCGGCGCCTTGCTTGCTCCGGTTCTTGTGTTGACGTTTTGTTTTGCGACCAGACGGGCGGCCTTCTGGCGTCGACGTATCGGCGGATAAGGCGTGGGACATACCCCCCAGATAGTCCGGCTTCGATTTCCTTCCCACGCCTAGGGTGTGGGCTCGCACCCTCCGTAAAACGCCCCGCGAACAGCGCCTTAATGGACGATTACGAAAAACTGCTCCCGTTCTTCGAGCGAGAGCTCGCACAATTGCGCGGCGAGATGCTTCAGTTCGAGCGCGCGTACCCCAAAGCAGCCGCTCGTCTTTCGATGTCCGGCGGAAAAACGGAAGATCCCCATGTCGAACGCATGCTTCAGTCCGCTGCCTGGCTCAACGCCAAAGCAGCGAGACGCATAGACGACCACTACCCGGAATTCACCGACGCGCTGATTGAAACGGTCTTCCCCGCCTATTTGAGGCCGATTCCCTCCTGCTCAATCGCGCAATTCGATGTCGCCGGCGTTTTCGATGGGCTGACGCGCACGATCACGATGCCCCGCGGCACGGAACTCGAGCACCGTCCGTCCCTGTGCCGGTTCAATACGGCGTGGGATGTCACGCTCTCGCCCCTCGGTATTACGCGGGCCCAGTTTTCACCCCCGACCGCCGCGCCCGTTCTGCCTGCTGGGGCGTTGCCGATCGACACGGCCGGTATCATCTCCATCGAATTTTCCGCCGCCGATCAAGCGCTGGCGTCCGAAAACGAACTCTTGCCCGAGAAGCTACGCCTATATTTGCACGGCGATCGGTTCCTCGCGGCCGCACTCATCGATGCACTGCTATTGCATCCGCAGACGGCGTTCGTCGAAGCCGACGGTAACCGCCGTTGGCAAGCGCTATCGAGCAATCCAGCCTCCGCGGTGGGTTTCAACGACGACGAAGCGATCATCGACGAACCGAAACATGAGAAGCAACCCGCACTGCGGCTACTGCTCGAATATGCCGCATTCCCATACAAGTTCCGATTCATCGATATCGACTTCGCGGTACTGCTACGTACAGCCGGTTCTTGCAGCAAACTCGCGTTGCATTTTCCGGTCTCGTCCAAAGCCGCAGACGCGTCGACGATGCAACGCTTCGGACTGTTGAACGCGCGTCATCTGCGACTCTATTGCACGCCGGTCGTTAATCTGTTCGCAGCGGATGCGAAGGCAGTCGATGTGACGGCGGACACACAAACGTATCCCGTCGTGCCGCCAAGCGGCGATGGCGCAGCAGCCGTCATTCATTCGATTCAGTCCGTGCGCCTGATGCACGGCCCGGAAGGAGGCAAGCCAGGCGCCGAAATCCCTCCGTACAGGTCGCTGCAGCATTGGTCGCCTGTCGGCGTGTTCTGGATACAGGAAAAGAATAGTTGGGAGATTGGACAAGGCACCGAAATTCGGCTCGTCGACCTCGACGATCAACCGGTGACGCCCGACGCTGCCAAGCTCGCGATCGAAGTGATGTGCATGAACGGTCATGCGCCGCACGCCATCGATGTCGGGGCTCCCGGCGGAGATCTGTTCAGCGAGGAGTTGAACCTCAGCACCCCGATCACAATGCTCGTGCCGCCCTCCTCAACCAGTCAACCGCCGCACGAGGACCGCGCGCTGTGGCGGCTGCTGTCAGCACTATCGCCCAACCACGCGGCGCTCTCGCCTGCCGGCCTTGGAGCGCTGCAAGCGTTGCTGTACCAGTTCGCAAAAACGGCACCGCCCGATGCGAGCAGATATGTGGCCGGAATCACTAAACTCAATGGTCGTTCGGTCAAGAGGGTCATGAACGTTGCATCGGTTCCGATGCCCGTTCTGGTGCCTGGCATTCAGGTCACTTTGACGATCGATGAAGCAGCCTTTACTGGCCATGCGCTGCATACGTTCACGCAGTTAATGGAGCGCTACTTCTTGCGCTACGCCGGCGGAGATTGCATCGAGATGGTAGTTACGTCGCCACACGGAACGGTCATCTATCATGGAGAACCGCTATTGGGACCGGAGGAGTTCGCGTTCGTATAGTGGTCCCTCGGCGGCTTGCGGGAACCCTTTGCCGCCCCTCGTTAATCACGTCGTCGAACTTCACGTGCGTATTCCAGGCAAACCGAACGCTCATTCCACGCTAAAGCGAACGCCCATTCCACGGTTATCCGAACGCGCAATCCACAGGTATCCGAACGGTGCGGACGTGGCGATGCGGGGCTTCGAACCTCCTTCGACTCATCGGCTCTCGGGGCAAAAAGCCCGAAGGTACCGGGTTGCGGAAATTCGAAATGCGCTTCGGGCTGGCGCCCAACAGAACTGCGAGCCCGCTACGTGGCTCGATTACGCCGATCCTGAGGTGGCTCCAATACGCCGATCATCGAGTGGTCCGATTGCGCCGATCATGCACTGGCTCGATTACGGCGATCATCCGGTGGCTCGATTACGCCGATCCCGGAATGGCTCGAATATGCCGGTCAGTGACAGTCTGGACCGTTGCCGGTCAGTAGCGTAGCAACGACCGACCGCACAATCGCTCCCAAGGACCACCAATCTGCCCCTATTTTTCCGATCAGCAAATGCTATTATTCGGTTATTTCACTTGTTGCACTTGATGCAGATAGGCGCTACGCCATTCATAAACTTGTGAGAGAGGAACACATGCGCACCGTAGAGCGGATTCGCGAGATGACGCCACCGCCGATGACGGAGAAGGATCTTGAAATGGCCCGCGTTGCACAGCGCTGCATAATGGAAGCCTTGGATCATTCGTGCGCGGCGCAAATTACTCTGACGACTGACGACGGCGAACATCCGCCCATTGCCCTCCCGCCAGCCTCACTGAAATTCATTGGGCAATTGCTCGGAGCCATGAGCGAGGGGCGGCAGATCACCCTCGTGCCAGCGGACCGCGAATTCACGACGGTCGAAGCCGCCAACTTCCTTAACGTGTCGCGCCCATTCGTGATCAAGGAAATCGAGGCCGGCAGGCTTCAGCATCGTATGGTCGGAACGCATCGTCGAATCGCATTCGAAGATCTCGTCGCGTACGCTCGTCAGATGCGTGAAAAGCAAGCGGCTGCGTTGGACAAGTTGGCGGCAAACGCTCACGAATTGGGGCTGGATTACTGACATGGCCGGCCACGTACGGTATACGGCTGTGCTTGATGCGTGCGTTTTATTTCCGATTGCGGTCGCCGACTCGCTCATGAGTCTGCATCCCTCCGGATCGCTTCATCATCAATCGATGGGATCTGGACCATATCGCCACCATGACGGCATTCAAAGGCATGCGGGCCCGGTGGAGAAATCCCAAAGCGACACCCGAAAATTTCGCCCAGGCGCTTGAACGGAACGGCCTGCCCGTAACCGCACAACGCATTCGCGAAGCCGCCGATCTGATCTAGAAAGCGCGAAGGCCACTAGCCTCCGACGGACTACATCCCACGCACTCGTTGAATCAACTAGAGGACGTCGTCGCTCGCGTTCCGCACATTAATGTCGACCTCCGGTTGCAACGCACGGATCGCCGCGGCCCGGCCAGCGGCCGGCGGCCGCTGGCGGCGATCGTTGTCGATGCATGACTTTGGCGACGTATTGTTGCGCGCCGCGGCTACCCGAGCCTGCATGTCTAGAGGATTTCGGGGCCGCCTGCCGGGGGTATCCACCCGCAGGCCGTTCTCCCGCTCACACCTTTTTGACAAATTCCGATTTCAGGCTCATGGCGCCAAAGCCATCGACCTTGCAATCGATATCGTGATCGCTATCCACCAGGCGGATGTTCTTTACCTTGGTGCCCATCTTGACCACGCCAGCCGAGCCCTTCAGTTTCAAATCCTTGATGACCGTGACGGTATCGCCGTCCCGCAGGACATTGCCGGCTGAATCGCGGTAAACCTTCTCAGCGGCTTCAGCCGGCGCAGCTCCTTGCGGCGACCATTCATGCGCACATTCCGGGCAGATATAGACGCCCGCGTCTTCGTACGTGAACGCCGAATTGCATTGCGGGCAGGGAGGTAATGCGCTCATGGGTAATCCTTTGGTGCCTTCGGAAGTAAAGAAAACATGCTTGAACAGATCGTGACGCGCAAATTTCTCGGTTCGCTTTGCCGCTGCTCACCGCAATTTTAGCCGTTGGCCTTGTCTTTTCATCAGGCCAGCTTGCGCTGTTCCAGCACGCAAGCGTCAGCATCCACCAGAGCGAACAAAGCCACCACATTGACGCCTCCAAATTACTTGACTAAGATCAAGCAAATTTCAAATGCTTGACCAATGTCAAATAATGACCGACATCGACATCAACACCGTCCGCCGCTTCAGCCGCACGGTTTCACAACGTATCGGCGTCCTTGATGCCGACTATCTCGGCAGCGGTCGTCCGCTCGCGGAGGCGCGGCTGCTCTATGAGATCGGCGAGGCCGGCAGCACCATCCGCGACCTGCGTTCGCGCCTGGGGTTCGACGCGGGCTACGCGAGCCGTCTCCTGCGCGCGCTGGAAGCCGATGGTCTCATTCGTTTGCAGCCTGACCAGACGGACGCTCGCGTGCGCCGTGCAACGCTGACGAAGAAAGGGCTGACGCAATGGGCCCTGCTCAACGAACGCTCCGACAAGCTGGCTCATTCGCTGCTGGCTCCGCTCGGCGAGTCGCAACGCGCCCGGTTGCTGGCGGCGATGGCAGAAGTCGAGCGATTTCTGCGCGCCTGCGCCCTCACCATCGAGATCGCCGATCCCGCTGCGCCGGAAGCGCGCGCATGCATCGAGGGGTATTTCAGTGAATTACAGCAGCGCTTCGAGGGTGGCTTCGATCCCGAACAAACCGTATCGGCACACCCCGAAGAACTCATTCCGCCGGCCGGCTATTTCTTCATTGCACGTCTGGATGGCGAAACGGTTGGATGCGCCGGCCTGAAAATCAAAGGGAAGACGGGCGAAATCAAGCGCATGTGGGTGTCGCCTTCCGCCCGCGGACTGGGCGTGGCGCAACGCATGCTCGAAGCAGTGGAAGCACAGGCGAAAGATGCAGGCGTCGGACGCTTGCGACTCGATACGAATCGCACGTTGACTGAAGCGCGATCGCTCTACCTGCGCAATGGCTACAAGGAGATTGCCGCGTACAACGACAATCCCTACGCGGACTTCTGGTTTGAAAAGCGCCTCTGAATCCACTGCGCGTCGGCCTGCAGAGCCAACCTCCGGCAGTCGCTCCACGAACGGCCGCCGCGGGGCCACGCTGGCCGCAGCGGCGACAGGTGTGTTGGTCGGCGCCGCGATGGTCTCTACGCGCGCCGTGACCAACGATGTCCCCCTCACCACCCTCGCCTTTCTTCGCTATCTGGTCGGCTTCGCCATACTCGCAGCCCCAGTCGCCGTTGCCAAACGGGTCCACTTCGCACTGAAGGACCTGGTAGCCATCGCCGTACTCGGCATCCTCCAATTCGCCCTGCTGATCCTTCTTCTCAATTACGCGCTCTCCGCGCTGTCGGCAACCACGTGTTCGCTCGTATTCGCCACGATGCCGCTGTTCACGATGTGCTTTGCCGTCGCACTGGGAAGCGAGGCATACAGCACACGGAAACTCGCAGGTGTCGCGCTTGCCGTCGCCGGCGTCGTATGCCTGCTCAACGCCGGCCCTAGCCGAGGCGCCATACACGTAGAAGCCGTTCGAGGGTTTGCCGCGCTAGTGGCCGCTACGCTTGTCGGCGCAATCACGAGCCTCCTCTATCGCCCCTACCTGCGCCGCTATCCAGCGTTGCCGACCTGTGGCGTCGCAATGGGCGCAGCCGTGCTCTTTCTCGGCGTCGCCTGTTTCGCCACGAGTCAGCCACTCCTGCCGCATTTGCCGTGGCCAGCCTGGTCCAACGTTCTCTTCCTCGGTCTATCAAGCGGGGTAGGCTACTTTTTCTGGCTCTGGGCGTTGGCCAATATGGATGCGAGTCGCGTCGTCGCGTTCCAGGCGCTCGGGCCCGTTACCGCGGCCATCATCGAATCGATCATCTTGCGACGAGCCCCAACCGCGCCGCTCCTGCTGTCGCTAACCATGATCACGCTCGGGCTTACCGTCGCGATGCGTCACCCCGGCACCGAGAAGCAACTCGGCACTTGATCGACACGTCCGGCGCTCAAATTGACGTCTCAATGGCAGCTTATGCCCGTATGCCATTCGAAAGCCGGGCCTTACAATGCCCGGCATCCTCGCTCGATGGAGACGCCATGCTCGACCTACGCCCCGGCTGCGAATGCTGCGATAAAGATCTCCCGCCCGATTCAGAAGACGCTCGTATCTGCACCTTCGAATGCACGTTCTGCGCAGACTGCGCCACCAACGTGTTGCACGGAATCTGCCCGAATTGCGGTGGCGAACTGGTCGCGAGACCTCGTCGTCCTGCAAACAAGTTGGCAAACAACCCAGCGTCAACCCAACGCGTGTTCAATGCCGACTGCGCCAAGCAGCACTGAATACGCGCACCTCGTGCCCCACAGAGAAAAATCCAAACGGATCCAGGTTTTTGTATAGGGACGCGCGTCGCCGCGTCCCCTACTCCGCCTCCATCAAATCGAACTTGTCGAGCAGCAGTCCCCGCTCCGCAACAAGCAAAGCCCAATCAAAAGACAAGCGAGAGCCTAAACTCACATCGCGATTGACCGAGGTTCTCGAGACCGCTCCGCCGCCGTCATTGGCGGCAAGCAGTGTCATCGACGATCCATCGAACGACAGATAGGTCGGCGGCATAGGCAGCGCCCCAAGCCCGCGCGGAAGGCCGTGGCATGGCCCGCCGGGCTTGGCCGGCCGGGGTTTGGACGGAGACGGGCAACTCGACACCTGCGCTGAAGACGCCGCCGGTTGTATAACAAGTTCGACGCCCGTGCGCGTCTTCGATCAGACCGCGTCGACCTCAGCACGATGTTTTGGCCGTGCTTTGACTTGCATCAGGCAGTCCGGGGCGGCCCCCTGCAATAATCACGCACGTTCGACTGATACATGCCCTGGCTTCGCGCCCGTGCGCAACGCAGTCGGTCATCTTGCGCCCCTGCTCACCAACGCTTTCCTGCCCCTGCGGCGATATGGCGCAATCTCCTTCCAAGCGCCTTAAAACATTGATTTTTCATCGATGTTTACAGCGTTCAACGACATCCTCACAGCTGCACTTGCCTTTACATAGATCAAATCTCGAACCTATGATGCCTTTAACATTCATCTGCCATGAATTTTTAAAGGCTGCTGTAGCGATAGGTTCCGTGGTTCACGCTACCCCGCCTGCCCTTCACCCCTCCAGGAGAGGATATGCAATCGACACGACGCTTATGGACATGGCTGGGGCTGGTCTGCCTGCTATCGTTCTCCGCCCTGCTCTATCTGGGCAAAGAAATCTATCTGGCCGCGCCGCCGATTCCGAGCGCGGTCGTAGCCGACAGCGGCCAGGTGCTTTTCACCGGTGAGCAGGTCAAACGCGGCCAGCAGGTCTGGCTCGCGGCCGGTGGTCAACAACTCGGCACGGTGTGGGGCCATGGCAGCTATGTGGCCCCCGACTGGTCGGCCGACTGGCTGCATCGCGAAGCCGTGCAGCTGCGCGAAGTCTGGGCGAAGCAGGAATTCGGCAAGCCCTATGCAGCGCTCTCCGCCGACGAGCAGGGCACACTGGACGCGCGTCTGAAACGCGAAATGCGCGCGAACCGCTACGACGCCGCCACGGGCCGCATCACGTTGTCAGACGCTCGGGCCAGCGCCGCGCGCGACGTCGCCGCGCACTATGAAGCCTTGTTCGGTGACGATCGCTCGCTCGATACCTTGCGCGATCAGTACGCGATGAACGCCGATTCGATCACGCGTGCCGACGATCGTGCAGCGCTCGCCGCGTTCTTCTTTTGGACGGCCTGGTCGGCAACCACCGATCGTCCGGGACAAACGGGGATCACCTATACGAACAACTGGCCGCACGAACCGCTCGTCGATAACAACCCGACCGTCGCCAACGGGATGTGGTCGATCGCCAGCGTGATTCTGCTGCTGGCCGGCATCGCCGGCATGCTCTGGTACCACACCGCTCACAACGACGGCGAAGCGAGCGTGGCCGTTCCGGCGAAGGATCCGCTGTTCAACGTGAAGCCGACGCCCTCGATGAAGGCGACAAAGAAATACTTTTACGTCGTCATCGGCCTGCTGCTGACGCAGGTGGGCATGGGCGCGATCACCGCGCACTATGCCGTCGAAGGTCACAGCTTCTTCGGCTTGCCGCTTGCGCAGGTGCTGCCGTGGATCGCCAGCCGCACGATCCATACGCAGTTCGGCGTGCTCTGGATTGCGACGGCATGGCTCGCAACGGGACTCTACATTTCTCCGCTGCTGTCAGGCCACGAGCCCAAACTGCAAAAGCTCGGCGTGAACGTGCTGTTCTATGCGCTGCTGTTCATCGTCGTAGGCTCGACCGTGTGTGGCTGGCTCGGCACGCTCCAGCATCGCGGCACCGACTACAGCTTCTGGATCGGCAATCAGGGCCTCGCCTACACGAGCATGGGCCGCGTCTGGCAGATCCTGCTGTTCGTCGGCCTGCTGTTCTGGCTGTTGCTGATGGGACGGGCGCTGATGCCCGCGCTGAAGAATCCGCAAACGAACGGGCGCGGCCTGATCGGTATGGTGTTTCTGTCGGCCGCCTGCATCGGCGCGTTCTACTCGACTTCGCTTGCCTGGGGCCAACACACGCACTACTCGATGATCGAGTACTGGAGATGGTGGCTCGTGCATCTGTGGGTCGAAGGCTTCTTCGAAGTGTTCGCCACCGCTGTCATTGCGCTGATCTTCTCGCGCCTCGGGCTGATCCGCATTGAAACGGCCAACCGCGCCATCGTGCTCGAAACGATCGTGTTCCTGTTCGGCGGCATCCTCGGCACCCTGCACCACCTTTACTTCACGGGCGCTTCGACGGCTGTGATCGCCGTCGGCGCGGTGTTCTCGGCGTTCGAGGTCGTCCCGCTCGCGCTCATCGGGCTCGAAGGGTGGCAAACCTACCGCAAGACGCAGGCGGCGCCCTGGGTGCAGACCTACAAGTGGGCGATCCTGTGCTTCGTGGCCGTGGGCGTATGGAACACCGTGGGCGCGGGATTGCTCGGCTTCGCGATCAATCCGCCGATCTCGCTCTACTACGTGCAGGGCCTGAACATGACGCCGGCCCACGGCCACGCGGCCCTGTTCGGTGTCTACGGCATGCTCGGCATCGGGCTCATGCTGTTCTGCCTGCGTGGTCTGTCGCCGCGCGAGGCGTGGGATGACTCGCTGCTCAAGCCCGCCTTCTGGATGCTCAACATCGGTTTGTTCATGATGGTGTTCCTCTCCATCCTGCCCTCGGGCATTTATGAGGCATGGGCCAGTGTCAGCAAGGGCCTCTGGTATGCGCGCTCGCCCGAGATCGTCCATGCGCCGATCATGCAGACGCTCGTCTGGGTGCGCGTGCCCGGCGACATCGTGTTCGCAGCCGGCGTGCTCTATCTCGGGTGGTTTGCGCTGCGCCTCCTGCGTCGTGGCAGGCCTGTCGAAGCGGCCGCGACGGCCGCAACCAATCGCGTATGAGCATCAGGCCCGCATTCTCATGACACCCGCGCCGGCCGGGCTTCGCACCCGGCCGGCGACGCAGCGAACCTTCAGAGGAGCCATTGCTATGGAGTCCTTATCAAATGCATCGATTGCACCGACACGCGAACAGATCCATGCGGTGCTCGCGCAGGTGATCGATCCCGAGATCGGCGTCAACATTGTCGATCTCGGCCTCGTGTACGACATCGACTCGCACAGTGACGGCTGGCGTATTGCGTTGACGATGACGTCGCCCGCGTGTCCGATGGGCCAATCGATTCTCGATGACGTGCGCGCGGCCATCGATTCCTCGTTGACGATCGGCACAAGCGTCGATATCGACCTGGTCTGGGAGCCGCCGTGGGATCCCTCGATGATGAGCGATGCGGCGCGCGACGCACTCGGATGGAGCGACGCTTGACCTTCGGTTCACGTACGAAAGCGTTACCTCCCGCCGCGCGCACGGTCGCGCGGGTTGCGTGCGTCGCCTCGATTCTGGCGCTGTTCGCGTGCGGGGTGGTGGCCGGGCTTGCGCGCTTCGGCGTAGCAGTGCCTCGTCATGCGCTATCGAATGCATCGTGGCATGGCGTACTCGTGCTGCCGATTTTCTTTGGTGCGGTCGTGAGTTTGGAGCGGGCCGTCGCGCTCGGTGGCGGCCGGCATCTTTTTGCACCGGTCGCGGTGGCGCTGGCGGGGTTGATGTTATTGGCCGGCATGCCCACCGGCCTGGCGCAGGCCGTGCTGCTTGCGGGGGCCACGCTCGCCCTGGCCAGCGCGTCGGGGCTGCTGCTTCGGCATGCCGAACTGCACCTCATGGTGCTGGCGCTCGGCGTATTGAGCTGGTGGTTCGGCGATCTCATTTGGCTTCTGACAGATGCACCGCTGCTCGCAGTGCCCGGCTGGCTCGCATTTCTCGTCTTGACGATCGCCGCCGAACGGCTCGAACTGACGCGCTTGCGGCCGACGCGGCCCCATGCCCGAGCGCTGTTCGTAACGATTGTCGTCACCATGCTCTTGAGCGTATCGGCAGCGGTGCCTGCGCCCGAACCGGCACTGCGCTGGTTCGCCGCGTCACTGCTGGCACTCGCCGCCTGGTTGACGCGTTACGACATCGCTCGCGTGACAGTGCGTCAACGCGGCCTCACGCGCTTCATCGCCGTTTGCCTGCTGTCGGGCTATGGCTGGCTCGCGCTGAGCGGCGCGCTGGGCCTTGCCGGCGCATGGAATGTCTCGCACCCCTGGCACGATGCGGCGCTGCATGCGCTTACGCTCGGTTTTGTCATCTCGATGGCGCTCGGCCATGCGCCGATCGTTCTGCCCGCGGTCGCACGCATTCGTGTCCGCTATGGGCCCGTCTTCTATCTCCCGCTGATCGCCTTGCACGCAACATTGGCCGTCCGCGTGGCGGGCGCGCTCATGAATGACTTCGCATTGCGTCGCGCCGGTGCCGTAGGTAACGCCGTCGCCCTCGCCTTGTTCGTCGCCGTGATGGCCACGTCCGCCCTCGCTGCGCGAAACGAGGCCCGCCTCGTCGCGCATGGGAGGTGATCCATCCGCTTAGCTATGAATGCATACGTTCATCGATAACCGGCCGCTCGCCGTTCATCGCCTGCCGCCTTCCCTTGTATCCACGACAAACCGGAGTCCCCTGTGAACCACCCATCCCCCGAAGCCACCTATGTGTTCGATGCGCGCGGCATCGCCAAGCGCTTTCGTCACGCCGCGATCTTCGCTGCACTGGAATCGCTTGATCACGGCGAAACCATGCGCTTCGTCAACGACCACGATCCGATCCCGCTCATCAACCAGATCGCTCAGCGCTACGGCAATCAGATTCGCGTTCAGTACTGCGAGCGAGGTCCCGAGCGCGTCATCATCGACTTCGCCGTCCGGCTCACGGCAAGCGAAGGCGAGACGCCCGCGCAGACAGCCGAAGCGGGATGCAGTGGCGGCGGCAACGGCGGTTGCGGCTGCAGCGGGTAAGCCTTGGCGGTCGGTCGCGCGCCGCGCGCGGCCGAGCCAAACTTAATCCAGGTCAAGCGGACCCGATAATGGGCGTCCCCGGCGTTGACCACGCAATATCTGGTGCATACGATGAACCCAATCACAACATATTGTGCTCATCGAGGACCACCACATGGAACGCCAGCGGACGCCCGCCACGCTCGATCAAGCCCTTGATTCAACGCTGGCGGCAGAGCGAGCCCGGCCTTACGTCGAAGTCGCCTCAGCCATCGACGAATACCTCGAGCGGCGCGATTGGCGCGTCAATGCGAACGCCAATCAAGGCTATTCGCTTGGCGGCCTGATTCTCAACGTGTCGGGCAAGCTCCTCGCCAACTATTGGCTGAGCCATGTCTATCCTGCCGCCGTCGGCGCGGCACATCGCGACGCCGACCTGCACATTCACGATCTCGACATGCTCTCGGGCTATTGCGCCGGCTGGTCGCTGCGCACGCTGTTGACCGAAGGGCTCAACGGCGTCCCCGGTAAGGTCGAAGCGGGGCCGCCCAAGCATATGTCCAGCGCGGTCGGGCAGATCGTCAATTTTCTGGGGACGTTGCAAAACGAGTGGGCCGGTGCGCAGGCGTTCAGTTCGTTCGACACATACATGGCGCCGTTCGTCCGCAAAGACCACCTGAGCTACCACGAGGTGCGGCAATACATTCAGGAACTCATCTACAACCTGAACGTGCCCTCGCGCTGGGGGACGCAAACACCGTTCACGAATCTGACGTTCGACTGGGTGTGCCCGGAGGATTTGCGCGAGCAGGTACCGATCGTCGGCGGCGAGGAGATGAACTTCTGCTACGGCGACTTGCAGATCGAAATGGACCTGATCAATCGGGCTTACATCGAGGTCATGCAGGCCGGCGATGCGAAGGGGCGCGTTTTTACGTTTCCGATTCCCACCTACAACATCACGCCCGATTTCGATTGGGACAGCCCCAACGCGACGCGCCTGTTCGAGATGACCGCTCGCTACGGCCTGCCCTATTTCCAGAACTTCATCAATTCCGAGCTGAAGCCGAACATGATTCGCTCGATGTGTTGCCGTCTGCAACTCGATCTGCGCGAGCTGCTCAAGCGCGGCAACGGTTTGTTCGGCTCCGCCGAGCAAACGGGTTCGATCGGTGTCGTGACGCTCAATTGCGCGCGGCTCGGTTATGTCCATGCCGGCGACGAAGCGGCGTTGATGGCGCGCGTCGATGCGCTGCTCGAATTGGGCAAGCAAAGCCTGGAGATCAAACGTCGCGTGATTCAGCAGCATATCGACAACGGGCTTTTCCCGTACACGAAGCGTTACCTCGGCACGCTGCGCAATCACTTCTCGACACTGGGCGTCAACGGCATCAACGAAATGATTCGCAACTTCACGGGCGACGCCGACGACCTCACGACCGAAGCGGGTCACGCGTTGGCCGTGCGTCTGCTCGATCGGATCCGCGCAAAGATGCTCGCGTTCCAAGAGGAAACGGGCCATATGTACAACCTCGAAGCTACGCCGGCCGAGGGCACGACCTACCGCTTCGCCAAAGAAGATCGGAAACGCTATCCCGGCATTTTGCAGGCGGGTACGCCGGAGATGCCCTACTACACGAATTCTTCGCAATTGCCGGTCGGGTTCACCGAGGACCCGTTCGAAGCGCTCGAACATCAGGACGATCTGCAGCGCAAATACACGGGCGGCACGGTGTTGCACCTTTACATGACCGAGCCGCTGTCGTCGGCCGATGCCTGTCGTGAACTCGTTCGGCGCACGTTGAGCCGCTTCTCGCTGCCTTACATCACGGTCACGCCGACCTTTTCGATTTGCCCGAAGCACGGGTATCTGCCGGGACGGCATGAGTTTTGTCCCAAATGCGACGAGGCGTTGCTTCGTCGAAACCGCACTCAACCTGAAACTACGGAGTCCCAACGATGAATCAAATGACTGACCACGCCGTCGATTCGCTTCAAGACGAAGAACGCCAACCCTGTGAGATCTGGACGCGCGTGATGGGATACCACCGCCCCGTCTCCTCGTTCAATACCGGTAAGAAAGGCGAGTTCTACGAGCGGGTCTATTTCGCCGAAGAGGCTTCGCTTGCTGCCTGAAGACGTCTGCGCGTCGGCCTCGATGCACGCCCCTTCCCCGCGGTTGCTCAAAGTCGGCGGAGTGACGCCGTTTACGGCCACCGATTTTCCGGGGCTGCTGGCCGCAGTCGTGTTCGTGCAAGGGTGTCCCTGGCGATGCGGGTACTGCCATAACACCCATTTGCAGCCGCGCACGAAAGCGGGTGCCGTGGCGTGGGGCAAAGTCATGTCCTTTCTCCAGCGGCGTGCCGGGCTGATCGATGCGGTCGTGTTCAGCGGCGGAGAACCGACCTCGGATCCGGCCTTGAGCCATGCAATGCGCGATGTGCGCACGCTCGGCTTCAAGGTCGGACTTCATAGCGCGGGAACGCATGCGCGTCGGTTCGAGCGCGTGTTGCCGCTCGTCGATTGGGTCGGGTTCGATGTCAAGGCGCCGTTCGACGACTATGAGCGCGTGACGCGTGTGCGCGAAAGCGGGACGGCAGCGCGGCGCAGTCTGGAGGCGTTGCTGATGAGCGGCGTCGATTACGAGTGCAGAACGACGGTGCATCCTCGCTTGCTGCCGGAAGCGGATCTGTTGCGCATGGCTCGTGCGCTTTCGCAGATGGGGGTCAAGCGATACGTCCTGCAGGTGTTTCGTCAGCAGGGATCGAAGGACGAAGCGCTCAATGCCGTTGCGATGTCGGGGTATCCGAGCGAGGATTGCATCGCCCAGGTATGTGGTTGGTTTCCCAGGTTCGACGTCCGGCGAAGCTGAACGGCGATGTGGCTTCGATTCGGCGTCGGCCGCTGCGATTCGTCACGTGAGGCCGCCTTGCGCATCCTGACGCCAGGCCATCACGGGTTGCGCGTCAGCCCTGACGCCGCCCGACTCGTTCTGGACGCCCCGCTCTTTCAACGCCTGCGCGAGGTCTTCAACCTCCGACACCACCGGCTCCGCCTGCTCGATATCGAAATCGGCATGAAAGCGCTTCTTCACTCCGTGCTCGGCCAATTGCACATGTTCGTCCGCATCGATGCCATGCCGGGCGAGCGAATGCTTCACGCATTCGAGCGGGCATCCGTCGATGGCAATGATGCGCCGCCCCGAGTGTGCCACCTTCAGCAATGCCGGGACATCGCCCCCCACGCCGGCGATGCACGACATTTCAGCCGCGCCGCGCCGATCGAGTTGCACGGCGACGTAATTGGCCATCTGCGCCGCGCTCGAACATCCCGAGCACGAATAGACGAGCGGTAAGGTACGACGTTCGTTGTTCATCTTCAAACTCCTTCACATACGTCTCAAGCAACAGCCGCCGCATGCTTCGAAACGTAAAGCCCGATGGTAGGCAACGCGGCGGCCGTTCATACCGGCAGGCTATGTCGCCCCCGTCATGAGATAGGCAATGAGGTCGCGCACGGGGCGTATCTCCCGCCCGAACGGCAAGGTTTCCGAGCCCCGGAAAAACAGGCCGCGCTTCACGTCGCCGGCCAGCGCATAAGCGAGCCGCGTATCGATACAGAATTGCCCATGCTTCGCGATGCCGTCGCGCAGGCCGCATTGCTGAAGACAGTCGAAACCGACCGTGCATTTGCGCGTCTTCGCCACGCGTTGCAGTTTGGCTTCCTTCTCCAGATATTCGGCAAGCCACGGCGTACGCACCGCGCGCGCGGGTAGCCCCGCCACGCTCATGAAGGTGACGATGTCATCGGGCGTGGCCTGCGCGAGCACAGTCTTGAAGTTCGGGTGCGCATCGCCCTCCTCGCTCACGGCGAACGGGGTCCCGAGTTGCACGGCCGAAGCGCCGAGCGCCAGGAGTTCGCGCACCTGCTCGTGCGTATGGATGCCGCCCGCTGCGATCAACGGGATGCGCTCGCGTTCGAGCCCAAGGTCTTTGAACACGGCAAGCGTGCCTTCGATCACCTCGGGAAAGGCAAAGTGCGGGCTCGCCACGCTATCGAGCGTCGGTGCGCCAAGGTGTCCCGCCGCATAGCGCGGGTTCTCGATCACGATGCCATCGGGCAGGCGTTGCTTACGCATCCATTTCTTCAATATCAGCGCAATGCCGCGCGCGTCCGACAGGATCGGAAGCAACGCGACCTCGGGATAGTCGGCCGTCAGCTCGGGCAAGTCGAGCGGCAGGCCGGCGCCGACCACGACGGCATGCGCCCCGCTTTCGCACGCGCGCCGCACATAGTCGGCGTAGGCCGACACCGCTCGCATGATATTGACCGCCACCGCGCCGTGGCCGGCAGACAGGTCGAGGGCCGCGCGCACTTCGCGATCGAGCGCTTCGAGGTTGACGGCGTCGATCAAAGCACGGTCGCGCGAGCGCGCCGTTTTCGCCATGAGATCGGGATGGTGCCGGCGCAGATCGACACTCGAAATCGTGCCCAGCGCGCCCAGCGATGCAACGGTGCCAGCCAGGCGATGCGCGGATACGCCTACCCCCATTCCACCTTGCACAATGGGCAACAACGTTTTGCCCTTGATGCGCAGGGGCTCGAAGACAGCTTTGGGCACAGACACGGGATAACCTCACGACAATCGCAGTAACGACGAGTGTGAGGGGCCGCGGATCCGGTGGCCTTAATCTGGGTCAAGAAGCGGTCCGGGCTCAAGTGCGACAATCTATCGCGGCGATCCTGCGAAGCTGGCGCAAGCGTGACAGCCCCATCGACGCGCCGGGCCCGACCCACCTCAATACGCGCACGCGGCGCGCAGTTTCGACGGATCCGGGATGACGATATCGCGTCCATGGATCGCGACGAGGCCGCGTGTGCCGAGCTCGTGCAGGATCCGCGAAAAGTGTTCGGGCGTGAGGTTGAGCCGTGACGCCACCATCTTCTTGCCCGCCTCGAGTTGCACGCGCAGTGCCGGCACATTTTCGCCGGGCTCCGGCTGCCCCTTCTGAGCCAACAGGTAGCTGATCACGCGATGCGTGCCCGAACGCAACGAGTAGGCTTCCACGTCGCGCATCAACGCATGCAATCGCGCACTCATGCCCGCCATCATCTTGCAGGCGAAGTCGGGGTCGCGGCGCAGTTCATCGACGATCGCGGCCTTGGTCACGTGCAGCAGCAGCGAATCGCTGAGCGCCTGGGCCGAGACAATGTACGGCTTGCCCAGAAACATCAGCGCTTCGCCGAAGCTGTCGCCCGGCCCCACGAGCCGCACGACCTTCTCCTCGCCCAGCGGCGAGATGACACTGAGCTTGATCTGCCCGTAGACGACGGCATGCAGGCCCGTACACGTATCGCCGCAATGAAAGACCATCTCCTTGCGCGCAACGTGCTGCTGCGTCGTGCCCAATGCCACACAGTCGAGCTCCTGTGCGGATAACTCGTTGAACAGCGGCAGGCGGGCGAGAAAGTCCTGAACGCGAATTTTTCCTTTTTGCATCGGCTTGCCCCACGCACCGGTCAAATCAATTTCGAATAGGTCGCTGCGTCGGGTCGCCCGAGATACTTGTCGAACGTCATCGCCACGGCTCGCACGAACATGCGGCCTTTGGGCAGGATTCGAATCGAATCGTCGTCCGTGGCGATGAGTTCGGCCTGCACGAACGGCGTCAGCGCAGCCAGCTCCGCTTCGAAATAGCGCGCGAACCCGATGCCATGCCGCGCCTCCACCGACCGATACACGAGCGGCGTGCTGCACATCAACGTCATCACGACGTCTCGGCGCAACAGATCGTCGGCATCCAACGTCAACCCGCGCTCCACCGGCAGCCGCCCTTCGTTCAAGTGCTCGTAATACGTTTTGACGGACCGCGTCGACTGACAATACGCACGGCCGATTTTGCCGATCGCCGAGACGCCGAAGCCAACGAGATCGCATTCCGCCTGCGTCGTATAGCCCTGAAAGTTGCGATGCAGGCTGCCGCCTCGCAGCGCCCGGCTCAATTCGTCATCGGGCTTTGCGAAATGATCGAGGCCGATATAGACGTAGCCCGCGTCGAGCAACCGCTGTGTCGCGCGCATGAAGATACACAGTCGATCCTCCGCGAGCGGCAATTCGCGTGCGTCGATCAACCGTTGTGCCTTGAAGCGGGCCGGCAGGTGCGCGTAGTTGTAGAGCGCAATGCGGTCTGGCGCGAGTCGCACGACTTCATCGAGTGTGCGGTCGAAGCTCGCGACCGATTGCCGCGGCAGCCCGTAGATCAGATCGATGTTGATCGATTCGAAGCCGGCATCGCGGCTCGCGCCTAGCGCGCGTTCAACCATGTCGAGCGGTTGAATGCGATTGACCGCCTGCTGCACGGCCGGATCGAAGTCTTGCACGCCGAAGCTGGTTCGATTGAAGCCGAGCGCGGCAAGCTCGGACAGCGTCATCGGCGTCACGGTTCGCGGATCGATCTCGACGCCCAGTTCGGCGTTCGGCACGAAATCGAAATGGTTGCGCAAAGCATCGACCAACGTGCCGAGTTCACCCATGCTGAAAAACGTCGGCGTCCCGCCCCCCAGATGCAATTGCGAGGCGTGCCGTGCGCTGCCCAGCTCCGGTGCGACCATCGCGATCTCGCGCAGCAGATACCCGAGGTACTCCGATGCACGGCCATGATCGCGCGTGATGACCTTATTGCATGCGCAGAAGTAGCAAAGCGATTCGCAAAACGGCAAATGCAGATAGACCGACAGCGGGGATGGGGTGACGGCGCTCGCGCGCTCGGCGAGATGGCGGCGATAGGCGGCTTCGTCGAAGCCGGGCACGAATCGATCGGCCGTCGGGTACGAGGTATAGCGCGGCCCCGCCTTGTCGAAGCGGCGAATCAACGCTTCCGATAGTTCGACATCGGCGAAACGGCCGCCGGGTTCCCGCTGCGTTGTGCTCGCCGATGCGTCGCGCGCCTGCGCGATCTGACCTGACATGTTCTATCCCGTGGACGTACATGGCCCGGCTTCAGCGCCGGCCTTCGATCATTATCGAACCGGCAGTGAGCGAAAACTTGACGCATATCATCCATCTTTCGATCCTCCGGCTTTCGTGGCGGCCCTTCGTGTCCTCCTGCATAGCGTGCCAGGCCCATAAAAGATATACAATTTATCGACTTTATAGGTGCGCTATGCGACTTACGGACTTCACCGATTACAGCTTGCGCGTGCTCATGTACACGGCCGTGCGCTCCGATGAGCTCGTCACGATTGCGGAGATCTCCGAGGCGCTCGGTATCGCTCGCGGGCATCTCGTCAAAATCGTGCATGCGCTTGGGCGTGCCGGCTATCTGAGCACGACGCGCGGCAGGACCGGAGGCTTGAGGCTGGGCCGGCCGGCGTCACGCATTACGGTCGGCGATGTCGTGCGGACGATGGAGCCGGATTTCCGCATGGTCGAGTGCTTCGATACGGAAGGCAACGCGTGCGTGATCACCGCGGCGTGCGGACTGCGCGGCGTGCTGGGCAGCGCGCTGCGGGCTTACTTCGAGGTGCTCGACAAATTCACGCTGGCCGACATCGCGGCCGATCAGGCCAAGCTGTCGCGGCTGCTGGGCCTTGGCGCCGCGGGCGCCCCGGGGAGCGAGCGGCCGCTCGTGCGCGTTGCGCGCAAATGAGCCGCGCCGCCTCGACCGCAGCGAGTGGGATCAAAACGCGTTCAGCGGAATCTTCAGATATCGCACCCCGTTCGACTCGGGCGGCGGCATTTCGCCTGCGCGGATGTTGACCTGGACCGCGGGCAAGATCAGCACCGGCATCGAAAGCGTGCGGTCCCGCGCGGTCCGCATTTCGACAAACGCTTCTTCCGATACGCCCTCGTGCATATGAATATTGGCGCGGCGCTGCTCTTCGACGGTCGTCTCGCAGCGCGCCGCACGCGACTCGGGCGGATAGTCATGACACATGAAGAGCCGGGTATGCGGCGGCAACGCGAGCAGCCTTTGCACGGACCGATAGAGCGCATGCGCATCGCCGCCGGGGAAGTCGCAGCGCGCCGAGCCCACGTCGGGCATGAACAGCGTGTCGCCGACGAACACGGCATCGTCGAACTGGTACGCCACGTCGGCCGGCGTGTGTCCGGGCACATGTAGCGCTCGCCCCGTCAATGCACCGACGTTGAACGTTTCGTCGGCGGCGAACAGATGATCGAACTGCGCGCCGTCGTCAGGCACGTCCTGGCCGAGATTGAATACGCCTTTGAACGTGTGCTGAACCGTGCAGATTCGATCGCCGATCGCAATGCGGCCGCCCAGCTCGTGTTTCAGGTACTGCGCTGCCGAAAGATGATCGGCATGCGCATGCGTCTCCAGCAACCACTCCACCTGCAAACGGTGCGCACGGACGAACGCGATCAACCGATCGGCCGAAGCCGTCGACGTACGGCCCGACTTCGGATCGTAGTCGAGAACGGAATCGACGATGGCGGCCGGCGTACCGTCGCCCGCATGAACGACGTAGCTGAACGTCGAAGTCGCACTATCGAAGAACGGTTCAATATGGGGATGCATCGTCAGCCCCTTTTTCGGAAAGTGATGTTGTCAAACAATATATCAATTTATATAATGTGATTCAACATATCGTCGAACAGGAACCCGGTCCCTCTATGGAAAACCAGCCTACTGCAGAACTCACTGAGCGCCTACGCGATTCCGCGGCGCAGTGTTGCACGCTGCTCAAAGCCATGGCGCACGAGGATCGATTGCTATTGCTGTGCCAGCTCACGCAGGGCGAGCAAAACGTGGGCGAACTCGAGGCGAGCGTCGGCATTCGTCAGCCAAGTCTGTCGCAGCAGTTGGGCGTGCTGCGCGAAGAAGGGCTCGTCGCCGCCAGGCGCGAGGGCAAGTACATCTATTACCGGCTTGCGAGCGACAAGGTCGTCGCAATCATGGAAACATTGTCGGCGCTTTTTTGCGGCAAGACCAAGGGGTACAGGTCGTGAGCGTCGACATGTTGCACTTCGCACCGCGCGCCGCCGCCGCGGGCGGGTCGCTCATCGGGGCGGCGGCCGGGCTCTACGCGCTGCTCAACGGCCGGATTGCCGGCATCAGCGGCATGGTCGGCCGTCTGCTTGACCCGGATACGGTCGACCGCGCCGCGCCGCTCGCGTTTCTGCTCGGGCTCATCGCGGCGCCGTGGCTGTGGCGCATGCTCGCGCCATTGCCGGCGTCGTCTATCGCCGCTTCGCCGCTGACGCTGGTCGTCGCGGGGCTGCTCGTCGGCTTCGGCACGCGCTATGGCTCAGGCTGCACGAGCGGCCACGGCGTATGCGGGATCTCGCGAGGCTCGGCCCGCTCGCTCGTTGCGACGCTGACGTTCATGTCGTTCGGATTCCTAACCGTTTTGTTCCTTCGGCACGTTTGACATGCAAGGTTTGTCCGGTCTTTTTGCAGGCCTGCTGTTCGGCATCGGCCTGATGGTCTCCCGTATGGTCAACCCCGAGAAAGTCCTCGGCTTTCTCGATCTGGCCGGCCGCTGGGATCCGTCGCTCGCCTTCGTGATGGGCGGCGCCGTGACGATCGGCGCCATCGCCTACGCCATTGCACGGCGTCGAAGCCGCAGCTTATTAGGCGCGCCGATGTCCTGGCCTGCGGCGACCCGCATCGATCGCGCGCTCGTTGTCGGCAGTGCGATGTTTGGCGTCGGCTGGGGCCTGGCGGGCTTTTGTCCCGGTCCGGCGCTTGTCAGCGCATCGAGCGGTCAGCCCAAAGCATGGATCTTCGTGGTGGCGATGCTGGCCGGCATCGCCTTGCATGGACTCGTCACGCGCCGTCGCGCCGCCACGCCGCCGGGTTCGGCTGGTTGATCGGTAGTCCTAAGCATCATCGGTCAGGCTGCACCGGCGGCGCAACGCATAGGGAGCGGCGCATAACGGTCGCAACAGACCGTCTGCGCCGCTCGCGCCCTACGGCTGATTCGCGTAGTACCGCGCCGCGGCCTCGATTTCGGCCGGCGTCATCTGGCGCGCCACGTTGCGCATCTGCTCGTTGATGTCGTTGTGGCGATCGCCCGCCGCGAACGCTTGCAACTGCGCACGAATATAGACCACCGGCTCGCCTTCGAGCCAAGGCGTGCCCGTCTTGTGATCGGCCGCGCCGTGGCACGAGGCGCACGGTGCGATGTTGCGCATCGGCGAACCGGTCGCGACGATGGCCGGCACCGGTTGCCCCGCCGGACGGTTGCCCGACGGCTTCGGCAGACTCGCGTAATAGGCGGCAAGGTCGCGCATGTCCTGATCCGACAGCGTCGGCACCATCGGGCTCATCACCGCGTTGCTGCGCGCGCCCGTCTGGAAATCCTTGAGCTGCTTGTAGATCACCGCTTCGTACTGTCCAGCCAGATTCGGCGAATTCGCCTGGCTGATGCCTTGCGGGCCGTGGCACATCGTGCAACGCAAGGCGAGCGTCGCGCCGCGGCCGATCGATAACGCGTCGGGGTGCGCCATCATGGTCGGCGTGACGACTACCTCGCTCGTCTTCACGCGCGAGGTCACGGGCGTCGAAACGAGCCATTGCTGAGGAACGCCGGCCGCGCTGCAGATAGCGTTCCAGATGCCGGCGAACTGCGAATCGGTCTGGACCGAAGGCAACCAGACGAACCCGATCAAGAACGAAACGATGGCCACGCCGGCCGTCAGGCCGACGCTGACGGTGAACCATCGATTGCGCAGCGAGAACAGACGTTCGGTGCTCATCGCGCGCCCCCCATATAGATGGCCGGCACCGATGTCTGCTTCAGCGTCAGCAGTTGCGCGATCGGATAGCCGTAGTTGACGACGGTCAGCGCAATCATCAACGCGATCCACAAGCCGAAGCTGTTCAGTGCGACGGGCAGCGTCGCCGGGGGATGCACGGCTGTGCTGAACGTAAACTTCTGCGGCGCGCAGGCGGGTGAGCGGTGTCCGCGCGCGAGCACGATAAAGAACAGCACGGTCGATGCCACGAGTATCAGCGCACCCACGAGCGACATGTCGACCGTTATCGCCTCGGGCGCAATCGCAGGGTTGCTGTAGTCGAAATAGGCCATGCGCCGCGGCATGCCGAGAATGCCGGCGTAGTGCCAGGGGAACGTCGTCACGATCATGCCGATGAACCAGAGCCACAGTTGCCAGCGCATGAGCTTGACGCTCGTGAGCATGCGGCCCGTCAAGTGCGGCCAGAGATCGTAGGCGATCGCAAAGTACATGATGACGATGGCGCCGCCGAAGATCAGGTGGAAGTGGCCCGTGATCCACTGCGTGTTATGGATCGTCGAGTCGAGCTGATAGCTCATGTTGATGAGCCCGCCCGCGCCGCCGAACCCGAGCATGACGAACGAGAAGGCGACGGCCAGCATCATCGGTTCGTGCCAGGGCAGGGCGCGCAGCCAACCGAACGGCCCGCGTCCGCCGCGCAGCCGCCCCGCGATTTCGACCGATGCGCAGATCGTGAACACCGTCAGCAACGTCGGCACCGACACGAGCGCGGTGAACACCGACTGCAGGAACTTGAAGCCCGATCCGACTTGCGGATCGGCGAACAAGTGGTGGATGCCGATCGGCATCGCGACGACGAGGAACAGGATGAACGAGATGCGCGCCATCGCATCGCTGTACAGGCGGCCGCCGACCGCGCGCGGCACGAGCGTGTAGTAGGCGATATAGGCCGGCATCAGCCAGAAGTAGACGATCGCATGCAGGGTCCACGAAAAGAACACGCGCGCGAGGCCCGAATCGATCGTCGTCTTCAGACCCAGCGCAACGGGCAGGATCTGGAACAGGATCTCGATGGCGGCGCCCACGGCCGTCCAGGCCCACAGATATGAGCCGGCGACGTTGGCAAACATCGGCAGCGGCACGGGCTTGCCCGGATGCGCGCGCTTCCAGGTGCGAAGATTGATCGACATCAGCGCCACCCAGATCCACGATCCGACGACGACGAGCACGACGCCAATGTAGTAGAACGCGTTGCCGATCATCGGCGGGTAGAACGTGTACAGCACCGAAGCGCGACCGAGCGCGACGGGAATGATCGCCATGACCGAGCCGACCGCGACGAGCCACCACCCGAGCCACGCCCAGCGCGTACCGACGAGCGGCTGCTCGAGCGAGAGTTCGCTGATCGCGTAGCCGAAGCCCATCGCAATCAACGTCGGGAACACGTAGCCCATGACGGAGCCGTGCGCCGTCACGGAACGGTAGTAGAGCTCGGGCTGCCCGAGCCACGCATGCATGGGACTGCGCACGTACATCTGCCATGCGCCGAGCAACACGGCAACGCCGAAGGTGGCGAAGGCGAACCAGAAGTGTGCGAGTACGAGTCGTTTGTTATTGAGCACAGCTAAGCCTCCGCGCGTTGGCCGCGAGCTTGTCGAATGCGGCGCGATCGAGCACCTTCACGTGCGCCCACATGCCTTCATGACCGGTGCCGCAGTATTCATGGCACGGCATGAGGTGATCGCCGCTTTCGGGAAAGCTCGTTTTGAAGGTCGAGATATACCCTGGCTCGACCATGGAATTGATGTTCGTATCGGCGATGAGAAAGCCATGCACGACGTCGGCGCTCGTCACGCGAAACGTGATGGGCGTGTTCGCCGGCACGACGATGCATTGCGGCGTGAACGAGTATTGCTGGGCCACGATGCGCACGGTGACCGAGCCGTCGGTCTCGGCCGCGCTGCCGAGGTTGCTCTCGATGAATTCGCCCGATACGTGCAGCGTCGTCGGATCGATCGTTTCGACGCGCGAGGGCGGCATCATGGCCCAGTGCAGGCCCGTGAAGACCACCATCGCCACGAGCAGGACGATGATGGCGACGGCGACGGCCGCCCACTTGCGCTCGACGCGTGCGGCGACCGCTGCGCCTTCGGCGTGGCTGGAAGAAGGAATGTTCGACATGTCGCTCGCTCAGTGAATGACGCCGCGCGGCAAAAAGACCAGGAAATAGAAGGCAAACCAGAGCGCCACCACGATTGCCGTGGCGATACCGGCCACGGCGATGGCGCCCGCCGGTCCCGAGCGGACGATTTCGTCCACGCGCGCGTCCTCCTCTGCTTGCTGTCGATCCCCGGCGCCCGCGCGCGCCTCGTTGTTTGGATTCATGGCGTTCTCGATTCAGTAAAGGGGCGCCGAGCGCAACGCATTGGCATCCTTGGCCGTCACCGGCGTACCGCGATTGCCCCATGCCGTGCGAATGAACGTGACGACGGCCGCGACTTCCTCATCCGACAGCGACTGCGCGAACGGCGGCATGCCGTAGGGCGAGGGATTCTTGAACGTGCCCGGCGCGTAACCGCCGTTGAGCACCATGCGGATCGGATTGACGGCCGAGGTCATTTGGATCGATTGATTGTTCGCGAGCGGCGGAAAATCGGGCAGCTTGCCCTCGCCGCGCTTGCCGTGGCACGTGGCGCATTGCGCGTCGTAGATCTTCGCACCCAGACGGACGAGCAACTCGCGCTCTTCGCCCGACATTGCGCTCTTGGCGCTCGCACCGTTTTCACCGCCGTGCTGCGGCAGCGACTTCAAATAAACGGCCATCGCGCGAACGTCGTCGTCCGACAGGTACTGCAGGCTGTCGTAGACGACTTCCGCCATCGGACCATACACGGCTCCGCGTTTGGCCACGCCTTTTTGCAGCAGGTCGGAAATGTCCTCGATGCTCCAATCGCCGAGGCCCGCTTCCTTGTTCGACGTCAGCGACGGAGCGTACCAATCCTGCATCGGAATCAAACCGCCTTCGAATGCTTTGGACTCCGAACTACCGCCAAGCGCATTGATCGCCGTGTGACACATCGAGCAATGGCCGAGACCTTGCACGAGGTACGCGCCGCGATTCCATTCGACCGAGCGCGTGGGATCCGCCTGGTATTCGCCTTCGCGGAAGTAGAGGGTGCGCCAGCCAAGCAGCAGCTCGCGGTTGTTGTATGGGAAGCGCATTTCGTGCGGCCGGTTCGGCTGGTGCACGGGCGGCACCGAACGCAGGTACGCAAAGATGGCATCCGAATCGACGCGTGTCACTTTCGTGTAGGCGCCATAAGGCATCGCGGGATAGAGCAACGCGCCGTCGCGCGAGCGTCCCGTGTGCATCATTCGATAGAACTCGTCTGCGCTCCATTGGCCGATGCCGGTCTCCTTGTCGAACGTGATGTTCGGCGAATAGAGCGTGCCGAACGGCGTCGGCATCGCTCGGCCGCCCGCGAACAACTTCTCGCCCGGTTGCGTATGGCAGGCGACGCAGTCGCCGGCGCGCGCCAGATATTCGCCGCGCTTGATGACGTCGGCCGATGCGCCCGAAGGGCCTTGCGCAAAGGCGACTGCGGTCGTGGCGGCAAGTACGAGGCCCGCGCCGACGCGAGCAAGCGAGCGCGAGAAAGAAAGGATGTGTGGCACGAAAGACTCCGTCATTGCGGTTCGCTGCCGCAACGCAGCGGCATCTTCAGGCTTCCCGCGGGAGCGAAAGCGGGATTGGCCGGACCCGGCGATGCCGCGAGCCACGCCGCGACCGCCGTGATGTCGTCGTTCGTCAAACGCGAAGCGACCTCATGCATGCAATCGGGCGCGTACGACTTGCGCGTGCCGTAGCGCCAAGCGCCCAATTGCGCACTGATGTAGTCGGCATGCAGGCCGAGCAGCCCCGGAATCGCGGGCTCCATACCGGTCAGCGCCGCGCCGTGGCACGACACGCATGCCGGAATCTTCTGCGACGGGTCGCCCACCTTCGCGAGCTGCTGGCCGCGTGCGAGCAAGGTGGCCGATATGGCCGGCGTCGACGCAACGGGGTAGGGCGGGCGTTCGCCTGCGAAATATTCTGCGATTCGATGCAGGTAGGCATCGGGCAGATAGGCGAGCAGATAGTTCATCGGCGGGTACTGCCGCCTCCCGTCACGGAATGCGATCAGCTGGTTGTAGAGATACCCTGCCGGTTTGCCCGCCAGCCGTGGAAAGTAATCATTGTCAGTGCCTTCGCCATGCGCCCCATGGCAGGCGGCGCAGGCCAGCACGCGCGCCTGCATCGTATCGGGCGCTCGCCCGGTCTGCGCACCTTGCGCATGAGCGACCACAGCGACAAGGCCCGTGAGGACAACAGCAGCAATTCTTCTTCTCAGCATCACGTCATCGTCTCCGGGAACCCCAACGATATGCGGGCCGCCCGCGGGTGCTATGGCTCAAGCCTCGCAGCGGTGCGGACCGAAACGGCAATGCATCTTCTCTGGCTGTGCTTGCGATTCTAATCAATGCAGACGAAAACGAAAGCACTGTCTGTCACCCGAGAAGGCGCACTCGAAACCCGGCGCCATGCCTCCTGTTTCGAATCGACCGCCAAACCTGACGATTGGAACATCCGATTGCACCGCGCGGGTTGACCTGGATCACGTCCGCGTGACAAAGCCACATGCTGCGCACGACCGATGCGGCGGTTCGTCGCGCCGCTCGAGCGTGACAAATGCGCAATACCGCAAGAAGCTGGGAACCACGGGCGTTGCCGCGCTCGATGGTCGCGTGTCGTAGGAATTCGCTGACAGCGCGTGCGCGCTCGCCGACACGACTCTCGTCGAAAGACGATAGTCCCCTTATATGTCGACGAGCGACACTCGCGGTCGGCCCCAATCGGCAGCGCGGCTGCGAAGCAGGCAGTCGGGCGCCCGGTGTTTATCGTTGAAAAGGAGAAAGAACATGCTCGGTGCCAGCGAACGAGCCAGCACGCGTGACGTGGCCCACCCAGGCCTTCCGCCGGTTTCGGTGCGCTCCGCAGCGGTCGAAGGCGTCGGAGCGGCGAGACGTTCGGCAGCGATGCGCGGCGCCGCTTCCTCCTGCAAGAGCTGCTCACTGCGCACCGTGTGCGCGGTCAACCCCGATGAGCTGTCCTGCTCGCGGCAAATGGACGATCTGATCCTCGGGTATCGCCATGTGAAGAAGGGCGTGGCGCTCTACCGTGCCGGTGATGCGTTCAGCAATCTGTATGCCGTCCGCACGGGCTCCTACAAGAAGGTGACGCTGCTGGCCGACGGGCGCGAACAGGTGACGGGCTTCTATGTCTCGGGTGAACTGCTGGGCGCCGACGGCATCGCAACCGACCATTACGCGAGCGATGTCGTGGCGCTGGAGGACAGCAGCGTCTGCGTCATGCCGTTCGATCTGCTCGAACTGCTGAGCCGCGAAGTCAAAGCGGTGCAGCACAACGTCTTTCGCATGCTGAGCGCCGACCTCGTGCGCGAAAGCAATGCGCTGATCCTGCTCGGCACGATGACGGCGGACGAACGCGTCGCTGCGTTTCTGCTCGACCTGTCGAGCCGCTGGCAGGCACGCGCCTACTCGCCCAATGCGTTCGGTCTGCGCATGACGCGCGAGGAGACCGGCAGCTTTCTCGGGCTCAAGCTCGAAACAGTCAGCCGCACGCTGTCGCGGTTTCAGAAGCAAGGGCTGATCAAGGTGCGCGGCAAGGAGGTGGAAATCCTCGACTTCCCCGGGTTGAATCAGGTGGCGCGACGCACGGTTTGACGAAGCGGGGCGTCGGCACGAAGTTTGCATGATCGTTCATAAGCGATTTCCGTAACCGGGAGGCGATCATGAAGCGATTGGGACGACTGAAGTTCGTCGGAGCGGTTGCAACCGTCACCGTTGCGCTCGTGTCCGGCTGCACGCTGGGTGGTGCCGCCGTGGGCGGCTACGCGGGCAACAAGCTGACGCACGGCAGCACGCTCGGGACCGTCGGTGGGGCCGTCGCAGGCGGGGTGGTGGGCTACGAACTCGGCAAATAGCGACTGACGGTTGCAAAAAAAGGGGCGCTCGAAACAACGGAGCGCCCTTTTTTATCAGACTGTAGGGCGGCGCAAGGCCGCCTGTCCGGTTCGATCAGAACTTGTGACGAATGCCCACGCGAGCGGCGACCTGCTGCTGCGAGTCGACGCCCGACGTACCGAAGAAGCCCGTCGAATCGCCGATCTGCGCTTGCAGCGCCGTGCCGTTGTTATTGCCCGAGGCCTTCTGGTAGATGCCGAGCACGTACACGTCGGTGCGCTTGCTGAGTGCGTAGTCGAGGCTCAGATCGACCTGGTTGAAGTGGCCCTTCGCCGCGTCGCTCAGGTTCATGTACGTGTAGCCCAGGCCAGCCGTGAAGGCGGGCGTAACGGCGTACTTCGCACCAGCTTCATAGGCGTTGAACACGAGGTTCGACGAGCCCGTGCCCGGCAGTTGCACGAGACGCGTGTTCGTCCACAGTGCCCAGAACGTCGCCGGCCCCATCAGGTAGCGGCCGCCCAAACCGAACGTGCGCAATTCCTTGATGTTGGCCGCGGGGAACACGGCGTTCGAAATGCCCGTGCTGATCCCTGCTTGTTGCGACGGGAAACGGATGTCGGTGTAGGCTGCGCCCACGCCGAACGGGCCTGCTGCATAGTTCAAGCCGAAGCTGTACGTGCGTGCCGAACCGGCGACGGCCGCTGCGCCCGTGCCCGTCGTCGGCGCACCGGCAAATGCGCCGGCGTGATTCGAGAAGCCGTACAACGCGCCGAACGTCACGCCCGCGAAGTTCGCGCTCGTGAACTTGACCGAATTGTCGATGCGGCTCGACGTCAGTTGATCGATGTCGTTGATGTGGAACGCGTAGTTGCCGGCGACCGTATTGCCACCGGTCGTGTAATTGGCAAGCACGTCGGTCGACAGCGAGTATTGACGGCCGAACGTAACCGAGCCCGTGCCGGCCTGCGTCAAGCCGACAAAAGCCTGGCGGCCGAATTCACGATTGTTCTGGCTCAGCGTGCCATTGCCGCTGTTGAAGCCGTTTTCCAACGTGAAAATCGCTTTCAGGCCATTGCCGAGATCTTCGCTGCCCTTCAAGCCCCAACGGCTGCCTTGTGCCACGCCGTCGTCGTACTTCGTCAGCGAGTTCGAGTGGCCCGTCACCGTCGACGAGCTGTTGTTGACATAGCTCACGCCCGCGTCGATCAGGCCGTAAAGCGTCACGCTGCTTTGCGCATGTGCTGCAACGCCGATGCTGCCGAGCACGGCAGCAACGAGAATTCGTTTGTTCATCATTTGAATTGAGTGGTCCGTTTGTGAATTGGAAAGCGGCCCCTTTAGCGCCGGGGCGAATTCTTGCCGATTTCCATTGAGCTTTTATGAACTTTTTGTTTAACGTGGCATTTTGTTAACAAACATTATTGCTGATTCAACAATAGATTTATGCATATAATGCGCGAATCATGCCGGCTGCGACGGTGTGATGCGTAGATTCATCGATCAACACGAACGCACCCGTCGCCGCATGCGCGTCGTAGGTATCGCAAACGATCGGCTTTTGCAGCGTCAACGCCACGCGGCCGATGTCGTTCATGGCGATGACCGCTTTCTCGCTCGTAT
>NZ_PNYB01000035.1 GCF_002879855.1 Trinickia soli | reverse complement strand
GCTCGTGCCGCGAGGGCGTGTGCGGTTCGGATGCGATGAACATCAACGGCAAGAACGGTCTCGCCTGCCTGACGAACCTGAACGATCTGCCGCAAAAGATCGTGCTGCGTCCGCTGCCGGGCCTGCCGGTGGTGCGCGATCTGATTTGCGACTTCACGCAGTTCTTCAACCAGTATCACTCGATCAAGCCGTATCTGATCAACGATACGCCGCCGCCTGAAAAGGAGCGGCTGCAGTCGCCGCAAGAGCGCGACGAGCTCGATGGCCTTTACGAATGTATCCTGTGTGCCAGCTGCTCGACGTCTTGCCCGAGCTTCTGGTGGAATCCCGACAAGTTCGTCGGCCCGGCGGGGCTGTTGCAAGCCTATCGCTTCATCGCCGACAGCCGCGACCAGGCGACGGGCGAGCGCCTGGACAATCTTGAAGACCCGTATCGTCTGTTCCGTTGCCATACGATCATGAACTGCGTCGATGTGTGCCCGAAGGGCCTCAATCCGACGAAGGCGATCGGCAAGATCAAGGAACTGATGGTGCGTCGCGCGGTTTAAAGCATGAGACTCGCTTTTTCGCGCTCGCTTCATTCACCGTCTCCCGAGGAGTCCTTCGGGACGTCCGGGGGCGGTGCGGCGCATACTGATGCCTCGCATCAGTCCGACCCGCTTCGCCGCGCGCGACTACGTTGGCGCGCGCGGCGCGGTCTGCTGGAAAACGATCTGATTTTCGAGCGTTTTTTCAGCCGTTATGAGGATAACCTCAGCGACAACGACGTGGGCGCGCTCACGCGGCTGTTCGAGCTGAGCGACAACGACCTGATGGACTTGCTTCTCGCTCGCAAGGAACCGGAAGGCGACCTTTCCGACCCGGACATCGTCCGGGTGCTGGGGCTGTTGCGCGCAGTTTGAGCGCCGCATTGCAGGGCGCGCCGCGCGCATGTTCGGAAAACCCGTTCCAACTTCGATTGAGGATGCTATGACTCCGTCAGATGTTAAAGCCACGCTCTCGTTCAGTGACAATTCGCCGAGCGTCGAACTGCCGATCTACAAGGGGACGATGGGCCCGGACGTGATCGACATCCGCAAGCTGTACGGCCAAACCGGCAAGTTCACGTATGACCCTGGCTTCATGTCGACGGCGTCGTGCAACTCTGCCATCACGTATATCGATGGAGACAAGGGCGAGCTGCTTTACCGCGGCTACCCGATTGACAATCTCGCGCAAAACGCGGATTTCCTCGAGACGTGCTATCTGCTTCTGAAGGGCGATCTGCCGACCGAGAAGCAGAAGCAGGAGTTCGTGGGCACGGTCACGCGCCATACGATGGTGCATGAGCAGATGCAGTTCTTCTTCCGCGGCTTCCGTCGCGACTCGCACCCGATGGCGATTCTCGTCGCGTCGGTCGGCGCGCTGTCGGCCTTCTATCACGATTCGTTGAACATCAACGATCCGCATCACCGTGATGTGTCGGCAATCCGCATGATCGCGAAGCTGCCGACGCTCGTGGCGATGGCGTACAAGTACAGCATCGGCCAGCCGTTCGTCTATCCGAAGAACGACCTGTCGTACAGCGCGAACTTCATGCGCATGATGTTCTCGAACCCGTGCGAAGAGTACAAGATCAACGATGTGCTCGTGCGCGCGCTCGATCGCATCCTGATTCTGCACGCCGACCACGAGCAGAACGCGTCGACTTCGACGGTGCGTCTGGCCGGTTCGTCGGGCGCGAATCCGTTCGCGTGTATCGCTGCCGGTATCGCCTGCCTGTGGGGTCCGGCGCACGGCGGCGCGAACGAGGCCGCGCTGAACATGCTCGAGCAAATCGGCTCGCCCGACAACATTCCTGAGTTCATCAGGCAGGTCAAGGACAAGAACTCGGGCGTGAAGCTGATGGGCTTCGGTCACCGCGTCTACAAGAACTACGATCCGCGCGCGAAGCTCATGCGCGAAACGTGCCACGAAGTGCTCGAAGAGCTGGGCCTGCACGACGATCCGCTGTTCAAGCTCGCGATGCAACTCGAAAAAATCGCACTCGAAGACGAATACTTCGTGTCGCGCAAGCTCTATCCGAACGTCGATTTCTACTCGGGCATCGTGCAGCGCGCGCTCGGTATTCCGACGTCGATGTTCACCTGTATCTTCGCGATGGCACGCACGGTGGGCTGGATCGCTCAATGGAACGAAATGATCTCGGAAGCCGAGCAGAAGATCGGCCGTCCGCGTCAGCTGTTCATCGGCGAAACGTCGCGCGTAGCCAAGCCGATCGGTCAACGCGGCTGATCGCGCGAGCTTATGCCGGCTCCCCGGAGCCGGCATGCAAAGTTGTAGAGCCCCGACGGGTCATGCCGTCGGGGCTTTTTTTCTTCCCGGTGCACGGTCGGGCAATCGCGGACTATGCCATCCGGCGAACTCGCGGCCGCTACTTCGAGCCTGTACTCTCCATTCGTCGATCAATCAAGGTTGTCAGTTGACAACCCATTTACAGGGCGGTATTCTTGCCGCATTGACGAATGCAAAGACCACATCCGAAGAAGGAAATCGAGGCGGCGCTCGCGTATGCCGAGGCTCAAGGCTGGCGCGTCGAGCCGAAGAAGGGAAACGGGCATGCGTGGGGCAGGATGCTGTGTCCGTACAACGATGCCGATTGTCGCTGTGGAGAATTTTGCATCACCAGCATCTGGAGCACGCCGCGTTGCTCCGTGAACCATGCCAAGGCTTTGAAGCGGGTCGTCGATCACTGTGCTATTGCGCAATGGATCGGTGGCTCGGCACGCAGCAAGTCATCAAAAACTTAGGAGTACGAATGGAGTACGCATTCACGCTTAAATACCAGCTGGCGGACGACGATTCGGATCACGAGCGCATTGTCGAACGCCTTTTTGAGGCAGGCTGCGACGACGCCACGATCGGCATCGGCCAGCCGGGCCGCATCGCCCTTGCTTTCCGGCGCGAAGGCGCTGACGCCTGGGCGGCCATCTACTCGGCCCTCAGGGATGTCAAGCAAGCCATTCCATTGGCACGCCTCGTGGAGGCCGGCCCCGATTTCGTCGGGCTGACGGACGTCGCAGATGCCGCGGGCGTCACGCGACAGAACATGCGCAAGTTGATGCTCGCTCATGCGTCGCAGTTTCCGTTGCCGGTCCATGAGGGCAACCCTTCGGTTTGGCACTTGTCCGACGTGTTGCTCTGGCTCATGGCCCGCGGGGGTTATCCCATTAATCTCGCGCTCATTGACGTGGCCAAATCGACGAAGCAAGTCAATTTGGCGAAGGGGGCTCGTGAACTCGAACCGGGTGTTAATCGGCAATTGACTGCCTTGGTAGCGTAATGTGACCTGAAAATGCACAGCGCAAAGCCCACAAGCCCAAAAGCCGAGACAAGGAATCGAGCGCAGCAGCCGGCCGGGGATACGACATTCGCTCAGAGGGGGCGCGCGCGTTAAATTTGGGACGCGCGGCGCCAACCCATCGCTCCGGTGATTCGTGCCTGCTTACTCCACGTCGGAAATCGGTTCGCCGGGCAACACGTAATGCATTTCGTAAAAAAGAAGATCGCCCCGAGAGGGCAATTTGAACGGCGGGGATGAAAATGCAAAGCCCAGCGCTTCGTAAAATCCGCGGGCCGATTCGCGGGCCGTACACCAAGCGACTCTACCTCCGTGCCGGTGCGCGTGATCAAAACAAAGCTTAATCAGCGTGCGGCCGAACCCATATCCTCTCGCATGGGGCTCGACGGCTACGCCGCGCAAGCGCCAGGCCGTGTCGCTCTGTGATCCCGGCAGCGCTTCGCGGCACACCGTCGCAACGGCTATGATGCGTACCGCGTCGTACACGGCGACATGCAACGTCGTCGGTTCGTCGTCGCCGCGAAAGCGACAGGTTTCGGATTGATTGTCGAGCAGGATCGTACGTCGCAACGGGAGGACATGTTCCGCTGAAACGGCATGTATCGAAAAAAGCGCGGGGCTATCGGGCATAGATGAGCTGAATGGTTAGTTGTTTTCGAATATTCCAATATATTTGCGAACCTGTTCAAACACTCGGAAGACCGGTTTGTCTATCATACAATCGCCACGGTGATCGACGAAAGCAGAAAGGTTCTATTGCGGTTCGCCGCGCTGTTGCGTCTCGAAGTTACGTCTCGAAGTTTGGTCACGCAGTTACGTAGCGCAGTTACGCCTACAGTTACGTCGATCCACGAACGGTTTATACTCCCAAAAATATCAGGTCCATTCGGGGTCACCTTAGGGTAATCTCCGGGTTGGTCGAAAAATGGTTTCGGCATAACGCAACTTATTGAGATCTCAGATGACGGCAGACCGTCAATCCGATACACAAACAGCCTATACGCAAATTCGTTCTCGCATTCTCGATGGGCGCCTCTCTCCGGGGCATCCGGTTTCGCCGCGCAATATGGCTGACGAGTTGATGCTTGGGCATATGCCGGTGCGGTCCGCCATTCAGCGTCTCGTCGTTGAAGGTCTGGTTGAAGTCGTTCCGCGCAAGGGAACCTACGTTACTGCACCAACCAAAATCGATTTGCGCGAGATCTTTGAAGTCAGACTTGCATTGGAGAGCACTGCCGCATATCTGGCGGCGGTCAACGGCGGCACGGAAGCGTTAGCGACCGCTGCCTCCCAGTTGCAACGGATTATCGATATGGATTCGACCGATCTGATGGCAGAGCAGCGCATCGGGTGGGTGTTTCACCAGGAGATGTTCGTCGCCGCGAAAAACGAGCGGCTTTACACGTCATATAGGATGTTGCGCGCCCAGACGGGGCTCGCGCTTAACGAACTGCATCGAGACGATGCCGCGACGGTGCGGCGCGGTACGTTGGAACACCTGAGCATCTACGCATCAATTCAATCAAAAGAGCCCGAAGCGGCACGTCGGCACATGTGGAATCACATTCTGGATGGCACCGACGCAAGAATCAAACTAATCCGAGGCCAATATGACAATCCAGCGTAAAGGAGTTTTTTCCGTACCCGTGCAGATGATCGCGGGGCTCGTGCTAGGTGCGCTTTTCGGCATTCTCGCGCCGGGTTTCGCGACCAAACTGTCGTTCCTGTCGGCCATCTTCGCCCATGCGATCAAGATGGTCGTGATGCCGTTGATTTTGTTGTCAGTCACCGTTGGGGTGTTTCGTGCGGGCATTCAGCGGGGGCACCTGGGTCGCACGGCGATGCTCAGCATCGCGTTCTTCATTGCGGCAACGTTCATCGCGGCCTCGCTCGGCCTTGGCCTCAATTACCTGTTCCATCCCGGTGTCGGCGCCAGCATGACCGAAACTGCATCCATGCCGAAGAATCTGGCCGGGGGCGTCGACTGGATGCAGTTCGTCGTTGATCTCGTGCCGGCCAATATCGTCTCGGCGCTTGCGTCGGGCAATTCGGTACCGGTGCTCGTGTTCGGCGTTTTGCTCGGTTCCGCGTTGGCCGCCGTGCAAGACAAAGCAGGGCCGCTCGTAGCCGTGCTCGACTCGATGCTCGCTGCGCTGTTCAAGTTGACCGAATGGGTGGTCGCGTTTTCGCCGGTGGCGATTTTCGCGACACTGGCGGGGTTGCTTGCCTCGAAGGGCGTATCCGCGTTGATGCCGCTGTTGAAGCTGCTTGGCGTGGCGTACCTTGGTATGGCGATCCTCGCGATCTTGCTCACACTCGTGGTGAAAGCGAGCGGGCTTTCCGCACGGGCAGTCTTCAAGCATGTAAGCGAGCCGCTGATCCTCGCGTTCACGACTCGTTCTTCCGAAATCACTTTTCCGTTGCATCTGAAGAAGCTGACGGAGATGGGCGTGCCGCAGTCCGTTGCATCGACGATCCTGCCGCTTTCCTACATCTTCAATCGTGACGGCGCGGTGCTCTATACCGCGCTCGCCGTCGGCTATCTGGCCGACGTTTATCACCTCACATGGAGTTGGCCGCTCGTATTCACGATCATCGTGTTGACGACGATCATGATCGATGGTGCAGCGAACGTACCGTCGGGCGCTGTCGTTGCGATCACGGTCATTTTGGCGGCGATCGGATTGCCCGCCGAAGCCGTGTTGCTGATTCTGGGCATCGATGCGTTCTTCGACATGGGGCGTACGGCGCTGAACGTCTATGCAAGCACCGTGGCCACGGCGTTTGCCTTGCGTGTTTCCGGGCAGCCGCTCCAACCGGCGCTCGGAGAGCGTAGCGACCGCGCACGTGGCTTGGCTTCGTTGCGTGGAAACGCTTGATCGCGCAGCGGCGATGGCCGGTCCGCGCGACAGTTGGGCTTTCGTGAAGGAATCGGTTAGCGAATGAAGGAAGAGCGGCCCGGGCAAGTGTTGCAGCACTTGCCCGGGCCTGACCAAGGACGCATTAATACGAGACCATCCATGGCTGTCCGTATTCTACGGCACCGTCGGCTGCGTGCGGCGTCGCTGCGTAATAGCGCGCGCCCCGAAAGCCCAGCTCATTCAGTTTGTCCTGTCCCTCATGGCACGCGCTTTCAGCGTCGTGTCCCGCCTGTCAGTCAAGTTTTGTTCCGGCCTCGGAGGCAGGTGGCTTTGTCGCGCTCGAGCATTCCCGCTAGCGGGTTGTGCGCGACGCTATTTATTCCGGCGCGCACATTCATGTTGCGCTTATGCAGCCAGACGCATTGCATTTGAGATCATGCCCTGCGTTCACGACCTTTCGTTTGTGCGGCTCGTTCGCGAGCCGCTCCCCGCCTGCGCCTCCTCGGCCTCCCATGCAGGCGGCTTTGCGGCCGGTTCGCCCACCGGTCGCACTTCTTCTTCTGCAGTTGTAGACGGAGACGCTGGCGAGGAGATTCAAGGCGCGGCTGCGCGCGAACGCGAAGGCGAGCCAGTGATCGATTTTCCGATCGACGTCTTCGAATGTGCCGATGCCATGCCTGCTTCCGGCGATGTACGCATCGTCGCATTCCGCGCGCTGCTTCCGGCGATCCGTCGCGTGGCGATTCATGCGGTCGAGCATGCGGGCAATTCATCGGGCAATGGTGCCGGGCCGTCGGCGTGTTACGCGGTTTATCTACTCGATTGCGATGGTGGAGAGCACCCGTTTTTGGACTTCGCGAGCGCCGGCAGTGCGACCTACGCGGCGCTGCGTATCGCGCAGGTGTATCACCTACCCGTTGAGTTCGGCAGCTTTGCCGAACCGAAGTCGCGCGAAGCGTGACGCAAAACTGCTAGTCAAAAGTCTTTAACCTGCGTGCTCGGTCATTGCAATCCCGATGAAATGCGGTGGCGCAAACGATTGCATGACGAGCAATACGCGTCTTTGATCGAAATCGATTGAATTACCCAGTCAATTTCGCCTTACGCACTTCATGCCATTGCCCCTGCCTGGTTTACAGCATTCGCGCAAACCCTAAATTTTTCAGACGAATTGCCGTTGTCCAGATTGAATTCGTGGCGTGACCGTTTCCGAGGCCGGTAAACAGCCGCGCTTCACGCCGCGATTTCGCATGAACGAATGAAGCAATTCATCGCGATCGATTAGATTCGGTCGGCACAAGCATTACAAAACGCCTTCGTCGATTCATGCAATAAATTACGAATCCATTACATCGGATCACCTTTAACGAGGAATAAAAATTGAAGAGCAAGCGTAACCCGGGGTTTCTGAAATTCACTCTTTGCGCCACGATGGCGGCAGCCCTTTCCGCCTGCGGGGGCGGCGGATCGAGCTCCAGTGCCGGCACCGGTTCGACTGTGGCGAACGCTACTACGATGTCCGGCACCGTCGCCGTCGGCGATGCGCTTTCGGGCGCCACTGTGACGATCATCGACGTCAACGGCAAGACAGCCACGGCAACGTCCGGATCGGACGGTAGCTACAACGTCTCGCTCGCGGGACTCACGGCGCCGTTCGTGATTACTGCGACCGTCCCCTCCGGCGTTTCCACCACGCTCTACTCGGTTGTCGCCAGCCTTTCGACGGCGGGCGGTGCGTCGTTGACCGTCAACGTCACGCCGCTGACCACAGCCGTTGCAGCGCTGCTTGCCGCCGACGGCGATCCGACGTCGCTCGTGCAGTCGGGCGCTTCGTCGGCCGTGACCTCGGCAGCCGTCAGTGCCGCGGTCGCCAAACTCGACACGGCGCTGACGTCGATTCTCAGCGCCAACGGCTTGCCGTCGACGTTCGATCCGATCGGCGGCTCGTTTGCGGCGAATCAGAAGGGGGCGGACGCCGTAATCGATTCCGTTTCCGTCACGCCTTCGGTCAAGGGCACCGGCTTGCAACTCGTCAGTCTGGCCGATCCGAATACGCCGATCTCGTTGAATCAAAACACGTCGGTGGCCACGCCGCTCAAAGCGCCGACGCAGGCCGCCAACTACCTGTCCTCGCTCTTGACGTCGTTGTCGCAATGCATGGCCGACGTGCAAGGCGGTTCGACCACGAGCGCGAGCACGGCGTGCTCGAGTGCGCTGGATGCGAAGTATCTGAACAACGGCATGAGCTTCGCTCAGCGCCACAGCCTGTTCAGGAAGGGCACGACGCTGCAAGGCATCAAAACCTTGGCCTTCTTGCCGGCCGGAACGTTGCCTGCGATCACCAACCCCGCGGCGCTCGTGTACTTCCTCTTCACGCAGCCTGACGGCACCCAGAACTTCGCCAGCGATGTCGTGCAGCAATTGCCGAACGGAAGCTGGGACGTCATCGGAAACCAGGCGCAGTTCCCCGCCTATATCGCTTCGTTCGTCGGTCGAGTGCAATATCTCGACAGTGCCGATGCAAGCAAAGGGCGATACGAGTCGGGCCTGACTATCCAGATCCCGCCGGTCGTGACTGCCAACGGCGTCCAGACGGCAGTTGGCTCGGCGCTGGTGCAAGGTCCGGGGCTGCCGGCCAATGGCGTCTATATGCTGGGCGCCTTTTCCGGGTTTGGCCCTTATCTGACCTTCCCGATGGCTCCTGTCGCGTCGCCGCCCAAACTGCAGCTGTCGAGCACGCCCTCGTGGCCCGATGTCGGCATGAGCGATCAGTACAAGTGGTCATGGGCTGGATTGTCTTCGACCACTGGCGCAACCGTGCCGGCTACCGCCGACTATGCTTCGGCGCAGGCCGACGTGTCAGGCATCCAGCAATTCGGTGCCTACACGGTCAAGTTCTATGACTACTCGGGCAACGCGATCGGCACGCCGCAAACCGTCCTCAACATTGCGGCGAACGCGAGCGCAGCCACGGGCGCGACGGTGCCGTGGCCAACGCTCGGTAGCGACGTGATCGGCAATCTGCTTACGCCGGGCGGCGCGGGTGCGATGACGGTCGTGACGGCGCAGGCTGGCGGGGTGCCGTCCGCCACGATCGATTGGACTGTGCCGTCAGCTGCGCAGCCGTACCCGAACACATGGGTGCAAGTGAGTTCGCAAAGCGGTGAGCAGTTCAAGAACGGGGCGCTGACATATCAGGCGCAGTCCTACGGCATGATGAATTGGGCCAGCCCGACGATCAAAGGGACGTCCTACTCTTCGACGATCTCTCATTACGTCGATCAGTTGACGGCGGGGACCAACATCTACGCCCAAGCTGCCGCTCAAGTGCAAATCGGCTGGCAGGCTGACGGCCGGTACTACACGAGCACCTGGCAGTACAACAACTAAGCAACAACCAAGGGCATCGGGCAGCAAGGCGCAATCCGACAACGATTGAAGCCGGGCTCGATTCCACCTGACAAGGGGCTTCGCCATGCGAGCCCCTTCTTTTTTTGGGCGGCGCTTGTGCCCCGCTCGCCGGTCGTTCTTCACCGGGGACGGCGCTCTTTCCGGGGCGGGCGACCGGAGCGGCATTGCTCGAACGCGCCTTGACAACTCTCGCGCTCGGTACGATCATTTGATCATTAATCGAGCAAATGACCATTTTGGCGTCAATCAACGAGAAGAGGGCGGAGACGATGGCGGGAGAACTGCAGGGAAAAGTCGCGGTTGTGACAGGCGCGGCTTCCGGTATCGGCCTTGCCAGTGCCGATGCGATGTTATCGGCGGGCGCGCGCGTCGTTTTGGTGGACCGCGACGAGGCCGCATTGAAGTCGCTGCTCGCCGGGAGAGGCGATGCCGCGATGTCGCTCGTCATCGATCTGCTCGATCCGAAAGCCTGCGCAACGCTGGTGCCTCGCGCGCTGGACATGGCGGGACAAATCGACATTCTGCATGCCAATGCGGGCACGTACGTGGGCGGTGATCTCGTCGACGCGGACACCGCCGCGATCGACCGGATGCTGAATCTGAACGTCAACGTGGTGATGAAAAACGTTCACGACGTGCTGCCGCACATGATCGAGCGAAAAACCGGCGACATCATCGTCACGAGTTCGCTGGCCGCGCATTTTCCGACGCCTTGGGAGCCGGTCTACGCATCGTCGAAGTGGGCGATCAACTGCTTCGTGCAGACCGTGCGCCGGCAAGTGTTCAAGCACGGCATTCGCGTCGGCTCGGTCTCGCCGGGTCCTGTCATCAGCGCATTGCTCGCGGACTGGCCTGAAGAAAAACTGCGCGAGGCGAAAGAATCGGGCAGCCTGATCGAAGCCAGCGAGGTAGCCGCAACGATCTTGTTCATGTTGACGCGGCGACGCGGCGTGACGATCCGCGATGTGGTGTTGATGCCGACCAACTTCGATTTGTAGCGCACGGGGAAACGCTGTAGCACGGGGAAACGCGCGGCGTCCGGCATCGGCATGCAGTCCGCGTGCCGGCCGTTTCCGCAGATCACCGCCGATCGTGGCGGCTCCTCGTCGAAACGGTCCCCGCGTTCCTGGTAGCCTCGAGCATGGTACTGCGACTACCAGCCAACTCACTGTTTTTTATCACTTTTTCCTTTATGGCCGGTGCCGTGGCGGCACGCTGCGTGGCATAATCGACCGCACCGGGGATTGCCCGTTGCCATGATTACCGCGCATACCATGTCCAAGACTCTTTACGACAAGCTGTGGGATTCGCACGTCGTCCATACGGAAGAAGACGGCACGACGCTGCTCTACATCGATCGTCATTTGCTGCACGAAGTTACGAGCCCGCAGGCTTTCGAAGGGCTCAAGCTGCACGAGCGCCCGCTGTGGCGCGTCAGCGCGAACCTGGCCGTGTCGGACCATAACGTGCCCACGACCGATCGCAGCCATGGCATTGCCGATCCCGTGTCGAAGCTGCAGGTCGACACGCTCGACGCCAACTGCGATAGCTATGGCATTACCCAGTTCAAGATGAACGACATGCGCCAGGGCATCGTGCATATCATCGGGCCGGAACAAGGCGCGACGCTGCCGGGCATGACGATCGTCTGCGGCGATTCCCATACGTCCACGCACGGCGCGTTCGGTGCGCTCGCGCACGGCATCGGGACCTCCGAAGTGGAGCATGTGCTCGCCACGCAAACGCTCTTGCAGAAGAAGAGCAAAAACATGCTCGTCAAAGTCGACGGCCCTCTGCCGCGCGGCTGTACGGCCAAGGACATCGTGCTCGCCATTATCGGCAGGATCGGCACGGCCGGCGGGACGGGCTACGCGATCGAATTCGGCGGCTCGACGATCCGCTCGCTGTCGATGGAAGGTCGCATGACCGTCTGCAACATGGCGATCGAAGCCGGCGCACGCGCCGGCATGGTCGCCGTCGACGATACGACGATCGAATACCTGAAGGGCCGGCCTTTCTCTCCGCAGGGCGTCGAGTGGGACCATGCGGTCGAATACTGGCGCACGTTCGTCTCCGATCCGGGTGCGCACTTCGACCGCGTGGTCGAGATCGATGCCGCGCAGATCGTGCCGCAAGTCACATGGGGCACCTCGCCCGAAATGGTCACGGCGATCGACGCCCGCGTGCCCGATCCCGAGCGCGAAAAAGATCCGGTCAAGCGCGAAGCGATGGAGCGTGCGTTGCAGTACATGGCACTCGAACCGAATCTGCCGATGGAATCGATCAAGGTCGATAAGGTGTTCATCGGTTCGTGCACGAACGCGCGCATCGAAGATATCCGCGCTGCCGCGTACGTGGTCAAGAAGCTCGGACGCCGCATTGCGTCGAATATCCGACTGGCGATGGTCGTGCCGGGCTCGGGGCTCGTCAAAGCGCAGGCTGAGCGCGAAGGCCTCGACAAGGTGTTCGTCGAGGCCGGTTTCGAGTGGCGCGAGCCGGGATGCTCGATGTGCCTCGCGATGAACGCAGACCGGCTGGACCCGGGCGAACGCTGCGCTTCCACGTCGAACCGCAATTTCGAAGGGCGGCAGGGTGCGGGCGGACGTACGCACCTCGTGAGCCCGGCGATGGCCGCGGCAGCAGCCATCGAAGGTCATTTCGTCGATATTCGCAAGTTGGGTTGAGGGAAGCCATGAAAGCTTTGACATTTTGGCGGCGCGCCGCGTTGATCGCCGTTGCCGGCGCATTGCTCGGGCTCGCGGGCTGCCATACCGTTGCAGGGTTCGGTCAGGATATGGACGACGCGGGCCACGCCATCAAGAAGGCTGCGGAGTAACAGAGACATGGATAAATTCGTCTTGCACACGGGGATCGTTGCGCCCCTCGATCGCGAGAACGTCGATACCGACGCGATCATCCCGAAGCAGTTTTTGAAGTCGATCAAGCGCACGGGCTTCGGACCGAACCTGTTCGACGAGTGGCGTTACCTCGATCACGGCGAGCCGGGTCAGGATAATTCGCGCCGCCCGCTCAACCCCGATTTCGTGCTCAATCAAAAGCGCTACGCAGGCGCTTCGGTGTTGCTCGCCCGTAAGAACTTCGGCTGCGGCAGTTCGCGCGAGCATGCGCCGTGGGCGTTGCAGCAGTACGGGTTTCGCGCGCTGATCGCGCCGAGCTTCGCCGATATTTTCTTCAACAACTGTTTCAAGAACGGCTTGCTGCCGATCGTGCTGTCGGAACAGCAGGTCGATCATTTGTTCAACGAGACGTATGCTTTCAACGGCTATCAGCTGACGATCGATCTCGAGGCACAAGTCGTGCGCACGCCCGACGGTCGCCAGTATCCGTTCGAGGTCGACGCGTTCCGCAAGTATTGCCTCTTGAACGGTTTCGACGACATCGCACTGACGTTGCGGCACGCGGACAAGATCCGCGCGTTCGAGGCCGAACGCATCGCGAAGCAACCTTGGCTCGGCAACCGCGTCATCGGCTGATGCCAGCCCCCGCGATGACATACTCCAACGGCAAACAGAAAACCCGATAGGACTCCTAATGAAAATTGCAGTGCTCCCCGGTGACGGCATCGGGCCGGAAATCGTCAAGGAAGCGGTCAAGGTGCTTCATGCGCTCGACGAACAGTTCGAGATGGAAGAAGCGCCGGTCGGTGGCGCCGGTTACGAGGCGAAGGGACATCCTTTGCCCGATTCGACGCTGGCGCTCGCCAAAGAGGCCGACGCCATCCTGTTCGGCGCAGTGGGCGACTGGAAGTACGACTCGCTCGAACGTGCGTTGCGTCCCGAGCAGGCCATTCTGGGATTGCGCAAGCATTTGCAGCTGTTCGCGAACTTTCGTCCGGCGATCTGCTACCCGCAATTGACGAACGCTTCGTCGCTGAAGCCGGAGATCGTTTCGGGCCTCGACATTTTGATCGTGCGCGAGTTGAACGGCGACATCTATTTCGGCGCGCCGCGCGGCGTTCGCCAGGCGCCGGACGGCGCATTCGAAGGCGCACGCGAGGGCTTCGACACCATGCGTTATTCGGAGCCCGAAGTGCGGCGTATTGGACACGTCGCCTTCCAGGCGGCGCAAAAACGCGACAAACGGCTGACGTCGGTCGACAAGGCGAACGTGCTCGAAACCTCCCAATTTTGGAAAGAGGTGATGATCGACGTGGCCAGGGAATATCCCGATGTCACGCTGTCGCACATGTACGTCGACAACGCCGCGATGCAGCTCGTGAAAGCGCCGAAGTCGTTCGACGTCATCGTCACGGGCAATATGTTCGGCGACATTCTGTCGGACGAGGCAGCCATGCTGACAGGTTCGATCGGCATGCTGCCTTCGGCTTCCCTCGATCGGAACAACAAGGGGCTCTACGAGCCTTCGCATGGCTCGGCGCCCGATATCGCCGGTAAAGGCGTGGCCAATCCGCTCGCGACGATTCTGTCGGCCGCAATGATGCTGCGCTATTCGTTGAACAAGGCCGACCAGGCCGATCGCATCGAGCGGGCTGTGCAGAAGGTGCTCGAAGCCGGCTATCGGACGGGCGACATCGCGACGCCCGGCTGCCGCCAGGTCGGCACCGCCGAAATGGGCGATGCGGTGCGCGCGGCGCTCTGATCGTCGTCCGGTGCCGTGTATGCCCTATATGCCGGGCATTCCGCACCGTTTCGGGTGAGCGGACGTTCGCGCTCAGCTCGCACGAAAGAGCCTGAAACAGCTTGAAAGTGCGGTTTTTTTGCTGAATCGGCCGTGCGGGTGCGCGCGCCGATCTGGATTTTTCGTGTAGACTGTGCCGATGGCGAAACTGTCCCAAATCTCCTCGATTGAAACCCTGCACGGCGATACGGCCCGTGTGGGTGGGCTCGCCATTGCAGGCGTCGCTGGCGCTGCCGGCATCGCCGCCATTATTACGATTACCCCCAAAACGATCACGAAAAGCTGATCGTCCGTCGTGCCCGCTCGTCTTCCCCGCGCGGTCACGCCGGGCAAGGTTGCGGGGAAGCGTCCACTCCAAGGGTTAGTCATGAACGTAGGTCTCGTAGGTTGGCGCGGCATGGTCGGCAGCGTCCTGATGCAGCGGATGCAGCAGGAAGGCGATTTCGATCTGATCGAACCGGTGTTTTTCACCACCAGCAACGTGGGCGGCGACGCGCCGTCGTTCGCGAAGAACGAGACCAAGCTCAAAGACGCCAAGAGCATCGACGAACTGAAGAAGTGCGACGTCGTCATCACCTGCCAGGGCGGCGACTATACGAACGAAGTGTTCCCGAAGCTGCGCGCCGCGGGTTGGAACGGTTACTGGATCGATGCGGCGTCGTCGCTGCGTATGGCTGATGACGCGGTCATCATTCTCGATCCCGTCAACCTCGACGTGATCAAAGACGCACTCGTGAAGGGGACGAAGAACTTCATCGGCGGCAACTGCACCGTCAGCCTGATGCTGATGGCGCTGGGCGGTTTGTTCAGCGCGAACCTCGTCGACTGGATCACGGCCATGACTTATCAGGCCGCCTCGGGCGCCGGCGCGCAGAATATGCGCGAACTGCTTTCGCAGATGGGCACGCTGCACGACGCCGTCAAGGCGCAACTGGCCGAGCCCGCGTCGGCCATCCTCGACATCGATCGCCGCGTGCTCGAGACCATGAACTCCGATGCAATGCCGACCCAGCATTTCGGCGTGCCGCTCGCGGGCTCACTGATCCCCTGGATCGACAAGGATCTCGGCAACGGCATGTCGAAGGAAGAATGGAAGGGCGGCGCCGAAGCGAACAAGATTCTCGGCAAGCCGGCCATGGGCCAGCCGGGCTCGATCCCCGTCGATGGGCTGTGTGTGCGCATCGGCGCCATGCGTTGCCACTCGCAGGCATTGACGATCAAGTTGAAGAAGGATGTGCCGCTCGACGAGATCAACGGCATCCTCGCGGCCGCCAACGACTGGGTCAAGGTTGTGCCCAACGAGCGCGAAGTATCGATGCGCGAATTGTCGCCGGCCGTCGTGACCGGCACGCTGTCGGTGCCCGTCGGCCGACTGCGCAAGCTCGCGATGGGCGGCGAATATCTTTCGGCGTTCACGGTCGGCGATCAGCTGCTGTGGGGCGCTGCCGAGCCGCTGCGCCGCATGCTGCGCATCCTGTTGGAGAAGTAAGCTGCGCAACGCGCGCGCACCGCTGCGGCCGGCGTCGTGCGGAGCCAGCGCGCAGTGCAGTGGTTTTGAAGGGGTTCCTCACGTAAACTGTGCGGCTACGACGCATAGGAACCCCGAAAAGGCGTCGCCTTGCAGCGACGCCTTTTTTATTGCCGCAGCGAATTTTGGTCTCTTCCAAACGCCATCTCGAGACGCGCTTGACCGCGCGTGACATCTCCATGACAACACGTTCGACGCGTGGCGCCGTCCCGCTCGCGCTCGCCTTCGCCACGCTCGCTTGCGTGTGGCTTGCCGATGCCCGGCCAGCCGCCGCTGCGCCTGCCGGCGCTTCTGTCGTCGCTGCCGCTTCTGCTGCCAGTGCGCCGGCTTCGGCCGCCACGCAGTATGCGGTCAAGCCCGGGCAATCGCTCGCTGACATCGCCGCCTCCGCCACTCAATCGCATGACAAGGCGGTAATAAGCCGCGCGGCGAAAGCCATTTTCGATGCGAATCCGTCCGCGTTTATGCGTAGCGACCCGAGCCTGTTGAAGCTCGGTGCTGTGCTGAACGTGCCGCCGCTCGATGCGACGGGCGCCGTCGTCAGGAGCGAAGCGGCCCCGTCCGCCGCTTCGGGCAGTGCCTCCGGTGCGGCGTCCGCCACTGCCGCGCTTGCTTCGCCGCCCGCCGCGGCAGCCAAGCCCAATGGGGTGCAAGCGGGGAACCCGGCATCGGTGTCTTCGGCGGCATCGGCGTCTTCGGCGCCCGCATCTTCGCCCGCAGCCTCGCAGGCGTCCTCCGTTGGTGCTGTAGCTTCGGCACCCGCCAAGGCGGCTGCGCCCGCGGCCGTCCATGCTCAGCCGGGCGTGCCGGCCGGCGCGAGCGGAGAGCACGCCTGGAGCGGCGCGATTGAGACTGCGCCCGTCGCGCCGGCCAGCGCGACAGCAGAAGGTGCGGCCAGCGCGGTCCCGGCATCGGGTGCCACCGCCCCGGCGGCGCCTGCGGCCTCTACCGGTCAAGGCGCCTCGACTGCTTCTTCAGCGGCCGGCGCCTCGGCCGCGGTTGCGGGCGCGACCAGCGGAACGCGCGTGGCGGAGGGGGCTGCCTCTGCAGCCGCCGCGTCCGCTGCGGCTGCCCATCCCAAGGTGTCGAGCCTTCAACAATTGCTGACGCTCAAGAATCGCGTGTTGATGGAACTGCAGCGACACGGCTTCGGAACGCCTGCGCCGGCGCGCCCGGGCGCTGCCGACAGCGCTCCTGCCAGCGCCGCCGGCTTCGCAGTGGCGCCTGCCGCATCCGGCGTCGTGGCGCCCGCTCCAGGGCGATCGCGCGCGGCTGCTGCCGCTAGTCAGCGTTTCATCGGCATTGGCGGTATCGGGTTCGGGGTGTCGCGCGATGACGTGCCCGCTCTGGCTGCCACGGCTGCCGCTGTCGTCGCGGCGTTGGTCGTGTTGCTCGGCGCCCTTGGTATCAGCCGCCGCAAGCGGCGCAAGACCGCTGCGGCTCACAAGGCGGCCGGTCCGGTTGCGCCAGGTGCTGCGGCCGCTACGGGCGACGAGTCGGCCGCACCGATGACGAGGCCCGCGGCGGCGGTGGACGATCCCATCGAAGCCGAGCTGTTGGCGATCCTTGCGCGCAACCCATCCAGTAAGCGAGCCCTGATGGGCTTGGCGGCCCGCTATGCCGAGCGCCAGAACGTCAGCGGATTCGATGAAATCGCGCAGCGCATTTATCGTCTTTCGGGTGGGCGCGGACCGAATTGGATTCACGTGGCTGCGCTCGGGCGTCAGCTCGACCCCGACAATCCGTTGTACGCGTTGGAAGCGGGCGAGGCTGACGACGCGGTGGCGACGGGCAGCCCGTCCGGCGATGCGCTGAACGCGCCCGCACAAGAGGCGGGCGCGCCTTCTGCCGCGGCCGTGGGGCACGCGCCGAGTGACACGACGTTGCCCGGGTTGACCGGGGAGTTGCCGCAGACGCCGCCGGCCACAGAGCCCGGACTGCCGAGCGAGGCGCAACCAGACGGTGCGGCGCATGTCGCGAAGCCCTTGCAACCGGAGCCGGAACCGGGAGCCGATGTTGCACCGACCGCGGAGGCCGCATCCCTGGGAGCTGCACCGCACTTGGCCGAACCGCACGGCGCAGAACCGGACGAAGGTGGACCGCACGAAGCAGAGGTGCCCGAAGCAGAGGAGCACAAAGCAGAGCAGCACGAAGCTGAAACCCGCGAAGCGGAATCGCCTGACGCTGTATCGCCAGAGGCGGAATCGACGACACCCGGGCGCCCCGAAGCAACGCTTCCCCCGGAGGCAATCGCGGCGCTTGGCGACCTCGACCTCGGCTTGCCGCCGCGCATCGAGGATGCCGATAGTGCGGCTCAACTGGCCGCCGCGACGCCATCGGAAGCGAGTGAATCGCAGCACGAGCACGAATTCTCCGACCTGGCCCCCGCGCATGAAGCGCACGCGGAGCTGCCGGCGCACGTCGAGCCAGGCGAGGACATGGGGCCGGAGTCCAAACCGACCCCCGCAGAACCGGAGGCCCGCCCGAGCGTCGCGGGACTGGGCGCGGCGCCGATCGGGCCACTCAGGCTCTCGTTCGATCTCGACCTGCCGGGGGGCGAGGCGGGGGATCGCGACGGTTCAATAGCCGCGTCCGCGCCGCTGCCTGAGTTCACGCCCGAACAGCTTGCCAAGATCGCGCGCAACAAGCTCGAGCTTGCGGCCGAATACATCGCGCTCGGCGATCTCGGCGGCGCACGTACGCTGATCAACGAAGTGATCGAATCCAACGACGTGGCCACGCGCGACGAAGCGCACGCGTTGCTGGCGACGCTCGCGCCGCTATCGTGACGCGTGCTGCCATGCGCATTGCTCTCGGAATCCAGTACGACGGCGCCGCGTTTTGCGGCTGGCAGTCGCAGCCTCACGGCAAGACGGTGCAAGACGCGCTGGAGCGAGCCCTGGCCGATTTCGCCTGCAAGCCGTTGCATACCGTGGTCGCGGGCCGCACGGACACGGGGGTACACGGGCTTGGGCAGGTCGTGCATTTCGACACTGACCTCGATCGCCAGGATTTCTCGTGGGTGCGCGGAACCAACGCGTTCTTGCCGCCGACGGTGGCTGTGCTGTGGGCCAAGCGCATGCCGGACGATTTTCACGCGCGGTTTTCGGCGTTCGAGCGTACTTACTACTATGTGCTGTACATCAACGCCGTGCGTTCGCCGATGCTGACAGGGCGCGCCGGCTGGATCCATACGCCGCTCGATCTCGACGCCATGCGTGCGGCGGCGCAGTATCTGCTCGGCGAACATGATTTTTCGGCGTTCCGCTCGTCGGAATGCCAAGCGAAATCGCCCGTCAAGCATCTCTATCAAATCGATATCCGGCAAGCGGGCGACATGGTCCACTTCCGTTTTCGGGCCAACGCATTCCTGCATCATATGGTCCGCAACCTGATGGGCTGTCTCGTAGCGGTCGGCCGAGGCCGTCATCCGGTGTCGTGGCTCGCCGATGTGCTCGAAAGCCGCGATCGCGACTGCGCCGCGCCCACCTTCATGCCTGAAGGTCTGTACCTGGCCCATGTGGGCTATCCCGAGGCGTTTGCGGTGCCGCCCGCGCCCCTCGGCAGTGTGCCCTGGAGCGGCATTTGGAGCGAGTGAGTTCATGACAAGCGCCGTCCCCGATTCACCCGCCGCCGGCTCGGTCTCGCATCGCACGCGCGTCAAGCTGTGCGGACTCTCGCGCCGGGCCGATGTCGAATTAGCCGTCGAGCTCGGAGCCGACGCGATCGGTCTCGTCTTCTATCCGCCGAGCCCTCGTTCAGTCGGCGTGGCCGAGGCGATCGATCTCGCGCGTGCCCTGCCGCCGTTCGTCTCGGTCGTGGGCCTGTTCGTGAATCCGACGCGCGAGTGGCTCGGCGAAGTGGCGAGCAACGTCCCGCTCACGATGCTGCAATTCCACGGCGACGAGACCGCCGCGCAGTGCGAAGCGCTCGCGAGCGTTGCGGGGCTGCCGTGGCTGCGGGCCCTGCGGGTCGCGGCGCATATGCAGCCCGCCGATTTGGTAGAATCGGCCCTTAACTATTCGACAGCCGGCGGCTTGCTCTTCGACACGCTCGTCGAAGGCTATGGCGGTGGCGGGAAGACATTCGATTGGTCACTTATTCCAGCAGAGCTCGCGCGTCGGGCCGTTTTGAGTGGTGGGTTGAACGCGCAAAACGTCGGTGACGCCATTCGGCGCGTGCGCCCGTACGCGGTCGATGTCTCGAGCGGCATCGAGGTACCGGGCGCCAGGGGCGTGAAGGATCCCGCCCGAATGGCGGCGTTCGTACGCGCAGTGCGCGAGGCGGACGCCGGGTGAAAGCCAAGGCGGCGAGGTGCAGCCACATGCGCCTCGCCGTCACTGCGAAGAGTGACAACCATGTACAACCTTCCTGATCAACGGGGCCACTTCGGCCCCTATGGCGGCACGTTCGTTGCCGAAACGCTCGTCCACGCGCTCGACGAGCTGCGTCTGGCCTACGAGAAGTTCAGCAAAGATCCCGAATTCATCGCCGAATACCAGCGCGAGCTGAAGCATTTCGTCGGCCGTCCGTCGCCGATTTACCACGCGGCCCGTTGGAGCGAGTTGCTCGGCGGGGCGCAGGTCTTCCTCAAGCGCGAGGATCTCAATCACACGGGTGCCCATAAGATCAACAACGTCATCGGTCAGGCGCTGTTGGCCAAACGCATGGGCAAACCGCGCGTGATCGCGGAGACGGGCGCCGGGCAGCACGGCGTGGCCACCGCTACGATTGCCGCGCGCTTCGGGATGGAATGCGTCGTCTACATGGGCGCCGAGGACGTGCGCCGGCAGGCGGCCAATGTCTATCGGATGAAGTTGCTGGGTGCGACCGTCGTTCCCGTCGAGTCGGGGTCGCGCACACTCAAGGATGCGCTGAACGAGGCCATGCGCGACTGGGTGACGAACGTCGAAAGCACGTTCTACATCATCGGCACCGTGGCCGGCCCGCATCCGTATCCGATGATGGTTCGCGATTTTCAGCGGGTGATCGGCGATGAATGCCGCGTGCAGATGCCCGAACTGACGGGGCGCCAACCCGATATGGTGATCGCCTGCGTCGGCGGCGGCTCGAACGCGATGGGCATCTTCTACCCCTACATCGACGATGCCGCCGTCAAGCTCGTGGGCGTCGAAGCGGCCGGGGAGGGCATCGAGACGGGCCATCACGCCGCGTCGTTGATCGGCGGCAGCCCCGGCGTTCTGCACGGCAATCGCACCTACCTGTTGCAGGACGAGAACGGCCAGATCATCGAAACGCATTCGGTGTCGGCCGGCCTCGACTATCCCGGCGTCGGCCCCGAGCACGCATGGCTGAAGGACAGCGGGCGCGCGCAATACGTCGGCATTACTGACGACGAAGCGCTCAAGGCCTTCCACGACTGTTGCCGGATCGAAGGCATCATTCCGGCGCTGGAGTCGAGTCACGCGCTCGCCTATGCGGCCAAGATCGCGCCGACGCTACCGCGCGACACGCATCTGCTCGTCAATTTGTCGGGCCGCGGCGATAAGGATATGCATACGGTGGCCGATCGCTCGGGCCTCGTGCTCTGAGTCGCAGCGGCAATGCGCGATTTCATCGACGAATTCGATGCGCCACGCCCCGCGGCTGCGGGTGGCGCGCTCGGTAACACGGGCGCGCCGCGCTTGCCCATCGACTTGCGCAACCGCGATTTTCTGGCGGATGCGCAGTCGGTGCCGGACGGGTCGATCGACCTGATCGTCGCCGATCCGCCCTACGGGCTCGGCAAGGACTACGGCAACGATTCGGACATGCGCTCGGGCGCGGCCTTTCTCGAATGGACGCGCTCCTGGCTCGATCTGGCGATTCCGAAGCTCAAGGCGAGCGGTTCGCTTTACGTCTTTTGCACGTGGCAATATGCGCCGGAAATCTTCTCGTTCTTGAAGACGAAGCTCACGATGGTCAACGAGATCATCTGGGACCGGCGCGTGCCGAGCATGGGCGGCACGACGCGCCGTTTCACGTCCGTGCATGACAACATCGGGTTTTTCGCCGTCTCGAAGGATTACTACTTCGATCTCGATCCGGTGCGGATTCCGTACGACGCGGCCACGAAAAAGGCCCGCTCTCGCAAGCTGTTCGAGGGCAGCAAGTGGCTCGAGGTCGGCTACAACCCGAAGGATGTCTGGTCGGTGTCGCGGCTGCATCGTCAACATGCCGAGCGCGTCGACCACCCGACGCAAAAGCCGCTCGAAATCGTGGAGCGCATGGTGTTATCGAGTTGCCCGCAGGGCGGCCGCGTGCTCGATCCGTTCATGGGCAGCGGCACGACCGCGGTGGCCTGCGCACGGCACGCGCGCGCATTCGTCGGCTATGAGATCAACGAAAGTTACTGCGCGATCGCGCGGGAACGCGTGGCCGCCGTGAGCGACGCACCGTCCCGCGCACCCGCCGTCGCCGCTGCAGCGGCGCGGTGAATCGCACCTACCGGTAGAGAAGACTATGTCCCGTATCGAACAGACCTTCGCGGCGCTGGCCGCACAGAGCAAGAAAGGGTTGATTCCGTTCATCACCGCCGGCTACCCCGATCCCGCGCGCACGGTCGAATTCATGCACGCGCTCGTGGCCGGCGGCGCCGACGTGATCGAACTCGGTGTGCCGTTTTCGGATCCGATGGCCGACGGCCCGGTCATCCAGCGCGCTTCGGAGCGGGCGCTCGAGCATGGAGTGACGCTCAAGCATGTGCTGGCCGACGTGAAGCGCTTTCGCGAGCAAGACGCCAAAACGCCGGTCGTGCTGATGGGCTATGCCAATCCTGTCGAGCGAATGGGCGTGGAAGCGTTCGCGCAGGCGGCGGGCGACGCCGGCGTAGACGGCGTGCTGATCGTCGATTACCCGCCCGAGGAATCGGCCGAATTCGCTCAGCGCATGCGTGCGGCGCAGATCGATCCGATCTTCCTGCTCGCGCCCACCTCGACCGATGAACGCATCGCGGCTGTCGGCAAGGTGGCGAGCGGCTACGTTTATTATGTGTCGCTCAAAGGGGTGACAGGCGCCGCGAATCTGGACGTTTCCGCGATCGCGAGTAAAATCCCGGCCATCAAGTCGCAGGTACGGTTGCCTGTCGGGGTCGGATTCGGTATTCGCGATGCCTCGACGGCCCGCGCGGTGGCCGATGTGGCCGATGCCGTGGTGATCGGCAGCCGTCTCGTCCAATTGCTGGAAGAGGCGCCGGCGCAAGCGGCGGCATCGATGCTGACGTCGTTCGTCGCGGAGATCCGCCAGGCGCTCGACGCCGCCTGACGGGCATTGGCGTGGGCGGCGGGTGGTTGTAGGCGCGACACAGTACGGAACAATATCCATGGAAGGAACAACGATGAGCTGGCTCGACAAACTGCTGCCGCCGAAGATCAAACAGACCGATCCGAAAAGCCGCAAGGGGATTCCAGAGGGTCTTTGGGTCAAGTGTCCGTCTTGCGAGGCCGTGCTGTATCGCAACGACGTCGAGGCGAACCTGCACGTTTGCCCGAAGTGCAGCCACCACATGCGCATCAGTGCGCGCGCCCGTCTGGACGGGTTGCTCGACGCCGAAGGCCGCTATGAGATCGGGCAGGAGATCGTTCCCGTCGACGCGCTGAAGTTCAAAGACAGCCGCAAATACCCCGATCGCATCAAAGATGCGATGGATGAAACCGGCGAAACCGATGCCATGGTCGTCATGGGCGGCGCGATTCATACGTTGCCTGTCGTCGTCTCGTGCTTCGAGTTCGCTTTCATGGGCGGTTCGATGGGGTCGGTCGTCGGCGAGCGTTTCGCGCGTGGCGCGCAAAACGCGCTGGAACAGCAGGTGCCGTTCATTTGTTTCACGGCTTCGGGCGGTGCGCGGATGCAGGAAAGCCTGCTTTCGCTGATGCAGATGGCGAAAACGACGGCGATGCTGACGAAGCTGTCCGACGCCAGGTTGCCGTTCATCTCCGTGCTGACCGATCCGACGATGGGCGGCGTGTCCGCCAGTTTCGCGTTCCTCGGCGATGTCGTCATCGCCGAACCGAAGGCGCTCATCGGCTTTGCCGGCCCGCGTGTGATCGAGCAGACTGTCCGCGAAAAACTGCCCGAAGGCTTCCAGCGGGCGGAGTTTCTGCTGCAAAAGGGCGCGATCGATATGATCGTCGACCGTCGCAAGCTGCGCGAGGAATTGGCGCGGCTGATCGCCTTGCTTACGCGCCAGCCCGCGGACGCCGTCGCCTGAACGTTAAACGCTGCTCTCACGCGGGACGGCCCGCGGTTTTGGATGACCACATTTCCCACTCTCGACGCCTGGCTCGAGCATCTCGAGTCGGCGCATCCGGTCGGCATCGACATGGGCCTCACGCGCATCCGGAAGGTCAAGGATGCGTTGATGCTCGACCTCGATTGCCCTGTCATTACGGTGGGCGGCACGAACGGCAAGGGATCGACCTGCGCGATGCTCGAGTCGATCCTGCGCGCCGCCGGCTATCACGTCGGCTGCCATACGTCGCCGCACCTGCTCCAGTTCAACGAGCGCGCGCGCATCGACGGTGAAAACGCGACCGACGATGCCCTGCTGCCGCATTTCGAGGCGGTCGAAGCGGCGCGCCAGGGGCTGGCCGAGCCCGTATCGCTGACGTACTTCGAATTCACGACGCTCGCGATTCTGCATTTGTTCGCTTCTCGCAAGCTCGACGCCGTCATTCTCGAAGTCGGGCTCGGCGGGCGGCTCGATGCCGTCAACATCATCGACGCCGATTGCGCGATCGTGACGAGCATCGATATCGACCACACCGAATATCTCGGCGATACGCGCGAGAAGATTGCCTTCGAGAAGGCCGGAATTTTCCGTCCGGGCCGCCCCGCCATCTGCGCCGATCCGGCGCCGCCACAAACGCTGATCGACCATGCACAGGCGATCGGCGCCGAACTCTGGCTGTTCGGGCGCGATTTTCGTTACGAAGGCCAGGCGGGCAGCGAGCGGCAGCAGTGGAGCTACGTCGGCCCGACGATGCGGCGTTCGGCGCTCGCTTATCCCGCGCTGCGCGGTGCGAATCAACTGATCAATACGTCGGCCGCGTTGGCCGCGCTCGAGGCGCTGCGCGACCGTCTGCCGGTTTCGGCGCAGGACGTGCGGCTTGGGCTCGCGAACGTCGAGTTGGCCGGGCGTTTCCAGGTGTTGCCGGGGCGTCCGTCCGTCGTGCTCGATGTCGCGCACAACCCTCATGCCGCCGCCGTGCTGGCCCAGAATCTGGGCAGCATGGGCTTTTTTCGGTACACGTACGCGGTGTTCGGGGCGATGCGCGATAAGGATATCGAGGGTGTCGTCGGTCATCTGAAAGGCGAAATCGATCATTGGTGCGTGACCGACTTGCCGCTCGGGCGCGCGGCTTCGGGGGCGGATCTCGAAGCGATCGTGCGGGCGACGGGCGTGCAGGATGGGCCCGACAGCAGCATCAGGCGCTTCGCTTCTCCGGCCGAAGCGTTCCAAGATGCACTGAGCCGAGCGACGGACGATGATAGAATCGTGGTTTTCGGCAGTTTCTATACGGTTGCTGGCGTCATGGCCTACCGCAAGTCGCGGCAACATTGAGCGACGCGCGCCACACTCACGGCCGTCCCCTCGAACACAGCGGATTCATGGGCTTTTTCTCGTTCGGCAAAAAAGACGATACGCCACGCCGGCGCACCGCCAGCGCTAGGTCCACGCGTAGCGGTGGCACGTTCGAGGCGCGCGAAGAGCGACGCGGCCGCCGCAAAGAGCGAACCGGTGATGTCGACGCGATGCTGCTCGATCCGACGCTGCCCGAAAAACAGCGGGCGCGGCGTCGTCTCGTCGGCGCTATCGCGCTCGTGGTCGCCGCAGTGGTTGTTCTGCCGATGGTGCTCGATTCGCATCCGAAGCCGGTCACGAACGATATTGCCATCGACATTCCGAATCGCCCGGCGACAGTGCCGTCGCGCGCGAGCGACGACAACCCCGAAAACACGCAAGACGGGATCGCGCCCGATCGCGCGGACATGAGCGGCGCCGCCGCAGGCATCGCGTCCGCACCGACGCCCACCGCCGCGCTTGGCAAAGCCGCGCCACAGCCCGCAAGCGGCCCGCAAGCCCACACGAAGCAAGCCGAATCGAAGCAAGCGCGTGCTCCGTCGGCAACGACTGCGCGCCCGAGCGCGGCTCAATCGACGACAAAGCCGAGCGCGATGCCGTCGCCAAGCCCGGCCCGGGCCGATTCCGGCACGCCCGCCGCGCCGGCCGGCGCCCGCTATGCGGTGCAGCTCGGCGTGTTCGCCGACGATGCAAGCGCCCGCGCATGGGAGAGCAAGCTGAAGGCGGCCGGCGTGCCGGCCTACATCGAACATCGCCCGCAAGCTGATGGCAAGACGCGCACGATGTTGCGCGCGGGTCCGTTCGCCGATCGCGCGGCGGCTTCCGCCGCGATCGCGAAGGTGCGCGAAGCCGGCCTGGCGGCGGGCGCCGGCAACGCGCCACAATGACGGGTTCGATGCTGACCGCGTTCGACTACGCTGTGCTGGCCGTCATCGGCCTGTCGGCACTGCGTGGCGCTTGGCGAGGGCTGTTGTCCGAAATCTTCGGGCTGATCGGCTGGGTCGTGGCTTTTTTTGTGGCTTGCCGCTACGTGCAGCTCCTGGTGCCCTATATTCCAAGCGACTGGCCCGGCGGCGCGCTGACGCAGTGGCTATTGGCATTTGCAGCGATCATGATCGGCGTGGTGCTCGTCGCAAGCGTCGCCAATGCTTTGATCGCGCGGCTTGTCGCCGTCAGCGGGCTTGGCGGCGTGGACAGGTCGCTCGGCTTGCTGTTCGGCATCGTGCGCGGCATCGTGTTCGTGCTGCTGCTCGTGGCGCTGGCGGGCCTGACCGAGCTGCCGAAACAAACATTCTGGCGCGACGCGCTGCTACGGCCCTACGCCGAGCAAGGCGTGCGCGACTTGAAGCCTTTGCTTCCCCCGGCGCTTGCCGCGTACGTTCGCGTGTGAGGCGCATGTGTCGGCCGCGTGGCCGGCGCCATCGTTTTCGTATCTTTGAAGGACCTGCCATGTGCGGCATCGTAGGCGTAGTCTCCCACTCCCCGGTCAATCAGCTGATCTACGACAGTCTCCTGCTGTTGCAGCATCGCGGCCAGGACGCAGCCGGCATCGCGACGGCGAACGGCAGCACTTTCCATATGTACAAGGCCAACGGCATGGTGCGCGACGTGTTCCGCACGCGCAACATGCGCAGTTTGCCCGGCACGGCCGGCATCGGCCAGGTGCGTTACCCGACGGCGGGCTCGGCGTCGAGCGAGGAAGAAGCGCAGCCGTTCTACGTAAATGCGCCGTTCGGCATCATCCTCGCGCATAACGGCAATCTCACGAACTGGCAGCAGCTGAAAGACGAGATGTTCCGGATCGATCGGCGCCACGTGAACACGAACTCCGATACCGAGGTGCTGCTCAACGTGCTCGCGCACGAAATGCAGTTGGCCAGCTCGGGGCTGCAACTGGACGCCTCCGCTGTGTTCAAGGCAGTCGCAGGCGTGCATCGCCGGGTGCGCGGCTCGTATGCGATCGTGTCGCTGATCGCCGGCTATGGGCTGCTGGCGTTCCGCGATCCGTTCGGCATTCGTCCGCTGTGCATCGGCAAGCACGAGACGGAGCGGGGCGTCGAATGGATCGTCGCATCGGAATCGGTAGCCGTGGAAGGCATCGGCTTCGACTTCGTCCGCGACGTGGCGCCCGGCGAAGCGATCTTCATCGACACGGAAGGACGTCTGCATAGCCAGCAGTGCGCGGACACGCCGAGCCTGAACCCCTGCATCTTCGAATACGTTTACCTCGCGCGCCCCGATTCCGTGCTCGACGGCGTCTCCGTCTACAACGTGCGCCTGCGCATGGGCGACTACCTTGCGGAAAAGATCAGGCGCGTCCTGCCCGATGTGCCGATCGATGTCGTGATGCCGATTCCCGATTCGTCGCGTCCCGCGGCAATGCAGGTCGCGGCCAAGCTGGGCGCGGAATATCGCGAAGGCTTCTTCAAGAATCGTTACGTGGGCCGCACGTTCATCATGCCCGGTCAGGCAGTGCGCAAGAAGTCCGTGCGCCAGAAGCTCAATGCGATGACGATCGAGTTCAAGGATAAGAACGTACTGATTGTCGACGATTCGATCGTGCGCGGTACGACTTCGCATGAGATCGTGCAGATGGCGCGTGATGCGGGCGCGAAAAGCGTGATCTTCGCGTCGGCGGCGCCGCCCGTGAAGTATCCGAACGTCTACGGCATCGACATGCCGACGCGCGGCGAACTCGTCGCCCACGGGCGTTCGGACGACGATGTGGCGAAGATCATCGGTGCCGATCACCTCGTGTACCAAGACGTCGACGCGCTCAAGCAAGCCGTGCGCGACATCAATCCGGCGCTGTCACGTTTCGAGGCATCCTGCTTCGACGGCGATTACATCACGGGCGACGTCACGACCGAGTACCTCGATCGGCTCGAGCTCGCACGGCTTTCGCCGCAATCCCAATCGGAGCGCGATTCGGCCGGCGATGCCGTCGACGGCACGGTCACGCGCTCGCAACTGCACCTGCAGTTGTCGGTCGAGTAAGTCACCCGTGCGCGCTCAGGCATGCATGCACGCGCTTGGGAAGGCGTGCTAACATGCGCGTTCAGCGTCGATTTGAATTCAGCTTGCGGACGCGGGGTGACCCAAAACAGCTAAAGCGAAAGGCGGCCATCAAGCCGTCCGACGCCGAAACAGCCCCGCATACGAAGCCCGCTTTTGCCGACGCGAAGCGGGCTTTTTGCTGGCCGCCGTTTTTGCGGCAGCCGGCGTGGAAAACGGCGTGTCACGCCCAGGCATAAGGCATCAGAACATGGACGACTCTTTGAATTTCGATACGCTCGCCGTGCGCTCCGGCACGGTACGCACGGACTACAACGAGCACTCGGAAGCGCTCTTCCTGACTTCGAGTTTCTGCTTCAACAGCGCAGCCGAGGCCGCCGAGCGGTTCAAGCACTCCGAGGATTACTACACGTATTCGCGGTTCACGAATCCCACCGTCACGATGTTTCAAGAGCGCCTGGCGGCGCTCGAAGGCGGCGAGGCATGCATCGCGACGGCTTCGGGCATGAGTGCGATTCTGTCCGTCGTGATGGCTGCGACGCAAGCGGGCGACCATATCGTGAGCTCCCGTGCGCTGTTCGGTTCGACGCTCGGCATGTTCTCGCAGATCTTCGGGCGCTTCGGCATCACGACCACCTACGTCGATCCGAACGACCTCGACGCGTGGCGTGCGGCGGTGCGTCCGGAAACGAAGTTGTTCTTTGTCGAAACGCCGTCCAACCCGCTCACGGAACTGTGCGATATCGAGGCCATCGGCAAGATCTCGAAAGCGGCGGGCGCGCTGTTCGTCGTCGACAATTCATTTTGCAGTCCGGCCGTGCAGCAGCCTTTGAAGCTCGGCGCCGACGTCGTCATGCATTCGGCGACAAAGCTGATCGACGGCCAAGGGCGCGTGCTGGGCGGCGCGCTCGTCGGCTCGCGAGCCTTCATCATGGAGAAGGTGTTCCCGTTCGTGCGCACGGCGGGGCCGACGCTCTCCGCCTTCAATGCGTGGATTCTGCTCAAGGGGCTGGAGACGCTCTCGCTGCGCGCCGAGCGTCATTCCGCCAGTGCGCTGCATGTGGCGCGTTGGCTCGAAGCAAATCCGTGCGTCAAGCGCGTCTATTATCCGGGGCTCGAATCGCATCCGCAGTATGAAATTGCGCGGCGCCAGCAACGCTCGGGTGGCTCGGTGCTCGCCTTCGAAGTGCTGGGCGATACGCCGGAGCAGCAGCGCGAGAACGCTTGGCGTGTGATCGACGGAACCAAACTGTGCTCGATCACGGCGAACCTTGGCGATACGCGTACGACGATCACGCATCCGGCGACGACCACACACAGCCGGATTACCGCCGAAGCGCGCGCCGCGGCGGGGATTACCGAGGCGCTCCTGCGCGTGGCGATCGGGCTCGAGGATGTTGGAGATATCTGCACGGATCTCGGGCGAGGGTTGCAGAAGTAAGGCGCTGTGAGAGGCGGCTTACGCCGCCAGACCACCGTCGTCCGCTATCAGTGGACCCGAGCAGCCCGCCACTGCCCGGGTGCGATCCCGAAGCGTCGCGTGAATGCATGCGTAAAGGCGCTTTGATCGGCGAAACCCACCGTCAGCGCCACGTCGGTCAACGTCTGGCGTGAGTCGAAGAGGAGTACGAGCGCCGTATCGAGGCGAAGCCGCTGGAGGTAGCGGTGCGGCGTGGTGCCGAACGCTTCGGCGAACAACTGATGGAAGCGCCGCTCGCCGAAGCCGCAATGCGCGGCGAGATCGACGACCCGCAACGGCTCGGATAGATGCGCGCGCAACCAGTTATCGACGCGCGCGTAGTCGAGTCGTGCCGACGGTGCGGGCGCGCCGATATGTTCTCCCAACAGCTGCGCCATGCGTGCGGCCGTGATCCATGCCAGGCGGCGGGCCCGTTCGGTGGCGAACGATACGCTCGCGGGAGCATCGGCCCCATCGTCGTGTCGATCGGCGCCTGGGACGCAAAGCGGATGCTCCGTTTCGATCCATGCCGCGTACGAAGCCGCTTCGCGCACGACGCTCGTCAGCGCGTCATTCATGACCAAGGCCGCCGCGCGAGAAAACATGCGCTCGGGCAACGCCAACGATGCGCGTGGCACGTCGAGAATGAGTTGGCGATTGTCGCCGATGCCTGCGTACTCGTGACGTGCTCCGGCGGGAATCAACCAGGCATGGCCTGCGTCGATGCGCTGGCCAATGCCATCCACGACCATTTCCATCGCGCCATCGACGCCAAGCACGATCTGATGGAAGGCATGGACATCGCATGCGCTCACCGCGCCGTAGCGGCGCAGCGACAATGCCGGTGATTCGACGCAGTGCCTTTCCATCGTCGTACGTACAGCGTGCCTGTGCCTGTCCTTGTGCCTTACGCGTCGAGCAATTCGACTTCGAACACGAGCGTTGCATTAGGCGGAATCACGCCGCCGGCGCCGCGCACGCCGTAGCCCAATTGCGGCGGGATTGTCAGACGCCGCACGCCGCCGACCTTCATGCCTTGCACGCCTTCGTCCCAACCCTTGATGACCATGCCCCCGCCGAGAACGAATGCAAACGGATCGTTCCGGTCTTTACTCGAATCGAACTTCTGGCCGTCGGTGAGCCAGCCCGTGTAGTGGACGCTGACCGTGCGTCCCGCCGTGGCTTCCGCGCCCGTGCCTTCGGTCAAATCCTCGTACTTCAACCCCGAATCCGTGGTGACGATCGTCATGGTGATTGCGCTCCATGTGTGATGAAACCGTCATTGTAGGCGCTTCGGCCGCGGCGATGCCTATAATGTCCGTCTGCTCAACACGCTGACGGCGTCACGCGGTCGTTGCGAGTTGCGAGCGGCGCTTGCCTGCTCGTTGCCGCGGCCCGGACAGCCGAGCCATTTACCGAGAGGCCGACCGTGTCGACGTCTTCCCATGCCGTTGCCGCATCCGACGAACGTCTCGCCCATCTGCGGGCCGAAGTCGCGCTGTTCATGCGCGATCATGTTTTGTCCCTTGTCTCGCACGATCTTCGCAGCCCCCTGAATGCAATTCATAGCTGGGCCTACGTCCTCGAACGCAAGCTCGACGCCGCCGACGCGGCCTCGCAGCGCGCGCTGGCCGGCATTCGGGCGGGCGTGGAACAGCAGGTGAAGCTGCTCGAGGATGCCGTCGACAAGACGCGCGCCGAGACGAAGTCGTTGCCGCTCGCGCGTGAGTCGTTCCCCATTCGCGTCGCCGTCGAACGCGCGCTGGAGGACGCACGGCATGCCGTTCTCGCAGCGCGCTCCAACGCGGTCGAGCTCGTGTCGTCGATCGATTCCGAGCGCTGCGACGGCGATCGCGAGCGGTTGGTGCAGGCGCTCTGGACGATGCTCGTGTTCGCCGCGGAAGCCAGCGAGCCCGGTGCGAAGCTCAGGCTGACGAGCAACATCGACTCGGCATTTTGGCGCGTAGAGATCGCTTTCACGGCGAATTTCGCCGCGCTGTCCGATCCCGAACCCGCGCACGCATTGGAGCCGTTCGCCCGCACTCAGGCCATGCAGCCGCGCGAGGCAGGGCGTATTGCATGGGCGCTGGCCCTGGCGCAGCGCGTGGCGTCGGCACACGGCGGCACATTCGAGCAAACCGGCACCGGTGATGGAGAACCTTCGACACTCGTGCTGCGCGTGCCGCTTCTCGCCCAGTAAACCTCAAGCGCGGCTCAAGCGCGCGGCACGCCTTCTTCGACGAGCAATGCAACAGGCAGCGCGGTCAACACATCGCGCAGGAACAGCCTCCCCGTTTCATCGGCTTTCGGCGCAGCGGGACTCATGCAATCGAAGAGCGCACGCCCGGCCAGGGCGGCCGGCAGTTCGATCGACGTGTCTTCCCAAGCGGCCGGATCGACGAGCGGTACGTCGCTCGATGCCGGCATCAGCGAGGCAGCGAGGCGCGTGCCTATGACGATCGCGTAGGCATCGCCGTGCTGACGCGCGAACGCAATGGCGTGACGCGCGCGGGCGCCCAATACCGCGAGCGGTATGTACGAGCCTTCCAGGAACAACGCCGGCGAGACGGCGCGCAGCGTCAATGCGCGATGCACGACGCCGAGCTTGATGCGGCCATCGCGCCAGTTGTGCAGTTGTTCGCTGGGCGGCGTGTCGACGAGCCATGCGCTGAGTTTGTCGAAGTCCACGGGCCGCCGGTTGTCCGGATCGACGAGGCTGAAGTCCCACAGCTCCGTGCCTTGATAGAGGTCGGGCACGCCCGGCGATGTCAGGCGCAACAGCGTTTGCAGCAAGCTGTTGATCGCACCGGCGCGCTCGATGCGGGCCACGAATCCAGCCAGCTCTTGCAGAAATCCGTCGCGCCGCTGGGGCGCCAGAATGTCGAACAGAAACGCGCGCGACGCCGCTTCATACGCTTCGTCGGGAGCATGCCAACTCGTTTCCAACTTCGCTTCTCGCGAGGCCTTCAGCTGCCACGTGGCGATGCGCTCGGCGAATGCATGGATGGCATCGGCATCGGTGAAGTCGAGGTCATAGGGCCACGCGCCGACGAGCGTTTGATAAAGCATCGCTTCCGCCGCGGGCCCCGGTGCCCAATCGGGCGCGGGGCCCGGCAGCGGCGTGCAGGCGAGTGAGAGCCCGGCAGGAGAAGGCGAAGACGAAGGGCGACGAAGCGGCGCGTTCAGCGTCGACCAGGCGCGCAGTTTGGCGATCCACTCATCGGCGATTTCGCTGAGCACGGCGAGCCGCGCGCGTACGTCCTCGCCGCGTTTGTGATCATGCGTGGCCGTGGCGACCATTGCATACGGGAAACGTCGTGCGCGTTCGAGATTGGCCTCGTGGAAAGCATCGACGCCGAGTGCGAACTCGCCGGGATTGGCGCCCACTTCATTGCGCGACAACAAGCGGCCATAGCGGTAGAAGGCCGTATCCTCGATGGCCTTCGCGGCCAACGGCGCCGTCACCTGCGCGAACAGCGTGGCGGCGGTGCGGCGTTCGCGGCTCGGCGGCGCGCCGACGGGGGCGCCGCGCTCGGGGCCGCCACCGAGCGATGCGTCGACGAATGCGAGGACCGCATGATCGCCGCGCGCGAGCGAGCACCGGGCGCCCGCGAGCGCTTGCCGGAAGTTCGCTTCGTCCGCCGCCGTGCGCATGCCGCTTTGCGGGTACATGCGGTAGACGGGAAAGTACACGGCCAATTCGGTCAGCACGCGACGGATCGCCGTGAACGTATAGTCGCGTGTGGCCGCTTGCTCGCGTGCGATGCGGTGCAGGCCCCGCGCCGCCCGGTCGAGCTCGCTCGACAGGTTTTCGGCGAGGATCTTGCGTCGTGCCGCGTAGCCGGCATCGGCGAAGGTCTCCCCCGACCCGGACAGTTCGGCCCATGCCGCCGTCAGTGCGGCCTCGCCTTGCGGGTCGTGCAGCAGCGCGCCGACGTCGTTCATGAAGTCGTATCCCGTCGTGCCGTCGATCCCCCACTCGGCCGGCAACGCTTCGCCGCGAGCGAGGATCTTTTCGACGACGACATACGCGCGCGAACGATCGAGTTGCGGCGGCCGCTCGGCTTCGCGCTCGGCAAGTTTCTCGCGCAAACGTTGGCAGTATTCGCGAGGATCGACCAGCCCGTCGACATGATCGATGCGGAGCCCGTCGATCACGCCCTGCGCGAACAAGCGCAGCGGCAGGGCATGAATGGCGTCGAACACTTCCATGCGCTCGGTGCGCACGGCCGCGAGCGTCCCGATATCGAAGAAGCGCCGCCAGTTCACTTCGTCCGCCGCGGTGCGCCACCATGCCAGGCGGAAGAACTGCCGCTCCAGCAGCCGATGCAATCGCTCGCGCGAAGCCGGGGCGTTCGGGGCATGAGCCGCGAGCACCGCTTCGAATGGCTGTGTCCCGTGATCCGATGCGAACGCGCGCAGTGCATCGAGCGCGGCTTGCGCACGCTGCCGGTGCTCGGGCTGCACCGTGAGACCATCGAAGCGTTCGGCGAGCGCCGTCAGCTCGGGATGCTCTGCCGCCGGGACGCTGCGCAAGAGCTGTGGATAGTCGACCGGGCAGATCGGAAAACGATGGTCGGCGTAGCGCGCACTGAACCGGCCTTGCGTCGCATCGAATGACAACGTGATACGGCCGGCCGCGAGTTCTTCTCCGTAAGGGCCGCCCAGACAGGGCGCATGTACCTTGCCGCGCAGCGCCGGATCGGGCGAATGCCAATCGACGTCGAAGAAGCGCGCATAGGTGGCGTGCCGCCCCCATTCGAGGATGTCGAGCCACCAGGCATTGTGGCCTTCCGCGATGCCCATGTGGTTCGGAACGATGTCGACGATAAGCCCCATCTGGCGAGCATGCGCGGCCTCGGAGAGACGCAGCAGCGCGGGTTCGCCGCCCAGTTCGGGGTTCACGTGCGCATAGTCGATCGTGTCGTAGCCGTGCAGCGAGCCGGGCATGGCGGTCGTGATCGGCGACAGGTAGAGGTGGCTCACACCGAGCGCGGCGAAATAGTCGACATGAGCGAGCGCATTGTCGAACGTGAAGCCACGGTGGAGCTGGAGGCGTAGCGTGGAGCGCGGGACGGTCATGGCTTATCGGGCGATTCGGAGGGTGCGGTAGCGGGGGAAGCCGGTGCGGTGGACGAGCGGGCGGCACGTCCGCGTTTGTTCGCCAGTGCAAGTAGCCGATCGTTCAGCGCGCTGTCTTCGAACAGGGCGTCGAGCGGCGCATCGAGGCGTCGGCGCCAGTTCGGATGTTCGTCGATCGAGCCCGGCAGGTTCGGCTGATCGGTGAGGCCCAGAAGGTCTTCGAGCGGGTAGAGCGCGAGCGGGGCGGGCGTCGACGCGACGAAGCCGAGTGCCTCGTCGATGGGCGCCTGATCTTTCGGCGGCGCGCCGACGCCGGTTGCCGCGACGCCCGCCAGCTGAAAAGCGCGCCACAGCGCATGGCGATCGGCGGCCCGCTCGGCGTTGGCCAGCGCGACGGGGTCGCGGCCGTCCGCGCGGGGCGCGGTCTGTCCGATGCGGTCGCGCCACGCAATGTCGGCGCCGCTCCACCAGCCGGCAACGGTCGGCAAATCGTGGGTGGTCGTTGTCGCGATCGCCGTTCGGCTCCATTGCGGCGGCGCCGTAAAGGTGCCGCGGTCTGCGCTGCGTTCGAACCAGAGCACGCGGATGCCGAGCAGACCGTGACGCGCCAAGCGTTCGCGGAAGCCGTCGGGCACGGTGCCGAGATCCTCGCCAATGACGATCGCGCGATGCCGCAGCGATTCGAGCGCGATCAACCGCAGGCAATCGGTGAGCGGGTACCGCAGGTAGGCGCCATCGGCAGCGCTCGCGCCCTTGGGGACGAGCCAGAGGCGCTGCAGGCCGAGCACGTGGTCGATGCGCAAGCCGCCGCCATAAGCGAAGGTGGCGCGCAGCATGTCGATGAAGGCGCTGAACCCCTGTGTGCGCATGGCCCGCGGCGAGAACGTCGTCAAACCCCAAGCCTGGCCCGCTTGATTGAACAGGTCGGGCGGCGCACCGACCGACACGCGCTGCAGCATGTCGTCGCGGTACGACCAGGCGTGACTGCCCGCGCCGTCGCAGCCGACCGCGAGGTCGGTCACGAGTCCGATCGCCATGCCGGCCTCGCGCGCAGCCTGCTGCGCCCCTTTGAGCCCTTTCGCGGCCAGCCACTGCAGGAACAGATGGAAGTCCACTTCATGGCGGTGTTCGCGTGCGAAGGCTTGCACTCGCGGATGGCGCGGGTCCGTCAGCGAGTCGGGCCAATCGCGCCAGTGGCCGATGCCGTGCTGCCCCCGCTGGATCGCATCGATCGCCTCGAACCGCGCGTGATCCTCCAATGCATGGCCGCCTTGCGCGCAGAATGCATCGAAGTCGCGTGCCAATGGCGCAGCGGCGCTCGTGCCCGCACGATCGTGCGCGCAAAACCGCTCGTAGAGCGCGCGCAGCACCGTCAGTCGCAGCTTGACGACGTTGCGCCAATCGATGAGGGGCAGCGCTTCGAGTGCAGCCCACTGTTCCCGAAGCGGGGCGGCACCTTCCGCGCCGTGCGCGTCGAGTACGGCTGCGAAAGCGTCGGCGCCGAAGACGCTGGCGGGATCGATATGCGCGACGTTCAACAGTAGCCGTGACGACGGGGAGTAGGGACTGATTTTGCCCGGGTCCGCGCTGAACATCGCGTGGGTGGGGCTGATGGCCATGGCGTCGGCGCCTGCTTGTGCGCCTCGTCGCGCCAATGAAGCAAGCGCGGTGTAATCGCCGATGCCGCCGTCACCGACGCGCCGCAAGCCGTAGAGTTGCGCGCCGATCCCCCAGATCGCGGCTGCGCGTGGCGCGTCGTCATTCGTGCGTCGCGCTTCGGGCGGCCCGCCTGCATCGCGACACGCGTCGGCGATCGTATAGCAGCGCGGCGGCGCGACCGCGAGTCGAACACGTTGGTCGCCCAGTTCGAGCACGTGATAGCCGGGTTCCGAAATCGGTGCGAGTAGCGGCGATTCGCCCTTCGGCGTACCCAGGCGCCCTTCGATGACGCCGCCGCGTTCGAGTTCGATGCGATAGGTCGCACCGGCATTCAGCGATGCGACCGGTAGCGCCGTCGCGCGATGGCATTCCGCGGTGACGAGCGGCGGAAGCGGGGGCTCGGCTCGCTCGGCGTCGAGCATCGCCAGCGTCTCTTTGGCCTGCTCGCGCGTGTCGCAAGGCAGGCCGAGCGCCGTGAGCAACGTGGCGAGCGTGTCGGGCTTCACCCGATGAGTCGCTTTGTTCGCGTCTTCCCAATGCACTTCAAAGCCGGCGCGCGCAGCGATCCGCTCGATCGTTTCCCGCCCCGAAGCCGCCGCTCGCCCGCTCATGGTGCGCTCCCCGCAGGTGCGGCGACGCGGGCGTCATGTCCCTGCGCGAACGCGTTGACATCGCCCGTGAGCCAGGCGATGAAGGCGTAAGCGGGCAATTGCCCGGCGTCGACCCTGTCTCGTGCGCGCGGCGGCGTTTCGAAGATGACCCTGCCCGCGGGCTGCGGATTGAACGGAAGCGTGTCCGAAGTCAGGTTCAGCGCGACGGCCAGTGTCTCGCCATCGCCGAGACGCCAGCGTGCGACGAGCGCATTGGCGTCGAGACCGCTCGCCGTTCGCAATAGCTCGACACCGAGTGCCCGTGCGCCGTTCAAGCGTGGCGCAATCAGCTTTGCGCGCACGGCAAGCGCGGAACGGTAGAAGTGGAGCCACGCCGCGCGATCGCCCATGCCGTTGGGATGCGTCGCGTCGCCGCTTCCGTTCGGCTCTTCTTCGGTAGGCGGAGAAGAGAGCGCGAACGTCTGCGCCGCGTTCGGATCGGGAATGCGCGCGCGCCGTTCGGGGTCGTTGAACGCCGAGAACTTCGCGAATTCGCGCCGACGTCCTTCGCGCACCGCTTCGGCGAGTTGCCCGCCATAGTCTGTGAAGTAGAGAAACGGCTGCGTCGAACCAAATTCTTCTTCCATGAACAGCAGCGGAATCTGCGGCGACAGCAACATGAGCGCCGTCGCGGCAAGCAGCGCCGATGGCGCGCACAGTGTACGCAGACGTTCGCCGAAAGCGCGGTTGCCGATCTGATCGTGGTTCTGCAGGAACATGACGAAGGACGTCGGGGACAAGTGCGTGCTCGGCTCGCCGCGCGCCGCGCCGTCATGAATCGGCGAAGGCTCGCCCTGATAGGCGAAACCTTCCGACAGTACGCGTGCGAGCCTGGCGATGGGACGATCCGCGTAGGCGCGGTAGTAGCCCTCGTGTTCGCCGGTGAGCAACACGTGCAGCGTGTTGTGCGCATCGTCGTTCCATTGCGCATCGAAGTGCGATTGCAGCAGGCTCGCCGTGTTGCGCTCGTTTTCGAGGACGAGATGCACGTGCCGTTGCGAGCCGATAGACGCATGCACGCGATCGGCGAGCTCGCGTAGCCAGCCGTCGTCGCCGATCGCATGGACGGCGTCGATGCGCAGTCCGTCGAAGCGATATTCGTTGAGCCAGTAGAGCGCGTTTTCGCAGAAGAATTCGCGCACGGGTTTGCGGCGGAAGTCGATCGCGGGGCCCCACGGCGTCGTGACATCGTCGCGGAAGAACGCCTTCGCATACTGCGGCAGATAATTGCCCTCGGGGCCGAAGTGGTTGTAGACCACATCGAGCAGCACGGCAATGCCCAGTTCGTGAGCATGATCGATCAACGCCTTGAGCTCTTCGGGGCGACCATAAGCGGAGTCGGGCGCGAACGGCAATACGCCGTCGTAGCCCCAATTGCGATGGCCCGCGAAATCGTTGAGCGGCATCAGTTCGATGGCCGTCGCGCCCAACTGCGCGATGTGCGACAAGCGGCGCGCGACATTGGCGTAGCCGCCGAGTGCGCCGACGTGCAGCTCGTAGATCACCATCTCGTTCCAGGCACGCCCGCGCCAATCCGGGAGCTTCCACCGGTACGCGAGTGGGTCGACGACTTCGCTCGGCCCATGGACATCCTCGGGTTGAAAGCGCGAGGCTGGATCCGGGACGGCGAGATCGCCGTCGAGCCGATAACGGTAGCGCGTGCCCGCGCCGCATGGCGCCTGGGCTTCGAACCAGCCCTCGCCGGCCGGCGCCATCTGGACGGTGCCCGCCTTGCCTTCGTATTCGAATTCGACGCGCACGGTCGAGCGCGACGGCGCCCACAGACGAAATCGCGTGCGCGGGCCTTCGCCTTGCTGCACGCCGATCAACTCGGCGCCGAACGGTAACCGATGCGCGCGGCCAACCTGCGGTTCGGATCGATGTTCGGACATGTCAACGGCTCCTTGTTCACGCATGCGAGACGATGATCGGACCTATGCCGCCGACGCACCGGAGGGCATCGCGCCCTCAGTCCTTGGGAGTTGCGCGGCGAGCAGCAGGAAGCCGTGTGCGCCGACTTTCCATTGCCCGCTGTCGTGACGCTGTGCGGGTGCGTTCGGGGCAGTGCTGTCTGCGAGCACATTCCATTCCAGAGACGGCTCGGGCGGCGTGAACATGAGGTCCAGATTCGAGCCGTTATGCATCAGCAGCAGTACGTCGAGTCCGCCTTCGAGGTTTCGGCCGGCGCGGCGCTGCGTCAGCGCGCCCGCGTCGTGGTCTTGCCATGCCTCGCTCGTGAGCGGCTCGCCGCGTTCATCGAACCATTCGACATCTTTGACGCCGGGCAGCACCTCGGCGTCGCCACGCAAAAAGCGCGTGTCGCGCAGCAGCGGGTATTGGCGTCGCAACGCGATCAGGCGTGCGGCAAATGCGGTCAACGCCTTGCCTTCGGCCGATTCGGCCAACCCCCAGTCGAGCCACGATAGTTCGTTGTCCTGACAATATGCGTTGTTATTGCCGCGCTGGCTGCGCCCGAACTCGTCGCCGGCGGCCAGCATCGGCGTCCCGAGCGACGTGAACACGCTCATCAGCATCGAGCGTGCGACGCGTGCGCGCATCGCGTTGATGGCCGGGTCGTCGGTCGGGCCTTCGACGCCCCAATTCGCGCTGCAATTTTCGTTGTGACCGTCGGCGTTGTCTTCGCCGTTCGCTTCGTTGTGCTTATGCTCGTAGGCGGTGACATCGGCCAGCGTGAAGCCGTCATGAGAGGCGACATAGTTCACCGAAGCCCACGGACGTCTGAAGCGGTGATTGAAGAGCTCGGCCGAGCCTGTGATGCGTGCGGCGAGTTCTGCCCGCATCCCCGCATCGCCGCGCCAGAACCGCCGCACGCAATCGCGGAATTTGTCGTTCCATTCGGCGAAGCCCGGCGGATGTCGGCCCACCTGGTAACCGCCGGGGCCGATGTCCCAAGGCTCGGAGATCAGCTTGCGCTGCGACAGAAGCGGATCTTGTCGGATGGCGTCGAAGAAGCCTGAACCGGGATCGAACCCCGGCCCTTCCCGACCGAGCGTGACGCCGAGATCGAAACGGAATCCGTCGACGTGAAATGCGTTCACCCAGTAGCGCAGCGAATCCATCACCATTTGCAACACGCGCGGATGCGAAAGATTGAGCGTATTGCCGCAGCCCGTGTCGTTGATGTAGTGGCGCTCGTCGCCGGGAATGAGCCGATAGTAGCTGGCGTTGTCGAAGCCGCGCCAACAGACGGTGGGCCCGAGTTCGTTGCCTTCACAGGTATGGTTGTACACCACATCGAGAAACACTTCGATGCCCGCGGCGTGCAACTGACGCACGGCGATGCGCACTTCGTTCAAGCGCCGCGTCGACAGGTATGACGGATGGGGCGCGAAGAAGGCGGCCGTGTTGTAGCCCCAGTAGTTCGTCAACTTGCGTTCGAGCAGAAAGCGCTCGTCGAAGAAGGCGTGAATCGGCAATAGCTCGATGGCCGTGATACCGAGCGTGTGCAGATGGTCGATGAAACGCGGCGACGCGAGCGCCGCGAACGTCCCACGCTCGTGCGCGCGCAAGTCCGGATTGAGCATCGACACGCCGCGCAGATGCGCCTCGTAGATGACGGTCTCAGGCCAAGGCAGGTCGGGGCGCGCGTCGCGCGACCAATCGAATGCTTCGTCGATGACGACGCATTTCGGCACGGCGGGCGCCGAGTCGCGTTTGTCCAGCGACAAATCCTGTCGGCTCGAATGAGGGCGGTAGCCGAACAATGCATCGGAGGCGCGAAACGACCCGGTCAGTTTTTTCGCGTACGGGTCCAGCAACAGCTTGGCCGGGTTGAAGCGATGGCCATATTGCGGTTGATAAGGACCGTACGCGCGAAAGCCGTACACGGTGCCCGGGTGCGCGCCGGGCAGGTAGCCATGCCAGACTTCATCGATGCATTCGGGCAGCGGCAGCCGTGCGATTTCTTTATGGCCGGCCGGATCGAACAGGCATAGATCGATCTGCTGCGCATTCGCGGAGAACACGGCGAAATTGACCCCGAGCCCGTCCCAAGTCGCGCCGAGCGGATACGGTGCCCCGGGATCGAGCCGCTCGGGTAGTGAATTCGCCATGCCGCATCCTGGTTCTGATGGCAATTGCTGTTTTCGTCATGGTCCGGGCCGGCGCCATGTTGCGCACCGTCATTCGGCGCGCAGGATGATCGTGGCCAGAGGCGGTATCGTCAGTACGACCGATTGCGGTTTGCCGTGGCTTGCGACGTCCTGCGTGACGACGCCCCCCGAATTGCCGACGTTCGAGCCGCCGTAGGCTGCCGCATCGGTGTTGAGCACTTCGGCCCACCAGCCTGCGCGCTGCATGCCGATGCGGTAGCCATGGCGCGGCACGGGCGTGAAGTTGCAGATGACGGCCACCTCGCGCCCGCTGCCGTCGCAGCGTCGATAGGCGAAGACGCTGTTGCCGCTGTCGTCGCCGACGAGCCATTCGAAGCCGCCCGGCTCGGCATCGAGTGCATGCAGTGCCGGCTCCGCCGCATAGAGGCGATTCAGGTCGCGCACCAGCGTTTGCACGCCGTGGTGCATCGGGTCGTCGAGCAGATGCCAATGCGGCGAGGCGTCGTGATTGAACTCGCCGTACTGCGCGAGCTCCCCGCCCATGAACAGCAGCTTTTTGCCGGGGTGGGTCCACATGAAACCGAAGTACGCGCGCAGGTTCGCGAATTGCTGCCAGCGGTCGCCGGGCATTTTGCCGAGCAGCGAGCCTTTGCCATGCACGACTTCGTCATGCGAGAGCGGCAGCACAAACCGTTCGGAGTACGCGTAGACCATCCCGAACGTCATGTTGTGATGATGATAGCGGCGGTAGACCGGGTCTTCATGCATGTAGTGCAACGTGTCGTGCATCCAGCCCATGTTCCATTTGAAATCGAAGCCGAGCCCGCCGTCCTCGATGCGAGCCGTCACGCCGGGCCATGCCGTCGATTCTTCGGCGATCGTGATCGCGCCCGGCACGCCCGGCGCGTAGGCGACTTCGTGATTGACCCGCTTCAGGAACGCGATCGCTTCGAGGTTTTCGCGGCCGCCGTAGATGTTCGGCACCCACTCGCCTTGCGCGCGCGAATAATCGCGATAGAGCATCGATGCGACGGCGTCCACGCGCAGGCCGTCGACGTGATAACGCAGCAGCCACGCAAGCGCCGATGCGACCAGGAACGCGCTGACCTCGTTGCGGCCGAGGTTGTAGATCATCGTGTTCCAATCCTGGTGATAGCCCTCGCGCGGATCCTGATGTTCGTAAAGCGGCGTACCGTCGAATTGAATCAGGCCGTGCGCGTCGTTCGGAAAGTGCGCGCTGACCCAATCGAGGATTACGCCAAGGCCCGCTTCATGAGCCCGATTGACGAAATGCGCGAAGCCCTGCGGCGGTCCGAAACGCGCCGACGGCGCGAACTGCGAGAGCGGTTGATAGCCCCAGGAGCCGCCGAACGGATGCTCGGCGATCGGCAGGAATTCGATGTGCGTAAAGCCCATACCGAGCGCGTACGGAATGAGCCGATCGGCGAGTTCGTACCAATCGAGCCCGCGGCGGCCGTCTTCTTCGACGCGCAGCCACGATTCCGCATGCACCTCGTAGATGGCGATCGGTGCACGGGCGTTTTGCAGCGACGCGCGATTGGCGATCCAGGCGCCGTCGGTCCAGGTGAATTGGTCGATGGCGCTCCAATCGGCGACGATCGATGCCGTTGCGGGCGTGCGTTCGGTTTGCAGCGCGCAAGGATCGGCTTTGAGCGGCAGCGTGCGCCCGTCGCGCGCGACGATCTCGTACTTGTAACTTGCGCCGGCGGACAGCCGCGGCACGAACAGTTCCCATACGCCGGCTACGTGGCGCAGCCGCATCGGATGCCGTCGGCCGTCCCACGTGTTGAAGTCGCCGACCACGGACACGCGCCGCGCATTGGGCGCCCACACCGCGAAGCGCACGCCGGGGATGCCGTCGAGCGTGCAGGGCCGGGAGCCGAGGCAATCGAGCACGGCATACGGATCGGCGCGCGCGAGGCGGGCGAGCGCATCTTCGGACAGTACCGGGCCGAACGAGTAGGGATCTTCGGTCTCCTGCTCGACGCCATGCCAGTCGATATGAAGCCGATAGGGTTCCGCGCGCTCGACGCGTCCTGCGAACAGGCCGCGCGAATCGATTTGCGTGAGCCTGCCGATGCATTGGCCGTTCGCGCGAGCAACGACGGCCACGCTTGCCGCACCGGGCAGCATGGCGCGCACGACATGGCCGTCTGCGGTCCGATGCAGCCCGAGTTGAGAGAACGGGTCGGGGTGTCGGGCATCGACGAGCGCCTCGAGGTCGACGGGATGCAGCCCCGCCAATGGGTCGCGATCGGCAATCTCGCGGATCCGTGCGGATTGATCTTTCATAGAGCCCATTTCGGCCATCCTCACGTTTGCGCAGGCGCCGGTGCTTCGTCGCCGTCATGTTTCGTCTCGCCGAGGAGCCGCGCGGCCAGCGAGGCCAGGCCACGCAGCGGCAACCCAAGCCAAGTGGGCCGGTTCGCCGCTTCGTAGCGCACTTCGTAGGCGGCTTTTTCGACGAGGAACAAATCGAGCAGCACCTGTTCGGCTTCCGGCGCAACCACCGGGCGCACGGCCTGGGCAATCGCCTTGCGATAGCCGGCCAGGAAGCTGTCCTGACCTTCCTCGCGGAAGCGCTCGAACAGCGAGCGCTTGCGGTCGGCCGTTTGCGCGGGGGCGTTTTCGGAAACGGGCTGAGCCGCCGCGCTGGCATAGGAGAACGAGCGCAGCATGCCGGCGACATCGACGAGCGGGCTGCGTTTCGTGCGACGCTCGTCGAGGCTGCGGGCCGGCTCGCCCTCGAAATCGATCAGGTAGACATCGTTTTGCGCGATCAGCACCTGGCCCAGATGGAAATCGCCATGCACTCGGGTACGCAGTGCGTCGATGTCGTGCGGCACATGCCGTTCGAGCGCTTCGACGAGCGCAGCGCGCCGGCCGATCAACGCTTGGGCGAGCGCACGCGTGTCCTCGTCGATCGAGGTGCCTTCCTTGGCAGCCTCGGCGGCCAACACGTCGAGCGCGTGCTCCAGCATCGAACGGGCGCCCTCGATCCAGCTGCGCACGTCGGCCGCGCTGGCTTGCTCGGGAGCAAACGCGGGATCATCGCAGGGCGCCGCCAGCGCGGCATGCAACTCGCCCAACCGACGGCCGATCGTGCCGGCCAGCGCGCGGTAGCCCTCGATCATGTCGGTGTCGACTTCCTCGGTTTCGGGCCTCAACGCCAACTCGTCGATGACCCGCCGCAGGTAATCGAGCGCCCAATTCCAGGCATCGCCCTGGTTCTCGATGAACCCCTGGAGCAACGCGAGCGTATGCGGCACGCCCTGCGGATCGACGCGGACCACTTCGCCATAGAGCGGCGCAGTATTGGCGTAGCCGATCTCGGTCAGATGGCGGCTCATTTCGGCTTCGGGGTGAATGCCGCCGATCAACCGACGCACCAGTTTGAGCACGGCGCGCTCGCCCATCACGAGCGAACTGTTGCTTTGCTCCGCCGCGATCCAGCGGATCTCGGGCGCATCGCCGAGCGCATCGAGCTCACCGAAACGCGCCGTCGGCAGGAAGCGGATTTCGCTCTTCTGCACGGTCGGCACCGCCGCGCGCTCGCGCAGTTTCTGCAGTACACCGTGCGCAAACAGCGGTAACGCAAAGGCGTCCGTCAGGTGGCCGATGTTGCGGCCGCGACGCACGCGAGCCAGCGCGAGCTGCATGAACAGGGGCACGGTCGTATCGGCGCCCCAACTGATCGCGAGCGGCAACACATAGCGCTCGGTGTGGCGGCCGACATCGGCCTCGATTTCGGTGAAGGCGAAACCCGCATCGGGGATCGTCGTCAATGCGGCGAGCCGTACGCTATGCAGTTTCTGATCCTTCGACGCGAACCAACGGCGACGGCTCAGATACGAAGGCAGCACCTCCGATTCGAGCAGGCGGACGTTTTCCGGCGTCGGCCCCGTTTGTCCCGCGCGCATGACGAGCGTAACGAACTCGGGCAACTGCTCGGAGTTGGCCTGAGCCCACGACGGGCGGTCCTCCCGGTTGCACAGCAGAAACCAAAGAAAGCCGTAGGGCGGGAACGTCAGCAGGTAGGTGAGCTGGCCGATGGCGGGGAACACGGAGTCGGCCGTCATTTCCACGGGCACGCGGCCCGCGAATTCGGACAAGTCGAGTTCAACCGCTTGCGGCGCACGCGACAGGTTCGCGACGCAGAGAATCGGCGCTTCGCCTTCCATCTCGCGCAGGTACGCAAGGATCTTGCGATTGGACGGACGCAGGAAGCGGATCGTCCCGCGTCCGAACGCGTGCTTGGACCGGCGCGTGGCGAGCATGCGGCGCGTCCAATTGAGCAACGAATGCGGATCGCGCGTTTGCGCTTCGACGTTGATGGCGTCGAAACCGTACAGCGTCCCCATGACGGGCGGCAGGACCAGCTGCTCGGGGTCTGCGCGCGAAAACCCGCCGTTGCGATCGGACGACCATTGCATCGGCGTGCGCACGCCGTCGCGATCGCCCAGGTGAATGTTGTCGCCCATGCCGAGTTCGTCGCCGTAATAAATCACGGGCGTGCCCGGCATCGAAAGCAGCAGCGAATTGATGAGCTCGATGCGGCGTCGATCGCGCTCCATCAGCGGCGCGAGCCGACGGCGTATGCCGAGGTTCAGCCGCGCGCGTCGGTCGCTCGCGTAGGTGTTCCACAGATAGTCGCGCTCGGAATCGGTCACCATCTCGAGCGTGAGCTCGTCATGGTTGCGCAGAAAGATCGCCCATTGGCACGAAGGCGGCAACTCGGGCGTCTGCCGCATGATGTCGGTGATCGGGAAGCGGTCCTCGCTCGCGATGGCCATGTAGATGCGCGGCATCAGCGGGAAGTGAAACGCCATATGGCATTCGTCTTCCTGGCCGAAGTATTCCTGCACGTCTTCGGGCCATTGGTTGGCCTCGGCCAACAGCATCCGGTTCGGATACTCGGCATCGATCGTGGCGCGGATGCGCTTCAGAACCGCGTGCGTTTCCGGCAGATTCTCGTTGCTCGTGCCTTCGCGTTCGACGAGGTACGGCACGGCGTCGAGGCGCAGCCCGTCGATTCCCATATCGAGCCAGAAGCGCATGACCTGCAGCACTTCGCGCATCACGGCCGGATTGTCGAAGTTCAGATCGGGCTGATGCGAGTAGAAACGATGCCAGTAGTAGGCGCCCGCGACGGGATCGTGGGTCCAGTTCGACGGCTCGGTGTCGATGAAGATGATGCGCGTGCCTTCGTACTTCTTGTCGGTGTCCGACCAGACGTAATAGTTGCGATGGTTCGATCCCGGTTTGGCGCGACGTGCACGCTGGAACCACGGGTGTTGATCCGACGTGTGGTTGATGACGAGTTCCGTGACGACGCGCATGCCGCGCGCGTGCGCCCCTTGGATGAAGCGGCGCGCGTCGGCGAGCGTGCCGTAATCGGGGTGGACGTTGCGGTAATCGGCGATGTCGTAGCCGTCGTCGCGGCGCGGCGACGGGTAGAACGGCAGCAGCCAGATCGTATTGACGCCCAGTTCGGCGATGTAATCGAGCTTGGCGATCAAACCCGCGAAGTCGCCTACGCCGTCGTTGTTCGCATCGAAGAACGACTTCACATGGACCTGATAGATGATCGCGTCTTTGTACCAGAGCGGATCGTCCGAGAGCGCGCCGCGGGCTCGACGTCGCGCCGCGCGTGCGCGCGCGCCCGACTCGGCGGCAGCCGCGTCGAGCGGTTGATCTTCACGCTTCATGGTGGGTCTCCGGGGCGCCGTGCTCGCGATGGCCGTCGTGGCTCAGTTGACTGACGGGACTGCTCTGGTCTGTACGGCCAGCGTGGCTCAGCGCCCAATGCGCACGTTCGTCGTGCGGCATGCCGGCCGCCGGCGCGATGCGCCAGATGGCGAAGGGGCGCTCGGGCTCGAGTCTCACGTGCTGTCGGCGTCCGCGCCATTCGCCGCGCGCGCCGGTCGCGAGATCGGTCACAGCCAGTGCATCCCATTCCCCCATGCGCCAGTGCTCATACGTGCGTGGGGATAGTTCGATATCGGCCTCTTGCGGCTGGAACGGATCGAGGCTGATCGCCACCAGGACGACGTTTTCGCGCGACGGCGTCGCTTTCTCGAAAAACAGGATGCGGTCGTTGTGCGCAGTCAGGAACGTCAGGCCCAGGTGCGAATGCAGCGCGGGGTTCGCGCGGCGGATCCGGTTCAGCATCGTGACGATGTCGACGATGTTGCCAGGCCGATGCCAATCCCACGCGCGCAGCTGATACTTCTCCGAATCCAGATACTCTTCGCTGCCCGGCAATGCCGCCGCTTCGCACAGTTCGAAGCCGCTGTAGACACCCCACAGCCCCGATAGCGTCGCGGCCAGCGCCGCACGGATCATGAAGCCGGCGCGCCCCTGTGCTTGCAGGTGCCGCGGGTTGATGTCGGGCGTGTTGACGAAGAAATTCGGGCGGAAGAATTCGCGCACGTTCGTCTGCGTGAGTTCGGTCAGATACTCGGTGAAGTCGCGCTTCGATTCGCGCCAGGTGAAGTACGTGTAGGACTGCGAAAAGCCAAGCTTCGCCAGCCGATACATGAGGCGCGGCCGCGTGAACGCTTCCGATAGAAAGATGACGTCGGGGTCGCGCGCACGAATGTCGGCGATCATCCACTCCCAAAACGGCAGCGGCTTCGTGTGCGGATTGTCGACGCGGAAGATGCGCACGCCGGCATCGATCCAGAACGCGATGACATCGCGCAGCGCGAGCCACAGCGCCGGCTTTGCGTCATGCGCGTAGAACTCGGGATTGACGATGTCCTGGTACTTCTTCGGCGGATTCTCGGCATAGCGCAGCGTGCCGTCGGGGCGCCAGGCGAACCACGTCGCGTGTTCGGTCAGCCACGGATGATCGGGCGCGCATTGGATGGCGAAATCGAGTGCGATTTCAAGCCCGTGTGCGTGGGCCGCCGCGAGCATCCGCTTGAAATCGTCAAGCGTACCGAGCTCCGGGTGGACGGCGGTATGGCCGCCTTCCGCACTGCCGATCGCATACGGGCTGCCTACGTCGCCCGGTTGCGCATTGAGTGTATTGTTGCGCCCCTTGCGATTGATCCTGCCGATCGGGTGAATCGGCGGGAAGTAAAGCACGTCGAAGCCCATGTCGCGGATGCGCGGCAGTTGCGCGATGACATCGTCGAACGTGCCGTGACGCGACGCGTCGCCGCTCATCGAGCGCGGGAAGATTTCGTACCAGCTCGCGAAGCGGGCGGTGGCGCGCTCGGCGTCGATGCGGTACATCGTGGCGTCGCGCGCAAGAAAGGGACGATGGCGCGCCCGCGCAATGGCGGCGGCCGTGTCGGGCGCGAGCAGGACTTCGAGCCGCGCCGTTGCATTCGCATGCGCGAAGCGGATGGCGATACGCTTCAATTCGGCGATCGCGGCACGCTGTCCTTCGTAGTCGCGATGATCCTGATGAATCTGCTGTTGCACGCCCGTTTCGTCGGCCGTCTCGGCTTCGGCTAAGACACGTGCGAGTAGATGGCGCGCTTCTTCGAGTTCGAGCTCGACCGATTGATTGGCGTCGAGCTTCTTTCGAATATGGTCGACGAGCGAGGCGAAATCGTCGCGCCAGGCGATCACCGTGAACTCGTAACGCCCGACGCGCGTCAGCGGGATGCGGCCTTGCCAGAGATCGAGCCCGGCAGGCTGAGCGGGCAGCATCGGCGCCTCGCGCCAGGCCGTTTCATCGGTGGCGCGCCAGATCACCGCGGCGGCAATCTTGTCGTGGCCTTCCCCGAAAATCGCCGCGCCGATTTCGACCTCCTCGCCCACGACGCGCTTTACCACGAAGCGACCGCCGTCGATGGACGGCGTCACGCTTTCGATCGCGATGCGCGGTGCCGCCAGCGCATCCATCGCCGACGCAGTCGACGTGCGTTTCGACGGACGGCGTACGGCCACCTTCGGACAGGGCAGCGCGCGATAAAGGCGCGTTTCCCCGGGCGCCAACGCGAACGCCGGCAGCGGCTCGGCCTGGCTCGTGCAAGGATCGCTCAACGGCTTGAACGCCATGAAATTGCCGGGCACGCCGTCGAGGAACCGCGCGGGCTCGACATAGGTGGGCCGGTCCAGATCGGGGTTGGCCAGCAGCAATACGGCTTCGCGTGCATCGCGCAGGTCGGGGCACTCGCCGCGCAAGACGGCGGCGACGTTCGATCCCGCGGCCGACAATTGACGCACTTCGCCAGCGGTCGACAGCAGCGGGGTTTGCTGCTGCAACGTATTCGCTTGCGAGAGCGCGTCGGAAAGATCGAAGCGCGCGGCGGCGCAGGCTTCGCGATAGCGATCGGCGCTGCCGATCGTGGGCGAGAGCGGCTCGGCGATGCCGAATTCGAAGCCCATCGGCACGAGCCAGCCGGTACCGAGCGCGGCGCTTGTCGCGATTGCGCGGCGATACGCCCGCTCGATCACCGCGGAATCGGCCGCATAGGTGAACTCGCTGACAAGGCGCGGTCCGTAGGGGGCTTCGGGGAAGGCGATCGGCGCGCCGACGCGCGTGAGCGCTGCATGCTCGTCGGCGAGCCAGTCCGCCCGGTAATCCCACCAGCGGACCGATGAGAAGACGCTGTCGAAGCCCACCGGCGCAAGCCGCGCGAGGTCGCCGCGTGCAAGCCCGGGCGTCGAGGCCAGCAGGCGAACATCATCGCGCCGCGCCTTCAGAGCGGCGCGCAGCGCTTGCCAGGCATCGAGCGGCACGTGATGGGGCGAATCGAAGCGAAAGCCCGTCACGCCGGCATCGATCATCGCCGCGAGACGCTCGCACCACCAGGCGGTGAGCTGTGTGGCCGCGTGAGGATCGCCGAAGTTCGCGAAGGCCGCATTGTCCTCATGGCGTGCATGCCGCGGATCGAGTCGCGAGCGCGCGCTTTCGTAGGGGTGAAACCACTGCGGATGTGCGCGTATCAGTTCGCCGTCGGCCGCGACGCGATCGAGGACGATATCCACGAGCAACCCGAGCCCGTGCGTCTGTGCGGCTTGAGCCAGCGAACGCAGTGTTTCATCGACGTGGCCAGGCGCGCCCAACACCGGGTGCGCCCGCGCGTGATCGGCGACGAGCTGCAGATGAGCGGCCTGCCCCGTGGCGAACGGCGAGCCGATCAGAACGTGATCGAAGCCGAGCGCCGCCGCGCGCTCGAAGTGAGCGGGCCAGGCTTGCAGCGGCCCGACGAGAAGGGGGTGAAGAAAGTAAATCCGCGGCGCATACGTACGATAGTCCATCGGTCCGTTCCAGTTCGTCCGGCGATGTGGATGCACGTTCAGGCTCCGCCCCGTAGGCGCCCCGGTGTGCGATCGCATCGCGTTGTCAGGCGGCGCTCGATGATCCGTGCGCCGCGCGAGCCGTGGCCGGGGCGTTGGCGGCATGAGCGCGCGACTGAGCGAAAGCACGATGCATGCCGCCGTTCCCGCGGCGGGGGCGGCGTTCGACGAACGGATAGCGTCGATAGCGGCCAGTATGCGCGCGCCAGCCGGGACCGGCATGCGCTTTTCGTACGGTTGGCCATTTTTTCGCTATTCCGATGACAACAGTCATCGACTAGTCTTGATGGCGGAGGGATCGGTCGTGATGGGACCGCGAGCGGTGTAAATGTGACAGGTGAAAGTGCATTTTTACATCGCGATCGATTCGGCCCGGTTTCGGTCGTCCTGCATCGTACGCATCGCTGGATCGCTGGATCGCGGACCGGACGATGCGGCGCGCTGCCGATGCGAACCGTAAAAAGGAGAGAGCATGCAAAAGATCACGCCGTTTCTGTGGTTCGATCGCGAAGCCGAGCAGGCGGCTGCGTTTTATACGTCCGTCTTTGAGCGTTCGAAGATCGTCGACGTGATGCACTATGGAGAAGCCGGACCCCGAGAGAAAGGTAGCGTCATGAGCGTGACGTTCGAACTCGACGGGCAGACCTTCATCGCCCTGAACGGCGGCCCGAATCCGCAGATGGCGTTTTCGCCGGCGATTTCGTTTTTCATTCATTGCCGCACGCAAGCGGAGGTGGACGCGCTCTGGGACAAGCTGGGCGAAGGGGGGGAGCGGCTCCAATGCGGATGGCTGCGCGACCGGTTCGGCGTGACATGGCAGGTCGTGCCAACCGTGCTCGGCGAGATGCTGCGCGACCAGGATCGCGAGCGTTCGGCGCGGGTCATGCACGCAATGATGCAGATGTGCAAGCTCGACATCGCGCAGTTGCAGCGGGCGTACGACGGCGAAACAGCCTGAGACTATGAATTTTTGTCTCCTGATGTCAATCCAAAATTGAAATGTCCCCTTTTGCCCAAGATAGAGATGTCCCCTTTGGCGGCGGGCTAGACTAGGTAGTGCTTGTGCTCAGGCTGTTCGATAGAACGGCCTGAGCACCGGCTGTGGACT